>NZ_JBLNHP010000001.1:0-1696956 GCF_047780465.1 Aeromonas sp. A04 | reverse complement strand
CCATACTAATTACCCGTGAGGCTTAACCATACAACACCCAAGAAGTGTTCTGAGACTTGTAGCAAGTGCGAGACTACTTACCTAATTCAGTGATAGCGACCAGGCAATAGCCAATCAGTCGTTACTCACGTCAGCTTTCCAGATTAAGATTTTGCCTGGCGGCCATAGCGCCGTGGAACCACCTGATCCCATGCCGAACTCAGAAGTGAAACGCGGTAGCGCCGATGGTAGTGTGGCATTCGCCATGCGAGAGTAGGACACTGCCAGGCACCCAACATTGAAAGCCCGCTCAGATGAGCGGGCTTTTTTATTGCCTGATATTCAAGCGCCGGGTTGCAATGGCCAGGTGATGCTTGCCTTCTGCCTCTCCCTTATCTGTTCATTTCTCCCCCGCTCTGTTCCGGATGGCTGCGCCATCCAGCGTTATATATCCCCCGTCCATGTCGCTTGTCTGAATATAAAAAGCACAGAATGTGATGCCTCTACCTTTCTTGTGATGCCCGCTCTGCTTTAATTCGTCTGCTCACGTTCGATGGGCCAAGGAATCACAATAATTTGAGGAATGGACACATGTTCAAAAGAACAGTAACGATGATGCTGGCGGCGGGAACCCTGGTATTAGGCGGTTGCGCATCCCATGGTGGTGCAGAACAGGCGGCAGACAACAGCGATTTCGGTGGCAAGTCCATCTACCTGCGTGGGGAGATGAACGATTGGATGGCAACCGATGCGAGCAAGGTGGTCAAGGTCGCTGACAAGCTCTACATGGCCAAAGGCACGCTCAAGAAAGAGTGGGCCCCCTACAAATTCAAGTTTGCCGACTCCGGCTGGAGCTGTGGCACCAACTTCGGTTACAAGAGCCCGAGTGACGGTGTCGCCGTGCTGGGTGGGGAAGCCGTGCCGGTCAACCCCTGCTCCAAGTATGAGGACATGAAGTTCTCGCCGGATGCGGATGGGGTCTATGAGTTCTATCTGAATATGGCTGGCGAGACGCCGACTGTGTACGTCAAGAAGCCCTGAGTGCTTCCTGATCGCTAAATCTTTCAGGAAATGAATCAGTTAAATGCCTCGGCCCAGAAACCTGCTGGCCGGGGCATTTTTTTAGGATAGAATCGGCGCCCTCATGGCAGTAGATGTACTATATATTGTGTTATTTTTTATAGGTGTCACTATTGGTTGTGTTTTTTGTCGCTGTCATGACGTTGATGCATTCACATAAGGTTGATTGAAAATGGCTAGATCCAACCCGGTGCAGGAGAGTGAACTCGGCTCCCGCCTCATCCCCCTGCAGGAAACGTCCCTCGAGATCTGGGACAGCAAGTATCGTCTCAAGAGCAAGGATGGGGCCCCTATAGATGGCTCCATCGACGAGACCTACCAGCGGGTTGCCCGCGCCCTGGCCGAGCAGGAATTGGAGCCTGATGCTTGGTATGAGCCCTTCCTGTGGGCGCTGCGCAACGGTGCCATCCCGGCGGGTCGCATCACCTCCAATGCGGGTGCCTTCGAGCACAAGCCAGCGACCTCGACCATCAACTGCACCGTCTCCGGCACCATCGAAGATTCGATGGATGACATTCTCGGCAAGGTGCACGAGGCCGGCCTGACACTGAAGGCGGGCTGCGGCATTGGTTATGATTTCTCGACCCTGCGCCCGCGCGGTGCCTTCGTCTCGGGTGCCGGTGCCTATACCTCGGGCCCGCTCTCCTTCATGGATATCTATGACAAGATGTGTTTCACCGTCTCGTCAGCCGGCGGTCGCCGTGGCGCCCAGATGGGCACCATGGATATCCGTCATCCCGATGTGATCGAATTCATCCAGGCCAAGCGCGAAGATGGCCGCTTGCGTCAGTTCAACCTCTCCCTGCTCATCACCGAAGATTTTGTCAAGGCGGTGAAGGAGGATGCCCCCTGGCAGCTGATCTTCCCCTACACGGCCAAAGAGGTGGAGCAGGATGGTATTGCGCTGGGCGATCCCGAAGTGGTGTTCTGGGCCGACTGGCCCAACAAGGAAGGGGTGGTCATCAACGCGCTGGGGCAGGTGGCCTGCAAGATCTACAAGACCCTGCCTGCCCGCAAGCTGTGGAACGTCATCATGAGCTCCACCTATGACTATGCGGAGCCCGGTTTCATCCTGATCGACAAGGTCAACCAGATGAACAACAACTGGTTCTGCGAAGAGATCCGCGCCACCAACCCCTGCGGTGAACAGCCCTTGCCCCCTTATGGCGCCTGTCTGCTGGGCTCAGTCAATCTGACCAAGTTTGTGCGGGAGCCCTTCACCGAGCGGGCTGCCTTCGACTGGCAGGCGTTTCGCAAGGTGGTGGCCATCTTCACCCGCATGCTGGACAACGTGGTGGAGATCAACCAGCTGCCTTTGCCCAGGCAGCGCGAGGAGATCACAGCCAAGCGCCGTCACGGCATGGGCTTCCTCGGCCTCGGCTCGACCCTCACCATGCTGCAGATAAAATATGGTTCTGCGGCTTCCGTCGCCTTCACCGAGCAGGTATCCCAGGAGCTGGCCATGACCGGCTGGCAGGAGTCCCTGCGTCTGGCCAGGGAGAAGGGCTCGGCTCCCATCATGGAGCAGGAGTTCGAGGTGACCGGCAAGATGCTGCGACTGCGCCCCGAGATGGCGGCCGATGGCATCAAGCTGGGTGACAAGGTGAAGGGCAAGGTGCTGCATGCGCGCTACAGCCGCTACATGCAGCAGGTGGCCGAGGTGGATCCCGCTCTGGTGGCCGAACTGGCCGAGGTGGGTGGTCGCTTCACCCACCACAGCAGCATAGCGCCGACCGGCACCATCTCCCTGTCGCTGGCCAACAACGCCAGCAACGGTATCGAGCCGAGCTTTGCCCATCACTACAGCCGCAATGTCATCAAGCCGGGCAAGAAGAGCAAGGAGAGTGTGGATGTCTACTCGTTCGAGCTGCTCGCCTACCGCGAGCTGGTGAACCCGGCAGCGATGCCCTACACCGAAGATGACGCCAGCCGCCTGCCTGACTACTTCATCACGGCCGACGACATCAGTCCGGCCCAGCACGTGGACATTCAGGCCGCGGCCCAGCGCTGGATTGATTCCTCCATCTCCAAGACGGCCAACGTGCCGACCGATTTCCCGTTCGAGCAGTTCAAGGACATCTACATGTATGCCTCGGACTCGGGGCTCAAGGGCTGCACCACCTTCCGCTTCAACCCTGAGGCCTTCCAGGGCGTGCTGGTGAAGGAGAAGGATCTGGAGAACACTCAGTACGAGTTCACTCTGGAGGATGGCTCCGTCATCTCCGTCAAGGGGAACGAAGAGATCGAATACGATGGCGAGCTGCATACCGCCGCCAACCTTTATGACGCCTTGAAAGAAGGCTATTACGGTAAATTCTGAGAACAGATTATGGTCAAGAAGATCGACAAGAAAATCGTCGCCTACAAGGTGAAAACCCGGGATGAGCCGCAGGAAGATCTGGCCCCGCAGGATGACGTGGTGCACATGCACGAAACCGTGCTGCGCCCGGAGCGGCTGATGGGCACCACCTACAAGCTGAAGACGCCGGAGCATGTCTCCGAGCACTCGCTGTTCATCACCATCAACGACATCATTCTCAACGAGGGCACGGTTCACGAGACCCGCCGCCCGTTCGAGATCTTCATCAACTCCAAGAGTCTGGAACACTACCAGTGGATAGTGGCGCTGACCCGCATCATCTCTGCCGTGTTCCG
This sequence comes from Aeromonas sp. A04, assembly GCF_047780465.1. Taxonomy (NCBI): domain Bacteria; kingdom Pseudomonadati; phylum Pseudomonadota; class Gammaproteobacteria; order Aeromonadales; family Aeromonadaceae; genus Aeromonas; species Aeromonas sp. A04. The sequence goes on along the minus strand of NZ_JBLNHP010000001.1, from coordinate 1,693,242 downwards.
CAAGGGGGGGGATGTCACCTTCCTGGTGGAGGAGCTGAGATCCGTGTTCGATCCCAAGGGCGGCTATTGGAACAAGGGAAAGTATGTTCCCTCCCTGATCGCCGAAATTGGCAACGTGATCGAGACCCATCTCACCGAGATCGGCATGATCACGCTGCCGGGGCTGGATGAGCATCAGCAGGCGTTTCTGGCCGAGAAACAGGCCGAACTGCAGGTCCGGCAGCAGGCAGAAGAACAGCAGGCCGGCAGTGGTTTCCCGGTCAGTGCGGCACTCTGCTACAAGTGCAATACCAAGGCGCTGGTGCAAAAGGATGGCTGCATGACCTGTCTCAACTGCGGTGACTCCAAGTGTGGCTGACAAGCCACCGAGCACTTGAACAAGACCGGCCACAGAGCCGGTCTTTTTTATTGCTGCTTTTCTGTTCGAACGATCCTGCCGCTCAAGCGATTTGTTGCGTGATGGTAAAATCGAGCGTAGCGTTGGGGGTAATAAAACTGTCACGCTCGTGTGGTTTCAATGACATCTGAGATTCACACACGTGGCACCTTCAGTGCCAAGGAGGATGCTTATGGACAATACGGACCGAAAGCTGTTTATCCTGGATACCAACGTTCTGCTTCACGAACCCCTCGCCATCTACTCCTTCAAAGAGCACGACGTGCTCATCCCCATGACGGTGCTGGAAGAGCTCGACAACATCAAGGATCGCCACAAGGATGTCAGCCGCGATGCGCGGGTGGCCATTCGTGCGCTGGAAGACGTGTTCCGCGATGCAACGCCGGAGCAGATCACCCAGGGCGTACCGCTGGCGGGTGAGGCGAGCGGCAATATCTGTATCTTCAGTGACCACCATCTGCCCCAGGATGCCGAGGTGTTCACCGACAAGGAGGCCGACAACCGCATCATCAACGCGGCCCTCTATCTGCAAAAGCATGAGATGAAACGCCAGGTGGTGCTGGTCACCAAGGACATCAACATGCGCCTCAAGGCCAAGGGGGCCGGGTTGGCGCACGTCGAAGATTACCGTAGCGACCAGCTGATCGACGATATCCGTCTGCTGGCCAAAGGCTTTCAGGTGGTGCCCGGCAGCTTCTGGGAGCGGGTCGGCGAGTGTGACAGCGAGACCCATGGCCGCGATACCGTCCATGTGATCGACTCGAACTTGCTGGAGGGGGTGCACGTCAACCAGTACCTGCTCGACGAGGAGAACTTCTTCGCCGCCAGGGTATTGAGCAACGATGGCCACAAGATCCGCATCAAGGATCTGGGCCGCGAGCGGTTGATGTCGCGCAAGGCCTGGGGTGTCCATCCCAAGAACGTCTATCAGGGCATGGCGCTGGATGCCCTGCTCGATCCGCACATCGATCTGGTGATCCTGACCGGCCCGGCCGGTTGCGGCAAGACCTTGCTGGCCATGGCGGCGGCACTGGAACTGGTGATTGAGAAGGGGATTTACGAGAAAGTCATCGTCACCCGCAACACCCCGGAAATCGCCGAGAGCATAGGCTTCCTGCCCGGCACCGAAGAAGAGAAGATGATGCCCTGGCTGGCGGCGGTGACAGATACCCTGGAGGTGCTGCACAAGCAGGACGAGAACATGAGCGGCTCGCTGAGCTACATCATGGAGAAAGCCAACATCCAGTTCAAATCGGTCAACTTCATGCGCGGGCGCAGCATCCAGAACACCTTCGTGCTGCTGGACGAGTGCCAGAACCTGACCGCGTCCCAGATCAAGACCATCATCACCCGTTGCGGCGAGGGCACCAAGATCGTCTGCTCCGGCAACCTGGCCCAGATCGACTCCAACTACCTGAGCCCTGTGACCTCGGGTCTGACCTACATAGTCGAGCGTTTCAAGGATTTCGACGGCAGTGCCAACATCTTCCTGAACGGGGTGGTGCGCAGCAAGCTCGCCTCCTTCGCCGAGGAAAATCTCTGATTTGACTGACTATCTTCATATGAAAAAGGGGAAGCCAAGCGGCTTCCCCTTTTTTGATCCCGTCGCCGGTCATGACCCTTGCGTGTGCCCAAGGTAGCGCAGCAGGCCGGGGTGATCGCTGTTTTGCAGTATGTCGGGTTTGCCTTGCAGGGCGATGCGCCCCTCGTCGATGAAGAGCACCTGGTCGGCGATGAGCTGGGCATCCTCCGGGTTGTGAGAGACCATCAGCACTGTGATGCCCTGCTCGCAGGCGAGGCGGGCTACCTCTGCCAGCATCTCCCGGCGCAGGGCGGGATCGAGCGCCGAGAAAGGCTCATCCAGCAGTAACAAGGGCTTGCCACGCACCAGGGCTCGCGCCAGCCCGACCCGCTGCTGCTGGCCGCCGGAGAGCTGCTCCGGCAGTCGCGCCAGCATGTCGCCAAGGCCGACCCGCTCTGCGGCCTGTTTCACCTGTGTCCGCTGAGCCGGGCTCAGACGCAGGCCCGGATGCAGACCGATGGCGATGTTGTCGAACACCGACAGGTGCAGGAACAGGTTGTGATCCTGAAACAGGGTGGTGACCGGCCGCTCGGCAGGTCCCAGCGGCAGCAGATCTTCCCCATCGAAACTGAGGGTGCCGGACTCCACCGGCACGAAACCGGCGATCATGCCGAGCAGGGTGGACTTGCCCGCTCCGCTTGGCCCTATCAGCGCTGTGATCTCTCCCTTGGGCAGGGTCGCGCTGAAGCTGACTCGCCAATCGGGGTAGCTGGTGACCAGCCCATCAATGTTCAGCATTTTTTCCTCCAAGCCCGCGTTCTACCAGCCAGAACAGGGAAAAACAGAGAATGAGCAGCAGCAGGGCGGTGGCGGCCGCCTCGGTCAGCCGGTAACTGCCGAGCTGCTGATAGAGCAGCCAGGGCAGGGTGGTGAGCTCCTGGCTGCCAAACATGGCGATGGCACCGAGATCCCCGAGCGAGAGGATCATGGAGAGCGCCATGGCCAGTGCCAGCGGGCGGCGCAGCAGGGGCCACTCCACCAGCCGCAGGCGATGCAGCCCGCGCACCCCCAGGCTGTCGGCCAGTCTATCGTACTGGCGCACCACCAGTTGCATGGGAGCTGAGAGGGTGCGCAACACATAGGGCAACGCCATCAGGGCGTTGACCAGTACCACCAGCCAGGGCCCCAGTGCGAACACATCGGTAAAGGGCATGAACATGATGAAGAGGCCTGTGCTCAGCACGACCGCCGGTATCATCAGGATCATGGAGCCGCTGGCCTCCCACATGGCGGCGGCCCGCCGCTGACGGGTGCGCACCTTGAGATGACGGCTGGTGAGCAGCAGACCGCTGCCAAGCAGGGTGGCAAGGGTTCCCGCCGCCAGCGCGATCAGCAGCGACTGGCCGCTGGCCTGCCACAGCTGCGCCGAGGCCAGCGCCGTCAGCAGGCCGGGATTGAAACCGGCCACCAGGATCGCAAGCTGCGGGGGCAGGAAGACGGCGAGCCCGGTGCAGAGCGCCACTGCATCTACCAGGCCTGCCCCCGGCTGATGGCGATCCGGTCGTAGACAGGGGCGATGGCTGCTGATCCGGCTGGCCGGCGTGGTCTGCAGCTTGTATTGCAGCAGGAGCAGGGTAGCGGTCAGGATCAGCTGTACCAGCGCCAGGCCGCCGGCGGTGGCGAGGTCAAAATCAAAGCGCAGCGCCTGGTAGACGGCCACCTCCAGCGTGGTGGACCTGGGGCCACCGCCGAGCGCCAGCACAGTGGTGAAGCTGGTGAAGCAGAGCATGAAGATGAGGCTGGCAAGTCCCGGCAGTATGCCGCGAAGGAGCGGCCACTCCAGCAGCCGGAAAATATGGGAAGAGCGCATGCCCAGCTGACTGGCGAGACGCCAGCTCGATTCGGGGATGCTCTCTATGCTCTGCAGCATGAGGCGCGCCGCCAGCGGCATGTTGAAGAAGATGTGGGCCAGCAGTATGCCGAACAGGCCGTACAGGTAGTTGCCAGGATCCAGCCCCAGGCCGCGCAGCAACTGCGACAGCCAGCCCTGTTTGCCGTGCACCGCCACTATGCCGAAGATGGCGATGATGACCGGCAGCACCAGCGAGAGGCCAAACAGCTTGAGCAGCAGGCGTCGACCTATGAAGCGGCGCCGCGCCAACGCTCTTGCCACCGGAATGGCGAGCCCCAGGCTCAGCAGGGTGGAGAGCAGCGCCTGCCCCAGGCTGAAGCCCAGCACATGGCGCAGATAGGGATCGGCCAGCAGGGTGCGGGGGGCCAGCGAACCGGCCTGCCACAGCAGGGCGACGAGCGGCCCTAAGGATAACAGCAGGATTAACAGGGTGGCTGCGCTACCCGGCAGCCACCAGAGGGGGCGAACCTGTGGTTTTACGAAGAGACGGCTCACTGGGTGACGGCTTGCAGCCACTCGCGGATCCAGTTTTTGCGATTGGCTGCCACTTCATCGCTGGTGAAACTCAGCGGCTTGCTGACTGTGATCATCTGTTCGAAGCCCTTGGGCAGCGGCGCATCTGTTACCGGATACATCCAGTTGCCGGCAGGGATCTCCTGCTGGAAGGCGGGGCTTATCATGAACTGCAGAAACTGGTCGGCCAGCTTGCCCTGTTTGGCGCTTTTCAGCTTGGCGGCCACTTCCACCTGACGGTAGTGACCCTCCTCGAAGGCGGCGGCCTGATACTGGGGCTTGTTCTCGGCGATCAGGTGATAGGCGGGGGAGCTGGTGTAGGAGAGCACCATGTCCGCTTCCCCATCGAGGAACATGCCATAGGCTTCGGACCAGCCCTTGGTGACAGTGACCGTCTTCTTGGCAAGCTCTGCCCAGGCTGCCGGCGCCTCATCCCCGTAGACCGACTTCATCCACAGCATCAGCCCCTGACCCGGCGTAGAGGTGCGCGGATCCTGATAGATCACCTTGAGATCCGGGCGTTCTACCAGCTCTTTCAGGCTCTTGGGGGGCGCTTTGAGTTTGTCCTTGTTGTAGACGAAGGCGAAGTAGCCGTAGTCATAGGGGACGAAGGTGTCATCCTGCCAGCCGCCCGGCACCTTGATGCCATCCAGTCTGGTGGTGTGCGGGGCGAACAGGCCGCTCTGCTTGGCTTCGCTGATCAGGGCATCATCCAGCCCCAGCACCAGATCGGCCTTGCTGTGCTTGCCTTCCAGCCGCAGCCGGTTGAGGATGGCGACGCCATCTTCCAGCGCCACAAGGTTGAGGTTGCAACCGCACTCTTTCTCGAACGTCTGCTTGATCTTGGGACCGGGTCCCCACTCGGCGGTGAAGGAGCTGTAGGTATAGACGGTGAGGGTGTCGGCCGCGAAGGCCTGGGTACTGAGCAGGCTGGTGGCAACCAGCAGCAGGGTTTTCATCAAGTGGCACTCCCTGTTAATGATGAGGTGCCAGCGGATGAGGGCGCAAAAAATGAGCGCCATGCCTCAAATTCCTCCGCCAGCATTATCTGGATCAGGTACACGGGTATAATCTCAGCGGTAAACCGCACCCCGTTTGAGAAACGAACCGCATTGTATTAACGTTCTTGGGGGGAGGCCAGCACAATTGTTCCTGCGGGCCACCGAGATGGCGTCAGCACAACAGAGGATGTTCGCGTGATCACCAGTACCAAGGAAAGACGCGCCTTCCAGCGCATGATAATCAACGCCCCCGTCACCGTCGTCCAGCAACAGCAGGTGCTGGAGGGGATCTGTCGGGATCTCAGCGCCAATGGCATGGGGATCGCCGTCGCCGAGCATCGGCTCGATGTGAGTCAGCCCATCCGGGTTAGCCTGGCCACCAACAACAACCTGCTGCCGCCGTTCGAGGCCCAGGCCCGCATCATTCGGGTGCTGGAAGAGGAAGAGGGCCTGCTGCTGGCCATCGAGTTTCAATCCCAGGCCTGAGCCAACAACAGAACCCACCGTCTACCACAGGCCAGCAGTTCGCTGGCTTGTGCCATTTTGGGCTTTGGTATTTGGCCTGAGTGTCACTCCCTGGCCTGCACCGGCTGCACGCTCAACTGCTTGCTATCAACCAGCGTCTGGCTGGTCGATGCGATCCGGCCCATGGCAAACTGACCCGGGCCGGTCGGCTCCATCAGCAGGTAGGTTTCGCCCTCCCAGCTCAGGGTCGCCTCACCCGGCTTGGCCAGCAGTGCTACCCCCAGCAGGGCATGCCCCGGCACGAACACCATGGCCTGTTTCAGCTCGGGAAAGAGCTGGGCCAGCATGGCTGCCATCAGGGTCACCTTGCTGTCGCAATCCCCCCGGTTCTGCTCCAGCACCTGACGCGGGCTGAGGAAGCCCTTGCCCGAGCGCCCCGACTGGCTGTCGAGCAGCTGATAGGGGATGGCCTGGATGAAGCCGAGCATATGGGCCACCGTCTTCTGACGGGCCTCCGTCTCTGTGGTGCCCGTCTGTTTGAGCTGATCGGCCAGCGGGGCCAGCTCGGTCCGGCTCTCCAGCGCAATGCGCACATGATCCTGCTTGATGGCGGGCACGCCATCGGGCGGGGTGAAGGGCTGGAAGTAGTACTGCTTGAGCCACTCGGATTCCAGCTTGTCACGTTGCTGTGTGAGCCAGGCCAGTGCCTTGTTGACCTGGTCGGGCTGGCGCCCCTTGATCTTGAGCTCCATGTCGGGACGGGAGAGGGCGATCTGCACGGCGGGGAATTCGGTAGCGGCCTGTTGCAACAGGCTCTGCAACACCTCCTCCTGCATGCGCGCGGGTCTATAGGCGATAAGCGGCGGCAACTTGCCCGACTTCAGCCGGTAGGTGAGCTGCTGCGCCTTGCCATCCTTGTCCTGCCAGCCGACGTTGAGCTGACCGCCGTGGCTGTTGAAATAGGTCTGCCCGGCGCTGGCCGGAAGCGTGAACCACAGGCTGCAGAGCAGGAGGATGCCACTCGTTCTCTTCATCAAGGTTTCCTCTCTGTGGCGCCGTGATGGCCAGCCATGCATGGTGGGCGGCGTGGCCGGACAATAAAACAGGGAGCCAAGGCTCCCTGTTGATTCTACTCGTTTTATTGCCGCTGGCGCGTCAAATCCAGCTCGGCTCTCTTGCACAGTCTCGAAGGCGCCGAGGGCGGCCTTGAGCTTGTGAGGGGGCCGCTCAGATCCAGCTCGGTTGCTTGGCTTCGAAGGCGCTGATGGCCGCCTCGTGCTGCAGGGTCAGGCCGATGGCGTCCAGCCCGTTGAGCAGGCAGTAGCGGCGAAACTCGTCGATCTCGAAGCCGAAGCTGAGCTCACCGGCACGCACCCGGTTGGCCTCCAGATCCACCTCGATCTGCAGGCCGGGGTGGGCGGCAACCAGCTGGAACAGCGCCTCAACCTCTTCCTCTTTCAGACGCACCGGCACCAGACCGTTGTTGATGGCGTTGCCATAGAAGATGTCGGCGAAACTCGGGGCGATAATGGTCTTGAAGCCGTAATCCGCCAGCGCCCAGGGGGCGTGCTCGCGGCTCGAGCCGCAACCGAAGTTCTCCCGTGCCAGCAAGATGCTGGCGCCGGCATAGCGCGGCTGGTTCAGCACAAACTCGGGGTTGGGCTGCTGGCCGGCATCGTCCAGGAAGCGCCAATCGTGGAACAGGTGCTTGCCAAAACCGATGCGGTTCACCTTCTGCAGGAACTGCTTGGGAATGATGGCGTCGGTGTCGACGTTGACGCTGTCGAGGGGGACGACGATCCCTTTATGCTGTTTGAAGCCTGTCATCTCGTTCTCCTCGTAATTACAGCGCGCGAATATCGGCAAAGTGACCGGTGACGGCGGCGGCGGCGGCCATGGCCGGGCTCACCAGATGGGTGCGGCCGGCACGGCCCTGGCGCCCTTCGAAGTTGCGGTTGCTGGTGGAGGCGCAGCGCTCCCCCGGTTGCAGCCGGTCGTTGTTCATGGCCAGACACATGGAGCAGCCGGGCAGGCGCCACTCGAAGCCTGCGTCGAGGAAGATCTTGTCCAGTCCCTCGGCCTCGGCCTGGGCCTTGACCTGCTCTGAGCCTGGCACTACCAGCGCCTGTACCCCGGCGGCCACCTTGCGGCCACGGGCGATGGCGGCGGCGGCGCGCAGATCCTCGATGCGGCTGTTGGTGCAGGAACCGATGAACACCTTGTCGATGGCGACATCGGTGAGCTTCTGGCCCGGCTGCAAGTCCATGTAGGCCAGCGCCTTGCGGGCGGACTGCTGCTCCATCGGATCGGCGAAGGATTCCGGTGCAGGGATAGGCTCATTGACGGCGATCACCTGGCCCGGGTTGGTGCCCCAGGTCACCTGCGGCGCTATGTCGGCGGCGTCGAGCACCACTTCGGCATCGAAGCGGGCGCCTTCGTCGCTCTTGAGGCTCTGCCAGTAGGCGATGGCCTGTTCCAGTGACTCGCCCTTGGGGGCGAACTCCTTGCCACGGATATAGTCGATGGTGATCTGGTCGGGGGCTATCATGCCCGCTTTGGCACCCAGCTCGATGGCCATGTTGCACACCGTCATGCGCCCTTCCATGGAGAGGCCCGCAATGGCCTCGCCAGCGAACTCCACCACGTAACCGGTACCACCGGCATGGCCGACCTTGCCTATGATGGCCAGCACCACGTCCTTGGCGCTGATGCCATCGCTCAGTTTGCCGTTGACGCTGATGCGCATGGTCTTGGCCCGGCCCTGTTTCAGGGTCTGGGTCGCCATTACGTGCTCCACTTCGGAAGTGCCGATGCCGAAGGCCAGCGAGCCGAAGGCGCCGTGGGTGGCGGTGTGGGAGTCGCCGCAGACTATGGTGGTGCCGGGCAAGGTGATGCCGAGCTCGGGGCCCATCACGTGGACTATGCCTTGGTATTTGTGGTTCAGATCGTAGAGCCGGACGCCGAATTCTTTGCAGTTGTCGGCGAGCGTCTCCATCTGGATGCGGGCCATCTCGCCGGAGGCGGCTATGTCCTTGGTGGTGGTGGAGACGTTGTGATCCATGGTGGCCCAGGTCAGATCCGGGCGACGCAGCGGGCGCTTCATGGCGCGCAGGCCGTCGAACGCCTGCGGGCTGGTCACTTCGTGCACCAGGTGACGATCGATGTAGATGAGCGGTGTTTCGCCTGCCACTTCACGCACCACATGGGCGTCGAATACTTTCTGATAGAGGGTCTTGGCCATTGCTTCTCTCTTCCTTGTTATCTGTTGTGCGGCTCAGATCCGGGCGGCGATCTGGCTGCCCATCTCGGACGTGCTCTGCACCGGGTGCTGTGCACTCGCCTGATGCAGGTCGGCGGTGAAGTAACCCTCTGCCAGAGTCTGGGCCACGGCCTGTTCTATGGCCTGGGCGGCGGTTTCCTGTCCCAGGCTGTAGCGCAGCATCAGGGCGGCGGAGAGGATCTGGGCTATGGGGTTGGCAATGCCCTTGCCTGCGATGTCCGGCGCCGAGCCACCGGCCGGCTCGAACAGGCCGAAGCCCGCTTCGTTGAGACTGGCGGAGGGGAGCAGCCCCATGGAGCCGGTGATCATGGCGCACTCGTCGGAGAGGATGTCGCCGAACAGGTTGGAGCAGAGCAGCACGTCGAACTGGGACGGATCCTTGATGAGCTGCATGGTGGCGTTGTCTATGTACATGTGGTTCAGCGCCACGTCCGGGTAGGACTTGGCGACCTCGCTGACCACCTCACGCCACAGGATGGAGGAGGCGAGCACGTTGGCCTTGTCGATGGAGGTCACTTTGCTGCGGCGTACCCGGGCCGATTCGAAGGCAATCTTGGCGATGCGCTCTATCTCGAAGCGATGGTACACCTCGGTGTCGAATGCCTTCTCGGTGGCGCCTTCCCCTTCACGCCCCTTGGGCTGGCCGAAGTAGATGCCGCCGGTCAGTTCGCGCACGCAGGCGATGTCAAAGCCGCGATCCGAGATGTCGGCGCGCAGCGGGGAGAATTGCTCCAGACCTGTGTAGATGCGGGCCGGACGCAGGTTGCAGAACAGCTTGAAGTGGGCACGCAGGGGCAGCAGGGCGCCGCGCTCCGGCTGATCGTTCGGTGGCAGGTGCTCCCACTTGGGGCCGCCCACCGAGCCGAACAGCACGGCATCGGCCGCTTCACAGCCCTTGACGGTGCTTTGTGGCAGCGGGGTGCCGTGGTTGTCGATGGCGATGCCGCCGACGTCGTGGCGATCATAGTCGAGGGCGAAGCCGAATCTGGCCTGCACTTTTTCCAGCACCTTGACGGCCTCGGCCATCACTTCCGGGCCTATGCCGTCACCCGGCAACACTGCGATCCGATAACTGCTCATACTCACACACTCTCCGTATTGATCTTGTCTGTTTTTGTGACGTTGCGTTCCATCTGTTCAGCCACCTGATCGGCGCGCCAGATGCTGTTGATCACGTGGATCAACGCCTGGGCCGAGGACTCTATGATGTCGGTGGCCAGGCCCATGCCGTGGAATTTGCGGCCCTTGTATTCGGCGACGATATCGACCTGGCCGAGGGCGTTCTTGCCTTCGCCCTTGCCCTTGAGCTCGTATTTGTCGATGCGGATCTCGTAGCCTGTGATGCGATTGATGCACTGGTAGACGGCGTCTACAGGGCCATTGCCGGTGGCCGCTTCACTGATGGTCTCCTGGCCCACCTTCAATTTCACCGAGGCGGTGGCCATCACAGAGCTGCCGCTCTGGACCCCGAGATACTCCAGCTTGAAGTGCTCGGGCTCTTCGTGGATCTGGCTGAAGAAGGCCAGCGCTTCGAGGTCATAGTCGAATACCTGCCCCTTCTTGTCGGCCAGGGTCAGGAACTTGCCGTAGAGGTCGTCGAGATCGTAACTGCTCTCGGCGTAGCCCATGGACTCCATTCTGTGCTTGATGACGTGGCGGCCGGAGCGGGAGGTCATGTTGAGGTTGTTCTGGGTCAGGCCGATGCTCTCGGGGGTGATGATTTCATAGGTGTTTTTCGCCTTGAGCACGCCGTCCTGGTGTATGCCGGAGCTGTGGGAGAAGGCGTTGGCGCCGACGATGGCCTTGTTGGGCTGCACCGGCATGTTGCAGAGCTGGCTGACCAGGGCGCTGGTGCGATGAATTTCACTGTGGCGGATGTTGGTGTGCACCCCGAGCAGATCGGCGCGGGTTTTCAGTATCATGGCCACCTCTTCGAGCGAGCAGTTGCCTGCCCGCTCACCTATGCCGTTGATGGTGCACTCGATCTGGCGGGCTCCCATCTGCACGGCGCCGATGGAGTTGGCCACCGAGAGGCCGAGATCGTCGTGGCAGTGCACCGAGATGATGGCCTGATCTATGTTGGGTACCCGGTTGAACAGGGTCTGGATGATGCCGGAGAACTCGGTCGGTACCGTATAGCCCACGGTATCCGGGATATTGATGGTGCGGGCGCCCGCCTTGATGGCGGCCTCGACCATGCGGCAGAGATTATCAATCGGGGTGCGCCCCGCATCCTCGCAGGAGAATTCCACATCGTCTGTGTAGCGGCGGGCATGCTTGATGGCGCTGATGCCCATCTCCAGCACATCCTCGAAGCTCTTCTTGAGCTTGCTCTCCACGTGGATGGAGGAGGTGGAGATGAAGGTGTGGATGCGAAAGGCCTCTGCGACCCGCAGGGCTTCGCCGGCGGCGTCTATATCCTTGGGCAGGGCGCGGGCCAGGGCGCAGACCCGGCTGTTCTTGATGTGGCGGGCTATGGTCTGCACCGATTGAAAATCACCGGGGGAGGAGACAGGGAATCCCACCTCCATGATGTCGACACCGAGCCGCTCCAGCGCCTGGGCTATCTGCAGCTTCTCCTTGACTGTCAAACTGGCCGCCAGGGCCTGCTCACCATCACGCAAGGTGGTGTCGAATATGATGACCCTATCTGACATGTGACTTCCCTCTTCCTAAGTTCGGTGACGTGCATCCTGCGGCGGCATAAAAAAACCCGTGCAGGGTGCACGGGTTTTTGTAAATTCCGGCTATGCCTGAGCCCGGCTACAAGGATCCCGCGCGACTGGTCGCGATTAGGGAGAGTAGTAGTAGCGGAGCGGCAATAGGCATGATGAGTCAATCCTTCCAGTCGATAACGCTTTTACCAATATCGAGATTTTTATGCTGTGTCAACCCGAACTCACAGGTTCAATCCGCTGGTTTATTTAATCGGATTGTAAAGGAGTGCAAATTTACTTGTCCCATATTCGGCCCTTGCCCGATTATCTGGTCATTCCTGCTGTACTCGATCACCTGCGCAATCAGATCGACTTATCAGTTTTTGCTGAATTATCTGAGGTATTCAATGGAAAAACGTAGACCTGGTCGTCCGGTCGGGCGTTCTGACATTCGTGACAAGTTGCTTTCCGCTGCTCGTGAGCGTTTTCTCAATACGCCCTACAGCAAGGTCACTACCCGCGAGATCGCCGAGCTGGCTGGCTCCAATCTGGCGATGATCCATTACTACTTCGGCAGTAAAGAGGGCCTCTACAAGGCGGTGCTGGGCGATGTCGCCGAGCCGCTGGACCAGGCCTGGCATGATGAGACCGGCAATCGCAGCCTCAATGATCTGCTCAACACCTACTATCAGGTGATGGCCCCCAACAGCGAACTGACCTCAGCCATCTCCAGCGCATTATCGACCGAGAAGAGCCCGGGTCGGGATTTTGTGCTGAATCGTCTGCTGGAGCGTCAACTGCCCCAGTTCGATGCCTTGCTGGAGTCCATGAAGAACAACGGTGAACTGGGTGACAACCTGGATCCCGAGATGCTGAAGATCTCCTTCCTCAGCATGATGTGGCAACCATTCGTGATGAAGGATCTCTACGAGCAGGTGTTTGGCCTGACAGTGGACGAGCACTTCATGGCCCGTCTGGCGGATCACAACTGCCGGCTGATGGAGAGTGGTCTGCGCGGCACCCTGAACTGATCATTTGCCGCGCTTGTCGTAAAAAAGGGCCATTCGGCCCTTTTTTTCATCAATCTGTTATCTGACCGTCAACCAAGTGTCACCTCGCCGCCCTAGTCTGCACTGAGACTTCAGGGAAGGAGGGGTTATGAACAAGATCCAGCAATGGGACCTGCAGGTGTGCCGCATCTGCCTGCTCCACGCCTACAACCGGCCGCAGGCCAGGATCAGCCGACTCATCTCCCGCACCGGTGATGGCCCGCTCTACGCCGTGCTGGCAGCCCTGCTCTGGTGGCAGGGGGAGGCGGAGCGTGAGCTGGTGGGGGTGGCCCTGCTTGCCTTCGCCATCGAACTGCCGCTCTATCTGCTGCTCAAGAACGCGCTGAAACGCCAGCGTCCGGCAGGCCTGCCGGTCTTCATCACCCCTTCCGATCGCTATAGTTTGCCCTCCGGCCATACCGCAGCCGCCTTCCTGATGGCGACCGTGCTGGCTGCCAGCTTTCCGCTCTGGGCGCCCCTGCTGTTTGCCTGGGCCGCACTGGTGGGGGCGTCACGCCTGTTGCTCGGGGTGCACTACCTGAGCGATCTGGTGGCCGGTGCCCTGCTCGGTGGTGGCTGCGCCCTGCTGGCGCTCAGCTGGAGTCAGGGATGAGGATACTGTTCGGGGTACAGGGCACAGGCAACGGTCACATCAGCCGCAGTCGCACCCTGGCTCGGGCGCTGCGCGCTCGTGGGCTTGAGGTCGACTACCTGTTCAGCGGTCGCCCCGCCGACGGTTATTTCGAGATGGCCGAGTTTGGCGATTATCGCACCTTTGCCGGCATCACCTTCGTCAGCCACGAGGGGGCGATCTCGGGCTGGCGTACCCTCAAGGGGCTCTCGCCGCTGCGCTTCTTGCGGGACATGCGGGCCCTGGATTGCCGCGATTACGACCTGGTGATCAGCGACTTCGAACCACTCAGTGCCCATGCCGCCCGTCGCTGGGGCAAGCCGAGCCTCACCATCAGCCATCAGGCCAGCTTCGACTGGCCGATCCCGCGCTGGGGCGAGAGCGGCTTCAACCGCCAGCTGATGCGCCACTTCGCCCCGGTCCGCCAGTCCCTCGGACTGCACTGGTTTCACTTCGGCCAGCCGCTGCTGCCGCCCATCATAGATCCCATCGCCCAGGCCCACGACAATCAGCAGATCCTGGTCTATCTGCCGTTTGAGCAGACCGAGGCTATCGCGGCCCTGTTGTCGCGCTTCAACCAGCAGCGCTTCGTCTGCTTTCACCCGGCCATTCGCAGTGCCAGCCAGTGGCGCAACATAGCGTTCGAGCCGCAGGCGCGGGAAAGTTTCAAGCAGGTGCTGGCCGGCTGTCGCGGCGTCATCACCAACGGTGGTTTCGAACTGGCCTCGGAGGCGCTGACGCTCGGCAAGAAGCTGCTGGTCAAGCCGCTGGGGGGACAGTTCGAGCAGCTGACCAACGCCAAGACGCTGGAGCTGATGGGGCTGGCCCGGCTGATGGATGCACTCGATGCCAATGCGGTGCGGGCCTGGCTGGATGCCTCGGCCCCAGGTCAGATCCTCTATCCCGATGTGGCGGGCGAACTGGCGGGCTGGTTGGCGGACGGGGCAAAGGAGAGCGTGGCCGAGCTCTCGCGCCGGTTGTGGGCTCGCACCCTGTTTCCGGAAGAGGTGTGTGATCGCTTGAGCGAGCTGGAAGGCGGATGCCCGTTGAGCAGCAGTTGGTTATCGCAAGTGAGCGCCTTTGACTAGACTGAAAGCGATCCCACCAAGGAGAGGACGGACACCATGCGCTTTACCAATGAAAACGGCGACACCATGACCCTGGCAGATAACCTGACCCTGCATGAATTGCTGGACATGGGGGTCAGCATCTCTGTCTGCGAAGAGACGGACCCGGATCAACAGATCTGGCTGGCAGAGCCGGAAGACGAACAGTAAGTCTGTGCTCTGCTCGACGGCCCGCCCCAAGGGGTGGGCTATTTTTTTCCAGATTGCCTCGTTGTGACAGCATGATCCGCTAGCCAGTCCCCCATCTTCCCCGCATTGTTCCCACCCGTTTCACCAAGTCACTGAATGTTAATAGCTGTTTGAAATTTATGACTGTTATGGTCAGACAAAGCCGTGGACAAGCGTTCACAAGCGGGTTAAGTTGGTTTTTCACCCGCTTTGCGGGTGAATGATGGAAAAAACCTATTTTTCTACTATCGACGGCACCGAACTCGCCTGGCCCGTATTCAGACAACAACAAAACACGGACCGGCGCTGCCGGGAAGCAGCGGACTGTCGATAGCTTTCGCTTAACGGAGCAAAGCCTGGAGGGCTTTATCATGGAGATGTTATCAGGCGCCCAGATGGTGGTTAGAGCGCTGGAAGATCAGGGAGTTGAGCACGTTTTCGGCTACCCTGGTGGCTCAGTGCTCGACATCTATGACGCTCTCTTTGAAAACGGCAAGATGGAGCATGTCCTGGTGCGGCACGAGCAAGCCGCGGTGCACATGGCGGACGGTTACGCCCGCTCCACCGGCAAGGTGGGCACAGTGCTGGTGACCTCGGGTCCCGGCGCCACCAACTGCATCACGGGGATCGCGACCGCCTACATGGACTCCATCCCCCTGGTGATCCTGTCCGGCCAGGTGCCGACCAGCATGATCGGGGAGGATGCGTTCCAGGAGACCGACATGATCGGCATCTCCCGTCCTGTGGTGAAGCACAGCTTCCTGTGCAAGAAGGCGAGCGAGATCCCCGAGGCCATCAAGAAGGCCTACTACATAGCCGCCAGTGGCCGCCCGGGGCCCGTGGTGGTGGATCTGCCCAAAGATGTGCAGAACCCGAAAGAGAAATTTCCCTACCAGTATCCCGAGACCGTCTCGCTGCGCTCCTACAATCCGACCAAGGCCGGACACAAGGGCCAGATCAAGCGGGCCGCCAAGTTGCTGGTGGAGGCACAGCGCCCCGTCATGTACGTGGGCGGCGGCGCCATCAATGCCAATGCGGATCATCTGGTGACCAAGCTGGCGGAGCTCTTGAACCTGCCGGTGACCACCACCCTGATGGGGTTGGGGGCCTTCTCCGGCACTCATCCGCAATTCATCGGCATGCTGGGGATGCACGGCACTTTCGAAGCGAACAAGACAATGCACAACGCGGATCTCATCTTCGCCGTGGGTGCCCGCTTCGATGACCGCGTGACCAACAACGTGGCCAAGTTCTGTCCCAACGCCACCATAGTTCACATCGACATAGACCCTACCTCCATCTCCAAGACGGTGCAGGCCCATGTGCCCATCGTCGGCTCGGTGGAAACCGTGCTGGAGCAGATGCTGGAAGTGATCCGCGAGTGTGGCTTCGACAACGACAAGCAGGCGCTGGCGGACTGGTGGAGCCAGATCGCCCAGTGGCGCTCCCGCAACTGTCTGGCCTATGAAACCCATCCCACCCTGATCAAGCCGCAGCAGGTCATAGAGGCGCTTTACAAGGTGACCAAGGGGGAGGCCTTCGTCGCCTCCGACGTGGGTCAGCACCAGATGTTTGCCGCGCTCTACTACCCCTTTGCCAAGCCGCGCCAGTGGATCAACTCCGGTGGCCTCGGCACCATGGGCTTCGGCATTCCGGCCGCCATGGGCGCCCAGTTTGCCAACCCGGATGCCGTGGTCTGCTGCGTCACCGGTGACGGCTCGGTGCAGATGAACATCCAGGAACTCTCCACCTGTTTGCAGTACGGTGTGCCCATCAAGATCATCTCCATCAACAACCGTGCCCTCGGCATGGTCAAGCAGTGGCAGAAGATGTTCTACGGCGGCCGTCACAGCCACTCCTACATGGAATCCCTGCCCGATTTCGTCAAGCTGGCGGAGGCCTATGGCCACGTCGGCATCGCAGTGAGCGATCCGGCGGAGCTCGAGAGTGCCATGGAGAGGGCCTTCGCCATGAAGGATCGGCTGGTGTTCATGGACATCTCGGTCGATCCGGATGAGCACGTCTACCCGATGCAGATCAAGTTTGGCGCCATGGACGAGATGTGGCTGAGCAAGACGGAGAGGACCTGACGATGGAACATATTATTTCGGTCGTACTCAGGGACCTCAAGTTTGGTTCCATCAATGACGAGATGTGGCTGAGCAAGACGGAGAGAACCTGATGAGGCATATCATTTCAGTACTGCTGGAGAACGAATCCGGCGCCCTGAGTCGCGTGGTAGGTCTCTTCTCCCAGCGCGGCTACAACATCGAGACCCTGACGGTGGCACCGACCGAGGATCCTACTCTGTCCCGCATGACCATAGTGACCATGGGCGACGAGCGGGTGCTGGAGCAGATCCAGAAGCAGTTGCACAAGCTGGTGGACGTGCTCAAGGTGTGCGATCTCAGCGAGGGTGAGCATATCGAGCGGGAGATAGCACTGATCAAGGCGCGTGCCGCCGGTGGCGCTCGCGACGAGCTGAAACGGCTGGCGGACATCTTCCGTGGCCAGATCGTCGACGTGACTCCGGAGCAGTACACGGTACAGCTGGTGGGCACCAGCGAGAAGCTGGATGCCTTCATCAAGACTGCGGCCCAGACCAACGAGATCATCGAGGTGGTGCGCTCGGGGGTTTGTGGCATCTCCCGGGCCGACAAGGCACTGCGCCCCTGATTGTTTCGCCGATGAGGCTGTTATTCCAAAAGGGCTCTGCGGAGCCCTTTTTCATGGGCGCAAGGTGAGCAAGGGGGAAGTGCGAGTCTGTCATTTTCTTTCAAATGATCAGTAAACTATCCACAAAAGCTGTGGAAAACTCTGTAGATTAGCGGTGTGTCTAGCGTTAGTTAGCTGATCTTAAAGGGGTATTTGGATCTGATCTCTGCTGGGGTGCAATTGTGCAATCCACTCTGGCGGGTGTGAGTATTTGCTTATCCTCTCTCCCTTGCCAGGCAGGCGCTGGCGATGAGGGTTGGGATCCGGTCAGGATCCTGATTTGATCTTGCGGATCAACATGTCGCCCGTCCGCCATAAAAAAACCCGCCTCTCGGCGGGTTTTTCACAGGGTCGGCTGAAGGTCGATTACTCGGCCTGAGCTGCCTGGATACCGGTCAGGGCTATGGTGTAGACGATGTCGTCAACCAGGGCGCCACGAGACAGGTCGTTGACCGGCTTGCGCATGCCTTGCAGCATGGGGCCGATGGAGACCAGGTCAGCGGAGCGCTGTACCGCCTTGTAGGTGGTGTTGCCGGTGTTCAGGTCCGGGAACACGAACACGGTGGCCTTGCCGGCAACCGGTGAGTTCGGTGCCTTGGACTTGGCCACGTTCTCCATGATGGCCGCATCGTACTGCAGCGGGCCGTCGATGATGAGGTCGGGGCGCTTGGCCTTGGCCAGCTCGGTCGCTTCACGTACTTTCTCTACATCGGCACCGGCGCCAGAGGTACCGGTGGAGTAGGAGATCATGGCGACGCGCGGCTCTATGCCGAAAGCGGCAGCGGAGTCGGCGGACTGGATGGCGATCTCGGCCAGCTGTTCGGCAGTGGGATCCGGGTTGATCGCGCAGTCGCCGTACACCAGCACCTGATCAGGCAGCAGCATAAAGAAGATGGAGGAGATCAACGAGGAGCCCGGGGCTGTCTTGATGATCTGCATCGGCGGACGTATGGTGTTGGCGGTGGTGTGTACCGCGCCAGAGACCAGACCGTCCACTTCGCCACGCTCCAGCATCATGGTGCCCAGCACCACGTTGTCTTCCAGCTGTTCGCGGGCAACCACTTCGGTCATGCCCTTGTTCTTGCGCAGCTCGACCAGACGCGGCACATAGCGCTCACGCACTTCCAGCGGATCTATGATCTCGACACGGTCGGTCAACACCACGCCCTGCTGCTCGGCGACGCGACGGATCTCTTCCGGGTTGCCCAGCAGTACCGGACGGGCGATGCCACGCTCGGCACAGATGGCGGCAGCCTTGATGGTCCGCGGCTCTTCGCCTTCCGGCAGCACGACGCGCTTGTTGGCCTGACGGGCCAGCTCGGTCAGCTGATAACGGAATGCCGGCGGGCTCAGACGACGGGAACGGGTGGACTTGGCTGAGAGAGACTCGATCCAGTGCTTGTCGATGTGGCCAGCCACATAGTCCTGCACCAGTTCGATACGCTCGCGGTCATCTTCCGGAATGTCGACGTTGAAGTTCTGCAGGCTGACGGCGGTCTGCCAGGTGTTGGTGCCTGTGATCATGATCGGCAGGCCGGTGGCCATGGCCTGTTGGCACAGGGCCAGCACTTGCGGTTCCGGATGGTAGTTGCCGGTCAGCAGCAGGGCGCCCAGCTTGACGCCGTTCATGGCGGACAGGCAGGCGGAGACGATGACGTCGGAACGGTCGCCGGAGGTGACCAGCAGGCTGCCCGGACGGAAGTGCTCAACCATGTTGTGGATGGAACGGGCACAGAAGGTCACGGTCTGCAGGCGACGGCTGTCCAGCTCACCCTTGTGCAGGATCTTGGCGGCCAGATGCTTGGCGAGATCCTTGGCGCGCGGGGCGATCAGCTGGGTATTCCAGGGGATGCAACCCAGGATGCGCAGCGGGCTCTTGCCGAACACCTGCAGCACTTCCAGATTGTGAGCCGCTTCAGAGGTGTGGTGGTGCGCCTCGAACATCTCGGTCAGGTCGGGGCGGGTCACGCCGTGCTCGTCAACCGGAGCGCCAACCTTGTTGATGACACAACCCACGATACGGGGGTTGCTGACGCCACCGAAGTTGGAGCAGGCCAGCTCGATGCGCTCTTTCAGCTTCTGGCTGGAGTCGTTGCCTGGGTGGGTCACGAACACCATGTCGGCATCCAGCGCCTTGGCGACGTCGTAGTTCAGCTTGTTGGCAAACGGCTGCTTGTCGGTCGGGACCATGCCTTCGATGACCAGCACCTCGGCACCGCTCGCCTTCACGTGCTCTTCGAAGCGGGCCACGATCTCTTCCAGCAGGATATCTGTGTTGCTGGAGGTGATCATGTTCTCGGCGTAGGAGAGGGCGAACGGCTCGGGCGGGTTGATGTTGGCAGCGGCGCGGATCACGGCGGTGGAGCGCTCGGTACCGGTTTCACCCGGACGCGGCTGGGCGACCGGTTTGAAGAAGCTGACATTGACACCGTGACGTTCCATGGCGCGGACAACGCCAAGACTCACGGAAGTTACGCCGACACCAGTGCCGACCGGGATAAGCATAATAGTGCGTGCCACTTAATACCCCTTGCTCATTTTTTGGGATCAGGAAAAGGCCGCCCTGGGGCGGCCTTGCTCTACAGCGAAATTATGCGCCGACCAGTTCCAGCGCATCGTGGGCAATGACCCACTCCTCGTTGGTCGGGATAACCAGGGCCTTGGTGGAACCAGCCTTGGTGATCTCGCCACCCTTGCCAAAACGAGCCTTCAGGTTGGCGTCGTGATCGACGTCAAAGCCCAGCAGACCCAGCTTGTTCAGGGTGATTTCACGGATCGGGGCGGAGTTTTCACCGATACCACCGGTGAAGACCACGGCATCCAGACGACCGTCCATGGCGGCGGCGTAGGCGCCGATATACTTGGCCAGGCGATAGCAGTAAACGTCCATGGCACGCTTGGCTTCTTCTTTGCTGTCGTAGTTGTCTTCAACGAAACGGCAGTCGGAAGTGACTTCGGTCAGACCCTGCAGACCGGACTCTTTGGTCAGCATGGTGTTGATATCCGCCACGCTCATGCCCAGTTTGTCGTGCAGGAAGAAGATGATGGCCGGGTCCAGATCGCCGGAGCGGGTACCCATGACCAGGCCTTCCAGCGGGGTCAGACCCATGGAGGTATCAACGGATTTGCCGTTCTTGATGGCACAGACGGAACCGCCGTTGCCTAGGTGGCAGTTGATTATGTTCAGCTCTTCCACCGGCTTGTCCAGCTGCTTGGCTGCTTCCAGGCTGATGTAGTAATGGCTGGTGCCGTGCGCGCCGTAGCGACGGATGCCGTTCTCTTTGTAGAGCTTGTACGGCAGGGCGTACAGGAAGGCTTCTTCCGGCATGGTCTGGTGGAAGGCGGTGTCGAACACGGCCACGTTCTTGTCGGCTAGGGCCGGGAAGATACGACGGGCTTCACGGATACCGATCAGGTGAGCCGGGTTGTGCAGCGGTGCGTACGGTACGGCGGCTTCGATGCCGGCGATCACGTCATCACAGATCACGACGGAGGAGGTGAAGCGCTCACCACCGTGCACAACACGGTGACCGATGGCGATCAGATTCTTGGACAGTTCCGGATTGAGCGGCAGGATCTTGTTGACGATGTAGTCCAGCGCTTCCTGGTGAGCGGCACCTGCGCCCAGATCGGCACTGCCTTTCTCGCCATTCAGTTTCCACTTGATGCGGGCGTCGTCGAGGTTGAAACACTCGGCCAGGCCGGACAACAGATCATCACCGGTGGTTGCGTCAATGACAGCAAACTTCAGGGACGAGCTGCCACAGTTAAGTACAAGAACCAGCTTACTCATGAATAAATCCTATCGCAGATTGGGTTGTGTAGGAGGATGCGTTGGACGCGTTGCGTCCAAAAACTTTCAACTTATCCTTATGAGGGTTGGCAATCTGTTGCTTGCCCCTTGTATAGTGATACAAGACCCGAAATCCAGACGTCCCTGACAGCGCAACGGCAGGCCGTTGGCGCAAAAATTGGGCGTACAAAGGATAACCCGATTGTTGAAAAATAACAAAGTCATCCTCAACCTTTGTTATTGCACATCAAATATAGTCGAGGTTTTGCCGTTAATACGTTCAAAAAAAGCTCGGAGGTAGCATGAGCATGAACATTTTTGGAACTAAATTACAGCAAGGCCGTCATTATATGACCCTTTGGCCCCGCCGTCCCGAGCTTAATTCCATGTTTCCCGAGAACCGGGTGATCAAGGCCACCGAATTCGCCCTCAAGATCATCCCGGCGCTGGCGGTGCTCAGCGTCATGCTGCAGTTCCAGCTTGGTGAGCTGCACTACTGGCCTTCGGTCATGGCCTCTGTGCTGTTCCTGCTCAGTCTGCCGCTGCAAGGCTATTACTGGCTCGGGCAGCGTGCCGATACCCGCCTGCCTCCTTCCCTTGCCAACTGGTATCGCGAGATCAACGGCAAGATGAACGAGCAGGGCGGACATCGCCAACTGGTGGCCCAGCCCCGTTACGAAGAGCTGGCCGATACCCTCAATGCTGCCTTCAAGCAGCTGGACAAATCCTTTCTCTACGAATAGGCGAACAAGGTTTTCCAATCAAACAAAGGCGCCCAGAGGCGCCTTTTCCATCCATGGCGATCAGGCCGCCAATACCTTGCGGATCTCCTGGATGGAGAGCTTGTATTGACGGGGGCACTGGCGCCATACGGTCAGCATGCGCTGGTACTTGTCACGCATGGCGATATCGCTGGAGAGCTCGTCGCACGGGCACTTGAGTTCGGGGAAGCGTTTGTCCACTTCCAGCAGGAAGCAGACGTAGTCGGCCAGCTCCCGCTCCTGGCTGCGGCTGTAGCCGTTGAACTCCAGCCGGCTGGCATTGATTTCACCCTGATCTGCGCCATCCAGGTTGCCCCAGGAGATGGCCAGCGCATGGTGCAGCTCCAGGGTGTCGATCACCTCCTGACAGGTGGCCAGATCCAGATGACCGAAGCTCTTCTCCAGTTCGAGGATCTGCAGGCAGTAGCCGCGCGCTATGATGGTGCTGGCCCGCTGGTAAGACGCCGCTTTCTCCGGATTGAGTTTGGCCAGGATCTCGTACTGGTTGCTCAGGATCAGGCGTTCGGTGTGGCTCATGTTCATGGGCTTTTCTCACTGGAAAATGAAACTGGGGTCACGTTAACCCATATCTCAGATGAATTTTTTGATCTGGCAGGGGAGGTTGGCGAGAAAGCCGGGTCGGGAAATCAAAATGGCTCTGCGACGGGTTAATTAATGGTAGCGGCTGCGCACTTGTGTTTCGGCCTGAGCTGGCAACAGTGTGGGTGTCATTTGGCTTGCGCCAACTGACTCACCAAGGCCCCCGATACAGGTGCATGCACGACCATCACAACCATGACATCGTCGCCGTGACCACAGGCTCTGGCCGATGGGGCAAGGGAAAGGCCGGCCGAGATGACTCCCCGCCGGGATGCGCTGGCTGATGCCATCATCACGCAGCGAGACTGGCGAACGAGACAAGCGAAGGGCCTGCAGTTGCAGGCCCTTTTTGTATTGGGTGTTTTTCAGACCGGGCGGGTTCAACCCTTGATGAGGTCGAGCACCACCTGATGGTGGTCGCTGGTCTTGAACTTGTCGAAGCGGTGGGCGACCTTGCCCTCTTCATCGATGAGGAAGCTCAGACGGTGAATGCCGTCATACTCCTTGCCCATGAACTTCTTCGGGCCCCAGACGCCAAAGGCATCGGCCACCGCGTGATCTTCATCGGCCAGCAGGCGGAAATTGAGGCTGTCGCGCTCCTCGAATTTCTTCAGACGCTTGGCCGGATCCGGGCTGATGCCGAGCACCACCACGTTGAGGGCCGCCAGCTCGCTATTGATGTCACGCAGACCGCAGGCCTGCGTGGTGCAGCCCGGGGTCATCGCCTTGGGATAGAAATAGATGAGCACCTTCTTGCCGCGCAGATCGGCAAGACGAACCGGGTTGCCGTCCTGATCGGGCAGGGAAAAGTCGGGGGCCTGGGTACCAGCCTGTAGTGGTTGCATGGGGTCTCCGAACGCCGTCAGGCGTGTTTGTTGTTGACGATGAATTCAAACGATTCTGCGCCCAGTTCGCGACAGAATCCGGCGAAGGCCATTTCCGAGCCGGCGGTCTCTCCCTGCTTGGCCAGATTGAGCTGAAAGCTCGCCTTGAGCAGGTTGAAGGGTTGCTGCTCCAGGGTAATGGTCTGCATGGCCTGGATGTCCCAGCCGTGGTCGCTGAAGAACTGGGTGCACTGGCTTACGATGCCGGGCTGGTCACGGATCAGGATCTCGGCGTTGGCGCTGATGTCGTACTGCAGTGAGTGGTGGCGCTCGGTGCGTTTCATCATGGTGATGAGATCCCACTCCTGACTGCGCAGGGGCAGGCTTATCTCGAGTTGCATCAGGCTGTTCCAGTCCCCGGACAGCAGCATGATGAAGGTGAATTCATTACCGAAGATACCAAGACGGCTGTCGACAATGTTGCAACCGCAGCCACTGACGTGGCGGGTGACCTCATTGACTATGCCAGGCCTGTCCGTGCCTATGGCCGTTACGACCAGGTAGTGAGTCATAAATCTTCTCTCGTCCATTAGCTTGTTGCGAATGTGAGCGCAGTGGGCGTCGCCCTGACCGGGTGGCCGGCCTTGGGCCATTCCCTGCGCTGGTACATGGCAACCTTGTAAGAATGCCGTGGCCGCGAGCCTTGTCTCGAGTCGAGAAGACCCGGGATTGGCGCAGGCCGTCGCGCTCGCGCACCGCTTTTTGTGCAGAATGGTATCACGGCTTGCCCCCTGCCTCCCTTGTTTTTCCAAGGGGGCAGCTTTACCATAACGCCCCTGAAAATCGGGAGAAATATCCATGTTACGCGGTAGTATCGTTGCCCTCGTTACCCCCATGCTGGCTTCAGGCGAAGTCGATTGGACCAGTCTGGCCGCCTTGGTCGATTATCATGTCAGCGCAGGCACCACCGCCATAGTTGCGGTTGGCACCACGGGGGAATCGGTGACCCTGAGCGAGCAGGAGCACATTGCCGTCGTGGAAAAAACCGTGGAACTGGCCGCCGGACGCATTCCCGTCATCGCCGGTTGCGGCTCCAACAATACCGCCCATGCCATCGCCCTGGCCAAACGATTCGCCGAAACGGGCGTGGTGGCGGGTCTCTCGGTTACCCCTTATTACAACAAACCCACCCAAGAAGGCCTCTATCGTCACTATTGTGCGATCGCCGAGGCTAGTGGTCTGCCCCAAATTCTTTATAATGTGCCCGGTCGCACCTGTTGCGATCTCAAACCGGAGACGGTAGCCCGACTGGCCAAGGTGCCCGGCATCATAGGTCTGAAAGAGGCCACCGGGGATCTGAGCCGTACTCCGCTGCTGCGTGAGCTGTGCGGAGCGGAATTCGCGCTTTATAGTGGCGATGATGCCAGTGGATGTGATTTTATGCTGCAAGGTGGCGACGGAGTCATTTCGGTCACCACCAATATTGCAGCGGCCCAGATGGCCGACATGTGTCGTGCAGCGCTGGCCGGTGATGCCGGTCTGGCCCATGACATCAACAATCGATTGATGCCGTTGCATCAGACTCTGTTCTGCGAACCGAGTCCCATCCCGGTGAAGTGGGCCTGTGCCCGACTGGGATTGATGGCGACGGCGACCTTGCGTCTGCCGCTCACCGACCTCACCCCCGAGGGCGAACAAGCGATGACGCGAGCACTGACCACTGCGGAGTTGATGGCGAGTGTTTAAAGCAAATGGAAAGGGAAATGCAGTGCGCCTGGTGCTGAGTGTGGCGACCGTTGCCGTGCTGGCAGCCTGTAGCTCACCCCAAGAGCGCAAGATGGCCAACCGTGGTTTCGAGTACGAGGATGCCCGCCTTGAAGGCCGCGCGTTCCTGGTGCCGGCCGGGTTGAGTACCCCCGCCTTTAACAGCAGCTTCGACATCCCGGCGCTGCCCGAGAGCAGCCGCGAAGGTGCCCTCGGCGCCAAGATTGACGTGCGCCCGCCCGCCCAGCTGCTGACCGTGGTACCGGGCAGCCAGGTGGTGCCCAATGCCAGCGAGCCCACAGTGGCCTTCTATGCCCTGAGCACCTCCCAGAGCGTGGAGCGCGATACCTGGGCCTTCCTGATGAACTTCCTGGCCCAGTACAAGGTGACCACGGAGAAGCTGGATCAGCAGGCCGGCGTGTTGCAGACCGGCTGGTTTGACAACACCAAGGCCCTCGATGGCTGGAGCGAAGAGGATGACGACTTCAACATCCGTCAGCGTTACCAGTTCACCCTGCGCAACGATGTCCAGCGTCACGCCGTCAACATGTCGGTGCGGGTACTGGATCACGAAGAGACCATAGACGGCGAGACCAGCACTGTGCTGACGCCGGCCGATGCCCAGCGCTACGCCACTCGCGCCCTGAACCAGTTCTCCCTCTATTACGACAAGCAGCTCAAGTCCCGCGAACAGCACAAGGCCAACGATGGCATGGGGCTGGAGCTGGGGTTGGACAACAACGAGCTGAGTGCCTGGATTGCCGACGGTTCCTTTGATCAGGTGTGGCGTCGCCTCAACCAGGTGCTGCCTGGCTATGGTTTCACCATCAAGGATACCCAGCAGTCTCTGGGCTGGATCGACGTCGAGTACGACGAGCCGGGCAGCGACTTCTGGAAGGCCAAGGGTAGCGAGCCGTTCAAACTGGAAGAGGACAAGTATCGCTTCCAGCTTGGCGAGATGGCTGGGGGCAAGACCTCCATCACACTGTTCGACAAGGACAAGAAGCCAGTGTCGTCCGGCGTCATCTCCCAGATGTACATCAGCCTGTCCGAGGCATTCGCCAAGGGCCTGGCTGACCAGGCAGCAAAAACAGAATAGAAACAGGGGCCTAGTGCCCCTGTTTTGTTAGGTTAATCCCCCTGTAAATACAGGGTCTGATGCGCTTGATATGTTAACCCCCAGAAACAGGGGCCCTGTGCTCCTGTTTTATTCCTCCCACAAACAGGAAGTGTTATTAGCCATGAGTCTTGCAGATCAAGTATTGGCGGTGAATGACGATTTGCCGATCCGTACCGATAAACCTGTCCATTCCGGCAAAGTGCGCAGCGTCTACTGGTTGACCCCCGCAGACAGTGCCCGGCTCATCAAGGAGAAAGGCTATGATGTGCCAGCCGATGCGCCACTTGCCCTCATGGTGATCAGCGATCGCATCTCGGCCTTCGACTGCATCTGGCAAGGTGTGGACGGGCTGAACGGCGTACCTGGCAAGGGGGCGGCACTCAACGCCATCTCCAGCCACTGGTTCAAGCTGTTCAAGGAGAAGGGACTGGCCGACAGCCACATCCTGGACATCCCGCACCCCTTCGTCTGGATCGTGCAAAAAGCCCGCCCCGTGATGATCGAGGCGATCGCCCGCCAGTACATCACAGGCTCCATGTGGCGTGCCTACAAGGATGGCGAGCGCGAGTTCTGCGGCATCACCTTGCCGGAAGGCCTGAAGAAGGATCAGAAGCTGCCGGAAATCCTCATCACTCCCTCCACCAAGGGTGTGCTGACAGGGCTGGATGGCGTGCCTGAGGCCGATGATGTCAACGTCTCCCGCGCCGATATAGAGCGCCACTACCAGGGCTTCAACTTCAGCAAGCTGGCCGATATCGACCGCTACGAAGTGCTGCTCAAGGAAGGCTTCAACGTCATCAGTGACGCCCTGGCCGAGCTGGATCAGATCTTCGTCGATAC
The DNA here is from genome assembly GCF_047780465.1 of Aeromonas sp. A04. NCBI lineage: Bacteria > Pseudomonadati > Pseudomonadota > Gammaproteobacteria > Aeromonadales > Aeromonadaceae > Aeromonas > Aeromonas sp. A04. The sequence continues at coordinate 1,666,103 of NZ_JBLNHP010000001.1, read as the reverse complement.
CAAGTTCGAGTTTGGCTATGTCCAGGACGCGGCCGGCAACGAGAAGCTCATCTATATGGATGAAGTGGGTACCCCCGACAGCTCCCGCATCTGGGATGGTGCCGCCCTGCGCGACGGCCAGATCGTCGAGAAGTCCAAAGAGGGTTTCCGTCAGTGGCTGCTGAACCACTTCTCGGATCCGGATATCCTGCTCAACAAGCACCGCATGCCGGAACGCTTCGCCCTGGCCCGTGACAACAAGTTGCCGACCGAGGTGATGATGGATATCTCCAACACCTATGTGGGGATCGCCGAGAAGATCATCGGTCAGCCGCTGGTGCGCAGTGCCAATCCCAAGCAGGAGATCATCGAGGTGCTGCGGGAGCAGTACGGTCTGATCGACTAAGGATCGCCGCTTTTTTGTCGCCGGGAAACAAACGTTTGCTGGTGGCGAAAACTTGGCCTAGCCAGTGATGTGACGAACAGACGGGCCCCAGTGCGGGGCCCGTTTTTATTGGTTTTTCAACTGTGTTGGCAAGGCGTCAGCCATTGACCCTGAACACCTGGCCGGTCTGCACGCCGAGCACGGATTTTTGGTAGGCCTGGGCCACCCGGGCGGCCGGCACCGGCACGAAGCCCGGGAAGAAGGCGGCGTATTTGTCCATCGACTCGGTCAGCACGGTCGGGCTCACCACGTTGATGCGCAGCCCCTTGGGCAGTTCGCAGGCTGCCGCCTTGACGAAGTGCTCTATGGCGCCGTTGATGGTGGTCGCACTGGCCCCCCAGTTGATGGGCTCCTCGCTCAGAATGCCGCTGATCAGGGTGATGGAACCCTTGTCATTCAGGTGGGGGATGGCGGCACGGGTCAGATTGATCTGGCCCATCAGCTTGCTCTCGATCCCCACTTGCCACTGCTCGTCCGTCATCTCGGTCAGGCCGTTGAAGGCCACGCTGCCGCTGGCCACCACCAGTGCATCGAACGTCCCCAGCTTGGCAAACAGCGCCTTGATGGAGGCGGGGTCACGCATGTCGACAGTGGCATCGCCACGACTGTGACCGACCCGGATCACCTGGTGGTCTTTGGCAAGCAACTCACTGACGGCCGAGCCGACGGTGCCGGAGGCACCCACAATCACAATCTTCATCTGTTTCACTCCTGGTTGGGATGTGTTGATTATAGCGCGATAAAAAGGGAGAAAAAGCGCGTAAAATAAACGCATTGTTTCCATATTGGAGCTAATGATGGATATCTCCCATCTGACCAGTTTTTACGAGGTGGTGCAGCGGGGCAGTTTTTCCGCCGCCGCCGATGCCCTGGGGGTGAGCAAGGGGATGCTGAGCCGCCATGTCAGCGCCCTGGAAGCCGCCCTCAATGCCCAGCTGTTGCAGCGCACCACCCGCCGCCTCAGCCTGACCGAGGCGGGCAAGACCCTCTACTTGCAGGCGGGGCAGATCTTCGCACTGGCCCGCCAGGCGGAGCAGGACATACAGGCGCTGACCGAGGAGGACAGTGGCCGGCTGCGCTTCACCTGCCCGGTCAGCACGGGGGATCGCATGGTGAGCGAGCTGCTCGGCCGCTTTGCCGAGCTCTGTCCCGGGGTGCAGGTCGAGCTCAACTTTACCAACGCCATGGTCGACATGAGCCAGGGGGAGCACGACATAGCCCTGCGCGCCATGAGCAGCATACCCGACAACCTGGTGGCGCTGCCGCTCGGTCAGCTCAAGGATGTGGTGGTGGCCAGTCCCGCCCTGCTGGCGCGGGAAGGCCTCCCCGCCACGCCCTATGAACTGAGCGGTCGCCCCTGCCTGTTGCAGGGCCACAACCCGGCCTGGGAGCAGTGGCACTTTCGCAAGGGAGAGGAGGAGGCCCACATTCTGGTGCAGGGCAAGGTGCGGGCCAATCACTACAGTACCGTACTGCAACTGGCCCGCGCGGGCATGGGGTACGCCAAATGCCCGCTGATGCTGGTGGAGCCCTGGCTGGCGAGCGGCGAGCTGGTGGCCGTGCTGGATCAGTGGCAGACAGGTCTGCACCCGTTGCACGTGCTGCATGCCCAGCAGCGGCGGGTTCCGCGCAAGATCCGGCTGTTCAAGCAGGTGCTGGCCCAGTGGTTTGCCGAGCGGCCCCACTACCTGTTGTGAGGGCTCTGCGCCGTTATTTTTCTGTCATCTTCGGCTGTTACCCTGCGCCCATCACAGCGATCAGGAAGATGAGCGAGCATGAAGGGTTATCAGGGTTGGGTTGGATTGACGCTGCTGTGCGCGGCGACGGGCATGAGTACGGCGCAGGCCGAGGTCGAGGTGGCGGTGCCAACGGATTTCCAGATCCTGGCGGTGAGCAGTGGCAAGTTGCAGGATGAGCAGCACGCCACCCTGGCGGACGGAGAGCAGCAACTGCTGGTGCGCTATGAGGGGGTGATCCCGAGCCGCAATAGCAGCGAGAACGATCGGCAGGTGCGATCCGAGCCGCAGGTGCTGCGCTATCAGGCCAGTCAACAGCGCCTGCAACTGGTGGCCAGCGTACCGGCCACCGAAAAGGGGATGCAGCTTTATGCCAGGGCCCCCGTGGTGGTGTTGCAGGCGGATGGCCGGGCGCTCTCCATCCAGCAGGATGCGCTGGTGACCAGCGGCATGCTGCTCGGCATGGACTGGCGTGCCCGGCTCGATGAGTACAATCGCGGCGCCGGCAAGGCGGCGCTGACGACAGCCGCCGTGGCCACCACTGCAACCGCAGGCGCCACGGCTCCCGCCTTGGCTACCCGCGAGCTGGAAGGGCAGTTGCAGCAGCTGTTCCTCAAAGCGGATCCCGAGCTTCGCAAGCGCTTCATCGGCTGGGCCGTGCCGCGACTTTAAGTTTGCGGCCCGTTGCAGTAACGTGGGGGCTCTCTTCGTGCATTGCGCCCACCTTATCCAACGAGGTCTTCATGTTTGAATTGCACACTCGCCTGCAGGCGGATACCCAGTTGCTCGGGGATCTGCCGCTTTGTCGTGTCCTGCTTGCCAAAGACAGCCAGTATCCCTGGCTCATCCTGGTGCCACGGGTCGCCAACTTGCGGGAGATTCACCATCTGGCGCCCGCGCAGCAGCAGCAGCTGATGCAGGAGTCCTGCGCCCTGGCCACCCTGATGGAACAGGCGCTGCGGCCGGACAAGATCAACGTGGCGGCGCTCGGCAATTTGGTACCGCAACTGCATCTGCATCATGTCGCCCGCTTTACCACGGATCGGGCATGGCCAGGTCCCATCTGGGGAGCGCATCCCTCCTTGCCTCATGACGAGGCCAGCTTGCAGCAGGAGGCCGCCGGCTGGCGCCTCAAGCTCAGCCATCTGGCCGGTTTCATTCCGCTCACCGCTGATAATTGAGTCAAGTGAGAGGCGGCTCGCTATTTCGAAGCCCAAGCCGCGCTATCTGTTAGAGTTATGGTATAGATAAGCCCATTTTCGATGTTCAGGAAGGTCCCATGATAGTGACAAGAGCCGACAACGATGCCGTATTGACCACAGAGGATGTGCTACTGAGTCTGTGTCATTCGGTTACGGACGTATTGAGTGCGGCGACCCAGAGTCAGGTGCGTTTCTCCGGCATGGTGCAGCGGATCAGCAAGACCTGCCTCAAGCCGGATATCGGCTGTTTCGTGCTGTTTGATGGCGGCTTCTCCGGCCTGGTGGTGATCAACTTCTCCGCCTCTGCGGCCATGGAGCTCTATGAGAGCTACATGCTCAGCATGGGCCTCTCCAAGGAAGATCTCGCCATCTCCCACACCTCGGACGAGGTGAGCAACGTCATGGGCGAGCTGATGAACCAGATAGTCGGCAGCTTCACCGTCAAGGTTGGCCGGGATCTGCAGACTCACATCACCCAGAACCAGCCGAAGATGCTGGCGCTGAACAAGCAGGTGATGCTGAGCGTCGATACCAACCTCGACAACCCGGAAGCGCGCCGGGTCACCTTCTTCACCGCCCGCAACAACATCTTCTATCTGGAGCTGGCGATGGACAGGACAGAGTTCATCCGCATTCACAACGATGGCATGGATGAGGAGGAGCTGGATCCGGATGCCCTGATCGCCCAGACCAAGCTGGCGGCCGCCAAGCCGGCCCCGGTGGCCGCGCCGGTCGCCAACGAGCATGACGACTTGCTCGACTCGCTCGGTATCTGACGTCAGCCCAACGCTGAAGATGCCAAGGCCACCCATGGGGTGGCCTTGTTGTTTGTTGCCGGGGACGGGCTTAGAAGTTGTAGAGCAGGCCGGTACTGACGCGGCTGGACTGGCTGTCGTAGAAGCTGATGTCGGAGTTGGCCCTGGAATAGGCCGCAGTGAAGGTGGCGGCGAGAGCATCGACGCCGAACAGCTTGTGCCAGAAGAAGGTGCCGTTGATGGCAAACTCGTCCGCATCGGCACTTTGGCCGAAGAGGGGGTTTGCCTCGTCATACTTGCGCTTGCCGGCATAGAGGTTGCTGACGATGGACCACTGGGGACCGCGTTGGGCGTAGGTCAGCTTCAGACCCGTGTTCTTGAAGCTCTCGGCGCTGCCGTCGAGGCGGGCTTCCTTGTAGACGATGGCGGGCTCCAGCAACTGGTTGCCGCCAAAGTGCCACTGGTAGGAGATCTCCATGTCGTGCATCTTGCCGTTGCGATCCAGCATATCGGCGTAGTGGGTGCCGTGGCTCTGGTCATACTGCTGGCCGCTGCGCTCCTCATCCATGTCCACTTCCCGGGTGGTCAGGGTGCCGTAGAAGTTGCTGCCCCAGATCTTGTCCCAGGCAAAACGGACTCCTTTTGACTTCACATCGGTCGAGCTGCGATCCACCCCGGTGGCGAAGGGATCGCTCCACAGTTCGACCGGCATGACGTTGAACACCAGCGAGGTGGCGACTATGCCCTTGTCACCCATCTCCTGACGCAGGCCGAGCTGCTGGGTGAAGTCGAAGCGCACCGCATCCTGGATCAGGTTGCCGAGGAAGACCTGGGTACGGGTATCGGCGAAGGTGTAGCGGATGTCGGCGTTGAGCAGCGGCGTCAGGCCGCTCTCGCTGTCGGGGGCGCCGAGGTCATCGATGCGACTGTGGTTGTCATCGCCAGCATAGAAGTTGGACTTGTAGCTGACGGCGTTGACCCCGCCCAGCAGAAAACCGGACCAGCCGGACTGCTTGGGGATCTCGCCCAGATCGGCGTGGGCGGCATTGGCTGCCAGCAGACCAAGACTCAGCAGGGTGAGATTGCGCATTGATGAGACTCCTGAAATATCAGATGGTTGAATTGAACAGCCGGACATTATAGCCACCCAGGCTTAACTCGGGCTGACCGAATGGACTCCGGCATGCTACCCCAGTGCAAGGAGGAGGTTAATCGATAATTTATCGTGCGACGGCACAAGAGTTCGGCGCGCCGTGCTGGTATTCTGTTCGGCGAATATGGGGAGAAAACAACAAGATGAAACAAATCAAATCCTGGGCGCAATATTACGTCGACCTGATGACCAAGCTGGGGCTGGTGCGCTTCAGCATGTTCCTGGCCACCGCCATCATAGTGCTGGCCGTCTCCATCCAGATGGGTGTCACCCTGTTTTTGCGCGGCACAGTGGACGTTGTCGATCTGGTGCGCTCTGTCTTCTTCGGCCTGCTGGTCACCCCCTGGGCCGTCTATTTTCTCTCCATCGTGGTGGATCAGCTGGAGGATTCCCGCCAGCGGCTGACCCGCATGGTGCGCAAGCTGCAAGACATGCGCGAGCGGGATCTGGAGCTCAACAGCCAGTTGCAGGAGAACATCAGCCGCCTCAATGCCCAGATCGCCGAGACCAACCGGGCCGAGACCCTGCGCCAGCAGGCGATCGAGGATCTGGAGAACGAGGTGTTCCAGCGCGAGAAGGCCCAGCTGCATCTGGGTGAGCGCACCGCCCTGCTGCGCTCCTTCATCGACTGCTCCCCCGATCTGGTTTACTACCGCAACGAAGACGAACAGTTCTCCGGCTGCAACCGCGCCATGGAGGAGCTCACCGGCAAGGTGGAGGCCGAACTCATCGGGCTGACCCCGTTCGACGTCTACAAGCAGGAGATAGCCAACAAGGTGGTGGAGACCGACAAGCAGGTCTTCGCCAGCAACGAGCCGCTCACCTATGAACAGTGGCTGGAGTACCCCGACGGTCGCAAGGCCTACTTTGAGCTGCGCAAGGTGCCCTTCTTCGATCGCTTCGGCAAGCGGCTCGGCCTGCTCGGCTTTGGCCGCGACATCACCGAGCGCAAGCAGTATCAGGACAAGCTGGAGAAGGCGAGCCGCGACAAGACCACCTTTATTTCCACCATCAGCCATGAGCTGCGCACCCCGCTCAACGGTATAGTGGGGCTGAGCCGAATGCTGATGGATACGCCTCTCGATCCCAAGCAGCATCAGCAGCTCAAGACCATCCACCTGAGCGCGGTGACGCTCGGCAACATCTTCAACGACATCATAGATCTGGACAAACTCGACCGGCGCCGGCTGGAAATTGCACCGACCCCCATCGACCTGCCCGCCTTCCTCGACGAGCTGGAGACACTGTCGCGCATCCAGGCGGAGCAGAAGGGGCTCTATCTGCATTTCGACCGGGACGGCGACATGCCGCAATTCGTGATGGCCGATGGCACCCGGTTGCGCCAGGTGTTGTGGAACCTGGTGGGCAATGCGGTCAAGTTTACCGATGAGGGCGGGGTGACGGTACGTTGCCTCTCCCACGCGGCCGATGAGCCGGGCAAGCTGGCCCTGCACTTCGAGGTGGAGGATACCGGCGTCGGCATTCCTCGCGCCCAGCAGGAGAAGATCTTCGCCATGTACTATCAGGTGCAGGGCAAGAAGCACGCCACCGGCACCGGCATAGGGCTGGCGGTCTCCCGTCAGCTGGTACAGGCCATGGGCGGCCAGCTTTACGTGGACAGCGATCCGGGTGAGGGCTCCTGCTTCACCGCCGAGCTGGAGGTGGACTGCGTCGAGCCTCAGGCCGCCGACGCCGAGCCCGAGATGCCCTCCCTGGATATCCTGCTGGTGGAGGACGTGGAGCTGAACGTAACGGTAGCTTGCGCCCTGCTCAACAAGCTCGGTCATCAGGTGCAGGTGGCGCGGGACGGTGCCCAGGCGCTGGCCATGGCCAATCCCGATGACTTTGACCTGATCCTGCTGGATATCCAGCTGCCGGACATGACCGGCTTCGACGTGGCGGCCCAGCTGCTTGAGCGCTACGGCGACAGTTTGCCGCCCATGGTGGCGCTCACCGCCAACGCCACCGGCGATCGCCAGTACTATCGGGATCACGGCATGCAGGATGTGATCAACAAGCCGCTGGGCTCCAGGGCTGTGCGGGAGGTGATTGGCCACCTGTTTGCGGATCTCGCCGACGATGAGGCGGACGAGCAGGCCGATGCGGGCAGCCAGGATGAGCTGCTGGACTTGCCCTTCCTCACCGACTACGCCGATACGGTGGGCAAGCCGGTGCTGCTCTCCAGCGTCGATCTGTTCGAGAAGATGATGCCGGACTACATGGCGGTGCTCGACTCCAACATGATCGCCCGCGATCAGGCCGGCGTGGTGGAGGAGGCACACAAGATCAAGGGGGCGGCCGGCTCCATCGGTCTGCGCCGGCTGCAGCAGCTGGCCCAGCTGATCCAGAGCCCGGATCACCCCGCCTGGTGGGAGAACGTGGAGGACTGGATAGAGTCGCTGCGCCGCGAGTGTCCGGGTGATATCGCCAGGTTGAAACGCTGGCTGCTCTCATAGACGCGAGTCGCAGGCAAGGAGCCGCACATGTATAGCCGTTTGATTACCCCCGAGCGCATCCATCGCTGGGGCGACGAAGATCTGCTGGAGGCGACCGAGCTGGATCGTGCCCGCATAGTGCAGGCCGCGCCGGTGCGCCGCTTGCAGCAGAAGACCCAGGTCTTCCCGCTCGATGTGAAGGCCTCGGTGCGCAGCCGTCTCACTCACTCGCTGGAGGTGCAGGAGACCGGCCGCCAGATCAGCCGCCGCGTTCTGGCGGCGCTGCCGGCGGGCTCGGTGTGCGAGGGGGCCTTCATCAATCTGGTGGAGATGTCCTGCCTGCTGCACGATGTCGGCAACCCGCCGTTCGGCCACTTTGGCGAGCAGGTGATGAGCCAGTGGCTGGCACAGGCGCTGGATGATCTGTTTGCCGCTGCCCTTGGCCAGGCGCCCAGCCCCCAGTGGGCCGAACTGCGCCAGGATCTGCTGGTGTTCGACGGCAACGCCCAGAGCCTGCGGCTGGTGCACAGCCTGCACGAGTTGAATCTGACCCTGGGGCAGCTGGCCGCCCTGTGCAAGTATCCGCAGCAGCCCCTGCACGACGGTCAGCATCATGGCTGGGCCAGCAAGCGCGGCATCTTCTTCAGTGAACAACCCCTCTACCGTTCCCTGAGCCAGAGCCTGGGACTGGCGCCCGGTTGCCGCCACCCGCTGGTCTACATCATGGAGGCGGCCGACGACATCTCCTACTGCATCGCCGATCTCGAAGATGCGGTGGACAGGCGCATTCTCAGCCTGAGCGAGCTGCAACAGGCGCTGCGTCTGGCCGATGAGGGCGCCTACATGGCGGGCTTGCTGGCGGATGCCACCGCCTCTGACAGAGGCTTCTTCCCCCATTTTCGCCAGCATCTTACCCGTGATCTGATCGCGCTGGCCGCCCACACCTATGTGAGCGAGCACGACATCATACTGAGTGGCGCCTATCCCCAGGCGTTGCTGCACGGTCAGGCGCCGGCGGCGCAGGTGCTCGACACCCTCAAGCAGGTGGCCCGCGAGCAGGTGTTCATGCGGCCCGAGGTGGAGGCGCTGGAGCTGGAAGGCTATGCCGCCCTGCGTGGCGTGCTCTCCACCTATGCCTGCCTGCTGGCGCTGCCCGCCAGCCAGTTCGAGCGACTGCTGGCCGGGCAGGGGGGCAGCGAGCTGTTCTTCGCCCGCCGCCTGTTTCACCGCCTGTCGGCCCGTCATCTCAAGGCATACCGGCTGGCGGTGGCCAACCGGGATCCCCGTTTTGACAAGGGTGCCGAACAGGAGTGGTACTACCGGGTGCGGCTGCTGCTCGACTATGTGAGCGGCATGACGGATACCTATGCGCTGGAAGAGTTCCGCCTCTTGTCCGGGATCTGACTCGCGCCAGGCAAATCCTGTGCGTGCCGTCCGGGAGCGGATGTGTGCGGCTGACGGGCGAGAGACCTGTGTCTCGTCTGGATATTGATAGATGGCTCACTCCCCATATGGGGGGTGAGGTTCTTGTATAAAATTCGGTCTTTTTTTAGACTGTGGCAACTTGTTCAACTTTCACTCGGTAAGGAGACGGATATGCAACATTCAATGCTAAACGTTGCGTTCGACCGCTGCATCAGCAGCGCGAAGACTCGTGCTCTTTTTCTGCCGCGTGGAGGAAACAGGTAACACCTGCTTTTTCATCACCCGCGGTTGTCCCGCAGGGTGATGCCCCCTCTCCGGGAGAACCGCACGTTCAACTGGAGAATATTATGTCTATCGAACTGACCCTGCTGCGCACCGTCGAATCCCTGGTTCAGAAGCGGATCACCCGGCTGGAACGCCGCACCAGTTACCTGCACCTCTCGCCCGCCTTGCTGAAAGACATAGGTCTGGAAGGGCAAAATGTGCAGATCGCCCACGTCCGTGAGCAGGAATATCAAACCGGCTTCCGGCTTGGGAATCGAATAACCTGATGATGTGGGGCTTGGCCCCCTTCTTGCAGGAAAATGGCAGGCTCAGGCCTGCCATTTTTCGTATCCGGTTGAGTTTGGTTACGAATTTTCATTCGCACATTTTGCCAAAATCTCTATCATCGCTCTCCGATCTGTTCAGGAGTTGTCCATGTTGCGTCTTTGCTATCGCGCCTTCCTGTTGTGCTGGCTTGCCTGCTGGAGCCTTGCTGCCGTGGCAGAAACCGGCCTGGACAAGGATCGACTGGGGTTGTCCGAGCGGCTGTGGCTCGCCTCGCGCAGCGACCTGGTGGTCGGCATGCCCTCGGTAGCCTGGCCCCCCTATGTCTATGCCAATAGCCGGGGTGGTTTCAGCGGCCCGCTCGACGATTTTGCCTCCCTGGTCGCAAGCCGGCTGGGGCTGACCCTGCGCTACAAGACCTATCCCTACTATGCCGGAGCCCAGCAGGCCCTGCTCGATGGCGAGGTCGACATGCTGATCGGCGTGACCCCCAGCCACTCCCGGCAGCAACAGATGCGTTTTACCTCGGATCTCATGGGGCTGCCCCGTGGCATCCTGCTGGCGAAGGGGGATGATCAGCTGAGCCTGCCGGCGGCCCGTCAACTGCGCTGGGTGTGTGAACACGGTTTCAGCTCCTGTGAGGAACTGGAGCAGCTTGGCATGGCGCACCTGGTGGAGGCCGACAGCAGCGACGAGGCTGTCTTCATGGTGAAGAAAGGTCTGGCGGATGCCTATCTGGCGGATCTGCCCGCCCTGGTTCGCTTGCAGCGCCTGCAACAGCAGGCCGGGCTCAAGGTGATCACCCCGGAGTGGGTGACCGATACCTCGCTGGCCATGGCGGTAGGCCCCAACAATCAGGGTCTGCTGGGCCTGCTGGAGCTGGCTCTCAACGATATCCCTCTCGATGAACGACGCCGCATTCTGGAGACTGGCGGCATAGTCGACTACGAACTGGCCAACGGCCCCCGTCAGATAGTGTTCAACCAGAGCGAGCTGGAGTGGCTGGCGCAGCACCCGACCCTGAGATTCGGCGTCGCCCCCGACTGGCCGGCGGTGAGTGAAATTGACGGCAATGGTCAGCTCAAGGGATTCCTCGCCGATCTGCTCAAGCTGCTCAGCATGCGCTCCGGCCTCAAATTCACCCTGGTGCCGACCAGCAGCTGGGCCGAGACTCAAGCGCTGTTCAAGGCGCGCAAGCTGGATCTCATTCCGGCCATTACCCCCACAGCCGAGCGGCGCCAGTACACACTGTTTACCCCGGATTACGCCTTCATTCACAGGGTGATCGCCGCCAGGCAGGGGGGCAAGGAGCTGGAAAACCTCAACGCACTCAAGGGCCACAAGGTGGGCATAGTCGGTGGTTCGGTCGAGGAGCTGATACTTGAGGAGGTGGGGGCCTATCCGGTGACGGTCAGCAGCGACACCAGGCTGTTGCCCCTGCTCGATCAGCATGAGGTCGACTATGTGCTGATGAGCATGACGACCCTGGAGCAGGCGCTGCAGAAGGGGTTCAACAATCGCTATCAGGTGGTCTTCTCCGGCAACGAGCTGCGGGTGCCTGTCGCCATGGCGGTGCACCAGCAAGATCCCATGCTGCAGCAGATCCTGACCAAGGTGCTGATCTCCATCCGGCCGGAGGAACTGGCCAAACTGGAGCACAAATGGCTCTCCTTGAGCATACAGACCGGCATCAATCCGGCGACCGTACTGCTCTGGTCCTCCTTCGGGATCGGCGCCTTCCTGCTCAGCGTCTTGCTGTTCATCGGCTGGAACCGCACGCTGCGCCGCCAGATAGTCCAGCGCCAGCTGGCCGAGCACAAGTTGAACGAGCAGCTGACCTTCGTGCAGACCCTGCTCAACTCCCTGCCCAACATGGTGGCGCTGCGGGATCGCGAGCAGCGTATCACCCTCTGCAATCAGGCCTATCGGGATGCCTTCATCGGGGCCAAGGTCGGCGATGATTGCGACGATCTCGACGGCATGCCGCCCCAGGAGCGGGAGCGGGTGCTCAGGGAGGAGCTGGCGGTGTGGCAGCGCGGTGAGCAGCTGGAAGGGGCGGGGTACAGCCGCCGCCAGGATGGTGCCATGTTCCACGTCATCTATGCCAAGCGCCCCTATCGTTCTCCGAACGGTGACATGCTGGGCGTACTGACCGTGCTCACCGACGTGACCCGCATCAAGGAGGCCGAGGAGCGGGCCCGCAAAGCGGAGACCCGGCTCACCCAGATCACCGACAGCATGCCGGGCATAGTCTATCAATACCTGTGGCAGGGGCCTGGCAAGGGCCGCTTCTTGTATGCCTCCCAGGGGGCGAGCGAGATCCTGGGCGCCAGTCAGCAAGATATTATGTCGGCCGAGTCGGGGGGCGAGGTGTTCGGCTTTACCGAAGAGGCGCTGCAGGACTTTGTCAGCAAGGTGGCCAATCATGCCGAGACGCTGGCGCCGCTCGATCTGGAGGTCAGGGTCGTGCGCCCCGAAGGGGATCGCTATTTGCAGGTACGCGGCAGTTTCGTGCCGCAGGAAGAGGGGGATCTGATCCTCAACGGGGTGATCCAGGACATCACGGCACTCAAGCGTCAGGAGAACGAGCTGCGAGAGGCGCGCGCCTATGCGGAACAGGCGATGCAGGTGCGCAGCCGCTTCCTCGCCACCATGAGCCACGAGCTCAGAACCCCCATCTCCGGCATGCACGGCATGTTGGAATTGCTGCAGATGAGCGAGCTGAACGAAGATCAGCGCTACATGCTGCGCAACGTCATCACCTCCACCAACAACCTGCTCTATCTGGTCAACGACGTGCTCGACTTCTCCAAGATAGAGGCGGGCCAGCTGCAGCTGCATTATCAGGATGGTCGCCTCGCCTCCGTGATCTGCGACGTGATCCGCGGTCATGCCACCCTGGCCCATGGCAAGGGGCTGAAGGTGACGCTGGAGTGGGCGCCCGAGGTGCCGGATCAGGCCCGCATCGACGTCGTGCGAGTGGGGCAGGTGCTCTCCAATCTGCTCAACAATGCGGTCAAGTTCACCGAGCGGGGCGAGATCCGCATCCAGGTCAGCTATCGCGCCGAGCAACTGTTCATCGCCGTCAGCGATACCGGCATCGGCATTGCCGAAGAGAAGCAGGATCGCCTGTTTACCCCGTTCGAGCAGGTGGAGTCCGACATAACCCGACGCTTCGGTGGCACCGGGCTGGGGCTGGCCATCTGTCATCAGCTGGCCCAGAAAATGGGGGGCAGCCTGGCCCTTGAGAGCAAACCGGGTCAGGGAACCCGGCTGACGTTCGGTTTCCCGCTGACGGAGTGCCAATGGGATGCGCCGCCGCTGGCAGGCCAGCACTGGTGGCTGTTTGGCGAGGATGCGGCCCTGCAGTCTGCCATGCTGCGGCTGGGGGCCAGCTTGAATCGTCTGGACCCGCAGCAGTGGCAGCAGCCGGTGAGTGGTTTGTTATTAGCGGAAGAGAGCTGGCTCGAACAGGCGCTGGGCAGCGAGTGGTCGACGCGTTTGCAGCAATCCGCCCTCAAGGGCATAGTGCTCTCCCCGCTGGAAGCGCTGCGTGGCCGCATGGGTTCGGATGCCTGGTGGCGCCTGGGTCAATCCCCGCTTTACCCCGATCTGTTGCTGGAGACCTGTCACCAGTTGCTGGGGGAAAAAGCGATCCATCCGGTGCAGGCCTATGCCGCTCAGTTGCAGGGGCGCGTGCTGGTGGCCGACGATCATCCCATCAATCGCGCCCTGCTGGCGCGCCAGCTTGCCATTCTCGGGGTGGATGCCGAAGTGGTGGACGATGGCGAGAAGGCGCTGCGCACCTGGCAGGGGCAGGACTTTTCCCTGCTGCTGACCGACTGTCACATGCCGGTGATGGATGGCTACAGCTTGACCCGGACCCTGCGGGCGCAGGGGGAGCAGGCTCCCATCATAGGGGTCACGGCCGATACGTCGGAAGGGGCCGGCCTGCAGATGCAGCAGGCCGGCATGAACGACATGCTGTTCAAGCCCTACACCCTGGATACCCTGCGCCAGATGCTGGCTCGCTGGCTGCCGGTGGTCGTGCCGGTGGACGAGGCGGCGCCACAATCGCCCGAACCGGCCAGGGAGCAGGGAGAGTGCTGGATCTCGCTGTTCGGGGATGAGGAGGTGGCCCGCAGCATGGCGCGGGAGTACCTGGATTCCAACCGCCAGGATGGCGATGACATGATGCAGGCGGTGGCCCGCCAGGATACCCATGCCCTGGTGGAGACGGCGCACCGCATCAAGGGCGCTGCCCGCATGGTGGGGCAGTTGGCATTGGCAGAGGAAGCGGCTCGACTCGAAGCGGCGGCCCGTCTGAAGCAGCTGGAAGAACTCACCGAGTTGAGTCAGACAGTACAGGCGCTGATGAACTCTATTACACGCGAAATTGGACTATGGCTCGATGAACAAGACACAGCATGAGTTGGTGATCATGGTGGTGGAAGACCACGCGTTCCAGCGCAAGGCACTGATGCACCAGATCCGTGGGCTAGGTTATCCCTCCCTGCTGGAGGCTCAGGACGGGCTGGAGGCGCTGGCCATGTGTCAGCGTCATCAGGTCGACATCCTGTTTTGCGATCTGCGCATGCCCGGCATGGATGGCATGGCGTTGCTGCGCCGCCTCTCCCTCGGCGGCTTTCGTGGCGGCATCATCCTCTCCAGCGCGCTGGAAGATGACGTGGTCGAAGCCGTGCTGCGGATGAGCGCCGCCTATGGTCTGCAGGTGCTGGGGCGCATCGAGAAGCCCTCCAGCCAGCAGCAGATCAGCCAGCTGATCGGTGCCTGGCGGCCGCAACAGGAGCGGGCCCAGGAGGAGGACGGCCACAGCCTGACTCTGGATGAGTTGAGTCAGGCATTGGAGCAGGATCAGTTGCTGCCCTGGTATCAGCCCAAGGTGAGCTTTGGCTCGGGCCAGTGGGTCGGCATGGAGGCGCTGGCCCGCTGGCAGCACCCGGACTACGGCCTCATCTCGCCGGCTCGCTTCATCCCGCTGGCGGAGCACAACGGTCTCATCGACCAGCTGACCGAGGTGATCATCAGCAAGTCCCTGCGCGATGGCCACCTGTGGGAGCAGACCGGGCTCTCCCTCAACCTGTCGATGAACCTCTCCACCACCTCCCTCATCGAGGGGGATCTCTGCAACACCCTGATCAACCAGTGCCAGCGCTGGAGCATCAACCCCGAGCTCATCACCCTGGAGGTGACCGAGAGCTCGTTCGTGAAGGATCTGGGCAAGTCGCTGGAGGTGCTGACCCGGCTGCGAATGCACGGCTTCGGGCTCTCCATCGATGACTTCGGGACCGGCTACTCCTCCATGCAGCAGCTGGCCCTGCTGCCCTTCACCGAGCTCAAGCTGGACAGGTCCTTCGTCGATCGCTGCTATGAGGACCCCTCACGTTTGGCCATAATAGAGTCAAGTATCGAACTGGCCCGCAAACTGGGGCTCAAGTCGGTCGCCGAGGGGGTTGAGGATGAACTGACCTGGCGACTGCTGGCCAGATTGGGGTGCGACGTGTGTCAGGGCTTCTTCTCCGCCCGGCCCATGCCGCGCGATGAATTGATGGGGTGGCATGACACCTGGCGCGAACGGTTACCGGGTCTGATCGGGGACTGAGTGCCGGGCAGCATGCCCGCAGTTGAACAAGGACGTTCATGAAAATTTCAAGCAAGTTATTGCTCAGCTTCTGTTTTATCAACCTGTTGGTGTTCCTCTCCTCCGCCCTGGTCTATCACCAGCTTGGCCGGATCGGGCAGGCCGAAACCAATCTGCTGGAGCAGGCGCTGCCCGCCCTGCAGCGGGATGAGGCGAGCCAGAAGGCGCTGGTGGCGACCGTCTCCTCCTTGCGCGGTTACCTCATCCTTGGCAAGGATCCGGCCCAGGCCGCCCGCCTCAAGCAGGAGTGGGAAGGGGCCTGGCAGGCCATCGAACGGCAGCCGTTCACACCGGCCCTCGCCCAGTCCCTCAAGGCGTTCAAGGGCAATCAGGAGAAGGTGTGGGCCATCGCCCATACCGAGGAGAACCTGCCCGCCCACACACTCATGCTGCTGGAGGCGGGCCCGCTGGCGGAATCGGCCCTCGATCAGCTGCAATCCTTTGCCAATGAAGAGGTGGCCACCCCGCAGGATCAGCTGCCGGGGGATCGCCGGCTGCTGCTCAAGCAGGTGGGGGATGCCTACAACGGCCTCTCCAATGCGCTCTCCGCCCTGCGCGACTTCCTCATCTCGGGTGATCCCGAATATCGCACCAAATATCAGGACTACTACCAGTTCCACCAGCAGCGCGTCGCCGAGGTGAAACAGCAGCAGGCCAACTTTACCGAGGCCGAGAAGGGCCTCTGGTCGCTGTTTGAAGAGATGTCCGCCCCCTTCGCCGAGCTGGTGGGTCAGGTGATCAGCAAGCGTCAGGCGCCGGACTGGGATCAGGCCAACTACCTGATGGCGACCGATATCGAGCCTGCACTGACCCAGCTGGCCGGCCAGCTGGCGGCCCAGGTCACCCAGACCCGCGCCGAGGTGGACAGCATGGGCCACAAGATGGCCAGCGCCGGACAAACCATCAACCGTACCCTGCTGCTGGCCACCCTGACCGTCATAGTGCTGGGCACCCTGGTGGCCCTGCTGTTCAGCCGCCGCTTGACCCGGGACATCGCCAGCCTGGTGGTGCGGGCCGATCTGGTGGCCAACGGCCGTCTGCCGTCCCGCCCTCTGCCGGTGCAGAGCCAGGATGAACTGGGCGGGCTGACGGGCTCCATCAACCAGATGTCCCTGCAGCTGCGCCAGCTGGTCGGCGAGATCCAGGGGGCCGTGGGGCAGGTGGAGGGGGCATGCGTCGAGGTCGGCGACACCACCCGGGCCATAGTCACCGATCTGGCGAGCCAGAATCAGCGGGTCGATACGGTGGCTGCGGCGATCGAACAGATGTCGGTCAGCACCCGGGATGTGGCGGGCAACATAGCCGACGCGGCCCGGGCCGCCCAGCAGGCCGAGGTGCAGACGCGGCAAGGGGGCAATGCTCTCGGCCGCATGACCGCCACCATGCAGGAGATAGCGACCATGATTGCCCAGGCCAATCAGGCCATGGGGCTGCTCAGCACCCAGAGCGAGCAGGTGGGGCGCGTCACCGAGGTGATCGCCACCATAGCCGAGCAGACCAATCTGCTGGCGCTCAACGCCGCCATCGAGGCGGCGCGAGCGGGGGAGCAGGGGCGCGGTTTTGCCGTGGTGGCCGATGAGGTGCGTCTGCTCGCCAGCCGCACCAGCCAGTCGACGGCCGAGATCAGCCAGACCATCGCCAGCATTCAGCAACAGACTCGCCAGACGGTGAGCACGGTCGGCAGCGGGACCCAGCTGGTGGAACAGGGCCGGGATGCGGTCGCGTCTGTGACGGAGACGCTCAGTGCCATGCTGCAGCTGGTGCAGGATCTGTCCGGTCAGCTGGGGGCGATCGCCACCGCCACCGAGCAGCAGTCCCGGGTTGCCCAGGAGGTGGCGGGCACTGTGGAGGAGATCGCCGGGCTCAGCCGTCAGTCGAGTCAGCGCAGCCGGCAGGGGGAGGAGATAGTGGCCAGACTGGCGCAGGATACGGGGCGGTTGACGTCCGTCATCAGTCGCTTCGAGCTGGATGCCTGAGGTGGAACCAGACGGCAAAAAAACGGGGCAGGCCGATGGGCCTGCCCCGTTTTTTCAATCCAGGCGTGTCGACACTGCTGGATGTCTCCTGGTTCTGCAGACTGACCAGCAGGAGCGAGGCCTTGCTCGCCGGGTTAGTCCAGCCGGCGGAAAGACTGGTTGTCGAAGCTGCTGCAGGTCTCCTGATTGAGCAGACTGGCCAGCAGGCGTGAGGCCTTGCTCGCCATGGATGCCTGATGAGGCTTAGTCCAGCCGGCGGAAAGACTGGTTGTCGAAACTGCTGGAGGTCTCCTGATTGAGCAGACTGACCAGCAGGATGGCACGTTTCTCCCCATCCGGTTCCAGATAGATGGCCTCGAATCCGGCCAACGGGCCAGATTCGATCAACACCTTGTCGCCCTGGGTCGGCAGGTTGGCGTAGCTGGCTCTCGCCTCGTCGCTGTCATCGCGGCTCATCAACTGATAGACCAGCTGGCTGCTGATGGAGGTCCACTCCTTGCCGAAGTGGATGATGCGGCTGATGCCACGGGTCGACTTCAGGGTGACGGGGGTGACCTCTTCCAGATCCACATAGATGAACAGATAGTTGGGAAACATGGGTTCCCGCACCGGGACACGCTTGCCCCGCCGCAGCTTCTCGATTTCGACCATGGGGTAATAGGATTCAATCCCCTGGGCTTCGAGATGGGCGCGGGCGCGGGCCTCTTCCTTTGGCTTGCAGTAGGCCAGATACCATTTTTTCATGTTCTGTTACGTTCGTGTTGCCGTGCTCCCGGTTATGATAACCGCGGCAATAAAAAAGGCCACGCTTGGCGTGGCCTTTTTTGCAGAGTGAGTGATTACCAACCTTTGACTATGCCGCCTTTGAACAGTTCGTCAGCAGTTTTGTACACTTCGTCGCTCTGGAAGGCCTGGACGAACTCCTTCACCTTGGCGTCATCCTTGTTGTTGCCACGGGAGACGATCAGGTTGACGTAGGGGGAGTCCTTGTCTTCCACGAACAGGCCGTCACGGCTTGGCAGCAGATCGATCTGGGAGGCATAGACAGTGTTGATGATGGCCAGATCCACGTCTTCCAGGGAACGGGGCAGCTGGGCCGCTTCCAGTTCAACAATCTTCAGCTTCTTCGGGTTGCTGGCGATGTCGAGCACGGTCGCTTCCAGGCCGGTACCCTCTTTCAGGGTCAGCAGGCCCTGCTTTTGCAACAGGATCAGGGAGCGACCCAGGTTGGTCGGATCGTTCGGCACGGCGATCTGCGCACCCTCTTTCAGATCGGCCAGGGCCTTGATCTTCTTGGAGTAGCCGGCGATGGGGTAGACGAAGGTATTGCCGACCGGCACCAGATCGAAGCCGCGATCCTTGACCTGGCTATCCAGATACGGTTTGTGCTGGAAGGCGTTCAGATCGATGCTGCCATCGTTCAGGGCCACGTTCGGGGTAGCGAAGTCGGAGAAGGTAACGACTTCGACGGTCAGACCGTACTTGTCCTTGGCGACCTTGGCCGCGGCTTCCACCAGCTGGGATTCCGCCCCGGCGATGGCGCCCACTTTCAGGGTCTTGTTCTCTTCTTTCTGACCACAACCGGCCAGAACCAGGCCAGCCAGCAGGGCAGCCGCAACGGATTTAATGCCAAATTTCATAAAAACCTCCTGTCAGAAATCGACGATTAACGATGATCACATGTGTTGACCAGGCGCTCACCTGCGCTCTGGATGAGTTGAACCAGTAAAACCAGAATGACGACGGTTGCCAGCATGACGGTGGGGTCAAAGCGCTGGTAGCCGTAGCGAATACCCACATCACCCAGACCACCGCCTCCGATGGCACCGGCCATGGCGGAGTAGTTCACCAGCGTGACCAGGGTAATGGTGACGCTGTTGACTATGCCGGGCAGGGCCTCGGGCAGCAGCACCTTGGTAATGATTTGCAGGGGTTTGGCACCCATGGCCTTGGCCGCTTCCAGCAAGCCGTCCGGCACCTCCATCAGGGCTCCTTCCACCAGACGGGCGATGAAGGGCACGGCACCTATGGTCAGCGGCACTATGGCGGCTATGGTCCCTATGCTGGTGCCGACGATCAGCCGGGTCAGCGGAATGATGGCGACCAGCAGAATGATGAAGGGCACTGAGCGGCCAATGTTGACCAGGATGCCGAGCAACTTGTTCAGGGCCGGGTTGGCCAGGATCTGGCCCGCCTTGGTCACGTGCAGTGCCACACCCAGCGGCAGGCCGAGCAGGCAGCCAAACAGGGCGGAGGCAAACACCATCAGCAGGGTATCGCCGAGCGCTGTGACCAGCAGATTAATCATTGCTTCGGACATGACCCATTACCTCCAGCTGAATGCGATTGTGATCAGGGACTGCGTCTGGCAGCCCTTGAGGGCAGTGATGAGCAGATCAGTCATTGCTGCGGACATAACCCATGACCTCCAGCTGAATATGATTGTCTATCAGGAACTGCTGGGTGGCCTCGCACTGGGCCTCATCCCCGAACAGCTCCGCCAGCAGGAAGCCGAACTTGACGCCCCCGGCGTACTCGATATCGGCGCTCAGAATGCTGATGTCGATATTGAAGCGACGGCTCGCCTCGGAAATCAGGGGCGTATCGACCGTGCTGCCGGTAAAGCCGAGCTTCACCAGCGGATAGCTGTTGGCCACCCGCTCGGCACTCATCCTGTCCTGATACTCCTGCGGCACCTCCAGATGTATGGTGGAGTGGATGAAATCCCGTGCCAGCTGGGTCTTGGCGTTGCTGAAGAACCAGGCGACCTCGCCCTGCTCGATCAGGCTGCCATCGCTGATGATGGCAACGTCATCACAGATCCCCTTCACCACGTCCATCTCGTGGGTGATGAGCAAGATGGTGAGCCCCAGTTTGACGTTAATCTCCTTGAGCAGACTCAGGATCGAACGGGTAGTCTGCGGATCCAGGGCCGAAGTGGCCTCGTCACACAGCAGTACCTTGGGGGCCGGCGCCAGGGCGCGGGCGATGGCGACGCGCTGCTTCTGACCGCCTGACAGCTCGGACGGATAGGCGTGGGCACGCGCTTCCAGCCCGACCAGGGCCAGCAATTCGTCGACCCGGGCCTGGATCTGGGCCTTGCTCCAGCCTGCCAGCTCCAGCGGGAACGCGATATTGGCGAACACGGTACGGGAGGAGAGCAGGTTGAAGTGCTGAAAAATCATGCCGATCTGGCGGCGGGCCTGGGTCAGCTCCCGCTCCGGCAGGGCGACCAGATCCTGGCCATCGACTATGACCTGGCCCTCTGTCGGGCGCTCCAGCAGGTTGACGCAACGAATGAGGGTACTCTTGCCGGCCCCCGAGGCGCCGATCACCCCGAAAATCTTGCCTTGTGGCACATGCAGGCTCACGTCACGCAGGGCGTGCACGGCATCACTGCCTTTACCGTAGACTTTGTTGAGACCGTTCAACTTAATCATGGATTCTTCCGTGCTAACAGCCTTAAAGCACAGGGCGCTACAGGCGGGTGAATTGGGCAGAGGTTCCACTGGGTTGCTCTGTCATCATGGAGGATGATGCTAAGATGTCTGGATGGCTGTGTCAACGCGTGTTTATACTTCTAGACGTCTAAAAAAGTGCTAAGGATTCCCGTCTGCCGACTAACGCGGACGGTGATCTCGCTCACATCAATATTGTATTTGGCAGTGTAGCCATATCTCCGAATATCACATGGTAAATGTGGTCTTATCTCCTTCTTTATTAGTCGCGAGTCGGGTTTGCCTGGTCATGCTGCTATCGCACCCGGATTGGCACAAATCATTCCACTTTGTTCTGATCGCTGCTTTCTTGGCCTGCGTCTTGATGCAGCGCAACAAGCGCCACGCTTGGACTTGGATTGCAATTGCCTGTTTTTTATACTGAAAGGACATGGTATGCGGGAGGGCAGGGCAATGCGATTTCAACAGATCAAGGACTTGCTGCTGTATCTGGAACTGGTTCATCACCAGCTCGGGCTCTGTTACGGGCGGCTGATGGCCGAGGTGGATGGCGAGCGTAGCCGCATGCTGCTGGCCTATCTGCAAGAACGGGAGGAAACGGCCAGGGCCCATCTGCACGACTACCTGTGCCAGCTGGGGGGCGGGATCAGGGAGACCTGGCTTGAGCGAGGGTTCAGCGAGGATCTGCTGCCTGACATCCAGCGGCTGTCACTGCCTGCCACGGCCCAGACTCAGGACATAGTGCAGCAAGTGTGCCGTCAGGAAGAGAAACTCATCGGCGAGCTGGGCCACCTGGCCCGCGAATGCCCGACGGAAGAGACGGCCGCACTGCTGAGTGCGCTGTCATCGCTGGAGCAGACCCGCCTGACCCGGCTGGTGCACGGGGTGCATAGACTCGACGATATCTAGCACAGGGGGGCAATAAGAGAGGCCCGGCATCTGCCGGGCCTCTCTTATTCTCTGCCAGGCGTCCGGCTCAGCGGGGGGCCTGTTCCCGGCTGAGCTCGGCGGCATGGAGGGCGGCGCCTATGATGCCGGCCTGATTGAGGTTGGCGGCCGCCACCAGGGGGGCCCGGGTCTCAATCTTGTCGATGAACTTGTCGAGCTTGGAGGAGCTGCCGCCCCCCAGAATGAAGAGGTCGGGAGAGAACAGAAACTCGAGGCGAGCCAGGTATTTGTTGAAGCGTTTGCCCCAGCGGCTCCAGGAGAGATCCTCGCGTTTGCGCACCGCATCCGAGCAGTAGTGCTCGGCAACCATGCCTTCCAGCATCAGATGGCCCAGTTCGGTGTTGGGCAGCAGCTGGCCGTTGACGAACACGGCTGTGCCTATGCCGGTGCCGACCGTGATGAGGATGATGACACCCTTGCTGCGATCCTTGCCGGTCCCGAAGCGCATCTCGGCCAGGCCAGCCGCATCGGCATCGTTGATCACGTGGCAGGGCAGGCCGGTCACATCGGCAAACAGGTGGGCGGCATCGGTCTCAATCCAGCTCTTGTCGATGTTGGCCGCGCTCTTGGCGATGCCGTTGTGGATGGTGGCGGGAAAGCCGCAGCCCACCGGGCCCTTCCATTGGAAATGTTCCACCAGTGCCTTGAGTGTATGTGCAACGGCGGCCGGGGTGGCCGGTTGCGGCGTCACCAGACGATGGCGCTCGCCAATCAGCTCGCCCGTTTCGGTATCGACCAGGCATCCCTTGATCCCTGAGCCACCGATATCCACTCCCAACATCTGCATCAGATTGTTCCTTTTATAGTGCCGACGGTTAACCGTCGGCAGAGCATGAAAAAATGACGTGTATCCAGCAAGGGGCAGATCACTTATGCGTGATCCGGCAGACCTTTTTCGATGCAACGGATCAACAAGCGGGTTTTTTTGCTGTCATCCTGCTGGCGCCGGGCCAGGGTCGCCAGCGCCCACGCTATGTGCTCGGCCACCATGGGCTCTGCCTCGTCCTGCGCCAGCTGCAACGCGGCTATGACGTCCGGGGTGGCCGGGCCGTTGCCGAGTGCCACCGCCAGGTTGCGGCGCCAGCGCTGATAGCCGATACGCCGGATCGGGCTCCCCTCAGTGTGCTTGAGAAACTCGCTCTCGCTCCAGCGCCACAATTCGAGCAGCGGCGGGCGGTGCAGGTTGGGGCGCGGGCTGAAGTCGGGCTCGGGGCTCACGTTCGCATAGCGATTCCAGGGGCAGATGAGCTGACAGTCGTCACAACCATAGATGCGATTGCCCATCAGCGGCCTGAACTCTTCCGGAATGGGGCCGTCGTTCTCTATGGTGAGGTAGGAGATGCAGCGGCGCCCATCCACCACATAGGGCGCGACTATGGCGCCGGTCGGGCAGATATTGATGCAGGCCACGCACTTGCCGCACTGCTCTTTTTCCACCGGGGCATCCAGCGGCAGCGGCAGGCTGATCAGCAGCTCTCCCAGAAAGAAGAAGGAACCCGCCGACTCGTTGAGCAGCAGCGAATGCTTGCCGATCCAGCCCAGCCCCGCCTTGGCGGCCAGCGGCCGCTCCAGTATGGGGGCCGAATCGACAAAGGGGCGCCACTCTCCCGTGGCCTGACAGAGTTCCCGGCAGCGTTGTTCTATGCGATCGCCCAACTGCTTGAGGCGGTTGCGCAGCACCTTGTGGTAGTCGCGGCCGAGGGCATAGCGGCTGATGTAGCCGAGGGTCGGGTCGCGCAGGGTGGCGGCGAAACCGGCTTCGAAGGGGAGGTAGTTCATCCGCACCGACAGCACCCGCAGGGTGCCGGGTAACAGCTCATGGGGACGTGCGCGCATCATGCCGTGGCGGGCCATGTAGTCCATGCTGCCGTGATGACCGGCATCCAGCCAGGCCTGCAACCTGGGCTCTTCGAGGCTGAGATCCGTGTCCGTGATGCCGATCTGGTCAAATCCTAGCTCGCTCGCCCATAGCTTGATATCGTGGGCCAACTGCTGCAAATCAGGCGTGCTCATGCTGCATCCGGCCCCAAAGGCTGGATGTCCTGGGTCAACCTGCGGTGAAACTCAGGCGTGCTCATGCTGCATCCGGTCCCAAAGGCGGGATGTCCTGGGTCAACCGGCAGTGAAAATCAGCTGTGGTCATGTCGCATCGGGTGCCCGGCGCGTGTCAGCCAGGGCCAATGGATGAAAGTCAGGAGCCATCATGGTACAGGTCATCGGGGATGCTATCAGCGGGAAAGAGGTGCGCAGTTTACCACAATCACTGTGGCGGACTGAACAGATCCGCGCGCTGGAGCAGCGCTGGGCCGAGCGCGAAGGGCAGGAGCTCTACGCCCTGATGGAGCGGGCCGGTGCGGCGCTGCGCACCTATGCCACCCACCATTGGCCGCAGAGCCGCAACTGGTGGATCTTCGTCGGTCCCGGCAACAACGGCGGTGACGGCTATGTGCTGGCCCGCCTCGCCAGGCAGATCGGTCTCGAGCCCCAGGTGATCGCCGCGAGGGAGCCCGCCGGGCTGAAGGGGGATGCCAGACGGGCCGCCGATGAGTGGCTGGCGCAGGGCGGGACTGTGCTGATGGCCGGCGCGAGCGAGCTTGATTCACTGCCGCCGCCGGATCTGGTGATAGATGCACTGCTCGGCACAGGTGTCCATACCCCCCTCTCGCCGCTTCTGACAAAGATCGTCGCAACAATCAATAGCTTGGGAGCACCGGTGTTGGCGGTGGATCTGCCCTCCGGCCTCGATGCCGACACGGGCCGTGCCATGGGGGCCCTGGTCCGAGCCAGCCGCACCCTCACCTTCATCGGCATCAAGCAGGGCATGCTCACCGGCGAGGGGGTGGATGGTGTCGGCCGGCTCGATTGCGATCCCCTCGGCGTCACGCCGGAGGCTGGCCTGCAAGCGGCTGCCGAACGGATCGATTACCCCGGCATCAAGCAGTGGCTGACACCGCGCCAGCGCTCGGCCCACAAGGGTTCCCACGGCAAGGTGCTGCTGGTGGGGGGCAATGTGGGCATGCAGGGCGCCATAGTGCTGGCGGGTCTTGCCTGCCTGCGGGCAGGAGCCGGTCTGGTGCGGGTATGTCAGCACCCGAGTCATGGTTCCGTCAGCCTTTATCAAGCCGAGTTGATGAATACGCAGGCCGATGCGGATGAGTGCTGGGCCTCGGTGCGGCTGGTGGGGCCGGGACTCGGTCAGGACGAATGGGGTCGCCGCCATTTTGAGTCCTTGGTCAATGAGGGGACACGGCTGGTATTGGACGCCGATGGATTGAATTGGCTGGCGCTATGTCCCCGTCATCAGGATAATTGGGTGCTTACGCCTCACCCGGGTGAGGCGGCCCGCCTGCTGGGCTGCTCCATTGCCGAGATTGCAGCAGATCGTTTTGCCGCCGTGCGGCGCTTGCAGCAAGTTTTTGGCGGTGTCGTGCTGCTCAAGGGGGCGGGAACGCTCATCTGTGACGGCAAGGGAATTGCGCTCTGTGACGAGGGCAATCCCGGCATGGCCAGTGGCGGCATGGGCGATCTGTTATCTGGTATAATCGCCGCCCTTTTGGCCCAGGGCTGGTCTGCCGTCGAGGCAACCCGGCTGGGCGCAGTGATCCACGGGGAAGCGGCCGATCTGGCCGCCGCAGACGGAGAGCGGGGCATGCTGGCATCGGACCTGCTGCCTTTTATCCGTCGACTGGTTAATCCCGACACCATAACAAGTTAAAGAAGAACATGGCAAAACAGTTGATGATGACACTGCCGGACGAGGCAGCAACAGTGGCACTGGGTGGCCGTTTGGCACACGCCTGCCAGCAGGCGACCACGGTGTTCTTGCACGGCTCCCTCGGGGCCGGAAAAACCACCCTGACCCGTGGCTGGGTGCAGGGGCTGGGCCATCAGGGCAAGGTCAAGAGCCCGACCTACACTCTGGTCGAGCCCTATGAACTGGCCGAGTGGCAGGTTTACCACTTCGATCTCTACCGCCTGGCCGATCCGGAAGAGCTGGAGTTCATGGGCATTCGGGACTACTTTGCCGCCAATACCCTCTGCCTGGTGGAGTGGCCAGAAAAGGGTGAAGGCTGGCTGCCGGCGCCCGATCTGGACATCACCCTGACTTATGTAAACGAGCAGCGTGAGGCTCTGATAGAGGCTCGCACTGCGATTGGCGAAGCCATTCTGGAACGGTTGTCATCTACGTGCGCTTGATCCTTGTTATTGCCCTCTCTCTGATGGCCTTACCCTCCTGGGCGAATCAGCTCAAGAGTGTGCGGGTGTGGCCATCGCCGGATAACACCCGGGTGGTGCTCGACATGAGCAGCGCCCCCAATTACAACTACTTCACCCTGACAGGCCCGGATCGGCTGGTGATCGACCTGAAAGGGGCGAACAACGTCACCAATCTGGCTCGCATCGAGAACAACAGCGAGCTGGTGCGCAAGATCCGCGAGAGTTCTCCGCTGGAGAAGGGCGGCCTGCGATTGGTGCTGGACTTGAGCTCCACCATCAAGCCGGTGGTGTTCCCGCTGGCGCCGGCTGGCCCCTATGGTCACCGGCTGGTGATCGACCTGCCCTATGAAGAGAAAGCCTCCGCCGCCGTGCAGGCCGCGCCTGTTGGCGGCAAGGGCCGGGGGGTGGTGATCGCCATAGACCCGGGCCATGGCGGGGAAGATCCGGGCTCCATAGGTCCGCGCCGTACCTATGAGAAGCGGGTCACCCTGGCTGTCTCCCAGAAGCTGGCGGCACTCATCGACAGGGAACCCGGCATGCGCGCCGTGCTGACCCGTCGTGGCGACTACTTCGTCGATCTGAACAAGCGCTCCGAGATAGCCCGCAAGGCCAAGGCCGACCTGCTGGTGTCGGTGCACGCGGACAGTTTCCACAATTCCACCCCGCGCGGTGCCTCTGTCTGGGTGTTGTCGACCAACCGTGCCAATCGCGAGATGGGCAGCTGGCTGGAGAAGCAGGAGAAACAGGGCGAACTGCTGGGCGGGGTGGGCAAGGTATTGGCCGAATCCGATCCCAACCCCTATCTGGCGCAGACCTTCCTCGATCTCTCCATGGACAAGTCCCGCGCCGAGGGCTACGACGTCAGCCGCCAGATCCTGCGCTCCATGGGCAAGGTGGCCAGGTTGCACAAGAAGGCGCCGGAGCACGCCAGTCTGGCGGTGCTGAAAGCGCCTGACATCCCCTCTGTGCTGGTGGAGACGGGCTTCATCTCCAACCACGCCGAAGAGAAGCTGCTGGCGACCCCTGCCTATCAGGATCAGCTGGCTCGCGCCATCTTCGAAGGCATCCGCAACTACTACCGTGCCCACCCGACCAAGGGCGCCATGTTGACCGGCAAGGGGCAGGCCAGCAAGCCTGCGGCGGTCAGCAGACCCGTGGCGGCGAGCAAGCCTGCCGCCGTGAGCAAACTGGCGCAGGTGCAGTCGCAGCCCGTGGTGACCAACCGGATGCCGGCCACCGAGCCAAACCGCAGCAGCGATGGCGGCGCTCCGGTCAGCAGCGTCAGCAGCTCGTCCGGCGCCGGTGTGATCAAGCCCTATGTGGTGGCCGCCAAGGAGCCGAGCGTGCCTGTCAGCAGCGTGCAGAGCAACGACAAGGCCAGGATGATCCGCCACGTGGTCACCCGCGGCCAGAGTCTCTCTCGCCTCGCCGAGAAGTTCGGGGTGAGCCAGGCGCGCCTGGTGGAGATCAACAAACTCAAATCACGGGATATCCAGATAGGGCAGGTGCTCTATATCCCCCAAGAATAGAGACAGTGGGCAGCCATGCCGCTTCCTGTTTTATCGCCTTTCCTGGCCAACCAGATTGTCGCAGGAGAGGGGGGGGGCGGCCCTACTCAGTGGTGACTGGGTCTGGATCCCGCAAGACTAAAGGTCAGGAGCAAGCCATGCCGATCCGTATTTTACCGCCCATTCTGGCCAACCAGATTGCCGCAGGCGAGGTGGTGGAGCGGCCCTCTTCGGTCGTCAAGGAGCTGGTGGAAAACAGCCTGGACGCGGGGGCCGACCGGGTCGAGATCGACATCGACAAGGGCGGCGCCAAACTGATCCGCATCCGTGACAACGGCTGCGGCGTCGCCAAAGACGAGCTGGTGCTGGCGTTGTCGCGCCATGCCACCTCCAAGGTGGCGACTCTGGATGATCTGGAAGGGATCTGCAGCCTGGGCTTTCGCGGCGAGGCGCTCGCCTCCATCAGCTCTGTCTCCCGTCTCACCTTCACCTCCCGCACCCAGGATCAGTCCGAGGCCTGGCAAGCCCAGGCGGAAGGGCGCGAGATGCAGGTCACCGTCAAGCCGGCGGCCCATCCGGTGGGCACTACGGTGGAGGTGGTGGATCTCTTCTTCAATACCCCCGCGCGGCGCAAGTTCATGCGCAGCGAAAAGACCGAGTTTGCCCATATCGACGAGCTGGTGCGCCGCATCGCGCTCTCCCGTTTCGATGTCACCCTGATCCTGCGCCACAACGGCAAGGTGATGCGCCAGTACAAGGCCGCCAATACGGTGCCCGAACAGGAGCGCCGCCTGGCCGCCGTCTGTGGTACCCCCTTCATGCACCACGCGCTGGCGGTGGAAAGCGAGCACAGCGACGTGCGCCTGTGGGGCTGGCTGGCGACCCCGCAGGGGGCCAGACCGCAGAACGATCTGCAATACACCTATGTGAACGGCCGCATGATGCGCGACAAGCTCATCAATCACGCCATCCGCCAGGCCTATGACGAGCTGCTGCCCGCCGACCGCTTTGCCGCCTATGTGCTCTATATCGAGCTGGATCCCCATCAGGTGGATGTGAACGTCCATCCGGCCAAGCACGAGGTGCGCTTCCATCAGGCGCGCCTCATCCACGACTTCATCTTCCAGGCGCTGTTCACCGCCCTGCACCGGGAGGCGGCCGCCAGAGCCGAACAGGGCGAGCCGCTGGCCGAGACTCTGGTCGAGCTGCCGGTCAGCGGGCAGATTGAATACCCGGGCCAGGCGCCCCGTCCCGAGTGGTACGGCGCCGAGCACAACTATCGGGCGCCGGCCCAGGAAGTGCGGGAAGGGGGTGGTGCAGGGCGGGCCGGCAATTATCAGCCGCCCGAGCCCCCCAGCCGGGAGGCGATGCGTGGCATGGGCGCGCTGCTCACCACCTTGCCCGGTGCGGGTCCCGCGTCTGTTGTACCCGCTACCTCGGCGGTGGCGGTCAACGCAGCCGTTCAGGCCGCGCCAGGCGTCTGGCGGGCGCTAACCCTGGTGGAGCAGGCCTATCTGCTGCTGGCGCGAGACGGCCAGCTGGCACTGCTCTCGCTGGTGCGGGCCGAGCGCCTGCTGCTGCGCAACTGGCTGCTGGAGGCCTGGGGACAGGGACTGGCGGCGCAACCGCTGCTGCTGCCGGTTTCCTTCAAGTTGCCAAAGAACCTGATAGCGCTGGTTGAAGAGCAGGAACGTTTGCTCAAACGCATGGGACTGGAGTTGAAAAACGGGGGGCGCGACACCATGATCCTGACTCGGGTGCCAGCCTTGCTGCGCCAGACAGATCTGGTGCGGTTATTACCCGAATTGTTGCAAATTATCGAGAGCGGATCTGACAGTGATGCGAGCCAGCTGGCTGAAGTATTATGCCAATGGCTGGTGGAGCAGGGGATAAGCCGCGAAAAAGTATATGATTTTTCAACTGCCAGTCGTTTGCTGACGGAACTTGTGACCGATTACGGTGACCAACTGGCAGACACGCGCATGGTGCGCCCCGTGTCGTTGGCGAGCGTGCTGGCCGAGTTTGCCGATGGCAACTGAGGGGCGGGATGGCCGCCTCTTCGACCAATAGATAAGTTTTTGCAGGTGCGCCCGCTCCGGTGGCGACCATGCAAGGGGAGTTTTTCACGTGGCTGACTTGCCGACTGCAATTTTTCTGATGGGGCCGACGGCCTCCGGCAAGACGGATCTCGCCATCAATCTGTGTCAGGCTCTGCCCTGCGACATCATCAGCGTGGATTCTGCGCTCATCTATCGCGGCATGGATATCGGCACCGCCAAGCCGACGGCCGACGAGCTGGCCCTGGCACCCCACAAGCTGATCGACATGCTCGATCCTGCCTTGAGCTATTCGGCGGCGGATTTTTGCCGCGATGCCTTGCGGGAGATGGACGACATAGTCGCCCGTGGCCGCATTCCGCTGCTAGTGGGGGGCACAATGCTCTATTTCAAGGCGCTGCTGGAGGGACTCTCGCCGCTGCCATCCGCCGACCCTGTCGTTCGTGCCGGGATTGAGGAAGAGGCGGCTCGCCTCGGCTGGCAGGCGTTGCACGAGGAGCTGGTGCGCATAGACCCGGTTGCCGGGGCGCGCATCCATCCCAATGACCCGCAGCGTCTGAGTCGGGCACTCGAGGTCTATCGCATCAGTGGCAAGACGCTCACCGAGCTGACCCAGGTACAGGGGGAAGGATTACCCTATCGCGTGCATCAATTTGCCATCGCCCCGAGCGATCGCGCCCTGTTGCACCAGCGCATCGAACAGCGCTTTGACAAGATGTTGCAAAGCGGGTTCGAACAAGAGGTCAGGGCGCTCTATGAGCGGGGCGATCTCACCCCCGACCTGCCCGCTATTCGCTGCGTTGGCTACCGCCAAATGTGGGACTACCTGGCAGGGGAAGTGGAGTATGATGAGATGCGCTATCGCGGAATTGTTGCCACCCGCCAGTTGGCCAAGCGTCAAATGACCTGGTTGCGCGGTTGGCCTGAAGTCACCTGGTTGGAATCTGGTGAGTCTGGCAATCTGGCAAGGGTCGTTGCCCGTGCCGGAGTGGCTTGACACTCCTGTATAATCAGGTTGTTATATTGATATCCGGTGTTTAAAAACAACAAACTATAAGGAAAAGAAGATGGCTAAGGGGCAATCTCTCCAAGACCCGTTTTTGAATGCGCTGCGCCGTGAGCGGATTCCTGTTTCTATCTATTTGGTGAACGGCATCAAACTGCAGGGTCAGATCGAATCGTTTGACCAGTTTGTCATTTTGCTGAAGAACACCGTGAGCCAGATGGTCTACAAGCACGCCATTTCCACCGTGGTGCCGGCCCGTGCCGTCAACCATCACCAGCACGTCCCTGGCGCAGCTGGCGAAGAACAGGGTGAAGCCGAGGCGTGATATCCCGAGGCGAGACGACTCGCCAACCCAGATTCATCATGATTCCTGTCAAGGAGCAAGCGCTTGTTTGACCGTTATGAAGCCGGCGAACAGGCCGTTCTGGTACATGTCAACTTCAGCGATGAGGGTGAGCGGGAGGATCTGGAAGAGCTCAAGATGTTGGTGAGCTCGGCCGGGGTCAATGCGTTGGGGGTGGTCACCACCAACCGCAGTGCACCCAGCGCCAAATTTTTTGTCGGCAGCGGCAAGGCTGAAGAGATCGCGTCCCAGGTGCAGATGCTGGGCGCAGACGTGGTGATCTTCAACCATGCCCTAACTCCTGCCCAGGAGCGCAACCTGGAACGCCTGTTCCAGTGTCGGGTTGTGGACAGAACCGGCCTGATCCTGGATATCTTCGCCCAGCGCGCCCGTACCCACGAAGGCAAGTTGCAGGTCGAACTGGCCCAGTTACGCCATCTTTCTACTCGCCTGGTGCGAGGCTGGACCCACCTTGAGCGTCAGAAGGGCGGGATCGGTCTGCGCGGTCCGGGCGAAACCCAGCTGGAAACCGACCGCCGCCTGTTGCGTGAACGCATCAAGGCGATTTTGCGTCGGCTCGACAAAGTGGCCAAACAGCGGGAACAGGGCCGTCGTGCCCGCAACCGCAATGAGGTGCCGACCGTTTCACTGGTGGGTTACACCAACGCCGGAAAGTCCACTTTGTTCAACCAACTTACAGCTGCCAGCGTGTATGCTGCCGACCAATTGTTCGCAACACTGGATCCCACCCTGCGTAAATTGGTGATCCGGGATGTGGGTGATGTGATCTTGGCGGATACAGTTGGATTTATTCGACACTTGCCCCATGATCTGGTCGCGGCCTTCAAGGCGACGCTGCAAGAGACCCGTGAAGCGGACTTGCTGCTGCACCTGGTGGACTGTGCCGATGAGCAGATGCAGGAAAATATCGATTCGGTGCAGCAGGTATTGGCCGAGATTGAGGCCGACGACCGACCCCAGCTGATGATCTGCAACAAGATCGACAAGCTGGGCGATCGTCCGGCGGGTCTGGAGCGGGATGATGAGGGACGCCCGGTGCGGCTCTGGTTGTCTGCCCAGACGGGTGAAGGCTGTGAATACCTGTTTACGGCCCTGACCGAGTTGCTGGCCGGCTCCATGGTGCATCACACCCTGCAGTTGCCCCCTTCGGCCGCCAGATTGCGCAGTGCGCTCTATCGTCTGAAGGGCATTGAACAGGAAGGTTTCAGCGAGGAGGGGGATTTTGTCCTGGAGGTACGCTTGCAGCTTGCCGACTGGAACCGCCTCGTGAAACAGGAAGGCGAGAATTTACAACGCTTTATCAGGCATTGATTCGTCGATGAAGATGAATGCTTACAGGCTTCATCAACGATTGATGGCCAGATAGAGTTGATATCCATCCGCTTGTATTAATGGAGATGCTGATGGCTTGGAATGAGCCTGGAAACAACGGCAAAGACCGTGACCCTTGGGGGAACAACGGCAAGAATCAGGGACCCCCTGATCTGGACGAGATGTTGCGCAAGGTAAGCCGCCGTTTTGGTGGTTTGCTGGGTGGTGGCAAGTCAGGTGGCGAGATGGGCCGTTTTGGTCTCTCTATCGCACTGGTCGTGGCCGTGGTGGTGTGGGTCGTCAGCGGCTTCTACACCATTCGCGAAGCCGAGCGGGGCGTGGTGCTGCGTTTTGGGGAGTATTCCCATAACGTGGATCCGGGCCTGCGCTGGAAACCGACCTTCATCGACCGGGTGATCCCGGTGGACGTCGAGTCTGTACGCTCCCTGCCGGCCTCCGGCTTCATGTTGACCCAGGACGAGAACGTGGTGCGGGTCGAGATGGACGTGCAGTATCGCGTGGTCGATCCCGAGCAGTACCTGTTCAGCGTCACCAATGCTGACGAGAGTCTGGGTCAGGCCACCGACAGCGCCCTGCGCTATGTGGTGGGTCACACCCGGATGGACGATGTGCTGACCACGGGTCGGGAAAAGGTCCGTCAGGAAACCTGGCAGGTGATCGACAGTATCGTGGAGCCATATCACATGGGTCTGCAGATCGTCGACGTCAACTTCCTGCCGGCGCGTCCGCCGGAAGAGGTGAAAGACGCCTTCGATGACGCCATCTCCGCCCAGGAAGATGAGCAGCGCTTCATTCGTGAAGCGGAAGCCTATGCCCGTGAAGTGGAGCCAAAGGCTCGCGGTTCGGTCAAGCGTCTGGAACAGGAAGCCGAAGGTTACAAGTCCCAGATAGTGCTGAAGGCCAAGGGTGAAGTGGCTCGCTTCAACGAGTTGCTGCCCCAGTATCAGGCCGCGCCCGAGTTGACTCGCGAGCGTATCTACCTGGAAACCATGGAAGAGCTTTATCAACAGGCCAACAAGGTGCTGGTGGACATGCCGGCGGGTAACAACAGCATGATCTATCTGCCGCTCGACAAATTGTCTGGCAAGGCGAATGCGGTACAACCGGCTCGTCCGGCTGGCACGCCGGTAGTTGAATCGACCACGCCGTCCAACGAAGGGGCCAATTCCACACCGACCCCGCTGCGCAGCGGTGACCGTTTCAGCTCAGGGAGAAACTAATAGATGAAAAAAATAGCTATTGGTGTCATCGCTGTGGCCGCCATGGTCTGCTTCTCTTCCATCTTCATCATTGATGAAGGCCAGAAGGGCATAGTGGTGCAGTTTGGCAAGGTGAAGCGGGTTGAATCCGGCGAGCCGCGGCTCTATGAGCCTGGTTTGCACTTCAAGGTGCCGCTCATCGATCAGGTTCGCAAGATGGATGCCCGCATCCAGACCCTGGAAGGCCAGGCGGATCGCTTCGTCACCTCGGAGAAGAAAGACCTCATCATCGACTCCTACGTGAAGTGGAAGATCGAGGACTTCTCCAAGTACTACCTGGCAACCGGTGGTGGCAACAAGATCCAGGCCGAAGACCTGCTCAAGCGCAAGATCAACAACGGTCTGCGTTCCGAGATCGGTAACCGCACCATCAAGGACATAGTCTCTGGTGAGCGCAGTACCGTGATGGAAGATGCCCTGATGAAGATGGCGCGCTCCTCCGAGCTCGGCATCAAGGTGGTCGATGTGCGGATCAAGCAGATCAACCTGCCGGTGGAAGTCTCCAGCTCCATCTATCAGCGGATGCGTGCCGAGCGGACTGCAGTAGCCCGTGAGCATCGCTCCCAGGGCCGCGAGCAGGCCGAAATCCTGCGCGCCGACATCGACCGCAAGGTCACCGTCATGATCGCCGACGCCGAGAGTAATGCGCGTCAGTTGCGTGGTGAAGGGGATGCCGAAGCCGCCAAGATCTATGCCGACAGCTACAAGAAAGACCCCGAGTTTTTCAGCTTCGTGCGTAGCATGGAGGCCTATCGCAAGAGTTTTGCCGGTGGCAACGACCTGATGGTGCTCAAACCAGACAGCGAGTTCTTCCGCTACCTCAAGTCTCCTCACGGCACCAAGCAGTAAGGGACAAGCAATAAGACCAAAGGGCCTGATGATTCAGGCCCTTTTGCTTTATGGCGCCAGACCCCGCCGATACGGGCGGTTTTTTTGTGCAAGGAGCGGGAATGCTGACATCCATCATGATGGGATTGGGGCTGCTATTGCTGTTTGAAGGGCTTGGCCCCCTGTTGATGCCGAAGGCCTGGCAGCAGATGCTGCGGCTGCTCAGTGATCAGCCACCCGAGCAGCTGCGCCGCATCGGTGGCTCGCTGGTGGTGGCGGGCGCCGTGATCCTCTGGATGCTGAGTCATTGAGCCATCTGGCTGGCTCAGGCTACCAGCAAAGTGCAGACAATAAAAAAGAGGCCCCAAGGCCTCTTTTTTCATCCAGCAGGAGTCGTTGACTCAGGCGCTGCGCTGTACCGCCATCTGGGCCAGGGTTTCCAGCGCCTGCTTGTGCTGGGAGTCCGGCAGGACGGCGAGCGCTGCGATGGCCTTGTCAGCCTCTTGCCGGGCACGCATGCGGGAGTACTCCAGCGCCCCTGTGCGATCCAGAATGGCCAGGATCCGGTCGAGATGCTCCATGCCGTTGCGGTGCTCTATGGCATCGCGCACCAGCTGACGCTCCTCGGGCGAGCCCACTTCCATGGCTCGCAGCAGCGGCAGGGTTGGCTTGCCTTCGGCCAGATCGTCGCCGACGTTCTTGCCCATCTCGTCGCTCTGGGAGCAGTAGTCCATCACGTCGTCGATGATCTGGAAGGCGGTACCCAGATACTTGCCGTAGTCGGTCATGGCCTGCTCGACGGGCTCGGGCTGATGGGTCAGCACGGCAGCGAGGCGGGTGGCGGCCTCGAACAGCTTGGCGGTCTTGCAGTAGATGACCGTCATGTAGCTCTGTTCCGTGGTATCCGGATCGTTGCAGTTCATCAGCTGCAACACTTCGCCCTCGGCTATGGTGTTGGTGGCATCCGACAGTATCTCCATCACCTTGAGGTTGGAGAGTTCGCTCATCATCTGGAAGGAGCGGCTGTAGAGATAGTCACCCACCAGCACGCTGGCAGCATTGCCAAACAGGGCGTTGGCGGTCTCCCGGCCGCGGCGCAGGTCGGATTCGTCGACCACGTCGTCGTGCAGCAGGGTAGAGGTGTGAATGAATTCTATGATGGCGGCGAGCTTGAGATGATCCTGCCCTTCGTATCCCAGTGCGCGGGCGGCCATCACTGTCAGCATGGGGCGCATCCGTTTCCCGCCTGCACTGACAATATAGAAACCCAGCTGGTTGATCAGGCTGACATCGGACTGGAGTCTCGCCAGGATCAGTTCATTCACCGCCGTCATGTCGGCGGCACAGAGCGCACGGATAGTCTGTTGGTCCATAAGTCTCGTAACGTGACGGCAGCAATAACTGCGGTTTTAGTAATGGCGGGGATTCTACACGATTTCACAATGGGTTACAGTTAAGCGTTTATTCACGGCGGCAGATATGCGCACAAAATAAACTTTTTGCTAAATTGGCCTTGCCTGAGCAAATCGATTTGCGTAGAATGCCGGCCCATTGTTATAGGTTTTTGCGCGTGTCTGGCCTTGAGCAAAAGACACGCCTTTACGGAGTTAATCAAATGTACGCGGTATTCCAAAGCGGCGGAAAACAACACCGTGTGGCCGAAGGTCAAATCGTTCGTCTGGAAAAGCTGAACGTTGAGACTGGCGCTACCATCGACTTCAACGAAGTTCTGATGGTTGCTGCAGGCGACACTTTTAAAGTAGGTGCTCCTTTCGTTGAAGGTGGCAAGGTTGTAGCTGAAGTTGTGGCTCACGGCCGTGGCGAGAAAGTGACTATCGTCAAGTTCCGTCGTCGTAAGCACCATCGTAAGCAAGCGGGCCACCGTCAGTGGTTCACTGAAGTCAAAATCACTGGCATCAGCGCTTAATTAGAGGAGTCCGATAGATGGCACACAAAAAAGCTGGCGGTTCATCCCGCAACGGTCGCGATTCTGAAGCTAAACGCCTTGGCGTTAAGCGTTTCGGCGGCGAAACAGTTCTGGCAGGCAGCATCATCGTTCGTCAACGTGGTACCAAGTTCCACGCTGGCACCAACGTTGGTCTGGGCACCGATCACACCCTGTACGCGAAAGCGACTGGCAAGATCCTGTTCGAAGTTAAAGGTCCGCTGAATCGTAAGTACGTTAGCATAGTTGCTGAGTAATTACGGACCGCAAGGATCCGAAGCCCCGCCAACAGGCGGGGCTTTTGTTTTTCTGACGCAGTTTACGAAAAAACGGAACGCAGATGTGCCTGGTGTTGCACGAGGCATTCATCGCTAAGATGCGTATCGCCCGCAGGGGCCTGTACCACTATAATTGCGTATCGGTTTTTCGAATTAAGGTGACGGTTACCTATGAAGTTTGTTGATGAAGTCCAGATTCGAGTCGATGCCGGTGACGGTGGTAACGGTTGTGTCAGTTTTCGCCGGGAGTTGTATATTCCCAACGGTGGTCCGGATGGCGGAGACGGTGGCGATGGCGGCGATGTCTATCTGATTGCCGATGAAAACCTGAACACCCTGATCGATTACCGTTTCGAACGCTTCCATGCGGCCGAGCGCGGTGAGAACGGCCGCAGTGCCAACTGTACCGGTCATCGTGGCAAAGACAAGGTGCTGCGCGTTCCTGTCGGAACCCGCGCCAGTGATGAAGATACCGGTGAGCGACTGGGCGACCTGACCACTCATGGTCAGAAGTTGATGGTTGCCAAGGGTGGTTTCCACGGTCTGGGCAACACCCGCTTCAAGAGCTCCGTCAACCGGGCGCCGCGCCAGAAGAGCAGCGGTACGCCGGGTGAAGTACGTACCCTGAAGCTGGAACTGTTGCTGCTGGCCGACGTCGGTATGCTGGGTCTGCCCAACGCGGGCAAGTCCACTTTTATCCGCGCCGTCTCTGCGGCCCGTCCGAAAGTGGCTGACTACCCCTTCACCACCCTGGTACCTAACCTGGGCGTGGTGCGTGGCGAGAACTCCCGCTCCTTCGTGATTGCTGACATTCCGGGTCTGATCGAGGGTGCCGCCGAAGGCGCAGGTCTGGGGATCCGCTTCCTCAAGCACCTGGAGCGTTGCCGCGTGCTGCTTCACCTGGTGGATATCTGCCCGGTAGATGGCTCCGATCCGGCCGTGAATGCCGTGACTATCGTCAAGGAGCTGGAAAAATACAGCCCCGAGCTGGCGGGCAAGCCGCGCTGGCTGGTGTTCAACAAGATGGATCTGATCCTGGAAGAGGAAGCGGTCGAGGTGATGGAGCGCGTCAAGGCTGCGCTGGCATACGAAGGCCCTGTCTACCAGATCACGGCCATCAGCAAGGAAGGCACCAAGAAGGTGTGCTACGACATCCTGGATCTGCTGGATACCATGCCGCGCACGCTGGTCGAAGATGCCAAGGACGCCATCGAGAAGGTGGAGTTCAAGTGGGACGATTACCACAAGAACCAGCTGGCCCAGGCCGAAGCTGAGGCCGCAGCGGCTTCCCTGGCCTTCGATGCGACCCTCGACGATGACGACGACTGGGATGATGACGAAGATGATGGCGTTGAAGTCATCTATGTTCGTGACTGATCACCTTGTCCTGCCTGATCGGTGTGGCATCCTGGTCCATCGATGAGAAAAACCGGAGTCTGGCAACAGACTCCGGTTTTTTTATGGGGCCCATCCGGCTGGCCCCATCATCATATAGATATATTTCTTATGTCACTTATTGCCTGCCAACCGCAACTGATTATACTGCGCACCTGAATGTAACCTTGCTGAAACAATATGCTAACCAATTGCAATGAATTGATATGCATATCTGTTTGAGGTCATTCTTATGGAAGGTTTGCCTGTGAAAATATTTATGCTTGGAATGATCCGTTAAAAGCTTGTTTGTGCATTTTATTGGGGTATTCTTGCGCCCGTTTTGCTGGGTGAGAGCATGAATATGCAGGTTTGCCTGGCTAAGGAAAAGTAACATTAAGGCTGTAGACCATGCTGGAAAAGACTCTGCAAGCACCTGCGCTCAATACCCGCCGCAATGTGCTGATGTTCCTGGTCCCGTCACTCATCGGGATCCTGCTGTTCATGACCCCCGTCATCTATGACGGAAACGTCACCATACCCGTCGCCGTGCTGGCGAAGCTGGTACAGACGGTGTTCGCCGATTATCTGGTGGCCATGGTCAGTGCCATCATCACCACCACCATGTTGATGACGCTGGTTGCCTGGCTGTTCAAGCCGGCGATCCTGGTCAGGCGCCCCTTCCTCAACAGCCTGTTCAACGTCTCCCCCTT
Source organism: Aeromonas sp. A04 (assembly GCF_047780465.1). Taxonomy (NCBI): domain Bacteria; kingdom Pseudomonadati; phylum Pseudomonadota; class Gammaproteobacteria; order Aeromonadales; family Aeromonadaceae; genus Aeromonas; species Aeromonas sp. A04. The sequence goes on along the minus strand of NZ_JBLNHP010000001.1, from coordinate 1,627,498 downwards.
CTGGGCCTGCGTGCGGGTGCTGGGCGGCGTGTTCGTGCTGCTGACCTTCTTCGAGACCGGGCCCGAGGCGCTGCGCTCCGGTGCCACCGGTGGCCTGGTGCTGCACGATCTGCTGCCTGTGCTGTTCTCGGTGTTCATTTTCGCCGGTCTGCTGTTGCCCTTGCTGCTGGACTTCGGTCTGCTGGAGTTCGTCGGCACCATGATGACCCGCATCATGCGCCCCGTGTTCCGCCTGCCGGGCCGTTCCGCCGTGGATTGCTTCGCTTCCTGGCTGGGGGATGGCAGCGTCGGCATTCTGCTGACCAGCAAGCAGTACGAAGGCAAGTTCTACACCCAGCGTGAGGCTGCCGTCATAGGTACCACCTTCTCGGCGGTTTCCATTACTTTCTGTCTGGTGGTGATCTCCCAGGTCCGGCTGGAACACATGTTCGTGCCCTTCTACCTGACCGTCTGCCTGGCCGGCGTGGTGGCTGCCATAGTCGTGCCGCGCCTGCCGCCGCTCTCCTGGAAGAAGGACGTCTATGCCGATGGCACCCCCCTGTGCCGTCAGCAGGAGTCAGTACCTCATGAGCACAGCGTGCTGAGCTACGGCTATGAGCGGGCGCTGACCAAGGCCGAAAGCATGACGGACATGGGCGCGGTGGTGCGAGAAGGTGTAAAGAATGCACTCGACATGGTGTTCGGCGTGTTGCCTGTGGTGATGGCCATAGGGACATGTGCCCTGATGTTGGCCGAGCACACCTCCATCTTCAACTGGTTGGGGGCGCCCTTTGTGCCCTTGCTGGAGCTGCTGCAACTGCCGGATGCGGAAGCCGCCTCCAAGACCATCATGGTGGGCTTCGCTGACATGTTCATTCCGGCCGTGCTGGCATCGACCATAGAGAGCGACATCACCCGTTTCGTAATCGCCGCCATGTCGGTCACCCAGCTCATCTACATGTCGGAAGTGGGTGCCCTGCTGCTGGGCAGCAAGATCCCGGTCAAGCTGTGGGAGCTGTTTGTCATCTTCCTGCTGCGCACCCTGGTCACGCTGCCGGTCATCGCCGGTGTGGCGCATCTGTTGTTCTAGGGCACTTGTTCTGGATGCAAAACGGTCAACCTGGGTTGGCCGTTTTTTGTGGTAGGCATTAGACCAAAGTGAGTCTTTTTAATAGTGGGGTTTTACATTAATGTAACAAGCTGAGAAAAGCGTGCCAGCCGAGCAGTAGGCAATTCAAATTGAACGTGGCCAGGAGTCACCCCATGACCTCACTGCTCAGCTACAGGGCCGGTCCCTGCGATCAGCCCCTGCTTCATCAGACCATAGGCGAATACCTGCAAGAGATAGCCGACCGCTTTCCCGAACGGCCCGCCGTTGTGGTGCGCCACCAGCAGATCCGCTGGAACTACCGCGAATACCTGACCCAGATAGACAGGCTGGCGCTGGGCTTGCTGGCGCTCGGCATCCAGCCGGGGGACAGGGTCGGCATCTGGTCACCAAACAACATAGAGTGGTGTCTGGTGCAGTTCGCCACCGCCCGCATCGGCGCCATCATGGTCTGCATCAATCCCGCCTACCGCAGCTACGAGCTGGAGTTTGCCATCAACAACGTGGGCTGCCGTGCCCTCATCTGTGCCAGTGCCTTCAAGGGCAGCGACTACCTCGCCATGCTCAATGAGCTGGCCCCGGAGCTGGCCAGTTCGCCGCCCGGGCAGCTGGTCAGCGCCCGCTTGCCGAGCCTGGCAATGGTGATCCGGCTCGGGGAGGAGGCCAGCGCCGGCATGCTCAACTTCGGTGCCGTGCTGGCGCTGGGGGACGAGCAGGATCCGGCCCGGCTTGCCCGGGTGGCGGCCGGCCTCAAGCCGGACGATGCCATCAACATCCAGTTCACCTCGGGCACCACGGGCAACCCCAAGGGCGCGACCTTGAGCCACGGCAACATACTCAACAACGGCCGTCAGGTGGCGCGGGGCATGGCGTTCAGCGAGCAGGACAGGCTCTGCATACCTGTGCCGCTCTATCACTGTTTCGGCATGGTGCTCGGCAACCTGGTCTGCATTAGCGTGGGGGCCTGCGCCCTGTTTCCATCGGAGGCGTTCGACCCTGTAGCGGCCCTGCAGATGGTGAGCGAGGAGCGTTGCACCGCCCTGCACGGTGTGCCGACCATGTTTATCGCCGAGCTGGAGCTGCCCGGCTTTGCTGAGTTTGATCTCTCCTCCCTGCGCACCGGCATCATGGCCGGGGCCATCTGCCCCGAGCCCTTGATGCGCAAGGTGCAGACCCTGATGCACATGACCGAGGTGACCATAGCCTACGGCCAGACAGAGTGCAGTCCCATCAACCACATGACCGCCATCGATGCGCCGCTGGACAAGCGGGTCACCACGGTCGGCCGTGCCCTCGATCACACCGAGATCAAGCTGGTTGACCCGAGCGGCGAGACGGTGGCCATCGGCGAGCGGGGGGAGATCTGCTGTCGCAGCAAGGGGGTGATGCAGGGTTACTGGCAGGATCCTGCCAAGACGGCGGAGACCATAGACGAGGAGGGTTGGCTGCACTCGGGGGACATAGGCATCATGGACGAAGAGGGCTATGTGCAGATCGTTGGGCGCAGCAAGGAGCTGATCATCCGTGGTGGCGAGAACATCTATCCGCGCGAGATAGAGGAGCGGCTCTACGACCATCCGGCGGTGCAGGATGCCGCCGTGTTCGGGGTCGACAGCGAGCGCTATGGCGAGGAGGTGTGCGCCTGGGTCAAGCTCAGGCCCGGGCAGGAGGTCAGCGAGGAGGAGCTCAAGCACTTCCTGTCGGCCCGCATCGCCTACTTCAAGGTACCCAGGCATATCCGCTTCGTGGAGGAGTACCCCATGACGGTGACCGGCAAGCTGCAGAAGTTCAAGATGCGGGAGGCAATGAGCGATGAGCTGGCCCGCCAGCATGCCGAGGCGACGCGCTGAGGCTGTTCTGGTGCGATAAAAAAAGGGCCCGCGGGCCCTTTTTCGTTGCCGGCTGCTTGCTAGCGCGGCGTGATGCTCAAGTCCGTGGGGCACTGAATGGTCAGCGAATGGACTGTACTGGCCACGCGATAAGGCTTGCCCGCTTTGTAGAGCTTCTTCTCCTCGTCATAGCTGCCCGTCGTGTACTGGGTGGAGTAGAGCGTCTGCTGACGGCGATCCGTCTCCTTGTAACCCTGGGGGCAAGTCTGGTTGGCCTGATTGAAACAGGCCGCCATGCTGCTGCACTCGATATAGAAGCCATGCTGGCTGGCATCGGCCAGGTGCACCGGGGTGACTGTGGGCGGGGGAGGCGACAACAGGGAGCAGCCGGACAGCGCCAGTGCGCCCAGCATGATGAGATGTTTTGACATGGATAACCTGAACAGTGTGGTGTGACAAAGAGTGAGGGGGAGTCTTTTGCTCCCCCTTCGCTATAGGGACACAGTTATAACCAAGCCGGTGCGCTCAGACCAGCGCACAAATGTAAGAAAATATGATCCCGTCCTACGTCAGCGCGGCCAGCAGGGCATCGCTATCCACCTGGTCCAGCTGCTCCGGCGCCAGAAAACGTTCGGCATAGTCGCGCCAGATGCCGCTGCCGACGAACAGGGCAAACAGCGCCGGGTCTATGTGCTGCTCGCGTACCATGCTCTGCATGATGGCCAGCGACTGGGCCACCGTCTTGCCCGACTTGTAGGGGCGATCGCTGGCGGTCAGCGCCTCGAAGATGTCGGCGATGGCCATGATGCGGGCCGGAATGCTCATCTGCTGCCCCAGCAACTGACGGGGATAACCCTTGCCGTCCATACGCTCATGGTGACCGCCGGCGATCTCGGGCACGCTGCGCAGGTGGCGCGGGAAGGGGAGCCGCTCCAGCATGCGGATGGTCTGGATGATGTGTTCGTTGATCTTGTAGCGCTCCTCCTCGGTGAGGGTGCCGCGGCCTATGGCCAGGTTATAGCGCTCCCCCCGGTTGTAGAGATGGCTGGGCACCTTGACCTTGAAACCCCAGGGGTTGTGCTCATCCAGGCGGTCGTGGACGGGGCGGGGAATGAGGTGGGCCGCCTTGTCGGCCAGCAGCGGCTCGACGCAGGGCAGCGGCGCGGCGGGCTCGCTCTGGCGCAGCTTGAGTTCCTCCCGGCTGATGCCGAGTCTGTCATCCAGGGTGCGCAGCCAGGTGCGGCTGGCGATGGCATCCAGCCGTGTCAGCTTCTCCGGCGCCATCCACTCCCCCCCCAGGTTGCACTCGGCGACGAAGGCAAACTCCTCGTCCAGGGTGCTCCAGAGCGGCGCCACCTCCGCTCTGGCCGCTTCCCGTTCTGACGCCGGCAGGCGGGCCGCCAGCGCCTCTATGTAACCGTCGCGCTTGAGTACCTCGAAGCGGGTGCGGATCTCGTGGATCCGGTCGTAGAGGGTCTCCAGCTTGGTGGCCTTGTCGACCACGAACTCCGGCGTGGTGACCTTGCCGCAGTCGTGCAGCCAGCTCGCGATATGGATGGCCTCCCACTCCTCCTCATTGAGCCGAAAGTCGGCGAACGGGCCCTGTTGCTGGGCACAGGCCGCCTCGGTCAGCATCCGGGTCAGCTCGGGCACGCGCTGGCAGTGACCCCCTGTGTAGGGGCTCTTGGCATCGATCGCGCCGGCCATCAGCTCGATGAAGGACTCCAGCAGCTGTTTCTGCTCCTCCAGCAGGCGCTGGTTCTCGATGGCGGAGGCCGAGGTGCCCGCCAGCGCCTCGATCAGGCTGATGCGCGAGGCCAGCTCGCGGGCGGAGCAGTCGGGCAGGATCAGCAGCAGGCAGCCGATCAGCTCCTGTCTATGGTTGCGCAGGGGCTCGGCCACCAGCTGGCAGGGGCCGGGGAAGGGACCCCAGCTCGCCAGATGCTGCTGCCAGCCGCGCTCGTCGACGGCCAGGGTGAGCCGCTCTGTCTGGGCCAGCTTGCCGAGCAGCGCCTCCTGCCAGGGGACTTGCCCGGCGGGCAGGGCTTGCTGTCGCCAACTCGCCTGGACCGCCACCATGCTCTGCTCCTGGGCCAGGTAGAGGCAGCCCCCTTGGGCCTGCACCGCGGCTATGGTCTCCTGCAGTATGCGGCTGAGCAGGGAGTCGAAGCGGTGTTCGGCCGCCAGCGCCCGGCCCATGTTCATGAAGTTGCCCAGGGTCAGCCGCATGCCGGACATGGTACGGGCCAGATCGTCGATCTCGCGGATCGCCGACTCAGGCACCCGGCTCTCGCCGAAGTCGAAGTGCTGGATCCGCTCCGCCTCCTGGGTCAGGGCCAGCAGCGGGGTGGCGGTACGGCGGGAGACCAGCCAGATCACCGGCAGCAGCAACAGCAAGCCCGCCAGCGCCCAGCCGAGATTGACCAGTGCCTCGTCGCGGGCCTGCTGATAGAGCAGATCGGCCGACACCAGCAGGGCGATATGGAAGGGGGAACCCTCGCCGAGGGGGGATAGGTTGACCAGCCAGTCGCTGTCATCGGCGGCGGTCAGGTTCAGCTCCACCGGACTGCTCAGCAGGGCGGGTTGGCGGCTGATCTGCTGTTGCAGCCGGGTCAGCACGGGATGGGACAGCGCCGACAGCGTGGGCAGCTGGCTCAGCTGCTCGAAGCTGGGCAGATGCCTGGGATCGGCGGCCAGCAGGGTGGCGTATTCGTCGAACAGGATCACCTGGCTCTGCGCTGGCAAGCGCAGCTTGCCGATCAGGGCCGACAGCCCCTCTACGCTGGTATCCAGCCCGATCACCGCCCGTCTGTCATCGCTCTCCACCGCCAGCGTCATGCCTGGCTCCTTGGTGGTAAAGAAGAGATAGGGGCTGGTCGTGGCGATCCCCGTGCGCCAGCGAGCCTGCTTGTACCAGTCGCGGCTGCGGGGATCAAACTGGTACAGGGGCATGGCCCGGCGCTCGAGCAGGGTCAGCCGCTGATCGAAGTAGAGAAACTCCCCCTTGCCCTGATGCAAGCTCTGCACCAGCAGGGTGCTGGCGGCGGGCACCTTGTCCAGCTGGGCTCTGGCCCGTCCGGTCAGCTTGCGCACCAGGAAGAAGTCACCATCCTCATAGCCGGCGTAGACGGCCCCATAGCTGGGGCTGTTGGCCAGCACCTCCGCCAGTTGCGGCAGGTAGCCCAGGCGAGCATCCAGGCTGGTCATGGCCGCCAGCTGACCGCTGCGCAAGAGGCTCAGCGACATGCGGGCCGGTCGCTCGTTCAGCTGGAGCGCAAGGGACAACTGTTCCCGGTATTGCAGAAAGTTCTGTCGCTCATGCTCCAGCCCCTGGCGTGCCCCTTGCTGGAACTGCAACGCTATGAGGGCGCTGCCCAGCAGGGTAAACAGCAGGATGAAGAGGGTGGCGATATGCACATAGAAGGGTTTACGACCTGGCCTGGCACTTGTCATGGACGCATCCTTGTCACACGGGCGATTGCAGAGACGATCAACTACCAGTGTGCCAACAGGATGACAGAAAACACAATAAATGATTGAGCGGTATCAGGATATGGCGTCGGATGTGACGGCCCCTGGCGGGGCCGTCTAGGGGATCACGCCAGTACGGCGGCGGGGACCAGGTTGACGGGGGCGTCTTTCACCTCGTGCCACACCTGGTGGCTGTCCTGGTACTTGTAGTTGGCCGTGCCTGACTTCCAGTCTTCGCTGAGCACCATGCGCAGCTCGAAGTTGGGCTGGATCACGGGGCCGATCCCGCCACCCTGCGGCCACTTGATGATGGGATAACCCTGGGCGGTTACCAGGATATGGCACAGCTTGGGCATGACACACATATAGGTGTACTGGCCCTTCAGTTCGGAGGCCATGTCCAGCGGTGGATTGGTTGCCTGGGTCAGGTGAGCGACGCCGTTCACCGTCTCCCCCGGGGTATAGACGGCCAGGTTCAGGTGCAGCAGTTGTGCCCCCTGCATGGCTTTGCCAATCTCGAAAGAGGCGAGGAAGAGGCCGGTCTTGGTGTCTGTGATTGCATTCATGCCTGTATTCTCCTGCAAGAAGAGGGGGGGTGTAGCTCACAACCAGACGACGAGCCACAGCATGCTAGCGCCTGCGGCCGGAGAGGGTAACTGTGCAACTTGTCAGTTGACGCCCCGTCAGGGCTGGCATAGCGCCACCCCACCTGATGCCAGGGCAGGATAAATCAGGCGTGCGGCCAGTGTGACGCTTTCGGTTGTCGGCCTGCCAGAGATTGAGCGGGGGCAATTCGCCGGCCCGATGCGTGATTCATTCAGGTATCTCGTGCTACATTGCCCTCCTTGTTACTGGTCTGTGAATCAATGGAGTGACCCATGTCTGCCATCCCCTATTCCGTGCTCGATCTGGTGCCCGTCCCCGAAGGATCCCAGCCGGCCGAGTCGTTCCGTCGTTCGCGCGAGTTGGCGCAACATGCCGAGCGCTGGGGCTACCTGCGTTATTGGCTGGCCGAACACCACAACATGCCGGGCATCGCCAGCGCCGCCACCTCTGTGCTGATCGGCCACCTGGCGGGTGCCACCAACACACTGCGGATCGGTGCTGGCGGCATCATGCTGCCGAACCATTCGCCGCTGGTGATCGCCGAGCAGTTCGGCACCCTGGCCTCGCTCTACCCTGATCGCATCGATCTGGGGCTGGGCCGGGCGCCCGGCACAGATCAGCGCACCATGCAGGCGCTGCGGCGCCAGCGCAGCGGCGAGGTGGACGAGTTCCCGGCGGATGTGCGCGAGCTGATGAGCTACTTTGGGGACGAGGCGGGAGCGGTACAGGCGGTGCCGGGTCAGGGGTTGCACCTGCCCATCTGGCTGCTGGGTTCCAGCCTCTACAGCGCCCAGCTGGCGGCGGCCATGGGGCTGCCGTTCGGCTTTGCCTCCCACTTCGCCCCCGCCCTGCTGTTGCAGGCGCTGGAGATCTACCGTACCCAGTACCGCCCTTCGGTGCGCTGGCCCAAGCCTTATGCCGTGGTCTGCATCAACATGATCGCCGCTGACAGCGAGCGGGAGGCCCGCTTCCAGTTCACCACTGTGCAGCAGCAGTTCCTGCGCCTCTACCGCGGTGACGCGGGCAAGCTGCCCGCGCCCGTGGTCGAGCTGGGGGAAGAGTGGTCACCCCGCGAACTGATGGCGATGGAGCAGACCCTGGCCCGCTCCCTGGTCGGCGATCCGGAGCGGGTGCGTCACGGCCTCAAGGCGCTGCTGGCCGAGACCCGGGCCGATGAGCTGATGTTCAACGGCCCCATCGTCGATCATCAGGCCCGTCTGCGCTCGTTCGAGATTGCGGCCGAGCTGATGAATAGCCTGTAAGCTGGCAGGCAGGGCTTGTCACTGTGGCGGGTCGAGCCAGGTGCTTGGCCCGCCGATTGACAACAGTGCTCATAAAATGTTTTTAACGTATTGATTTTAAAGGATAGTCAGGTTGATGTCGGGCATCTGTCGTGTCACCGCCCTCCACTCAGGCCCTATGCTGGCCCTGTCAATCACCACAAGGAGCTCATGATGATCGTCAGGAAGTTGAGATTGCAGCGGGGTTGGTCCCAGGATCAATTGGCGACCCTGACTGGCCTGAGCGTTCGCACCATACAGCGGATCGAACAGGGTCAGCAGCCCGGACTGGAGTCTCTCAAGGCCCTGGCCTCCGTCTTTGAACTTGATGTGGCTCAGTTAGACGGGACGCAACAACAGGAGCGCGAGATGAGAGGGAATGAAACCATGGGGCAGGATGTGGTACAGGTGTCGGCAGAGGAGCGGGCGGCCATGCGTTATGTGGAGGGGCTCAAGGGCTTCTACTACCACATCGCCAGCTATGTGCTGGTAATTTGCGGGCTGTTTGTCATCAACTACCTCAGCAATCCGGATTATATCTGGGCCTGGTGGCCGGCGCTGGGTTGGGGATTGGGATTGATCTCCCATGCCATCAATCTGTTCCAGCCCTTCAAGTTGTTCGGGCCCGAGTGGGAACGGCGTCAGATAGAAAAACGGCTGGGACGCAAGCTGTAATATCTTCCACTGCGAGTTCAACGTGGTTTTAAATTTATTTTATGGATAGTTAATTAAATGGTTTATGACAAGTACAGTTAGATTTCTCCATTGATTAAAAAGGAGGGGACATGTTTTTTGTAAATATCATTGTTGGCACTCCGATATGGGTCTGGATCTTATTTGCCGTCTTGATAGTAAATGGGATCAGTGCATTAAATGATAGAGAGATGGAGATTCAACATTTGTTCGTTATGCCATTGTTTTTTCTCTTATGGGGAGGAATCAGTGTGAGCTATGACCTGGCCTTCTCGTTCTGGGGGTTAGTAGCCATGGTGGTGGGGTTAGTGCTCGGTTGTGGATGTGGTTGGTGTATCTTGAGTCGTGGTCCACAGTTAAAAAGTAAAGAGGGAAGTGATCTGATTATCTGGCCTGGTACTTCATGGGTTATTATATTTGTGATGATTGCTTTTATTACAAAGTACACGTTGAATGCTTTTCTTAATGTAGATCCAGAATTGAGGGGGTCATTATCTTTCAATCTTTCATTTGGCTTTTTAAGTGGGCTGATTAGTGGTGTACTCTGGGGCAGAACGTTGAATTTATATTTCATTTTTAAACAAGAAAAACAATGTTGTTAATTGTGTGATTTTCAACAGACATACGTCATATATTAATTTATATATCGTGACTTATATGTTTTAAATACGTTTAAATTGGTGGTGGATGAATAGCTCTTTATATCTGAAGTAGAAAGCCCGACATCGCGTCGGGCTTATTACTACAAGTATTCACTGAGCAAGCTTATTTAGCGTGAGTGGGGCAGGGTGTCGCTATCAGGGCATCGTCTTCATAACGCCACAGGGTGAGACTGTTGCCCCAGACGCAGCCGGTATCCAGCGCCTTGATATCCTGCTTGCCGGTGTTGCCCATCAGGGCCGCCCAGTGGCCGAACACCAGTATGGGGTCATCCACGTGGTGTTCACGCTGCTCGAACCAGGGGCGCAGGCCGGGTGTGGACTCCGTGGGGCCCTTCTTGCACTTGAACTCGAGCCGGCCGTCGAAATAGCAGAAGCGCATGCGGGTGAAGGTGTTGATGATGTAGCGGTAACGCTCGATACCGGCCAGATCCTCACTCCAGCCATCGGGCAGATCGCCATACATGTTGTGCAGCAGCCAGCTGTACTGATCGCCGCGCAGCAGACTCTCCACTTCGCGGGCGCAGTTGCGCGCCGTGCGTGCGTCCCATGCGGGTGAGATGCCGGCATGCACCATCATGATGGGCAGGTCAGGGTGCTCCGCCAGCAGGGGGCGATGACGCAGCCACTCCAGCAGTTCGTCCCGATCCGGGGCCTCCATCAGGGCTTGCAGCTTGTCTTTCTTCTTGAGCGGCGCGACACCATCGGCCACCGCCAGCAGGTGCAGGTCGTGGTTGCCGAGCACTGTGACGGCGCGGCTTCCCAGTGACTTGACGAAGCGCAGTGTGTTGAGGGAGTCCGGGCCGCGGGCGACCAGGTCACCACAGAGCCAGAGCACATCGTTGCCGGGATCGAACTCGGCCAGATCCAGCAGACGGCGCAAGTCGTCATAACAGCCCTGGATATCGCCAACAAAACAGTTCGCCATGAAACCTCAGTTAATAATGTGGGGGACGGCCAGCGTAAAAGGCGCTATGGGCGCCTCGAACTGCTGTCCCGACGCATCTTGCAGGGTGTAGCTCCCTTCCATCACCCCCAGCGGGGTGGCGAGTGGCACGCCGCTCTGATAGCGAAAGGTCTCCCCTTCCGCAATCAGGGGCTGCTCCCCGACGACGCCGGGGCCCTCGACTTCCAGCATCTTGCCATTGGCATCCGTGATGAGCCAGCGCCGGTGCAGCAGCTGCGCCGGGCCGGGCCCCAGATTCTCAATCTCGATCAGATAGTGGAACTGGTAAGGGTCTTGGGTATCCGCCACATAACTGGGGTATGGGCGGATCACTATGTGCGGGTGTGCCACGGGATCAGGCCTGTTGCTGATCCGCCAGCCAGTTGGCGATCATGACGAACTGCTCCAGGGAGAGATTCTCCGGGCGCAGGTTGCCATCGATGCCAAGCTCGGTCAGCTGGGCGTCCGTGATGAAGTTGGCGAAGCTGTTGCGGATGGTCTTGCGGCGCTGGCCAAAGCCTTCGGTACAGACGCGGCTCAGGCAGCGGATGTCTTTGGCGACGATTGTCGGGTTCTTGTGCGGCACCAGACGGACCACGGCAGAATCCACTTTCGGTGCCGGTTTGAAGGCGCCGGGGCCCACTTCCAGTACCGGGATCACCTGGCAGTAGTACTGCACCATGACGCTCAGGCGGCCATAGGCCTTGCTGCCCGGACCGGCGGACATCCGCAGGACCACTTCCTTTTGCAGCATGAAGTGCATGTCTTCTACCCGGTCGGCGAAATCGCACAGGTGGAAGATGAGCGGGGTGGAGATGTTGTAGGGCAGGTTGCCGAAGATGCGCAGCGGCCCCTTGCCTTCCCCCATCAGGGTGCCGAAGTCGAAGCGCATGGCGTCGGCCTCGATCACGGTCAGCTTGTCCTTGAGGGTCGGATGCTCACGCAGGCGCGCGGCCAGATCCCGGTCAAGCTCGACCACCGTCATCTTGTCCATCTGGGAGGCGACCGGTTCGGTCAGCGCGGCCAGACCCGGACCTATCTCCACCAGGTTCTGACCCGGCTGCGGATTGATGGCGGCCACTATCTGATCGATCACATAGCGGTCGTGCAAGAAGTTCTGACCGAAACGCTTACGGGCCGTGTGGCCCATGTGCACCTTGTTGCTCTGCACCTTACTGCTCATATCTTTTTTTCTCTACCATCTTGATGGCGTGGTTAATCGCGGTGATCAGACTGCCCGGATCCGCCAGGCCCTTGCCTGCCAGATCCAGCGCAGTGCCGTGATCCACCGAAGTGCGGATGAAAGGAAGTCCAAGGGTGATATTGACCGAACTGCCGAAGCCCTTGTATTTGAGCACGGGCAGTCCCTGGTCGTGGTACATGGCGAGTACCGCATCCGCATCCTTGAGGTATTTGTCCTGGAACAGGGTATCGGCCGGCAGCGGGCCGACCAGATCGATCCCCTCCTGGCGCAAGCCGGCCAAGGCGGGTTCGATCACGTCAATCTCTTCACGGCCGAGATGGCCCCCTTCCCCGGCATGGGGATTGAGGCCGCAGACGTAAATTCGGGGTTTGGCGATGCCAAACTTGGTTTTGAGATCCGCATCCAGGATGCGGATCACCTTGCCGAGGCGATCCTCTGTGATCGCCATCGCCACGTAGGCCAGCGGGATGTGAGTGGTCGCCAGCGCCACCCGCAAGCCTTCCGTCGCCAGCAGCATCACCACATCGGCGGTGCCTGACTGCTGGGCGAAGAACTCGGTATGACCGCTGAACGAGACACCCGCCTGGTTGATGATCCCCTTGTGCACCGGGCCGGTCACCACGGCGGCGAACTCGCCGCTGAGGTTGCCGTCGCAGGCGCGCTGCAGGGTCGCCAGCACATAGGCGCCATTGCCTTCATCGAGTTCACCCGGCACCACGGGGGCGCCCAGGGTGACCGGACAGAGGGTCAGGGTACCCGCCCGCTGCGGCTGGGCAGGGGCCTTGGCATCATAGGGTTCCAGCTCGATGGGCAGCCCCAGCAGGGCGGCCCGTTCGAGCATCAGGGCGGGATCGGCGATCACCACCAGCTGGTGGGGCCAATCCTGCTGGGCTATCTGCAGCACCAGATCCGGGCCTATCCCGGCCGGTTCACCCGGCGTGACGGCGAGACGACGACAGCTCATCAGCTGCCGGCGCCTTCGATCTGGATGTAGGCCTCGTCACGCAGCTCGTCCAGCCAGGCCTGGGACTCTTCGGTGAAGCGACGGTTGAAGATCAGCTGATAGGCGCGCTGTTCCTGGGCCTTGTTGGTGGCATCCTGGCTGCGACGCTCTTCCAGCTGGACAATGTGCCAGCCGTGGGTCGTGCGGAAGGGGGCGCTCAGCTCACCCGGCTTGAGGCGGTTGACCATGTCGCGGAATTCCGGCACGTAGACGTTGGGATCAGACCAGCCCAGCTCGCCGCCCTGCACCGCAGAGCCCGGATCTTCGGAGTATTTCTCCGCCAGACTGGCGAAGCTGGCCTTGCCGCTCTTGATGTCGTGCAGTATGCCGTCCAGCATGCCCTTGGCCTTCTCTTCACTCAGGATGATGGAGGGCTTGATCAGGATGTGGCGGGCGCGCACTTCGGTCTGCACGACCTGCTGCTGGCCCTTGGCATCGAACACCTTGATGATGTGCAGACCGGCACCCGAGCGCAGCGGACCCACTATGTCGCCTTTCTTGGCACCCTGTACCGCTTCGGCCATCAGGGTCGGCATCTCTTGCGGGCTCATCCAGCCCCAGTCGCCCCCTTCCAGCGCCTTGGGGCCATTGCTCTCGGCAATGGCCAGCTTGCGGAAGTCGGCCCCCTGCTTGAGGGCGGCCAGGATGCGCTCAATCTTGCTCTTGGCGGTGTTGAGCTGCTCGGCGTTCGGGTTGTCCGGCAGGGCAATCTGGATATGACCGACATGGTACTGCTGTTGCTGCTGGCCCTGCTTGGCGAGTATGTCTACCACCTGCTTGACCTCCTGCTCCGAGATGTTGATGCGGCGGCGCACCTGGTTGCGGCGCACTTCGTTCATCAGTATCTCGCGGCGCACCTCTTCCCGGTACTGGGCATAGGTCAGCCCTTCGCGGGCCAGTTGGGCACGCAGTTGCTCCACCGTCATCTTGTTGTCGGCGGCTATGCTCTGGATGGCCTGCTCCAGCTGGGTATCGCTGATCTTGAGGCCCTGACGATCCGCCAGTTGCAGCTGCAGGCTCTCCTGGATCAGGCGATCCAGTGCCTGTTTGCGCAGGGTGGCATCGTCAGGCAGGGACTGACCGCTCTCCTGGGCCGAGCTTTTGACTTTCTGTACCAGGGCTTCCTGCTGGCTGGCCAGCACCACGTCCTTGTTGACCACGGCAAGCACCTTGTCCATCAGCTCGGGGGCGGCGAAGGCACCCTGGCTCATGGCTCCGAACAGGCCTGCAGTCAGCAGGGAAATCAACGTCTTCTTCATATCCATCTCTCAAGGCGTTTGCCAGACCGGTTACTGGTCTCGCAGGTTAAACGGACGAATGTAAGGCAGTGCTTCGGTATCCAGGGAGGTGCCCTTGGAGCCGGTACCCACGCTACCCAATCCTTTCATTTCAAACTGAATGCCCAGGCTGCGCTCCGAGGTCGGACGCATGGTCACGTTATCCGGGGTATTGACCCACTCCAGGTTGAAGTTGATGCTCCAGCAACAGGAGTCATATTTCAGACCCACCTTGCGATCCACCTTCACCCCCTGATCGAGGTCATGATAGTAGCCACCGTAGAGGTGCCACTGGTCATTGAGCGGCGTGGTCAACAGCATGCCGACCTGGTTGAGGTCAGCGACCTGGTTGGTGTTGGACAGGTCGTAGTTGGCATCGCGCACGAAGCGGTAGTTCAGCTGGCTGATCAGCTTCTCGCGGCGATACTCGACGGCGCTGTTGGCCGAGCTGATCTCGCTCTGATCCATATCATATTGTGCACCGGCATGGGCAAACCACTGTTCATTGATCTTGGCGTCCCCCTCAAACGACAGCGGTGAGCGGGTGTTGGTGGCCAAGGATTCGCTGGGGTAGAGCTTGACCCTGGGCGCAACAAAATCGAAAGCTTGGGCAACGGCCAGCCGAATTCGTTCATCGCCAGCCGCATCATAGACCCGGGTGGTGACACCGAGCGAGACGCGATTTGAGTCGCTGATGCGGTCCAGACCGGCATAACGGCGATCGCTGAACAGGCTGTAGTAGTCCTGGCGCATGTTGGTGGAGTCATAGACGCCTATGTTGTCCTGATCCTTGTAGGGCACATAGAGGTACTGGAACTCGGGCTCCAGGGTCTGGTTGGCATCGTCACCAAACCAGTTCTGGTTGCGCTCGAAAGTCATGCCGCCCTTGAGGCGGAAGGAAGGCAGGGTCCGGGTGATGATGCCTTCATCCAGGGTGACGCCGTTCGCACCCGCTGGGGTGAAGCGATTGACGAAGGTGGAACTCATGTTGTCCGGCACTTCCTGATCGTAACGGGTGTACATCAGCTTGTACTGGCTGTCGAGGTAGTAGCCCGCCTCGTCGATCAGCGGCATGGTCAGGGTCGGGGCCGTATAGACCCGGGTACCCGTGTAGGCACTGCCCTTGTTCTGCTCGATGGCCTGGGCATTGTTGTAACCGAACTTGGTGATCTCGGTGTTCCAGGCCAGATCGTACCAGCTGCCCTGCTGGTAGTAGTTGTGGTCGATGCGCGGCATCAGCTCGTGGGGCTGCTGGGCACTGGCCAGCAGGATCTGGTAGGTCCGCACCTCGGTATTGATGTTCCAGTTGGGCTGGAAGTAGCCGGCCATCAGGGACTGCTGCAACTGGTTCTCGACCTGGGTGCCCACCTTGGGGGAGAAGTCGTTGTAGTAGTTGTAATCCCTGTCCCGCACCTTGGTGTAGTCGACCGAGACCCGCATGGCGTTGTCGGCGAACAGCGAGGTGTGGCGGGCGTTGAGCAGGTAGCGATGACCGTCATCCAGACCGGTGAAGCTGGGATCGGTCGGGTCATACTGCTTGTCGTTGGCCAGGTTCTCGAAATAGAGGCTGCCGACATGGGCCGGATCCGGCATGTAGCGGAACTCGACCTGCTCCATCAGGCCCCGTCTGTCCATGAAGCGGGAGGTGATGGTGGCGTCGTAGTTGGGGGCTATGTTCCAGTAGAACGGCTGGGTGATGTCCATGCCGTTGCGGGAACTCTGGGTATAACCCGGATAGAGCAGACCCGTCTTGCGCTCATCCTTGATGGGGAAGTTGATATAGGGGAAGTAAAAGACCGGATAGTCATATAGCCAGAGGCTGGCGTTCCAGGCTTCCCCGAATACTTCTGTCTGGTCTATGTCTATGCTGCCCGCTTTGAGAGTCCACACTTCCTGGCCTGGTGGGCAGGTGGTGTACTGGGCCCCTTCCAGAGTGATGTTCTGGTTGTTGTTGGTCATTGTGACCCGGTCGGCGGAGCCGCGCACCGGCGAACCGTGCACCTGATACTTGCCCTCTTCCAGCTCGGAGTTCTTGGTATCCAGATTGGATTTCAGGGTCTTGTCACTGGTGACAGTGATCTGGCCATCGTTGTAATAGATGTTGCCGATGGCGATGACATCCCGGCTCTTCTGGTCGAGCTCGGCATAATCTGAGTCAAATTTGCGCACACCCTGGCGCAGCTTGACATCGCCCTGATAGACGGCGGTGCCGCCTTGTTTGGCCTCGAGCCGATCCGCATCCACTTCGACGGGTTGGGCGTTGGCATCCTTGTCCGGGGCCAGCCGCTCTATCTTGGGAACATAGTCATAGCAGAGCCCGTCCAGGATCCCGGTGGCGGGCGGCGGCGTCAGCGGTGCCGCCTGCACTATGGCCGGGGTCAGGGCTGGAACAAGGCTGATGGTCAGGGCGATGGGATAAGCGTACCCCAGTGTCCATTTTGTCATGTGAAAGACTCGCGCAATCCGTGGTAGCTACGGCTGATTCAAGACATGCATTTTACGACAGGATTCATCGAGTTGACATTGCATGTCATTGCTTTATGTTAGCCGGCAATGATAAAGCATTATTGCGGCCAGGGCTAACAGCCAAGTGCTGCTTTCCAATTTGGTCCCTGACTTATGTACGATCGCGATTCCCTGCTATTGCAATGGGCGCGCCGGATTTCCGGTGATGCCAACCTTCAGTTGACCTTGATTTCCGGTGACGCCAGTTTTCGCCGCTACCACCGTGGTGGGGGGTTGGTGTGGGTGGATGCCAATCCGAAAACTGAAAAAAATCATGAGTTTGTCCGTAATGCTGCCGCCCTGCATGCCACGGGGTTGCTGGCGCCCGAGGTCAGGGCTGTGGATTATGAGCAGGGCCTGCTGGCGGTGACAGATCTGGGGGATACCCAGCTTATCGGCTGTCTGGACGCGCACAACGTGCAGGCCTGGTATGGCAAGGCCATAGCGCTGCTGCCCCCGCTGGGGGCAGTGGATCTGGTGCTGGAGCCCTTCGACGCAGCCTTCATGGCCCGTGAAAACAGCATATTCCCCGAGTGGTTGCTGGGTCATCACCTGCAATTGCAGCTCAGTGAAGCCGAGCAACGGCTGCTGGATGACACCTTCGCCTGCCTCACCGCCAACAATCTGGCTCAGCCGCAGGGGGTGATGCACCGGGATTTTCACAGCCGCAACCTGATGGTGTCTGGTGGTGACACGCCTGATGGCAGCCGGCTTGCCATCATCGACTTCCAAGACATGGTCATCGGGCCGCTTAGCTATGACCTGGTCTCCCTGCTCAAGGATTGTTACGTGCGCTGGCCGGATGAGGTGATCGAGCAGGGCATGCGGCAGGGCTTCGATACCCTGCAGCAGGCGGGGCTGCTTGGCGGGCTCGACTATGCCAGTTTCCGTCGTCATGCCGACCTGACCGGCATGCAGCGCCACCTGAAGGCGGCAGGCATCTTCACTCGCCTCTACCATCGCGACGGCAAATCCGGTTACCTCAAGGACATTCCTCGCACCCTGGGCTATGTGGTGGACACGTGCCACCAGCATGGCGCCACCTATCCCGTGCTGGCCCGTTTCGGCCTGTGGCTGGAGCAGGTGGTGCTGCCCGGTATGAACCGCACCGCGCAGGTGACACCATGAAGGCGATGATCCTGGCCGCCGGCCGTGGCGAGCGCATGCGCCCGCTCACCGACAGCCTGCCCAAGCCGCTGCTGGCGGTGGGGGGCAAGCCGCTCATAGTGCACCATATCGAAAAGCTCGCGGCGGCCGGTGTGACCACACTTGTCATCAACCACGCCTGGCTTGGCCACAAACTGGTGGAAGCGCTCGGTGACGGCAGTGCGTTCGGGGTCCAGATTCACTGGTCGGCAGAGGCGAGTGCGCTGGAAACCGCCGGTGGCATAGTGCAGGCGCTGCCCCTGCTCGGTCCGGCGCCTTTTCTGGTGATCAACGGCGATACCTGGCTCGACCTGGACTATCGCACCCTGGTGACCCAGCCACTGGGGGAGGATCTGGCCCATCTCTGGCTGGTGCCCAATCCACCCCAGCATCCAGGCGGAGATTTCTCTCTTAACGCGGGTCGGGTACAGGATGCGCCGGCCTTCACCTTCAGTGGTGTCGGGCTCTATGACCCCGCCGCTTTTGCCGACTTGTCGCCGGGTGCGCGCAAGCTGGCTCCCCTGCTGCGCGACTGGATGGCGCAAGGCCGGGTCGGTGGCACCATGCTGGCCGGCGAATGGCGGGACATAGGCACTGTCTCGCGGCTGCGCGAGCTGGATGACCAGCTGCTGGGGCACTCTCATTAACATCACGAGGTCTTGAACCATGCGTATTTGGGGTAAGGTGCTTGGCGCCTTCTTCGGTTTTCTGCTCGGCAACATCTTTGGTGCCCTGCTTGGCCTCTGGATCGGCCATCGTTTCGATCGGGGCATGGGTATTCGGGGGGCGTTCCAGCGTGGCCCCAGTCAGCAACAGCAGGCGGTTTTCTTCCACGCCACCTTCGCCGTCATGGGCCATATCGCCAAGGCGAGCGGCCAGGTCACTGAGCAGGAGATCCGGGTCGCGTCCAACCTGATGGATCGGATGCGGCTGGTGGGCGATCAGCGGGCCCGCGCCCAGGAGTCGTTCCGGCTGGGCAAGGAGGCCGGGTTCCCGCTGCAGGAAACCCTGGCCGAATTCCGCCGTGCCAGCCTGGGGCAGCGCGACATTTTGCGCTTCTTCCTGGAGGTGCAGCTGCAGGCCGCCTTTGCCGATGGCAAGGTCGAGGCCAACGAGCGCGCCATATTGCACACCATCGCCGATGAGCTGGGTTTCAGCCGCATCGAGCTGGCCCGCATCCTGGCCATGGCCGAGGCGCAGATGAACTTCTTCAACCGGGCTCACGGCGGCCAGTATCAGGACGGTGGGCACGGCGGGCAACAGTACCGGCAGGAGGCGCCCTCCAAGGATCGCCTCAAGGATGCCTACCAGCTGCTTGGAGTGAGCGAGAGCGACAGCGATCAGGACATCAAGCGCGCCTACCGCAAGGAGATGAGCAAGCATCACCCGGACAAGCTGGCCGCCAAGGGGCTGCCGCCCGAGATGATGGAGATGGCGAAGGAGAAGACCCAGGAGATACAGCAGGCCTGGGAGTGGATCCGCGAGGCGCGCGGTATTCGCTGAGTGCCGTTATCTGTCAGCCATAAAAAATGCCCGTCGATGACGGGCATTTTTGTGTGCGAAAGTCAGGCTTAGTGGCTGTCGACCCAGACGAACTTGAGCACGAACAGCAGGGCCACCACCAGCACGCAGGGGTTGATCTCGCGCCAGCGGCCTGTGCCCGCCTTCATCACGCAGTAGGAGATGAAGCCCACGGCGATCCCCTCTGTGATGGAGAAGCTGAACGGCATCATGACGGCTGTCATAAAGGCCGGTACCGCTTCGGTCAGGTCTTCCCACTTCACCCGGGTCAGCTCGGAGCACATCAGCACGCCCACATAGATGAGGGCGCCGGCGGCAGCATAGGCAGGCACCATGGCGGCAACCGGGGAGAAGAAGATCGCCAGCAGGAACAGCACGCCGACCACTATGGCGGTGAGGCCGGTGCGACCGCCGACGGCGACGCCTGAGCTGCTCTCGATAAAGGCGGTGACCGAGGAGGTGCCCATGAAGGCGCCGCCCACCGAGCTCACGCTGTCCACCAGCAGTGCCTGCTTCATGCGCGGGAAGTGGCCCTTGTCATCGGCCAGCTTGGCGCGGTTGGTGACGCCGATCAGGGTGCCTGACGAGTCAAACAGGTTGACCAGCATGAAGGAGAAGATGATCCCCGCCAGGCTGATGTCCAGCGACCCCATCAGATCCAGCTGGCCGAATACCGGCGTTATGCTCGGCGGCATGGAGACGAAGCCCTTGAAGGTGACGTCGCCAAACAGCCAGCCCAGGGTAGTGGTGACGACGATGGCGATCAGCACGGCGGAGTGGACGCCGCGGGCGGAGAAGATGCAGATCAGGAAGAAACCGAGCAGACCCAGCAGGCAGGGCAGGGAGGTGAGGTTGCCCACCGTCACCATAGTAGCGGGGCTGGCCACTACTATGCCGGCGTTGTGCAGGCCGAGCAGGGCGATCAACAGGCCAATACCGGCCGTGATGCCGACCCGCAGGGTAAGCGGTATGTTGGCGATCAGCCAGTAGCGCACCCGCAGCAGGGTCAGGATCAGCAGACCCAGGGCGCCCCAGAAGATGGTGCCCATGCCGACCTGCCAGGAGTACCCCATGCCCGCCACCACCACGAAGGCGAAGAAGGCGTTCAGCCCCATGGCGGGGGCCAGGGCGATGGGCAGATTGGCCAGCAGGCCCATCAGTATGCTGCCTATACCGGCGATCAGGCAGGTGGTGACGAACACCGCCTGGGTGTCCATGCCCGCATTGGAGAGGATCTGCGGGTTGACGAACACTATGTAGACCATGGTCAGGAAGGTGGTGATGCCGGCGATGACCTCGGTGCGGGCCGTGGTGCCATGGCCTTGCAGGGCAAACAGACGCTCAAGCAATCCTTGCCCGGCGGCCTGTGTGGGGGCCTGGTGTGGTTGATTCATGTTGGATTCCAATAGGTGACGTGAAATAAGCAGCAGGGAAAAGGGCCATCCCATCCATGCGGGAGTGGTTGCCCTGTTTCTGGTGGTTAAGTGACCAGACTCGTCCTGATACCGTGACAGCGCGCACATTTTCACACAGGCGGCGCCGTTTACAAACCCCGGATCTGCGAAGCGGATCAATGAATAGAGCAAAAATTCAAACGTTTGCTATTTGAGCATGAAAAAAGGTTCTCGCTGGAGAACCTTTTTCGGGAAGAGGGGACTTAAAGTGTCTTGAAGTAACGCTCCACCAGCTGGGCCAGCACAGAGTCGAGTCTATCCTGCACCTCTCCCAGCTCCCGGCCGACACGGCGCAGAAACAGGCTGGCCTGCTCCTCGGTCAGCTTGCGTCCCTCGATGAAGAACTCCTGCTCCGGCAACTGCTTGTCGTAGCGCGGGATCAGCACCCAGCTCACCAGGTCAGGATCGATGACAGAGAAAATCTTGGCGGCGGCGACACAGAAGGTCTCGATATGCTCCTTGCCATCCGGCCCGAGGCAGCCGGGCTCGACCCGGATCTGGATGGTGAGTTTCTTCTCTGTGGGGGTCTGGGTCGTCATCTTGCTACATCCATGCAAAGGCATCCGTCTTGGATTGTATGCCAAAAGGCAATAGAAAGGGGAGCCTGGGCTCCCCTTGTGACGCCGTCACCCTTATTTGGTGATGCGCTTGTACTTGGCGCGGTGAGGCTGGACTGCCTCGGCGCCGTAGGTCTTCTTCTTCCACTCTTCGTATTCGGTGAAGTTGCCTTCGAAGAAGGCAATATTGCCCTCGTCCTGATAATCCAGGATGTGAGTGGCGATGCGGTCGAGGAACCAGCGATCGTGGGAGATGACCATGGCACAACCCGGGAACTCCAGCAGGGCGTTCTCGAGGGCGCGCAGGGTTTCGATGTCCAGATCGTTGGTCGGTTCATCCAGCAGCAGCACGTTGCCGCCGGTCTGCAGCAGCTTGGCCAGGTGCAGACGGCCGCGTTCACCACCGGACAGCTCGCCGACGCGTTTTTGCTGATCGGCGCCCTTGAAGTTGAAGCGGCCGATATAGGCGCGGCTCGGGAACTCGTAGGTGCCGATGCGCAGTATGTCCTGGCCGTCGGCGACCTCTTCGAACACCGTCTTCTTGTCGTTCATGCTGTCGCGGAACTGATCCACCGAGGCCAGCACCACGGTATCGCCCAGGGTGATGGTACCGGAATCCGGCTGCTCCTGACCCGACATCATGCGGAACAGGGTGGATTTACCGGCCCCGTTAGGCCCTATGATGCCGACGATGGCCCCCTTCGGAATGGCGAAGGAGAGATCGTCGATCAGCACGCGATCACCGTAGGATTTGCGCAGGTTGGCCACTTCCAGCACCTTGTCGCCGAGGCGGGGTCCGGGCGGAATGAACAGCTCGTTGGTCTCGTTGCGCTTCTGGTAGTCGTTGGTGTTGAGCTCTTCGAAGCGAGCCATACGGGCCTTGGACTTGGCCTGACGGCCTTTCGGGTTCTGACGAACCCACTCCAGCTCTTTCTCGATGGACTTGCGACGAGCGGCTTCGGAGCTGGCTTCCTGGGCCAGACGGGCATCTTTCTGCTCCAGCCAGGAGGAGTAGTTGCCTTCCCACGGGATACCTTCGCCGCGGTCCAGCTCCAGGATCCAGCCAGCCACGTTGTCGAGGAAGTAGCGGTCGTGGGTGATGGCGACCACAGTACCTTCGTAGTCGTGCAGGAAGCGCTCCAGCCAGGCCACGGATTCCGCATCCAGGTGGTTGGTCGGTTCATCCAGCAGCAGCATGTCCGGCTTTTCCAGCAGCAGACGGCAGAGGGCTACGCGACGGCGTTCACCACCCGAGAGGTGCTGGATCTTGGCGTCCCAGGCCGGCAGACGCAGGGCATCGGCCGCGCGCTCCAGCTGGTTTTCCATGTTGTGGCCACCCTGGGCCTGGATGATGGCTTCCAGCTCGCCTTGTTCGCGGGCCAGCTTGTCAAAATCCGCATCCGGATCGGCGTAGGCCGCATAGACCTCGTCGAGACGGGCCATGGCGCGTTTGACGTCGCCGACCGCCTCTTCCACCGCTTCGCGGACTGTCTGCTCCGGATCCAGCTTCGGCTCCTGGGGCAGGTAGCCGATCTTGATGCCGGGCTGCGGACGGGCTTCCCCTTCGATCTCTGTATCTATGCCGGCCATGATGCGCAGCAGGGTGGACTTACCGGCACCGTTCAGACCCAGTACGCCTATCTTGGCGCCCGGGAAGAAGCTCAAGGAGATGTTCTTGAGGATATGACGCTTGGGCGGCACTACCTTGCCGACCCGGTTCATGGTGTAAATAAATTGAGCCATTGGCTAATTCTCTTCCTTTTCAGCAGGTTAATGTCTTGGCACTAACGGACTGATGTCGTGGTGGGGCCAGGTCGGCACGCCGCCAACCCGGTTCCAAAAAACCCGTCGATTGTAAACCAATGGACAGGGGGGGGCAAAGGTGGCGCCCGGTTGGCGCCCCCCTTTGCCGAGGCGGTCACGTCTTGCTGCATCAGCCGCGCAATCTTGGCATCATGTGGGCTTCTTTTTGTCCCGGAGCCGTCATGACCGCATCCCCCCAGACACCCTCACTGTCGGCCTTTCTCACCGCAATGGGATTGGACGCGGCTGTGAGTGACGCCCTTTGCCAGCGCTTGCCACGACTGACCCTGAGCGCCGGTCACGTTTTGCTGGCGCAAGGGGCACGGCAAGAGGCGGCGTTTTATGTCGAACAGGGCATAGCCCGCGCCTGTCACTACACCCGGGACGGGCAGGAGCGTTGCAAGGAGTTCTATTTCGAAGAGGAACTCTGCCTGCTCTATGACAGCTGGCTGAGTGGTACACCTGCCCGCTACCAGCTGGAGGCACTCACGGCGCTGCAGGTGGTGCGAGTGCCGCTCGCCCTCTTGGATGAGCCGGCGTTTCAGCCCCTCTGCCTGGCCCTGCTGCGCCAGCAGCTGGGCTACAAGGAGCGCAAGGAGGCCTTTTTGCTGCTGCACTCCCCCGAGGAGCGCTACCAGGAGCTCTGCCACACCTTCCCCCACTGGCCGGCGCGGCTCACTCAGGTGCAGCTCGCCAACTACATCGGCATCAGCCCGGTCACCCTGTCGCGGATCCGCCGGCGCATTAACAGGAGTTAATGCCGCCCCCTTGTCATCCCCTCATGCTGCGCCATTCGAAGGTGGTTGGAGGGATGGATGATGTCGCTGTTTTTGTGGTCGCAACTGGTGGTGAGCCTGGCCTTGCTGCTGGATCTATTGTCGTTTCAGCTGCGGGATCGCAGGGGGATCCTGGCCTGTCTGGCCCTCTCCTGCGCCCTCAATGCCGGCCATTTCGCGCTGCTGGGGCAAGCGTCGGCCGCCAGCCTCTTGCTGCTGGCCAGCGTGCGTTTTCTGGTCAGCATGCTGGCAACGAGCCGCGTCCTGATGTGGTTATTTATGGGGTTGGCCTGCGCCGCCGTGCTGGCGACCTATCAGGGGCCGCTGGCGCTGCTTGGCCTGCTGGGCAGTCTGCTGCAAACCCGGGCCGCCTTCTGCCAGGATGATCGCCTGCTGCGGCGCTGGATGCTGCTCGGCACCCTCTGCTGGCTGACCAACAACCTGCTGGTGGGCTCACCGGTGGCGGCACTGATGGAGGGGCTCTTCATGGTCAGCAATCTGGTGGGTTACTACCGCCACCATGGGCGCAAGGCGTGTGTTAGCTAGTCATATGCGGGTCCGTGTTGCCGTGTTGCAGGCTGGCCCGGTCAGGACCTTGATGGAAGTGCGGGATATTGCGGCTGGTTTGGGTTTGGCGGTGGATCTGGGTAGGCAAGGCAAAGAGGCCGCCATTGTGGCGGCCTCTTTGGCGTATCAGGCTTTGTTGAAGCCGTTGATGAGCGCCTTTGCGTAGTCGATGACGAACTGCTGGCAGTGGATGGCGGTCTGCGGATCGAACTCCTCGTCATGGAGATCCGTGTTGGAGAGCACCCGGATGTCCACGACAAATGCCGCCTTGTTGGCCCGGCTGCCACTGTGGCGTATCAGACTTTTTTGAAGCCGTTGATGAGCGCCTTTGCGTAATCGATGACGAACTGCTGGCAGTGGATGGCGGTCTGCGGATCGAACTCCTCACCGTGGAGATCCGTGTTGGAGAGCACCCGGATCCCGACAAAGGGCACCTTGTAGGCCTCGGCCACCAGGGCGGCGGAGGAGGTCTCCATCTCTTCTGCTGCGGTGTTGTAGGTCTGGTGCAGCCAGTTGATGCGGGCCACCTGCCGGTTCCACTCGTCGGCAGTGCCTATGACGCCAGGGACCACGCGGCCATGGCGATAGCGATCGGCCATGCCGAGGGCTCGCCCGACCAGCTCGGGGTCACCGGCAAACGAGGTGTGCTCCACCAGCTTGCCTTTGTCCCGCAGGCGCATGGTCACATCGAAGTTGTGCCATTTGCTCGGGTCGACCCCCTGCTCGGCCGGGGCAAGGTCGCTGCGATAGGCGCCCATGTTGAAGCTCCTGGTGCCTATGACGATATCTCCCCGGTGCAGCGCCGGATCATGGCCGCCCGCCGTGCCCTGGTTGATGATGAGGCGCGGCTGAAAACGCTCCATGGCGAGGGTGGTGGCGGCAGCGGCATTGGCCAGCCCCACCTCGGTGCGGGAGATGACCACAGGATAGCCAGAGATAGTGCCCTGCCAGTATGTCCAGGCCCCCGCGGTCAGCTCCTTCTTGTCTTTCAGGGCGGCCACCAGGGTCTCCACTTCGACATCCATGGCCCCCTGGATCAGGATGGGGGCGGGGGCCGGGCTGGCCGCCGTGACGGCAGAGGAGAAGAGGGCAAACAGTGTGAGCAGACGCGAGCAGCGTTTGATGAAGTTCATGGGTTACCTGTTGGTCTTGCGAGGAAGCGCAGGATCCTACCGAAAGGCAAACGGTTGCGCAAACGCGGATGTGAATGTTGTCAATAAATGCCGCCGCTGGCGGCATCTCTCAGGGTTGCTTGTGACCCGCGAAGTAGAGGACCCGCCGCACATATTGCTGGGTCTCCTGATAAGGGGGTATGCCCCCGTATTGCTCCACCGATTTCTCGCCGGCGTTGTAGGCCGCCGACATCAGGGTCCAGTTGCCGTCGAAGTGGGTGTGCAGCCACTTGAGGTAGGCCACCCCACCCTTGATGTTCTGCTCGGGGTCGAAGGGGCGGGTGACGCCGAAGCGCTGCTGGGTCTCGGGTATGAGCTGCATCAGCCCCTGGGCGTTCTTGGGGGAGACGGCGCTGCTGTTGAGATTGGATTCGGCGATGGCGATGGCCAGCACCAGTCGCTCATCGATGCGGTGGCGCTTGGCGGCACTGCGCAGCATGATGACCAGCTTCTGCTTGGCCGGGGACTGGCGGGCCAGATAGGCATCCAGGTTGAAGGGGGTACTGGGGATCTCGGCGAAGTAGCCGCCACCCCCGCCGACCCCGGCGCCACACTGATCCCCCATGACGGCATTGCCGATGCGGGCGTTGTAGTAGCGAGTGGCCTGCTGGTTGCCAAGACGCATCGCCATGGCAAGGTAGGCGTTGGCCATCCTGGGGTTGCGCACCGAGCCCGGGCCTGTGGCGAGCAGACGGCCGATGCGGAAGTAACCTTCCGGATTGCCCGTCGTGGCGGCGGCGCAGTAGAAGTGGATGGCCTGGGTCAGGTTGCCCTGACTCTGTGCCACCTGGCCTTTTTTCAGTGCGCTGAGCGCCTTGGGTGCCTGTCTGAAATCCCTGCTTTGCGCCGCTGCCTGCACGGTACCGGCCAGCAACAGCGATAAAAAAAGCAGCAAAAACAGCCTGTTTTCGCTGAGGCTCGACATGGATTCTCTCCTGTTGGGGTACAGAAGATATAGGGGAACATGGCCCGTTCCGCCATTAATCCAGTGGATCCTGTTGTTATGGATCCACTCTTCCAGAGATCAAAACGGTATGGAACCAGTGTGAAATGCAGGCGCGGCAGGAGCTGTGACCGTGCCATCCAAGCGTTATGGGTAGAAAAAGAGTGTTGCAGACACGCCTCTAGTGGCTACCATCGGCCCCATCGGCCCCATCGGCCCCATCGGCCCCATCGGCCCCATCGGCCCCATCGGCCCCATCGGCCCCATCGGCCCTATCGGCCCCATCGGCCCCATTAGCCCCATCGGTTCCGTTGGCGCCGTCAGTTCCATTGGTCCCGTAACTCCCGTTCTCACCCTCCATATTGCTGTCATTGGCAGCGGCATGGGTTGCGCAGTCCGTGCCTGCCGGGCAGGGGGATTGGGCCAGGGCTGGGACGACATGCAGGCCTGTGAGCAGTATCAGGAGGGATAACAGGGGGCGGATCTGGGTCATGGCTATTCCGGGCGGCACTGGCCGAGCAAAGGGTTGGGAGCAGAGGTTGTCAGTGGCGTTGCAGCTAGACGTCGAGATGATGTGTCTGCTCATCTTCTCTGGCGGCGGGCAACTGGCGGTACATCAGACCGATTTCACTCGCCACCCAGACCGAGAGCAGGGCCAGCAGGCTGAGCAGGGGCAGCAGGGTATGGCTCTGTTGCAATGCACAGGCGGCGAGGGCGGCGCCCAGCAACAGCAGGGTTCGGATCATGAGGTGACTCCTTCTCATCATGGTGATCTGGCATGGCCCGGAAGCTGTTCCCGTATGACGCCACGCCCGGCAGTATACCGCGCCGTGCCTGCGCGTGTCTGTGTCCATATGTGGTGGTCACCGCGCGCATCCTGATGCGTCGGGCGAGACTCGGCGATCTGATCCATTCATCACTCATCGGGCGCCAGGTTCATCTGCTCGCTCATGGTATCGATGAAGTGGCGGATCACGGGCGATGCGCTCTGCTCGGCACTGTGCGGGGCATAGAGCACGCAGAGATCGGCCGGGATCTGCTGCTCCAGCCGGATGAAACGCACATGGGGCCATTTCTGGCGGCCGTAGCTGGCCGGGGCGAGCGCAACCTGCTGGCTGGTGGCCACCACCGCCATCAGGGTATTGGGCTCGACCACCTCCTGACTGAGGTGGGGGTAGAAGCCCTCTACCAGGCAGGAGTTGATGATGAGGTCGGTGGAGGCCGAGTTGGCCCGGCTCATCAGCACGAAGCGCTCGCCCGCCAGCTCGGTGAGGGAGACCCGCTTGCGATCCCGCAGCGGGTGCTCATCCGATACTGCCAGCACCATGGGTTCGCGATAGATGCTCTCGGCCCGCAGCGGATGGATGTTGAAGGTGTCGGCGAAGCGAGCGAGACCGAGATCTATCTCCTTGCTGGCCAGCGCCTGCTTCTGCTTCTCCGGCGACAGCTCGGTGAAGGAGATCTCGAACTCGGGATGGATCCTGTGACACTGGCGGATCACCTCGCCAAAGCCCGCCCAGAAGATGGAGCTGACCAGCCCGATGCGGATCTGGTTGCGCTCCATGCGCCCCGCCTGCACCACCTTGTTGAGGCCGCTCTCCAGCACGTCGAACAGCAGGGCACACTCATCCAGCAACAGACGGCCTGTGGCGGTGAGGCTCACCTGGCGAGTGTGGCGTTCGAACAGGGCCAGCCCCAGCACACTCTCCAGCTCCTTGATTTGGGCACTGAGTGGAGACTTTGAAACATTGAGCTGCTCGGCGGCCCGGCTGAAGTGGCCGTGGCAGGCTACTGCATGGAAGTAGCGCAGCATCTTGAGGGTGACGCGATCGCGCCAGTGACTGTCGAGGGACAAGCTGACCTCCTGTCAGTATGGGGAGCCGGGTGCGATCCCCGTCAAAGATTGCGCATCGGGTTGTGTTGGCAGCGGGGCCCGTGCACGGCGCCTGGTCGATCCGGTTCACACTCTCGCCACCGCTTTTCTGCGGCAAGCGCGCCGACTGGTTGACAATAAGGTCCAATCAGCACCATTTCTGCGCGTTTGGGTACCCTATGCCTGCTATCGCTCGTCTTATTGTGCCGAAAAACAGGATAGTAAGGCCGATTTTAGCGATTTTTATCGCCGAATACCTCCCCTAGAGTGAGCCCATCTTCTCATTTACAGCCTCAAGAGGTGCAGCTCATGCAACAAGATCCGGTACTCAACGCCGTCGCCACCATTCTCGCCCGCAAGCCGGGTTTTGCCCCCCGCGCCGCCATGATCCTGGGCTCAGGCCTCGGCGTGCTGGCCGATGCACTGGAAGATAAAGTCACCATCCCCTACGAGGAGCTGGACGGCTTCCCGGTCAGTACCGTGGCCGGTCACAGCGGCGAGCTGGTGCTCGGCAAGCTGCGCGGAGTGGACGTGGTCTGCATGAAGGGGCGCGGCCACTACTACGAACACGAAACCATGAAGGTGATGACCACGCCGGTACGCACCTTCCAGCGCCTGGGCTGCGAGCTGCTGCTGGTGACCAACGCCGCAGGATCTCTGCGTCCGGAGCGGATCGGGGTCGGCTCCCTGGTCATCTTCAACGATCACATCAACACCATGCCGGGCACCCCCATGACGGGCGCCAACGACGAGGCCTACGGCCCGCGCTTCTTCAGCCTGGCCAATGCCTATGACAAGGAGCTGAGGGGCGAGGCGCTGGCGCTGGCCGGGCGCGAGGGGATCGCCGTCAATCAGGGGGTGTTCGTCTCCTACAGCGGCCCCTGTTTCGAGACAGCCGCCGAGATCCGCATGATGCAGATCATCGGCGGCGACGTGGTGGGCATGTCGGTGGTGCCCGAGGTGGTCAGCGCTGCCCACTGTGGTCTGCCGGTGCTGGCCATCTGCGCCATCACCAACATGGCGGAGGGGCTCGGCGACGTGCAGCTCTCCCATGATCAGACCCTCAAGTGCGCCAAGCTTGCGGAAGCGGACTTCATCCGCCTCATCAACGCCTTCATCCAGCACCACTTCCAGTAAGCAGGAACGACCAGGAGGTCACCTATGTTTGCAGCAGGATTTCTCGGCATGGCGGCGCTGATCCTCATCGCCATTCTCGCCTCGACCAACCGCAGGGCCATTCGCCTGCGCACAGTGGGGCTGGCGCTGGCCTTGCAGGTGGCCATAGGTGCCCTGGTGCTCTATGTGCCGCTGGGGCGACGGGCGCTGGAGGGCATGGCCCACGGGGTCGACGCCGTGCTGGCGAGCGGCAAGGCGGGCATCCACTTCCTGTTCGGCAACCTGGTCAACTTCTCGGTGGATGGCATAGGCTTCGTGTTCGCCCTCAACGTGTTGCCGCTGGTGGTCTTCTTCTCGGCGCTGATCGCCGTGCTCTACTACCTCGGCATCATGCAGCTGGTGATCCGCTTCATCGGCGGCGCCATGGCCCGCCTGCTCGGCACCTCCCAGACCGAATCCATGTCGGCGGTGGCCAACGTCTTCGTCGGCCAGAGCGAGGCGCCGCTGGTGGTCAAGCCCTACATGCCCAAGATGAGCGACTCCGAGTTTTTCGCCGTCATGTGTGGCGGCATGGCCTCGGTCTCCGGCACTGTGCTGGCTGGCTACGCCATGATGGGAGTGGACATGCAGTACCTGCTGGCGGCCTCCTTCATGGCGGCGCCCGGCGGGATCCTGTTTGCCAAGCTGATCATCCCCGAAACCAGCCAGCCGGACTATGCCTTCGACCACAGCATCCAGTTTGATGGCAAGAAGCCGGAAAACGTGCTGGCGGCAGCCGGCGAGGGGGCCAGCAGCGGCCTCAAGCTGGCTGCTGCCATCGGCGCCATGCTGATCGCCATGATAGGGCTGGTGACCCTGGTCAACACCTTGCTCGGCGGGGTAGGGGACATGATGGGCATGCAGCTCTCCCTCGAGATCATCCTGGGCTGGATCTTCTCGCCGCTCGCTTTCCTGCTCGGGGTGCCGGTGGCGGACATCGGCATCGCCGGCGCCATGATCGGCAAGAAGCTGGTGGTGAACGAGTTCGTGGCCTACAGCGATCTCTCCCCCTACCTGAAGGACGCCAGCACTGTGACCGCCGCCGGTCTGCAGGTGCTGGAGGAGAAGTCCAAGGTGATCATCAGCTTCGCCCTGTGCGGCTTTGCCAACCTGGCCTCCATGGGGATCCTGATCGGGGGCCTCGGCACCCTCTGTCCGTCCCGTACCGATTTCATCGCCCGCCACGGCCTGCGCACCGTGCTGGCGGCCACCTGTTCCAACCTGATGAGCGCCGCCATCGCCGGGGTCTTCTTCTCCCTGGTCTGAGTGAGCCTCAGGTTCTCTATGGGGCGCTGAGGCGCCCCTTTTCATCACCCATTATCGCAATTCGGAGCCTTCTCATGACCTCTTACACCCTCCTGGACCTGACCCAAGCCGCCGTTCGAGCCATCGGACTGATGGATCTCACCAGCCTCAACCCGGATGACAACGAGGCGCGTATCCTTGCGCTCTGCCGGCAGGCGCAGACCCCCTTTGGCAACACGGCTGCCGTTTGCATCTATCCCCGTTTCGTGGCGCTGGCCAAGCACACCCTGGCGGCCCAGGGCACCCCGCAAATCAAGGTGGCGACCGTGGTCAACTTCCCCCATGGTGACGATGAGCTCGAGGCCGTGCTGGCCGACACCCGTACTGCCCTCCTCGATGGCGCCGACGAGATTGATCTGGTGATCCCCTGGCGTGCGCTGCAGGCGGGAGACGAGACACGCGCTCGGGCACTGGTGCGCGGTGGCAAGGCGCTGTGCGGGGCGCGACTGCTCAAGGTGATCATCGAATCAGGCGAGTTGAAAGACCCAGCCCTGATCCGCATTGCTTCCCGGCTCGCCATCGAGGAGGGGGCCGACTTCATCAAGACCTCTACCGGCAAGGTGCCGGTCAATGCCACGCCTGAAGCCAGTCGCATCATGCTGGCGACCATCGCCGAGCTGGGGGGTACGGGAGCATGTGGGGTTCAAGGCGGCGGGCGGGGTGAGAAGTGCCCGGGAAGCGGCAGACTATCTGGCCATGGCGGCCGAATGCTGTGGCGAAGCCTGGCTCGATGCTGACCACTTTCGCTTCGGCGCCTCCAGTCTGCTCGGCCAGTTGCTGGCGACCCTGGACGGCAAGACCCCGGCCGTTGTCGGTCGTGGTTACTGAACGACAACCCCCCAGCCAGACCGGCGCCCTGCAGGGCGCCCGTCATTACAGGTGCATTGCATGTCCCATCCCCGTTTTCATTTCGTTCAGGCCCACGGCAAGGTGCTGCTGTTCACCCTGCTCATCAGCCTGTCGTTTCCCATCGGCAGTGCGCTCACCGCCGTGCTGGATCCCCTGGTGGTCACCTGGGTGCGCTACCTGCTGGCGGCGCTCACTTTCGTGACTCTGCTGGCTTGCCAGCGGCGACTGCAACTGCCATCACTGCGGGATCTGGGGCGCTATACCCTCATCTCGCTGCCGGCGCTCTGTTACTTCGTCGCCATGTTCGTAGCGCTGCAGGAGACCAGCGCCCTCGATGCCAGCGCCCTCTACACCACGGTTCCCCTCATCAGCGCCCTGGCCAGCATGCTGATCTTCCAGCGTCGCATTGGCTGGTCGATGGCGTTTGCTTTGCTGGGAGGCATGGTGGCCGCCGCCCTCATCATCTTTCGAGGGGAACTGGGACAGGTGGCGAGCCTGAGCCTCACCCCCAGCAATCGCATCTATTTGCTCGGTTGTGTGGCCATGGCTCTCAATCCCATCCTGATCAAGTGCTACTACCGGGGGGAGTCGTTCGTTCATCTCACCTGCTGGACCCTGATCTGCGCCACCCTGCTGCTCACCCTGGTGACGGCGCCCCGGTTGCTGGCGACCGACTGGGGCCAAGTGTCGCTGCCGCTCTGGTTCGGGATGGGCTATCTGGCGCTGTTTGCCACCGCGCTCAGCTTCTTTCTGTTCCAGCAGGGCAGCGTGGTACTGCAGCCGGAGCAGGTCTCGGCCTACACCTATCTGATCCCCGTGCTGGTGCTGCTTTTCAGCAGCCTGACGGGGGAGCTGGTGGTCTGGCATCAGGTGGGCTGGGGCGTGCTCGGGGTGATGCTGACCATGGTGGTGATGGTGCTGGGATCGGTCAGGGTGCGATCCGGCAGGCCCTGAGCGGGATCAATCGGCGATTTGGTGGTAGGCCAGATACCAGCGTACGAACTCGGCGACGCCCTGCCTGAGCGGGGTGGCGGGGCGGGTGCCCGTGAGGCTGTGCAGGGGCTCGCTGTCGGCCCAGGTGGCGTGCATGTCGCCGGCCTGCATGGGCAGCATCCGTTTGATGGCGGGCCTGTCCAGCGCCTGCTCCAGCGCCTCGATGAAGTCGAGCAGCCGCACCGGCTGGCCGTTGCCTATGTTGAGGAGGCGGTAGGGGGCGGCACTTTCGGCCTGGCTGCCCTGGCTGGCGTGCCAGTGCGGATTGGCGCGCGGCGGCAGCTCGGCGACGGCGA
The DNA here is from genome assembly GCF_047780465.1 of Aeromonas sp. A04. Lineage (NCBI taxonomy): Bacteria > Pseudomonadati > Pseudomonadota > Gammaproteobacteria > Aeromonadales > Aeromonadaceae > Aeromonas > Aeromonas sp. A04. The sequence continues at coordinate 1,594,528 of NZ_JBLNHP010000001.1, read as the reverse complement.
GTATGCCGTCCACTATGTCGTCTATGTAGGTAAAGTCGCGGCTGAGCAGGCCCTGGTTGTACACATCTATGGGCTCGCCGGCCAGGATGGCGCGGGTGAACTTGGCGATGGCCATGTCGGGGCGACCCCAGGGGCCGTAGACGGTGAAGAAGCGCAGACCTGTGGTGGGCAGACCGTAGAGCGCCGAGTAGGCGTGGGCCATCAGCTCGCCGCTCTTCTTGGTGGCGGCATAGAGGGATACAGGGTGATCCGCCGGCTGTTCGGTGGAGAAGGGCATCTGATCGCTCAGGCCATAGACGGAGCTGGAGGAGGCGTAGATCAGATGGTTTATGCCGTGCTGGCGGCAGCCTTCCAGCACTGTCAGCATGCCGGTGAGGTTGCTGTCGGCATAGGCAAACGGGTTCTCCAGTGAATGGCGCACCCCCGCCTGGGCCCCCAGGTGGATCACCCGCTCGAACCCGCTCTCGGCAAACAGGGTCGCCATGCCGTCCCGATCCGCCAGCTCCCGCTGTTCGAAGCGAAAATGGGGGAAGGAGACCAGCCGTGACAGTCTGGCCCGCTTCAGGCTCACCTCGTAGTAGTCGTTGAGGTTGTCCAGCCCCACCACCTGATGGCCCGCCTCGCACAGCCGTCTGGCGACGTGAAAGCCGATAAAGCCGGCGGCGCCTGTCACCAGATATTTCATACGTGTTGTCCTGTGCTGATCATGGGGGCCTGTGGTCCTGAGTGGGGGCTGAAAAAGGGCTGGGCGCTTTGTACCAGAGCGCGGGTCCCGGCGCCACACGGAGGCGGCGCCAGGGTGGACGAGGGCTGGCTCGTCAGGCGCGGCATGCTGCATCTTGGTGCACTGGCTGTCAATGGAGAATGACAGGCACCAAAACGGGGCGTTCCCCGTGGCTATTGTGATCCTGGTCGCAAAAAATAGACTGGAACCCATAACGAAGCCCTGCGGACAGGGCTCGCGTCCGCCACGACGGACACAAAACACTCTTTTCACTTCGCTATTGGATACAGGTTATGGACAACACCCCAGGCTCTGCGCGCTCAGCCCGTTCTGCGCATCCCCTCTATGAAGATGTACTCGCCCTGCTGACCGCCGCCGGTTTCGTTTCCCTCGGCATCTTCCTGTTTCATCAGGTCGGCCTGCTCACCGGCGGCACCGCCGGGCTGGCGCTGCTGCTGCAACAGGTGACGGGGCTGAGCTTTGGCCTCTTGTTCTTCGGCATGAACCTGCCGTTTTACGCCCTGGCCTGGCTCAGGATGGGGCCGCGCTTCACCCTCAACACCTTCGTCTCCGTGGCCGCCGTCTCCTTCATGACGGATCACCTCAACGCCGTGCTGCAGATAGGCAAGATAGAACCCGTCTATGCGGCCCTGATCGGCGGCACCCTGATCGGCATGGGGCTGCTCATCATGTTCCGCCACAAATCCAGTCTGGGTGGCTTCAACATACTGGCGCTGTTTATCCAGGACCGCTTCGGCATCCGCGCCGGCAAGCTGCAAATGGGGCTTGATTGCACCATAGTCATCGCCTCCTGCTTCGTGGTGCAGCCCTGGATCCTGGCGCTCTCCGTGGTGGCGGCCATCATCTGTAACCTGGTGTTGACACTCAATCACAAGCCGGGCCGCTATCAGATAGCCTGAGTCGAGATGCTTCATGCAAACAAAACAGAGCGCCTGATGGCGCTCTTTTGCTATCCGGGATCCTGAACCCTCTCATACCACCATGGGCAGACCGGTTTCTGGATGGTGGATCACTTGGGCCGGGTAGTCATACAGGCGATCGATCAGGGCCGGAGTCAGCACCTCGGCCGGGGTGCCGTCGGCCATCAGCCTGCCCTGCTCCAGCATCACCAGCCGGTCGGCGTAACGGGCCGCCAGGTTGAGATCGTGCAGCACCACCAGCACGGCTGTGTTGCGGGCGGCCAGGGCGCGGGCCATGGTGAGCAGCTGGTGCTGGTACTTGAGGTCGAGCGCCGAGGTGGGCTCGTCCAGCAGCAGCAGGCGCGGCTGCTGGGGATCGTCCGGTGCCTGCCAGATCTGGGCCAGTACCCGGGCGAACTGCACCCGCTGCCGCTCCCCGCCGGAGAGGCCGGGATAGAGGCGGCCAGCCAGGTGCTCGACTCCGGCATGGGTCATGGCGGCCCGCACTATCTGGTCGCGCCGGCTGGCGGGCTCGCTGTGGGGCAGGCGCCCCATGGCGACCACCTCTTCGCACAGAAACGGAAAGTTGAGGGACGAACTCTGCGGCAGCACGCCGACGCTGTGGGCCAGTTCTATGGCGGGCCAGGCTTGCCACTTCCGGCCAAACAGGCTTATCTCCCCCTCGTGTTCCAGCTCGCCGGTCAGGCATTTGAGCAACGAGCTCTTGCCTGCGCCGTTGGGGCCGAGCAGGGCGGTGAGCGTGCCGGCCTGCAGGCTGATGTCGAGCCTGTCCAGGATGGGGCGGCCAGCTCGGGTGAGGCTGAGCTGGTGACAGCGCAGCAGGGGGGTTGATGCAGGCAAGATAGACCTCCGGTTAAAGCGTCCGGCGGCCCTTGACCAGCAGCCAGATGAAGAAGGGGGCGCCCAGCAGGGCCGTGATGATGCCGACCGGCAGCTCGGCCGGCGCCAGCAGGGTGCGGGCCAGCATGTCGGCGCCCAGCAGCAGGGCGGCGCCCAGCAGGGCAGAGAGCGGCAGCAGCCTGACGTGGTTGGGGCCGGCCAGCAGCCGTACCAGATGGGGCACCACCAGACCGACGAAGCCGATCATGCCCGCCACGGCGACGGCCACGCCGACTCCGGCGGCGGTGAGCAGGATCAGGCGCCGCTTGAGGGATTGCACATTGACCCCCAGATGACGGGCCTCCCCTTCCCCCAGCAAGAGGGCGTTGAGGGGATTGGCATCGCGCATGAACAGCAGCAGCAGGACGATCAGGGTGGCCAGTGCCAACGCCACGTCCACCGGCTTGCCCGCCGCCAGGGTGCCCATCTGCCACAGGCTCAGGTTGCGCAGCATCTGGTCGTCGGCCAGGTAGGTGAGCAGCCCTATCACGGCGCCGGACAGGGCCGTGATGGCCACCCCCGCCAGCAGCATGACGGTGACGGAGGTGCCCCCCTCCCGGGTGCCGAGCAAATAGACAAGCGTGGTGGTGAGCGCGCCGCCGAGGAAGGCGAGCAGGGGCAGCAGGCCTATGCCGAGCAGGCTCTGCCACTGCTGGCCGAGGGGGGCCAGCAGCACTATGGCCAGCGCCGCGCCGAGCGCAGCTCCGCCGGAGACCCCTATGATGCCGGGGTCGGCCAGCGGATTGCGAAACAGCCCCTGCATGACGGCACCACAGAGGCCGAGTATGCCCCCCACTGCGATGCAGAGCAGGGTACGTGGCAGGCGGATCTCCTGCACGATCAAGAGTTTGTGGGCCGCAATCCCGCTCTCCTGCCCGGCGAACAGGGCACGCAGGCTCTCGCCGAAAGAGAGGGCCATGGGGCCGGTCGCCAGCGACCCGACCAGCAGCAGCGCCAGCGCGCCGCCGGTGATCGCGAAAAGCCAGGGCAGAGGCAGGCGCATCATGAACCCAGCTTGATCCACTTGGCGATCTGGTTCGCCTGCTGCAACGAGGTGAGGCTGAGGCCCCCTTGCAGGGCGTGGCCGTTGATGGCGTGGATGGCCCGGTTTTTACCCGCCGGGGTGGCGGTGAGCGCGGGTACCTGGCTCAGCACGGCTTCCGGATCCTGATACTGCTGCCAGTCGCGGCCGCTCACCAGCACCAGATCCGGTTGTAGCTCGATCAGGGATTCGGTGGAGACGGGCTTGTAGTCGCTTAACTGGTCTACCGGATTGACGCCGCCTGCCAGGGTGAGCAGGGCGCTGGCGGTGGTATTGCCGCCGGCTATGCTGGTGGGTTGCCCCTTGTGCAGCAGCAGGAAGACCACCTTGAGCGGCTTGTTCTGCTTCGCCTGCTCCGCCAGTTGCGCTGTCTGGGCCTGGATCTCGGCTTTCAATCGCGTGCCGGCGGCCGGGTCATTGAGCAGGCCGGCCAGGGTATCGATGCGCTGGTTGAGGTTGGCGAGGGTCGGTGCGGTCGGCAGCACGTCCACCTCGACTCCGGCACGGCGCAACTGCTCCAGCGCCGGCGGCGGCCCCATCTCGTCGCTGCCGATCAGCCGGGTCGGCGCCAGACTGAGGATCCCCTCGGCGGCGAGGGCGCGGTGATAGCCGACCCTGGGCAGATTTTTCGGTTCAGTGCTGCTGATGTCGGTGGCGATCAGGCTCTGTTCACCGCCCAGTGCCAGAATGAGCTCTGTGGTGGCTGGGCCTATGCTGACGATACGTTCCTGCGCGGCAGCAGACAGGGAAAGGGCTGAGCAGCCGAGCAGGCTGAGTGCGAGGGCAAAACGACGGCCCATGCTAACCTCCGAAGGGTGAATGAAGTTGGGTTGCCGCCGAGAATATCAAGCCGGTGAAAAAAATGCACTGAGAATGAAAGCGATTATCAATTGCATTGGCTCTGGTGCTTTATTAGAGTATTCGCCATGACAGGAGAGGGATGCAGCACGCATCCCAAGGGAGAACCTATGAGCATTGCACAACGCATTCATGCGCTGCTGGAACAAGACCCCAGCGCCCATCCTTCCACCATTGCCAGCCAGCTGGCGGTCAGCGAGTGGGAGGTGGTACGCCACCTGCCTGCCGAGCTGGTGACCCTGGTGCCCGGCGAGCGGGCCGAAGCCCTGCTGGCGGATCTGGCGGATTGGGGTCAGGTGACCACCATCGTCGAATCCGATGGCTCCATCTTCGAGGTGAAGGCGCCGTTTCCCAAGGGCAAGAGCGCCCGTGGCTACTACAACCTGATGGGGCGCGATGGCGAGATGCACGGTCACCTCAAGCTCGACAACGTGGTCGGCATGGCGCTGGTCAGCAAGCTGTTCATGGGCAAGGAGGGGCACTCCTTCCAGTTCTTCGGCCACAGCGGCCGCTGTATTTTCAAGGTCTATCTGGGACGTGACGAGCAGCGCCAGCTGCTGCCAGCCCAGGTGGAACGCTTCATGGCCTTGCGCCACCAGTATCAAGAGGAAGTCAAAGCATGAGTGAACGTCAGGAGCGTCTGCAGAATCGCCTGCAACCGGAGATCCGCGAGTTTCGCGACGGTTGCCGCACCCTGCAGCTGGCGACGGTGGACAGTGAAGGCAACCCCAATGCCAGCTATGCCCCCTTCGTGCTGCAGGAGGATGGCTACTATGTGCTCATCTCCGAGATCGCCCGCCACGCCCGCAACCTGCAACAGGTGCCCAAGGTGTCGCTGATGCTGATCGAGGATGAAACCGGTGCCCGCGAGCTGTTTGCCCGCAAGCGGCTCACCTTCGACGCGCTGGCCGAAGTGGTGGCCCGCGACGACGTGCGCTGGGGCCAGGCGATCGCCGCGCTGGAAGGGCGCTTCGGCGACATCGTCAAGGGGCTCTCCAACCTCAAGGATTTCGTGCTGTTCCGCCTCAAGCCCGAGCAGGGGCTGTTCGTCAAGGGCTTCGGTCAGGCGTTTCGGGTCTCAGGTGACGAGCTGGTGGACTTCGTCCACTTGGTGGAAGGGCACAAACGGGTCGACAACGGTGCCGAGCTGACCAGTCCGGCCGATGCGCCAGTCTGACGGTAACCACATCGCATAAAAAACGGGCAGCCTGGCTGCCCGTTTTTTTATTGCGTGTCACCCCTGAGCGCTAGTCCTGCCAGGAGGCCTTGTTGGGGAAGGCATCCCGATCGGCCTGATTGGCGGTCTCGTTGCATTCGCCCCGGATCTTCCAGGAGGTCTGGCTGAGGACGATATAGCCATCGCGGCAATACTTCCGCTCGGCCAGGGTCTGGGTCAACTGTGCATCCTGCAGCGCATCACGCCGTTCCAACAGACTCTTGCTGCGGCTGAGGCGACTGCCGTCGTTCTCCTGCAGCCGGGTGGGCAGGGTGTCGAGCGGCGCGGCTTCGAAGGTGAAGCGCTTGCTCCCCTCTTCGTTGATATGGGTTCGAAACAGGGGGGCCGGGCCAGCCGGCTGCTGCCCCGGCAAACCGGAGCAGGCAGTGATTGCCGGTAACAACAGCATGAATGCAACGGCAGACAGTAGACGCACACAAGACTCCAATCGGGTGATCACTTCAAGAGAGGCAGATTAACACGCCAGCTCGGGCTGGATGGCCTCAAGCAGCTGATCCGTGGTGAGCAGGGTCACGGTTCTGCCCTTTGGCAGGCTCAGATGCTGCCACATCCAGTGGTGGTGCTCGATGATCTTCTCAGCGCTCAGGTGAGGGCGATCCGCCGTGGTGTGGGCATCCGTCACCGCAAACACGTCGAACCCCTGGGCTGCGGCGCTGCGCAGCGTGGTGTCGACGCAAAAATCGGTGGCACAGCCGCTGATCAGCAGCCTGTCCACTGCCTGCTCCGCCAGCAGGAAGCCGAGCTCGGTATCGAGGAAGCTGTCACAGGCGGTCTTGCGTACCCGGCTGTCGCCGCGGCCCGGGGTGAGATCGGCGTGAAGCTGCCAGCCTGCACTGCCGGGTTCCAGTTCAGAACCCGGTGCGTCGTGTTGCACATAGATGACACGCCCCTGATTGGCCCGCACGTTGTCTGCCAAGCGGTTGATGTTGGCGATGACCTGCGCGTCCTGATGGCGGGGGTCGGTAAACAACCCCTGTTGCATGTCGATGACCAGTAACACATCCATATGAAATCCTTAGGCAATTTTCAGGGTTGCAGCCACTGGCTGCAGTCACGGCTTCGGGATTGATGCAGTGCGCCCATATCTTGCTTCATTTCATCGGCATTTAGCCAGCGTTCTGGCAGGGGGCTGATCCGCACCCGGATGTCGGCGGTCCGCCCGGCGGGTGCCTGCGCATCGCTCTGCGGTTCTGTCTCTGGCACGACCAGCGCCACCTTGAGCGCCGGGTTGCGGCTGGCGATGCGGCTGGCGAGCCCCAGCCCCCCCTCGATGTGGAAGTTGCCGGCGATGTGCATGATGCGCTGGCCCGGATGGCTGCGCAGGTAATCCACCATGCTCTCGGCCATGGTGTCGTCCCAGCTGGTCTGGGCGGCGAAGCGGCGGGCATTGCCGTCGGCATCGCCGTGGTGGAGCGAGGCCATGAATTTCTGGCGGTAAGGATCGTCGGTGAGCGTGAGTTCGCGGGCGAGCTGGCTGCGGCGACTGGCGGGCAGCTTGTCCAGCCAGGCGGGCCCTTCCTGGCCGACACAGCTCACCAGCGGTTTGGGGGCGTTGGCGGCGATGACCGGCAGGTGCTGCTCCTTGGCGAACTCCACCAGCGGGCGATAGTCGCTCTGGTAGTTGGGCCAGGCGTTGCCATCGCGAATGAGGGCAGCCTCGCCGATGCGTCCGGCGAGATAGGCGTCCAGCACCGGCTGATCGGCGCGGCTGAACTGCTCCATGGAGAGTGCCAGCCCGCGACCATCGACCCGGGAGGTGTTGGCCAGCCCCGCCAGCAGGCGGGCCTGCAGCAGGTGCACGGCCGGATGGGTATGCAGCTCGCCCACCAGCACTATGTCGGCATCCGCCACCCTGGCCACCGCCTGGGTCAGCGTCAGTTCACCCTGGCCGGCATCGGTCTGGCCCGCGCTGAGCCGATAGTGGTAGAGGGTGCCGGCATCGTCATCGGGCACTGTCGTGCAGGCGGCCAGCAGCAGGGGAAGGGTGAACAGGGGCAGTAATCGAGTCATGGTATCTCACAACGAAGCAGAGCCAGAGCCATACAATGGCAGCATGGCGGGCCGGAAAACAGAGGGGAATAGTGTAGAACCTAATCACGACAAAAGAAAATGAGAATGATTCCGTTTATTATTGATCTTTGTTGCGGGCTGAGTAATATGCCAGCTGTTTGATAACAGTTCTCAATAAGGATTTGCAGTGGCCCATAACAACACCCTATCGCTGGTTGCCCTTGCCGTGGCAGCCGGTCTCGCTTCCCCGGTCTTCGCGGCGGACAAGAAAGCAGATGAAGTCATGGTCGTCAGCGGCTCACGGATGGAGCAAAAACTGGAGGATGTCTCCGGCCCCATTTCGGTGATCACGGCCGAACAGATTGAAGAGCAGGTGGTGAGCAACGTCGCCGACCTGTTCCGTTATGAACCGGGCGTCACCGCCCTCGGCGGCGCCGGCGATGCCCAGACCTTCATCATCCGCGGCATGGGTGAGAATCGGGTCAAGATAGTGCGTGACGGCGTGCGCCAGAACGACGCCTACAAGAACGGCGGCGTGGGCCAGAGCTATTTTGACACCGACATGATCAAGCAGATCGAGGTGGCCAAGGGTCCCGCCTCTGCGGCTTATGGATCCGATGCGCTGGGGGGCGTCATCGCCATCACCACCAAGGATGCCGGCGACTTCCTGAAGGGCCGCGACAGCTATCTGGATGCCACCACCGGCTATGCCTCCAGCAGTCACCAGAAGATGGCCGGCTTCACCGGCGCCCTGCGCAGCGGCGAGTTCGAGAACCTGCTGCGCTACACCTGGCGTGACGGCGGTGTGACCCAGAACTACGACGGCGACAAGAACGAATTCGACATCGCCAGCCAGGCCGTGCTGTTCAAGAGCAAGTGGAACCTGAGCGAGGATCAGTTCCTCAAGCTGACCGTCGACTACTTCAGCGAAGGGCAGGATCCGGATGCCGTCGATCTCACCAAGGCCGCCTCCGTCTTCAATCAGCCGATCACCGACAAGGACACGGACAACCTCTCGCTGGTGCTGGATCACGGCATCGCCCTGAACGCGCCCTGGGTCGATCGCATCGACAGCAAGCTCTACTACGCCCGCACCAAGCAGACCCTGGATCAGTACGCCTCGTCCAAGTACCCGGTCAAGCCGACCAACCCCTATGTGACCAAGAACTCGCTGGACAGCAACGGCTTCGAGCAAAAGAGCCTGGGCGCCCAGGTGAAATTCAGCAAGGCGCTGGCCAGCCAGCGTCTGGCCTGGGGCCTGGAGTATGAGCACACCGACAACGAGCGGACCCGCTTCAAGGCGCCGACCGTGCCGGGGGACTTCGTCGGCTACAACGAGTTGAGCTTCCCCTCCACCACCAGCGAGCACGGCGCCCTGTGGGCCTTCGACGAAATCAAGTTTGGCGAGCGCTGGGTGCTGACCCCGGGTGCCCGTTACGACTATTACCAGATGACGCCGGATGAGGATCCCGCCTACACGGGTGAGAAGCTCAAGCAGTTCTCCGAAGGGGAGTTCTCGCCCAAGCTGGGGCTGGTGTTCAAGGCGCACGAGGCGGCCAACCTGTTCGCCCAGTACAGCCACGGCTTCAAGGCGCCCATGTATGACAACGCCTTCTCCACCCTGAACCATCAGGCGTACGGTTATCGCATCGAGCCGAACCCGAACCTCAAGCCCGAGAGCAGCGACGGCATCGATCTGGGGGTGCGCGGCAGCGCCGGCGGTTTCAGCTATGAAGTGGCGACCTTCTACAACAAGTTCGATGACTTCATCGAGTTGACCGAGATCGGCACCGAGGGCCGAACCGCGCTGTATCAGTACCAGAATCTGGACAAGGCGACCACCAAGGGGGCCGAGGCCAAGGCGGATTACTGGCTCAATGATCTGGTCAACGTCTGGGGCAACCTGGCCTACATCGAGGGCAAGGATGGCGATGGCAACTACATCAACAGCCTGAGCCCGCTCAACGGCAGCCTGGGAGTACGGCTGGAACAGCCCAACTGGAACATCAACACGGCGCTGCGCTTTGCCGACGACATGGACAAGGTGGGCAAGGATGCCAAGGGCAACGACAACATCAAGAGCGCGGGCTGGGGCGTGGTGGACATCTATGCCCAGTTCAAGCCGATGCAGGATCTGCAGCTCAACGTCGGTGTCTTCAACCTGTTTGACAAGGAGTACGTCAGCTACGAGAGCATCACAGGTCAGAGCGCCAGCGCCAACACCAGCAACCAGACAGAGCCGGGCCGCAACCTGAGCGCACGGGTCAAGTACATCTTCTGATCCCACAGCACGGCAGTATATTGAGCAGGGGGCCGTCAGGCCCCTTTTTCATGGGGTGAAACCGGCCCATGCCAGCTAAATGGCAGCCAAAAAGAAACCCGCCGGAAGCGGGTGGAAGGATTGCAACACTAACCAGGAGGAGGTGTTACTCAATAGACACCGGTCTTGCGGCAATAGTTCAATTTTATTGATGTTTTTCATTTCGGCTTGCGCCTGGCTCGCAGGATCCCTGTCCTAAAATCGGTTATCATTTGTGCCCCTTCTGCTCGTTGTCGAGGATCTATGCCCGCCTTCTCCTGGTTAGCCCTGTTCTTTGGCGCCTTCTACTTCGTCTATGGCGCCTACCTGCCGTTCTGGTCGCTCTGGCTGGAGGGCATAGGTGTGAGCGCCGAGATGATAGGTCTGCTGCTGGGGGCAGGGATGGCGATCCGCTTTGCCGGCAACCTCTTGGTGATGGGGCAGATCAAGGGGGCCGGGCACCTGCTGCCGGTTACCCGGCTGCTCTGCCTGCTGAGCCTGCTGGCCTTCCTCGGCTTTTATCTGAGTCACAGCCTCTGGTGGCTGGTGGGGCTGACCCTGGTGGCGAACTTCATCTACCCGACCCTGATGCCGGTGGGGGAGGCGCTGGCCACCCGCATGGTGGTGCAGGCGCACCTCGACTACGGCAAGGTGCGGCTGTGTGGCTCCTTTGCCTTCATAGTCGCGTCGACCCTGGTCGGGGCCCTGGTGGGTAATTTTGGCAGCGACTGGGTACTGCATACCATGGTGGCAGGGCTGGTAATGATGTTGCTGCTCAGCTTGCTGCCGCTGCATCCGGCGCCGCGGGACATTCAGGGGGAGCGGGCGAAAGCCTCACTGCTCGATACCCTCAAGTCCCCCTCGGTGCGCCGTTTCCTGCTGATCTCGGCCCTGCTGCAGGGCAGCCATGCCGCCTACTACGGTTTCAGCGCCATGCACTGGAAGGCGGCGGGTTACAGCGGCACCACCATAGGCTATCTGTGGGCGCTGGGGGTGGTGGCGGAGATCGGCATGTTCGCCGCCGACAAGCGCTTCCTCAACCGGTTCGGCGCCCAGACCCTGTTTCTGGTGGGGGCGATCGGGTGCGTGGTGCGCTGGATCCTGCTCGGTGCCTCCACCGAGATCCTGGTGCTGGTGGCGGGCCAGCTGCTCCACGCGGTCACCTTCTGCGTCAGCCACCTCGGCGCCGTGCGCTTCATGACCCGCCAGCTGCCGGCCGAACAGCTGATCCCCACCCAGGCGCTCTATGCGGCGCTCGGCCTCGGCATGACGGTCGCCGCCCTGATGACCCTGTGCGGCCTGCTGTTCGAGCCGCTGGGTGGCGGCATCTTCTTCATCATGGTGCTGGTGGTGGCGCCCGTCTTCTTCCTGCGGCTGCGCCCTGGCGAGGCGGCGTCAGCCTGAACCGGATGGAAGATGAAGGCGCCAGCCGGAGAAAAGGGGAGCATGTGCTCCCCTTTTTTCATGGTACTTGCGTCACTCCTGTTCGCTCAGATAGCGGCGGATCAGGGATTGCCAGACCTCGTTGCCCAGGGTACCCGCCAGCAGGGTGCTGGAGGAGGCATCGAAGCGGCCGTCCTCTTGCCAGGAGAGGCGTGGCAAGAGTGCCGACAGGGTGCGGTGATGAGGTTGCAGGGCCAGCTCCAGCGCCTCCCAGAAGGCGCTCCCCTTGAGGTAGAAGAGGGGATAGTAGGAGAGATCCCCCGCCTTGACCGCATCATTGGCCCGATAGAGGCCCGCATCGGCATGGGGCAAGCGGGCGCCATGCTGCACCAGCTCGTCGGCGGCCGTGGTGCTGTGCAGGCGGAAGCGGCGCAGCGACTTGATGGCAAGGTACTCCGCCAGGCTCTCGGCGACCCAGGTCGGTCTGGCCCGGGTGTCGAGCATGTGCACCGCCTCGTGGGCACTGGTACGCAGCAGACGCAGTGGGGCATCGGCGGTGGGCTGGTTGTCGCTGACCGGATAGTTGGCGACAGCCGCCCCGGCCCCGGCGGCGCCCCCCAGCGAGTGGGTACTGATGTCGCGCGCCAGCCACACCAGCTGCCAGGGTTGGCGCGCGGGCGGGGCATCGAGCTGGAAGGCGAGGTAATCGACAATGGCCTCCAGCTGCTTTTGCAACTGTGGGATGTCCAGTGCGTCGGCCATCCGATCATGATGAATTTGCAGACGGGATCCCTGCCGCAACCGGGCTGTCGCGGGCAGGGCGAAGGGCAGGATCAGCGGCGGTTCCTTCATGCCGGGCAGGGGGCTGCACCGGCCATCCGGCAGACAGACCCGGCCCGGTTCTGCGCCCTGTTGGCGTGGAAAATCGCCCCATTCGGTGACCAGCCAGCCGCCTTGCGGAAAGTAGAGGTTCTGCTGTGCCGAGGCATCAGCCCCGCTTGCCGGCACGGGCTTGAGCGTTATCTGCCAGCTCAGCTCGCGGCACTTGATGGGCTGATCCGGCGTGACTCTGGCGCCGCTCTCCAGACAGGTGAGGGTAGGCAGCGCCCGCTATGCTGTGCCACTCAGGGTACGGGCGGGCAGCAGGGTGAACGGCTGCGTCCCTTCCGGGGTGAAGCGAACCAGCAGGGTGTCGGGCCTGGCGCCGGCCACGAGCTGGTAGCTTGGGCCAGGGATGCCCCCGGCGGCCGCTCCCCACAAGGGGAGCAGCAACAGACTCTGGATGACGGTATCAAGGGTCATGGCGGTATTCCTGCGGGTTAGCGCTCCTGCTCATAGCCCAGCAGGTCGCCCGGCTGGCAACCCAGCTCGCGGCAGATGGCTTCCAGGGTGGAGAAGCGGACCGCCTTGGCGTGGCCGTTCTTGAGAATGGAGAGGTTGGCCTCTGTGATGTCGACCCGCTGGGCCAGTTCACGGGCTGTCATCTTGCGCTCGGCCAGCAGGGCATCGAGCCGGATTATGATGGGCATGGGATCCTCACACCGTCAGTTGTTGTTCATCGGCCAGCTGTTTGGCCTCGCGCATCACCAGGGCCAGTGCCGAGACAATCAAGCCGGCCAGCAGTAACTGGAAGTCCGATGAGCCTATGTTGATAGTACCGTGCAGCTCGGGGCCTGGCAGGGTGAGCACTGTGTCCAGCAGCGGGGTCGTGATGATCTTGGTGACGAAGCTGGCACACAGCAGCAGGCCGATCAGCCGGTAGCGGCGGATCTGGCTGAAGGTGAACAGCATGGCGTGCCGATAGCCGCGAAACAGCTGGTGCAGTTGCCACAGGATCAGCATGAACACCAGATCCGGCAGCAGCATGACCAGGGTAGCCAGCAGGCGCGTGCCCAGGTCAAGCGGATAGTCGCTGAGCGAGGGGGTGGGGGCTGCCTGTTGGACGGCGGTAGCCTCCCCCATGGTCAGCGGCACGCCGTTGAGCACCTTGTCACCCTCCTGAGCCAGCGCACTGATCAGCTCGTCCTGCAGGTAGTCGCTGCCACCGAGCAGATGGGACCAGGTGCCCAGCACCGTCATGATCGGGGTGGCCAGCAGGGCGAACAGCAGGATCCATTCGATCAGGCTGCTCATGCGTTCGAGCTTGTTGTATTTCATCCTAACTACCTCGTGATAGATGCCATGGGCCGCACAGTGCGGCGTTTGCTTACTGTTTATCGATAACTTGGCGCCAATGTTTATCGTTTTTCGATATTCAGTCAAGGGGTTTTTTATTGAAAAACGATAAGGCGTGATGCACAAGAAGGAGATGACATTTTCCGGGCACCTCTCTAGACTGGCAGCTGCCGCGCTTAAATATTCAACATGGACAAGAGGTTACAGATGCACCAGGGATGGCTGCTGATCGGGTTGTCGCTCGCCTATCTGGGGCTGCTGTTTCTGATCGCTTACGTGGCGGACAAGAACAAGCGCCGCCGCCTCAAGGGGCAACCCCTGCTCTACAGCCTGTCGCTGGCGGTCTACTGCACCTCCTGGACCTTTTTCGGTACAGTCGGTCAGGCCAGCGAATCCCCCTGGTCGCCGGTGCCCATCTATCTGGGCCCCATGCTGGTGTTCCTGTTTGGCTGGCGACTGCTGGCCCGCCTCATCCTGGTGGCCAAGCGCGAGCACATCACCTCCATCGCCGACTTCATCGCCGCCCGCTACGGCAAGTCCCAGCGTCTGGCCATGGTGATCACCCTGATCGCCATCATGGGCATACTCCCGTATCTGGTGTTGCAACTGAAAGCCATAGTGACCGGGCTGGATCTGCTGATGGCCAACTCTGTGTCTGCCGGCCCCACCGGCAATACCGCCGGGCTGGCCCTCGGCGTGGCCCTGCTGCTGGCGCTGTTCAGCATACTGTTCGGTACCCGCAACCTGGATGCCACCGAGCACCACAGAGGTATGGTGGTGGCCATCGCCTTCGAATCCGTGGTCAAGCTGCTCGCCTTCGTGACTGTGGGGGGCTTCGCGCTCTGGCTGATCCTGAGCCAGCCGAGCCAGGCCCGCACCCTGGTGGCCAGCGACTTTCTCGATGCCGTGGTGGCGGTGACGCCGGGCGGTCTGCTGGAGCTCGCCATCTACACCCTGGTCGCCATGTGCGCCGTCATCTGCCTGCCGCGCCAGTTCCACGTGACCGTGGTGGAGAACAATCAGGGCCAGGATCTGCACTGGGCGCGCTGGCTGTTCCCGCTCTACCTGTTCGTGATGGGACTCTTCATCTGGCCGCTGGCGCTGGCGGGCAAGCAGTGGGTGGGGGCCGGCATGGCCTCGGATACCTATGTGATCAGCCTGCCCATGTCGCTCGGTTTCGACGGCATGGCGATGCTGGCGTTTCTCGGCGGCACCTCGGCGGCCACCGGCATGGTGATCGTCTGCACCATAGCCCTGGCCATCATGGTCAGCAACGATCTGGTGCTGCCTGTGCTGCTGCGCCGCTTCTGGCAGCAGGGGCGGGACGAGCGGCTGGTTAGGCTGCTGCTGCAGGTGCGCCGGGGCGCCATCCTGCTGATCCTGCTGGCGGCCTGGGGGCTCTACCTCTGGCTCGGGGATCTCACCAGCCTGTCGCGCATCGGCTATCTGTCGTTCGGCGCCGTGGCCCAGTTCGCGCCGGCCCTGCTGCTCGGCCTCTACTGGCGGCACGGCAATCGCAAGGGGGTCTATCTCGGCCTCGCCCTCGGGGTCAGCCTCTGGTTTGCGACCCTGCTGGCGGAGAGCGGCCTGCTGGCCGGTTCGCCGCTGGAAGCCCTGCTGGCGCCACCCGACTGGCCCGCGGTGCGCGATCTGAGCCTGGGGGCCTGGTGCATCTTCCTGAGCCTCTTGCTCAACCTGCTCGGCTATGTGGCGGGCTCCCTGCTGTCGCGGGCGGCGGTGAGCGAGCGACTGCAGGCGGCCAACTTCGTCGGCAAGCCGAGCCGCGACACCACGGCCCTCTATCAGGCGCGGGTCTCGGTCAAGGAGCTGGAGATGCTGGCGGCCCGTTTCGTCGGCTCGAGCCGGGTCAAGCGCGCCTTCGGCCGCTTCGCCGGCGAGCGGGGCGGCACCCTGGCACCCCAGATGCAGGCCTCGGCCGAGCTCATCGCCCACACAGAGCGGCTGCTGGCCGGGGTGTTCGGCACCTCGTCCGCCCGGCTGGTGCTGGCCTCGGCCCTGCAGGGGCGCAACATGCAGCTCGAAGAGATAGCCACCATAGTGGACGAGGCCTCGGACGTGTTTCGCTTCAACCGCGGCCTGCTGCAGGGGGCCATAGAGCACATGGGGCAGGGGATTTCCGTGGTGGACAGGGAGCTCAAGCTGGTGGCCTGGAACCGGCGCTACATAGAGCTGTTCCACTACCCGCCCGGCCTCATCCAGATGGGGCGCTCCATCGAGGAGATCATCCGCTACAACGCCGAACAGGGGTTGTGCGGCCCGGGCGATATCGAGGCCCATGTGGCGCGGCGGGTCGCCTTCATGCTGCGCGGCAGCCCCCACATCTCGGCGCGGGAGCGCCCCGATGGGCGGGTGATAGAGATGCAGGGCAACCCCATGCCGGCTGGTGGTTTCGTGATGACCTTTACCGACATCACCCCGTTTCGCGACGCCGAGCGGGTGCTGCGCGAGGCCAACGAACACCTGGAGGCGCGGGTGGCCGAACGCACCCACGAGCTCTCCGAGCTGAACCGTCAGCTGCTGCTGGTGAACCAGCAGGTGGAGCGGGCCAACCACTCCAAGAGCCGCTTCCTGGCGGCGGTGAGCCACGATCTGACCCAGCCGCTCAACGCCGCCAAGCTGTTTACCTCTTCCCTGCTGGAGATGCTGCCGCCCCGGGATGAGACGGCCCGCATCGCCCGTCACATCGACGATGCGCTGGGGGCGACCGAGGATCTCATCACGGATCTGCTCGACATCTCGCGGCTCGAGGCGGGCAAGTTCAAGGCTAAAAAGCTCGATTTCGCCCTGCACGACGTGTTCGACAACCTCAAGGCGGAGTTCGGGGTGCTGGCCCAGGCGGGGGGCATTCAGTTCTCTGTGGTTGAGAGCAAGCTGGCCGTGTACAGCGACGTGCGCCTGCTGCGACGGGTGCTGCAAAACTTCCTCACCAATGCGTTTCGCTACAACCCGGGCGGCCGTGTGCTGCTCGGTTGTCGCCGGTTGGGGGACAAGGTGCGCATCGAGGTGTGGGACAACGGTCCCGGCATACCGCTCGACAAGCAGGAAGCGATTTTCGACGAGTTCTCCCGCCTCGATCACTCCCGCACCGCCAAGGAGCAGGGGTTGGGGCTGGGGCTCGCCATCGCCCGCGGCATCGCCCTGGTGCTGGGCCACAACCTGACCCTGCGCAGTTGGCCGGGGGCGGGATCCGTGTTTGCCATCACCCTCAATCTGGCGACCCGCCCTGTCGCAACGACGCAAGTGGCTGCGCCTGCCCTGCGGGACAGCCAACTGGAAGGTGTTCGGGTGCTTTGCATCGACAACGAGGGCGACATTCTCATCGCCATGCACTCCCTGCTGGGGCGTTGGGGCTGCGAGGTGGTGTGTGCCCAAAGCCAGGCTCAGGCGGAGGATCTCATCGCCGGCGGCTTCCTGCCGCAGCTGGTGCTGTCCGATTACCACCTGGATGACGGCAAGACAGGGTTGCAGGCCCTGCACATGCTGCGCCTCGCCCATGGCAACGACATTGGCGGCATCATCATCAGTGCGGATCGCAAGAGCGAGTTGCAGGCACAGATCCGTGAACACGGCTACGGCTACATCAGCAAACCGGTCAAACCGCTCAAGTTGCGTGCGCTGATGAACAGCATATTGCGGCCTGCCAAACTTGATGATGATCACGAAACAAGTAATTCGTCTGATTTTTAATCTCAGCCCCGAGACGTCAAGATCGGCGCTTTCTTACACAACAAAGCGTCTTTTCTTCTCGTTTGGGGCTATTTTCCGATAAAAAGTGGCTTATTAATAACCTGCCAGGGGTTTGCCCTTCCTCGTTTAACTCCTTATATTCAACCGGCGATTATTTTTTGTCGCAAATCAAGTTGTGCAAAAGGCAAACCGGACGAAAGTCCGGGACGCAAAGCTTCCGGTCTAAGGGTCAGCAGTACCTAAGATAGCGGGGCCACCACAGGTTGTTTCGTCCATGGGCCAAGCCATGGCGCGATGTTGTCTGCGTTACCTGTCTGGTTGGCGTTGCCTTTTTCGTTGTTAATTCCAAGAACGAAATAAGGATATTCAACTATGTTAAGTCCAAAACCCTCAGTACTGGCGTTGTTGGTCGGGGGTCTGTGTGCCTCCTCCGCCTTCGCTGCCGCCCCCGGCAAACCCACCATCGGCTGGGGCGAAACCAAGTTCGCCATCGTCGAAGTCGATCAAGCCGCCACCTCCTACAACAAACTGGTCAAGGTACATGCCGATGGTGCGCCGGTCAGTGTGAGCTGGAACCTCTGGTCCGGTGACGTTGGCCAGACCGCCAAGGTACTGCTCGATGGCCAGGAGGTGTGGTCCGGCGCCGCGTCAGCCTCCGGCACCGCCAACTTCAAGGTGACCAAGGGAGGCCGCTACCAGATGCAGGTGGCCCTGTGCAATGCCGATGGTTGCACTCTCTCCGACAAGAAAGAAATTCTGGTGGCCGACACCGATGGCAGCCATCTGGTGCCGCTCAAGGCTCCGTTGCAGGAGAACAACAAGCCTTACGCCAACAAGTCCGGCAAGGTGGTGGGGGCCTACTATGTGGAGTGGGGCGTCTATGGTCGCAAGTTCACCGTGGACAAGGTCCCGGCCCAGAACCTGACCCACATACTCTACGGCTTTACTCCCATCTGCGGCGGCAATGGCATCAATGACAGCCTGAAAGAGATCGCGGGCAGTTTCGAGGCGCTGCAACGCTCCTGCGCCGGGCGCGAGGACTTCAAGGTCTCCATCCACGATCCCTGGGCCGCCATCCAGATGGGGCAGGGCAATCTCACCGCCTATGACGAGCCCTACAAGGGCAACTTCGGCAACCTGATGGCGCTCAAGAAGGCCTATCCGGACCTGAAAATTCTCCCCTCCATCGGCGGCTGGACCCTCTCCGACCCCTTCTTCTTCTTCGGTGACAAGACCAAGCGCGACACCTTCGTCGCCTCGGTGAAGGAGTACCTGCAGACCTGGAAATTCTTCGACGGGGTGGACATCGACTGGGAGTTCCCGGGCGGTCTGGGGGCCAACCCCAACCTGGGCAGCGCCTCCGATGGCGAGACCTATGTGCTCCTGATGAAGGAGCTGCGCGCCATGC
Organism: Aeromonas sp. A04; assembly: GCF_047780465.1. Lineage (NCBI taxonomy): Bacteria > Pseudomonadati > Pseudomonadota > Gammaproteobacteria > Aeromonadales > Aeromonadaceae > Aeromonas > Aeromonas sp. A04. Next base: position 1,575,864 of record NZ_JBLNHP010000001.1, on the reverse strand, counting down.
TCGACGAGCTGAGCGCAGAGACCGGTCGCACCTACGAGCTCACCTCCGCCATCAGCGCCGGCGGTGACAAGATTGCCAAGGTGGACTATCGCGCCGCCCAGCAATACATGAATCACATCTTCCTGATGAGCTATGACTTCAACGGCGCCTGGACCAATACCGGGCTGGGCCACCAGACAGCGCTATATGAGGCGAGCTGGGATCCCAACACCAAGTACACCACCGACAAGGGGGTCAAGGCGCTGCTGGGTCAGGGCGTGGATCCGGGCAAGGTGGTGGTGGGTGCCGCCATGTATGGTCGCGGCTGGACCGGCGTCAGCGGGTATCAGGGCAACAACCCCTTCACCGGCACCGCCACAGGCCCGATTGCGGGGACCGAGGCGGAAGGGATCTGGGAGAAGGGGGTCATCGACTACCGTGGCATCGCCAAGGGCAAGATGGCCGGCGATTGGCAATACAGCTATGACGAAGTGGCCGAGGCACCGTCCGTGTTCAAGGCTTCCACCGGCGAGCTCATCACCTTCGATGACGAGCGCTCGGTCAAGGCCAAGGGGCAGTACGTGCTGGCCAACCAGCTCGGCGGCATGTTCGCCTGGGAAATCGACGCCGATAACGGCGACATTCTCAACGCCATGCACGAGGGGCTGGGCCACGGCGATAGCACACCGCCGGTCAACAAGCCGCCTGTGGCCAACGCCGGCACCGATCTCGCGGTGACCGGGCCAGCCCAGCTGGTGCTGGACGGCTCTTCTTCCCGCGATCCGGAAGGGGCCGTACTGAACTACAGCTGGACCCAGATCTCCGGTCCCAAGGCGACCCTGAGCGATGCCAGCCAGGCCAAGGCCAAGGTGAGCGTCGATGCGGTCAGCCAGGATGTGAATCTGGTGTTCGAGCTGACGGTGACCGACGATCACAACCTCAGTGCCAAGGATCAGGTGGTGGTGACCAACAAGGCGCCGCAACCCAACCTGCCGCCTGTGGTGACTGTGCAGGACAAGGTCTCGGTCCAGGCCGGCAAGCAGGTGAGCATCACAGCCAGCGCCACCGACCCCAACGGTGACACCCTCAGCTATCAGTGGAGCGTGCCGGCCGGGCTCACCGCCAGCGGTCAGAACAGCAAGACCCTGGTGGTGACTGGCCCTGCCGTGACAGTGGAGACCGGTTATGACCTCACCGTCACAGTGACCGACGGTGCCCTGGATGCCCAGGGCAAGACCCGCCTCACCGTGACCCCGGTCAGCGGTGGCGGCGACTGCAACGCCACCGATCCCGATGCCGCCAACTGGCCGGCCTGGAAGGCCGCGACCACCTACAACGGTGGCGAGAAGGTGAGCCACAACCAGCTGGTGTGGCAGGCCAAGTACTGGACCCAGGGCAATGAACCGAGCCGCACCGCCGATCAGTGGAAGCTGACAAGCCAGGTGCAGCTGGGCTGGGATGCCGGTGTGGCCTACAACGCCGGTGACCTGACCACCCACAACGGTCGCAAGTGGAAGGCCCAGTACTGGACCAAGGGCAATGAGCCCGGCAAGCACGACGTCTGGCAGGATGCAGGCGCCGCCAGCTGTAATTAACTTCTTTGTCAACTAGCCTTTCTGTGAACCAACCGGGGCATGCTTGCATGCCCCTTCTTTTTCCCACAACAACAGCGAGCGTCATGATGACCATACACACTACCCGTATTGCCAGCCTGATCACCGCAGTGCTGGCAAGCGGTTCTCTGCTGGCCGCTACTCAGGCTGTCCCTGCCCTGATCTTCGACGGCACCCAGCCACAGAACGATCTGCAAGGTTCGCTGGCCGCCAGGGTGCAGTTTGCCCAGAGCCAGATCCTGCCCGCCCATCCGCGTGAGGGGGACAATCAGCCCCATCTCACCGCCCTGCGCAAGAGCCTGTTGCTGGTCAGACCGATGCAAGCCGACAGCACAGCTCCCATGGTGGTGATGGCCTATGATGGGACGGGTAAGTTGCTTGGTTCTATGGGTCTCAATCCACCCTCTCGACTACCCAAAACCGCCTACTACCTGGAAGATTCTCCCGAGGAAGGGGTCGATTTCACTCCGGGCCCCGGTACCACGGGCGTCATCAACAGCAGCAGCGAACTGGCAAAGCTGGGTGATCCGGGCGGCGCCTTCCTGCTGAGCAAGTTGCGACTCCATGCGCTTGTGTCCATCCAGACCGCAGACGGGCGCTGGGTGCGCAACATGTATCTGCCAACGGATGGGACGCTGGAAGGCAAGATGGTGCGCCTCGCCTCCAATGCCGGCTACGACTCGACCGTCTTTTTCAGTGGCCGCCAGGTGACCCTCTCCCGCGGCCAGAGCCAGCAGTTCAAGTTCGTGCGTGGCCAGTGGATCCGCGATGGTGAGCTGGAAAACAACGGCATCACCTACGCCAGCGATGCCTGGAGCGGGGTATTGCCCTCCAAATGGATAGTACCTGGACTCAGCTTGTGGTTCAGTCATAACCAGCTTCACGGCGAGCTGACGGACCTCAAGGTGGGGGCGCCGGGTGAGCTGCTGATCCACACCATAGACATCGGCATGCTGACCAGTCCGCGCGACCAGTTTGCCTTTGCCAAGGACAAAGAGGCCCAGCGGGAGTATTTCCAGACCATTCCCGCCAGCCGCCTCATCGTCAGCCAGTACGCGCCCCTGTCGCTGCCGGAGGTGATGCTGCCGGATGGCACCCTGCTTACCGACTTCGATCCGAGCGAGGGGGGCTGGCATGAGGGCACCATGCGTCAGCGCATCGGCAAGGAGCTCATCTCCCTTGGCATCGACAATGCCAACTACGGCATCAACAGCACGGCCGGTGAGGGGGAGAGCAGCCATCCCTATGTGGTGGCCCAGCTGGCCGCCCACAACAGCCGTGGCAAGTACGCCAACGGGGTACAGGTACACGGCGGCTCCGGCGGGGGCGGCATAGTCACCCTGGACGCATCCCTTGGCAACGAGTTCAGCCACGAGGTGGGCCACAACTACGGCCTCGGCCACTATGTGGGGGGCTTTGCCGGCTCTGTGCATCGCAGCGCCGACCAGATCAATGCCACCTGGGGCTGGGATGGCGACAAGAATCGCTTCATCCCCAACTTCTTCGCGACCCGCAGCGGCCAGAGCACCTGCCTGGAGGGACAATGCCAGGCCCCCTTCCATGACCGCACGTTTGGCCTGGATGCCATGGCCGGCGGGGCGCCGCTCTCCGGTTTCAACCGCTTCACCCTCTACACCCCCAACTCGGCGGCTATCATCCAGCGCTTCCTCGAGAGCAAGGCGGTGTTCGATGCCGGCTCGCCCACAGGTTTCAGCAAGTGGAACGAGAGCCAGGCCAGGATGGAGCCTTACCGGCACAGGGTCGATCTCTCCGAGCAGATCACGGCACCTGTGAGCGATCTGGGCGAGGTGAGGCTGGCGGCCCTGCTGGCCGAATACGATCTGGTCAAGGTGGCCATGTGGGATGGCAACTGGACCCGCAACATCCAGTTGCCGCCGGCCTCGGCGGTCAATCGCGGCCGCGTCGTCAGCATCGATCACGACGCCGGCTACAACAGCACCCTCTTCGTCAATGGCCAGCAGATCACCGTCTCGCGCGGCTTCAAGAAGAGCTACCGCTCGGACGGCAGCCGCTGGAACGAAGGGCCGCCGGCGGACTTGGCGGTGGATCGCAAACCCGTGGCCTTCGGGGTACCGGTGACGACCCTGGTCGGTTATTACGATCCGCAGGGCCAACTGCCGAGTTACCTCTATCCGGCGCTGCACGGCGCCTACGGCTTTGCCTATGGCGATGACGGCGAGCGACTTGGGACGGGGGATTGCCAGCTGCAGGTGGAGACCCGCGATGGCCTGCTGCGCTTCCGGCTCGCCAATCACCGTCTGAGCGCCAACGTGATGAACAAGTTCCATGTCAACGTGCCCACCGCCAGCGAGCCGCGTAGTGCCAGCCTGCTGTGCCGCAACCAGCAGCAGAACGAGGCCCAGCTCGCGCCGGCACCGGCCGGGCTCGGCTACACGGTCAACGGCATGCCGCTGGCGGTGCGCTGAGACGTTTTTTTCTCGCGCAACGCGAGGTGCCACTGGCGGGGGCCAAGCCCCGCCTTTTATCTAGCAAGAGGTAACGATGATGATAAGAAAGTCCTCTGTGGCCAGCCTGCTGGCCGGACTCTGTCTGAGCGGTCAGCTGTGGGCCGCCGCCCTGTATGACATCAATCAGGGATACGGTGGCGGCAGCCAGGTCAGTTTCAACGGCAAGATCTATGAAGCCAAGTGGTACGCCAATCCGGGCCAGAGCCCTGGGCTGCAGGTCGCCAACGAGTGGGACTCTCCGTGGGCCCTGATGGGTGACGGCGAGGCGACCCCGCCCGATGGCGGCGCTGGCGTCACGCCCCCGGCGGAGGGGGGCAGCGGTGCCACCGAAGGCTCGCCCGTCTACCTGAGCCAGAGCGAGCTGGATGCCAAGGAGAAAGCGCTCACCGACTTCCCGGCCATGGCGGCAGTCAAGGCCTCCATCGCGACCCGTGACAACGCCGTGGTCGAGGCGGTGGCCCCAGGGTTGCCGCTCAATCCCGCCAACGTCAAGCGGGTCGAGGGGTTGATCAGCGAGTCGCAGTTCAACTTCCTGTTCCCGCTGCGGGCCCCGGAATACACCTATCGCGGCTTCCTGCAGGCGGTGGCCAAGTTCCCGGCCTTCTGCGGCGACTACAGCGACGGGCGCAACGCCGAGGCCATCTGCCGCAAGTCGCTGGCCACGATGTTCGCCCACTTCGCCCAGGAAACCGGCGGTCACGAGAGCTGGCGACCCGAGCCCGAGTGGCGCCAGGGTTTGGTGTGGGTGCGGGAGATGGGCTGGACCGAGCAGATGCGCGGCGGTTACAACGCCGAGTGCCGGCCGGATGTGTGGCAGGGCCAGCAGTGGCCGTGCGGCAAGTTCGAGAACGGCGAGTTCAAGAGCTACTTCGGCCGTGGCGCCAAGCAGCTGTCGTACAACTACAACTACGGTCCCTTCTCAGAGGCCATGTTCGGCACAGTGCGCACTCTGCTGGACAACCCGGAGAAAGTGGCGGACACCTGGCTCAACCTGGCCAGCGCCGTCTTCTTCTTCGTCTATCCGCAGCCGCCCAAGCCCTCCATGCTGCACGTGATCGACGGCACCTGGCAGCCCAATGCCCACGACCGGCAGAACGGCCTGGTGCCGGGCTTCGGGGTGACCACCCAGATCATCAACGGCGGGGTGGAGTGCGGCGGCGCGGCCGAGCACGCCCAGTCCCAGAACCGCATCAATTACTACCAGGCCCAGGCCCAGTATCTGGGGGTACCCGTGCCGGCAGACGAGGTGCTCGGTTGCAAGAACATGAAGTACTTTGACGAGGCGGGCGCCGGCGCCCTGCCCATCTATTGGGAGAACGACTGGAGCTATGTGCCGGGCAACCCCAACGGCGGCAAGAGCTACGCCTGCAAGCTGGTGGGCTACCAGACCCGCTTCAGCGCCTTCAAGGCGCGGGACTACAGCCAGTGCGTGCAGCACTTCTTCCCCGAGGTGGTGATCGAGGACAACGGCGGTGGCACCAACCTGCCGCCTGTGGCCAATATCAGCGGCCCGAGCGAGGCGCTGGGCGGTGCCACAGTGCTGCTCTCCGGCCAGGGCTCGAGCGATCCGGAAGGCAAGCCCCTCAGCTACGCCTGGACCCTGCCTGCCGGGGCCAGCGCCTCGGATCTGAGCCAGTCCACCCTGAGTGCCACCCTGCCGGCTACCCCGACCAGCGACACCCGCTACGGCTTCGTGCTCAAGGTGACCGACGAGAAGGGGCTCAGCCGCAGTGCGACCCACGAGATCCTGATCAAGGGCAGCGGCGGCACCACGCCGCCCGATGGCAACCCGCCCTACAAAGCAGGTACTGCCTACAAGGCCGGTGACAAGGTGAGCAATCTGGGGGGCAACTACCAGTGCAAGCCGCACCCCTACACCGGCTGGTGCGCGGGCGCTGCCTGGGCCTATGAGCCCGGCAAGGGCACGGCCTGGGGGGATGCCTGGATCAAGCTGTGACGTCTGTATTCGTTCAATAAAAAAGGCCCGTCAGGGCCTTTTTTCATGGGAGGGATGCGCCATCAGAGCGGTTTTTGCCACAGGCTCAGCAGCAGATCCTGTTCCAGCTCGTCCGGTCCCTGCTGGGTAAAGGCGTGGCGCTGTTCACCGCTGGCGCGCCAGCCGAGCCGGCTGGTTTCCAGGATGAAGCTGCGCAGGGACTGATCCATGGTCATGGCGAACTGGCAACGCTCCTGACCCAGGGGGGTGAGACCGCCGAGGGTGGGCCAGCTGAGGGGGTGTTCCATGCTCACAGGGTTGAGGCTGACCCTCAACTGCCACTGGTGGCGCGGGCCCGGTTGCAGGTAGAGCAGGTAACCGCCCGGTGCCAGCCAGCTGACCAGCTGCTCTGTCTTGACCTTGAGGTCGTTGACCAGCAGCACCTGGGCCGTACCCGGCAGGATAGGGGCGCGGGCCGGATCGGCGATGACGAACTGAGCGTCCGGCTGCGCCTTGTTGGCGGCGAAGATGGTGTTCTTGGCGATGTCGACGCCGGCAAATTGCCAGCCCGGCAGGCGCTCGGCCAGGGCGCGGCAGTAGTAGCCTTCGCCGCAACCCAGGTGGATCAGCTCGCGGGGGCCGAGCGGGGCGAGCAGGGCCGCCATGGCATCCACCAGTGGCGCCTGGTGACCCTGTTCCAGGAAGTTGCGCTTGGCGCGCATCAGGGCGCGGCTGTCACTGTCCTTGGGGTTCTTCTTGCCGGGAATGAGATCCAGATAGCCTTCCGGAGCCGGATCGAAATGGTGCTTGTTGTCGCAATAGACCCCGCGGGATGCTTCGTGAAGATGCAGGGGACTGCGGCAAAGGGGACATTGAAGATGCATACACACTCGCTTGGTTGAGGCCGGGGAAGGGCGTGCAGGATTATAGGGGAGACGATCAGAAAAGGCTGCCGTGGCAGCCTTTTTTATCCAACGGCCCTGTGCTGAGCCGTCAGGGAACCCTGTCAGCGGGTGCCAAACACCACTATGGTCTTGCCGTGGGCGGAGATCAGCTCCTGCTCTTCGAGCATCTTGAGGATCCGGCCTACGGTTTCGCGGGAGCAGCCAACGATCTGGCCTATCTCCTGACGGGTGATCTTGATCTGCATGCCATCCGGGTGGGTCATGGCATCCGGCTGTTTGGCCAGATTGAGCAGGGTCTGGGCGATCCGGCCGGTGACGTCCAGGAAGGCCAGGTTGCCGACTTTCTGACTGGTGTGCTGCAGTCGAGTCGCCATCTGACCGGAGAGACGCATCAGGATTTCCGGATTGACCTGGATCAGCTGACGGAACTTCTTGTAGGAGATCTCGGCTACTTCACAGGAGCCCTTGGCGCGCACCCAGGCGGAACGCTCCGGATTCTCGCTCTCCTCGAACATGCCCATCTCGCCCAGGAAGTCGCCCTGGTTCAGATAGGAGAGGATCATCTCCTTGCCTTCATCGTCCTTGATCAAGACGGCCACAGTGCCCTTGACGATGTAGTAGAGGGTTTCCGCTTTCTCACCCGCATGGATCAGGGTGCTCTTGGCGGGATACTTATGAATGTGGCAGTGCGACAAGAACCATTCCAGGGTGGGATCGCTTTGCGGTTTGCCAATGACCATGAGAATTCCTCTGTAGTGTCTTTTTATGGACTCGTGCGTCCGGGCAAGCTGCCAACCTTGCCATTCCTTGTATTAGTCGCAGTAGGATAAGAGCCTTTGTCTGTGCTGACAAGGCTTTGAGGGCTTTTGCCAGATCCCCTTGTTGCCTGCTGCGCTATCCCGCCCATTTTAGGGAAGATGGCGGCATCAGATGTTGATTTTGATCTAGTTCGCCTGCAAGTTCGCGAAAATGGCTGACATGTGCCGCTATAGCTCCGTCTGGGGTATGCTATGTCAGTCAGATCTGTCGTCATTAAGAGGAAATGTGAGATGAAAGCCAAGGTCAGCTGGGTGGAAGGCATGAAGTTTGTCGGCGAGAGTGAGTCCGGTCATCAGGTGACCCTGGACGGCGCCAACCCCGGCGAAGGTGCCAGCCCGATGGAGATGATCCTGCTGGCGGTGGGTGGTTGCAGCTCGATCGACGTGGTCTCCATCCTGGAGAAGGCGCGTCAATCCGTGACCGCTTGCCATGTGGAGCTGGAAGGGCAGCGAGTGGAGTCGGTGCCGCGGGTATTCGAGAAGATCCACCTCAACTTCGTCGTGACCGGCAAGGGACTGGCGGAGAAACAGGTGGCCCGCGCCGTGGATCTGTCGATGGAAAAGTACTGTTCCGTTTCCCTGATGTTGGAAAAAGCGGTAGAAATTACCCATAGTTATCAAATTCTTGAAGCCTGATAGCCGTGACTCTTCCGATTGAATAACACCATGACATAAGGAAAGTGCAATGAAAAACATGATCGTGTTACTTCCCCTGCTGGGGCTGGCGGCCTGCAGCATGCCGCAACCGACCCAGTACCAGTACAGCCAGTACCAGTGCGGGGAAGAGCTGTTGGCCGTGACCTATGATGCCCAGGCCGACATGGTGCAGTTCCCCTATGCCGGCGTGTATCACAAGCTGGGCCGGGTTGAAGCGGAATCCGGTGCCAAGTATTCCGACGGTGTCACCACCTTCTGGAATCAGGAGAAGCAGGCCCTCCTCACGCAAAAAGGGGTGACCCTGCTGACCTGTCAGCGCAAGTGATCGTCATGGTGTGATCGCAACGGCCTGCTCGCGCAGGCCGTTTTGTTTTATGGGGAAGGCGCTGTATCAGCGGGTCGGCAGGGCGTTCAGCATCTGGCTGGCCAGTTGCTGGCTCAGCTGGCGGCGTGACGCCTCCGGGATGGCCACGTCGCTGGCGAGTGAGATGGCGCTGCTCCACACCGCCTGCTGGGTGCGCCGGTCGAGCAGCACTATGGCCAGGGTACCCTTGCGATCGCCGGCCTTGGCCTGCAGCCCGGGCGTCATGCCGAGGCGGGCGAAGATCTCGCCATCACTCAGATCCTTGCTGCCCGCGACGCCGATGGCGACCCAGACATCGGCCTCGGCGAGCGGCACGCTCTGCCAGCCCTTGCTGCCCAGCTCCTGGTTGACCGCCTGCTGCACCGGCTCCAGCCAGCCCTCGGCACTGTCACCCGCATACTGGAACTGCTCGGCCAGCGCATAGCGCGGCGTCGCCCCGAACGGCCAGCTGGCCGCCGGTCGCACCACCATGGTGCCCGACTCGACGGTCGGGGCGGCGGGGCCGCTGCTGCAACCGCCCAGCAGGGCGGCCAATACCACAGAGAGAAACGCTAACCGCATCATAAACTCCTTGGCTCAGGTGATCTTGCCGGTTTCGAGCAGTTGCTGGATCAGCGGGCGCAGGATCAGCTCCATCGCGAAGCCCATCTTGCCACCCGGGACCACTATGGTGTTCATCCGTGACATGAAGGCGCCATCTATCATCGACAGCAGGTAGGGGAAGTCCACCTGCTTGATGCCACGAAACCGTATCACCAGCATACTCTCGTCCAGACTCGGGATCACCTTGGCACTGAAGGGGTTCGAGGTATCCACGGTCGGCACCCGCTGGAAGTTGATGTGGGTGCGGGAAAACTGCGGTGTGATGAAGTTGATGTAGTCGTCCATGGAGCGGACGATCGAATCGGTCACCGCCTCGCGTGAGTGACCCCGCTCCGAGGTGTCGCGAATGAGCTTCTGGATCCACTCCAGGTTGACGATGGGCACAACGCCGATGAGAAAGTCCACGTGGCGGGCCACGTTGTGATCCTCGGTGACCACGCCGCCGTGCAGCCCCTCATAGAACAGCAGGTCGGTGTCGGCTGACAGGTTTTGCCAGGGGGTGAAGGTACCCGGCATCTGGTTGAAGGGCACCGCCTCGTCGAAGCTGTGCAGGTAGCGCCGATACTGGCCGCTGCCGTTCTGGCCGTACTCCTGAAAGAAGCTCTCCAGCAGGCCGAAGTCGTTGGCCTCGGGGCCGAAATAGCTGATGTGGCGCCCCTGTTCGCGCGCCTTGCGGATCGCCACGTCCATTTCCGGTCGGGTGTAGCGATGAAAACTGTCCCCTTCCACCACCGCCGCTTTGTACCCCAGCTGATGAAACATGGAGCGAAAGGCGTTGGTGGAGGTGGAGGTGCCGGCACCGGACGAACCGGTAACCGCAATGATGGGATGCTTGGCCGACATAGAATTCTCTCTTCCTTGGGAGTTCCGTTATAAAGGCATGTTCCGAGTGCGGTCAAGTGCGCCGCTTGTCGGTACTGTCTTGCAACAGGCAGCCTGGCGTGACACTTGTCACCGGGTACTCAGTGATGAAGGGGGAGCGCAGGGGGAGTCGCGACACAAAAAAAGGGCTGACGATGCAGCCCTTATTGAGATGGCGCTGGCGCGCCGTCGTTTCGTATAGCCGGGGCTAGCTGGCGCCTTGCTTGCTCGCCGGTTTTATCCCCACCAGCACGGCCCCCAGCAGGATGAAGATCACCCCCACCGCCTTGCCCGGCTCCAGCGATTCGGCAAAGCTCGGTATGCTGACCGCCAGCAGATAGACCAGCGCATAGCTGGTGCTGAGCAGGGGATAGGCGATGTTGAGCGGAGTGGAATGCAGCGCCGCCAGCCAGCAGAGCAGCGACAGGGCGTAGCAACCCACCCCGGCGAGGATGACCAGCAGCGGCAGCGGATGGGCCAGCATGACGGCGAGATCCGCCTGCCAGGCGGGCAACTGGATCACCCCCCACTTCATGCCGAGCTGGGCCAGGGTCACCAGCAGTATGCTGCCGAGCACATAGAGATAGCCCTTGAGCGCGGGCTTCCCCGTCACCTCAGGTGCTTTGCCAACCCCACTCATAGCAAGCCTCCCAGCAAGAGGGCGCCAATGATGATGGCGCCAGCCCCCAGCCAGTTGTGATAGGTGATCTGCTCGTGAAAGAACAGCCGCGAGCCTATCAGCACCAGCACCAGATTGATGCTGAGCATGGGGTAGGCCATGCTCAGCGGCAGCCGCTGCAGCAGGTAGATCCAGAGCAGCATGCCGCTGCCGAGAGCCGCCACGCTGGCGATCAGCCAGGGTGACAACAGCTTCTGCCAGTGGCTGCAGGGCTGACGCTGCCAACTGATGACCGCCTGCTTTTGCAGCATCTGACCGCCGCAGGTCAGCAGGCACACCAGCAGCAGCAGCAGTATGTCCATCACTGGACCCCGTGATAGATCAGCAGGGTCAGCCGATGACTCACGATCGTCTCGTCAGCGGGGGGAACTGGGCCCGTGTTGCCGTCCCGATCCGTCTTCATCAACAGGGCAACCTGACCTTTTTTGCGCGCCTCTGCCAGCAAGGCAGGGAAGTCGGCGCGCGCCACGTAGCGCCCCTTGGCATCCGGGTAGCCCAGACCGTAATGCACCTCGCCCTTGCTGTCGAACAGGGTGATCTCGCTGCGCCGGGTTTCCCAGGCGAGGGAGGACGCCAGCCCCACATCGTTGGCCAGCAGGGTGGTGGACTGCATCAGCACGGCCTGGTTGGCCTCGATGAAGCGCTCCGGCAGCTTGGAGTCGATCAGGGATTGCGGCAGTGCCCAGGGCAGGCCTATGGCCAGCACCATGGGGCAGAGCGCGCTCAGGGTCCAGCGGCGGCTGACATCCTTCAACTGGATGAAACCGAGCAGAGCCCAGCCGGCAAAGATGACCATGGCCACCGCCAGCGCCCCATGATCCTCTTCGCCGTAGACGGCGTGGCTGGGGGAGAAGGCCAGCACGGCGAGCACCGCCAGGCAGATGAGGCCGAACAGGCCGTTCAGCCAGGCATTGACCCTGAAAGCTCGCTCTTTACCTTCCTTGAGCAGATCGACGGCGCTGGCGGCCATCAGCATGGCCAGCGGGGCGAAGCAGGGCAGAATGTAGGTGAGCAGCTTGCCCTTGGCGATGCTGAAGAAGAGGAACGGCAAGATGACCCAGGCCAGCAGATAGAGGGTCTCCGGGCTTATCTTGCGATCCTGCCAGCCCTTGCGCAGAGCACCTGGCAACAGGCCGAGCCAGGGCAGGGTGCCGAGCAGCCCCATGGGCAGGTAGTACCAGAATGGCGCCTTGTGCTGGGCGTTGTCCGCCGCGAAGCGCTGTATGTGTTCAATCCAGAAGAAGTAGTGCCAGTAGTCGGGCTCGCGCAGGTGCACGGCGATGGCCCAGGGGGCGGTCAGCAGGACAGCGCTCAGGATGGCCAGCGGCCCGAAGCGCACCAGCTCGAGCAGACGGCGTTGATAGAGGACGTAGGGCACTATGACGATGACGGGCACCGCCAGGGCGATGAAGCCCTTGGTGAGAAAGCCCATGCCGCAGGCGAGGCCGAACAGCAGGTAGCCGCCGATCCGGCTGCGTAGCGATCCCTCCTTGCGGATGATGTAGAAGCTGACCATGGCCGCGTTGAGCCAGAGGGTGACCATGGCATCGAGCACGCTGTAGGTGCCTATGCCGTAGACGATCAACAGCGACAGATAGATGAGGCTGGCGAGGAAGGCCTTGCGCCGGCACTGCCAGAGCTGCAGCGCGAACCAGAAGATCAGCACGGCGCTCAGGCCGGTGGCGGCAGCCGAGGCGAAACGCACGGCGAAGTTGGTGTCACCGAACAGCTGCTGGCTGATGCTGTTGAACCAGTAGCCGGCGATGGGCTTCTCGAAGTAGCGCAAGCCCAGGAAGTGGGGCACGACCCAGTCTCCTGTGCTCACCATCTCCCGGCTTATCTCGGCGTAGCGGTTCTCGTCGGGGCTCCATAGCGGCCGCTGGTCGAGCGGCAGCAGGTAAAAGAAGAGAAAGAACAGGGGCAGGGCCCACTTGGTCAACGTCATGACATCCTCTGTAGCATTGTGTGGTGAGCGCAATGGTTCATCATGCCGCCCTCAGGGGCCCGATGTGCTGCGTCATGGTTCATCCTGCCACTGTCTGGTGGCCTGACTTGTTGTGTCTGGTCTATGCGTCGGCCTTGCAGCCAAGCCAGCCCTCTCGCCCTGGCAGGGTGCCGCGTACCAGCCGCCCGGCGCCCAGCTGAGCGGGGTCGGATGGTAACAGATCCCCCAGCGGAACGAAGCGGATGCCGCGCTCCCTGGCTTCGCCGAGCAGGGCATCGAACTGCTCCGCCATCACGATCCCTTCCACTTCGGCGTGAATGGTGTAGACGTGAGGCGCCACCTGCGGCGGCGTGCAGAGCCTGCCCAGGATGAAAGCGTTGAACTGCGCCGCCGTCACCTCGGGGCCGACAACTTCATCGAAGGTGGGCAGATTGACCGGGATCTGCGGCGTACCGAGCCGCCCGTCCTGCAGCAGGGGCCGAAACAGGCCGCTGCCGCGACAGTCGCTGTTGTAGCGAAAGCCGAAATGTTCCTTGGCCTGGGTGGTGAGCGGGTCTGCCCGCCAGCCGGCGGCGGCGGAGCAGTCCACCTCCCGTCCCAGGATCTGGTTGAGCGCATCCACCCCGAGCCGGGTCTGGCGGATCAGTTCGGCCTCGCCCCAGCGTCCTGTGTTGGCCTGCCAGCCGTGGTGATCCCAGGCGTGCAGCCCCACCTCGTGGCGGGCGCTGTCGGTGTCGCGCATCAGGGAGCCCAGCTGTTTGCCGATGGACTTGCCGGGCCAGGCGGTGCCGGCCAGCAGTATGTCCAGCCCATAGAGGGATGCTGCGTTGGAGCGCAGCATCTTCAGCAAAAAGCGGGGTTTGAGCAGGCGCCACAGGTGGCGCCCCATGTTGTCGGGGCCGACCGAGAAGAAGAAGCTGGCCTTGACCTGATGCTTGTCGAGCAGTTGCAGCAAGCGGGGAACCCCGTCACGGGTCCCCCTGAAGGTATCAACGTCGATCCGCAGACCCACATCAATCATGCTCGACTCCCGTGGTGACCGCCCCTTGCAGGAAGAAGTCCAGGGTCTTGCCTATGGTCTCTTCCATTTCGATGGTCGGTTCCCAGTCGATCAGGCGGCGGGCATTCTTGATGCTCGGACGACGGTGGGAGACATCCTGATAGCCATCGCCGTAGAAGGACTTGCTCTCCACCATCTTGAAGCCGGCAAACGGCGGGAAGTGGTGGCGCAGCGGGTGTGCCTCGAACTTGGTGAGCAGCACCTCGGCCATCTGCTGGATGCTGGCCTCGTTGTCCGGGCTGCCGATGTTGATGATCTGGCCATCACAGCGGTTGCCCTTGTTCTCTATGATGCGGAACAGGGCCTCGATGCCGTCCTCTATGTCGGTGAAGCAGCGCTTCTGGGCGCCGCCATCCACCAGCTGGATCGGGGTGCCGTCCACCAGGTTCAGGATCAGCTGGGTGATGGCGCGGGAGCTGCCGATGCGGGCGGAGTCCAGGCTGTCGAGGCGCGGGCCCATCCAGTTGAAGGGACGGAACAGCGTGAAGCTGAGACCCTCTTTCTTGCCATAGGCCCAGATCACCCGATCCAGCAGCTGCTTGGAGACGGAGTAGATCCAGCGCTGCTTGTTGATGGGGCCGACGATGAGGCGGGATTCGTCTTCATCGAAGCTGTGATCGTCGCACATCCCGTACACCTCGGAGGTGGAGGGGAATATGATGCGCTTGTTGTACTTCACGCAGTAGCGAACGATCTTGAGGTTCTCTTCAAAATCGAGCTCGAATACGCGCAGCGGGTTGCGGGTGTATTCGATGGGGGTGGCGATGGCCACCAGCGGCAGGATCACGTCGCACTTCTTGATGTGATACTCGATCCACTCGGTGTGGATGCTGATGTCCCCTTCCACGAAATGGAAGTTGGGGTGGCCGATGAAGCGCTCCAGTGCGCTGGCGCCTATATCCAGCCCGTAGACCTCGTAACGGCCATCCTTGAGCAGGCGCTCGGTCAGGTGGTTGCCGATGAAGCCGTTGACCCCGAGGATCAGCACCCGGGTCAGGCGCTCCTTGCGCAGGGCATTGCTGGCCTTGGGGCCGAGCCGCATGCCGGCCACCAGACCCAGCTCACGGGCGAGCTGGGCGCCACGCACATAGAGGCCGCCTTCCGCCTGGCCGGCCACGATTTCCAGCACCCCTTCACCGCAGGCGATGCGCAGCGGATCCTGGCTGAGGATGGTGCCGGGCAGCTTGTCACTGGTCTGCTCGAGATGATTTGCCTTCCACACCGTCAGTTTGCGATCGCCGGCGAAGCTGAAGGCGCCCGGATAGGGCTGGGTGACGGCGCGCACCAGGTTGTAGAGCGCCTGGGCCGGGTTATCCCAGTGCAGCTCGCCATCGGCCGGGGTGCGGCGGCCATAGTAGCTGGCCTTGCTCTCATCCTGCGGGGTGAGCGAGATGTCGCCGGCGCGCAGTTTCGGCAGCTCGGCCTCCAGCAAGGTCCTGGCGGCGAGGCGCACCTTGCCGTGCAGGGTCAGCGCCGTGTCGGCGTCTTTTATCTCGACGGCCTGCTGAGCGACGATGGCGCCGGCATCGGGCCGCACCGTCATCTGGTGCAGCGTGATGCCGGTCTGGGTTTCGCCATTGACCAGACACCAGTTGATGGGCGCGCGGCCGCGGTAGGCGGGCAGCAGGGAGCCATGCAGGTTGAAGGCCCCGGCCGAGGGGATGTCCAGGATCGCCTGCTTGAGCATGTTGCGATAGTAGAAAGAGAAGAGGGCCTGGGGCGCCAGCTCCTTGATGCGCTCGACCCAGAGCGGATGGTTGACATCCTCGGGGGAGTAGACTGGCAGATCGTGCTCGGCGCAGAGCTGGGCTACCGAGCCGAAGAAGCGGTTCTCGCCGGGATCGTCGGCGTGGGTGAAGACGGCCTGGATCTCGTAGCCTGCCTCGAGGAGGGCCTCGATACCGGTACAACCGATATCGTGATAAGCAAAGACGACAACTTTCATTATTCAGCTTCCTGTTGCGAAGGGGTGGAGGCGGTGCGCACGACCTGATGGATGAAGTAGCGGGGACGGGCGCGCACGTCTGTGTACATGCGGCCTATGTATTCCCCCAGCAGCCCCATGCCCAGCAGCTGTACGCCGACGAAGGTGAAGAGAATGGCAAAGAGCGTGAAGACGCCATCGGCGGCCCAGTCTGCGCCCATCACGAAGCGCATCAGGATCAGCAGGATGGAGAAGGTGAAACCTATGCCCGCCACCACGCTGCCGACTATGCTGAGCAGCCGCAGGGGGGTGGTGGTCATGCAGGTGACCAGGTCATACATCAGGTTGATGAGGTGCATCAGGCCGTATTTGGATTCCCCGTGGGCCCGCTCGGCATGGCCGACTTCCAGTTCTATGGTGCGACGGGCGAAGCTGTTGGCCAGGATGGGGATGAAGGTGCTGCGCTCCTGGCAGCAGAGCATGGCGTCTATGATGTGGCGGCGGTAGGCCCGCAGCATGCAGCCGTAGTCGCTCATGTGCACGCCGGTGGCTCTTTGCACCGATTTGTTGATGAGGCGGGAGGCGGTCTTGCGGAACCAGGAGTCCTGGCGGTTGCGGCGCACCGTCCCCACCACGTCATAACCCTGCATGGCGGCCTCCACCAGACGGGGGATCTCCTCCGGCGGGTTCTGCAGATCCGCATCCAGGGTGATCACCAGATCCCCCTTGGCGGTCTCGAAGCCGGCCATGATGGCGGCATGTTGACCATAGTTGCGATTGAGCAGCACCCCGACCAGCTTGCTGCCGTCTTTGGCTGCGGCCTCGCTGATGATCTCGGTGGAGCCGTCGTGGCTGCCGTCATCGATGAGGATCACCTCGTAATCCTGGGGCAGGAGTTCGCAGGCGGCCGTGACCCGGCTCAGCAGCACGGGCAGGCTGGCCTCCTCGTTGTAGACGGGGATGATCACCGAAACCAGCTTGATGTCTGTGTTGTTCACGTGTCGTTACTCCAATATGTCGATGAGTGCCGCGACCACACGGTCAACGTCGGCCAGCGTCATGTCCGGGAAGAGTGGCAGGGTGCACAGGCGCGATGAGTTCCACTCGGTATGAGGCAGGCTGAGCGTCGGGTAGCGCTCGCGGTAGTATTTCTGGGTATGGGCGGCCCTAAAGTGCAGCCCTGTGCCTATGCCGCGCTCCTGCAGCGCCTGCATCAGCCGATCCCGGTCCAGACCACAGCGTTCGGGGTCGACCCGTACCATGAACAGGTGCCAGGCGTGCAGATGGGAATAGGCGGGCACGGCGAGCGGCATCAGCGGCAGGCCGGCCAGTTTTTCCTGATAGCGGGCCACCAGCTCGGCCCGTCTGGCATTGAGCTCGGGCAGACGCGCCAGCTGCACCAGGGCGATGGCGGCGTTGATGTCGGCCAGGTTGTACTTGAAGCCCGGGGTGATCACTTCCGCCTGCGGCTTGCGGCCCAGGCTCATGCGATCGAAGGCATCCACCCCCAGCCCGTGGAATTTGAGCATACGGGCCTTGTCCGCCAGCGCCTTGTCATCGGTCACCAGCATGCCCCCTTCGGCGCAGGTCAGGTTCTTGATGGCATGGAAGGAGAAGATGGCGGTGCCGGTGGCGCCAATCCAGCGCTCCCGGTAGCGGGTGCCGACCGCGTGGGCCGCATCTTCGATGACGGGGATGCCGTGCTGGCGTGCCAGGTCGAGGATAGGGTCCAGATCGACGGGGGCACCGGCGTAGTGGACCGGTATGATGGCTTTGGTCTTGGACGTGATGAGCGGGGCTATCAGCTCGGCGCTGGTCATCAGCGTGTCCCTGTCCACGTCGACGAAGACGGGTTCGGCGCCGAGCAGGGTGATGATGTTGATGGTGGAGACCCAGGTCTGGGAGGGGGTGATCACCTCATCCCCCGGGCCTATCCCCAGCGCCATCAGGGTGACGTGCATGCCGGCGGTGGCAGAGCAGAGTGCGACCGCATGCTGGCAGCCGAATGTGTCACAGAATTGCTGCTCCAGCTCGTGATTCTTCGGGCCGGTAGTGATCCAGCCCGATTTCAGCACCTCACAGACAGCACTTATCTCGGCATCGCCGATGGCGGGCCTCGAAAATGGCAGAAAATCTTGCATAAGCGATCCAACAATGAATATTAATCAGTGCCCAGCAGGCGGGGCAGCCCTAAAAATGATGCTCAACATATCGTATATAAAAGCGGGCCTGCAATGGGCCAGAAACAGCTGGTAACAATTAACTCATGCTGTCATCTTAGGTAATGTGGTAAATATTTATAACCCCCCAGATTCTTGTTTTTCCAAATTACATCATCTCTGACATTTTGGTTGTATCAATATGAATATTACTGTATTTGGAAGTGGCTACGTGGGCCTGGTCCAGGCCACAGTACTGGCCGATGTCGGCCACCAGGTTATCTGTGTCGATGTCGATGAACAGAAGGTGGCTGAATTGATGGCCGGCCAGGTTCCCATCTATGAACCCGGGCTGGAAGCCCTGCTTCAGCGCAATATCAAGAGCGGTGCCTTGGTGTTTACCACGGATGCCGTGCTGGCCGTCAAACACGGCGAGGTGCAATTTCTGGCGGTCGGCACGCCGCCGGGGGACGATGGTTCCGCCGATCTGCGCCATGTGCTGGCGGTGGCCGAAACCATAGCCCTGCATCGCGATACCCCCGTCGTCATAGTCAACAAGTCGACCGTGCCGGTGGGCACAGCCGACAAGGTGACGGCCAGGGTGAATGCCATCTTGCAGCAGCGAGATGTTTCCTTTGCCTTCGATGTGGTCTCCAACCCCGAGTTTTTGAAGGAGGGCTCCGCCATCCAAGATTGCCTGCGGCCGGATCGCATCGTGGTGGGCACTGCCAACGAGGCCTCTCGCCAGCTGATGCGCGAGCTTTACGAGCCGTTCAACCGCAACCATGACCGCATTCTGTTCATGGATGTGCGCAGCGCCGAGCTGACCAAGTACGCCGCCAACTGCATGCTGGCTACCAAAATCAGCTTCATCAACGAGATGGCCGGACTGGCCGAGCGGGTCGGTGCCGACATCGAGATGGTGCGCCAGGGCATAGGTTCGGATCAGCGTATCGGCTATCAGTTCATCTACCCTGGTTGTGGCTATGGTGGCTCCTGTTTTCCCAAGGATGTCAAAGCTTTGCTGGCAACGGCCCAGGAGCTGGAGTACGACACGCCGCTGATCCGGGCGGTGGAACGGGTCAATGAGCAGCAAAAATCGCGGCTTTTTCAGCTGCTGTCAGAGTTCTTCCGATCCGAAGGGGAGACCCTGTCCGGCAAGATAATCGCCCTGTGGGGGTTGGCGTTCAAGCCCAATACCGATGACATGCGCGAGGCGCCGAGCCGGGCCCTGATGGAGGCGCTCTGGCAAGCCGGTGCCACTGTGCAGGCCTATGATCCCGAGGCCATGCAGGAGGCCCAGCACCTCTATGGCAACTGTGACAACCTGAGGCTGATGGGCACCAAGGAGGCCGCCCTGTTCGGTGCGGATGCCCTGGTGATCTGCACCGAGTGGAACCACTTCAAGGCCCCCAACTTCGTCGCCATCAAGCAGGCGCTGACATGGCCGCTGATCGTGGATGGTCGCAACCTGTTTGATCCGGGTCGCATGAAGGAGCATGGTTTTCATTACTACGGCATTGGTCGCGGCGAGTCGGTAACGAAATAAGGGATGGGTGCGCCGATATGAGCGCCCGCCATTGCATCGCACGCCTGTGATTTACCTATCATCAGGACTCTGCTTGCCATCGATTGCAAATATGGGGGCTGGTGGTGCCGGGCCAGCCATAGATGGACATGAACCCTGTATTGATATGGGGGAATTGTCTTGTCATATTGCGGCAATATTGTGATGAGATTCTCTGTTTCTTAATTATATTTCCGCTATGGATTTTCCCGCCCAGCCGGGAAACATGAACACCCGTTTATATCAGCGTGAACGACATCTATTTTTATTTGGTGTGATCAAGGCTGGCTCTCTATTCATTCAAAATAGAACCGGGATCGCTGAATAAATTCCGCCGCCCAGGCACATAATTTGCCCCAAATGGCCCTCCGATGACTCGGCGGGCCATTTTTATATCCGGGAAATGCGCGGCTCCTGGGCGGGAACTGTCGGGTTCGTGGTGCCATCCTGCTGGTCGCGCTGGCAAGACCCAGATTGGGATGGAAATGGCAGGGCTATTCCGGTATATCGTCCACCGGAGCGCTGCTGAGGGTGGCCTTTGACACTATGTTCACGCTCTCGTGCAGCTCGCTGTAGACGATCACGGCCAGGCCTTGTTGCAACTGTTGTCTGACATCGTCGACCTTGTCAGCCAGACTGACATCATGCTCACCGTACTCGGTGCCTTCCCGCAGTACGAAGTGCTCGAGCAGGCTGTTGAGGGTATCGGAGTCCAAGTCTTGCCAGGGGATAATCATGGGTTCATCTTCAGTTACCAGAGAGTGGATATTGTCTATCTGTTGCCAGCAAGCGCAAGGGATTTATGGGGCTGTCAGCGGGTGTGCACATGCTGTCTGATGAACAACGCCGCCTCTCCACCCACTTCGATCAGCACCTGTGCGAGTCACGCCGTCTGGCCCTGAGCAAGGGGTTGCACTGGTTCTGGGCCGTCAACCAGCTGGCGATCCTGTTCCTGCTTGCCCGCTTCTATGTCTATCGCGATGCCCATCTGGTGATCGCCCGCGTGCTGCCCTGGAGTTACGAGGTGCAGGTTATCCTGATGACCCTGGTCTGCCTGCTGTTTCCGCTGTTCTGGCGCTGGCTGTCCCATCAACCCCTGACTGTCTGGCCGCCCTGTCTGCGGGCTGGCGCCCTGCTGTGGGGGATAGCCTGGGCGCTGCTCGGCTACGCCATCGCCCTGATCGAGCTGAGGGGAGGCTTCAGTCTGGCCTTCGATCTCATCAGCCTGCTGCTGATGGCGGCGCTGGTGGCCCTCTATTGCGAGGTGAGGCTGTTTTACTGTTTCAGTGTGCCTCCCCTGCTTTTCTTGTTGCTGGAGGCCTTGTTCGTCAAGGTTCCTTTCCCTGCGGTGCACTGGCTGGCGGTAGGCTGCCTCATCATCATGCTGGAGACGGGGCGCCGCATGCTGAACGGCTGGTTTGTGCTGGCGGTGTCTCGCGAGCATGAGAACCTGGCGCTGGCTCGTCAGCTCGATGGCATGGCCAAGCAGGATCCCCTGACCGGCTTGGCCAACCGGCGTCACTTTGCCAAGGTCAGCGAGCAGATCCTGGCCGAGGCGCAGCAGCGGCATGGCGAGTTTGCCATCCTGCTGCTGGATGTGGATTTCTTCAAACGTTTCAACGACCACTACGGTCATCTGCAGGGGGACAACTGCCTGATCGCGGTCGCCGATTGCCTGCGGGAGGCGGTGCGGCAGCCGGCCGATGTGGTGGCTCGCTATGGCGGGGAGGAGTTCGTGATCCTGCTGCCCGGCGCCGACGACGGGATCGCCGGACAGATTGCCGGGCGCATCGCCGCGGCCCTGGCCGTGCGCGCCATTCCCCATGCCCTGTCGGAGGTCTCTCCCTGCGTGACTGTGAGTCAGGGCATAGCCCTGTGGCGGGGGCAGGAGTCGGTCGCCGACATGCTGGTGCGGGCCGACGAGGCGCTTTATCGGGTCAAGGAGACGGGGCGCAACGGCTACCTGCTCGCCCCCTGAGTCTGCTCCTTCACCCACTGGCTGATACGCTCCTCCAGCCAGAAGCGGGGGCGCCAGGGCGTGCCGTGCAGGAAGCCCACATGGCCGCCCCGTCGGCTCAACTCGTAACGCACCATGGGTGAGAGCTGCTCCGGCCGCGGGATCACGGCTTCTGTCATGAAGGGATCGTCGGCGGCATGGATCACCAGGGTGGGAATGGGGATGCGGGCCAGCAGCCCCAGGCCGGAGCAGCGCTGGTAGTAATGGTCGGCGCTGGCAAAGCCGTGCAGCGGCGCCGTGACCTGCTCGTCGAAGTCGCGCAGGGTGGCAATCTGTTGCACCTGCTGTGGCTGCCAGCGTTTGCCAGCCTCGGCCTGGTGCCGGATCTTGTTTTGCAGGTTGTCGCGCATGGTGCGCAGCAGATAGCTCTGATACACCCGGGAGAAGCCCTGATTGACCCGATCGGCGCAGCTGTCCAGCCGCAGCGGTGCCGAGATCACCACGGCCGCCTGCAGCTCACGGGGGCAGGCCCGCGCCAGCAGATTGACCAGCATGTTGCCCCCCAGCGAATAACCGATGGCGATCAGTGGCTTGCCAGGAAAGCGCCGGCCCAGTTCAGCGATCAGCGCCTGTGCATCCTCGATGGCGCCGGAGTGATAAGCCTGCAGCAGGCGGTTCGGCTCGCCGCTGCAGCCACGAAAATGCATCAGCACGGCTTCGTCCCCCTGTCGTTGCAGATGGGCGAACAACCCCTTGGCATAGTGGGAGTGGATGCTCCCCTCCAGCCCGTGAAACAACACCATCAGTGGCCGCGCGTTCTGGCTGATGTCGCCGCTCCAGGCAAGATCGACGAAATCCCCGTCCGCCAGTTCGAAACGCTCGGCCACGAAGCGGGCCGGCGCCCGTCGCAGCCACTTTGGCAATATGGTTTGCAGATGGGGATTGCGCGCCCACCAGGGGGCGTGGAAGTGACTCTCTATGAGCATGATGGGGTCCGAAACAGGCATCAGGGCAGTCAAAAAGTGCGGCGAGAAGGGGGGCTTCTCGCCGGCTTGTCAGGCCAGCAGGCTGTCGTGGTGCTCGGCACCGCGCAGCATGGCCTGGATCAGTTCGTTGGCCTCAAACTTGGTCAGCGCCTCGTGGGCGCCCACCTGGTGGGCCCGCTCCACGCTGATCTCGCTGGAGAGCGAGGTGTGCAATATGATGTAGGCCCCCGCCAGCGTCGCGTCGCTCTGTACCTCGAAGGCCAGCTCGTAGCCGTCGAGCCCCGGCATCTCGATATCGCTCACCAGGATATCTATGGGGGTCTTCTGGCTGGCGCGAGCCTGCATCAGGGCCAGCGCATCCTTGCCGTTGGTGCACACCTCGTAGGGGATGTTGATGTAGTCCAGCGCCGCCATCAGCTGGCGGCGGGCGACGGAGGAGTCGTCCACCAGCAGGATCCGCATCGGCTTGATCCGCTCACGCTGCACGTCGGTCAGCACAGGATAGAGGTGGCTGGGATCGTCCGGGTAGACCCGCGACAGTATCAGCTCCACGTCCAGCAGCTGGATCAGCTGGTCGTTGACCCGGGTCACCCCGGTCACGAACACGTTATGGCCGAGCGCGGCGGGCGGGGATTCGATGTCGCGCCAGTTGCACTCGGTGATCTTGTCGATGCCGCGCACCAGAAAGCCCACCAGGGTACGGCGGCAGTCGGTGATGATGATGAAGCAGTTCGGCATCTCCTCCTTGCTGATCGGGCGATAGCCCACCGCCATGGCCATGTCGATCACCGGGATTGTGGTGCCCCGCATGCTGGCTGCGCCGAGCACGGTCGGGTGTGAGTGCGGCATGGCCGTGAGCTGGGTGTAAGGCACTATCTCCTTCACCTTGAGGGTGCCGATGGCGAAGGATTGTTTGGCCGAGAGATGAAACAGCAACATGCCCTGGGATTGGTTGGCTTTGCTTTTCATGGCAGATGTCCTGTGAGTCAAAACGGTATCAGTCAATTCAGGCCCCTAGCATAAAGGATTATAGGAGAAATGACCCTCCCGTTATTAGCGGCCGTTTGCCGCAAAACTGGACTCATTTCCCCCATTTTTCGCCTGGCCGGCCCGGTTTTCGGCCCGCCGGGTCAGGCGGCTTGCTGTGCATCCAGGTTGGCGCCAAGCCAGCGTTGGCAGGCCTGGGCGAGGGCCTCTTCATCCCGGTAGCCGAGCTTGCTCACCACCTGTGCCCGCTTGCTGCCGCTCTTGAGCAGGCGTACCGCCTGCAGCAGCTGCCACTGGGCGCTCAGGGTATCGGCCGCGAGGCCAGGATCCGTGATCCCGCGCTGGGAGAGACAGGCCTGCCAGGCGGCGTCACTGCCCGCTTGCTGGCTGATCAATGCGCGCCAGGCGCCTTGCAGCGGCTGATCCGCGTGTTGCGACAGAGGGCAGGCCTGCAACTCGTCGAGCATCACCTGCAGGCGATGACCATAGGCCCCTTGCCAGTCGCGGGGACGCTGCCACTGGGCCAGGCTGTCGAACAGGGCATCCAGCAGCGGGGTGGGTTGCAACCAGCCCGCCTGGGCTGGCTGGGCAACCCGCAGGGAACAGGTCAGCAGATCATGGTGGCAGCCCGCCAGCGGGCTGAAGGCGGCGAGGGCATCGGCGCAGAGCCAGAAGCTGTTGCCCGCCGTCAGCAGCAATTCATGCTGGCCGAGTCGCAGCAGTGCCGCGCCCCGGGTTATCCGCAGCAACTGGCCCACCGGCGTGCGTTTGCGGCCGCCGACTTGCAGGTACGGAGAGGAAAAATGCTGGCATTCGATGGCGTGATGCATGTAAAAACCCTGATATGATGCTGCCTGGAGGTAACAAGAATGGAAACCAGACGTAAAAAACGCTTCATTGCCGGTGCGGTTTGTCCGGCGTGCGGCAAAATGGACACCATGATGCTGTATATGGAGCATGGAGTCGAGAAGGTGACCTGTGTCGACTGCGGTGATACCCAGGTGCAGACCCAGGCCGAGGTGGACAAGGTGACCCGGGAGACGGAACAGGTGATAGGCGTGTTTCGTCCCGAATGAGGGTCCCACCGCAATACCCGGGGGCGAGGTGCGGGTCAGGCCCATGCCGCTTCACATTGATGACTTTTTCATCACGACTGAGCCGGACCTGCCATATGCTTGGCCGCCTTTTTGAGGTATTCTGGGCCCGTTTTTTTCTATCCGCAGGATCCCTGACATGAAAGTAGCTCCCCTGAGCGTGGTTACGCTGGAATACACAGTCACCGACGAACACGGTGAAGTCATCGACACCACTGTCGGTAAAGAGCCTCTGGTGTATCTGCACGGTACCCGTTATCTGGTCTCCGGCCTCGAAGCCGAGCTGGAAGGCCGTAGTGTGGGCGAGGCGTTCGACGTCACGCTGGCACCGACCCAGGCCTATGGCGAATACGACGAAAGCCTGGTGCAAGAAGTACCTGGCGAGCTGTTTGACGGCATGGAAGTGTCTGAAGGGGATACTTTTGTGGCCGAGACTGACGATGGCCACCGCCCTGTGACCGTCATCGAAGTGTCCGAAGAGTTCGTCAAGGTGGATGGCAACCATCCGCTGGCTGGCGTGACCCTGGGCTTCAAGGTCGAGATCAAGGACGTGCGTGCCGCCACGGCCGAAGAGCTGGCTCACGGCCACGTTCACGGTGCCGGTGGTTGCGGTCACGATCATGGTCATGACCACGACCACGGTCACGACCATGAGCACGGCGGTTGCTGCGGCGGTGGCCATGGCCACGATCACGGTCATGACCACGGCGACGAGCAGGGTCATGGCGGTTGCTGCGGTGGCGGCGGCTGCGGTGGCAAGGGTCACCAGCACTGATCTGTGCCCTGGGCATAGCCCGATAAAAAAAACCGCGCCTGGCTTATATATAGTGCCATAAAGTGTGTACTTATAAGAAAGAGGCAGAGAAATCTGCCTCTTTTTTGACATCTGGAGAATGAGGACTAATAGTGTAAATAGAGTACGTTGTACAATGGAGAATCCAAGTGGTTACATCTGTTAGTGTCAGAGCCACAATCATTGACGACAACACTGGGATCAAGACCCAGTTGCCCATTGTATTGACTGAAGAGGGTGAGTTATCAATAGTCACTGAGTACCTTCTGAAAAGACGTGCAGAGGGGGCTAGTGACTCAACACTCCGCCGTTGTGTTCAATCTGTATGCCTACTCATAGATTACTTGGATGCTAATCACGCTTGTTTTAGTGATCCGAAAAGGTTGTTTCAGTCCTTCGTGCAGCGTCTCTATGGAGGGACTATTGGTAGTGAGAGCGGATTAGATCCATCAGGTTTATATTGGGTTCCATCATCTGAGGCGACTACCGACAAACTGGTTCTCAGCCTAGTCAAATTGAGTGATTGGATCGCTAATAAATTGGGAGTTGAACCCCTAAATCCATTATGTAATGCCACTTCTCACGAACAGAGACTCAATTACGCTGCGTGGTTTCGGCGCAATCAAAATGACTATCTCGGCCATATTAAAGATAAAAGCCAAGAACCGGTTGTGAAAAGAGCGCGCACTCTAAGACAACGCCATTCACGCAATTCCTTCCATTCAAATGAAGATACCCCCGCCTTCCCTGAAAAGGAATGGCCTCAATTCTTCAAATCTGGAATCGGAGAGACGAAAGACCCTCGTGTTGCATTGAGAGATAAACTGGTCTTATTACTAATGCATGGAGGTGGTCTACGTGAGAGCGAGGCACTAACCCTTTGGGTTACTGACGTTTTTGAAAACCCTGAAGAGCCTGACTCTTCTATTGTTAGAATACATCATGAGATTGATGGTACGGCACCTAATGACTGGAAAAGCCGCCGGGGTGTATGTACTCGTCAGGCATATTTACAGGAGGAATTTTCTCGTGTTCCTCGGATCAATATGGTGGGAACACAACATCTGGGGTGGAAATCACGGATATTTGACAATAGTGATGATAGGTACATTCAAGTTCAATGGTTTCCTACTGTGTATGGGAAATTATTTATGATGTTATGGAGGGATTATTTAAAATATCGTGCCAGTATCCCATGCGAGCACCCCTATGCATTCATCTCATTTCATACTAAAACTCTGGGTACGCCATATACGCTAAACGCATTTAATTGCAACTATCGAGCAGGCTTAGGCCGAATTGGGCTAGCACCAAACAAAACACATGGGCTTAGCCCGCACGGACATAGGCATAATTACGGCAGACGACTTAAGCAGGCTAAATTAGGTCCGTTGATGATAAAGCGTTGTATGCACCATTCCAGCCTGGACTCTCAATTAATTTATACCCAGGAAAGCCAGCGTGCTATATCCCTCGCACTAAATGAGGCATCTCAACAGTTAGAGAATACTGAAAGTAGCGAACAGCCATTAAGCTGGAAATCATTGCTCCAATACGGTTTTGAAGACATAGACCCACAGGGATATTTTAGTGGAAAGAGCCCTCTTTTGAGGAGTAGATAATGGGCACAAAAAAAGGACAAAAAAAGATGGTCGAAGCACGGACATAAAATTCAGTTGGTTAACAAAAACGATGGGGATTGAGTACAAATGGTGGCAAGGACTAGCCTCCAAATGGATGGAGAAACAGGAAGTTTCTATCAGTGATAAACTTTCTGCTTTAAGTTGGCTTTTCACGGCTTATATACCTAACTGCGCACCATATGCATCCTCAGATATTCTTAGCTTTTTTAGCGGGAGAAATTGGCACATTAGCTCTGCTGATGAAATGCAGCGTTATCTAAAAGAAAATGGCGTGATTGACAGTAATGAAATTACTAGGCGAATAAATATTTGCTGTGATTTTATTGATTCAGTTATTTTACAGAGCTTTAGTGAACTAGATGATTACAATAATATCTGCCCAGTGGTTAACAACCCACTAAACAAACTTAGATATTCAAAGCAAAGAAATGAAACAGTTCGCATACCGCTTCCTTATCGATATATTCAAGAGCTTCGCCAGATAATTTGCCCAGTACCCAAAAGTCGTGAGCCAAAGCAATCAGGCCTACAAAATGACGCTCACTTTCCACCATATAGACAATGCCATTTCAGGGATTGGAAATGGGCACAAGAAAATACAGGTAATTCTGTACTCATCAATTCAGCTACTCGATGAATGATGCTAGGAGCTACGCCAGCCACGATCCATAGATGCGCCCCTAATGAGTCAATCGGTATGCTAAGGGAGCTAAAGACATCATTGGCAGAAGCTACTGTCTCGCCAGGATGATAAGCAGCATAGGACATAGTGACATCTCCACTGAAATTGCAATACGCGATTACCTCATCCTATCTGTTCAGTGCGGCGGTGGCGATGTGTCTGAGAACAATGTTGGATGAGGCACTGGATGCAGAGGTTGAAGAGCCCCATTCGGGCAATACCAACTTTTTCGTGAATCTCTGGGCATAATTCTATCTGAGGTCTTTATGAGGCCCTTCTTATGATGTATTGACTATGTTCTAACCATCATACTAGCTAGCGCCGCATACAGAGGATGACGTCATGAGTAAAGAACCGTCCGCACATGAACTGAAACAGACGTGGGAACTACCTGCTCACGCAAAAATGCTGGGGTGGCTACTGCATGACCCCTACAAGGACGAGTTTCTGGTTAAGTACACATCAAACTCTGATATGGCGGGTATGTGGTGGGGGTTGAGCCCTGAAACAGCAAAAGCCTTCAAAACGCTAAAGAAGGCAACTGCCGTCCTCGAATCATTGGATCTTGCAGGGCGAGCTGTTGCTGCCCCAGCTTTTGATATTGGAAAGCAGATCATCGTTCTGACGGATGATATTGGTGTTGAAAATCCGCTGAGAAAAGTGACTCGTTTAATGCAAGAAGCTGAGCGTGATGATGCTAATAACTAAACATCCGGTCGAGAGAAACATCAATGGCTATCAATTTTGATTATCGTTGTGGAATCTTAGAGGCAGCCGACACAAAAACTGGCCGAGAATGGTGTTGGTACAGGGGGGATCCCGAGGTTACCAGAACTGAAAATGGCGAGTTATTGAGTTCGATATGTGTTCCCATCGGAGCCACTGTTGTTGAGGTGAAAACCCTTATTCGCATGGATACCAAAAAGTAACCAAAAACAGGTTGCACCATATATAGTCAGTCCGCGTATGATAACTCCTATTCTCATCAGATTAGGAACTTAGCATGCTCGTAAAAGAAATTGTGCCAACAGAACAGGTAGTTGACATTCTCTGTGATGTCTGTGGTTGTAGTACAAAAACGAATTTTGGAACCAATCAATACGGCTCGTTATCGGCGGATTTTGGCTATGGTTCCCGTCACGATGGTGAGCGTTATCAGGTGCATCTTTGTGAAATGTGTTTTTTCGGTATACTCGCAACAATGAGGGAGATGCATCGCGGAAATCATATGTTTGACGATGACTATGAGGCTGCAAACCCAGATACATTTGGGCGTGATGAATCTAATAGGGAGATCATATAAATTATATGTTCTCCTAATCTAGTTTGTGTGGAGAGAAATATTTCTTATCATCGACTCATTCTGTGAGCCAATGATATTCTCCAATCGGCTCATTTCGTGAGCCGATCAAGATCGTTCATCGGCTCATCTGGTGAGGTGGTCTCAACGCTCACTACCACCTAGATTTAATTTTTGGCTACATAGTTTCATAGCAGGTTGGAGCTAGGCCACTAAACATCTCCAAACACCATTTAGCTCACGATTTTTAAAATATGCTATTTTTCGAATCCTCTTGGTGCCAAAAACAGTGGTGCTAATGCTGGGGTTGAGAGATAATTTCACTGATATAAAAATGTGATACATGAGGATAAAAATGAACGATTTTTTAAAAACTTTGTTGAATATCCGTAGTCTGCGAGCTGCATTGCGTGAGTTGTCATTTGAGCAACTGGTCGAAGTTAAAGAAAAATTGGATGAGGTTTTTGCTGAGCGTGAGCAGCACGAGACCAAATTGAGAGAGGAATCTGCCGAGCGCCTGCAAAAATTGGCTGAGTTTACCGAGATGCTGAAAGAAGCGGGCATCGATCCGAGCGAGCTGGTTGGTACTGCGGCTCCGGCGAAGGCTGACGGTTCAGCTAAAGCCAAGCGCGCTCCTCGTCCTGCAAAATACAAATACACCGAGGATGGTCAGGTGAAGACCTGGACTGGTCAGGGTCGCATGCCTAAGGCCATCGCGGCAGCGGTTGAGGGTGGCAAGGATCTGGAAGATTTCCTGATTTAATGTTTAGAGCCCATGCAGTATTGCGTGGGCTTTTCATTTCTGTTTTTTAGTAGGAACATGTATGGGGAGGAAATTAGAAGACATCATCTCGTCTGAATCATCAGTGGTTTTCATACTATTCCAAGATGTTCAAGGAGTTCAATTAGCCATTTTTTGCAACGGTTTATATTGTGATATCAAATCTAGTTATATTAAACTCAGAGCCATTATATTTTTACAGCATTAATGATGGTAATTTAAAATAAGCAAGATTAAGATAGTTTTATCTTGAAATAGTCTGTTGTTTTATGCTTGTAGTTTTTCCTTAGAAATCTCCAATGATGTTTTCTATAAAAACTAACCGCCCTTTTATTAGTATTGCTGACGGATAAAACAGCTTGGTGACATCCTGCCTCCAAGAGTTTATTAAGGATGAATCCATGCAATTCATCCGCTAAGCCAGAACCTCTAAACTGTGGCTCTATATAAATTAGATAAATATATCCAACATTCATCTTTTCCCAAGTCGAGCAAAACTCTAACTGTCCAACTATTTGATCGTTTAACCATACGTGATAATAATGAAACCCAGGTGTTTTTAACCTCATTTTAATGCGATTCTTATATCCACATATTATTTTATCAAAACCTATTAAGTTGCCAAAGCTGCAATAAAAGGACTCTCGCCTTGCTTTTACGCAAAAATGATAATTGTTATCCAAATTTATTTCTTTAATAATCATTTTTGATCCTAAAAATTGAGAAATTCAGATAACATCAGATTGTTAAACTTTATGATGTAGACCCAATAATTTTGCCAAACACGCTACCGAGCATAAGACCAGTTCCCCCTGCATAATTTTTAATGTGCACCCCCCCCATGCATTCGCCACAAGCATATAAATTTCGCACAAAGTTACCATTTATCAACCTAACGTTGCCATGCTTATTAACTTCCATTCCACCATATGTAAATGTTAGGCCTGTTTGAATTGGTGCAACGTAAAATGGATTGCCATCAAATGGCTCAGCCCAGTTTGACTTGTTGACATCTAGGCCAATAGTGTTGTTTCCGTCCAGAGAATTAATGTCTATTGGGTTGGATATGTGCTTAAGCGAGTCATTAAATTTTACTAGTGTAGTGGCAAGCCCATCTTTTGATATTCCTAACTTTTTTGAAAGTGACTCTAATGATCTTGACGAAAACAATCCACCTTGTACAAAATAACCATTGCTCAATTTATTTATATGCTTTTTATCCAAGATTTGAAAGGCTATTTCACCATCTTGTTCAACGATGAGTTCACCAATCTTTGAATAAATAAAGTTAGGATAGTCTCCGCCTTCGTCAAAGAAACGTTCACCATACTTATTCACTGTTATGCCTAAGTTAA
Source organism: Aeromonas sp. A04 (assembly GCF_047780465.1). NCBI lineage: Bacteria > Pseudomonadati > Pseudomonadota > Gammaproteobacteria > Aeromonadales > Aeromonadaceae > Aeromonas > Aeromonas sp. A04. Next base: position 1,544,727 of record NZ_JBLNHP010000001.1, on the reverse strand, counting down.
AGAGATATCTAGAACTGTTTTGGCTATCATCATTATCGCCAGGGAGCCGATGTTTTTTTATATTAGCACCTTGAGGTGTTGCGTGACAGCCCCCAAAACCAGAAGATAAACTTATACCATTTCTGAGTGCAATATCATGCCAATCACCTGTATTGAATGGAACGCCTCGTAGAGGAACATTACCCCATTTATCTCCCAGATATTTTCTAACTAGTTTTTTATTTGCTTGATATCCACCACAAGCAATAACAAGACTCTTTATGTATGAAGTAAAAATTTTACCGTCATATTCAATCGTAATATCGGATACAACATCATCATCCAAGTGGAAGTCAATGAGAGCACAATTGTATAAAAAATTAACGCCCAGTTTCTTACATAAACTAAAATTAATTGCTTGTAAGCCAGCACCACGCCCCTTAATCCTAACAGGTACAGAGCGAGGAAGAATATTCCCACTATCTTTATAAATCCACTGGTGACCTAGCCTGCGCATCCACTTTATGGTGCTAAGAGAATTCTCTACTAAGGTCTTTGATAATTCAATTGATGACTGATGGTCATTAACTTTCATGATATCGTTTAAAAAGTCAAACTCCGAGTAAGGCTGGTACTTTTCCTTCAGCTCTTTTGTCTTCTCTGAGCATTTGTCATTATCATCAATCAAATCCAGTAGCTCATCTACACTCTGATGAGAAAATCTAAAATTCATTGTCAGAGAACTATTCCCTCCCTTATAAATTTCCTTCGCCTTTTCAATAACCAACACTCGCTTTCCCATTTCAGCTGCGGCAATGGCGCACGTTAGACCAGCATTCCCAGCCCCAGCGATGATAACATCATAGCTTTCTAATCTCATTACCCCCCCCTAATTACTTATAATTGTTAATCTCTTTTCACTACAATGCAAGTATATGTATAAGAGAGAAAAGAGCGAAATAATTGTGGACATAATATAAGTATATTGATATCCGAAAGATGTAAATAACCCCCCTCCCATAATCGCGCCAATTACACCCGCGATTGAAACCAGCATTTTTCTTGTCGCACCGACAATTTTCCATTCATTCTCAGATGAGATTTCCTGAAACATATCCTGCCATAATCCAATACAGAATGAGTGTAATAAGTTAAAAGCAGAAAATATTATCATGTATGCATATACTGAATCTGCAAATATGGATGCAAAGAACAATGAAAAATATATAAACCTAAATGCCGGAGCCTTAGAGAATGAAATTCCAGACTTACTGGTAGTAATTGATAGTAGTAGTGAGCCAGCAATGGCGCCAACGGATGATAAAAGATAAAATGTAGTTAAATTTGATTCAGTTCCTTGGAAATGCCCGAGTATCGCGACTATAGTAGTGCAATTGAAAATATTAAGAGATATAGACATTAAAAAATGTGATATCGTTAAATTCTTAAACCTACTAGTCAATAATATGGATATGCTAGTCTTCCGAGGTACACCATTATATTTATGCTCCAGTTTTAAAGGGGCAATGAGAATTAGCAACGTAGATATAATGTAAAGAAACGAAACTGTGGCAAAAAAAACATTTTTACTAGTGCTTGCTAGTAATGGTATACTTATATATAGGCCTATCATTGAGCCAATGTTGCTTAGGGATTTTATTTGCCCAATAATGCTTTGTCGATTAACCTGTACGTTTTTACACAAGAAACCAATAAGACTCTCCGTGTAAGAGCTTTTTATGGTGGATAGAAATGACTCAACGATAGTAATGCAAAAAACCAATATGAAACCATCCTCAACAAAAATATACAATGAAATTATGCATAGTCCAGTTGTGCATTCGGATATTGCTATATAATATTTATCACTTATTCTCAAGCTTAAATAACTTACAATAGCTGTCGCAATGTATGTGCTGATCAATGCGATTGCAAATTGTGAGGCGGTGTATATAGCTGAGCCAGACTCAATATATATTATATATGGCATGGAAATCTTCATCATACTTGATGCAGCATTTCCAAAAAATGAATGACCATATATTAATGTTCTTGGCATTCTAACAGAATGGGTCATGGAGAATATGCCCTCGCTCTTGCCTACAACACTCTTTGCTTAGCGCATTATGTAAAAATGATTTCGTTATAAAGAATCCTTCTTCATCCCGTACGATAGCATAGCTCGCATCATTTAAACTGAAGCCAAATGCATGTAGTTGTGACTCAATATCTAGTTTTTTAAATATAACTGAACCATCATTAAAATGTACCTTTAGATCGAAATGTTCATTTATGATTTTAGCGTCCAATCCAACCAAGCGTTTAATATTCTCTGCCGATGATTTTCGAACACCTTTAAGGTTATGTAACTCTCCATTATAATAGTTATTAATTAGCATGAACGCTTCATTTCTTGACTTCTCTATAGATTTTTCCATCTCATCAGAAATGGCGGAACCAGAGAAAAACATTGTGTTATCATTATTCCTTAGCACCGATATACAGAAGTTACTGGGTACAGCGGTACTATATGAGCTTATTGTTAATCCATCACCTGCTGGCTCATTGATCTGAATAGGATGTAATATAAGATCCCCATACCACATTGAAGATAGAATATGACGTTCTAATACTTCATAGAGGCCATGCTCTTTTGCCTCGCAGATTGATTTATGGCATGACAATCCAGTTGCACCTATATCACTGACTCCACGTAATGATATGTCCTCTCTGTTAACATGACCGATTTTAATATTATTAGAGTACCGATATAAATTATAAGTTGAAGTGTGCATTAATATATCACAACAAAATATCCGTTCTAAAACTTCATACTTGGAAGATTGCACTGCACGATTAATATCTTTAGATACGGAATGCCCATAAAAAACCTCGCATTTATCCTTGTAGTGTAACTTAACACCTGTAACTGCACATTTAAGATGAGGGTTTAATATATGAGAATATACGAAAGTCCTCAAATTAATATTGTTTATACAATCTTCATAGCTTGCTATAATGTGCGGTTTCATCTAATGTCCTTATGATTCCTTTTCCTATTTCGCTGAATGAAGCCATTGGGTGTTTCAACGATTCTTTACCTATATCATATTGTAATTTACATAATTGTAATCTGTCCCTAAATCTCTTATGCATTTTTGCTTTTGTGGATATCAAATAAAAAGCCATTATCATTCTAGATAACACAAAAGTTGCATGAAAAATGCCCTTCATGGGCCTGAGGTCATTTCTAATTGGAGCTTTAAATACTTTCTCTTCTGCGCTGTTCAGAACAATCTTATCCATTAAGAAAAGATGCTCAAGACGAATATGAGATGTTTCATGTACTATGTGTTCAATCCAGTATCCTACTTGATCATCTTCCTGCTCAGGAACTCTAATCCACATAGCTCCAAGAACTCTTGCGGATGTATCCCCTCTTAAAACCTCCCCCTTAAACAACTTAATATGGGTGACAAAGCTATCTATCTCTTGATGAAGCTCAGGGACATATTTTTGAATTATTTCAATAGCCTTAATTATATTGTTTTTATGATAGTAAAGTTCATATTCATCTATAGGGAGTACTACAGTTGTGTTTCCACAGATGTCTTTTTGATCATATTCTCTGAGGTGAGCAACGTATTCGTCCTCCCAGTCCTCGGACAAAATGGAAGTTATTGACATATCGATATTTGACTGTTTCGATATGATAGAGTCATATAATTTAGCGAGATTGATTTTTAAATCTTTAATTATTCCATATTTAACTGATTCTTGAACCTCACGGAAATACAAATATATACTAGGATGGAATTTCTTACTGTTATCGAGGCTAGTTACTTTTTTTTTAAAATCTTGAAGATCAACTTTTAAGTTCTTTTCTATACATATCAAATAATCTGTAACAATAGACTTAAAATTCTGATTTGATTTTATAATAGTGTTTTTTGATGCATTTTCGCTAGGCACTGATGTATATATAGTCATGTCTTGTCGGCTTCTATTAATGATAAGTCTAACTGTAACTTGATTTGTTTAAGATTGGTCTGACCAAGTAATTATCTGGTTGCCATGCATTATTAATATCACTTACAAGGTGTAGCGGTATCAGATGTAGATTATTAATCTGAGAAAGATGGGTAAAGTGCTTTACCCATCTCAATTACTAATGAATTAATCTTCTTGCATGCCACCAGGACCGATAGCTTCATGTTCCGGGATTGACTCAAAAGTCACAACTTCAACATCATCAACTACGTCAAAATTCAAAAAATCCATATCACTCTCTCCAGTTAACTTTGTTTAAACATTAAGTGCTGTAATGAGATGCAAAAGCTAAACATTTTTGCAACGACGAGGATGGTTCCATTTGGGGGTGCTCTTGTCAATGGCCTGATAATATATTTACGTGACGTTCGTCACAAAAGCAAAGATTCAAATGATCCCCACACTGTTGCGGTGAACCTTTCCCAAGAATGTTGAATCGCCCCTATTTCTTTCCTAGACACCTCAAGAACCTCAAACTGAAGTCATTCAGGAGGTATTATGAGCAAGCGGCAACATTACATAGACGAGTCCAAACTAGCCGCTGTCAAGCAGGTGACTGAGCGCAATTATCCTGTGGCAGAGATTGCCGAGCAAATTGGTGCTTCAAACTACAGCCATTACACCTAGCTCAAGCGTGATAGCCAAACTCGAAGCGCAGCCAGCAGCCTCAATGCCGAGCTGCGCGCGCCACCTATGAGCGAGATATCTTAAAAAAGGCCGTTCGCGTACTTTGCAAGCAGTCTGGATAAGTTACGCCTTCTTCCCTGAGCACGTATCCACACATCCCATCCACAGACTGTGCCGGATGATGAATTTTCATCAGAGCGGGTAGTATGCTTGGCTACGCCAGCCTTTATCTGCCCGAGTTCAGGAAAACCAATCTCTTCTTTGCCAGATCAGGCTATGTTGCCTAGAAAGCGGCTGTGTCAATGGCTATCGCAAGATCTGAGATGACCTGCTAGACATGTGGTAAACACTATGTGGCGCGATTAATGCTGCATGATAGGTTACCGACTATTCCCCCCGTCCAAACAATTACTGTGGCCGCCCAACGCTGGTTGCACCGAATCATCTAGAACGCCAGCTCGACGTGACCGTGTCAAATACAGTCTGGGTAACTGACACCACCTATATTCACCCTCATGAGGCTTATATCTATCTTGCTGCTTTTTCTCACAGCAAGTAATTGATTGACCGATGGGGCAACGGATCAACCGAGATCTAGCTGTCAGCACATAACTAATGGCTGGGCGGCGATCGCGGTCAGAGTATGAAGTGCTGGTTCATTCCGTTCAAGGAGGTCGGTTTAGCGCTATATTTATAGTAGTTTTTTTTGCAGGAACATCGGGTTTGAGCAAACGTGGTAATTATCATGCCAATACAGTGGCAGATAATTTCTTCTAGCACCTAAAACGCGAGCGTATCCGTTGTAAAATCTATGTGGATAGCAAGGAAGTTCGGCAGGATATGTTCGATTACATAAAATAGTGTACAATCCCAAACGCCGACAAAGCTTCAACAATGTGCTATCGCCAGTAAAGAGTGAAATGAAATATTTCAAACAGCTCAATAATGTCTAGATATGTTGGGCAACTTCAGCTTTTAAAAAATGAAAATAATTTTTGGCTAAAAACTTTAGGGCAGCAAGTCTCGAATGTCACACCCCAGTACCCTAGCAAGGCGATAAGCCTTATCTAAAGTGACATTCACCTCACCACGTTCAATCCTTCCTACATAGCTTCTATCAATCTCGGCCACATGTGCGAGCGCATCTTGTGATACACCCAATTGAAGCCGTCTATCACGTACAGCATCACCAAATTTTTTTGCTAGATCTTGCATGTCTCGCCTCTCTCAGGCGAGCACTATCTCTGGTTGTCTGGCTTACGGCCACGGACTATAATCCGCAAATTGATTTAGATTCCTACAAATTATTGTCGTTCGAGACTGAGGATTACTTATGAGCTCCCAGACTGTGTGGCTTCCAACCGCACTCTACACAGCACTCATTCGATTGCAGTTGAACGATTTCACTGCACAGGAGTGCGTAAGCGCTGTATTTGGTGACAAGATTGAACACCTGTCACAACAGAGACGCTATGGACTCATATATCGCAATCTGAACAAGCTAGTCGATATGGGTCTTTTGAATAGGCGAAGTATTGGAAGGAAATGGTTTCGCCCAAATTACGTCAAAACACCGTTGTTTGATGAGGTTACCTTTCGGGAATACCTATTAGATCCAGAGGTTCCAGTGACTCAGGTCGAGCAAAAGGCAGTCGTGGAAGTGAGGAATGAAGGGCTAAAGGAGCTGGATGATCTAGAGGCCAAGGCACGCGCTTATCGATTTGAGATCCAGGAATACCAGGCCACGTTCACCGAATACAGTGAGCTGCGAGCAGACTTCCCCGCGCTACAAACGACCATCGAGAATGTGCTTAGGCACTCCTGTAAGGAATATCGCGTCTTACGAGGCCGGTTGGCAGCCGTGGAGGAGGTGATGAGGGCGTTGGGTAAATAAAATTTTTCAGTGCTTTTCGAAAGCACATGGCAATTTAAGTACAAAAAAATCGTACACACTAAAATACATAGTGTGTACGATTTGAATTTAGTAAAAAACCTTTCAAATATAGTTAGTTAACTACTAATTTAATGAAAATACATGGTTTTTACTATAAATAAGCCCACGCGGGTTTTTTTATGGCCGGGTGGCGAGGCGCGTTGCGGCTCAGTAGTGCGGGGGCGGCGTCTCTTCGGCCATGCTGGCGATCTGGCTCGGCTGCACGCTCTGCAGCTTGTCCACCAGCAGCTGGATCTGATGCTTGAGTCGATCCAGCTCGCGGCCCTGGGTGGTGACCTCGTCGTTGAGCTGCTCCACCGTGTATTCGGCGAAGGCGAGGCGGCTTTCCAGGGTTTCGAGGCGATCGTTAAGTTGCTGACTCATGGGCCTTTGGGTCCTTACTTGATAGTCCAGATTTCGGCCAGGCCACTGGAGCTGGCGCTGACAAGGTGGCTATTGTCGCGCAAAGCCACGCCGTAGACCACTGCGCTCGGCGGTTTCACCCTGGGATGGGGCGAGACGCGCCAGCTTTGCAGCAGGCTGCCATCGCTCACCCGCCACAGGGAGAGCTGACGGGAGGGAGCGCCCGTGATAAGCCAGTTGCCGTCGTTGGCAAAGCGCGCCGTGGTGTAAACCTCGAAGCGGTGATCAAACTGCAGCCGGCTCACCTCCTTGCCGGTTTTCAGATCCCAGATGCTGGCTTGGCGGCTGTCGGCGGTGAAGGCGAAACGGCCCTGTGGATCCAGCCTCGCCATCACCACCCGGCCGGCGTGGTTGAATCGCCACACCACCTGGCCGGAGCGGGTATCCCACAGATAGGCGCTGTAGTCGTTGCCGCCGGTGAGGGCGTAGCGGCCATTGGCGGAGAGATCCACCGTATTGACCTGCTCGGTGTGACCGAGGAACTGCAGCCTGCGGCCGGTGCGGGTATCGACCAGCTCCGCCTTGCCATCTTCGCGGCCGATCAGCACCTGACGGCCATCGGCCGACAGGGCTATGTCCCTCAGCCTGGATTCAGGAAGCGAATAGTAGCCTTGGGATTGACCATCTTGCAGGCGCCAGATGGCGAAGGTATCCAGGGTGGCGGTCACGGCATGGCTGTTGTCTGCCGAGAAGCGGGTGATGATGACGAAGTTGTCCTGATTGTCGGACTGGCGCCAGCGCCAGCGCTCCTTGCCCTGTTCCAGGTCCCACACCACTGTGCCCTGGCTCAGGCTGGAGACGATGGCCTGCTTGCCGTCGCTGGCGAGATCGGCGCTCAGCAGTCCCTGGTTGGCGAGGGTGACTTGTCGATCCGGCAGTGAGCTCTGTTCGCAACCTGTCAGTATCAGGCAAATACCGATGAGATAAATGGCACTTTTTATCATTTTTCCTGTCTCATGCTTTCGTTACCTGCGATCACGGCGTTAGTATAAGGCGCTTATCACGATAAACCTCTCATTTCACGAAGGAACCGAGAGCGGTATTTAGAGTTTTGGAGAAACTGATGAACAATTTTCTGAAGGTGTCCCTGTTGGCTGCGGCAGTTGCCGTGAGTCTGACTGCTTGCCAAAAAGACGAGAAGACTGCTGCGAATACCGCAGAGGTCAAGGCAGAAGCCAGCAAGCCGGCAGAGGCCCCCAAGGCTGATGCCAAGAGCTTTGAAGAGCAATCCGGCTATGCAATTGGCCTCTCCATGGGTCGTTATATCGCCAATACCCTGGAACGTCAGCAGGAACTCGGCATCAAACTGGACAACGGCGTCATCCTCAAGGGTGTGACCGATGGCCTGGGCAAAGAAGCCAAGATGACTGACGAGGAAATCCAGAAGGTTCTGCAGCAGTACGATGCCAAGATCAACGAGTTGACCAAGGCCAAGGCTGACAAGGATGCCGTGGATAACCAGAAGAAGGGTGAAGAGTACCTGGCTGCCAACGCCAAGAAAGAAGGCGTGAAGAGCACCGAATCCGGCCTGCAATACCAGGTCGAGAAGATGGGTACCGGCGCCAAGCCGAAGGCTACCGACATCGTCAAGGTTCACTACACCGGCACCCTGACCGACGGCACCAAGTTCGACAGCTCCGTCGATCGCGGCGAGCCGGCCACCTTCCCGCTCAACCAGGTGATCCCGGGCTGGACCGAAGGCGTGCAGCTGATGCCGGTGGGTTCCAAGTTCAAGTTCTTCCTGCCGTCCAAGCTGGCCTATGGCGAGCACGGTGCAGGCTCCATCCCGGCCAATGCCGTGCTGGTGTTCGATGTTGAGCTGCTGGCGATCGAGAAGCCGGCTGCCGATGGCGACAACGCCAAGAAGTAAGCGCTCATCGTTGAAAAAACGGCTCCTTAGGGAGCCGTTTTTACTTGTATCTCCCCGCGAATGGCGGGATAAAAGAGAGAGTCGCCAACTGTGCTAACATGGCGTACAAGACCCGAAATAGACAACAAAATCAATTGCAAGGATGGCTCCCGTGGCTGAAAGCAAACCTCGAGTCCTGTTGGTGGAAGATACCCGCAGTCTGGCGGTGGTCTATGAACAGTATCTGGCCCAGGATGGCTATGAGGTAGTGCTGGCCGATTGTGGTCAGCAGGCGTTGGCGCAGCTGCTGACCAGCCCGCCGCCCGTGGTGCTGCTTGACCTCGAACTGCCCGATATGTCCGGCATGGACATTCTGCAGCAGATCACCGAGCAGCAACTGCCCTGCTCGGTGGTGGTGATCACTGCCCACGGCTCGGTGGACGTGGCGGTGGAGGCGATGCGCCTCGGCGCCTTCGACTTCCTGACCAAGCCGTTCGACGGCAAACGGCTGTGCGCCACCGCCCGCAATGCCCTCAAGCATCAGCAGCTGAGTTCGCTGGTAGCCCAGTACCGGGAGAACTTCGAGCGCAGCTCGTTCGCCGGTTTCATCGGTGCCTCCATGCCGATGCAGGCCGTCTATCGCATCATAGAGAGCGCGGCGCCGAGCAAGGCGACCGTGTTCATCACGGGGGAGAGCGGCACCGGCAAGGAGGTGTGCGCCGAGGCCATTCACCAGTGCAGTCCCCGCAGCGAACAGCCCTTCATCGCGCTCAACTGCGCCGCCATTCCCCACGACCTGATGGAGAGCGAGATCTTCGGTCACGTGAAGGGCTCCTTTACCGGCGCGCAGGGGGATCGCAAGGGGGCGGCCAGTCTGGCGGACGGTGGCACCCTGTTTCTGGACGAGATCTGCGAGATGGATCTCGACCTGCAGAGCAAGCTGCTGCGCTTCATCCAGACCGGCACCCTGCAGCGGGTCGGCAGCGGCAAGCTGGAGACGGTGGACGTGCGCTTCGTCTGCGCCACCAACCGGGATCCCCTGGTGGAGGTGAAGGCGGGGCGTTTTCGCGAGGATCTCTACTACCGGTTGCACGTGATCCCCCTCAGCCTGCCGCCGCTGCGCGAGCGGGGCGAAGATATACTGCTGCTGGCCCGCAACCTGCTGCAGAGCTACGCCAGGGAAGAGAACAAGCGCTTCAAGGATTTCGATGCCGAGGCGGCGCGGGTGCTGCTCGATTACCCCTGGCCCGGCAACGTGCGCGAGCTGCAAAACGTGGTGCGCAATATTGTGGTGCTCAACGATCGCGAGCTGGTGAGCCCGGACATATTGCCGCCGCCGCTCAGCGGCCGCAGGGGCCTGACGGCGGCCATGGCGCCAGCCAGCACGGCCAGCGGCAGCGCCGCACCTTTGCTCAATACGCCGATCCGCCCGCTCTGGCTGGTGGAGAAGGAGACCATAGAGCAGGCCATCGCCAGCTGTGACGGCAATATCCCCAAGGCGGCGGCCCTGCTGGAGATCAGCCCATCCACCATCTATCGCAAGAAGCAGAGCTGGGAAGAGGCTAGCCTGGTTTGAATGGCGGGGCATGTGGTCAATGCCTCGCCATAGAGCAGGCCATCGCCAGCTGTGACGGCAATATCCCCAAGGCGGCGCGGCTGGAGATCAGCCCCCCAATCCTCCCATCTATCGCAAGAAACAGAGCTGGGAAGAGGCGAGTTTGGTCTGAGATGGGGGCCGATATGGTATTCGTCACTCTGGGAGTGAAGTGTTCGGGGCGGCCAACTGGCCGCCCCGCTGTTTTGCTAGAGGCTGTTTGCTAGAGCTTGGCCAACTGCTTGAGCCTGGCCAGCCGCTCCGCCTCGTTAGCCTTGAGCCAGCGATCCTGTGACAGCAGAAACCAGGCGCGGGCGAAGTATTCGGCCGCGGCCGGGTCAGCCAGTACCAGTGCATTTTCCCCCAGCTCCTCGAACAGATAGCCATCCTCCGGCTCGCCGGCTTCCACCATCTCCGCCTGCAACTGCGTCAGTTCGGCCAGCGCCTGTTCGTGCAAGCCCTGTGCCCGGGTCAGCCGCGCCAGGCTCCAGCGGGCGATGAAGGCCTTGGCCGGGTTGTTGTGCTGTTCGTGCCAGGCCAGGCATTTTTGCTGACACTGGCGGGCCTCTTCCAGGCGGCCCAGTTCGAACAGGGTCCAGCCCTGATTGTTGTAGAGGCTGGGCAGCCAGCCGCGCACTTTTTTATCCTGGCTGCGCTCCGCCAACTCCATCGCCAGCTGGTGCCAGCGGCTCTGCTCCTCCAGCGGTGCGGCTATGGCCACCATGTGGGCCGCATCGATGGCGAGATAGAGCTCCTTGCTTTTGAGCCCCTGCTGCCAGGCCTGCTCGAACAGGGTTCTGGCACTGGCCTTGTCGCCGGCGGAGTTGAAGGTGCGGCCGCGCTCCAGCAGGGCGCGAAGGCGGGCTCGCGGGGTGGCATCGGTGAGGCGGGGCTCTATTTCGTCGAGCAGCTGGTGCGCCTCGGCAAACTGGCGTTGCAGCGAATGGGTGCGGGCTATCTGGGTGAGCAGCTCCAGTTCGAGTTGCAGGTCGGCGGCGGCACGCGCCTCGGGCAACAGAGCATGAAAGCGCAGGGCGCTGGCGGCGGGATCCTTGTAATCCCACTGCGCCATGAAATCGGGCGGATTGTCCATTTGGCCTCCTTGCTGGCTATCCACTCACCAAGATGCCTGCAGGCCATTGTTTGTACAAGGGGCACCCGTCACAGAGTGCCCCTTGAGTCATGTTCGCACCAGCGGCCAGCCGGTCAGTAGACCATGGCCAGGCTCATCAGCATCAGGCCGAGGGCGGCAAAGGCCCCCTCCTTGATCGCCAGGCGCGGCACCAGTGCCTTGGGCAGGGCCGGAAACAGGCTGAGCGCAAAGCCGAGCCCCGGCATCAGCCAGTGAAAGGCCGGGTTGCGCAGGCTTGGATCCGCCGCCCCATTGATGATGATCAGCAGGATAAACAGGGTGAAGGCGGGCAGGATAAACCAGCGGGCGCTGCCGGCGGCGACGGCCCGCAGCGGCGAGATGCGATAGAGCACCAGAGTCACGATAAACAGCACCAGAGGTGCCAGCAGATAGAGCGGAGCCGGGTTCATGGCGGGTGTTCTCCAGACGGTGGGTAAATGGGGTCGGGGTTCAGTGATTGTACAGGGCCGGTGCGATGACGATCCGCGGCGGTATGGGATCAGCCCTGGCCGGCGAGGCGCCGTGGCGCGGGTTCAAGCTTTGGAAGCGATCCCGGGCAACGCCTTGCCATCGGGGGATCAGCGCAACCAGAACCAGGCGGCGGCAAAGCCCAGCCAGCTCAGCAGCAAAAGGATCCAGGGCAGGGGATGCTGGCGGGAGACCTCGACAAGTTCGATCTCGCTCTCCTCTACCTGTTCGGTGTGCGGTTGCTGCTTCGCCTTGCTCTGCAACTTCTTCTGGCGACTGGCCTCCCGGGCCCGCGCCTTCATCTGCTTCTTGTACTCGTCTATGCCTTTCTGGATCCCCTGGGCGATCAGCTGGGTCTGCTCCTTGGTCTGTCCCGGCTTCTGGTTGGCGCGGGCGATCTTCAGCGCATCCTGCTGGGTCTCGGGGGATATCTTGTCGTACTTCGCCATCAAAGGGTCTCCTCGGCATCGATTGGCGGGGAGTATGCCATAAAAACGGCGCCCTCAGGCGCCGTTGTAGCAGGTTGTGAGCCGGATCAGGGCTTGTTGTAGGTCACGGTCGCATAGGGCAGCGGATTGAGGGTGCCCTGGGACTCGGCGTACTCCATGAACATCTCGTTCTCACCGACGCCGGAGTCGACATAGTCACCCTTGTTGGGCAGCTCTTCACGCTTGAGCAGGCCGTTGTAGCCATCCTTGCCGGAGGCGATATAGGTGTTGGCACCGACCCGGTACACCTTCTCGTCGTCCAGCGGCAGCCACTGGCCGTTGGCATCCAGCAGCTCCAGCTTGGTGATACGGGAACCCTTGGCCAGTTTGCCGTCATAGCTGTAGCTCAGGTGACCGACGTAGGGGAAGGCACCGCTGGAGGCGCCGATCCCGGTCTCCAGGCCGATGGAGTAGTCAACGGCGTACTCCAGGGTTGCGCGCACGTCCTTGCCCTTGAGGTTGAAGGCGGCAATCTTGTTGCCAAACGGCAGCAAGGTGCCCATCACGTAACCGACCGAGAGCGGGCCCGCGTTCACATCGGCGCGCACACCACCGGCGTTCTGGATGGTGAAGTCGACCTTGGTGTTGAGCTTGTTGAGCTTCCAGTACAGGGATTCGGCCACCAGGGGATCGATCAGACCCGCGCCATCCGGGGTGAGCGGCACGCGCACGTGGGGCAGCTTGGTCGGCACCTCGGCGATGATCTTGGCCTCGAGCTCGGCCACGGCCGGCTTGTACTCTGTGTCGATCACATCGCGCATGGCGGTGTTCTCCGGCACGATTTCGATGACGGGTGACTTGGTGATGAAGTCGACCACGTTGGTCTGCTCGCTGCCGGTCAGGGGCACCTTCTTCTTGGCCACTTCCTTGGTGAAGTCGTCGCCCGTCATCAGGGTGTTGCGACCCTCGCACTTGGTGATCTGGCCTTCCTTGCTCAGGGATACGTTGACCAGGCCATAGCCCTTGGCCCATTCGCCGGCCTGCACGATACAGGTCTTGCCGCCGTCCGGATTGTTGATCAGCTGGGCATAGGTGTTGTCGTCGGCCGGGTTCTGGTTGTGGGCCGTGTAGCCGACGCTGTTGATCTCGTTGATGTCGCCGAGGAAGGTCTGGGAGTGGCCGCCGACGATCAGGTCGATACCGTTGACCGCCTTGGCGACGGCCTGGTCATTTTGCAGCCCGATATGGGTGACCATGATGATCTTGTTGGCGCCTTTTGACTTGAGGGTATCGACCATTTTCTGGGCGGTCTCAATCATCGGCAGGAATTGGGTATCGGTATCCGGTGAAGAGATGTCATGCATATTTTCCAGCACCAGCCCGAAAATACCCACGCTCTCGCCATTTACTTCCTTAATGACATATTCATGAATATTTTCACTGTCTTTCAGGGTGGCGCTACTGGATTTCACCATATTGGAAGCCAATACAGGGAAATTCACCCGTGAGACGAAATCTTTAATAGCCTGGTTGCCCAGATCGAATTCGTGATTGCCCAGCACCATGGCATCTATGCCCATGTCGGAGAGCAGACGAGACTCCTCTTCCCCCTTGAACTGGGTGAAGTAGAGGGTGCCCTGGAAGGCATCGCCACCGTTGAGCACCATGAAGTTGCGGCCTTCATTGGCAGCCTGGCTGCGCAGCTCGTCCAGCTTGAACTTCAGGCGGGGATAGCCGCCCAGCTTGGCGTTGAACTTGAACAGCTCCTGGCCGGTGGGCTGGATGGCCAGCGCATTTTCGGTCGGGTCCAGGTGGGCGTGGGTATCATTGATGTGGGCAATGGTCAGATCCAGCGGAATATGTTCCTTGCTGCTGTTTTCTGAATTGCAGGCGGTCAGCCCGAACAGGGTAATAGAGACGGTGACGGCCAGTAGCGTCTTCTTCATCGGTAATAATCCTCTTGTTGTTATTGTCCTGTATATCGTTCCTGCATGACAGGAGTGTGGCGATTCTAGGCAAAAAGCAATAATTGGAAATAAAGAGAGCTGATTCCTTTGAGCTACTGCACATTAATAAAGCGAACAAACGTTTGCGAGATTGCGCAACGCCATGACTACAGACTAATGACAAGTTTCACATCACCGTATCTGCGGCTGGCTGTATCAGGGATCAGGCTCTGCCGGGCCGGGCCGCCGGCTCTGTGGTGACGGCGGGCAGCAGTCGCAGAAACTGCGCCGGGGTGAGCGGGCGGCCATAGAGATAGCCCTGCAGGTAGTTGACGTTGCGCTCGGTCAGGAAGTCCGCCTGCTCCTGGGTCTCGACCCCTTCGGCTATGGTCTCCAGCCCCAGCCGGGTGGCCAGGCTGATGGTGCTGTCAAGAATATGACGGGAGAGGGCATTGGTGCCTATCATGGCGACGAAGCTCTGATCGATCTTGAGATAATCCACGTGAAACTGCTGCAGATAGGTGAGGCTGGAGTGGCCGGTGCCAAAGTCGTCCAGCCCTATCTTTACCCCCATCTGCCGCAGCTCGCCAAACAGCTGGTCGGTCAGCTGGCTGGGGGGGATCAGTTCCCGCTCGGTCAGCTCCAGCACCAGGGTTATCGGATTGCCGGCGAAGGCGGCGAGGAAGACGCGGCAGTCATCGATCAGGCTCAGATCCTGGCAGTGCTGGGCGCAGATGTTGAAGCCGAAGTGAAAGCGGGTCGGCAGCTGAGCCGCGTGGGGGGCGAACTGCAGGCGTACCTGCTGCATCAGGGTCTGGGTCATGAGTATGATGAGGCCGCTCTCCTCCGCCAGCGGGATGAAGAGATCCGGCCGGATCAGTCCCTGGCGGTGGTGTTGCCAGCGCATCAACACCTCGCAGCCATGCAGCTGGCCACTCTTGCTGAAGACGATGGGTTGCAGATAGGGGATGAACTCCTGCTTGATGATGGCGCGCTTGAGTTCCAGGGTCGGGGTCGAGATATGGCTCCACCAGCGGTAGGTGGCGAGGCCGGCCAGACCGCCCAGCGTCAGGATCAGTATGATGAGGGAGCCCTGTTTTTGCAGGGTCAGGGCCAGCACGGCATGCAAGGGAAACCCTTGGTTGAGGTTGTAGTCGAACGCCGCCGAGCTGAGCCGATAGTTGAATCCCCGCAATCTTGGGGGCTGGCCGTCGTGGATCTTGCCCTGGAGGTCGAGCCACTGTTCGCCGATCTGCACCCAGCTATGGGCGCCGGCGAGCCGCCACTGCAAAGGTTTGCTCAGGTGGTAGGGGTTGATGGCGACCATCACCGAATGATCCCCTTCACTCAGGTGATAGAACAGCAGCGAGGGCTTGCGCCCGAGCCGGGTGATGGCGCTGAGCTTGAACCGCTCGTGCTGGCCGTCTTGCAGCTCATCACTCAGGTCTATCTCGTCGAAGATGGAGGAGCAGTAGAGGCGGCCGTGGCGGGAGAGGTTGACCGAGCGCACATAGGGGGAGGTGGCGACCAGCACCCGCAGCTCGCGGGCAACCTCGGCACAGGGCCGGCTCGCCAGCGGCAGGGCGGCCCTTGCCGCCTGGGTCGAGTGGCGCAGTGCGCTGTCGATCTGCACCATGGCGCGCTCGGCGGCGGTCTGTGCCTGCTGGCGAGTCAGAGACCAGGTCTGCCAGTAGAGGGTGGCGAGGGAGACGAGGATCAAGGAGGCGCAGCACAGCAGGCTGGCCAGCAGACGAGGCAGGTTGCTGTGACGCAGAAAAGAGAGAGCCATGGACCACGCCTCGGTGAACGGAAATTGAACAAAAAAAGGTCGGTCATACTACACAATCAGGCACCATTCTCATAGCCACCACGGGGTGTCAATGGCAGGGGGGGCCAGGGGGAGGGAGGCGGAGAGGGGAGATGGGGACTCAAAAATAACAGAGGCGGCCCGGGGCCGCCTCTGTTGTCATCGCAGACAAGGGAGTGCTTACAGCTGCTCGATGCCGACTATGTGCCAGGGCGCATTGTCCTTGGCCAGGTTGCGTTCGAGGTGCCACACCTCCTTGATGTCCTCCTCGACCTGCTCCTGGCGATCCATGTAGCGGCCGCTGAAGCGCACGCTGACCTGGGCCCAGTCACTGCCGTAGTCGGCACGTACCAGCTGGGTATCCACATACATGACTTCGGTATGCTGTTCACCGGTCAGCTCGGCACGTTCGGCTTTGAGCTGCTCGAACAGCTCGGGGCTCACGTACTCGCGTACCTTTTCCAGATCGTTTTTATTCCAGGATTCTTGCAGGGTGCGGTAGTGATCACGGGCACCTGACAGGAAACCGTTCATGTCAAAACCTGGCGGCAGACGGAAGGGCACGTCACTGTCGGCAAAGCCGGTTGCTTGCGGTGCACTATTGCTCTGCTCGAACTGCTGGGGGGCGGCCGACGGCGGCTGATAGCCGGCGTAGGCTGCCTGTGGCTGGGGCGAGGCAGCCTTGCTCCTGCGCATGGCACGGAACAGGAAGACGGCGCCCAGCGCCAGGGCGGCGATCAGCAGCATGTCCATGCCTTGCAGACCTTCGAAGGCGCCGCTACCCAGCAGGTAGGCGAACAGGCCACCGGCCAGCAGGCCGCCGAGCAGACCGCCCATCATGCCACCCTTCTTCGGTGCGGCCTGAGCCCCGACCGCCGGGTTCTTGGTGTCGACGGGCTTGGCCGCCGGTTGGGCCGGAGCCGTCTTGTAGCTCTTGCCAAAGGATTTACCGCCGCCAAACTTCTTGGCTTCGGCAATGGGTGCCCCCAGGCCAATGGCCAGGATCACGGCAAACAGGGTCAGCATCTTTTTCATTTTGACTCTTTTCACTCTCATCAGTGGGTGGGGCATGCTCTGCTTTGGCAAGCTCAGCGAGGCGCATGGCAGGCTGCCTGTCCCTCGTTGTATTGCAGCTTGCGACTATGATTAACATGGTTGGCATGAATTATTCATGAACAGATTGTCCCGATCGGGGGCATCAGAGGAGCAGCGCAATGAAAAGTCGACGACCGAGCCGCAAGGAGCGCAAGCTGCGCAACAAGGCGAGAGCCAAGCCCCATGACCAGACCCTGGTCTGGCCCTTCCTCATGGTATGAAGCCGGGGTGATCCCCTGGCACAGTTCATCGGCAAGCGGTGCCAGCCACCATCAGGAGGAGGGTTGCACCAGACAGAAGTGAATAGCGTGCATTAGCACTCGCGATGGCGGGGTTTCTTTTGTAAAATTCCCGTCCCCTTCCCGCTGCGGTTTTTATGTGTATGGCAGAGCAAGTGACGGCGAAAAAAGACGCCAAGACACAACAGCTGAAAGTCCCTCCCCACTCTTTTGAGGCCGAACAGTCCGTACTGGGCGGCCTGATGCTGGATAACGACGCCTGGGATCGGGTCGCCGAACGGGTGATCGACAAGGATTTCTACAGCCGTCCTCACCGGCTTATCTTCCAGGCCATGACCCGCCTCTCCAATGTGGGCAACCCCATCGATCTCATCACGCTGCAGGAGGAGCTGGAACGCTCGGAGCAACTGGAAGAGTCCGGTGGCTTCGCCTATCTGGTGGAGATCGCCAAGAACACCCCGAGTGCCGCCAACATCAATGCCTACGCCGAGATCGTGCGTGAGCGGGCGGTGGTGCGGGAGATGATCTCGGTCGCCAACGAGATAGTCGAAGCAGGCTACGAGCCGCAGGGACGCACCTCGGGCGATCTGCTCGATCTGGCCGAAAGCAAGGTGTTCCAGATCGCCGAGCAGCGCACCAGCGCCAACGAGGGGCCGCAGCCGCTCAAGCTGATCCTCGAGCAGACGGTCGACAAGATTGAAGAGCTGTTCAAGACCCCCCACAACGGGGTGACCGGGGTCTCCAGCGGTTACGGGGATCTCGACAAGATGACCGCCGGTCTGCAGCGCTCGGATCTGATTATCGTGGCGGCCCGTCCCTCCATGGGCAAGACCACCTTTGCCATGAACCTGTGCGAGCACGCGGCGCTCACCGCCGACAAACCGGTACTCATCTTCTCGCTGGAGATGCCCTCCGAGCAGATCATCATGCGTATGCTCGCCTCGGTCGGGCGCATCGACCAGACCAAGGTGCGGACCGGTCAGCTCGACGACGAAGATTGGGCGCGCCTCTCCTCCACCATGGGGCTGCTGCTCGAGAAGGGCAAGATGTACATAGATGACGCCTCCGGCCTGACCCCGACCGACGTGCGCTCCCGCGCGCGCCGCATCGCCCGTGAGCACGGCGGCCTCTCCATGATCATGATCGACTACCTGCAGCTGATGCGGGTGCCGTCACTGTCTGACAACAGAACCCTGGAAATAGGTGAAATCTCCCGCTCCCTCAAGGCGCTGGCGAAAGAGCTGCAGTGCCCGGTGGTGGCGCTCTCCCAGCTGAACCGAAGCCTGGAACAGCGCGCCGACAAGCGCCCGGTCAACTCGGATTTGCGGGAATCCGGCTCCATCGAGCAGGACGCGGATTTGATCATGTTTATCTACCGTGATGAGGTGTATCACGATGACAGTCCCGACAAGGGGATTGCCGAGATCATCATAGGCAAGCAGCGTAACGGCCCGATCGGAAGAGTACGGCTTACCTTCCAGGGGCAGTTCTCCCGGTTCGACAACTATGCCGGCCCGGCGTTTGATGACGATTACTAAGTAGGGAGGGGCCGGTCTGCGCACCCATATAGGTGACTATGCCCCCCAGATCCAAGACACAGTTTTCCCGGTTCGACAATTATGCCGGTCCGGCCTTAGACGATGACAATTAAGGGCTGACACCACACGGTGCCTGGCGCATTCAAGCGCCATCATGCCCTCGTAAGGGAAAACAGATGAAAGCGGCAATTGCTCAAATCAATACAGCGGCCCTGCGCCACAACCTCGCCGTGGTCAAACGGCACGCCCCCGATTGCAAGATCATCGCCGTGGTCAAGGCCAACGCCTATGGCCATGGCCTGCTGCCGGTCGCCCGCACCCTGGTGGATGCCGACGCCTATGCGGTGGCCCGCATCGAAGAGGCGCTGATGCTGCGCTCCTGCGCCGTGGTCAAACCGATCGTGCTGCTGGAGGGCTTCTTCTCGAGTGCCGATCTGCCGGTGCTGGCGGCCAACAACCTGCAGACGGCGGTGCACACCTGGGAGCAGCTCGAAGCGCTGGAGCAGGCAGAGTTGCCCGCCCCCGTGGTGGCCTGGCTCAAGCTCGACACCGGCATGCACCGGCTCGGGGTGCGCGCCGATGAGATGCCCGCCTTCATCGCGCGTCTCGCCAGGTGCAAGAACGTGGTGCAGCCGTTCAACATCATGACCCACTTCAGCCGCTCCGATGAGCTCGAACAAGCCACCACTCGCGAGCAGATCGACTTGTTCAGCAAGTTGACCGCCCCGCTGGCGGGCGAGCGGGCCATGGCGAACTCGGCGGGCATTCTGGCCTGGCCCGATTCCCACTGCGACTGGGTGCGCCCCGGCGTCATCTTGTATGGCGTATCCCCCTTCCCCAATACGGTGGCGGCGGATTACGACCTGCAACCCGTGATGACCTTGAAGACCCAGCTCATCGCGGTGCGGGATCACAAGGCGGGCGAACCTGTGGGCTACGGTGCCAACTGGGTGTCTGACCGGGATACCCGGCTCGGCGTCATCGCCATCGGCTACGGCGATGGCTACCCGCGCATGGCGCCCAACGGCACCTCAGTGCTGGTCAATGGTCGCATAGTGCCGCTGGTGGGCCGCGTCTCCATGGACATGACCACAGTGGATCTGGGGCCGGGCGCCACCGACAAGGCCGGCGACGAAGCCGTGCTCTGGGGCGAGGGGCTGCCGGTGGAGCGGGTCGCCGACGAGATTGGCACCATCCCCTACGAGCTCATCACCAAGCTCACCTCCCGGGTCTTTATGGAATACGTCTAGGCTCGGCCAGCACCAAACGTAAAAAAGCCCCGCATGCGGGGCTTTTTTTATGACGCTGTTGCTACCGGCCGACCGTTTACTGCCGGTGCATCCGCACAAACTGCTCCAGCAACTGCTCTTCGGTCTCCACGTGGGCGGGATCCCGGATGATGCAGTCTATGAGTCGCAGACGCTGATGCTACTGCCGGTGCATCCGCACAAACTTCTCCAGCAGCTGCTCCTCGGTCTCCACGTGGGCGGGATCCCAGATGATGCAATCGATGGGGCAGACGCTGATGCTACTGCCGGTGCATCCTGACAAACTTCTCCAGCAACTGCTCTTCGGTCTCCACGTGGGCGGGATCCCAGATGATGCAATCGATGGGGCAGACGCTGATGCAGGTCGGCTTCTCATAGTGACCGACGCACTCGGTGCAGCGACTGGGATCTATCTCGTAGATCTCCTCCCCCAGGCTGATGGCCTGGTTCGGACATTCGGGATCGCACATGTCACAGTTGATGCACTTGTCGGTGATGAGCAGGGACATATCAGGCCGCCGAGTGCGGCTGACGGGTGTCCTGGCGATCGCCGAGGTTGCGCAGCAGTATGCCGTAGTTGATGTCGATCTCTTTGGGGACAGGCACATAGACCACGTGGCCGTTGCCCGGCGCCGTGTCGATGAGCTCGCCCTTGCGGTTCTGCATCTGCTCCAGATTGAAGCTGACGTTGCCCTGCGGCGTCATCAGCTCCAGGCTGTTGCCCACCAGGAACTTGTTCTTCACTTCCACTTCCACCATGTCGCCCTGGCGACCGGTGATCTCGCCGACGAATTGCTGGGTGTCGGAGACGGAGTAGCCGTAGTCGTAGTTCTGGTACTCGCTGTGGTTGTGACGGCGCAGGAAGCCCTCGGTGTAGCCACGGTGGGCCAGGTTCTCGAGGGTGCCCATCAGGGTCGGATCGAACGGACGACCGGCGACCGCGTCGTCGATGGCCTTGCGATAGACCTGGGCGGTGCGGGCGCAGTAGTAGAAGGACTTGGTGCGGCCTTCAATTTTCAGGGAGTGCACACCCATCTTGGTCAGGCGCTCCACGTGCTCGACGGCGCGCAGGTCCTTGGAGTTCATGATGTAGGTGCCGTGTTCATCCTCGAACGCCGTCATGTATTCACCGGGGCGGTTGGACTCTTCCAGCAGCACCAGCGCATCGGAGGGCTTGCCGAGCCCCAGGGTGTTGTCCGGGCGCACGGCGATGGGCTCCTGACGGTGGACTATCTGGCCCACGTCATCTTCCTTGCCCTCGTGCACCTTGTACTCCCAGCGGCAGGAGTTGGTGCAGGTACCCTGGTTGGGGTCGCGCTTGTTGATGTAACCGGAGAGCAGGCAGCGACCTGAGTAGGCCATGCAGAGGGCGCCGTGGACGAAGACTTCCAGCTCCATCTCCGGCACCTGCATGCGGATCTCTTCGATCTCGTCCAGGGACAGCTCGCGGGAGAGGATGGCACGGGTCAGGCCCATCTGATGCCAGAACTTCACCGTGGCCCAGTTGACCGCGTTGGCCTGCACCGAGAGATGGATGGGCATGTCCGGGAAGGCTTCGCGCATCATCATGATGAGGCCGGGGTCTGACATGATCAGCGCGTCCGGCTTCATCTCCACCACGGGGCGCATGTCGCGGATGAAGGTCTTGAGCTTGGAGTTGTGGGGCTGGATGTTGGCCACCACGTAGAACTGCTTGCCCAGCGCGTGGGCTTCGTTGATGCCGAGCTGCAGATTTTCGTGATCGAATTCGTTGTTGCGTACCCGCAGGCTGTAGCGCGGCTGGCCCGCATAGACGGCGTCGGCGCCATAGGCATAGGCGTAACGCATATTCTTGAGGGTCCCGGCGGGGGAGAGCAATTCTGGTCTGAACATGTTGGACTCTTAGTATCTGATTGCAAATCAGGACGGCGCCACCTGATGGCGCCGGATTGGTTGAGCCGTGGTGCGAGACGGCGCTCGCGTCACAACTACCCGATGGCGTACATCATTATGCAGGATCACAGGGGATGCACCTGATATACGGGGTGCGAGATTGTACTCGCCCCCACGCCATCATGCAATTTGGCAGGCAATGGTTGCCGGCGCGAGCCGCGATGAATGTCCGGTCCGATCAGGCCCAGCGGGAGAGGGGGGAGGGCATGGCGTAGGCGTAGCCCTGCTGGTAGTCGCAACCGAGCCGGTTGGCTATCTCAATATGTTGCAGTGTCTCGACTCCTTCACACACCACCTTCATGCCGAGCCGCTGCAGGTACTCCACCAGACCGGTCAGCATCTTGAAGGCATGGGGCGTGCGCGCCGCTTGCAGCAGCAGGGAGCGATCCAGCTTGATGATCTCGTAGGGCAGCGCCATCACCCGCTGGAAGTTGCACTCCTGGGTGCCGAAGTCATCGCAGGCGATGTGGGCGCCATGAGCGCGCAGCACCTCGATCAGCGCCCTGTGCTTGCTGTGCAGCGGGGCGTGTTCCAGCACCTCGAACCAGATCTCCATGCCCACCTTGTGCGCCTGGATCAGCACCAGCAGCAAGAGGTTCTGATAGGTCGGGCTGCACAGCGTCGGGTTGAGGTTGATGGAGAGCAGATAGGGGCCAGCCTTCGCCAGGGTCGGCAGATCGCGCATGATGGCCCTGAGCATGACGATGTCCAGATGCAGGGATTCATCCTGGCTGAGGGAGAGAAAGTCGATGCCCTGATAACTCTGCTGCGCCGGCTCCCAGCGCCGGGCCAGTACCTCATAGCCTTTGACCTGACGGTCGCGGCCTATGATCGGCTGGTAAAAGGGCACGGCCACCTCGGCCACCGCCACGGTTGCCATGTCACTCATCGGATACTCTTCTTTGAACGCAAACATGGCACTCACCTGATAGACGGATATGGCTGCGCATAATACAGGAGGGACAGGGGGATGCTATGTAGGAATCCTCTGATAATTCGGCTGAATTTGCCAAGTCAATATAGGACTATTCTGATTAACTTCCCCCCTGGTTCTACATAAACTGGCTCCAATGATATGCAGCCAGTTTGTCTGTTGTTAATCAATCATCGTAACAAGACAAACCTCTGCATGTAAAAACCAGTCTGGAATCGTCATGAAGAAAATATATTTTATCCTGTCGCTGATATTCAGCGGCAACGCGCTGGCATCGGCCGAAATCAGCATAGGCACGCTTTATGACTATATGTCTGGTCAGCAGGGAACCTATTTGAAGCGGATCCGAAATCAGGGCGATACCACCGCCTTCGTCAAGGTGGCCATTCACGAAATAACCTACGACGGCGCCGGCCAGCCCCGTGAGTCAGCGGAGCTGACCGAAGGCAACCGGGCCCTGATCGCCAGCCCGTCGCGCCTGATCATCCCGGCCAAAGGGGTACAGGCGACCCGCTTGCTCTATATGGGGGTGCGAGACAAGGAGCGCTATTTCAGGGTCCGCTTTATTCCAGTGCTGCCCAGGAAAGAGGATGGATTCGATATGGATGACCAGAGTATTGATGGTCAGCAACAAGTCTCTGCCGGCGTAAATATATTGACCGGATTCGGCGCCATTATTTTTGTCATGCCAAAAGAGACTCGCTTTGATACGAAATTGATAGAGACCGACACCATGACCACTGTCGTTAATAACGGCAATGCCACCATAGTGCTGGACTTTTTCGAGGAGTGTGATGGACGGGCAAAAAACTGTTCAACACCAGGAAAAATTCATCTGTTGCCGAATATGAAGAAGCAACTTGTGAAACAGAAAGATCACCTCTATCGCTTTGTGCTGATTGAGGGTGACCAGAGTAGAAACATGGTGATTGGACACTGATGTTTCTTGTTTATGACCGAGGAGAGAGTAATGAAAGTATGGATTGTTGCGCCCCTGGCGATGCTGGTATCGGCCCATCTGATGGCGGCAGAACGCATTGAACATCAGGTCACAGTGACCGCCCAGATCCCGAGCGAGGCCTTCTATGTGCAGCCGACCGGTGGTGACAACTGGATGAGCGCGCCGCAGAAGCTGGCCTACAACCCCTACACCAAGAAGCTGGACACGCTGAGCAAGCAGCTGGATGCCAAGAGCACCATAGGCGCCATCACCGGCTACCTGACCAACCCGGCCGTGATGGCCAGCGGCAACGACAACATTCCCCTGACCGTCAAGGTGGGTGGTGTCGCCCTGTCGACCACCTCCGTCGAGGTGATGAAGGCAGAGGATGCCAAGACCGGCAAGTTGCTGGGACTGGAAGTGATCCCCGCCGACGCCCCTGTGGCTGGCTATCAGCCCGGCAACTATCAGGGCGTGGTGAACATGATGTTTGAATCGGAAGCGCCCAAAAAGCCCTAAGCAAATGACGGCGATTAAGTTCGGCTCCCTGTATCGGGGGAGCCTTTTTTGTTTGCGCTGATGCCAAGAGTGAGATGACCCGTGCCCTATTTCTCTTTCCTGCTGGCGCTGGCCCTGCTGGTCCAGCCTGCCTGGGCGACTGAGGGTCGCGCCACCCAGCCCCTCGATGTATTGCAACAAGCCCAGGACTTGCCTGATGGCTTTGCCGATCACTTCTTCGACGTCCCGCTGGCGGTGCGCATCCTGGTGGATGGGCAACTGCTGGGGGAGGGCGAGATAGTGCTGGGCAAAGACACCAGCGTGCAACTGCTGACCCTGACCGACGGCCACGAGAGTGAGCTGGACGAGCGCACACGCCAGCGCTGGGTCGAGGTGCTGGCCGTGCCTCACCGTCTGGGCCCGTGCCAGGGCGAATGCGCCAATGGCGTGCTGGCCCTGGAGTACAGCCTGGAAAACTCCCAGCTCTCGGTGCTGACTACCCGGGTGGAGAGCGGATCACAGCAGGCCCGCTACCACCAGTTGCCTGCCGCGGGCAGCTATGGCGCCCTGATGCGTCATCAGCTGAACCTGACCCTGGGGGAGGAAGAGCAGCGCAGCGGCCGCTACAACCTGACGGCCCAGGGCAGCCTCGGCCAGTGGACCCCCTTGCTGGAAGGGGAGCTGAGCCAGTTTTCCGGCCAGCCTGCCCAGCACCATGTGCAGCAGCTCTATGCCGAGCATGAGGGGGAGGGGCGCTTCTACCGGCTGGGCTATTTCTCCCCCTATGCCCAGGGGCTGGTGCGCCAGCCTGCCCAGTTTGGCGGCGGTACGCCGACCGTGCTCGGAGTCATGCTGGGGGATTCGGACACCCTGCTGGTGGAGCAGGGCAAGGCCAGCACAGTCCCGCTCTATGTCACCCCGAGTCGGCCCGGCATGGTCGAGATCTACAAGGATGGGTTGCTCATCAACTCCCAGCAGGTGGGCTCGGGGCTGCAGGCCCTGGATACCCGGGTGCTGCCCACCGGCATCTACGAGGTGGAGCTGCGGGTGCTGGAAGATGGCCAGGTGACCGAGCGGCGGCGGGAGATGATCTACAAGCCGGGCAACTGGCAAAACCCGGAGGAGGCCTGGCGCTTCAACCTGTTTCTGGGCCAGCAGACCCGGCTGCTCAGCGACCGGGACGAGAAGCGCCCCGAGAGCACGAGTGGCGGCGTCATGCTCAACCACCTGCTCACCCCCTCGGTGATCCTGGGGGCGTCCAGCCAGTACATAGACCAGCGCTGGCAGCATGGTCTCTCGGCGGACTGGAGCCCGGGCAACCAGTGGCGGCTGTTTGGCAACCTGATGGCGACCCAGGGGGTGGGCAGCGGCTTCGATCTGCAGGCGCTCTATCACTATGGGGATGGCAGCCTGGTGCTCAGTCATCAGCAGCAGCGCTATCAGGGGCTGCGGGAGGGGGAGGCGCGTGACCTTGCCCAGAGCAACCTGTCGTTGCAGCAGCGGCTCGATGAGCACCACTCCGCCAACCTCTATCTGGCGCATCGGGAGGGGCAGGGGCTGGGGGCCGATCTGGGCTGGCGTTACAACGGCGAGCTGCTCGGCCAGGGGGTGAGCTGGAACCTGACGGTGTTCGACCGCCCGGGCAGCATCAGCACCGACAATGCGCGGGACAGGGGCAGCATGCTCTCCCTGAGCATGAATCTGGGGGGAGAGCGCAGCCAGCTTGCCATCGGCATTGGCAGCCGGACCTCCCGCTCCGGCGGGCAGGAGCGCAATGCCTCCCTCGGTTACCAGCAGTGGCTGGAGTGGGGCGCCTTGCAGAGTGTCGGGGCCAACCTGACCACAGACAGCTATGGGGTCGGGATGGCGGGCCATGCCCGCTTTCAGGGGGCGCTCGCCAGTGGCGACGCCCACCTGCTCTCTTCTTCCTACAACCGGGCCCTGAGCGGCGGGCTCAACCTCGACAGCACCCTGGCCTTTGGCGATGAGGGCAGCCTGACCCTGACCGGTCAATCCCAGGGGTATGAGGCGGGCATGATAGTGGATCTGGAGTCTGACCTTCCCGAGCTGGCCCTGCGCGCCTATGACGATCAGGGGGGGAATGTGATGCTGAGGCCCGGCCGCAACCTGGTGCCGGTCACTGCCTATCGCGGTGGTGCCGTGCAGCTGGACATGGCGGGTGCCGGAGCGCCGTCGGTGACCATTCGCCCCAACCTGCTGCCCTATCACCTCAACAAGGGGGGAGTGGCCTATCACAGGGTGCGGGTGATGAAGACGGTGACAGTGATAGGTCGCCTGCTGGATGGGCAGGGAACGCCGCTCAAGGGGGCCATGGTGGTCAACCACGCGGGGCGTACCGTCAGTGAGGCCGATGGCTTCTTTGCGGTGGAGATGAGCGAGCGAAACCCCAGCTTGCAGGTGGAATTCCATGGTGCGCAGCAGTGCGATCTGGCGCTGGATACGGCCCGTACCGAACGTCAGCAGGATCTGTTGTTGCTGGGGGATCTGGTGTGCAGCCCCGAGATCTGGGCCAGTCAATAGGCCCTCGAACAGGAGTCGAAGATGAGAGTAAAGATGATGCGGTGGTGGTGGCTGGCCCTGTTGTTCGGGGGGGCCGCCCAGGGCGCCACCCTGAATGTGACGGCGGAATATAACCCGGCGGCCTATGAGGCGGGGGGGGCCAAGTTTATCAACACCACCCCCTGCACCCAGTTTCCGGACTCGCCCGGCTTCTGGTGCAGCACCACTGCCACTGTGGAGACGCCCCAGGCCGTTCGGTTCGATGCCAATATCAAGCGAAAGGTGAAGGAGAGCGGCGACAGCCGGGAGGGGGTGCACTATCTCGGTTTCCCGGGCGCCCGTGACGTGAGCCTGGTCAAGCAGGGGGGAGGCGCATCCTACAATCTCAAATTTATCGTGACGGCGGTCGGTTCCGAGATGAATGTGGGCTCGGTGCCTGCAGACACCACTATCTCGGAAAAAGGGGATTGTGCTTACGCCAGTGCATGGAAGAACAACTCGTCTCTCTTCGTCTATCGCAACGTCAAAGAGTCCACCAGCGCATCCGGTGGCCGCTGCCATGGACAAAACGCGGGCTCGGTAGGCAAGGATCTCAATATCAGTTCGATTTACCTGGGGTATAAGTTGAAAGCCCCCAATCCACTGGCGATGGAAAATGGCACCTATACCGGCAAGCTGACATTATCCATGGGGCATAACCTGGACTTCGATTTCGGCGCCGGAACTTATACGGATACTCAGCTGACCGTTAATTTCACCATCAAGGTTCGCCATCAGATCAAGGTTGATTTTCCGGCTGGCGGGAATCGCGTCGTCTTGCAGCCCCCGGGAGGATGGTTTCACTGGATTTATCGTACCCCTGATTATCTGGATGCCGTGCTGCCGGCGCGCTTCTGGGTGGCAGTGCCTTATCGTGTCAGCCTGAGTTGCCAATATTTGAATGCGCGAGGGGATGGCTGTCAGATAAAGAATGACAAGAGTGACCATAAAGTACCAGTCAAGGTGTATGGCACCGGCATTCGAAATCAGGAATGGCCTGTCTATGCTGGAAAAACTGATATATATGCATACCATAAAGTATTGTCTGACATTAATAGACCATTCAGATTCGTCGTGGAAAAGAAATCCGTGCAAGAGATGATGAAATATCCAGGCAGTACCTATAGAGGTGATATCACCATCATCATCGATGTGACCATCAATTAACCCTTATTACAGTCCCATCTCTTTTGCATAGTGAAACAGGGCGCTATCGCTTTGCAGGCCGAGCCGCAGCATGGCGCTCTTTTTCTGGGTGCTGATGGTCTTGACGCTGCGATTGAGGTACTCCGCCACCTGAGTGACCGACATGCCGCTGGCAAGCAGGCGTACCACCTCGTTCTCCCTGGGGGTGAGCTGCACCGCGGGGGGCTGGTGAAGCAATCCGGCCTCGGCCAGCACGGTGTTGACCGAGTTGCCTATATAGTGCCGGCCTGTCTTTATCTGGCGAATGGCGTCCGTCAACTCATTGAGCACGGCCTTCTTGAGAATGATGCCGCGCACCCCCGACTGGGCAAGTGATTGCAAGATACCGGCGTTGTGTATCTGGGTCAGCACTATAATGGGCAGCTCGGGATATTCCCGTCGCAATTGCTGGATCATGGCCAGACCATCGCAGCGTTCATCCCCCGGCATGCTGAAATCGGTGATCAGCAGATCGCAGTTATGTTGCTGCAATGTTTTCAATAATTCAGAAACCTGATGGGCTTCGGCAACAATATCGCAACCGATGTGACTCTGGGTAATGAGGCTGCGGATCCCGGCCAGTATCAATGGATGATCATCGGCGAGAATGATTTTGAAAGACATGATTGAGCCTCATATAAATCAATGAATAATATTCAGGGTGTTAAACATGTGGATTATATAATACTTTATGTGCCGATTTTTTCCGAGCAATAAAATGAAACATGTTTTCCAGCTTGCTGACAGGGTGAAGTGTTACCCATCGATTTTATTCAGACTTGCCACCTTAGCACTGCTATTTAATTTCATCTTATATTGCCACTCTGCTATTGCCGCCAGAAAGCTCCCTTTGCAAGTGATAAAGGTGGGGGTGCTGAAGGGTGGCTGGGGGCCATTTCAGCAATGGGATGGAAATAATGGCAGCGGCTTCAGTGTGGAGCTGATGGCCTTATTGGCCAAGAATCTTGACTATCGCATCGAATGGAAAGTCTATTCGGACTGGCGTCATCTATATAAGGCGAGCTGTCGCGGTGATGTCGATATTTTGCTGGATGCCTTTCGCGCCGACGAGCGCAAGTGTATCTCCTACAGCCGCCCCTACTATTCATCCCCGACCGTGGTCGTGGTTCGCCACGACAGCCCTCTCTTTCGGGATGTCAGCGGCCTGAGCCAGGCCAGGATCGCCATCGAGATCGGGTTTCTGACGGACAAGCTGGTCCGGCTGCACTATCCGTCGGTTTCCCGCATCCTGTTTTCCGATTCGAGCTCGGCCCTGCGCGCCGTGCTGGAGGGGAAGGCCGATGCCTATATTGGCAATCTGCATGTCACCAACGAGTTCATCGGGCAGCACCCTGAGCTGGCCGTGGTGGCCCAGTCCCCCCTCCTGATGGAGAGCCTCCATCTGGGAGTCAGCAGGCATAAACCCAGTCTGGGGGTGCGGCTCGATACCGCCATCCAGGCCCTGACGGTGGAGGAGCGCACCGAGCTTGAACGGCGCTGGCTGGGGGGGAGCCGCCTGAGCTTTCAAGGCCATAGCGGCTTCTTGCTGCGACCGGATGAGCGGGAGTGGCTCGCTCAGTTGCCTCCGCTCAGAGTCGGCCTGCTCGAGGGTTGGGCGCCCTTCTCGTTTTTGGACAGCCAGGGGCGGGTAAGCGGGCTCATCGGCGACTACCTCGGCCTGTTCAAGGAAAAACTGGGTCTGGCCTATCGCCATCGAACGGACCCAAGCCGTTCGGCTCTGTTGCAGGCGCAGCTCCATCAGGAGGTGGACCTGATAGTGTTGCCCCTTCGCGTCAGCCAGCGGCTCACCGGCTGGCAGGTGAGCCGGCCTATCGCCTCCTTCCCCGTGGTCATCGCCACGGCGCGGGGCAACCACAGCATAGGGGGCTTTGCCGAGCTGGCGGGCAAGCAGCTGCTCGTGACCGATCGCATGCTGGTGGCCGAGCTGAAGGCACGTATCCCCCATGTCATCGTCACTGTGGTGTCCGGCCCTGAGGAGGGGCTGGCGATGGTGGCCGCCGGTCGTGGGGATGCCTATATGGGCAACCTGGCCGTGCTCTCCCGGGTGATTGATGAGCGCTTCGGCGACAACCTGCACATAGTCGCCCCCACCCCGTTTCGGGACGAGCTGGTGATGGCGGTGCGCGAGTCCTATGCCCCCCTGCTGCCTCTGATCAACCGGGTGCTGGCGAGCATGAGCGACAAGGAGAAACAGCAGATCCGCAATACCTGGCTGGCCTTGAACTACAGCGAAGGTATCCCGTGGCATAAGCTGCTGCGCACCCTGATCCCCATCGGGGCCGGCGTCCTGCTCGCCATCCTCATCCTCAGCATCGCCTACTGGCGTCTGCATCGGGAGATAAGGCGCCGCCGCGAGGTGGAGGCGGCACTCGCCCATGCCAAGGAGCTGGCAGAGCGGGCTGCCAGCAAGAAAGCCGAGTTTCTGGCGACCATGAGCCACGAGATCCGCACCCCCATGAACGGCATCCTCGGCATGGCGGAGCAGTTGAGTTTTACCCCGCTGGATCTCGAGCAGCGCCAGATGGTCGCCATCATCAACCAGGGGGCTGAGGGGCTGCTGCAGCTCATCGGCAATGTGCTGGATTACGCCAAGCTGGATGCAGGCAAGATGCAGCTAGCGCCCACCTCCTTCCTGCTGCGGGAGCTGGCCGACAATGTGCTCACCATGATCAGCAGCGAGGTGGAGCGCAAGGGGCTGCAGATCTATCTGCGGGTGAACGATGAGGTGGGGGCGCGCTTCAACGGGGATGTTCTCAGGCTCAAGCAAATCTTGTTCAATCTGGTGAGCAATGCGGTCAAGTTCACCGAGCGTGGTTTTATCGAACTGTCGATAAGCCAGGAGTGGCAGAGTGCCGGTGAACAGCGGTTGCTGTTCGGGGTGCAGGACACCGGCATCGGCATGAGCGCCGAGGTGCAGGCCCGTATCTTCAATGCGTTTGAACAGGCCGACGGCGCCACCACCCGCAACCATGGCGGCACCGGGCTTGGGCTCAGCATCAGCCACACCCTGGCGGAGTTGATGGGGGGTACGCTCAGGCTGGAGAGTGCCCCCGGGGTGGGGACCTTCATCGGCCTCTCCGTCACTCTGGGGCTCGAGCGGCAGGAGGAGTGTGATCCTCTCCTGGCCGGATTGCGGGCCTTCCTGGCCGTGGATGATGACAGGTTGCGTCATACCCTGCGCCAGCACCTGCTGTCACTGGGGGTGCAGATGTGGGAGGAACCGGGAGGGGCCGATCTCATCTTCGGCGAGGCGCGGGATCTGCCGGACAACGGCATCTGCATCGCCCCCCTTGGCAATGTGCTGGGCTATCAGCGGCGAGACGGAGTCTACTGGCTCAACAGCAATCCTCTGACCTGGCAGGCGGTGCGGGAGGTCTGTCATCGTCAGCTCGGCCTGGGCGAGGTGGCCCCCTTGCCTGCGGCTTCGCCCCTGACAGAGGCCTCCCTGCCGCTGCCCGCTCGGGTGCTGGTGGTGGAAGACAATCCCCTCAACCAGACCCTGATCCGGCGTCAGCTCAGGCAGCTGGATCTGGGGTGCGATCTGGCTGAGCATGGCGGGCAGGCACTCCTCATGCTGGAGCAGCAGCCATATGAGCTCATCCTGTGCGACTGCCAGATGCCGGTGATGGATGGCTACGACTTTACCCGAAGGGTGCGCGCCACCCGGGACCTGGCCTCCCTTCCCATCATCGCCATGACCGCCAATGTGATGCCGGAGCAGGGGCAGCGTTGTCTGGCTGCCGGGATGAACGATGTGCTGGGCAAGCCGGTGCTGCTGGAGGGGCTGCGCGGCATGCTGATGAAATGGCACCTGCTGCCGTCCCCCGGCCTGCTTGACCTGGCCGCGTTGCAGCGCCTGTTCGGGACGGGTGAGCCCTTAGCGCAGATGCTGGGCCAGTTTTGCGAGGAGCTGGTGCAATCCCTGGCACAGGTGCAGGAGAACGACAAGGCGCTGGCAGACTGGGTGCATCGCCAGGCGGGCACCATCTCCATGATGATGGCCGAGGATCTGGCGCAGCAGGCCTGGCATCTGGAGGAGAAGATCCGCCAGCAGGGGGCGAGGGAGTGCGAAGCCGAATTGAGGGAATTCAGGGCACTGCTTGGACGTATAGTCGAGGAGCTGAGGGGGCTTCTCCCTCGTGCCTGAGGCGGCCTCAGCGGGCCGCCATGGCCTGCTGGGTGTGCTGGCTCGGAACCGCGTGCATGGCCTGGGCCAGCCACTCCCAGTCGAGTTTGGGGGATCCTGCCTTGAAGCGCTGGTAGGCCTGGCCCTGCGCAACGGTCAGGAACAGGGTACTCGGCAGGCCGAGGCGGTTGAGATAGCGCACCATGACGTCACCCTGATAATGGCGCAGCCGTTGTTGCAGCTCGGGCAGCGTCAACCCTTGCTCCCGGCCCTTTTCATCCCAGATTTCAAACATGTGAGGGCGCTCCTTGCGATTCGAGGCATTCACTGTTTCGAAAAAGCGGGGGCAGGGCAATTGTCAGATCTGACAGTGTCAAATGACCACTGACCATAAATGCGAAAACCCGGCGCCAGGCCGGGTTTTCTGAAGGATGGTGGAGGGAGAAGGATTCGAACCTTCGAAGGCAGAGCCGTCAGAAGAACAGTCTGATCCCTTTGGCCGCTCGGGAACCCCTCCACAGGGGTACTACTTTTTACAGGCCTTTCACGCAATGCAGGAAGATGGTGGAGGGAGAAGGATTCGAACCTTCGAAGGCAGAGCCGTCAGATTTACAGTCTGATCCCTTTGGCCGCTCGGGAACCCCTCCACAGGGGTACTACTTTTTACAGGCCTTTCACGCAATGCAGGAAGATGGTGGAGGGAGAAGGATTCGAACCTTCGAAGGCAGAGCCGTCAGATTTACAGTCTGATCCCTTTGGCCGCTCGGGAACCCCTCCACAGGGGTACTACTTTTTACAGGCCTTTCACGGAATGCAGGAAGATGGTGGAGGGAGAAGGATTCGAACCTTCGAAGGCAGAGCCGTCAGATTTACAGTCTGATCCCTTTGGCCGCTCGGGAACCCCTCCACGGGGTATTTCCTGATTGTCACTACTTTTGCACTTGAATGGTGGAGGGAGAAGGATTCGAACCTTCGAAGGCAGAGCCGTCAGATTTACAGTCTGATCCCTTTGGCCGCTCGGGAACCCCTCCACGGGGTATTTCCTGATTGTCACTACTTTTGCACTTGAATGGTGGAGGGAGAAGGATTCGAACCTTCGAAGGCAGAGCCGTCAGATTTACAGTCTGATCCCTTTGGCCGCTCGGGAACCCCTCCCCAAGTGCGAGGCGCATACTATCAGATCCGGCAGCTTTGTGAACCCCTTCTGGTGATATCTGGCGACAAAAAAGTGCGAGTCGGTCATTTTTTGATATCTCTCGCTCATTTTTCATCCTTATCAACGACTTCTATGCCGATTCCCGGCATGAATACGACGAGAGACCCGTGCCGGCAGGCACTGATGGGGCGGGTGGGCCATGTGCGACTCCTCAGCATTTTCTACTGAAAATATGGCCTCATCTTGTAACTGTGATGGTTGACCGGTTCACGGATGGACATTGCTGCTGCACCATTTTACTCTCACCATGTTATTCAACTGTTAACATGGACTGTGGACTCTTCTATGCAGGCTCTCGATATCGCCGTGTTGCGCGGCCAGTTTCCCGCCCTCAATCAACTGGTTGATGGCAAGACCCCCATCTTCTTCGACGGCCCGGGCGGCGCTCAGGTGCCTCGCCCCGTGCTCACGGCCATGACCGACTATCTCGGCCATTTCAACGCCAACCTGGGAGGTCCCTTTTTCTCGGCCCGCGCCACGGAGCAGCAGGCACAGCGAGCAAGGCAGGCCGTGGCGACCCTGCTGGGGGCGGATCGGGCTGAAGAGATCGTCTTTGGTGCCAACTTCACCACTCTGACGTTTGCGGTCAGCCGTGCCCTGTCTCGGGAGTGGCAGGCGGGGGACGAGATCATCGTCAGCGCGCTGGATCACTACTCCAACGTGTCGAGCTGGCAGCAGGCGGCGGCCGATCGCGGCGTTGTGGTGCATCAGGTACGGGTGGATGTGGCGAGCGGCGGGCTCGACTATGCGCATCTGCTGACGCTGCTGGGCCCCAAGACCCGGCTGGTGGCGGTGACTGCGGCATCCAATACCACGGGCACCCTGGTCGATATCCCCCGCATCGCCGATGCCGTGCACGGGGTCGGGGCTCTGCTGTATGTGGATGCGGTCCACTTTGCACCCCACGAGCGCATCGACGTGCAGGCCTGGGATTGTGATTTCCTCGGCTGCTCCGCCTACAAGTTCTTCGGCCCGCACCTCGGCATCCTGTATGGCAAGCACCGTCATCTGGAGCGGTTCACGCCCTACAAAGTCGAACCGGCCAAGAATGTGGCGCCCTACAAGTGGGAGACCGGTACCCAGAACTGGGAAGCCCTGGCCGGGGTGGAGGCGACGGTCGAATATCTGGCTTCGCTGTCCGGGCTGGACGCCGCCGAACATGATCTGGAGGCGCGTCTCGATCTGGCATTTGCCCGCAGCCGGGCCCATGAGCAGCAGCTCGGCGCCCATCTGCTGGCCAGGCTGGCCGAACGGCCCTGGTTCACCCTGCACGGCATCAACGACAGCAAGGGGCGCACCCCGACCTTCGCCATCACCTCGAGCCGCCATACGCCGACCGAGATGGCCGAGTATCTCGGCCAGCATCAGGTATGCAGCTGGGCCGGCCACTTCTATGCGCTGGCGCTGGTGGAACAGTTGGGGGTAAGTGAGGGGGTGTTGCGGGTGGGCTGCATGCACTACAACACGCAGGCCGAGATCGATCGGCTGTTCGCGCTGCTCGACGACATGCCGTATTAAAACAGCACAGCCCGGGGATGCCGGGCCGTGTCGCCTCATATGGCTGCTGCCTGCTAGCGACCCACTATGGCGTGGTGAATATCCTGCAGCGGCAGTATGTGACGGGCGGCCCCGAGCTTGATGGCCTCCTTGGGCATGCCGAACACCACGCAGGAGGCCTCATCCTGGGCGAAGGTGTTGGCGCCTGCCTCCAGCATCTCTCTTAGCCCGCGCGCACCATCATCCCCCATCCCCGTCATTATGATGCCGGTGGCATTGCCACCGGCAAACTTGGCCACGGAGCGAAACAGCACGTCCACCGAGGGGCGATGACGGTTGATGAGGGGGCCGTCCATCACATCGACGTGATAGTAGGCGCCGCTGCGCTTGAGCAGCATGTGCTTGCCCCCCGGCGCTATGAGCGCCAGACCCGGAATGACCCTGTCATTGCTCTTCGCCTCCCTGACTTCGATCTGGCATATATTGTTGAGCCGCTCGGCGAAGGAGGCGGTGAACTGCTCCGGCATGTGTTGCACTATGACGATGCCGGGACAGACGCGAGGCAGGGTCGTCAGCACGGCTTCCAGCGCTTGGGTGCCGCCGGTGGAGGTGCCGATCGCCACGATCCGCTCCGTAGTCTGGGCCATGGCATGCTGGCTGGCCGCGGGCATGATGGCGTCGGCGTTGAGTTTGGCGGCGACTGTGGCCACAGGCGCCTTGCCCAGTCGTTTGACATTGGCCTGGGCGGCGGCGCGCACCGCCATGGCCAGCGCTTGCGCCGACTCCTGCAGAAAGCTTTTGAGGCCGACCGTGGGCTTGGTGATGATGTCCACTGCGCCGGCGGCCATGGCCTGCAGCGTGGTTTCCGCCCCCTTCTCGGTGAGGGAAGAGCAGATCACCACTGGGGTGGGGTGCTCGGCCATGATCTTGGTGAGAAAGGTGATGCCATCCATGCGTGGCATCTCCACATCCAGCACTATCACGTCGGGCCACTCTTTTTTCAGCTTCTCCAGTGCAAACAGCGGGTCAGACGCGGTGGCAATCACCTTGATATCAGGCTCCTGTTCCAGAATGGCCTGCAATACCTGCCTGACCACGGCGGAGTCATCCACCAGCATGACCTTGATCTGTTTCATAGCCCAGTTCCCTTAACGATGCGGCAGCCGGTGATGGCGTACCCAGACATTGCCGTTGGCCAGTTCAAAAATCAGGCTTCTGTGTCCTGCATGTCCGAGATGATGAGCCTTGATCGACAGCCCCAGGTGCTGCGTCAGTTGCCAGGCCGCCTTGATGTTTTTAATGGCCACATTCATGGTGTTGAGTGTCTGCTGTTCGATAAACATGTTGCCGCCGCCGAACAACTTGACCTCGTATTCGTGAATGGGGGCGGGGTACTTGCTTATTTCATTGATAAACAACTGGATTGCCTCATCCGCATAGCGGCCATCCAGCCCGTCATCGTTGTGGCCACGGCTGGGCAGCATGTAGTGGCACATGCCACCCCGTTTCTGCTCAGGGTGCCACATGGTAATGGCCACGCAGGAGCCCAGGTGGGTGCGGATGATGGTATCGTCCTGACCAAAAAAGAACTCTCCTGGTTGCAGCACTATCTCTTTCATCTTGAAACCCTCAGGGTTTCAGGTAGATGGAGGGCGACACCAGTTGCAAACCGTGGGGCAGACCGTTCAGGCTCTCCGCATGGCTGACGATGAGGTAGCCTCCCTTCTTCAAGCGTGGCACCAGGCGCTGCAGCACCTGCCCCTTGGTTTCCCGATTGAAATAGATCATCACATTGCGGATCAGAATGATGTCGAACATGCCGATGTCGGGCAGTTCCTGATTCAGGTTGATGTGATGAAATTGCACCTTGTCCCTGAGTTTGCGATCGATGATGAAGGTCCCCTCCTGAAAGCCGACGCCCTTCAGGCAGTACTTCATCAGGAAGGAGAGCGGAATATTATGGGCCCGCTCGATGGGGTATTGCCCCGACCTGGCCTGCTCCAGCACCCGGGTCGAGATATCCGAGGCAATAACCTCCCAATTGCCCTGGCTCAGCGTGTCGGCCAGCGTCATGGCCAGACTGTAAGGCTCTTCGCCGGACGAGCTGGCCGCGCTCCAGATGCGCACCGCCCGCTCTTTTGGCAGTCGTGCCAGCACCTTCTCGCTGAGAAATTCGAAGTGCTTTGGCTCCCGGAAAAAGTAGGTCTCGTTGGTGGTGAGCAGATCCAGCGCGATCTGCAGCTCTGGCCCCCGGTTGTTCATGATCAGGCTGAAATAGTCGCCATAGCTCTCCAGTTCGTAGTGACAGAGCCGTTTTGATAGCCGGCTGGCAACCAGCGCCTTCTTCGCCGGTGACAGATCTATGCCCGCCGTTTGGTGGATCCAGCGTTGAAACTGCGTAAATTCATCATCATGCAACTGGGTCTGATACACGGACGGACTCCCTGTGGTGATAGGGGCGTACCGGGTGAGCATGACTCACCCGGTACCTTGCTTAGAACCGGACAAAATCAGCGTCGTTGTGGGGGCGAGGGGATCCATTGAAGCCATCTTGTCCATTGCCGTCGGTGATGAAGCGCCCTCGGGTCGCGGTCCGGGGGGCAGTGGTCTTCTGACCCGTGCCGCCCTTGTGTTGCTCCAGGGTAAAGAACTCCATGGCCAGTTGCAGTTGCTCGGCCTGGCTGCTCATCTCCTCTGCCGTGGCCGCCAGCTCCTCGCTGCAGGAGGCATTCTGCTGGGTCACCTGGCTCAGCTGATTCATGGCGATGTTGATCTGGCTGACGCCGGTGGATTGCTCGGCGGAGGCGGCGCTGATCTCCTGCACCAGATCCGAGGTCTTGTTGATGGAGGGCACCATCTGATCGAGCAGGCGACCCGCTTTTTCCGCCATGTCGACGCTGCTGGAGGCCAGCTCGCCTATCTCCTGGGCCGCTACCTGGCTGCGCTCCGCCAGTTTGCGAACCTCGGCGGCGACCACTGCAAAGCCCTTGCCGTGATCCCCCGCACGGGCGGCTTCGATGGCGGCGTTGAGGGCCAGCAGATTGGTCTGGTAGGCGATGTCATCTATGATGCCGATCCGTTTGGCAATCTGCTTCATGGCATCGACCGTGAGCTTGACTGCCTCACCCCCTTCCACCGCCTCCTTGGCGGCCTTGCTGGCCATGCCGTCCGTGACCTGGGCGTTGTCTGTGTTCTGGTTGATGCTGGCACTCATCTGTTCGATGGAGGCGCTGGTCTCTTCCATGCTGGATGCCTGCTCACTGCTCGACTGGCTGATGGATTGGGCTGTGGCGCTGACTTGTTCCGAGGCGCTGGAGAGGTTGTCGGACGCGCTCCTTACCTCGGTCACTATGTTGGTCAGCGAGATGATGGTTTGATTGAGGGAGTCCTTGGTGGTGCCAAATACCCCGGGGTAGTCGGCCACGATCGTTTGGGTCAGGTCTCCCCGAGCCAGGCATTGCACCACCCGGATCACGTCGTTGAGACTGGTGTCTATCACCTCTGCGATGCGGTTGATGCCTTCTCCCAGAGTCTGGAAGAAGCCACTCTTGCCCACCAGATCCATGCGTCTGTGCAGCTCCCCGTTGATCACCGCCTGCACTATTTCCGACATCTCCCGTTCGATCGCGACCTCCTTGGTGCGATCAGACCACTCGACCACAGAGCCCAGCCGCTCGCCATCGTCGCTGAACACAGGGTTGGCAATGAGCGAGAAGGTGCGTCCACCGAGCAGGATCTGGGTCTTGTAGGTGTTGTTCAGCTTGGCCAACATGCTGCGCTGATGGCCGGGATTCTTGTGGAAGCTGTCGATGTTGGCCCCCATCAGGGTGGACGAATTGAAGCTGAAGAGTTCCTTCCTGATGTCGGACTCGGCCAGGCTCAGCATCTCTTTGACCGACTCGTTCATGTAGATGATGTTCAAATCTGTGTCGGCAATCATCACGTTGGTAGTGGCACCATCCAGTGCCCTTTTGACTCGCAGGCTCTCGGCGGCGGCGAGCTTGGCCGCGGCGTTGGCCGCTTTCACCTCATTCTCGATGGCGATCTCCTTGGTGCGATCGGCCCACTCCACCACTGAACCGAGCCGCTCCCCGCTGTCGTTGAAGACAGGGTTGGCGATCAGGGAGAAGATGCGGCCACCGACCGAGATCTGCGCGCGGTAGGTCTTGTCCAGCTTGGCCAGCATGCTGCGCTGGTGGGACGGATCCTTGTGAAAGGTATCTATGTTCTTGCCCATCAGATGTCTGGTGTCGAAGTTGGGCAGATCCTTGCGGATGTCGGATTCCGCCTGCCCCAGCATGGCGAGCACGGCTTCATTCATGTAGACGATGTCGAGGTTGGTATCGGCGATCATCACATTGGTCGAGGCGCCATCCAGAGCCTTGCGCACCCGCAGGTTCTCGTCATACAGGGCCTGGTTTGCGCTGATGGCCGCCAGCCCGCTGCTGAGCCGCTGGCCCAGCAGCGTGATGACCTGGTTGAACTCCTGACAGAGTTCCCGCAGCGGGCCGTCCAGTGTGGCCAGTTCCAGCAGGGTCGGCTGTTCACCCTGCGCGATCCCCTGCGAAATGGTGCGAGTGGCGCCGATCAACTGGGTCAGTTGTGCTTGTTGCAAGGTATGAGCGCTACCGTTGCCGAAGAGATTGCCAAAGAATGATTGAGTCATGGGCCTTATCCTTGTGCGACATGTCATTGCTGTGTGGTGTGAGCGACACTCTCGTTGTTGTTGACGCCGGGGTTATGGCGTTGGCTGTTTCTGTTCAAGCAGCCGTTCCTGCTGCTGGGTCAGTTCACTGAGCTGTGTCATCTCGTCGATGGAGAGCACCTTCTCGGTATTGATGAGGATGACGAATTTGCCGTTCACCTTGCCCATGCCGCTGATGAAGTCGGCCCGGATACGGGCGCCAAAACTGGGTGGCGGCTCTATCTCGTTGCAGGGAATGGTCAGCACTTCCGAGACCGAATCCACCACGACCCCTATGTCCTGATTGCCGTGCTCGGGATCATCCGGGTGCATTCCTTCGATGATGACGATGCAACTGCGACGGGTGATGCTGGAGGGGGCATTGCCAAAGCGGGCGTTGAGATCCACCACCGAGACCACGGCACCCCTGAGGTTGATCACGCCGCGGATGAAGCTCGGCATCATGGGGATGGGGGTGATGTTGCCGTATTCGATGATCTCTTTGACCCCGAGAATGTTGATGGCAAACATCTCACCCTTGATCAGGAAGGTCAGGTACTGGGCATCGCCCTGATTGTCATGAGCCAGCGTGACTGGCTGTGGGACCACTTCGGTTGACATGCTCATGAGTCTCTCCGGTTAAAAGCGGACAAAATCGGCTTCGTCAACCTGGGGTTGCGGTGCCGTGTTGCCGTGCAGCGGGTGTTGGGCAGGCATGACAAACTTGCCTCTGGGGGGGGCGCCCCTGTGCGTGCCCTCGCTGAATTTTGAGGGCCTGACCAGGTTCTCCAGCGAGAAGAAGTCCATGGTCTGCTGCAGTTCGTTGGCCTGGGAGCTCATCTCCTCGGCGGTGGCTGCCAGCTCCTCGCTGCTGGCCGCGTTCTGCTGGGTCACCTGATTGAGCTGGTTCATGGCCATGCTGATCTGGTTCGCTGCACTGGCCTGCTCGCCGGACGCCGCGTTGATCTCCTGGACCAGATCGGATGTCTTGCGAATGGAAGGCACTATCTTGTCGAGCAGGCTGCCCGCTTTCTCTGCGGTATCGACGCTGCTGGAGGAGAGTTCCCCTATCTCCTGGGCCGCAATCTGGCTGCGTTCGGCCAGTTTGCGCACCTCTGCGGCCACCACCGCAAAGCCCTTGCCGTGTTCACCGGCGCGGGCCGCCTCTATGGCGGCATTGAGCGCCAGCAGATTGGTCTGGTAGGCAATGTCATCGATGATGCTGACCTTGCGGGCGATCTGCTGCATCGCGGCCACCGTCTGCTGTACCGAGCGGCCCCCTTCGGTCGCTTCGAGGACGGCGCTGCTCGCCATGTTGTCGGTCACCTTGGCGTTGTCCGTGTTCTGGTTGATGCTGGCACTCATCTGCTCGATGGAGGCGCTGGTCTCTTCCACGCTTGCGGCCTGTTCACTGGTGGCCTGACTCAGGGACTGGGCCGTGGTGCTGACCTGGCTGGAGGCATTGGTGAGGTTGTCGGCGGCGTTGCGTACCTCTTCAATGATGGCCGTCAGGGCGTCTATGGTGCTGTTGAGACCATCCTTGGTCTGACCAAAAATCCCCGGGTAGGGTTGGTCTATCTTCTGGGTGAGATCCCCCCGTGACAGGGCGGTGGCGATGCGCATGACATCCTTGAGGCTGGTATCTGTGACGTTGGACAAGCGGTTCAGCAGTTCTGACAGGCGCTTGATATAACCCTGCCGATCGTCCAGCGCTATCTTGTAGCTGAAATCCCCTTGCTCGACGGCTGCCGTGACCAGGGTTTCGATGTCGTTGATGAGGGCCGTCAGCTTGTTGACCATGTTCTGCATGGCCATCAAGAGTTGGCCCGCTTCATCGTTGGCCCCTATGGTGATGGTGACGTCGAGGTTGCCCTCCGCCAGATGGTTGGCCACCTGCAGCGCCTGATTGATGGGGGCTATGATGCTGCGGATGAGCACTATGCCAAACCAGGCCGCGGCCACTATGCCCGCCGTGACCACCACCATCATGGTGAGCAGCATGGCGTCGTACCAGGATTGGGCCTGTTCATATTCGGCTTTGGCCACATCGAGTTGCAGACTGACCAGCTCGGTTATCTTGTTGCCGATGGGATCGATGGAACCGTAAAGCTTGCCGTCAAAATCATTGAGGCTGCCGGCGATGACGCCACGCTGGGCCGCGAGAAACTGCTCCAATCTGGTGATGTCGCGATCCGCCGCGCTGAACAGGGTGCCCGCCTCGGCCGACAGTTTCTGCTCGGCTGCGGTCAGCTTGGTGGACTGATAACGCTGCCACTCCTGCTTGATCTGCTGCTGGGCCCGCTGGATCTGTTGCAACGCCTCTTCGGCGCTGATGAGGCCTGCATTGGCCTTGTTGACATTGTCGATGACGGCGACGGCGTAGTTGTCTGAGATGGTTTTCAGCTGTTTGAGCGGCACCACGCGGTCGTTATAAACCCGTTGCAGGCCCTGGTTGCTGCTCTGCATGTTGTAAAGTCCCAGCCCGCCGACGCCCAGCAGCAGCACGCATAGCAGGCAGAGCAGTATGGTGAGTCGCATTTTAATGGTGGAGTTTCTGAACATGACGGGCTCCTGGCGTTAATTGACTCTGGGTTGAGTTTGCTGGCGAGGAAGGGCGTACTGGCTCAGCTGGCTCAGTTCCTGATCGATGGCATGTTGAATGAGGGAGGGAATATCCAGGATGAGGGCAACCTCGCCGCCGCCCAGAATGGTGGAGCCACTGATCCCTTGCAGGCGTTGAAACAGCTTGCCGAGCGGCTTGATGACGGTCTGAAATTCCCCCAGCAATTCATCGACCACCAGCCCGGATTTCTTGCCGCCGTGACTGACGACCACTATGTTTTCCCTGCGTCCTCTCGCCCTTTCGACATCGAAGTAGTGCTGGAGCCGGACGAACGGCAGCACCTCGCCGCGCAGGTTGAGGTAGTTGCGCCCCTGGGTATCGGCCAGCGCACTCTGGGTCAGCTCCACGCACTCGATCACCATGTCGAGGGGGATGACGTAATGGGTGGTGCTGACCCGGACCAGAAAACCGTCGATGATGGCCAGGGTCAATGGCAACCTGATCTGCACCCGGGTGCCTTGTCCGGGCTTGCTGTCCAGCTCGACGCTGCCGCGCAGGGCCTGGATATTGCGTTTGACCACGTCCATGCCGACTCCTCGACCCGAGAGATTGGTGATGGTCTCTGCGGTGGAGAAACCGGGCTCGAAGATGAGCTGGTAGATCTCCTGATCCGTCAATACCGCATTGGCGGCGACCAGGCCCCGCTCTTGCGCCTTTTGCAGAATTTTTGCCTGGTTGAGGCCGGCGCCATCGTCCTTGATCTCGATGACGATACTGCCGGAGTCATGATAGGCATTGAGGGTCAAGGTACCCCTCGCCGGTTTGCCGGCGGCGAGGCGCTGCCCCGCCGATTCGATGCCGTGATCCATGGAATTGCGAACCAGATGCATCAGGGGATCGCCTATTTTTTCCACCACGGATTTGTCGAGTTCGGTGTCACCGCCTGTGATGACCAGTGCAATGTCCTTGTTCAGCTCGTGGCTGACGTCGCGCACGACGCGCTGGAAGCGGTTGAAGGTGTCCCCGATGGGCACCATGCGCAGGCGCAGGGCGCCATCCCGGATCTCCTCGACCAGCATGGCGATGGTGGAGTTTGCCTCCTGCAGCTGGCTGTCCCGTGAGCGCTGGGCCAGCAGGCTGGCGCCCGAGCTGGCGACCACCAGCTCGCCGACCAGATTGATCAGATCATCCAGCTTGTCGGCATGCACCCGGACGTAGCGCCCATCCTTGGTTTTATTCTCCTTGTTCTGGTGTTGTTTCTTGAGCGCCGCATCCACGACCACCTCGTTGACTGCGCCCTGAGCAATCAGGATCTCCCCCAGCTTGCTGCTGTCAGTCTGCGGGTTGTCATGCTGGGTTTGCAGGCCTAGCACCAGCTCGCTGGCGGTCAGAGCCCCGGTTTTGACCAGCAGTTGCCCCAGCATGTCGTTGTCTTCTGGTAGGTCATGGATGAGCGCTATGTACTCGACCAGCTTGCTGTGAGGGGGCAGTATGGTGATGCGGCAGTCATCGCGAACGAATTCGAATACATCGCTCAGGGCTCCCTTGTCGGCCTGGGTGTCGACATCGAGCTCATAACCTAGGTAGCAGCTCTCGGGATCGAAATGTTCCCAGTCGGGCAGGGCGTCGTGAAGGGTTTCGATGGCGCAGAGGGTGCCCATGGTGCCGAGGTAGCGCAGAAACGAGGCGGGATCCATGCCATTGCGCAGCACATCCGGGCCAAAGCGCAGG
Source organism: Aeromonas sp. A04 (assembly GCF_047780465.1). Taxonomy (NCBI): domain Bacteria; kingdom Pseudomonadati; phylum Pseudomonadota; class Gammaproteobacteria; order Aeromonadales; family Aeromonadaceae; genus Aeromonas; species Aeromonas sp. A04. Next base: position 1,500,465 of record NZ_JBLNHP010000001.1, on the reverse strand, counting down.
GATATGTGCCACAGCGAGGTGGCGCTGACATGACCCTCTTCCTTGCTGACCGGCTCTGGGCCTGCTGATGGGGTACATTCCGGCAACCCGGTCTGGCGTGCCGTCTGATGGCGCGCCAGATTGAGCCGCAACAGGGAGTCCAGTGCCTGTTCGTCATCTCCCAGTGATGCGCCCTGCTCTGCGACCAGACGGACCAACCGCTCGATGTGATCCCGGCTCTCCAGCAGATCCTTGATAAGCGTCGTGGTGATCGCCAGTTGTTGATTGCGCACCTGATCGAGCAAGTCTTCGACTATGTGGGTGAAGCTGACGATGGGCTGCAAGCCAAACAGGCCGGCGGAGCCCTTGATGGTATGTGCCGCCCGGAAGATGGCGCCTATCAGCTCGCTGTTGTCCGGGTCGTTTTCCAGCGTCAGCAAGGCGGATTCCATCTCTTCCAGCAGTTCGCGTGCCTCGGCTATGTAGGTTTGCAGGGCCTGATCAAGATTGATGCTCACGAATGACTCCTTGTCACTGGGACTGCCTAGGCGTGATCAGCGTGGGGCATGAGGGTGGGATCGCCAAAGAAGGCTGTCAGCTGGCACAGCTCCAGCGCGTCCAGCACCGCATGGCTGTGCATGATCAGGTGCAGCGGATAGCCGCTCTGTTGCGCCGTTTTCTTGGCTGCCAGCAACAGCTGCAAGCCGGCGCTATCCATCTCGGACACCTGGGACAGATCCAGCTCAAGTGCCTGCTGGCGGTAGAGCAGGGGGGTGAGTGCCAGCTTGAGTTCGGCGGCTGTGTAGATGGTCATCTCCCCCGATACCTTGACCAGCGTCTTGTGTTCACCCGTCTCTATGTGCAGCGGCATGGGTGGCTCCTGACTCAGGGCATGATGAGCTTGGCGACGGCCGCCAGCATCTGATCGGGCTGAAATGGCTTGACCACCCAGGCTTTGGCCCCTGCCGCCTGTCCCTCCTGTTTCTTGCTGTCCTGGGATTCCGTGGTCAGCATGATGACGGGGGTGAACTTGTAGCTGGCCAGTTTCTTGGCCTCCTTGACGAAGCTGATGCCATCCATGTTCGGCATGTTGACGTCGCTGATGATGAGGTTGATCTTCTTGCCGTCGAGTTTCCTGAGGGCATCCTTGCCATCGCAGGCTTCCATCACCTCGTAACCGGCTCCCTTGAGCGTCATGCCGACGACTTGGCGAATGGTTGCCGAGTCATCCACGATCAGGACTGTTTTGGCCATATCTGTCTCCTAGAAAAAAGTAACGTCTGCACTGCTGGAGGAATTCATCATGGGTTGCTGGCGGCGGCCATGATGAATGTTGCGTTGTTCATCAGTGGCATAGGAGAGTTCCATGTCTGCCAGCCAGCTCTCCGCATCTATCTGGATTGGGCCGGACTGGTGTGTTCTGTTGCGTGATGAAATCAGGTGGTCATTGAGGCTGTCCATGTTCTGGCGTACATGGTTGAGGATTTGACTGACCCTATCCTGGAACTGTAACGAAACGATGACATCGGAGATCTCGCGGTGGATCCCCGAGCTTTCGCTCTGCAGCAGGGCGGCCGACTCCGCCAGGCTGGTGGTGGCCATGCGAAAGCGCTCCAGCACCTGCTCGATGGCGTGCTCCGAGTCACTGACGGCGGCTTGATCCCGTGCGGCTGCACTTTCTGCTATCTGGAAGGCGCGGCCAATGCCGGTGTTGATGGTGTCGACCTTGTCCGTCATTTTCTGGGCCGTTTCGCTGGAGAGGCGCGACAGGGTGCGCACCTCATCGGCCACCACGGCGAAGCCGCGACCTGCCTCGCCAGCCCGAGCCGCTTCTATGGCGGCATTGAGCGCCAGCAAGTTGGTCTGGGAGGCAATCTTGGCCACGTCAAGCGCCATGGTATTGAGCTCTATGGTGTAGGCGGTAAGCGTCTTGATCTCCGCCAGCATGGCATCGCGATTGGCTTGCGCAGAGTGCATGATGGCGAGCACCTGGTTGAGCTGGGCCTGGCTCTCGGCCAGTACGGCGGCCATGCCCGCGGATTTTGTCCCTCCCAGATCGCCGGCGGCATCGTGAGAGGCGGCTACCGCCTCTTCCAGCTTGGTGGTGAGCCCGGCGAAGCGCTGGGTCAGATCGATCATGGCTCCTTCGGTCTGCTGACGGGAGTTCTCAATCTGCTGTGACCAGATGGGGACGGCTTTCTCGCACACTTGCTCGAGCCCTATGATGGAGTGGCTGAGCTGGGCGGCAGACCAAGTATGGGCCGCCTCCTCGTCGTGATGGCTCGCCGCCGGCTTGCCGTGATAGTGATGGGAGCACCAGAGGGCTGCGCCCAGTGCCAGCACGCCGTTGGCCAGCAGATAAGGCAGCGGGCTGCCTGCGAGTGTCAGCAGCAGGGTGCTGAGCAGGCCTGTGCCCAGGCAGCATGCCCAACTCACGGGGTCCCAGAATGCAATGGTCTCTGCCGTCTTGTGATCTGTCATACGCAAACTCATCCCTGCACGTGAGTCGGGGCGGGAACAAGCTGCTATCCCACTGGTGACAGAGAGGATGATCCACGCCCGAACCCGTTAGTTACAAATGGCTCAGTAAGGTTAGCGCAAAAAAATAACTTGGTTACAAATCGGTCCTGTTCGGGGGGATCTACTGATAAAACTGGAATATGGAGGCAGCAGACGGGGCTCTGGCTAGACGAGAGCTCGGTGAAGTGGCGGATAACGAAGCGTGGGGATAGCGCGGAGGCAAGCGCAGATAAAAAGCAGATAAAAAGGAGCCTGATGACCCAGGCTCCTGCTGAGGATTAGGCCTCGTTGGCGTGGGCCTTCTGGCACCCTTCGACCGCATGGGCAATCAGCTCAAGCGCGCTCTTGTCGCACGGGGGCAGCTCGGCATCGCATGAGTTGATGGGGGTGACGCGATCGCCCCACTTGATGATGGCGGCGCCCCAGGTCAGACCGGCACCGAATGCGGCGGTCAGCAGATAGGAGTTTGGCTTGACGCGGCCCTGTTCCAGCGCCTCGCACAGGGCGATGGGCACGGTAGCGGCGGAGGTGTTGCCGTAGTTCTCGATGTTGACCATCACCTTCTCCATGGGCGCGTTCATGCGCTTGGCCAAGGTTTCGATGATGCGGATGTTGGCCTGGTGCGGCACTATGAGATCGACCTGCTCCGGGGTGATGCCGGCCTGGCTCAGCACTGTGCCTGTGGCTTCACCCATGCCGCGCACGGCGCGCTTGAAGATCTCCGGGCCTTCGAAGTTGAAGGTGAAGAGCCCATCCACATCGGCAAAACGCACCCGATCGGTACCAAAGTTCGGGACGTGCAGTATCTCCCGCGCTTCGCTGTCACAGCCGAGCTTGTTGGCAATCAGCCCGCACTCCTGCTCGCTCGCCTCTATTACCACGGCCCCGGCGCCATCGCCAAACAGCACTGCGGTATCGCGGCGCGCCCAGTCCAGCAGATAGGTCAGGCGTTCGGCACCTATCACCAGCACCTTCTTCATCATGCCGGTCTGCACCAGAGAGGTGGCGACGGAGAGGGAGTAGACAAACCCGGTACAGGCGGCGTTGAGGTCGAACACGGCGGCGTTGACGGCACCGAGCTTCTTCTGCACCGCAGAGGCGGCATTGGGCAGCAGGTTATCCGGAGTAGCGGTCGCCAGTATGATGCCATCGAGATCGCTCGCTTCCAGGCCTGCACAGGCCAGGGCGCGGCGACCGGCCAGGGTGGCGAGATCCGAGGTGCTGACGTGGGAGATCCGGCGGGCCTTGATACCGGTACGCGGATAGATCCATTCATCCGACGTATCCATGATGGTACTGAGGTCATCGTTGGTCAGCACTGAGGGGGGCAGACATTTGCCCCAACCGGTGATATTGGCGTATTTCATCTTGTTACCGCTTCTCAAAGTGGATCGCCCGCAGGCGGAAAATCGCGCAATTATGCCGCACGGAGCAACCACTGTCATCTTGTGGTCATGGTTATCTGGCGGGGAAGAGGCGTAAAACCGCCGAAAATAGCGGGAAATTTTGCTTAAAATCGAGGACTCGCCTGCCCTAAGATAGGGCTTTCCACCATCCAACGGGGCCGCCCCTTGCACAAAGCCAACCTCAACTTGCTGCCCACCCTCAAGGTGCTGCTGGAGACCCGCAACATCAGCCGGGCGGCTGAGCTGCTGCACCTGAGCCAGCCCTCCATCAGCAAGCAGCTAAGCCAGCTGCGCAGCGAGTTTGGCGACGACTTGCTGGTGCGGGAGGGGCAGCGCTGGCTGCTGACGCCACGGGCCGAGACGCTGGCGGCGGCCTTGGCGGATTCCCTCGGTGCGCTGGATCGGCTCTACGAGGCACCGGGTTTCGACCCCGGTCGCTGCGAGCGGGTGTTTCGGCTTGCCTCGTCCGACTATGTGGCCCAGCACATCCTGCCCGATATCTGCGCCGCGCTGGCCAAAGAGGCGCCGCTTGCTGCGCTGGAATACAGCCTGTGGGACAAGCGCCAGCTGCCCCAGCTGTGGCAATCCGAGCTGGATCTGGTCTCCACCATCACGGAGCTGGTGCCGGAGCAGATCCGTGGCCTGCATCAGGGGGAGGACAGGCTGGTGGTGCTGATGGGCCGTCATCACCCCTTGGCGGGCAAGCCACTCAGTCTGGATGACTACCTCGCCTGGCCCCATCTGCAGGTGAGCGGCGGCGGTGACAAGGACAGCCCGGTGGAGCTGGTGTTGGCGCCGCAGGGGCTTAACCGGCGCTGGTTTGCCAGGGTGCCCTTCTTTCAGGCCGCGGTGGAGGTGTTGCTGCGCACCGACTGCCTGATGACCACCCCGGCCCATATCGCCTGGCAGCTCTCCCGCGAGCAGGATCTCGCCTTTTGTGATCTGCCGTTTGCCACCCGTACCCAGCAGTATCATCTGTTGTGGCACCAGCGCCATCATCAGGATCCGGCTCACAAATGGTTTCGCGAGCTGGCCTATCCCTTCTTGCGCGAACACCTGCAACGCACGGTCGCCGAGAGCCGCAAGCTGCTGGCTGGCGTCCGCTAGCCGCAGTCGGTTGTGCCAGCCTATAGCCGTTGGCTATGGGATCTATTCATAACTTTCACTTCTGGCATAACTGGTCGCCCCTTACCCTGAGATCTGCTGCTGATATTCGGCTTACAGGTAGGGAAATATATGGAATTGACGAGTTGGCTGGCACTGGCCGCAATCTGCGTGATGGGGGCCATCAGCCCGGGGCCGAGTCTGGCGCTGATCATCCGCAATACGGTGCAGGGGGGGCAGGGGCACGGAGTGGCGACGGCCTTGGGTCACGGCCTTGGCGTTGGCATCTATGCACTGATTACCGCGCTGGGGCTCTCCGTGCTGATCACCCAGACCCCGCTGCTGTTTGACGTTATCCGCTACGGCGGCGCGGCGTTTCTCGCCTGGCTAGGCATCAAGGCGCTGCTTGCCAGGCCCGCCAGCGAGTCGGCCGAGGAGGTGGTCCACCAGTTGCGTGGTCGTCAGGGGGCCTTTGAAGGCTTTATGGTCGCCTTTCTCAACCCCCAGCTTGCCATCTTCTTTATCGCCCTGTTCAGCCAGTTCGTACGGGCCGACACCGGCTGGAACGAAGGGGGTATCATGATGCTCACCGCAGGTGGCATAGATGCGCTCTGGTACGTGCTGGTGGCGCTGGTGCTCTCTCGCGGCCCAGTTCTTGCGTGGCTCAAAGCCAAATCCTTCGTGATCGACAAGGTGAGTGGTCTGGTGCTGCTGGGGCTGGCGCTCAAGGTAGTGCTCTGAGGTTCGTTTGTCAGCGGCTCGCGCCATGAGGGCAGGGCCGCTGAACGTATACCCGGCTCCACGGGCGGGACTGCGATCTCCGGACTTTTAATCCTGTATCTTGCGGTGATCTTAAGCGGGATCAAGGCAAGCAAAGGGCGACTGACCTAGAGTGACGGGCATTTTCTGTCTGCCGATAGACTCAGAGACCATGCACCCACAGACCCATAGCCACGCACTGAACCGCCTCGAACTGCTGGCGCCAGCCAAGAACCTCGCCTACGGCATCGAAGCCATCAACCATGGCGCCGATGCCGTCTACATGGGCGGCCCCGCCTTTGGTGCCCGCAGTGCGGCGGGCAACTCCCTCGACGATATCGACGCACTGGCGCGCCACGCCCACCGCTTCGGCGCCCAGGTCTTCGTTGCCTTCAACACCTTGCTGCACGACAGCGAGCTGGAACAGGCCCGGCGCCTGACCCACCAGATTTACGAAGCGGGGGCCGATGCGCTCATAGTGCAGGACATGGGGCTGCTGGCACTGGACTTGCCCCCCATAGCGCTGCACGCCAGCACCCAGACCGACAACCGTACGCCAGAGAAGGTGAAGTTTCTGCAGGATGTGGGCTTCTCCCAGGTGGTGCTGGCGCGCGAGCTCTCCTTGGCACAGATCCGCGAAATAAGCGCGGCGACCAATGTGCAGCTGGAGTTCTTTATCCACGGCGCGCTCTGCGTCTCCTACAGCGGTCAGTGCAACATCAGCCATGCCCGCACCGGCCGCAGCGCCAATCGCGGCGAGTGTGCCCAGCTCTGCCGCTTGCCCTGCTCGCTGCAAAAGCCGGACGGCGAAGTGCTGGTGGAGGGCAGTCACCTGCTCTCCTTGAAAGACATGGATCAGACCGACAACCTGGAGGCGCTGATCGCGGCGGGCATTCGCTCGTTCAAGATCGAGGGGCGGCTCAAGGGGCTGGATTACGTCAAGAACGTCACGGCCTGGTATCGCCAGAAGCTCGACGCCATTCTGGATCGCCGCTCCGATCTGGTGGCAGCCTCGGCGGGGCGTTGCAGCTACAGCTTCGAGCCGGATCCGAAAAAGAGCTTCAACCGTGGCTCAACCGACTACTTCCTCAATGGCCGCCAGCAGGGGATCGACTCCACCCTAAGCCCGAAATACGTGGGTGAGCCGCTGGGTCGCGTCACCAGGGTGACCCGCGATGGCATAGAAATCGACGGCAAGTCCGTCACCCTCAACAACGGCGACGGTCTGGGCTTCTTCAAGCCGAACAAGGAGCTGGTGGGGATGCGCCTCAACAAGGTGGAAGGCAAGCAGTTACTCCTGTCGGAGCGCATGCCGGGCTTGACGGTGGGCACAGAAATCTACCGCAACCACGATCAGGCATTCAGCAAGATGCTGGAAAAGGCCAGCGCGGATCGCCGCATCCGGGTCGATATGCAGCTCTGTGAGTGCGATGAGGGATTGCGCCTCATACTCACCGACGAGCAGGGCATCAGCGCCGCGGTGACGCTCCCTTGCGACAAGCAACCTGCCGACAATCCGGAACGGGCGCTGCAACAGGCGCGTGACCAGCTTGGCAAACTCGGCAATACCCTGTTTGTGGCGCGCAAGATTGAGTTGGCAGTAACGAGGCCGCTATTCATTGCGGCATCACAGCTCAACGGGCTGCGACGGGATGGCATAGCCGCGCTGGAGGCCGCGCGTCTGGCCAGCTACCAGCGCCCCGAGCGGCGCATAGCCCTGCGCGATGTCAGCTATCCGCAGCACCGCCTCTCCTACCTTGGCAACGTGCTGAACTCGGCCGCCGAGCAGTTTTTCCGCGAGCACGAGGTGGAGCGCATCGCCCCCGCCTATGAGGCGAACAAGGAGGAGGGGGAAGTGGTGCTGATGATCACCAAACACTGCATCCGCTACAGCCAGAACCTCTGCCCGAAAGAGGTGCCAGGTCTCAAGGCCGAGCCGCTGGAGCTCAAGATGGGCAAGGACACCTTCCGGCTGCGCTTTGATTGCAACCGCTGCGAAATGCAGGTGATGGGGAGCCTCAAGCGTTAATGACCTCTGCGGCCCCTTTCCGGGCATAGGGCGGCCGCGGATTCGATGGCAGTATAGGGAGGATAGAGAGGGGGCTTGCCCGAGCACGTATACCCCGCCGGGATAAGCGAATGTCCTCGGGCTCTCCGTGAGTAGACAAAGGAACTGTCATGAAAATCAATGCATTGCCATTTTGCACGACCCGCTGGGCCGATATAGAGCCGACCGAGCACAAGGGGGAAACCGGCGTCGCCCGCTGGCATACCCAGAGCTTTGGCGAGCTGCGGGTGCGGATGGTGGAGTACTCCCCTGGCTATCTGGCGGATCACTGGTGCAGCAAGGGGCATGTCCTGTTGTGCATTGAGGGGGAGCTGCACACAGAGCTGCAGGATGGCCGCGTCTTCACCCTGACGGCGGGCATGAGCTATCAGGTGGCCGATAACGCCGAGCCCCATAGATCCTTCACCGAGCAGGGCGCCAGGCTCTTTATCGTCGATTGAGCCATTCACCTTCTTTTGCTGCCACCGAGGCCAACCACCATGCTCGAACTCAGACCCAACTGTGAATGCTGTGACCAGGATCTGCCCGCCGACACGGGCCTTGCCTATATCTGCTCCTTCGAGTGCACCTTCTGCGCCGATTGCAGCGAGCACTATCTGCAACTGATTTGCCCCAATTGTGGCGGCGAACTGGTCAGGCGTCCCCGCCGCCCCATGGCCAAGCTGGCGGCCAATCCCGCCTCCACCAAGCGCGTCTTCAATCCGGCCCTGAAAAAGCAGCCTTAAGAAAAAGGAGTGGCAGTTCGAGCATCTGGTGCTGATGGGCGCGGCTGCATGCCCTGGCCTTGTGTTTGTCTCTTCTTCCTGAATGGGGAGGGTCAATACGAAGGGAGCGGCTGGAGTGTCTGCAATGTCTCTTTACGAACGCCTGATGAGGCTTGGTTAATCAAGCCTGCCTTGCTGTGCCGGTGGGCGAGTGCCCACCGGTAGATTCTGTTGCAACCATGGTAAGTTGCCAACGACACACTATGGTTTGGCGAATTGATCGGCGCTGAGCACCTCGATGCCAACGAAGGGTTGCTCGCCCTCGACCCAGGCATCGTGCCCCGGCGGTATGGTGTAGGACTCGCCGGCGTTGATGGTCTTGAGGGTGCCGTCCGTCAGGCGGACAGTAAGTGACCCCGAGACGGCGTAACCCACGTGCGAGAGCTGGCATTGCTCCGTCTTGACGACAGGTTTGATGCAGTCAGACCAACGCCAGCCGGGGGCAAAGTTGAACCGCCCTATGGTGTAGCCATTGAGTTTAACGACCTCGACCCGGGTCTTGTCGGGAGTGCGCACCTCGTCGGGGGCACCGTGGGACCTCACCTGGAATTGAGTGACTGTGACTGGAGTGGACATGTTTTCTCCTCGTTTCAAACGGATTGCAGCCGATGGCTGCGATCGGATCGCCAGGAAACACGCCGTGATCTCGATAGTCAGCAAGCTGCCAACGCGCAGCGTCATCCCGGTCTTCGAAGTATTCGCCCAAACTCCCGTCGGCGCCCTGGTTTGCTGCCGTTATGGGCAAGTTTTCACCCCATGTCAGGCGCGCGCTGCACTGGAACGGCCAGCCTTGCCGGGTCTATCGAAAAACATGGTTGTTCTTCAATAGCTTGGCTGATGAGGGCGAGATGAGCTGGCATTGGGTTACGTCTGGCGCCGAGTGCGACCAGGGCCTTCCTGGCAGGGCAGACGGCAAGGGCCGGGCTACCCCCTGGCGTGGCGGCAGGGATCCGGGGCTCAATGCGCGATCCCCTCGAGGCGCAGCAGCTCCTGCTTGATGGGCAATCCCCCCGCATAGCCGGTCAGGCTGCCGTTTTGGCCTATCACGCGATGGCACGGCACTATGATCGACAGCGGATTGCGGCCGTTCGCGGCGCCGACCGCACGGCTCGCACTCGGTTTGCCGATGACGCGGGCAATCTCGCCGTAGCTGCGGGTCTCGCCATAGGGGATCTCGCACAGCGCCTGCCAAACCGTTTGCTGAAAAGCCGTGCCATTGGCGGCGAGCGGCAGCGTGAAGCGCTGCAGGCGCCCGGCGAAATAGGCGTCAAACTCGGCAAGATAGGGGGCGAGCGCCTCACCGTCTTGCTGCCAGCCGCTCATGTCGGGCAGCGCCCGCAGGCCTGCCACAAAGTCCACGTGTACCAGGCCGTGCGCGTTGATGGCGACCAGTAGTTCGCCGCAGCTCGTTGGCAGCATGTCATAGCGGATCATGGGTTATCTCCTCGTCATGGCTTTGGGGCGCCTTGCTCCCCGTTGTGGGTGACAGCGGGTTTGCGATGGCACTCGCTGTGGTGGTCAATGGCTGCTTGATCAGCAGGGCCGGTTGTTCGCTCATGGCGTGCCACAGCCAGCTCGCGGCATAGCCGCGCCACGGTTGCCACGCCGCGCTTTGCGCCAGCACCTCCTTCACCGGCAGCTTGTCGCCGCCCCCCAGCGCCTTTTGCAGCACGAGATCGGAGGCGGGGAAGGCGTCGGGATCCTGTCCGCAGCGCAGCCGCCAGTAGGCGACCGTCCAGGGACCTATGCCCGGCAAGGCCAGCAGTTGCTCGTCGCTGGCCGTGGTCAGGGAAAGCGCACCGCTCGCGAGCGCGGCGGCGAGCCCCTGCAGCGTGCGAATGCGGCTGCCGGGCATGCCGATGCCGTCGAGATCCAGTGTGCACAGCTGCGCCGGGGCGGGCAGCTGCGCCACCCCGAACTGCGCCTCGGTACGCGCCACCAGTCGCCCCATGATGGTGATGGCGCCCTTGACCGACACCTGCTGGCCGACGATGGCGCGCAGCATCACCTCGTACTCATCCCAGCCGGCGGGCAAGCGCACCCCGGGCCAGCGCGTCTGCAGGCGTGCCAGCAGCGGATCCTGCCCGAGCCGCTCACCGATGCGCAGCATGTCGGCGTCGAGATCCCACATGCGGCGCACGCGATACAAGAGATCAGGCAGCGCCGCGGGCGGCAGATCATGCACAGTAAGCCTGATGCTATGGCCCTTGCCCTGCTCGATGCGGATCCAGCCCGCGTGATCGCCGACGCTATGGCGCCGCTCATACGCATCGCCATCGACCCGCTCCAGCCCGGGGATGGCCCGCAGCCGGTAAAACGCCAGCATGGCCGCCACGTCATAAGGCGGGCGATAGGACAGCTGCAGCGTGAGCGCCGCGCCGCTCTCGGTGACGTCGGCCCTTCCTTCACGCTGGCGCAGCACCCGGGGCGCCAGGTCATACGCCTGGCTCCAGGCATCGTTGAAGCGGCGAATGCTCGCAAAGCCCGCCGCAAACGCTATGTCCGTGATGGGCAGTGCAGTTTCGGTCAGCAGCCGTTTCGCGAGCAGCAGCCGGCGTGTCTGCTCCACCTGTTTCGGTGACGCACCTAGGTGCTGCTCGAACTGGCGGCGCAGCGTACGCTCGCTTATTCCGGCCTCTGCCGCCAGTGCGGCGAGCGAGCCGTCCGCCAGCTCGCCGCGATCGATCCGCGCCAGCAAACGGGCGAGTTCGGGCGGCAGATCGCCGCGTGCGGCGGGAGCCAGCTCGGGGCGACAGCGCAGACACGGGCGCAGGCCATGTTGCTCGGCCGCGGCAGCGCTTTGGAAGTAGCGCACGTTGTGCTCGTGCGGCGGCCGCGCGGGGCAGACGGGGCGGCAGTAGATGCCGGTGGAGAGCACGCCGGTAAAGAAGCGGCCATCGAAACGCGCATCGCGGGCGAGCCGGGCGGCGTGACATTGCTCGCGGCTGAGGCTCGGGATCCCCTCATCCTGATGGTGGTCACTGGCTGGTGGCGAGTTCATGGTCCTGGCGCTCCGTTCTGGGTGCATGGATGAGAGAGTAAGGGGGAGGGAAGGCGGTGACTAGCCAGAAACGGACAGCAATTGAAATAAAAACGTCGCCGGGAGAGCCCCTGTGGCGAGGTTGAAACCGGTCGAACCGGGCGGGCAAGTGTGAGAATCTGGGGTGACAACATCCAAGGAGGATAGCACCATGCCAGGACCCGCCCGCGCCGGCGCCCTGATCTACGCCAGGGATCTCGGCCTGCTGACCCACTTCTACCGCACCCTGCTGCAGATGGACATTCGCAGTCAGGATGACGCTTTTGTCGTGATGGAGAACGACGATATCCAGCTGCTGATCCATGCCATCCCCGAGTCGATTGCCTGCGATATTGATATCCAGGTGCCACCGCAGCTGCGCGAACAGGGGGCGATAAAATTGTTCTTTACCGTACCAAGCCTCGCCTGGGCCGAGGCCAGGGCGGCCGATCTCGGTGGCGGCCTGTTGCCGCAGCAGTGGCCGGGGCCTGGCTTCGTGCTGCGCAATGCGTTTGATCCGGAAGGCAATATCCTGCAATTGCGCGAGTTTTTGAGTGCCCCGGATCCCCTCTGAATCCGGTTGTTTGCCAATGAAAAACGGGGCAGTCAAGCTGCCCCGTTCCCCTCTTCACTCGCTGGCGCAGCAGCTGTTATTTCAGGTAGCGCTGCTCCAGATGCTGGCGCAGCCAGCGCGGGTTCAGCGCCTCGCCGGTCGCGCGGCGAATGAGCTCGTCCGTGCTGTGCTGGCTGCCCTGTGACCAGATGTGGCGACCAAGCCACGCGAGTATCTCCGGCAGGCGGCCCGCCTCGATCACGCTGCTCATGTTGCCCAGTTCCCGCTCCAGCGCGAAGCGCAACTGCGCCGCATACATGGCGCCGAGCGTGTAGCTCGGGAAGTAGCCGAACGAGCCATCCGTCCAGTGAATGTCCTGCATGCAGCCGTTCTGGTAGTTGCCCCTGGTGGAGAGGCCGAGCCACTGCTGCATCTTCGCATCCCACAGTTCGGGCAGATCGGCCACCTCGATGTGCCCTTCGATGAGGTCGCGCTCCAGCTCGTAGCGCAGGATCACGTGCGCCGGGTATGTCACCTCGTCCGCCTCTACGCGGATAAAGCCGGGCTCGACCCGGTTGTAGAGCTTCGCCAGGTTCGCCGGCGCAAACGCCGCCTGCTCGCCAAAGTGTGCGCGGATGCGCGGCACCAGCAGCGCCAGGAAGGCGGGATCGTGGCCGAGCTGCATTTCGCAGAACAGGCTCTGGCTCTCGTGAATGCCCATGGAGCGCGCCTCGCCCACCGGCTGGCTCATCAGCTGGCGCGGCAGCCCTTGTTCGTAGCGCGCGTGACCCGTCTCGTGCACGATTCCCATCAGGCTGGAGACGAACTCCCGCTCGTTGTAGCGCGTGGTGATGCGCACGTCGGTCGGCACGCCGCCGCAGAACGGATGGCTGCTCACATCGAGCCGGCCGTGGGCGAAATCAAAGCCGAGCACGCCCATCACCTCCTGGCCGAGCGCCTGCTGGCTCGCGATGGGGAAGGGCCCCTGCGGGATCAAGATGGCGTCATGCTTCTGCTGTTTACTCACCTGCTGTATGAGGGACGGCAGCCAGCCGGTGAGATCGCCGAAGATCTGATCGAGCCGCGCACTCGTCATGCCGGGTTCGTACAGCGCCAGCATGGCGTCGTAGGGGCGTACACCGAGTGCCTCGGCGCGAAGGCGCGCCACTTCCCGCGACAGCGTCACCACGTCCTTGAGATTCGGGGCGAAGCCTGCCCAGTCGTTGTTTTTGCGCTGGCCGCGCCAGGCGTGCTCGCACTTGCTGCCGGCCAGCGACAGCGCCTCGACCAGATCGCTTGGCAGCAGGCTCGCATCCTGCCAGTGGCGCTTTATCTCGGCGAGGTTCGCGTGCTGGATCTCATCCAGTGGTTCGCTCTCGGCCTTGGCGATCCAGTCGCCGAGCTCGGGGGCGGTACGCTTTTGATGGATCAGCACGCCGAGTTCGGCCATGGCCTCGGCACGTGCCTCGTTGCCGCCCTCCGGCATCATGGCTGCCCGATCCCAGCCGCAGATGGCGCTGAGGTGGGAGAGCCGGTGCAGCTGTTGCTGATGTTGTTCAAGTTTTTGATATGACATGGGATTGTCCTTGTTATCGTCCCTGATGGTATGCCCCGTACCTGGCATGATCGGGGCCGATCGATGCTAACACTGCCCTCGTGCGTTTTACCACCCTGGCCTGGGATGACTGACCAGATGACGGGGGCTGGCTAGCCGAGCCGCTTCTGGTGTCGCTCGCGGTTCTCCGCCTTCTTGCGTTCGCTTTTTCGCAGCAACACATAGAGGGCGCCACTGCCGCCGTGGCGGCGCTCGGCGCTGTGCATGGCCATCACGGCCGGCAGTTGCGGCAACCAGGTGCTGACATGGCTTTTCAGCTGGGCGCGCGGTGTGCTGCGCTCCCCCTTGCCGTGCAGGATCAGCAGGCAGCGGATGTCCCGCACCTCGCAATCTGCAATGAACTGCACCAGGCTCTGGCGCGCCTCGTTGAGCGTCTTCTGGTGCAGATCCAGGCTCGCCTGCAGCTCGTATTTGCCGAGCCGCAGCTTCTTGTAGACCCCCTCCTGCACACCGTCGCGCTTGAAGCCGACGATGGCGTGGGGATCGAGCAGCTCGACCGCCTCCATGCTTAGGTGATCCAGGGTCAGTTGCTCGGCGGTCGCGGCCTGGCGACGGGCCAGTTGCGCCTCGGTCGGGGCGGATGTGCCCGTGAGGGAGAGGGTGTTGTCGCTGCGAATGGGCCGCACGTCGGCCACTTCCTGCAGAAACAGTGAGAGTTCGTCGTCATGAGACACGGCAGGCTCCCCGCATTGGAATGAGCGGGCATTATAGCGGGGGAGTCGGGGTCAGAAAATGGGGGTAGCCAGTCAGACGGCCCTGTCAGTCGGGCCGGGCAGGCGACAACAGGCGATCGGGGGATCGCCTGACGAGATGTGTTACTGCTCCTCTTTCGGCGGCTTGGCGTTCATCACCTTGTAGATGAAATAGGCCGCGTAGGAACTGATCAGCAGGAAGGTACCGATAATCACCAACATGGACATGAGCCCCACGCTGTTGCCGAACATCAGGTTCATCCAAAATTCCATCTCATGCACTCCTGTCATCCCATTGATGACAGGCATGATAGATACCTCTTTGGGAGTGACGAGATGATCTCGATCAAGTCCCGTGGTGGTTATTTAACCGGCAGCCGGATCTGTGAGCGGCCTCGCACTCGGCCAAGCCGCCGGGCAGATCAGGCGCACGGATGGAGCATCACTTGGCGGCCGTGCCTGGGCCAGGCGTTGTGAGCGGTGTGATGCGCCATCCCTGCTGCTCCAGCAGGGCGATCAACCCCTGGTCGCCATAAAGGTGCAGAGCGCCTACCACGATAAAGCTCTCGTTCGGCAGGGTCGGCCACTTCTTCAGCCAGTTGCGGTTGCGCTCCGCCAGCAGGGTCTGCTCCAGCCAGGCTTGCAGCTTGGGCGGCGCCATCTCGGCTTTGAGCAGTTTGACCAGGGCGGCCTGATCCCCCTCCTGCCACGCCTTCATCACGTCGCGAAAGCCGGTTTCAAGCTGGGGCAGCTCATCCAGGGTGCTCTCCAGCATCAGGGTCTGGTTGTCACCGACGCTGGCGAGGTAGCCGAGCTGTTCGAGCAGGGTCTCGAAGCCGATGATGGGCTTGCCGCTCTCGGTGGCGCGCTTGGCGAAGTGTTGATCCACCCCTAGCGCGCTGCTGAAACCGGTGCGTTCCAGCGCCGCCTGGGTCAGGGTGATGGCCGCAAACCAGGGGCGCAGCGGGGCCAGCATGTTCTCGGTCAGGCCATTCTGGCCGGCGGCTATGATGGTGCGCCGATACAGATCGAGCGGCACGTGATCCTTGAGGGTCTTGCCATCCACCAGCCGGGTGATGGCGCCCATCTCCTGCCACTGCGTCTGGCTGATGTGGGTCAGGTCGGCCTCCATCACCAGGGCGCGGCTCTGTTGCCAGGCGCGCTCGACGGGATCGGGCAGCGGATAGAGCGAGGGTTTGCCCGCATGAATGGAGCCCAGAAGCCAGTGCTGCTGGTCACCCTTGCTCACCCGATAGAAGGCGGGGTCGGCAAAGGCGGTCAGCGGCAGCAGCAGGCAGAGCAGGAAGGAAATCAGCGTGCGATGAAATCTCATGAGGCACCTTATGTTGGCGGGATGGCTTCTCTTCATAACAATAAGCCCTATGATAAGTCCTCATTCGTCACAGCCAAGAGGTTTCCCATGCCCCATCTTCGTTTTCGGGCCGTCTCCGTCGATACCCTGCAGCAGATAAGCACGCCCCTGCTGGCGGATCTGTGCGCCCTGACCGGTGGCAAACCGGAGTTCGTCACCATGGAGTGCATAGACAGCCACTGGGTACGCGGCGGGGTGATCGAAGCCGGTTTTCCGTTCGTGGAGCTGGTCTGGTTCGAGCGACCACAGGAGCTGCAAGACGCCGCCGCGGCGCTCATCACCCGCCATCTGAAGGCGGCGCTGGGGGAGCAGAGCTATGTGGTGGTGCAGGTGCTGCCCATCGTCAAAAGCCACTACTACAGCAACGGTCAGCACTATTGAGGTGAGGGTAAACAGGGTTGATGCGTCGGGTTACGCCGCTACGCGGCCAACCCGACCTGGGTTGCTGATGCCCATCGCCTCCAACGGGATCAGGCCGACTTGGCCAGGATCCTGTCGAGCCAGCGGCTTGGCAGCAGGCGGCGCAATACCGCAAACAGCCGGGTCGGAAAGGTGACCGGGTAGCGATGCTTTGGCCGCTTGCTCTGCAACGCATGCAGCAGCGGCGGTATGCAGGCTTCGCTTGGCAGCGTGAAACCGCTGGTGGCTCCCTCTTTTTCCAGCCGGGTCAGGGTCTGGCGATAGGCGCCCTGATGGCGGCTCTGGGCCGGATCTATATGGCGCACGAAGGCGGCGCGGGCATTGGCGCGAAAGCGGGTATCGATGGGGCCCGGCTCGATCAGACTGATGTGCACGCCGCTGCCTTCGAGTTCCAGGCGCAGTGTGTCTGTATAGCCTTCCAGCGCAAACTTGCTGGCGTTGTAGGCGCCGCGATACTTCATGGCCACCAGCCCCAGCACAGAGCTGTTCTGAACTATCCGTCCCTCTCCTGCCGCCAGCATGGCCGGCAGTATCTGGCGGATCAGGTGGTGCCAGCCAAACAGGTTGGTGTCGAACTGGGCACGCAGTGCCTCCGTGGGCAAGTCCTCCAGCGCGCCGGGCTGGCCATAGGCGCCGTTGTTGAACAGGCCATAGAGACGGCCCCCCGCCAGCGCCAGCGCCTCTGCCGCCCCCCGCTCTATGCTGGCGGTGTCAGCGAGATCCAGTTTAACGGCCAGCAGACCCTGCTGTTGCAGCTGTGCCACATCGTCGGCCTTGCGGGCGGAGGCGATCACTGTGAAGCCGTGAACCCCGAGCGCCTTGGCGGCGGCGAGGCCGATGCCGCTGGAGCAGCCGGTGATGAGCACGAAGGGGTGGGGCATAAAGGTCATCCTTGTTGGCGACCAGAGTCTGGCCGAAGCAGGCATGGTAGCCCGAGCGCGACAAAAAAGAAAACCGGGCCACGTGGCCCGGTTTGCTGAGGTTCTACCACCTGCTTACAGAATGGTGAACGGCATTATGATGTGGAACTTGACGTCATGCTCGGAGGCGAAGATGTTCGGGTATTCGGTCCAGCCGCCGCCCTGGCTGATGTCGTTGTTGTAATCCGTGTAGTGCAGTTTGAACAGGGTGCCTTTCAGCTTGCCATCCTGCACCGTGTACATGACGTCGAAGTTGGCTGCCCATTCGGTATCTTCACCGTTGGTGGCCTTGGTGCCGTCGCCTTTCTGGATATCCCAGCCGTAGGCGCCGGAGACACCGACGGACCAGCCAGGTGCACCCACCAGATCATCCAGGGAGCGGGTCACGCCGAAGAACAGTGCTTTTTCGTTGTTCGCGTTCCAGTCGGAGCGGGAATCCCACCAGATTTCGTTCGCGCCCTGAGAGTTGCCGTAGCCACGGGTCAGACGGGGCAGGTAGTTGCCTTCGTTACCCTCGGCCTTGGTCCACAGACCTTCCAGACGGAAGCCGTACGGGCCTGTGCCCCAGGCGGCGGTCAGCGCTTGTTGCCATGCCATGCCGTCATAGGTCTCGATGTCGGCACCACCCTTCTGATAGGTGTCGGTTTCGGAACCGTAGAACTGATAGCTGGTGGAGAGGCCGTTCAGCACGTCGAATTTATGGGCCAGCTTGAAGTGGTAGCTGTCCATGTATTTTTCGGAGTTACCGTAGGAGCCGGTGATGGCGGTGCCATTTTCGAAGGTATAACGTGCGGCTACACCCTGGATGTAGTCGATGACGTTTTCATCGGCGAACGGATCCATCCATGCCTTGGCACGGGAGAACTTCTGGGTCTCCTTGTACCAGGGGGACTTGTACTCGTCGGCGATGGCGTAGGTCAGGTAGAGGCCACCGAAGTTACCCTCGATCTGGCCACCACGGTAGGTACCCGGCTGATAGGACCAGTTCACACCGATCACGCCCGGTACGTAGAGCTGGGTCAGACCGCCCTTGGCGGTGATGGCACCGTCCAGTGCTTTCAGTTTCAGCGAGGCGTTGGCCAGGCTGAAGCCACCTTCGGGGGAGCCATCCTTGTAGTTTTCGCCCCACTTGTTGCCGGCGAAGGAGAATTCGTTCTCCTGGTTGACCGCATGGTTCTCGGTCACGGCCAGGTCATAGGCACCGAAGCCACCCACGTCGATACCGACGATGTCCCAGGCATAACCCGAGTTGAAGTTAAGGGAGGCCTGGGTGGTGGCGTGGCTCAGGTTGGATTGATATTTGCCTTCTTTCTTGGCGGCAGTCGGGTCGCCATCGATACGCTGACGATCACGCTGGAAGTAGAAGAGGCCACCGTTGAGTTTGCCTTCTTCATAGAATTTGCTGGCGGCGGCAGCATAGGCAGGGCCGGCTTCGTCGGCAGCGAATGCCATACCGGGGGCGACCAAGGCGGCAACAACGGCTGCGCTCAATGCGGCACGCTTGAAGATCACTTTTTCCATTTTGTATTGCTCCTGATTTTATGGACTTAGCTTTTTTGTCCGGCAGTCAGGCGATGGCCCGCCGCTCGGTATTGGCATTGCAATCAAAACCCCGTAGGGCAAAAAATTTCTGGTAGCTCGTCTGCGGCCGCGACGTCTTGGCACATCTGCGGTGGGCAGTTCTGTTCATCACATCATTTTATTTTTTGTGTTCCGATTCTTGGCTATCGGACAATTCCAAGAGTACGTTCGCGGTGCGAAATATCAATGAAAAGTTCCCACCAAGTTTCAAAAATATGACCGAGTGCAAATAATCATGGATCTTGTTGTGGACACTCCCAGCCCGCTCATATCGGCGCTGATAGCGTTTTCAGGTGAAATTGACCAGCGATGCGGGCGGATCTCTCACAAGGGGCATAACTTTTTTCGTTAACCTGTATGCAACAGATAATTTTGTGGCACAAAAAAAGATATGCCCCCGCGTTGGGGGCGGGGGCAGGGGACTCGGAAGGGGATCTGGACGGGAGATTCAGGCCTGATGGCCGAGGATGCGCGGGATCTGGCTGGCCTGGTGATGGATGTGCTCCGACACCTGCACCGAGAGGCGGCTGCCCTGGCGGGCGTGCTGGCTGATGCGCGCGATGAGATCGGCGAAGCTGGCCAGCTTGTGTTCCTGGCTCTTGGCGTTGTCGGCCCCCTGCAGCGCTATGACGGCTGTGCTGCGCGCCATCTCCCGCACCGCCTGGGTGGTCTGGCGCAACTGCTCCGCCTGCTGGCGCTGGGCGGCAGCCTCCGAGGTGATCCGCGCCAGCACAGTGCCGAGCAGATCTCCCGCCTGGGTGAGCCGCGTCAGGATCTCGGTGATCTGGCCAAGGGATCGCTGGGTGTCGGCGGAGAGGTGGCGCACCTCGTCGGCCACCACCGCAAACCCGCGCCCCTGCTCCCCCGCCCGGGCAGCCTCTATAGCTGCATTGAGCGCCAGCAGGTTGGTCTGCTGGGCTATGTGACCTATCACGTCGACGATGGCGGTGACATCGTCCACCGAACGCTTGAGCTGGGTCAGGGCGCCACTGCTCTCGTCGATGGCAAGCCCGGTCTGGGCCGTGGCCTGCAACATGCCCCCCACCAGTTGCTCGCTCTGGCTCATGGAGTGCTCGTTGTGCTGGGCGTGCTGCGCTATCTCTGCGGCCACCTGATGCACCTCGCCAGCCAGCTGGTTCAGCTCGTTCATCATCAGATCGCCCTCGTCCACCGCCTGTTCCGTGGTGCGCGTGCTGTGGTGGATCTCTTCGACCTGATTGACCATGCCCTGCAGGCTCAGTGAGACCGCCGACAGCTGCCCCTCCTTCTGCTGTTGATCCTGTTGCAGGCGCATGATGAGGCGGTTGTAACTGGCGACTATGTCGCCGAGCTCGTTGCGCTCGCGCCCCTGGGGCAGGGTCTCGGCCTGACCCGTCTCGTCGAGTTGCAGGAAGGCGGCGCGCAGGCGCAGCAGCGGCGTGACCAGCCAGCGGCGCTGCACCAGGGCAAACAGCAGCGCGACCAGCACCAGACAGAGCGCCAGGCTGCCGAGTATGGCAGCCAGCCGCTGGTTGACCGCCTGCCGCTCGGCGGCAAGCTCGGCCCCCATCTGGCCGGTGGCTTGCAGCATCTGGCTGATGTCCTGCTGCACCGCCTGGCGGGCAGTCTGCTGCTGTTGCAGCGCCTTGCGGCTGTTTTCCAGCTCTTGCGGGTAGCGCGTGAGCAGGGAGAGCAGTTCGGCTTTGGGCAGATCGCCCAGCTCCTTGTGCTCTGGCTCACCCAGGGTGAACTCGTCGGCAGGCGGCGCAGCAAACAGGCCGAGCAGCGGCAGGGCGGCCAGTTGCTGCGCCTGCTTTTGCATGGCAGCCAGCTCGAACGTCAGTCCCTCCAGCAGCTTGGGGCTGGCCTGTTCCATGTAGTTCTGGCGCAGGTGGCCGAGTCCGGGCAGGGCCGCCAGTATGTCGGTGGCACCCTGGCGGTATCGATCCGCGCTGGCCGGATCTGCGCCCGTCGCCCCCTGCTGGCCATAACGCAGCAGCGCCCTGGCCTGGGCGGTCAGCTCGTTTTCGGCGTTTTGCAGCAGCCACTGGCTGTTGCCGGAGAGCTTGCCCGCCGCCAGATAGTCGCCGTCGATGCGAGTGCCCATCCGTTCGAGCAGGGCGCGCAGCGGGGCGGTGAGCGCAGCATCCTGCTGCGCCAGCTGGGCGAGCGCCTGCTTGCGTAGCGCCTGGGCCTCAGTCAGGCGCAGGGGATCGCCGCTGGCGAGGTAGTCGCGCAGGGTGCCCTGCAGTGTGCCGGTCAGCCGCTGTTGCAGCCGTTCGTGTTGATGCTGGGCCTGTTCGGCCCGGTTCAACTGCTGCCAGCCATGAAACAGGGCGCCGGCTTGCACGGCGGCGACCAGCAGCAGTACCAGGGAAGAGAGGGAGGCGTAATGGGCTATTTTCACGTCAGGATTCCTGCTTGAGCCACTGGAATGGAAGTCGGCGTGAGCTTAAGCAGGAGATATGGCGTTTTTATGACAGCCGCTGCATGGCGGCGAGGTCATGACAACGAAGGCGCGGCGGGCTCCTTCTGCTTGCCGGCGGCAGGCGACTTGCCCAGCATGCCGAGCAGGGCGCCTCCCATGATGAAGGCCCCGGCCAGCAGGTGACGGGGCGTCAGCTGTTCGCCATTGAGCAGCACCAGCAACAGGGTGCTCAGCAGCGGGGTCAGGTAAGCCAGCGCCCCGATGCGACGGGGATCTCCGTCTCGCAGCGCCAGATACCAGGTGACGAAGGCCGCCCCCATGGGCCCGAGCGCCAGCCCCAGGATCAGCCACCAGTCGCCGGCGGGGATCTGTTCGAGGGGCAGCGGCCCTTCCAGCCAGAGTGCCAGCAGCAGTGCCAGCAATCCGGCGGGCAGGCAGGCCGCCGCCGTCACCACTGCCGGGGCGGGGGGCAGCCGGCGGGAGAGCACAGAGTAGGCACCCCAGATGATGGCGGCGCCGAGCGCCAGCAGGTAGCCGGGCAGATAGGCCTGCTGCAGCTGCAACTCGCCGTTGACCATCACCAGCACGGAACCCGCCAGCCCGAGCGCGCCGGCCAGCAGGTGGCGGGCATGGAGCGGATGGCCCGGCAGCAGCAGGGGAGTGAACAGTATGATGCACAGGGGCCAGAGATAATTGATGAGGTTCGCCTCCAGCACGGGGGCGTGGCGAAAGCTCATGAACAGCAGCAGATGGTAGAACAGCAGCGCCGCCACCGTGACCAGCCAGGTGATGGGGCGAGCCCGCCACTGGCGCCAGAACGGCAGGGCACCGGCGCCGCAGAAGAAGAGCACCAGCCCCACCAGCACCAGAGGCGACACGCTGGTGATCCGGGAGGTGAGCGCCGCCAGCGAGGCCCACAGCAGTATGGTCAGCAGCGCAAAACCGGTGGACCTGTCCCACCAGGAAGAAGCAGACATCCAACACTCCTTTGCAGATGAATGAACAAAAAGAGGGCCAGTCTAGCAGACCGGCCCTCCCTGAGGTGCAGTGGTTTTGAGCGCGGCATCGCCATAAGCCCCGCTGGCAGGGCCTATACCGGCCGCTTGCTACAGACCGAAGGTTTCCTGCAGCGCCTGCATGTCCTGTGGGCTGACCCCTTCCGGCTCGAAACCGCTGGCGAGACACATCAGGTGCAGCTTGGCCCCCTTGTTCGCCACATCGACGAAGTCAAAGGCCATCAGTGCATCCGTCCCTGTGGCCACGGCACCATGTTTTTCCCAGATGGCCACATCGTGCTGGCGCAGGGCGGCCGTGGTGCCATCCGCCATGGTCTGGCTGCCGGGCATGCAGTAGGGCACCACACCTATGCCGCGTGGCACGAAGGCCCGCACCTCGGGCAACATCTTCCAGCAGGCGTGGGTGTAAGCGGCGCTGTCACGGGCATAACGGGGATGGTGAGAGAGCGCAATCAGCTCGAGCGGATGTGTGTGTACCACGCAGCGATCGGCTGCGCCCCGGCGCTGCTTGTCCATGACGATCTCTACGTGGGAGATGAATTCGCTGGTGGGCTGGTAGTCGTGCAAGCCACGGCCTCCCCACAGGATATGGTAACCCCGGGCCTCGTCATCGATCCGCAGGACGCAGCCCGCGAGCTCCGGGCTGCGCAGCTCGCGTATGCGTTCCCCCGTGCCCTTGACGAAGAAGACATGACCGGCGCTGTCGGCCGGGAAGGCGCCTTCCCCCCCTACCATGGACAGGGGGCAGTGGGGATACTGGCTCAGGTCGGCGGGCGCCTGCCCAAAGATGTCGGTGAGATCGACGGAGATGTTGCCGCCGTTGCGTTCGGCCCACTCTCGTTGCCACAAATAGGCGGATACCTCGACGACCTTCTCGATTTCAGCCCGCACGGCTGCGTTGAATTCAATCTGCTGCATCATTCCCTCTACCTTGCGTTGAAGAGCCATTGTGAGTGGGGCCACTGTAACCAGTGGCGCGGCGTCGAGCCTCAACGGGGGCGCCAAGCCAGGAGCGGAGTTGGCCGGATTTTCAAGAAGTGCACAAAGGGGCGGAGGGCTGGATGCAGGCTGTTGAAAACAGAGAGGCCGCCAGGGGGCGGCCGCTTGTCGTGTCGGGTTCGGGGTCAGAACGCGGCTTGATAGAGGGCCAGCAGCTCTGTCTTGCTGGCCACCCGGGGGGCACAGCCGGAACAGGGATCGGCGGCGGCGGCATCGACCCAGCCGGCGAGATCCCCAGGCTGTATACCGAGTTCATGCAGGCCACCGGGAATACCCACCCGGGCGGAGAGTGCGCGAATGGCCTGGATGGCGGCAACGGCGGCACCAGCCTTGCTCATGGCACTGGTATCTACCCCCATGGCGGCGGCTATGTCGGCGAAGCGATCCTCCCTGACGGCCAGATTGAACTCGCAGACCACCGGCAGCAGGATGGCGTTGCACACGCCGTGCGGCAGGTTGTGGGTGGCGCCGGGCTGATGAGCGAGAGAGTGCACGTAGCCAAGCCCTGCGCTGTTGAACGCCATGCCGGCCAGGAACTGGCCGTGGGCCATCATCTCGCGAGCGGTCAGATCCTGGCCGTTCGCCACCGCTTGCGGCAGATATTCGGCAATCACCCGGATGGCGGCGAGGGCCGAGTGATCGGTCAGCACATGGGCACCGATGGAGACATAGGCCTCAATGGCATGGGTCAGGGCATCCATGCCGGTGGCGGCGGTAACGGCCGGGGGCAGTCCCACCATCAGGGTGGGATCGTTGACTGCCACTGTCGGTATCAGTGCAGCGTCTATGATGACCATTTTGACCTTGCGCCGGGTGTCGGTGATCACCGCATTGCTGGTCACTTCGGCGGCCGTGCCCGAGGTGGTGCTGATGCAGGCCATGAAGGGGCCCGTGTGGACGACCTTGCCGATGCCTTCGAAGTCATGGACCTGTTTGCCCGGGTTGGCAACCAGGGCGCGCACCGCCTTGGCGGTATCCATGGCGCTGCCACCGCCAAAGCCGATGAGTGCATCGCACTGCCCGGCCTGCCAGGTTGCCAGCGCCGCGCTGGCAACCTTATCGGTCGGGTTGGGCTCTACGCCGTCATAAACCTGGGGGGTGAAGCCATGATCACGCAGTGCGCCGAGCAGACCGTCCAGCAGACCAAGCGAGATCAGGGCTCGCTCGGTCACGATCAGCGGACGACGGGCGGGCTGGTTGCACATCAATTGCACCAGATCGTGGATGGCTCCACTGCCGGACAGGCTGATCTGGGGTAGACACAATGCAAAAGCCATCAGATATCCCTCTTCTTTGGATGAAATTAAGGGGATATTAAGCTTGTTGTGGCGGACGGCCTTTAACCTTTGGCCCGTGAGGGAAATATAGTGGCCAAGAATTGAAGTTTATTTATAGCGTTTTCTGTATTGCAGTGGCGTCAGCTCAAAGGCATGGTGAAATTTGCTCGAAAAATAATTGCCATCATTGAATCCATTCTCAAATGCGATATCTGTAACCGATTTATTGGTATGGCTGAGCAACCAAGATGCATGGCAGAGTCGCACTCGTCCGAGATAATTGTTGGGGGTCAAGCCAGTATATTCCTGTATTTTTCGGTTCAGGGTGCGCAGCGGAATGGAAAAGCGTTCAGACAGTTCGCTCCAGTCGATCTCTTCCTGATAGTTTTCATCGAGATAATTAATGAGGGCCAACAGCCTTTCCTGATCTCCTTCCCCCTTGCCGCCCGCTTCCCCTCCTTGCTGACGGGTACGCCAGAGCAGCACTGCCAACTGGGAAAACAGTGCTTCGATCATCACCGGGGAACAGGCATCTCGCCGGCTGTTTTCTGCCGCTATCTGGTTCAGCAGCAGCTCGCTCTGCGGTTGCAGGGAAGGGGGCAGTCGCAGTCCGCCACTGGCCGGATGGCAGCTGGTTTGCAGCAGGGTTTGCAACCCGTCTGCGAAGTGGAATCCCTCCGGCCTGAACAGCACGTTGGTCAGGCAGAGATCCTTCATCTGATCGAACATGTGGGCATCGACTTCGCGCAGGTAGAAGACACTGCCGCGGCGGATATGCACGGCGCTGCCGTCCGTGATGTGGATGGCACAGCCAGATTTGATCAGCACGAGTTCATGAAACGAATGACAGTGCTCCGGAAAGGGTTCCTGCGGAGCGCGTGGCAATACGTTGATGACCTTGTTGTGGTCAAAAAAATCGGTCTGCTGCAGGCGAAACATGGTCGATCTCTTCATGAGGTGATGAGCAGTGAATATGCGCAGGCGCCGGCTCCGGTCAATCAAATAGCACGGGTTTCGTGAGGGTTTTCACAGTTACCTCGCATTTATTTATCAACAAGTCTCGATTGCTTCCTTTTATGCTGTGGCATTATTTGACCTCACTCACACAATTGTCATTCAGTTTCTATTTCTCGATTTTTATGCCAGCTGAGCATATTTATTTGGCCACAACAGAAAGGTTGCCAACCATCAGGGAACCTAGAGTGACGACATCGAAATTTATGGAGTCGGTTCGATGTCAGTCAATATTGCGGCAGTGGATTTAGGCGCCTCCAGCGGGCGGGTAATATGGGCCAGCTATGATCCGGTCAATGACAATATCACCATGCAGGAGATGCATCGCTTTACCAATGGCATGGTGCATAGCAATGGGCATGATTGCTGGGAACCGGAACGGCTCTTTTCCAATATCTTGCTCGGGCTGGAAAAAATTGATGCCGCCGGCATTGCGCTCGATGCGGTGGGTATCGACTCCTGGGGGGGCGATTTTGTACTGCTGGATGCGGCGGGCCAGATGCTCGGTGACGCTGTGGCTTATCGCGATGCCCGCACCGACGGCGTGCCGGAGCGGGTCTGGCAGCAGTTGTCCCGCGATGAGATCTATCGTCGCAGCGGTATCCAGTTCCTCAAGTTCAACAGCCTCTATCAGATCCGGGCCCTGCTCGATGAAAAACCGGCCTGGCTGGACAAGGTCACCCGTCTGCTGCTGATCCCCGATTACCTGCACTATCGGCTGACCGGCCAGTTCAGCTGTGAATTTACCAATGCCTCCACCAGTCAGCTGGTGAATGCCCGCAGCAGGGATTGGGATCCCGAACTGATCGGGTTGATCGGCGAAGGGGGCAAGTGGCTGCAGCCGATCGCCGCCCCCGGCACCTGGCTGGGTCACTGGATCAGCCCCTCCGGCCGTCAGGTCAGCGTCATCTTGCCTGCCACTCACGACACAGGCTCGGCCATAGTCGCCACCCCGCTGAGCGGACGCGGCGCTGCCTATATCAGCTCGGGCACCTGGTCGCTGGTCGGGGTCGAGCGAAAGGCTCCGCTGACCGATGCTGCCGCCCTGGCTGCCAACCTCACCAATGAAGGGGGAGTGGAGGGAACCTGGCGTCTGCTCAAGAACGTCATGGGGTTGTGGCTGGTGCAGGGGCTGCAGGCGCTGTGGCCGCAGCTGGGCTTCGCAGAGTTGGTGGCGCAGGCGGAACAGGCTGAGCCCTTTGCTTACCTCATTCACCCCAACGACGAACGTTTTCTCAATCCCGCCTGCATGCGCAGCGCCATCCAGTATTTCTGTCAGGAGACGGGACAGGGCACGCCACAGAGCCCGGGCGAGCTGGTGCGCTGCGTGCTGGACAGCCTGGCGCTGTGCTACGACCAGGTGCTCAGGGAGCTGGAGAGCGTCACCGGCGAGCCCATCACCAGGTTGCACATCGTAGGCGGCGGCTCCCAGAACCGGTTGCTCAACCAGCTTTGCGCCGACATCTGCCAATGCACAGTGCTCACCGGGCCTGTGGAGGCCTCGGCGCTCGGCAACATCGGCTGGCAGCTCAAGGGGCTGGGCCTTTTACAGGATCTGGCGGACGTGCGCCGCCTGATCCGCCACAACACCCGTATCGACACCCTGCATCCGCATGAGGTCCTGCAGCTGGACCATTACCGGTCGCGCTTTGCCGCGCTCTGCGCGCACACCCATTCAGACACGTTAATCGAGGAAGTTGTATGAACCCGAATATTGAAACCGCCTTTGCCCTGGCCAAACAGCAATATGCCGCCCTCGGCGTCGATGTGGATCAGGCGTTGACTACCCTGGCCACCATTCCCGTCTCCATGCACTGCTGGCAAGGGGACGATGTCGGTGGCTTCGAAGCGGATGCCGGCGCCCTGACCGGCGGCATTCAGGCGACCGGCAACTATCCGGGCAAGGCGCGCGATGCCATCGAGCTGCGTCGCGACCTGGATCTGGCGATGTCACTGATCCCGGGGGCCAAGCGGCTCAACCTGCACGCCATCTATCTGGAGGCGGAGAGCCCGGTTGCGCGGGACAAGATTGAACCCAAGCACTTCGCCAACTGGGTGAGCTGGGCCAAGGAGAGAGGCGTGGGTCTGGACTTCAACCCCAGCTGTTTCTCCCATCCGCTGAGCGCCGATGGCATGACGCTGTCACATCCGGATCCCGAAATCCGCCGCTTCTGGATCGATCACTGCAAGGCGAGCCGTCGTATCTCGGCCTCCTTTGGTCAGGCGCTGGGTACGCCGTCCGTGATGAACATCTGGATCCCGGACGGCATGAAGGATCTGCCCGCCGACCGGCTCGGGCCGCGTCAGCGGCTGATGGCGGCACTGGATGAGGTGCTGGCCGAGCGGATCGACGAGGCGCACCACATAGATGCCGTGGAGAGCAAGTTGTTCGGCATAGGCGCCGAATCCTACACGGTCGGGTCGAACGAGTTCTATCTGGGTTATGCCAGCTCCCGTGACATAGCCCTGTGTCTGGATGCTGGCCATTTTCACCCCACCGAGGTCATCAGCGACAAGATCAGCGCGGCTTCCCTGTTTGTCCGGCACCTGCTGCTGCACGTCAGCCGCCCGGTGCGCTGGGACAGCGACCACGTGGTGCTGCTGGATGACGAAACCCAGGCCATCGCCAATGAAATCATCCGCAATGAGTTGCTGGCGCGGGTGCATATCGGCCTCGACTTCTTCGATGCCTCCATCAACCGCATCGCGGCCTGGGTTATCGGTACCCGCAACATGAAGAAGGCGCTGTTGCGTGCTCTGCTCGAGCCCATTGAGATGCTGCGTCAGGCCGAATGCAAGGGGGATTACTCGACCCGGCTGGCCCTGATGGAGGAGACCCGCAGCCTGCCGTGGCAAGCAGTCTGGGACTACGCCTGCGCCCGTGAAGGGGTCGCGGTGGGCGTCGACTGGCTCGACGCCGTCAAGGAGTACGAGGCGCAGGAGCTGCTCACTCGTCGCTGAGTTCACCCTCTGCTGACGCCCGCCATGTGTGGCGGGCGTCAGAAAAACAACAAAAACAGCGCGGTTGTCATCAAGGACGCTTCCCTCCATCGGGAAGCAAAAACACAATCAAACCTCAAGCAAGGAACATCTCATGTCTGCAATCGTATCGGGAATCGGTTGGCATCTGGTTGGCGCCGCCTCGGCGGCCTCCTTCTATGCGCCCCTCAGCAAGGTCCGGCGCTGGTCGTGGGAAACCACCTGGGCCTTCGCCGGCCTGTTTTCATGGATCCTGTTGCCCTGGCTGGTCACCTCCACGCTGATCGATGACTTCGGCGCCTTCTACAGCGTGGTGGACAGCAAGGCATTCTGGGGCATGTTTCTGTTCGGTGCCATGTGGGGGATAGGCAATGTCAACTATGGCTTGACCATGCGCTATCTGGGCATGTCTCTGGGCATAGGGATCGCCATCGGCGTGACCCTGGTGGTGGGCACCCTGATGCCACCCATATTGCGTGGAGAATTTGGTCAGCTGCTCACCACGGCCAGTGGCCAAATCACCCTGCTCGGTGTCTTTGTCGCATTGATCGGCATAGGCATAGTCACCTGGGCTGGGCATCAGAAAGAGATTGCCCTGGGCACGACTACCCGGGAGTTCAACCTGAAGAAGGGGCTGCTGCTGGCGGTGATGTGCGGCATCTTCTCCTCGGGATTTGCCTTCGGGCTGGAAGCCGCGGCCCCCATCCGGCAGGCATCGCTGGCACTTGGCATCAACCCGCTCTACGCCGTGTTGCCGAGCTACGGCATCATCATGGGCGGTGGGGCCATCGTCAACATGGCCTACTGCTTCATCCGGCTGGCAACTCGCCCCGAACTGTCACTGCGCAATGATCTGGCCCAGCCAGCGCGGAGTTTGCTGCTCAATGGCTTGCTGGCCGCGGCCGGTGGCATCATGTGGTATCTGCAGTTCTTCTTTTATGCCTGGGGCGAAGCCAGCATCCCCGAACACCTCTCCTTCGTGAACTGGATGCTGCACATGAGCGGTTATGTGTTGTGTGGCGGTATCGTGGGGCTGTTGATGGCGGAATGGAAAGGGGTCGGCACTCGTCCGGTGCGGATCCTCTGCATCGGCATGCTGGTGATAGTCGGTGCCGCCAATCTGGTCGGCATGGGCATGGCATAAGGAGCGACAAGATGATCCGCAAGGCGTTCCTGATGTCGGTGCACCCTGGCTGCGAGGTGGAATACCGTCGCCGTCACGATGAACTCTGGCCCGAGCTGGCCGCAACCCTGAAGGCGCACGGGGCAAGCAACTACAGCATCTTTCTCCACCCGGAGAGCTGTCAGCTGTTTGGTTACGTCGAGATTGAAGATGAGGGGCGCTGGCGCGAGGTGGCCAGCACGGCCATCTGCCAGCAGTGGTGGGCTTATATGCAAGAGATAATGCCATCGCACCCCGACAACAGCCCGATCAGCATGGAGCTCTCCTCACTCTTCCATCTGGCCTGATAGCGGGTGTGTCATCCGGCCCAAAAACGACCAAGGGGTTGGCACCATAACGATGCCAACCCCTTGTTTTATATGGTGCTCCCGACTGGAGTCGAACCAGTGGCCTGTCCCTTAGGAGGGGACCGCTCTATCCTACTGAGCTACGGGAGCCTTGTGGCGGGCATTATACAAGAAGCCGCTCCCTTTTAAACCCTTGATTCTTATTCCAATACTGCCAAATCCCCGATCTGGATGTTAAACGGCGAATATTTGTTCTGAGTGCTGATGATGGCGCCGTCCTCGAATACCTGTACCACTTCGAACAGGCCGTCGGCCGGGTTGCGCATCATGCGTGACTTGCCATAGGGGTCGATGAAGTCGGCGCTGTGCTGGATGCGGAACTGATCCCCCAGCCTGACGCCGTTGCGCCGGCCCAGATTGATGTGGGGTCCGCGTTCGTTCTGGCCTATCACCCGGGCGGTGACCGGGGCGCAGTTGAGCTGGGCTACCAGATCCTGCACCGCCTCCTGCAACTGATAGTTCACCTCCTGGCCATAGCTGGACTGCCAGAACTGGCCGCTGCTGCTGCCTATCTGATCCCGCTTGCCGAAGGTCCAGTTGGCGCGGCCCTGATACTCCTTGCGGCTGAGCAGGCTGCCGTTGATGCCGTCGAACAGGTAGAGCTGCATGCGAAAGTTGCGGATGGGATCTTCGTACCAGCTGGTCAGCTGGTTGCCCTGCGGCTCGATGGAGAGGTCATCTATGCTGCCGAGCACCAGATACTGGCTGTCGGTGCGCAGGCTGAGGGCCTTGATCTCCTCGAGGGCGCTGCGATCCCCCTGTTGCAGGTGGAGCGGGTCTATGCGCAAGTTTTCGTCCAGCCACTGGCGCACGGCCACCCCTTGCGGCGCGTTGGCCAGGGTCTCGAACATGCGACGGGACAGGTTGGCGGGCATGTCGTCGAGGGCGCCGTAGCTCGCCTGATCCGGGTAACGCAGTCGCAGCCTTACCAGCGTCAAATCCTTGGCGTAATGCTGGGTCTGGCAGATCTGGCGTTCGGCCTGGATATCGGCCTGTACCGTGATGTACATGCGGCCGTTGCGCACCTCTTCCCGCTTGAGCCGGTACTGGCGGATGTCGCCGCCGGAGCGGATCTGGATCTGCTCGGAGCGCAGGCTGCCGTTCTCCAGACGCTGGATGCTGGAGACGGCGGCGCCGCTCGCCAGCAGGGCCTGGCGCAGGGCGTCGCGGGTCGCCTGCTCACGGGCATAGACCTCGTCGCCCCCCAGGATGGCGGCACTGCCCTGGGCTTCGATAAGCTCTGCCCGGACCGACAGGCTGGCCAGCAGCAGGGTTAACAGCAGCGGTAATTTCATGACAAACACCTTGAATATGCGGGTCGGCCCTCTCACCCCTGTCGAAGTGATGGCGCCGGCCGATACAGACCACAGAACCGTGCGTTGCACAGCACACCGCAAATAATTAGCAAGATCCATGCCTCATTCCCGACTCAAGCTTTGGCCAGCCGAACCGATAACGAATCAGGTGCAGATACAGGAAAGGTATCCATGAACAAACTCTTCACGGCGTTGGCCCTCGCGCTGGCTCTGACCAGCTGTGGTTCCGACCCCATCAACCGGGAACAGGGTGATCCTCGCCAGGCCGCTGCTGGCATGGAGCTCAACTGGCTGGTGGCGCGCATGACCGATCAGCTGATGGAGCGCAAGTCACTCACCACCCTGACCGAGCCCATCGCCGTCTCCTCCTTCGTCGATCTCGATACCCTGCAGGACACCAACTGGATGGGGCAGCAGATCGAGGAGAGCTTTATCTACGAGCTGAACCGACGCGGGGAAGTGGTGGTGGATTTCAAGATGACCGGCAGCATCAAGGTGACCCCGCAGGGTGACTTCGTGATGAGCCGCAACTACCGGGATCTCTCCCCCCGGTTGCCCATCTCCCGCATCCTGACCGGCACCTTCAGCCGCAATGGCAAGGGGATCCTGGTCAATGCCCGCATCATAGATCTACGGACCAAGATGGTGGAGACCACGGCCCAGAGCCTGATCCCGCAACAATATCTGTTCGGCGCCAACAACTCGTTTGGCCGGGCATCCATCAATCGCGGTTACCTGATGCGCGACAGCCAGGCTCGTCCCGGCGGCCATCTGGTCAATCTGACGCCCTGACAAGGAGTGAGCGCAATGAAGATCCTGTTCGGATGCCTGCTGGTCCTGCTGCTGACCGCGTGCAGCGGTGGCAATCGGGTGGTCAACTACGGCGGCGGCAACAACAAGCCCGATGACTTTCCGGTACTCAAGGCAGTGGGTTACGCGGTGATCGACATACAGCCGGGGCCGTCCCAGTCCGAGAAGATGTTGCAGGCCATTCGCGCCTCCAAGATGGATGCCTACCGCGAACTGGCGGAGCAGCTCAATGGCCAGCAGGTGCGGGGCCAGAGCAGCTACAAGGATTTGACCCAGACCTCCAACTCGCTGGATGTGTCCGTGGCCGGCATGGTGCGTGGCGCCCGGGTGGTGGCCTCCTATCCCCGTGGCAACACCTATGCCACCGAGATGGAGCTCGATACCCGCGCCCTCTACAACATCAACCAGTTGATGGCCGGTCAATTCTGACGGCGAGGCAGAAAAACAAAAGGCGAACATCATGTTCGCCTTTTTTGTTGGCAGAAACTGTCAGTTGCCCATCAGTACCGGCGGCACTGTGGTCGGCTTGACGTCTTCGCTCGGGTAACAGCCCAGCACCTTGATGTAGCGGGTGATCTTGGTCAGCTCCATCAGCGCGGCTTGCATGGCCGGGGTCTGCAGGTTGGCGGACACATCCAGATAGAACATCTCTTCCCAGGGGTTGCCCTGTACCGGCCGGGATTCGAGCTTGGTCATGTTGATCTCGTTGTTGCGCAGCACCAGCAGCGCCTCCACCAGGGAGCCGGGCTTCTGGGAGGTGGACATGATGAGGGTGGTCTTGGCCGGAATTTGCGGCGCCACGTCGATGGGCTTGCGCGCCACTACGATGAAGCGGCTGTAGTTCTCCTTCTGGTTGGCGAGCTGCTCGGCCAGCACGTCCAGTCCGTACAGCTCACCGCCAGCCGCGCTGCCGATCGCCGCCGCCTCCGGGCTTGCCAGCTCTTTCACCTTCATCATGGCGCTGGAGGAGGAGTCGCAGATCTCGTGGCGCGCCCCTTCCAGCTTGCTCAGGTAGTGGGAGCACTGCTGGAACACCTGGGGGTGGGCGTAGAAGGTCTTGATGCGGCCCAGCTCGGTCGGCACTGCGGTCAGGATGCAGTGCTCTATGGGGTAGGTCAGCTCGCCGACGATGGAGAGGCTGGTGTGCTGCATCACGTCATACACCTCGTTGATGGAGCCCGAGCTGGTGTTCTCTATGGGCAGCACGCCGAAGGCGGCGCGACCCGACTCCACCGCATCCAGCACCTCGCGAAAGTTCTGGCAGTTTACCTCTATCACCTGATCCTTGTAGCGGGCCAGATACTTGCGAGCCGCCAGGCTGGAGTAGGAACCGCGCGGGCCCAGATAGGCGACGCTGGTCATGGGCTCCTGCTGCTCCGGGTTGAGCAGGCTCTGCAGATAAGCCTGCTGGGAGAGCACGGAATCTTCGATGATGGTGTGATAGATGCGGGTGATGTACTGGGCATCCAGCCCCAACACACGCCCTTTCTGGATCAGGGCGACCAGCAGATCCTGCTCGCGCTGGGTGTCGCGGATGGGACGGGGATTGGCCTGCTTGGCACGGGCGACCTCTATGCTGAGGGTCTTGCGCTTGGCCAGCAGGGCAAGCAGCTCCTGATCCAAGCGGGTGATGTCTTGTCTGATCTCGTCGAGCGTAGCCATGGTGGTTCCCTATCCAAATAATCGAGTGTGGTAGCTGCAAAAAAAAGCCTCCGCTAGGGGAGGCTCGATTCGTCTTTGCTTTCTGTTCATGCGACGACAGGGCCTTCCCTCATGTGGGCCGGATAAACGAGAAAGCAAAGAGGAATGGTGCGTGCATGGGTCTGATCCTTAAAATATCGTCATAACCATTAAGGGATTTGGGCCTGGGATGCAAGTAAAACTTGCCCGGGGGAGGCGAACGGGGCAGGGTGTTTGCGTGTGCCGACGGGGCCATTCAAGCACCAGATTGCGGCGGTTGGCTCAGAGGCAGAGGCATCAGGAGGAGGTAACAATGGCGATTATTTTTGATCTGGGACGGGTGGTGGTGAGCTGGGATCCGGTTGCCATAGTGCGCTCGGTGCGAGGGCCAGACGATGCTGAGGCGCTGGCGGAGCGGCTGTTCAACCACCCGGACTGGTTGGAGGTGGACCGCGGCACCCTCTCGCTGCACACCATGGCCCGCCAGGCACAGGGGCGCACCGGCCTGCCAGCGGCACAGAATCTCGCCATTTTGCAGGCGGTGCCCGCATCGCTCCTGCCGGATCCCGCTATGCTGACCCTGATAGAGACGCTGCATGGGGCGGGCCACCGCCTCTATGCGCTCTCCAACATGGGTCATGCCAGCATCGACTGGCTGGAGCAGCACGCATTCTGGCGCTTCTTCAGCGGCAAGGTGGTGTCGGCGCGGGTACGTATGATGAAGCCGGAGCCGGATATTTATCGCTATCTGCTGGTGTCGTTCGACCTGAAGGCCGACGAGTGCCTGTTCATCGATGACAGCCCCGCCAATGTGGCTGCCGCGCAGGCGCTGGGGATCGGGGGGCTGGTGTTTACCGATGTGCCCAGCTGTCGTCAGCAGCTGCTGTCGCTGGGCTATCTGCCCGGTTGAGCCGACAGTCTGGAGTGCTCAAGGAGACGTTATGGAGCATGGCCGGTTTCGCAATTGGTTGAGTCACTATCCGGATGCCGGCCTGCTGATCGCCTGCCTGGATGGCAGCGGTTACCAGCTCTGTGTCGAGGTCGACGGCGAGATGCAGTGCCTCACCGACAGCGAGGAGGGCAGGCTGACGTTCGGCTCCCTCGAGCAGGCGGAGGGCTTTTTGCGGGCCCATCAGGTGCATCAGGCGAAACTGCGGATTTATGATGCGCAACAGGATGAAAATGAGGGTAATTGGCAGGAGATGATCATTAAATTCTGATTTATCCCTCTCCTTTAAGGGTTTATTCAGGATTGTTGCGGCACAATGGCGACCAATTCATCATCCGGTGTAGTCGTTATGGATGCCAATATAGTTGTGCTGAATCGAGGATACGATCAGACCTTTCAGGCCAGGGAGCAACTGCTTGTCGAGACCCTGGCCAGCTACGGCGAACTGGTGGTCTCCTTCTCCGGCCGACTGGAATCCTGCTACAGCATGGATTTGTGCCGCGCCAGCGGGGTCCGGATCCGGGCCCTCACCCTGGACAGCCCGACTCGCAGCCGCAAGGAGGTGGCGCGGGCCAAACGCTACTGCCAGCGCTACGGTATAGAGCAGAGAGTCATCAAGACCGACGAGATGATCTTCTGCGATCACCTGCGTCACCTCAACGAGGTGATAGACCCGGTACGCTACATCTGTCATCTCACCGCGCTGGAAACCGACTGGAGCCATCTACCCATGCTGCTGCCCGCCCCGGTCGAGGAGTTGCAGGAGTATTTGCGCCGCTTCGGCAGCCTGCCGGCCAACACCCTCTGGCTGTTTGCCAAGCAGGGCATGACCCACAGGGACTTTCGTTACGGCTTCAACAAACGGCAGCTGGGGCGCTGGGGCAAGAGCGCCCATGGCTGCCTGAGCCGTCGCTTCTCCGATCCCGAGCTGGTGGACAAGCGCCATCTGCGCATGGTGGACATGGCGGAGCAGATGCTGGCCGACATGGGGCTGGAGGAGGCGCAGGTGTTCTTTCATACCCTTTCGGATCAGGCGACCACACTGGCACGGGTGCGCGTACCGCTGCGGCTGCGTGCCCAGGCATTCGATCTGCAACCGGACATTCTCAATGCCCTCAAGAGCACAGAGTTCGATCTGGTGACGCTGGACATGGTTCAGGAGGAGGATCGGCAGGAGCTGGCTTGCTGATGGCGGCAGCAGAGGGCAAGAACGTGAGTCGGGTCATAGGCAAGTCGGAGCCGACTCTTTATACTGACGCCCTTTTCCATCGACGCCGAGCCATCACCCTATGAAACCCTTGTCCCGCCTGCTGGTTGCCCTCTGTCTGTCGCCCTTGCTGGCACAGGCTGCGCCCCTGACCCAGGTCACCCTGCCGGATGGCCGCCAGGTGCAGCTCAACGATGACTTCACCTGGGAATACCTGCTGATCAAGCCGACGGCGAGCGGTGAGGTGGTCACGGGTGCGGTGGTTGTCCCCGTGCTGACCGAGCAGGCGATGACCAATCCGGATCTGCTGGCCCAGGCGGTCAAGGACGGGATAAGCGTCAAGCTCGACAAGATTGAGGGCTCGGATCCCCTGTCGCTGCAATTTTTGGTGAGCAACACGGGCAGCCGCAGCGTGGTGCGGGTGCGCGGCAGCGTCACCCTGTTCAGCGAGCAGGGTGCCCAGCTGGTCAAGCAGGAGGCCCGTTTCTGGGTGGGCGAGAACCGCCTGCCGGAGTCCTACCTGCGCAAGGGTCAGCAGCGTCCCTCCCTGGTGCTGGAGATGCCGCGCCCGGCGGGTCTGACCGGCAAGCCCCTGGTGCGGGTCGAGATTGAGGAAGTGGAGTTCCGCTAACCCCTCGCCACACAGACACCAGCTGCCAAACAGGCTCCATCACCGAGCCTGTTTGGGTTCAATTGTTAATCCGGTAACCGCCAGCAACAGTTGCTTACATCTGACATGATTTGGCAACAGCTTGCCGCTCGGCATTCCCCCTCCTGCTCGGCACAATGGTTCCATTCCAGCTAGGTCTCAACTAGCTCAACACGTGGAGTCATCAAAATGAAAAAAGTGGCACTTTCTGTTCTGGTTCTGGCCGGTTTCGCTTCTACTTCCGCTCTGGCACAGGATGCCTTCAGCTACGCCAAGGGCGGCCTGACCTGGGCACACACCAAGTCCGATTACATCGGCGGCAAAGACGGCAACAACCGCGACTTCGGCGGCCTGAGCCTGGATCTCTCCAAGAGCTTCGGTTCCAACTTCTACGGCCGTCTGGGCAGTGAATTCACCTCCCGCAACGATGGCAACGACAGCATGGGCCTCTCCAGCCTGGGTCTGGGTGTCTACACCCCGCTCAGTACCGGTCTGAACCTGTATGGTGAAGCGGGCCTGATGGGTTACACCATGGAGCGTCAGGTGGCTGCCAACGTGAAGGACAGCGGCTGGGATGTGATCACCCGCAAGAACAGCGGCAGCATGTACGGTGAAGTGGGCCTGCGTTACGACATCGGCGCCGTCGAGCTTTCCACCGGCTACCGCTACGCCAACATGACCGACGACATGCACGATTTCAAAGTGGGCGCCGCCTACAAGGTGAGCCAGAACCTGGCCCTCACCGCCGATTACACCTACCGCAAGTGGGACCTGCAACAGGGCTCCATCTCCAGCCTGGGTGTGAAGTACAGCTTCTAATCCTGTTTCCTGTAGTGTCTTCATTTTTGCCCATGACGTTTGTCATGGGCTTTTTCATTTTCTGGTGATCCTGTTTTCGCCCTTGTGCCGTATCAGTCCGCAATAGTTATACAACTTTCTTTTCTTTGTATAACTGCTATAACT
Organism: Aeromonas sp. A04; assembly: GCF_047780465.1. Lineage (NCBI taxonomy): Bacteria > Pseudomonadati > Pseudomonadota > Gammaproteobacteria > Aeromonadales > Aeromonadaceae > Aeromonas > Aeromonas sp. A04. The sequence goes on along the minus strand of NZ_JBLNHP010000001.1, from coordinate 1,462,897 downwards.
GAACTCAGGCTTATACAAGGAGCGTCAACATGTACAAGATTAAAGTCGGTATCAGTGCCTGCCTGCTGGGACAGGAAGTGCGGTTCGACGGGGGCCACAAGCGCTCCAGCTTCTGCGAACGGGATCTTGGCGCTCACTTCGATTACCACCCCGTCTGTCCCGAGATGGCCATCGGCCTGGGAGCGCCGCGCGCCGCCATCCGGCTGGTCAAACGCCATGGCGAAATCCGCGCCGAGGCGAGCAACGGCAGTTTCGATGTCACCGAGCAACTGATCGCCTTCAGCGAGCAGAAGGCTCGCCAGCTCGACTTCATCTCCGGCTATATCCTCTGCGCCAAGTCACCCAGTTGCGGCATGGAGCGGGTGCGCATCTATGGCGCCAACAATGAGGGGAGTGCCAAGGAGGGGATTGGCCTGTTCGCCAAGGCGTTGATGGAAGCCAACCCCCTGCTGCCGGTGGAAGAAGATGGCCGCCTGTGCGACCCCATACTGCGGGAGAACTTCGTGCTGCGGGTCTTTGCCTACCACGACTGGCAGCAGCTCTGCGCCCAGGGGCTCAGTGCCGCGGCGCTCATCCGCTTTCACTCCCGTTACAAGTATCTGGTGCTCTCCCATGCCACTACCCACTATCGGGCGCTCGGCAAGCTGCTGGGCAACCTTGGCAAGGCGAACCTGCAGCAGGTGGCCGACAGCTACATCAAGGGATTGATGGCTGCCCTGACCCTGCGTGCCAATCGCCACAGCCACACCAATGTGCTGATGCACCTGCAGGGTTACTTCAAACGGGTACTGACCCCCTCCCAGAAGCAGGAGCTGGCCGAGACCATAGACAAGTACCGCACCGGCATCTTCCCCTTGCTGGTGCCGCTGACACTGATCCGCCACTACCTGCGGGAATACCCCAATCCCTATCTGTCCGGGCAGGTTTATCTCAATCCTCATCCCGATACGCTCAAGCTGCGCTACGGGCTCTGAAAGTGCGGCTTGGTATGGTCGAGCAGGTCTATCCCGACCTGCATCCCGATACGCTCAAGCTGCGCTACGGGCTCTGATCCCTGTTTTGCGACCCCGGCCCCTTTGGCCGGGGCGCCCATACCCTGTTGAACGGAATTAGCCATGTCAGATTTACCACAAAATGATGCCACCAGGCTGGATGAGGGGATTTACCCCATTCGCGATGTCTCCCGCCTCACAGGTGTCAATGCCGTCACCCTGCGCGCCTGGCAGCGCCGCTACGGGCTGGTGCAGCCGGCCCGCACCGAGAAGGGTCACCGCCTCTATAGCGAGCAGGACATCCGCCAGATAGGCGAGATCCTGAGCTGGCTGGAGCGGGGGGTGAGCATAGGCCAGGTCAAGGGATTGCTGAGCGAGCCCCAATCCCAGCTGGTGAGCGATCACTGGCAGCAGACCCTGGAGCAGCTGTGCCAGTCTGTGCTCGCCCTCAGCCAGCGCAAGGTGGAGGCGCAACTGAATGACCTGCTGGCGAGCTACCCGTTCGAGCTGGTGCGCAGCCGGGTGCTGCAACCCTTGGTGGAGCAGTTACTCGGCCTGTGGCGCGAGCGTCCCGATGGCGAGCTGCTGCAGCAGGTGTGGCTGGGCTGGCTTCATACCCGCTTCGCCCGCCACCTGATCGAGCAGGAGAAGGGCGTGCCGATCACCTTGGCGAGCTGGGGCCAGGTCGGCCCCCTCGATCTGGTCTGGTCTGCCTACGAGCTGATCGGCCAGGGTTATGAGGTGCAGTTGCTGGGGGCGGTCGAGCCGCGCCACCTCGCCCTGCTGGAGGGGCGGGCGACCACTCCCTGGCTGGTGCTGCTGGGGGCCGGGCTTGGCAAGCCGGATCTGGCCACCGGCTGGCCGACAGGCACCCGCTTGTTCGGCGAGCTGGGGCGCCTCTATGACACGGATTGGCTGGCGGCTCACGGCTGGCAGCCCACCCTTGCACAGGTTTCTTTGGACCAACCGGCAGCCCGTGGCGGCGCCGTGCGCGGGAGCAAGACCCCATGAAGCTGGTCTGGTTTCGCAATGATTTGCGCCTCGCCGACAACCCGGCCTTGCGACACGCTTGCGCCGAGACGGGAGAGGTAGCCGCCCTGTTTGTCATCTCCCCGACCCAGTGGCGACAACACAAGATGGCCCCCATCCGTCAGCGCTTTATGCTGGCGCAGGTCGATGCGCTGGGCCGCGAGCTGGCGGCGCTCGGCATCCAGCTCCATCTGCTGCGGGTGGAGACCTTTGCCGAGCTGCCGGCGGCGCTGGCGGCCCTGAGCCGGCAGCTGGGTGTCACTCATCTCTACGCCAATCAGGCCATCGAACTCGATGAACAGCGCCGCGACCGTGCCGTCAGCGCCGTGCTGGCGGAGCAGGAGGCAAGTTGCCATTGGCTCAACGGCTGCTGCGTGTTGCCGCCGGGTCGGGTACTGACAGGTGCAGGGGAGATGTTCAAGGTGTTCACCCCCTTCAGCCGCGCCTGGCTCAAGGCGTTGGAGGAGGATGGCTTCGTCATTCACAGACCTCCCGCGCCACGGGGCGAGCCGCTGTTGTGGCAGCCGCTGGCCGACAGGGCATTTGTCGATGCAGATCTCGGTGAAGTGACGCCGGATCCGCGCTGGCCGGTGGGGGAGGCCGAGGCACTGCGCCGTTTACACGCCTTTCTGGAACAGGCCGTACTCGACTACGGCGAGACCCGGGACTTTCCGGCGCAGGCGGGCACCTCCATCCTCTCGCCTTATCTGGCTGCTGGCATCATAAGCCCGCGCCAGTGCGTGGGGGCGCTGCAGCAGCGGCTCGGTTATCGGCCCCAATCCAAGGCGCAGCCCGGTTTCGTCTGGCTCAACGAGCTTGTCTGGCGCGAATTTTATCGTCACCTGCTGGTGCTGGTGCCGACCCTCTCCATGAACCTGCCGTTCAAACCCGAGACAGCGGCCTTGCCTTGGGGCTGGGATCCGGAGGCCTTGGCCGCCTGGTGTGAGGGGCGGACCGGCTATCCCATCGTCGATGCGGCCATGCGCTGCCTCAACGCCACCGGCTGGATGCACAACCGGCTGCGGATGATAGTGGCGAGCTTCCTGACCAAGGATCTGCACATCCACTGGCGGCTCGGGGAGGATTACTTCATGAGCCAGCTGATTGACGGGGATCTGGCGGCCAACAACGGCGGCTGGCAGTGGGCGGCGGGTACGGGTGCCGATGCGGCCCCCTACTTTCGGGTGTTCAATCCCACCACTCAGGGGCAACGATTTGATCCACAAGGAGACTTTATCCGTACCTGGGTAACTGAACTTGCCGATGTCCCCGCCGCCTATGTGCACCAGCCCCATGACTGGTTGCGACTCAAGGGAGGAAGGGGATATCCGGCACCCATGGTGGATCACGCCGTCGCCCGGGTGAGAGCCATCGAGATGTTTCGACACCTGGAGAAATAGGATGAACGCGCCGCTGGCCCGCTTTATTGCCCTTTACCAGCAACTGGACAAACAGCAGTTGCATCGCTTGCCGGACGTCTACGCCGAGCAGGTGATCTTCATCGATCCGGCCCACCGTATCGAGGGGCTGACGGCGCTCACCGACTATTTTGCCGCCCTCTATCAGCGTCTCGCCGACTGTCGCTTCGAGATCGTCAGCCAGCAGCAACAGGGTCGTGAGGCCTGGATAAGCTGGGTCATGACCTTCTCCCACCCAAGGCTCGGCGGGGGGCGGCCCGTCACTGTGGAGGGGGCGACCCGGCTTGAGTTCGACGCCGCAGACAAGGTGTGTCTGCATCGCGACTACTTCGATCTCGGCGCCATGCTCTACGAGCAGTTGCCGCTGCTCGGATCTCTGGTGCGCACCATCAAGGGGAGACTGGGATCATGAGCGGACGTGTGCTGATCACGGGGGCCAGCTCCGGGCTGGGCCGCCAGCTGGCGCTCGATTACCGGCAGGCGGGCTGGCGGGTGTGGGGCTGCGGTCGCGATGGCGATCGGTTGCTGGCACTGGGTCGCCACGGCATCACCCCATTGCAGTTTGATGGCCGGGATGCGGCTGCCATGGCAGGGGTGGCAGCCAGCCTGCCGCCGCTTGACCTGCTGATCCTCAATGCCGGCAGCTGCGAATACATGGATCTGGCTGAGGGGTTCGATGGCGAGCTGTTTGCCCGGGTGATCGAGACCAATCTCATCGCCACCGGCCAGGCGCTGGCCGCCTTCCTGCCGCTGCTGGAACGCGGTGCCCGGCTCGCCATCGTCGGCTCCTCGGTGAGCTGGTTGCCGCTGCCACGGGCCGAAGCCTATGGCGCTTCCAAGGCGGCCCTCGACTATCTGGCCGATACCCTGCGTCTCGATCTCAGGGCCAGGGGCATAGCCGTGACCCTGATCCGCCCCGGCTTTGTGCAGACGCCGCTCACCGCCAAAAATGATTTTCCCATGCCCTGCCTGGTGACGGTGGAGCAGGCCTCTCGCGCCATCCTGACCGGACTGGCGGCAGGTCGTCACCAGATCCACTTTCCCCGCCGTTTCATCTGGTTGCTGCGCCTGCTTGGCGCACTGCCGGTGGGACTCTGGCTGCGGCTTGGCAGCACGCTTGTTTCGAAAGGACGCCCTTCATGAAGAAAAAAATCGCCATCGTCGGCTCGGGTATCTCCGGGCTTACCGCCGGTTTTCTGCTCCACAAGCGCCACGACATCACCTTGTTCGAGGCGGCCCCCACTCTGGGGGGGCATACCGCCACCGTCGATGTCAGCCTGGCCGGTCGCAGCCATGCCATCGACACAGGTTTTATCGTGTTCAACGATCGCACCTACCCCAACTTCCTGACGCTGCTTGAGCGGATCGGCGTGGCGCGCCAGCCGGCCGAGATGAGCTTTTCGGTGAAGAGCCCGCAGGGGCTCGAGTACAACGGTCACAATCTCGACACCCTGTTTGCCCAGCGCAGCAATCTGCTGAGCCCGCGTTTTTACCGCTTCGTGGCCGAGATACTGCGCTTCAACCGGGAGGCCCGTGCCTGGCTGGCCGACGGCCAACGCCATGGCGAGTGTCCCGCGCTGACTCTGGGGGACTTCTTGCAGGTGGGGGACTTTAGCGACTACTTCGCCCGCCACTACATTCTGCCCATGGGGGCTGCCATCTGGTCCTCCACCCTGGCGGACATGCGAGCCTTCCCGCTGGCCTTCTTCCTGCGCTTCTTTGCCAATCATGGCCTGCTCGATGTGGCCAACCGTCCCCAGTGGTACGTGATCCCGGGCGGCTCGCGGGAGTACATAGGCCCGCTCACCGCAGGCTGGCAGCCGCAGATCCGCCTCGCCTGTCCGGTGCAGGGGATCCGGCGGCTGGCCGAGGGGGTGTCGATCCAGAGCCGCTATGGCGAGGAGCAGTTTGACGAGGTGATCCTCGCCTGCCACAGCGATCAGGCGCTGGCCCTGTTGCAGGATGTCAGCGAGCGGGAGCAGGCGATTTTGGGCGACATGGCCTATCAGGCCAATGACGTCTGGCTGCATACCGATGCCAGCTGCCTGCCCACTCGCCGCAAGGCCTGGGCCAGCTGGAACTATCAGCTGGACGGGGACGATGAGGCGCGGCCGCTGGTGAGCTACAACATGAACATTCTGCAGGGGGTGAGCTCGCCAGTGCCCTTCTGCGTCAGCCTCAATCCCAGGGGCAAGGTGGACGAGAGCAAGGTGCTGCGCCGCTTCGTCTATCACCACCCTGTGTTCAATCAGGCATCCATTGAGGCGCAGCAGGCGCGGCTGGAGATCTGCGGCCAGCAGCACACCCATTTCTGCGGCGCCTACTGGTACAACGGCTTTCACGAGGACGGGGTGCGCAGCGCGCTGGACGTGGCCAGACGGTTCGGGGCCGAGCTATGAGCACTGCCGCCATGGCTCAGACCGTCAGCGCCATCTGGCAGGGCTCGGTGCGCCATCGTCGCTTCGCACCCAGGGCCCATGCCTTCTCCTACAGCCTCTTCATGCTGGGGCTGGATCTGGACGAGCTGCCGAGCCTCGGCCAGGGGCGCTGGTTCGCCGTGGATCGGGCCGGGCTGCTCTCCTTTCACCGCAATGATTACCTCAAAGGCCGCGAGGGAAGCCTCAAGCAGGCGGTGTGGGACAAGGTGACCGAGCTTGGTGGTGCGGCCGAGCCGGACGAGCGCGTCTTGCTGCTCGGCAATGTACGCTGCCTGGGCTTCTATTTCAGCCCGGTCAATTTCTACTTCTGCTACCGGCAGGGGGAGGCGCGCTATCTGCTGGCGGAGGTGTCGAATACCCCCTGGAACGAGCGCCACTACTACCTGCTGGATCTGGCGGCGCTGGCGCCCCACGACAAGGATTTTCACGTATCTCCCTTCATGGGGCTGGCCATGCGCTACCACTGGCGCATTCGCCCGCCGGGGCAGGAGACGCTGATCCATATCGAGAGTCATCCCAGGTCCGGCGAGGCCAAGCTGTTTGACGCCACCCTGGCGCTCCGTCGTGAGCCGCTGTCGCGCAAGGGGCTGGTAGCGCTGCTTGCCCGCTGGCCCTGGATGACCCTGAAGGTGCTGCTCGGGATCTACTGGCAGGCCCTGCGTCTTTTTATCAAACGAACCCCTATCTTCACTCATCCGGAGAGTCGCTAATGGAACTTGTGCAATCAACCCTCTCTGCCTCTTTCATCGACAAAGGCGCGAGGCAACTGCTGCTGAATCTGCTGGGGCGTCTCGAGCATGGTCAACTGCTGCTGCGGGATGGCAGCGAGCGCCACAGTTTCGGTGTGGCCGGCACTGACCTGCACGCCGAGGTGGTGGTGCAGGATCCGGCCTTCTATCGCCGCCTGTTGCTGGGGGGCAGCATAGCTGCCGGTGAAACCTGGGTGGAGGGGCTTTGGACCAGCCCGGATCCGGTGGCGCTGGTGCGGTTGCTGGCCCGCAACCTGCCGCTGCTCGACAGCCTGGAGCGGCGCCTTGGCTGGCTCAGCTTTCCGTTCAACAAGGTGCGCCACTGGCTCAACCGCAATACCCTGACAGGCTCGAGATCCAACATCGCCGCCCACTATGATCTCGGCAATACCCTCTATCAGGGCTTTCTCGATGGCCACATGCAGTATTCGAGTGCCATCTATCCGAGTGCCGACGCAAGCCTGGAGCAGGCGCAGCAGGCCAAGCTGCACACCATCTGCGAGCGGCTGGCACTGAAACCGGACGACCATCTGCTGGAGATAGGCACCGGCTGGGGCGGGCTGGCCATTTATGCCGCTCGCCACTACGGCTGCCGGGTGACCACGACGACCATCTCCCGGGCCCAGCACGACTACGCAAAGGAGTGGATTGCGCGGGAGGGGCTCGACGATCGCATTACCCTGCTGCTGGAGGATTACCGCAAGCTGGAGGGAACCTTCGACAAGCTGGTCTCCATCGAGATGATAGAGGCGGTGGGCCATGCCTTCCTGCCGGACTATTTCCGCCAGTTGTCGCGCCTGCTCAAACCCGGTGGTCGCCTGCTCATTCAGGCCATCACCATAGCCGATCAGCGCCACGCCCAGTATCTGCGCGGGGTCGATTTCATCCAGCGTTACATCTTCCCCGGCGGCTGCCTGCCGAGCGTCTCCCAGATGGCGGGCTTGCTGGCCCGCGAGACCGATATGCAGCTGGTGCGGCTGCACGATCACGGCCACCATTACGCCCGCACCCTGGCGCACTGGTGCGAGCGTTTTCTGGCGCTGGCCCCTGAGCTGCCGAGGCTCGGCTACAGCCAGGATTTCATCCGGCTGTGGCACTTCTACTTTGCCTATTGCGAAGGCGGCTTCTGGGAGCGGGCCATCAGCCTGGTCCAGCTGGAAGCGGCCAAGCCGGGCCCCCTTGGCTGGTCGGGGGATCTGCCAGTAAGCGGTCACTGACCATGTGGCAGTGGGCCCAGCTGCTGGGGTTCAACCTCTACTGGTTGCTGGCGGTAAAGTGGCAGCAGCCGGGCCCACTGCTGCTGATGCTGTTGCTCCACTTTCTCTTCTCCCCCAGCCGCAGGCACGATCTGCGGTTATGGCCGGTGGCCCTGGCCGGCTGTCTGCTCGATGGCTTGCTCTGGCAGCTCGGGTTGTTTCAGTTTTCGGCCGGTTTCCCTCTCTGGCTGGTACTGCTCTGGCTCGGTTTTGCCCTGACGCTGGCCCACGGCATGTGCTGGTTGCGCCCCTTGCCCTGCTGGCAGCAGGGGCTGTTTGGCATGGCGGGTGGCGCTTCCTCCTATGTGGCGGGAGCTGCCATGGGCGCAGTACACTTACCTTGGGGCATCTGGATCAGCACTGCACTGCTGGCGGTGATCTGGATGTGGTGGTTACCCGTACTCCTGTGGGTAACGGTCAAGCTGGAGGGTGAAGCGAGATGAACACCTTTTCGACCGACACCTTGTTGTTTTCCAAGTGGACCAAAGAGAGCCAGCACGAGCTGACCGAGCGCTTCTATCTGGTGGTGTCATGCCAGCGGGATGCGCAGGGGCAGCTGGCCCGCGTGGTGATGCAGGATATCAACACCCTGCTGGAACAGGAGATGGATTGGCATGAACTGGAAGATCCCGCGAGCTGGCACATGGGGTGGAATTAGCCTGCTGATCGTGGCCTTGAGCAGCCCGTGTTCACTGGCCAAAGAGGCCCTTTCCACCCCCTGGCAGCCGCTGCGAGCCGTGGGGCAGGGGGAGATGAGATGGCTCTGGTTCAAGCTCTACGACGCTACCTTCTACAGCGCAAGTGGCCGTTATGAGCCGGGCCATTATCCACAGGCGCTGATCCTCACCTACGCCAGAGATATCAAACGCAGTGATTTGCTCACCGCCACCGACGAGGAGTGGCAGCGACTCGGGCTCGGCAGCGATGCCGATCGCCGGCGCTGGCTCGATCAGCTGGCGGCGCTCTGGCCCGATGTGGGGGCGGGAGACAGACTTGCCTTCTATGTCGACAGGGGCGGCACGGGCCATTTCTGGTGGCACGAACGGCCGCTCGGCAGCCTCGCCGATCCCCAATTCTCCGCGGCCTTTCTGGCCATCTGGCTCGCCGACAACAGTCGTGATCCCGCGCTCACCCGCCGCCTGCGGGGTCAACTCTGATGCTGGAATACTCAATGTCTCTCTATCGTTATTGTCGCTTTCTGCTGCTGTTGTCACTCGTGGTGCTGACGGGGTGTGGCAGCAATCTGGACGACTACCGTGGTCAGGGGCCGAGCTGGGATCTCGCCCGCTTCTTCAACGGCAAGCTGGTGGCCCATGGCCTGGTGACCGACCGCCGCGGCGAAGTGACCAGTCGCTTCCGGGTCGAGATGCAGGGGCATTGGCAGGGTGGCAAGGGGCAATTGTTCGAGCAGTTCTATTTCGATGACGGCCGCCGGCAGACCCGCACCTGGTTCTTGAGCAAGGGGGCGGATGGTCACTGGCGCGGTACCGCATCCGATGTAGTGGGGGAGGCGATAGGCAAGACGGAAGGCTTTGCTCTCAACTGGCGCTATCAACTCGATCTGGCCCTGCCGGACGGGGAAGTGGTGCGGGTGAGCTTCGATGACTGGATGTATCTGCTGGATGAAGATCGCCTGATCAATCGGGCCGAGATCAGCAAGTTCGGCATTCATCTGGGCGAGGTGATCCTCTATATCGAGCGGCGTCCGGGGTGAGACATGCCAGATCATCTGATGGGTGCACTTGGCGATAGCCGCTCGCTATCAATCAGTTAGGCAGCAACTATTACCTTTTGAGTCTGAATGGAGCTAATCTGGCTCCGTCGTCAAATCTGGAGGTGAAACATGAAAAGTCCGATTGGTCTTGATACCGTTCAATCACAAGCCCTGGCCGCCGAGCTGAACAAGTTGCTGGCCAGCTACCAGATCCTCTACATGAACGTCCGTGGCTTCCACTGGAATATCCGCGGCAACCAGTTCTTCGAACTGCACCTGAAATTTGAAGAGATCTACAACGATCTGCTGCTGAAGGTCGATGCCTTGGCCGAGCGCATCCTTACCCTGGATGGCGTGCCCATGCACAGCTTCAGCGACTACCTGAAAGTCTCTGCCATCCCGGAGCAGAAGGGACTGCATGACGGCCGTGCCTGTGTCGAATCCCTGCTTGAGAGCTTCCGCGAGCTGCTGGTCGCCCAGCGCCGGATCCTGGGACAAGCCGCCGAGGCCGGTGACGAGGGGACTGCATCCATCCTCTCCGACTATGTGCAGCAGCAGGAAAAACTGGTCTGGATGCTGCGCGCCTACCTGGCCTGACCCTTTGTTGAAGCGAGTTTTGTTGTAAACCTTTGTTGTAAACCCGAGTTGTCTCTCCTTTTATCCACCCGCTTGCCGCCCTGTTTGGGCGGTTTTTTTGTTTTTGATCTGCATCAATGAAAACTTAATTGGCAAATTGAATGCCTATTAAGTTTTTGGCGAGGGGCATAGAATCGCCACAAAACAAGTAACTGAAATGTCCAATTGGGAGAGGCATGATGTTTTGTGTGCAATGTGAACAGACAATTCGTACCCCGGCAGGCAATGGCTGTGCTTATGCACAAGGCATGTGCGGCAAGACGGCCGAAACTTCGGATCTGCAGGATGTGCTGATCTATGCGCTGCAGGGCCTCAGTGCCTGGGCGCTGGCCGCTCGCGAGCACGGCGTCATCGACAACGAGATCGATGCCTTCGTGCCCAAGGCCTTCTTCGCCACCCTCACCAACGTCAACTTCGATTCCGCCCGCATCGTTGGCTATGTCAACCAGGCGCTGGCTCATCGTCAGCAGCTGGCCGACCGTCTGGCGGCACTGGCGGTGCAAGTCACCGGCTTGCCCGAGGCTGCCGGCTTCGAGCCGGGTGACGAGCTGCTCGCCCAGCTGGCCCATGCGCCGCAAACCGCGGTCAATCGCGGCAAGAGCGAGGTGCACGAAGACATCATGGGGCTGCGTCTGCTCTGCCTCTACGGCCTCAAGGGCGCCGCCGCCTACATGGAGCACGCCCGGGTGCTGGGTCAGCAGGATAGCGCCGTGGCCACCGAGTTCCATCGCATCATGAGCTGGCTCAGCACGGACCCGAGCGAGCTGGATCCCCTGTTCAAATGTGCCATGGAGATCGGCCTGCTCAACTTCAAAATCATGGAGATGCTGGATCTCGGTGAAACCACCGCCTTCGGCCACCCGGAACCGACCCAGGTGCGCGTTACCCCTGTGCCTGGCAAGTGCATCCTGGTCTCCGGCCACGACATGATGGATCTCAAGCTGATCCTGGAGCAGACCGCAGGCACCGGCATCAATGTCTACACCCACGGCGAGATGCTGCCGGCGCTGGCCTACCCCTTCTTCAAGCAGTACCCCCATCTGGTGGGCAACTACGGTTCCGCCTGGCAGAACCAGCAGAAGGAGTTTGCCAACTTCCCCGGCGCCGTTGTGATGACCTCCAACTGCATCATAGATCCGAACGTGGGCGACTACAGCGACCGCATCTTCACCCGTTCCATCGTCGGCTGGCCGGGCGTGACTCACCTGGAAGGGGATGACTTCTCCGCCGTGGTGGCGAAGGCATTAGCGCTGGAAGGTTTCAAGCACACAGAACTCGAGCATTTCATCACCATCGGCTTTGCCCGCAATGCCCTGATGCAGGCGGCACCAGCAGTGATCGACAAGGTGAAAGCCGGTGAGATCAGCCACTTCTTCCTGGTGGGCGGTTGTGACGGCGACAAGGCCGAGCGCGCCTACTTCACCGAGTTTGCCAAGGCAGCCCCGCAAGACAGCCTGCTGCTCACCCTGGGCTGCGGCAAGTACAAGTTCAACAAGCTCGACTTTGGCGACATAGGCGGCATTCCCCGTCTGCTGGACGTGGGTCAGTGCAACGATGCCTACTCCGCCATCCAGCTGGCGCTGGCGCTCTCCGAGGCGTTCGAGTGTGGCGTCAACGACCTGCCGTTGACCCTGGTGCTCTCCTGGTTCGAACAGAAGGCCATCGTCATCCTGCTCACCCTGCTGGCGCTCGGTGTGAAAGACATTCGCACCGGTCCGACCGCACCGGCCTTCCTGACCCCGGCCCTGCTCAAGGTGCTGGAGGAGCAGTTCGGGCTGAAAGGGACCACCACGGCCGAAGCAGATCTCGCCGAGATCCTGGCGGCCTGAATCCGGTGATAGCGCAGGCCGCGCCGGCCTGATCATCTCAGCGTGTTGTAAGCCTTTGGCGAGCCTGATGGCTCGCCTTTTTTCAACGCGTCGTGTTTCAAAAACATGTTTTCAAAATGAGGAGCCTTGTGATGACCTCCACCTCTCTCACCCTGCGTTGCATCGGTCATCGCGCCGACACCCATGATGTGGTGAGCTGGCAGTTCGTGCCGCTTGCAGGCAGTCTGCCCCCCGTGCTGGCCGGCCAGTGCGTGACCCTGCACACAGAGATCGACGGCCAGCCCATGTGCCGTGCCTATACCCTCTCCTCCAGCCCGCAGGACGCCTGCTGGCAAGTCACCATCAAGGATGTGGGGCGGGTCTCCCACCATCTGCACCAGAGCCTGCAGGTGGGGGACGAGATCCGGGTCGACGGCCCCTTCGGCGACTTCAACCTGACGGCGCTGCCCTGCGAGCGACCGCTGCTGCTCAGCGCCGGTTCCGGCATCACCCCCATGTGGGCCATGCTGCGCGACGAGCTGGCCAAGCGCCCCGAGGTGGACATCCGCTTCATTCACAGCGCCCGTTCACCCCAGGATCTGATCTTCGCGGACGAACTGGCTGCGCTGGCCGAGGCTCACCCCGGCGTGCGCCACGCACTGATACTGGAAGAGGCACCGACGGCTTATCCCTGGGTTGGCCGACTCAGCCCGGACATGCTGAGGGAATTGGCACCGGATCTGCTCGCTCGCCACGTCTATCTGTGCGGCCCTGCACCTTACATGACCGCCGTCTGCGCCATGCTGGCGGAGCTGGGGTTGCCAGCGGAGCAGTTGCATCAGGAGTCGTTCGGCCTGCCTGCTGTTACATCGGGCGAGGCGCCGGTTGCGGCCGCCAGCGACCATTTCTGGCTGACCCTCAAGAAAAGCGGCAAGAAGGTGAAGATATTGCCGGGCCAGACCCTGCTGGCCGCCTTGGAAGGGGCTGGCGAGACCATGATGGCTGCCTGCCGCGCCGGAGTGTGTGGCGCCTGTCGCTGTACCACGACTGGCGAGATCGAACGGCAGAGCGTGATGACGCTGAGTGCGCAGGATCTGGAGGGCGGCGTCGCACTGGCCTGCTCCTGTACCGCCAGGGGGGATGTCAGCCTCGATTATTGAGGATGCCATGAACATCTCGGCCTTTTCCCGTTGTGACTGGGCGGGTACACTCAGCCCAGTTTCACCAGAACACGGGATAAAAAATGACAATATTGGTCACGGGCGGCGCCGGTTACATAGGTTCCCATACCCTGGTTGAGCTGCTCAATGCCGGGCAGCAGGTCGTGGTACTGGACAACTTGTCCAACTCTTCCCCCGAGTCCCTCAAGCGGGTCGAGCGGATCACCGGCAAGCCGGTCATCTTCGTGGAAGGGGACGTGCTGGACAGAGCCTGTCTGCAGCAGTTGTTTGCCGCCCACAAGATTGAATCCGTGATCCACTTCGCCGGCCTCAAGGCGGTGGGGGAGTCGAGCCAGATCCCGCTCACCTATTACCAGAACAACATCACAGGTACTCTGGTGCTGTGCGAGGAGATGGCAAAGGCGGGCGTGTTCCGGCTGGTGTTCAGCTCATCCGCCACAGTGTATGGCGATCCGGCCTCTGTGCCGCTGCGGGAAGATTTCCCCACCAGCGCGACCAATCCCTACGGTCGCTCCAAGCTGATGGTGGAAGAGATACTGCGTGACTTGTCCAAATCCGATCCGCGCTGGGCCATAGTGCTGCTGCGCTACTTCAACCCGGTTGGCGCCCACGAGAGCGGCCTCATAGGTGAAGATCCCAACGGCATCCCCAACAACCTGCTGCCCTATATCAGCCAGGTGGGCGTCGGTAAGCTCAAGGAGCTGGGGGTGTTTGGCAACGACTATCCGACCCCGGATGGCACAGGTGTGCGTGACTACATCCACGTGGTGGATCTCGCCCTCGGTCATCTCAAGGCGCTGGCCCGCATCGCTGCCGATACCGGTGTTTTCACCTACAACCTGGGTACCGGTCAGGGCTATTCCGTGCTGCAGATGATCAGGGCGTTCGAGGCGGCCAGCGGCCGCACCATAGCGTACCAGATCAAACCGCGCCGTCCCGGTGACATAGCCGAATGCTGGGCCGAGCCGCACAAGGCCCGTGACGAGCTGGGCTGGCAGGCGGAGCGCGGGCTCGAGCAGATGATGGTGGACACCTGGCGCTGGCAAAGCCAGAACCCGAACGGCTATGGTCCTACTGCGAAGCCGTGATCAAGGATCATGCGCTGCTCGGGAGCCTCATTTATTCATATAAATTCCGGTCCCTGCGCAGCTCTTCGCCTTGCTGACAGCTCCTCGCGACGGCCCATCAGTTCTGAGGGCTAAAGCCTGAATGGCAAAACGCCCCGGTATCGCAATGCCGGGGCGTTCTTTATGTACGAAGGGCTGGGTTACTGAATGCTCTTGCCCGCGCGCACATCCTTGATGAAGCCTTTCAGGCTCGCCAGATCGCGAGGGGCGCCACGCAGTATCTGGTCACCTATGATGAAGGCCGGTGTGCCTGAGATGCTCATGGCTTCGGCCAGCGCCCGGTTGGTGCCGAGGTTCTGGTCTATGCTGCCGTCCTTGATCTTGGCCTCGACCTTGCTCCAGTTCACCCCGGCCGCTTCCGCCAGCTGCTTCACCTGGGCTTCATCAGACAGCGGGCCCTGATGGGCGTACAGCTTCTCGTGGAAGGCCTGGTATTTGTCAGGCTGACCCAGCTGCACCGCCAGCGCCGCACGGGCGGCGAAGTAGGAGGTCTCGCTCAGGATGGGGAACTGCTTGTAGATATAACGGATGTCCTTGTCTTCACCCAGCAGTTGCTTGATCAGCGGATGGGCGCGCTTGCAGTAACCGCAGTTGTAATCGAAGAACTCGACCACGGTCAGGCTGCCCTTGGGGTTGCCGCTCTCGGGATCCTGATTGGCATAGAGCTGCTTGGCGTGTGTCTGGATCAGGCTCTTGTCGTTGGCCGCCTGCTGGCTCTCCTGCTTGGCGCGCAGGGCATTGGACATCTCGACCAGGATCTCCGGATTCTTGACCAGATAGTCGCGCACGATTTGCTCGACATCGCTCTTGGTCAGCTCGCTTGCCTGAACCGGCGCCGCAAGCAGGGTGGCGCCAGTCAGGGCGCAAAGCAGGGCATGTTTGATTCTCATAAGTCCATCTTGCTGGAAATTTCGTGATGGCCACTATAGTGGGTGAGTCTGTTTTCAAGTCAAGTTATCTGGTTGAAAAAGCGCTGCTTATGCCCAGTTTGTCGACTTTATGCGTCATTTAGCCCAATAAATCGGCAAACGCACCGCGAGGGGATTTACAAGCCGGATCGCCATGGGTAATATTCGCCGCACTGTCGCGGAGGGGTGGCAGAGCGGCTGAATGCACCGGTCTTGAAAACCGGCGATGGGCGACCATCCGTGGGTTCAAATCCCACCTCCTCCGCCATTTATTAAGCCAAAAAGGCCATCCGAAAGGATGGCCTTTTTGCTATGTGCTCAGTGCCCTTTCAACGGTGCTTTCATACAGGCATATCTGAATTTGCAGGATAAACTGT
This sequence comes from Aeromonas sp. A04, assembly GCF_047780465.1. Taxonomy (NCBI): domain Bacteria; kingdom Pseudomonadati; phylum Pseudomonadota; class Gammaproteobacteria; order Aeromonadales; family Aeromonadaceae; genus Aeromonas; species Aeromonas sp. A04. The sequence continues at coordinate 1,447,264 of NZ_JBLNHP010000001.1, read as the reverse complement.
GGGCAATCTCCGATTTTGTGAGAGGTCCAAGTGTGCCATCCGTTGACGCTTGTTAACATGCGGTACGTTTCCATGTTTGGCCACCCTACCTTGTGCACGATCCTCATACCCTAGAAATGAACACCCTGCATGCGCTGGATCTCATCGCCCAGTTTGAGACTGCTGCTGATGAGCGCACCATAGTGACCCTGTTGCGTGAACTGACCGCGCACATGGGATTCGATTATTTCAGGCTCGGCCTGATCTTCCCCAGCACTATTCAACGTCCCGATGTCATCATCTTCAACGGTTGCCCGCAAGCCTGGGTGGATACCTACACGGCCAGCGGTTTCTTTGCCATCGATCCCATCGTCAAACGCGGCATGACCCAGAGCACCCCCATTCTGTGGGCCGATGTGGTACGCGATGAAGAGGGTGGTGATGAGCAGGGCCGGGAGGTGATGCAGCTGGCCAGCGAGTTTGGCATTCGCGATGGCGTGACGTTTCCCTGGCACGGAGCCAACGGCCATGTGGGCTTGCTCTCCTTCATCACCAGCGAATCTCGCACCAGGGCGCAGTGGCTCTCTGCGGTGCCTTTTCTCAGCTGGCTCTCCATGCATATTTTCGAGGCGGTGGCCCGGGTTTGTCTGGCTGGCCTGTCACCGCACGATGCGTTGAGTTTGCGGGAGCTGGAGGTGTGCCGCTGGGCTGCGGAGGGCAAGCAGGTGAGCGATATTGCCCAGATATTGGGGATCACCCCTCGTACCGTGACGTTTCACCTGAACAATGTGGTCAGCAAGCTGGGGGCCAGCAGCAAGAGTCAGGCCATCTCATGGGCTCTGAAGCAGGGGATGGTCAGGTTGAACGTGGAGATGGCGCTGGTTGCCAATGTGGATGAGAAACAGTGATTTCATTGGCATTGAGCAAGTAGTTGCGCGATCTGCAAAACATTCAACTGAGTGGGCAACTATTTATGGTGTAAAGGCCGGTAACGCACAACTTATTGCGCTGCATGAGTGAGGTTTGCTTGGGTGTTTTACTTAAGATGCTGAAAAGTAAGGGCTAAAAAGAGTGGCATGGTCGCTGCTAATGGTTTGGTCGAGTGCTATCTCATTTAACCAACCCATCAGGAGCATACACATGCCAACTCCATGTTATATCAGCATCGAAGGTAAAACCCAGGGCAATATCACCGCAGGTGCCTTCACCTCCGATTCCGTCGGCAATATCTTCGTGCAAGGCCATGAAGACGAGATGCTGGTACAAGAGTTCCAACACGTTGTTACCGTGCCGACCGATCCGCAATCCGGTCAGCCTGCCGGCCAGCGCGTCCACAAGCCGTTCAAGTTCACCGTCGCTCTGAACAAGGCCGTACCGCTGATGTACAACTCCCTGGCTTCCGGCGAGATGCTGCCGAAAGTGACCCTGAAATGGTACCGCACCTCGGTCGAAGGCAAGCAGGAGCACTTTTTCTCCACAGTGCTGACTGACTCCACCATAGTCGATATCGACTGCCAGATGCCCCACTGCCAGGATCCGGCGAAGTCTGACTTCACCCAGCTGATCCAGGTCTCTCTGGCCTATCGCAAGATTGACTGGGAGCACACAGTGGCTGGCACCTCCGGCTCTGACGACTGGCGTGCACCTATCGAGGCCTAAGCCCCGAGTCCTTATTGACGTTATTCCTTGTAATGCACCCCAGGGTTCTGGCGTTCACAGTGTCAGTGGTCGCCAGGCCCGTGCAAGCTTTCTCCGGCCTGTTCATCTGGACGTGGTCGGAGCTTTTGTGTTTTGCCATATGGCTGAAGGCATCGACCTTATTGCAAAGCACAACAGAGGTCAGTCGTGATGTGTCCCACTATTGCATTGCCCGGTGACATTGGCACCGACCACGATGGGTTCCACCCATCCCCCGTGATTGCCGCGAGCCCCGATGTGTTCCTCGATGGCAAACCGGTGGCTCGGCAGGGTGATCCGCTGGCCCCTCATGTCAAACCCAACAATCCTCCCCATCCGCGCAGCATCTCGGGGGGCGTCGGCTCCGTGCTGTGCACTTTGCGGTGCAGTGGCAAGCCCATCGCCGTGACCGGCACCGTCATAGGTTGCGGTGGCGTTGTGATTGGCTCTGGCAGCGGACAGGCAGGATAAGGAACAGCGTTATGGCAGACAGCACAGGATTACAATTTACCGTCAAGGTGGGGGCGCTGCCCGAGAGCACCTTCGTGGTGGCCGAGTTTGCGCTGGAAGAGGCGCTGAACGGGCCTTTCCAGCTGCGCTTGGAATTGGCGAGCCCAGAGCCCGACGTCGACTTCGGTGCCGTGCTGGACCAGCCGTGCGAGCTGATGGTGTGGTACAACGGCGAGCTGCAGCGGCGGGTGTGCGGGGTCGTGAGTGATTTTGCGCAAGGGGACAGCGGCTTTCGCCGTACCCGCTATCAGCTCATGGTACAGCCGGCGCTGTGGCGGCTCTCTCTTCGCCACAATTCCCGCATCTTTCAGGCGCAAAAGCCTGACGAAATCCTCTCCATCCTGTTGCAAGAGCACGGCATCACAGACTACGCCTTTGCGCTCAAAAACGAGCATGCCCAGCGGGAATACTGCGTTCAGTATCGCGAAACCGACCTCGCGTTCGTCAACCGGCTTGCCGCCGAAGAGGGGCTCTTCTATTTCCATGAATTCGACGCGGGCAAACACCGCGTCGTGTTTGCCGACGATGCGGCGGCCTTGACCGCCGGCCCCGCGCTCTTCTTCAACCTCGGTAACCGTTCGCTGGAGCAGGGCCCCTATGTGCGCCAGTTCCACTACCGGGAGGCGGTGCGCCCCAGCGACGTGGAGCTCAAAGACTATAGCTTCAAGACCCCGGCCTACGGCCTCTCCCACAAAAAGGTGGGAGCTGAGCTGGAACACCAGCGGGGCACCTACCAGCACTTCGATTTCCCGGGCCGCTACAAGCAGGACGGCAGCGGCAAGGCGTTTGCCCAGCACAGACTCGATGCGCTGCGCAACGACGCCATGGAAGGCAGTGGCAAGTCCAACAGCGCGGCCCTGCTGCCAGGCCAGTATTTTTCGCTGACCGAGCACCCGAATGGCAGTCTGAATACCGACTGGCAAATCGTGCGCATCAGCCACACCGGTTTGCAGCCGCAGGCGCTGGAAGAGGAGGGGGGCAGCAGCCCGACCGTCTACCACAACGAATTTGCGGTGGTCAAAGCCAGCACCAGCTGGCGGGCGCGCATCGGCAGCCCACAGGCCCCTCACAAGCCCATGGTGGATGGCCCGCAAATCGCCACAGTGGTCGGCCCCGAAGGGGAGGAGATTTACTGCGACGAACATGGCCGGGTTAAACTGCAATTCCCGTGGGACAGATACGGCAGTTCCAACGACCAGAGCTCCTGCTGGGTACGGGTATCTCAAGGGTGGGCAGGTGGCCAGTACGGCATGATGGCCATTCCGCGCATTGGCCACGAAGTTATAGTGAGTTTCCTGGAAGGAGACCCCGATCAGCCCATCGTGACCGGCCGCACCTTCCATGCCACCAACCGGCCCCCCTACGAGTTGCCGGCCAACAAGACCCGTACCGTGCTGCGCACCGAAACCCATCAGGGTGAGGGCTTCAACGAGCTGCGCTTCGAAGACCAGGCGGGCAAGGAAGAGATCTATATCCACGGTCAGAAAGACCTGAACGTGCTTATCGAGAACGATGCGGCCTGGCATATCAAACACGACCAGCACAGCGACATCGACAACGAGCGGGTGACTCGCATCAAGGCCAATGACCACTTGACGGTGGAGGGTGAGAAGCGCGACCAGATCAAGGCGGACTATTCGCTGACGGTGGATGCCAGCCTGCATCAGAAGCTGGGCCAGTCCCTCTTGGTTGAGGCGGGCAGCGAAGTGCATCACAAGGCAGGCATGAAAATCGTGATGGAAGCGGGCTCCGAGCTGACCCTGAAAGTCGGTGGCAGCTTCGTCAAGATAGACCCAAGCGGTGTCACCCTCTCCGGTGGTTCCATCAAAATGAACTCGGGTGGCAGCCCGGGTTCTGGCGCCGGTTGGGCAGGCAAGGCGCCCATCCTGCCGGGCAATGTCGAGGTGCCAGCACCACCTCCGGCAACCTTGCCTGCTCCGGCCATTCACAAGAGCATGGAGTCCATGGCGCCGCTGGCCAAGCCTTGTCCGCTCGCGCCACCACCACCCGCCCCACCCCAGTTTGCCGGGGGACCACCAGTGCCACCACCCGCCCCACCCCAGCTTGCCGGAGGGCCATCAATGCCACCGCCGCCACCACCCGTTGCGGCCAAAGGGGAGGGCAAAAAGCCGGCAAAGAAGTGGGCGACGGTAGAGATATCCAAAGCGGATGAAGCGCTCAGATACTATTCGGCGCAGGGATACACGCTGCTCAATAACTATTTGCGGGATCGCCCCTACAAGCAGCGAGAGGCCATCGATACCCTGCTTAGTCGCAGCTATTTGAATGATGAGCCAACATCCGCGAGTGAGTTTGACCAGGCAATAAAGGCCTATGTTGCCGATGTGGAGGCTGGTCTGGCGAAATTGCCGGCCTCACCCGATTTGGACTTCGTGTACCGGGGGTTGGCGCTGGACAAGCCGGAGCTTGCAGCCCTGAAAGATCAGTTTACCGGGGTGGGCAATATCGTTGTTGAGCCAGGATTCATGAGTACCTCACCGGACAAGGCCTGGGTCAACGATACCTTGTTGAGGATCCGCCTGCCTGCCGGTCATGGTGGCCGTCTGCTGGGAGACGCTGCGCACTTCAAGGGGGAAGCGGAAATGCTGTTTCCGACCCAGACCAGACTCAGGGTCGATCGGGTGGTTTCCTCCATGAGCGGAGATTTCGACACCTTGCTCAATACGATTCCAACCTCTGACAATGCATCGGACAACCGCAGCAGGATCAAGCGACTGATTGAGGTTTCCGTATTATGACGTTATCTGATTGGCTCGCTGGCAAGCAAGCGGGTGAAATATATGCCGTCATCGATGGAGCCCTGGCGGCGTCAGCCGTGGCAGATTTCTATACATATGACGGAGAGAATGCCAATCCACTTTTTGCCGGTACCGCTTTCGATGAGCAGTCTGCGTTGGGGCCCTGGTTGCTACCTGCACCTTCCACTGAGTTCATGACTGCCAATCCTGTCCTGAGCGGCTTCTACCTGATCAGCGATCAATCAGTGGCGCTGATCCGTCGCCATTGGCAGAGCCTGATAGAAGCGATCCGTGAGGGAGAAGCTGTCTGGTTTCGTTTCTCTGACCCACGCATTTTCCTGCCCATGCTCAGCGCCATGACCCCTGATGAACGCGATAGTGTGCTGGGGCCCTGTTCCGGGCTCTGGATCCATGGCAAGGCCTTCTCTCGCACGCCTCATGCCCGGTTCCAACCCGCATTGCAAAGCCCCTGGTTTCATATCCGGCCTCATCACCTGGCTGGACTCTACGACGAGAACCGTCATGCCTACATCTTGCGGCGGCGGTTATGGCAGACCATGACGGCTATGATGGAGCGTCATCCCGACCCGGCCGGGACCATTTTACCCACCCTCAAACAGGCCAATCAGGATGGGCTGCAAGAGGATGTGCGGGATGGTGTGGTGGCTGGCGCCTTGACCTTGCAGGCCAATCTGGCTCTTGAAGAGATACGGGAGCCATTGATGCTGACCGACGATGAACTGGTTCAGGTAGCCAACTGGCTGAACAAACATCACGAATTGACAGGAGTATCCTGATGGCGGCAGATCCCCACTGTATCCCTTGCGAACGTTATGATAACTGGATAGAGATAGACGTTCGTGATGAGCACAACTGTTCGTTCAATGGGCTCAAGGCGACTTTGACTGACGAAACAGGCAAGTCAGAGACGGTCACCCTGAAGGATGGACCCACCCTGGTACGAGGGTTTGCAGTTGGCCCGGTGGCTGTAAAAATCGAGACGCCAGCCTGGCTCAAGGCGGCGCAATCCCGTGAGGCCCTCAAGGAGGGTGAGGTCACACAGGTACCCGCCTATACAGACAAGCTCTTCGGGCACTGCGACGTCAAACGAGAGCACATCAAGGTGACCTCAGGCGACCTTTGCCTCACTGAACCAGAGCAGCCACTACCAGGAGGACATCAGGCAGAACAGGCTCAGCCTCCCCGCTTTTTCACCAAGCACTCCTATGTGATTGAGGTGAAGGGCTATCAGATCAATATCTTGCGGATTGGTGTCTTCTTCGATGGTACCTCGAACAACACCTTTAACCATTTGATTGGCAAGGATGGAATAGAGACATTTTTGGAACAATGCGCTGCTCCTGAAGAACGAGAAGCACTGCGCAAACAGTGCGAGGCGGGGGATGTCCCTCTAAAGGTTGCAAGCCAAGCAAATGATGTTACCAATATTGGTAAGGCCCATGATTTATACATTCGCCGCAATAAAGGTGCTCTTAGTGTTGCGGTTTATATTGATGGCATCGGCACTGAGGATGGGGATGGTGACACCGGAGCTGGACAGGGTGCCGATACTGGGAGCACCTCAAGTCTGGCCAAAGTTGAGAAGGCCTGTAAAACCAAGATTGTCGAGGAACTCAAACTACAATTAGGCCCAACGCTCAATACCCTCGACTGTATTCACAAGATCAACTTTGATGTATTTGGTTTTAGCCGAGGTGCCTCGGCTGCTCGGCAATTTGTCAACATGCTCGATCAACAAGCAAACCATCTCTTGGCTGACGCTATCGGAAATAAGAGTACCATCAAGCTAAAAGCAGGCTTTGACTGGGCTAATCGTGAGGATTGCCGTATTAAATTTGTCGGCTTGTTCGATACCGTTTGTACTGCAATGTTCAATAAGCGAAACGTAACGTTAGCCCCCGACTGTGCCGAACGGGTAGTCCATCTCATTGCAGCCGATGAGTGGCGCTATTTCTTTGCCTTGACCCGGATCACTGATGATGTTGCTGGTAACCAGATTGCACCCAATTTTACTGAGGTGCTCATTCCAGGATCTCACTCTGATGTGGGTGGTGGTTACTACAGCCGATGGAGTTTGAGCAATCCCAATAGCGATCCCGCGATTACAGAGCAAGTCTCCATCAAGATTTGTAGAAGTGAAGCATCTGCTATGACATATGACCCTAAAGATAGCAGCGCCTATCGACGAGCTAGGCAGTATGCCGAAGAGCAGGTGGTAAAGGGGTGGGGTAACGAGGTTGTTGACTTACCTAATGTGGCGAGTGCTCCGGTGAGGAATAAGGTCAGCTTGCGAGTGAGGAGCAGCCGACATCCCAAGACAGATAAAATGAGTGTCGAGGTTGAAGTGCTGCTCAATCGCGTAGTCGAAGGTGAATACTCACGCATTCCACTTCACATGATGGTCACAGCTGCTCAGGATGTTGGAGTGCCATTTATCACATGGAAACCAGATGAACGAGCGCTCATGTTGGAAAGTGGTGCACCTAAACTCCCTCGTACCGATCTGGCCAAACTTGATATGCTCTGGGTCAATGCCGCCAAAGAGCGGGGGGTGTCCAAGGATTTAACTAAGCAACTCGATGCTGAGGCCTACCGCCAACTGCGTTTTGAATATCTTCATCACAGCGCTGATACAGGATTGGTGAATAGGTCACATCACCACCGAGGCAAAGAAGCGCGTCATATTTACACTAACCAGGAGGGGGGATAATGAAATTCCGTTGGATCGGCTTGTCACTACTGGTTATGGCTCTACTTGGGTGCAGCAGCAAAGGTATAGCCAATAGCCAAAACACTATGGACTGGCGTTATATGGTGGGTACCAATGCGGATGAAATTTGGAGCAGCAAAGCCAATTTTTATCGAGATGGAAAACCTATTCATGGCTCATCAAATGGGGCGGTATCATCGGTTAGCAAGGAGTCATTGAGGGACAAAGACTACAGTTGGACCATCGGCAAGGGAAGGAGTGCTGAAAATCAACCGATACCCAATGAAGTACAAATAGAGTGGGTCTCGTACCATGATAAAAAGCGCTATGGTATTACCCTGAAACTACCTGTAGACATTGGCACTCAGATGGCCCAGCGTTACTTCATCTCAAATGGCAAAAAACGCGAAGAAACGCAGCGTAATGTCATTGCCGTAGGGATGGCTCCGGGCGGTTATGTCGAGGTGTTCCTGACACAATACAACGTCAAACCAGACATTCTGCTTGTTAGGGGTTTAGCCCATGAAGTAACCGATGATTATTATGACAAGCGAGTTCCCTTGAGCAAGCAATACGGGTTTGACGAGTTTTATCAAAAATATGGTGCAGCCTATCAAAAGTACCCAACCCCCAGTGGAATGGACTGGGCTCCCATCATGGATGCTTATCGTGCTGCCCAACCCGTCACCGATGTGAATCCTGTGTCTGAATAACGATTCTGTTTCATCTCAACCGGCGATAAAGGTGAGCTGAATTATTAAGTAGACCAATATTTGTACGCTATGTAATGCGGCACCAATGCCCCATCAGCTCATGCCGATGGGGTTTTTTGTTTGTCTTTCAATGATGGCCAGGGATCAGCCCAATCAGGTGCTGCAGGCTTTTCTGGCGGGGATGGCGACGGGTGGCGAGGCTGATGCGGGTGGTGAGCGGTTCATCGGCGATGGGGTGATAGCTGACGCCGTGGGGGTGCAGCTCGCTCACCGAGCGTGGGATGATGGCGACCCCGAAACCGGCCTGCACCATGCCGACGGTGGAGATCACTTGCGGGCTCTGGCTGCCGAGGCGGGGGCTGAAGCCGGCCCGCTGGCAGCGCTGGGTGATGGCATCGTACAGGCCGGGCCCGAGCTCGCGGGGGAACAGGATGAAGGGGTCCGCCGCCAGGGCCTCGATGGCGATGGCGTCGCTGCCTGCCAGCGCATGGTGCGGGGGAAGGGCGATCAGCATCTCCTCCTCATCGATGAGGTGGTGGGTCAGTGCCGAGCTGCTGCTGCACGGCAGGCGCAGGATGGCGGCATCCAGCTCCTCGCTCACCAGATCGCGCACCAGGTTGGGCATGCTGTTCTCGATGGGATGCAGGCTCACCTCGGGCCAGGCCTGGCGAAAGTCGTGGATGAGCCGCAGCACGCTCGGGTGCAGCACTGTGGAGCCGGCAAAGCCCAGGCGCAGGGAGCCGAGCTGACCACGGGCGATACGCCTGGCCTTCTGCATGGCCTGCTCGGTTTGTGACAGTATCCCCTTGGCATCCTGATAGAGGCTCAGTCCCGCCTCGGTCAGCTCCACGCTGCGGGTCAGCCGGTGAAACAGCGGCGTGCCCACCTCCTGTTCAAATTTGCGGATCTGCTGGCTGAGCGGTGGCTGGGCCATGCCCAGCGCCTCGGCCGCCTTGGTAAAGCTCTGCTTCTCTGCCACGGCTACCAGGTAGCGCAGGTAACGAAATTCCATATCTGGTACGTCTCGAAGCTGATGGGTTTGGATATTGGTATCAAACTGTGATCTTGGTCACTATTGAATCCTGATTTGCCAACCTAACAGGATTGGAGGTTAAATCCAAATGGAAACCTATACACAGTGTGACTGTGCCATCGAGATCAGCCAGCAGTTTGCCCGCTGGCAGGCCCGTCAGGGGGGCGGCGAGGTCTATCAGAGCTCCTTGATGAGCGCCCTGCTGGCCGGCGTCTATGAGGGCGAGACCACCATGGCCGATCTGCTGCGCCACGGCGACTTTGGCCTTGGCACCTTCAACCGGCTCGATGGCGAGCTGATTGCGTTCGAGCGCCAGATCCACCAGCTCAAGGCCGACGGCTCGGCCCGTCCGGCCCAGGCAGGCCAGAAAACCCCGTTTGCGGTGATGACGCATTTTCGCCCCTGCCTGGAGCGCCGCTTCGATCACCCCCTCAGCCGCGATGAGATCCATCAATGGATCGATCAGCTGGTGGGCACCGACAACGTCTTCGTCGCCTTTCGGCTCGACGGCCTGTTTGAACAGGCGCAGGTACGCACCGTGCCCTGCCAGACCCCGCCCTACAAACCTATGCTGGAAGCCATAGAGGCCCAGCCGCTGTTTTCGTTCAGCCAGCGGCGCGGCACCCTGGTGGGCTTTCGCTGCCCGCCCTTCGTGCAGGGGATCAATGTGGCCGGCTATCACGAGCACTTCATCACCCAGGATCGCCAGGGCGGTGGTCATATCCTCGACTACGCCATGGGCCACGGCCAGCTGCAGTTGTCTGTGGTTCAGCACCTCAACATAGAACTGCCACGCAATCCGGCCTTTCAGCAGGCCGACCTCAATCCCGCCGATCTAGACCGCGCCATCCGCGCCGCCGAAGGCTAATCCCTTCGCTTACAAGGAGTTATTCTCATGGAAAATCAACACTGGGGCTGTGGGGCCGAACTGGTGGTGCGCCACCTGGAGGCACAGGGCGTCAAGCAGGTATTCGGTATTCCGGGGGCCAAGATCGACCGGGTGTTCGATGCGCTGGAAGACTCCCCCATCGACACCATAGTGGTGCGTCACGAGGCGAACGCCGCCTTCATGGCCGCCGCCGTGGGCCGGCTGACCGGCAAGGCCGGGGTGGCGCTGGTGACCTCGGGCCCGGGTTGCGCCAACCTGATCACAGGCCTCGCGACCGCCACCTCGGAAGGGGATGCCATGGTGGCGCTGGGTGGCGCGGTGCGACGGGCCGACGGCCTCAAGCTCACTCACCAGAGCCTGGATACCGTCAGCCTGTGCCGCCCCGTCACCAAGTTCAGCGCCCAGGTGGGCACGGGATCCGCCCTTTCAGAGGTGATGGCCAACGCCTTTCGGTCCGCCGAGCTGGGTCGCCCTGGTGCCGCCTTCGTCAGCCTGCCCATGGACATCATCAACGAGCCGACCGATGGCGCCATCCTGGTGCCCAGAGCCATTCCCGAACCCGGTGCCGCCGATGAGGCGGGCATCGACAGGGCGCTGAGCCTGCTGGCGCAAGCCCGCAAGCCGGTGGTGCTGCTCGGCCTGCTGGCCAGCCGGCCGGAGAACTCCCTCGCGGTGCGCGCCTTTTTGGACAAGAGCCGGTTGCCGGTGACGGGCACCTATCAGGCGGCCGGCGTGGTGGATACCCACCATTTCGATGACTTTGCCGGTCGGGTGGGGCTGTTCAACAACCAGCCGGGGGACAGGTTGCTGCAGGGGGCGGATCTGGTGATCTGCATCGGTTACAGCCCCATCGAATATGACCCTGTGCTGTGGAACGGCACGGGGGAGCGGCAACTGCTGCACATCGATGCCCTGCCGGCGGAGATAGACAGCAGCTACTGCCCGGCGGTGGAGCTGGTGGGCTCCATCAGCGCCAATCTCTATTGCTTGACCAAGATGTTGAACCAGCCGCTGGCACGGGATCCCGCCATCGCCGCCCTGCTCGGGGAGATCCGGGCCCAGCGCCATCAGTTGACCCAGCATGCCCAGCATCTGGGGGGCATGCCCATCCATCCGCTGCGCATCGTCAAGGAGCTGCAGGACATCATAGGGCAGGACATGACCCTGTGCGTGGACATGGGCAGCTTCCACATCTGGATTGCCCGCTACCTCTACAGCTTCCGGGCGCGCCAGGTGCTCATCTCCAACGGCCAGCAGACCATGGGGGTGGCGCTGCCCTGGGCCATAGGTGCGGCCATGGTACGGCCGGGGGAGAAGATCATCTCGGTGTCCGGCGATGGCAGCTTCATGCAGTCGAGCATGGAGCTGGAGACGGCGGTGCGGCTCAAGTCCAACATAGTGCACATCATCTGGGTCGATAACGGCTACAACATGGTGGCGATGCAGGAGGAGAAAAAATACCGCCGCAGCTCGGGGGTGAGCTTCGGGCCCATCAACTTCAAGGCCTATGCCGAGTCCTTTGGGGCGGCCGGGTTTGCGGTCACCTGCGCCGAGGATCTACGGTCGACCCTGCGCGCCGCCATGGCGGTCGTTGGACCAGCCGTGGTGGCCATACCGGTAGATTACAGTGACAACCACCTGCTGATGGAGCAGCTCAGACCCGAGTTGCTGAGCTAGCGAGCGTCCGAGTTGCGCCCGGCCAATAGCAGAGCGCCCCTTGCCGGCAGGCAAGGGGCGCTCTGTCATGACGAGAGGGCATCCGCGATGGCAACAGGGGTCATGGCATGACAGAAGGGGGCATCACCATGGGGCCGGCCACCGCGAGGGCTGTGTCGTCCCCGCGCAGCACCCGCACGATTTCGAGGGCAAATTCGATGGCGGTGCCTGGCCCCTGGCTGGTGATCAGGCGATGAGCCTCATCCGTCACGACCCGCGCCTTACTCAAGTGTGCGGCTGGCAGGCTTGCTTGAAAGCCCGGATGACAGGTGACGCTGGCATCCCCCAGCAGATCGTGGTGTTGCAGCACCACTGCGGGGGCGGCGCAAATGGCTGCTCGCCAGCGGCCGAGCGTCGCCTGCTCCCTGAGCAGGTCGATGGCGAGCGGCGTATCGCGGATCGCTTCGCTGCCGGGCAAACCGCCCGGCACGACTATGGCCTCGAAGTCACGGCTGGTCAGCTCGTCGATATGATAGTCAGCGACGAGTTGCACCCCGCGGGAGGCGCGGATCTGGCGCAGACCGGCAGGACAGCAGGAGGCGAGCAGCACCTCGATGCGGGCGCGCACCAGGGTGTCGACGATGGCGACCGTCTCTATCTCTTCCGAGCCGGGGGCTACCAATACCAGTACTGTCATACTGCACTCCTTAGTTGCCCGCGATCTCGCCAGGCTCAGCTCTTCTCTTTGATGGCCTGATAGAGGCCCTGATTGACCGGTACTGCGATGCCGTGCCGGGCGGCCCTGGCCAGCAGGAAGCCGGTGATGGCCTCGATCTCGGTCTCTCGGCCCAGCTCCATGTCCTGATACATGGAAGAGTAATTGTCGGCGGTGAGCTCCACCACCGTCATGGCGCGGCGCAGCAGCTCATCGTTGCTGGTGGGCTGGCCTTCGGCCTGCATCACGTCCGCCACTTCCACGCAGATCTGTTGCAGGACATCGGCGAAGCGGGGGCCGGCCAGCTCACCATTCTTGAGTTTATAGAGCGCGGTCAGCGGATTGATGGCGCAGTTGATGGCGAGTTTTTGCCACTGGCGAGCCAGGATCTGCTCATCCCAACCGGCCTGGCCGAGGGCGGCACCGAGATCGTCCGCCAGGGAGGCATGGGCCTTGGCCGCCTCATTGACCGGGCCGAGCCAGGTTTCACCCTTGCCGGTATGGCGGAACACGAAGTGGCCGCTTTGCATGGCGCCATGGCTGGTGACACCCGCGATGACAGGGTTATGGGGGAACAGCTGGACCACCTGCTCGGCTATGCCCATGCCGTTGTGCAGCAGCACTATGGGCACGCCTGCCGCCAGCTTGCCCACCAGCGGCGTCAGGGCCGACACCACCTGACCAGCCTTGGTCATCACCAGCAGACGCTTGATCTGGCCGGGCTGGCTGATGAAGCCGCGTTCGATGGCGATCAGCTGGGTATGGCCCTCCAGCGAGGTGAAGTCGATCCCGGGATGCAGGGTCGAACGGTGACGATCGCGCAGCAAGACGCGGGTAGGTTGACCGCTTAGAGTCAGCAGGGAGGCGAAGACGCCACCCAGGGCGCCGCAGCCCAGCAGTGACCATTGGGGGGAGGAGGGCAGTCGGGAACTCTGTAATCCGCTTGGCATGGAGAGACTCAATCAAGGTAGGGGTTGCATTCCGGTCAACCGCCCGCCGGGGATAAGTGAAGATGTTGCGTGGCGGACACTAACGGGTCTCGCCATTCCTGTGCGCAGGGGATTCTAGCAGAGCAACCCCATCGAAATCAGCAAATTTGCCGGTTTTCTGGTAGATTTGCCCCCTTATAGCGCAACATGAGGAGCCCTGACATGCCGTCATTCGATATTGTCTCTGAAGTCAAAATGAACGAGGTGTTGAACGCCGTCGATAACGCCAATCGTGAACTGGCGACCCGTTTCGATTTTCGTGGTGTTGAAGCCAGCTTCGAGCTGAACAAGGAAGAAGTGAAGCTGGAGGCCGATGCCGACTTCCAGCTTAAGCAGATGGTCGAGATCCTGCGCGCAGCCCTGCTCAAGCGCAACATCGAGAACAGCTCAATGGACGTGGGCGACAGCGTTCACTCCGGCAAGCGTTTCCACCTGAACGTCAAGTTCAAGCAGGGGATCGAGAAAGAGATCGCCAAGAAACTGGTGAAGCTGATCAAGGATTCCAAGATCAAGGTGCAGGTCGCCATTCAGGGTGATGAAGTGCGCGTCACCGGCAAGAAGCGTGACGATCTGCAGGAGGCCATGGCGCTGGTACGTGGTGCCGAGCTGGGTCAGCCGATGCAGTTCCAGAATTTCCGCGATTGATGACGGGCGGGAGGGTTCGGCCCTCCCCCTTATGCGACCGCCACGCGGTGCGACAGTAAAAGGTTCGATGACAGAGCCATAAAAAAACCGGAGCAGCTGCTCCGGTTTTTTGTATCCGCATTACCCGTTCTATCAGAACTTGTAGGTAACGGAGAAGTAGTGGCTGAAGCCAGAGCTCTTCCAGGGGGTACCGTCGTAGGCGGTAGAGCCATCTTTGGTGCCGTAGGCATCCATGAAGTACTTCAGGCCGTAACCGACAGCATAGCGGTCAGAGTGCCAGTAGATACCGTGGAAGGTCGCCAGGTTGTCGCTGGTACGGTCGGCACGGTCGTGGGTGTCCAGATCGAAGGCGTAATCCAGGTAGCCCTGGTAGGAGACGAAGCTGCCGTTGCTGAAGGTGTAGAAAGGCTTGAACCAGTTCATGGCGAACCAGTAACCGTTCCACTCACCTTCTTCTTCGGTGAAGAACTGGTTTTCGGTGGCGTGGCGGGCATACAGGTTCATACCCACTTTACCGAACCAAGGCACCTGTACGTCAGCACCCAGACCGATCATGTTTTCCATCTGGTTGTCGCCGATGTTGTTCAGGGAGGCGATGTACACCTCTTGCACCGGGCCGAAGGAGAGATCTTTACCAGTCAGCGCATCCAGAGACATACGCGGCGCAAACTTCATGAAGAGGTTCTGACCCTTGTGCTTGTCGCTGTGACGGGAATCGAAGATGTCGAACACATCGACGTAACCGTACAGGTCAAACAGACCGGAACGACCGCCAAATTCCATTTCGAAGTAGGTGTCGTTGTAATCTTCTGCACCAGTGGTGAAAGGACGTTGGTCGATGGTATGCATGACGTTGAACTGCATCCACTTGTAATCGTTCTTGTGGATGTCACCGCTGTAGTCAGCAGCGAAGGCCGGGGTGGCGGCAGCAGCCAGCAGACCGGCAGCGATCAGAGTCTTGGTAAATTTGGCCATTTTATTGGTCTCTTGTGCGTTAGTTGAGGTTTTCCGTAGCCTGCCCACAAGGAGCGGAAGGGATTCTAGCCAAATAAATTCATCGGAGAAACAAGAGCCGGGGAACTTTATTCGGAAGTGTGAATCTAATCACCCCCAATTTCACGCAAACGCTTGCTATTTATCCTGTTGCGAGAGCAAGTCTCTTCCTCGTTTGGCAACCAGCAAGATCAGGATCAACACAGGAATGCCGAGCAGGCTGGTGCCGATAAAGAAGGTGCTGTAGCCGAACTGTTCGACGAAACGCCCGGAGAAACCCGCCAGCAGCTTGGGCATCAGCAGCATGACGGAGCTGAACAGGGCGTATTGGGTGGCGGAGAAGGCCACGTTGGTCAGGCTCGACAGATAGGTCACGAAGGCGGCTGTCGCTATGCCGGCGCTGAGGTTGTCGACCGAGATGATCAGGGTCAGCAGCTCCAGGTTGTGGCCCACTTCGTTGAGCAGGGCGAACAGCAGATTGGTGCTGGCGGTGAGCAGGGCGCCGAGGAACAGGATGCGCAGGGTGCCAAAGCGCATCACCAGCACGCCCCCCAGGGCGGCCCCCACCAGCGTCATGATGACGCCATACACCTTGGTGATGGTGGCCACTTCCGTCTTGCTGAACTGCAGGTCCACGTAGAAGCTGTTGGACATCACCCCCATCACCACATCCGAGATGCGATAGCAGGCGATGAGCCCCAGGATCAGCATGGCCGAGCCGCCGTAACGGCGGAAGAAATCGGCAAACGGACACCAGATGGCCTCGTAGATCCAGGCGCCGATGCCGGCCAGCGAGGTGGGCCAGCCACGGGAGAGCAGCAGCGCCTTGCGCGCCTCCTGCTGATCGTTCTGACCGGCGAGATCTATGTCCGGTTCGTGGCAGATCAGGGTGGTGATGACGCCGAGGGACATGAGCCCCGCCATCAGCAGATAGGTGAGTTGCCAGCCACGGTAGTCATAGCCGCTGTTGCTGCCGAGCCAGGCCGCCAGTGCCAGCGCCCCCGCGCCGGCCATGATCATCGCCAGTCGGTAACCCGTCATGTAGGAGGCCGCCATGGCCGCCTGCAACCGCTCCGGCGCCGACTCGATGCGATAGGCGTCGATGACTATGTCCTGCGTCGCGGAGCAAAACGCCACCAGCAGGGCAAACAGGGCGAGCTGGGCGAGCTGGGTCTTGGGATCGCAATAGGCCATGCCCACCAGCGAGAGGGCAATCAGCAGCTGGGAGAGCAGCATCCAGCTGCGGCGGCGCCCCAGCCAGCGGGAGAGCAGCGGCAGCGGCATCCGGTCAACCAGCGGCGACCACAGCCATTTGAAGCCATAGGCCAGCGCCACCCAGCTCATGTAGCCGATGTCGGTCAGGCTGACATCGGCCTCGCGCAGCCAGAACGAGAGGGTGCCAAACACCAGCAGCAGAGGCAGGCCGGACGAGAAACCCATGGCAAACAGTATGAGAACCCGAGTCTCAAGGTAGACGGCGAGCGAGTCTCGCCAGCTCGGTGTGCGGACAGTGTTCAAATACCTGACTCCTCTGGGAAAATTGCGCCATTTTGTCAGGTTCGGGGGGGATAGCCAAGGCAAGCCGAGCGTGGCGGGTCTGGATTCAGGGGCGCGAACCCATGCAGTGGCGCGGGCAGGGGCCCTCTGTGGTCAGATAGTTGGCGCATTCCATCAGCTGCAGGCGCAGCCAGACGTCGGCGATGATCTGCTGCTCATCCCACTGATGCAGGCTGTGCAGCAGGTGCCAGAACACCCCTTCCCGGTCGGTAGCCGGTTGTTTGTCTGCGGGTATATGGGGCAAGTCTTGCCAGTGGGAGAGGAGCTGCCAGCTCAAGTCTTTCAACTGCTGATAGGAAATTTCTCGTGCCAGAAAGTGACGAACCGCCCGGGCCAGCGGGACTGTGTGTTGGGCTAGGTACTCGTTGCAGGTCACCGGAACCTCCTTCTCCTCATGTGGGCCATACCCCGGGAACATGGGGCAAGGCCAGAGTATAGAAAGGGGCGCCGGTGACCCGGGCAAAGACGCGGCGGAATGTGATCCGGCCCGCGTTATTTCTCCGCCAGCAACACCACCTTCTTCAGGATGATGGGGCTGGTGGGCACGTCGTTGGCGCGCAGGATGGAGCTGTAACCCGTCTGCACCTGGGCCAGCTTGTCCAGCACCTCCATGCCCTGCACCACCTGGCCGAACACGGTATAACCGGCGCCGGCATTGGCGTTGAGGTTGTTGTTGTCGGTCAGGTTGAAGTAGAACTGGCGGGTGGCGCTGTCCACGGCCTGGGTGCGGGCCATGGCGATGCTGCCACGCTTGTTGGGCAAGCCTCCCTTGGACTCGTTGACCACGGGATCCAGGGTCGGCAGTTGCTGGAACTGCTGGTTATAGCCGCCCCCCTGCACCACGAAGTCCTGGATCACCCGGTGGAACAGGCTGCCGTCATAGCTGCCGTCCGCCACGTAGCGCAGGAAGTTTTTCACCGTCTGCGGCGCCTGCTTGGAGGCCAGCTCCACCACTATGTTGCCGTGGTTGGTCTCCATCCTGACCTTGGGGCCGGCGAACGCCAGCGGGGCGATCAGCATGGCCAGTAACCAGAGTTTTTTCATTTGACTCTCCTCGCTCAGCTCGGCTGACCCTTGAGATAACCACGCAGGGCATTGTCCGCCATGATCTGTTGCAGCAGGCTGCCCAGCTGCTGGTTCAGGATGGATTCCAGCTCGGCCATGGTCGGTTCACCCGGACCTTCCTTGCTGGAGGACATGTTGAACTGCTTGGTCAGCTTGCTGCCCTGGAAGTCGGCCATTACCTGCAGGCTGACGCGGGACTTGGTGACATAGGTGAAGGTTTTCTCTTCCACCGTGACCGCGGCGCTGGAGATGGCCAGGGTCAGGTTGGTGGTACCGCTGTTGCCCACTTCCAGCCCCTGGCTGCGCAGGCCTTCGGCCAGTTTCTCGGCCAGCAGGTTGTTGAGCGGCTGCTCGCTGTTGACCAGCACGGCGGCCTTCTCTTTCTTCTTGATGGAGAAGACGTAGGCGGCTTCACGCTTGTCGACCCCTTCCAGGGTGATGCGGTTGCCCGAGTAGTACTGCTGATTGGAAGGAATCACCTGCGGGTTGAGCAGGGCGGTTTCCGGCCAGTGAGTCGCACAACCACCCAGCGTCAGGGCGGCCAGCAGCAAGAGTGACTTTTTCATCATGGGTTTCCTTTATCTTTCTGTTTAGCGTTTGATGGCTTTCAAAATAACGAATTTGCTGTTCGACGCAACGACTTGTGCATTGGCAAACAGGCGCTTGAGTTTGTTGTGATAATCCAGGTGACGGTTGCCTACTATCCAGAGTTCGCCCCCCTGGGGCAACACCCGGTGGGCATCGCTGAACATCTGCCAGGCGATATGATCGGTGATCGCCTGCAACTGATGGAAGGGCGGGTTGCAGAGGATCCGATCCGCCGAGCCGACTTCCACCCCATCGAGACAGTTGTTGACCATGAAGCGGGCGCGGGGCAGGGCATCCGGCAGATTGTGTTCGACGTTGAGCCGCGCCGAGGCGACCGCCATGTGGGATTCGTCGATGAAGGTCACCTCCACCTCGGCATCCCGCGCCAGCAGCGCCAGCCCCAGCACACCGTTGCCGCAACCCAGATCGATCACGCGTCGTGCGCTATGGATCGGAAGGTTGTCCAGCATAAAGCGGGCGCCTATATCCAGGCTGGTGCGCGAAAACACATTGGCATGGTTGTGGATGAGCATGTCGGTGCCCTCCAGCGGCCAGACCGTGGGGAAGGGATTGGCCAGCACGGGGCGTTCGGCGGGCGTACCGGCCGGGGTGCAGTGAATGAGGCGTGCCTTCTTCCAGGCCAGCGAGGTGCGGGTCGGTCCCAGGTATTTTTCAAACAGCGCCAGAGTGGAGCTGTGAATGTCCTTGGCCTTGCCGGCGGCGAGGATGCGGGTGGCCGGGGTTGCCACCTGGCGCAGGGCCAACAGTTGCTGCTCCAGCAGCGCCTGATACTTGGAGACCTTGATCACCACCAGTGCGGGGGCTGCAGGCAATGGCGCCAGCGCATCCTGCAGCGTGATGGCATGGGGATCCAGCCCGTTCTCCGCGAGGTTGGCCAGGGTGGCCCGCTCGCTGATATGGGAGTCGCTCACACAGACGGGGGCATGGCCGTGCAGGTAGGCGGCCAGGGCCCCGAAGCCGTCGTTCATGATGATGACGGGGCCGGTCTGCTCGAGTGGCGCCTCTGCCAGGGTATTGATCAGGTACTCGTCTGCCGCATCCCAGGCCTGCAACGGATCCTGGCTCTGGCGTGGATAGCGATACAGGGTCAGACGACAATGAGCCGTGTCGAGAAGGGTTTGCATAAGCGAAGCGTCCAGATGATTCATAAAACAGGCGCCGGCGGGGCGCAAAGTGGCGCTATTCTAGCGGGGGCGGAGAATTTCACCAGCCCGGCGGCACCGGGCGAGGGGCAAAACCGCGCCTCTTTTCCCGTGCCGGACGATTTCGTCATACTGCCAACCCTGGCTACAATGGCCGGACATCCATTTTGGGAGTTTTGCTCGTGACCATGCAACAACAGATCGAGGCCAAGCTGGCCGCTGCCTTGTCCCCCAGCCACCTGGAGGTGATCAACGAAAGCTACATGCACAGGGTAGCGCCGGGCTCAGAGAGCCATTTCAAGGTGGTGGTGGTGAGCCAGGACTTCGAGGGTCAGCGACTGCTGGCTCGTCACCGCCAGGTCAATGGGGTGCTGGCCGACGAGCTGGCGGGTGCCATTCATGCACTGGCGTTGCATACCTATACGGAGCAGGAGTGGCAGCAACGGGAACAGGCGCCGACGACCCCGAGTTGTGTCGGCAAGAATGGCCCGGCCTAAGGCTATTGACGAGTTGATTACTCAATCCTCGATTAGTTAACAATTAATAAACGTTTTTTGGCGGCGCCCCGAGTCCTGGCTCGTGGGGTCGCTCTCCTGCCCAGACATCAAAATTTCTAATCTATTTTTGAACATAAACGCCATTACCTATTTTGAGGTATTAATGGCTAACTCGAGGCAAATCCTGAGGTTTAGTGAAGAAATCGGCGTGATTAAATTTCGATGATTTTGTGATAGAGCGGGGATTTTCCCCATTTTGCATGGCAGTAAACTTGCCATAAGTGCTAAACTCAGGCGCTTTTGAATGACCCTGTATGTTGCTGATTTGTTTGTTTCTTCGACATTTTTTCGCAACATGAACGGGCTCATTCAACAACTCGTCGTGATGTATTTCTCGGCGCTAACCAACCTGTCTTCCCTTAACGGTAGTGCAAGTGAGTATGATTACAATTAAAAGAGGACTGGAGATCCCCGTGCTGGGTGCTCCGGAGCAAGTAATCTACGATGGCCCGGCCATCACCCGTGTTGCTACACTCGGCGAAGAGTTCGTGGGGATGCGACCTACTATGTTCGTCAAAGTAGGTGATCGCGTCATTAAAGGTCAGGAGCTCTTCGAAGATAAGAAGAATCCCGGCGTTAAATTCACGGCCCCCGCCACCGGTGTGGTTTCTGAGATCAACCGGGGTGCCAAGCGCATTCTGCAATCTGTCGTCATCGAACTCGATGGGTCCGACGAGCAGGTGACCTTTGAACACTTTGCGTCTGCCGAGCTCGCACAGCTCGCGCGCAGCAAGGTGCAAGAGATCCTGGTCGCGTCAGGCCAATGGACTGCGTTGCGTACCCGCCCATTCAGCAAGGTACCGGCAGTGGGCTCAACCCCGCGCGCCATCTTCGTCACCGCGATGGACACCAACCCGCTGGCCGCCAATAGCGACCTCATCATCAAGGAACAGGCTCAGGCTTTCCTCGATGGTCTGGCGGTATTGACTCGCCTGACCGATGGCGCCGTCCATGTCTGCAAGGGCGAGGCCAGCCTGCCGCACGCTTCCCTGGCGCAAGTCAAAGAGGAAGTGTTCGTCGGCCCGCACCCTGCCGGTCTGCCTGGTACCCACATCCACTTCCTGGATCCGGTCAGCGCCAAGAAGGTGCAGTGGTACATCAACTATCAGGATGTCATCGCTTACGGCAAGCTGTTCACCACAGGCCAGATCTTCACCGACAAGGTGATCTCCCTGGCCGGTCCGAACGTGGTCAAGCCACGCCTGCTGCGCACCCGCATGGGCGCCTGCATCAGCCAGCTGACCAACAACGAGCTGCGTGCGGATGAAAACCGTGTCATTTCCGGTTCCATCCTGAGTGGTGCCAAGGCCGAAGGGGTGCATGACTACCTGGGTCGTTACCACAATCAGGTGAGCGTGCTGGGCGAGGGGCGTGAGAAAGAGTTCCTGGGTTGGGTCAATCCCAGCGCCAGCAAGTTCTCCATCACCCGTACCACCCTCTCTCATCTGATGAAGGGCAAACTCATCAACTTCACTACCACCACCAACGGTAGTGATCGCTCCATGGTGCCTATCGGCAACTATGAGCGCGTGATGCCGCTCGACATCCTGCCGACCCTGCTGCTGCGGGATCTGGTCTCCGGTGACATCGACAGCGCCCAGGCGCTCGGTTGTCTGGAGCTGGATGAGGAAGATTTGGCGCTCTGTACCTTCGTCTGCCCCGGCAAGACAGAATACGGCCCAGTCTTGCGTGAGTGCCTGACCAAGATAGAACTGGAAGGTTAAGCGATGAGTTTCAAGCAACTTCTTGAAAATATGGAACATCACTTCGAGCCGGGCGGCAAGTACTCCAAGTACTATGCCCTGTTCGAGGCGGCGTACACCCTGTTTTATACCCCCGGGTCCGTGACCCGCAATGCTGCCCACGTCCGTGATGCGATCGATCTGAAACGCATGATGATCATGGTGTGGCTGGCCGTGTTCCCGGCCATGTTCTGGGGCATGTTCAACGTCGGCAATCAGGCGATTGCCGCCATTGCCCATCTGGGCACGGCTGCCGGTGCCGACACCTGGCAATATGCGCTGGCGCAACTGCTGGGTGCCTCGCTGGATCCTGCCGTGGCCGGCATCGGCAGCAAGATGCTGATCGGTGCCACTCACTTCCTGCCCATCTACCTGACCGTGTTCCTGGTCGGCGGTTTCTGGGAAGTGCTGTTCGCCATGGTGCGCAAGCACGAGATCAACGAAGGCTTCTTCGTGACCTCCATCCTGTTCGCCCTGATAGTGCCGCCCGAGCTGCCCCTGTGGCAAGCCGCGCTGGGTATCACCTTCGGTGTGGTGCTGGCCAAGGAAGTGTTCGGTGGTACCGGCAAGAACTTCCTGAACCCGGCCCTGGCGGGTCGTGCCTTCCTGTTCTTCGCCTACCCTGGCCAAATCTCAGGTGATGCCGTCTGGGTTGCCGTTGACGGCTACTCGGGCGCGACCGCACTGAGCCAGTGGGCCCAGGGCGGCCAGATGGCGCTGATCAACGGTGCCACCGGTCAGGCCATCAGCTGGATGGATGCCTTCCTCGGCAACCTTCCGGGTTCCATCGGTGAAGTCTCCACCCTGATGATCCTCATCGGTGCCGCCATGATCGTCTACATGCGGATCGCCTCCTGGCGCATCATCGCCGGTGTGATGATCGGCATGGTCGCCACCTCCCTGCTGTTCAACGTCATTGGTTCAGACACCAACCCCATGTTCAACATGCCGTGGCACTGGCATCTGGTGCTGGGCGGCTTCGCCTTTGGCATGGCCTTCATGGCGACCGATCCTGTCTCCGCCGCCTTTACCAACAAGGGCAAGTGGTGGTATGGCGCCCTGATCGGCGTCATGGTGGTGCTGATCCGTGTCGTGAACCCCGCGTTCCCGGAAGGCATGATGCTGGCCATTCTGTTTGCCAACCTGTTTGCCCCCTTGTTTGACCATTTCGTGGCGCAGGCGAACATCAAGCGGAGGATCGCTCGTGGCGTTTAATAAAGACTCTACTGTCGGCACCCTGACGGTTGTAACCGGTCTGTGTCTGGTCTGTTCCATCGTGGTCTCAGTGGCTGCCGTGGGGCTGCGTCCGGCTCAGCTGGAAAACAAGGCGCTGGACAAGCAAAGCAACATACTGTCCGTCGCCGGTGTCGATGTCAGCAGCGTGGCCAAGCGTGATCTGGCCCAGCTGTACGGCGACAAGATTGAAGCGCGTCTGGTGGACCTGACCACGGGTGAGTTCGTTGACGGCGATGCCGACAACTTCGACACCAAGCTGGCAGCGAAAGACCCGGCCAAGAGCATTCGTCTGGCATCTGCCGACGACAAGGCCGGTCTGCGTCAAATCTCCAGACTGATCCCGGTGTTCTTCGCCAAAGATGCCGAGGGCAAGGTCGACAACATCATCCTGCCTATCTACGGCCAGGGTCTGTGGTCCACCATGTATGCCTTCGTCGCCGTGGCGGCTGACGGTCAGACCATCAAGGGCATCACCTACTATGACCACGGTGAAACCCCGGGTCTGGGCGGCGAGATCGAGAACCCGGCCTGGCAAGGTCTGTTCATCGGCAAGAAGCTGTTCGATCAGGACGGCATGCCGGCGTTGCGCGTCATCAAGGGCCATGCTCCGGCAGGTTCCGAGCATGAGATCGATGGTCTGTCCGGTGCCACCCTGACAGGTAACGGTGTACAGCACACGTTCGACTTCTGGATGGGACCCAAGGGCTTCGGTCCTTTCCTGGCCAAGATTCGTGCAGGAGAAATCAACAATGGCTGACAAGAGCGAAATGAAGAAGTTGCTGTTGACGCCTGTGCTCGGCAACAACCCCATCGCACTGCAGGTGCTGGGTGTCTGTTCCGCGCTGGCCGTTACCAGCCAGATGAAGACGGCGTTCGTGATGACGCTGGCGGTGACCGCGGTCACCGCCTTCTCCAACCTGTTCATCTCCCTGATCCGCAACCAGATCCCGAACAGCGTGCGGATCATCGCCCAGATGGCGGTGATTGCCTCACTGGTTATCGTGGTTGACCAGGTGCTCAAGGCGTATGCCTATGACATCTCCAAGCAACTGTCGGTATTCGTGGGTCTGATCATCACCAACTGCATCGTGATGGGTCGTGCCGAAGCCTATGCCATGAAGAGCGCCCCGCTGCCCTCTTTCCTGGACGGTATCGGCAACGGTCTGGGCTATGGCGCCGTGCTGCTGGTCGTGGCGACCGTGCGAGAGATCCTGGGCTCGGGTACCTGGTTCGGTATCGAGCTGCTGCCGCTGGTGAACAATGGTGGCTGGTACGTGCCTAACGGCCTGTTGCTGTTGCCGCCGAGTGCGTTCTTCATCATTGGTCTGATCATCTGGGGCGTTCGCACCAGGGATCCCAAGCAGGTGGAGGCGAAGGATTAAGGTATGGAACACTATCTGAGTCTGTTGATTCGTTCGATTTTCATCGAAAACCTGGCCCTCTCCTTCTTCCTGGGGATGTGTACCTTCCTGGCTGTGTCCAAGAAGGTCAAGA
Source organism: Aeromonas sp. A04 (assembly GCF_047780465.1). Taxonomy (NCBI): domain Bacteria; kingdom Pseudomonadati; phylum Pseudomonadota; class Gammaproteobacteria; order Aeromonadales; family Aeromonadaceae; genus Aeromonas; species Aeromonas sp. A04. The sequence continues at coordinate 1,422,573 of NZ_JBLNHP010000001.1, read as the reverse complement.
CCGCCATGGGTCTGGGGATTGCCGTTATCGTGGTTCAGACCGTTGCCGTTCCGGCCAACAACCTGATCTACAACTACGTCCTCAAAGATGGCGCCCTGGTCTCCGGCCTGGATCTGAGCTTCCTGAGCTTCATCACCTTCATCGGTGTGATTGCGGCCCTGGTGCAGATCCTGGAAATGGCGCTGGACAAGTATTTCCCTGCGCTCTACAACGCGCTTGGCATCTTCCTGCCGCTCATCACGGTGAACTGCGCCATCTTCGGTGGCGTCTCCTTCATGGTGCAGCGTGACTACAACTTCGTGGAGTCCGTGGTCTATGGCGTGGGGTCGGGTGCAGGCTGGATGCTGGCCATAGTCGCGATGGCAGGGATCCGCGAGAAGATGAAGTACTCCGATGTACCGGAAGGCCTGCGTGGTCTGGGCATCACCTTCATCACCGCGGGTCTGATGGCGCTGGGCTTCATGTCCTTCTCTGGTATTTCCCTGTAATCGGAAAGGAAATATAGATGGAAATTATTCTGGGTGTGGTCATGTTCACCGTGATCCTGCTGGCCCTGGTAGCAGTCATTCTGTTCGCCAAGTCCAAGCTGGTGACCGCAGGTGACGTGACAATCAGCATCAACGGCGACCCGGCCAAGGCTGTCACCAGCCCGGCGGGTGGCAAGCTGCTCGGCGTACTGGCCGGCAGCGGTATCTTCGTCTCCTCCGCCTGTGGCGGCGGTGGCTCCTGTGGTCAGTGCAAGGTGCGGGTGAAAGCCGGCGGCGGCGATATTCTGCCGACTGAGCTGGATCACATCAGCAAGGGCGAGGCCCGTCATGGCGAGCGTCTGGCCTGTCAGGTCACTGTGCGTGGCGACATGGACATCGAGCTGCCGGAAGAGATCTTCGGGGTGAAGAAGTGGGACTGTACCGTCATCTCCAATGACAACAAGGCCACCTTCATCAAGGAGCTCAAGCTGCAGATCCCCGATGGCGAGAGCGTCCCGTTCCGCGCCGGTGGTTATATCCAGATCGAAGCCCCTGCTCACCATGTGCAGTACAAGCACTTCGATATCCCCGAGGAGTATCGCGGGGACTGGGATCGCTTCAAGATCTTCGAGCTGGAGTCCAAGGTCAACGAGCCGATCATTCGTGCTTATTCCATGGCCAACTATCCGGAAGAGTTCGGCATCATAATGCTGAACGTGCGGATCGCGACCCCGCCGCCCAGCAACTGGACTGCGCCTCCCGGCCAGATGTCCTCCTACATCTTCAGCCTCAAGGCTGGCGACAAGGTGACCATCTCGGGTCCGTTTGGCGAGTTCTTCGCCAAGGACACAGACGCCGAGATGGTGTTCATCGGTGGTGGTGCGGGTATGGCGCCGATGCGCTCCCATATCTTTGACCAGCTGCGTCGCCTGAAGACCCATCGCAAGATGAGCTTCTGGTACGGTGCCCGTTCCAAACGCGAGATGTTCTATGTCGAAGACTTCGACATGCTGGCCGCCGAGAACGACAACTTCCAGTGGCACGTTGCCCTGTCTGATCCGCAACCGGAAGACAACTGGGATGGTTACACAGGCTTCATCCACAACGTCTTGTTCGAGAACTATCTCAAGAACCACGAGGCGCCGGAAGATTGTGAATTTTACATGTGCGGGCCTCCCGTCATGAACGCTGCCGTCATCAACATGCTGAAAAACCTCGGTGTTGAAGACGAAAACATCTTGCTGGATGACTTTGGTGGTTAATCAATGCACAGTGTTGTAAAGACCTGGCTAGCCTTCGGGCTAGCCTTTTTCTTGACTGGGTGCGGTCAGGAAACGGTCCAATCCAAGCCGGAGATCCACATCACCGGCAGCACCATGGGTACCTACTACTCCATCAAGGTGGCGGACAACGTCATCACGGATCCGGCCAAGTTCCAGGCCGAGGTCGATGTCCTGCTGGAGCGGGTCAACGACCAGATGTCGACCTATCGTCCCGACTCCGAGCTGTCGCGTTTCAACCAGCACCGCAGCTCGACCCCAGTGGTGGTCTCTCGCGATACCGCGCGTGTGGTGACTGAATCCCTGCATCTGGGCCGTGAGAGCCGCGGCGCGCTGGACGTGACCGTCGGTCCCCTGGTCAATCTGTGGGGTTTCGGGCCGGATGCACGTCCGACCAAGATCCCGTCCGAGGAGCTGATCACCCAGACCCGCCAGAAGACAGGGCTGGGCAATCTGCACGTGATCACCTCCGCCGATGCGGATACCCTGCAAAAGGACATTCCGGATCTCTACGTGGATCTCTCCGCCATCGCCAAGGGCTTTGGGGTGGACAAGGTGGCCGAGTATCTGGAAGCCATGGGGTCTCACAACTATCTGGTGGAGATCGGCGGTGAGCTGCGCATCAATGGCGTCAACGGCAAGGGTCACCCCTGGCGCGTAGCCATCGAGAAGCCGACTGCCAATGCCGGTTCCGTTCAGGAAGTGATAGTGGCCGGTGACAACGGGGTTGCCACCTCGGGTGAATACCGCAACTATTACGAGATGGACGGCCAGCGCTTCTCCCACACCATAGATCCCATGACGGGCAAGCCCATCCAGCATCGCATGGTGTCGGTGACCGTGATCCACCCCTCCTGCATGACGGCAGACGGGCTGGCGACCGTGTTCATGGTGCTCGGGCCCGAGAAGAGCCTGGCCTATGCCAAGGAGCGCGGGCTGGCTATCTTCGTGATCACCAAGACGGCCGATGGCTTTGAAGAGGCGTATTCAGATGCCTTCAAACAGTATCTGGTTAGAAAGTAAGAGGCAGTAGCATGCAGATTTTCTTGATCACCTTCGGGGTGTTTCTGGCGGTCGTGGTGGCCATGGCCATAGGTTACATCTTCCAGAAGAAGACCATCTCAGGTTCCTGCGGTGGGCTGGGCACGATCGGCATCGAGAAAGAGTGCGATTGTCCGGAGCCCTGTGACAACCGCAAGAAGAAGATGGCCAAGGAAGAGGCCCGTCGCAAGATGCTGATCGACAACCGGATCATCTGAGCGGGTCGGGGGCCGAAGTCGTATTTGGTCCCATGCTGGATAACAGGCGGGCTGACCTTGTGGTCAGCCCGCTTTTTTATGGCGGTGTGCTCAGTAGTCGTATTGACGACAGGCTTTCTTGTTGAATTCGGCCTGCCAGCGCGCCAGTTCTTCCCGTGTGCCCAGCTCGTCGCCCTGCTTGATGGCCTTTTCCAGTGCCGCTATGCGGTCATACAGCCAGCTGCATTCGGCAGTCGGGTTGTCCTTGCTGCTGCCAGGCTGCGGCAGCAGGCAGAACCCCAGCCCTAATCCCAGCCAGAGTGTTTTCATCTCGTCCTCCTTGACCCATGGGGTGGTGAATGGTGCCTTAAGAGTCTATGCCTGTTCGTCGCTTCATGCCGATGGCAGAAACGGCAGCGCTGGGTTAGCATAGGCAGGTTACCTGTTTATCCGTACAGTGGTATGCGCAAAATCATTCACATCGACATGGACTGCTTCTACGCGGCGGTAGAGATGCGGGACAACCCGGCCCTGCGCGAGGTGCCGCTGGCCATCGGCGGCTCGGCAGACAGGCGCGGCGTCATCTCCACCTGCAACTATGTGGCGCGCCGTTTCGGGGTGCGTTCCGCCATGCCGAGCGGCCTGGCCAAGAAGCTCTGCCCGCCGCTGGTGCTCATTCCCGGCCGGATGGCGCTCTACAAGGAGATCTCCCGCCAGCTGCGCGCCATCTTCCTGCGCTACACCGAGCTGGTGGAGCCGCTTTCCCTCGACGAAGCCTATCTCGACGTCACCGACAGCCCCTGCTGTGGCGGCAGTGCCACCCTGATGGCGGCCGAGATCCGCCACGCCATAGTGGCCGAGCTCGGGTTGACCGCCTCGGCCGGGGTGGCACCGAACAAGTTTCTGGCCAAGCTGGCCTCGGAGCAGCGCAAGCCCGACGGCCTGTTCGTGATAAAGCCGAATGAGGTGGACGAGTTCGTGCGCCAGCTGCCGTTGGCCAAGCTGCCGGGAATTGGGCGCAAGACGGCCGATCGGCTGGAATCCCAGGGGCTTTACTCCTGCGAAGATGCGAGAGTGCTCAGCAGCGAGGAGCTGATCGCCCGATTCGGCAAGCTGGGAGAGATGCTGACGGGGCGGATCTGGGGCCATGACGATCAGCCCGTGCAGGCCCAGCGGGTGCGCAAGACCATAGGCGTGGAGACAACCCTGGCCAGCGACGTGCTGGATGAGGCCGCCTGCTGGCAGGTGCTGAGCCGGCTCATTCCCGAGCTGGAGCAGCGCTTTGCCAAGGCCTGCCCGGCAGAGGCGCTGATGGGGCAGGGGATCAAGCTCAAGTTTGCCGATTTTCAGCAGACCACAGTCTATCGTCGTGGCGGCTATCAGCCTGAGCTGTTTCACGATCTGCTCCATGAGGGGCTGCTGCGGGCACAGGGCAAGCCGATCCGGTTGCTCGGGCTGGTGGTCGGGCTGCCCCGTGACGGAGAAGTTAACCAGCTCAGCCTGGATTTCGCCTGATAGGTTAAGTTTTTGTTTCCAAAACCGATACACTGAGCACATCTGTACGAAGTTAGGAATGGTGGCATGAGTTCTCTTTCTGTTCAGGGGCGCATTACCCTGATCGCCGGTTGTTGTTTGTTGGCCAGTGCCGGTGCCCTGGTCGCCTCTTCTCTCTATAGCGCCGCCAGGATGCAGGATCAGGTGCTGACCTCCACCACTGAGGAGGCGCAGCGTTCGGCCGAAAACTGGATGAAGGCGATGGGATCCGAGCAGGCGGCCAAGGTCACCAGTTATCTGGATGAGGCCTATTTCCGAACCACCCTGCTGGCCCAGGGGATCCTGTTCCAGCGCAAGAATGCGGCCGACAACTTCGGCTCCTCCGAGACGCTGCGTGGCGCCGTCAATCAGCAACTGCACGATGCGGCGGCCTCCTCGGCCAATCTGCTCGGTGTTTATGCGGTGTTCGAGCCGGATCAGCTCGACGGGGAGGACAGCAACTACCATGGCTCCAGTGCGCTTGGGGCCAACGACAAGGGGCGCTTCTCCACCTATTGGGCCCGGGTCGACGGCAAGATAGAAGCCGAGGTGCAAAACGAATCCGTGCTGGCGGACGAGAGTCCGACGGCGGCCGGCGGGGTGGAGAACGAATGGTATCGCTGCAGCATCCGCAGCAAGGCGCTCTGTCTGCTCGAACCTTATCTCGACGATGTGGGGTCGCAGAAGGTGCTGATGACCTCGGTAACAGTCCCCCTGCTGGAGCAGGAGACCCTGCTTGGCATGGTCGGGGTCGATATTTCGCTGGCCACCTTGCAAAACCTGGTCAAGGAGATGGATCAGGCGCTCTATGACGGTCAGGGCAAGGTGCTGCTGGTCAGTCACGAAGGGCGCGCCGCCGGGGTGGATGGTTTTGACGTGACCCTGGGCAGCTCGCTGGGCCAACAATACCAGGCGCTGGCCGGCGATCTGACCGGCTGGCTCGGCCAGGGGCAGACCATGACCCGCTGGAGCCCGGACGGTTCTTTGCTGCAAACCTTCGTGCCGGTCAGGATGCGCGGCACCGCGCAGACATGGGGCATCTATATAGAGCTGCCCCGCAGCGTGGTGCTGGCCTCGGCCCGTCAGTTGCAAGAGGATCTCTCCAGCCAGGCCAATCGCAGCGTGGTCACCCAGCTGGTGATCGGCGGCGTGATCTCGGCGATCGGGCTGCTCTGCATCTGGCTGATGGCTCATCAGATAGTGGCGCCCATCCGCGCCGTGGTGGCCCGCCTCAAGGACATAGCCACCGGGGAGGGGGATCTGACCCAGCGCATCGACTTGCATCGCGATGACGAGATAGGTGAGCTGGCCAAGTGGTTCAACAGCTTCCTCAACAAGTTGCAGACCACCATCAGTCAGGTGATAGACACGGTCGCCGGCACCCGCGCCAGCGCTGAGCAGGCGGCCCAGGTTGCCGAGCGCACCAGCGCCGGCATGCAGGCCCAGTATCAGGAGGTGGATCTGGTGGCGACCGCCTTCGAAGAGCTGAGCGCCACCGCGCTGCAGGTGGCGGGCAACGCCAACTCGGCGGTGGCGGCAGCCAACCAGGCCGATACCTCGGCGCAGGAGGGCAAGTACGTGGTGGCCGATACCCAGGAGGCGATGCGCAAGCTGATGGCGGTGATCAGCGACGCCAAGCCGGTGGTGGAGCGGCTCTCCGCCAACAGCGAGAACATCAACGACATCCTGGTGGTGATCCAGGGGATCGCCGAGCAGACCAACCTGCTGGCGCTGAACGCGGCCATCGAGGCGGCGCGGGCCGGTGAGCAGGGCCGCGGCTTCGCCGTGGTGGCCGACGAGGTGCGCAATCTGGCGGGGCGTACCCAGAACGCCATCGTCGAGATCCAGACCCTCATAGGGCAGTTGCAATCCGGTACCCAGGCCGTGGTCAAGGCGATCATGACGGGCCACAGCCAGGCGGATGTGACGCTGACAAAGGTGGATCTGTCGGTCAGCGTGCTGGAGCAGATCATCCATGCGGTGGCGACCATACATCAGATGAACGAGCAGATTGCCCGGGCGGCGCAGGAGCAGAGCGGGGTGGCGGACGAGATCAATCGCAACGTCAGCAACATTCGTGATGTGAGCCACACCATACGGGCCGAGGCGGCGACCTCCGCCGAAAACGGGCGCGAGTTGTCGGCGCTGGCGGACAAACAGCAGCAGCTGGTGGGGCAGTTCAAGGTATAGGGATAAGAAAAAAGGCGCCATCCAACCGGAGGCGCCAAACACATTCAGATGACAGACTGGGTTAAATCGGTCCGATTTAAGCCCCTCTTCCCGCAGAGGAAGAAACACAACACCACAATCGCAGACCACTGACTCACAAAAATCACATGTAAACCAACATGGAAGAGAAAAAGTGAGCCATATGACAACGGATTGCGAAGCGAATTATGTTTATTCACTGGTCGGCCCGCAACCGACAAATTATAATGCGGCCCATTAGAAAAACTCATCGTCGGCTGGTCTCATGTCTCGTCGTTTACCCCCGCTCAATGCACTGAAAGCATTCGAAGCCGCGGCTCGTCACTTAAGCTTCACCCGGGCTGCGGAAGAACTGTTCGTGACCCAGGCTGCCATCAGTCACCAGATCAAGGCGCTGGAGGAGTATCTCGGCATCAAGCTGTTTCGCCGCAAGAACCGCTCGCTGCTGCTGACCGAAGAGGGGCAGGGCTACTTCCTCGACATCAAGGACATCTTCAGCTCCATCTCGGAGGCGACCGACAAGCTGCTGGCCCGCAGCGCCAAGGGGGCGCTCACCGTCAGTCTGCAGCCGAGTTTTGCCATCCAGTGGCTGGTGCCCAGGCTGGTGAAGTTCAGCGAACGCCATCCGGACATAGACGTGCGGATCAAGGCGGTGGACATGGACGAGGGGTCGCTCACCGACGATGTGGACGTGGCCATCTACTACGGCCGTGGCAACTGGCCTGGGCTGAGATCCGACAAGCTGCACACCGAATACCTGATCCCCGTCTGTTCGCCGCTGCTGCTGACTGGCCCCAAGCCTCTGCGCACCCCGGATGATCTGACCCGTCATACCTTGCTGCACGATACCTCCCGCCGTGACTGGAAGGCCTGGTTTCGCCAGCTCGATATAGATGCCCCCAACGTCAATCAGGGGCCCATCTTCAGCCACTCGACCATGGTGATCCAGGCGGCGATCCACGGCCAGGGGGTAGCGCTCGGCCACAGCGTGCTGGCCCAGCCCGAAATAGAGGCCGGTCGCCTCATCTGCCCGTTCGAACAGGTGCTGGTGAGCAAGAACGCCTTCTACCTGGTATGCCAGGAGCAGCAGTCGGATCAGGGCAAGATAGTGGCCTTCCGCGACTGGATGCTGGAGCTGGTGGAGCAGGAGGAGGCCCGTCGCCGGGCACGGCTCGCCGATGCATGAGGTCTGATGGGTGAGGCACTGAGGTGATTGTGTGAGAGAGGACGTCATGACTGAGGTGATAAGGGAGGGGGCAAGCGATGCCCCCGTTCGCATTTTGCTGGCCCACGGCGCCGGTGCCGGCATGGAACACGCCTTTCTCGCCGAGCTGTCACGCCTGCTGGCGGGGCCCGATGTCGAGGTGGTGCGTTTCAACTTCCCCTACATGAGCAAGCGGGCTCAGGACGGCAAGCGCAGACCGCCGGACAGAGCGCCCGTGTTGCTCGACCATTGGCGTCAGATGGTGCGCGAGTTTGCCCATCCAAGACTGTTTCTGGCGGGCAAGTCCATGGGGGGACGCATGGCGGCAGAGCTGTATCGCGAAGGAGAGGACGAGATGAATGCTGCAGGATTGCTCATTCTCGGGTATCCTTTCCACCCCCCGGCCAAGCCTGACAGCTGGCGGGGCGAAGTGCTCAAGCAGATCAAGACGCCGACCCTGCTGTTGCAAGGGGAGCGCGATACCTTCGGCACGCGCGCCGAACTGGCAGATTTTCCCTTCTCACCCCACGTATCGGTCCACTGGCTGACCGATGGTGACCATGGCTTCAAACCGCGAAAAGCGAGTGGAGTGAGCGAGCAGGAGAACCTGCAACAGGCGGCCGATCGGATAAAGAGCTTTATCGCCTCCACTCGGGTTGAAGCCTGACGGTGGTGAGCGAGACAAGGAGGAGCCAAGGATGCAGAACCAGCGAGAGTTTCAGCGGCATTGGTTGGTGCTGGCGGGCCTGTTTGGCCTGACGGCAACCCTGCTGGGGGCCTACGGTGCCCACGGCCTGGCGGCGAGCGGCATCACGCCTTCGCTGCTGGCGGCGTTCAACACAGCCGTGCAATATCAGTTTTTTCACGCACTGGCCCTGCTGGTGCTGGGTTGGTGCGGTGTGCGCAGCAAGGTGATCACCTTTGCGGGCTTCGCATTTGTGCTGGGGATCCTCGGATTTTCCGGCAGTATTTACGCCATGGTGCTGCTCGGCAGCAAGGGGCTGGGGCTCATTACCCCGGCCGGTGGCCTCTGTTTTATGTTGGGATGGGCGGCTCTGATATGGGCTGGCTGTCGTCTTGGAGGAAAAAATGAATAATCTGCTGCTTTATTGCCGCCCCGGTTTTGAGAAAGAGGCGGCGGCAGAGATCACCGAACGTGCCAGTAACATGCAGTGTTACGGTTTCGCCCGGGTCAAGGACGACAGCGGTTATGTGATATTCGAGCTGTATGACGAGGAGCAGGCCGATCTGCTGGCCCGCAAGCTGCCATTCAAGGAGCTCATCTTCATCCGCCAGATGCTGGTGGTGACCCATGAGCTGAAGGATCTGGATCTCTCCGACCGGATCTCTCCCATCCTGGAGGCGGCCGCCAGCTATACCATCTGCGGCGATCTGCGGGTGGAGACAGCCGACACCAACGAGGCGAAAGAGCTGTCGGCCTTCTGCCGCAAGTTCACAGTGCCGCTTCGTCAGGCGCTGCGCAGCAACGAGTTGCTGACCAAGAAGGAGACGCCGCACCGTCCGGTGTTCCACGCCTTCTTCATGGCCAACGATCACCTGCTGATCGGTTACTCCTACTCGTTCAACAACTCCGAATTCCACATGGGCATACCGCGTCTGCGCTGCCCGCCGGATGCCCCGAGCCGCTCCAGCCTCAAGCTGGAAGAGGCCTTCTACGTGTTCGTGCCACGGGAAGAGTGGGACCTGCGCCTCACCTCCGGCATGAAGGCGGTCGATCTCGGTGCCTGCCCGGGTGGCTGGACGCATCAGCTGGTGCGTCGCGGCATGATGGTGACCGCGGTGGATAACGGCACCATGGCTCCCTCCCTGATGGATACAGGCCAGGTGAAGCACCTGCGTGACGACGGTTTTGTGTGGCGTCCCAGCAAGAAGAACATCTACTGGCTGGTGTGCGACATGGTGGAGAAGCCGGCACGGGTTGTTCACATGATTGCCGACTGGTTCCGCGAGAACGACTGCCAGGAGGCGGTGTTCAACCTCAAGCTGCCGATGAAGAAGCGTTACGCCGAAGCTGTGCACAACATAGAGGTGTTGCGCGGCCTGCTCAAGGAGATCGACAACGCCTTCGTCATCCAGGCCAAGCAGCTCTACCACGATCGCGAAGAGATCACGGTACACGTCTACAACAAGTACTGGGTCTCCAAGCTGGAAGCCAAGGACTGACGTCCGGCGCCTTGCCGTGAACGGAAAACAGGACCGACAGCAGAGATGCTGTCGGTCCTGTCGTTTATGCAGGCCTAGAAGCGATAGTCGAAGCGCAGGGAGGACTCGCCGTCGGTGAGCTTGAGCTCTATGTCGAGGGGGATGGAGCGATCGGTCGGGCTGAACTCCAGCTTGACCCCGTTGCCGCGCAACTTGATGGAGGTGTTCATGCCACCGGCCTTGAACTTGATCCTGGGTTTGTGCTGCTCGAAGGAGAGGCTCACGCTCTTCTCGGCGGTCAGATTCAGCTTCTGATAGGGGGTGACCTGGCTGTTGCCATTGCTGTCGGTCACTATGTCCACCCCGAAGGAGAGCGGTTTGGGCGCCTTGAGCAGCTCGTTGGTATCCATGGTGGAGCGCCAGACCTGGCTGGCTTGCTGGGTGCCGGATGCCGGTAGTTCTTTCCAGGCATTGTCGACCGGTCTGTCTACTGCCATGACACTGCTGCTGATGAGCAGCAGGCTGAAAATAGCGCGCATAATGGATCTCCTTATCCCTTATCTATTGAACATAGTAGCCAATCGATGAGGGGGGTAGCGCGCCGCGAGATAAAACAAAGGGAGCCGAGGCTCCCTTTTAAAATCAATACATTAGACTAGATTACAGCCGATCTATGATGGACTGGGTGAACTCGCTGGTGGAGGCCGAGCCCCCCAGATCCCGGGTGACCCGATCGCCGGATTCTATGGTGGCGCGCACCGCTTCCCGAATGCGTTCAGCCTTGTCCTGCATGCCCAGATATTCCAGCATCTGGATGGAGGCGAGGATCACCGAGGTCGGGTTGGCGATGTTCTTGCCGGCGATATCCGGTGCCGAACCGTGCACCGCTTCGAAGATGGCGGCGCCATCCCCTATGTTGGCGCCCGGCGCCATGCCGAGGCCACCCACCAGACCGGCGCACAGATCAGAGAGGATGTCGCCGAACAGGTTGGTGGTGACCATGACGTCGAACCGCTCCGGGTACATCACCAGGTTCATGCAGGCGGCATCGACGATCATCTCCTCGCTCTGGATATCCGGATAGCGGGCCGCCACTTCACGGGCCACTTCCAGGAACAGGCCCGAGGTGGACTTGAGGATGTTGGCCTTGTGGATGATGGTGACCTTCTTGCGCCCTTCCTGACGGGCCAGCTCGAAGGCGAACTTGACGATGCGCTCGGCCCCGTCGCGGGTGATGATGCTCATCGCCTCGGCGCTCTGGTTGTCATCGCTGCGCTTCTGGCCGGCGCCCGAGTACATGCCCTCGGTGTTCTCCCGTACCGTGATGATGTCGATGTTGTCGTAACGGCTGCGGGTGCCCTTGAAGGAGATGACGGGGCGGACGTTGGCGTAGAGGTTGAATTTCTTGCGCAGGGAGACGTTGATGGAGGTGAAGCCGCCGCCGACCGGGGTGGTGAGCGGGCCTTTCAGGCTGACCTTGTTCTTCTCGATCAGATCCAGGGTGGCCTGGGGCAGCAGCTCGCCGTGCTTCTCCAGCGCGACCAGACCGGCATCCGCATATTCGTATTCGAAGTCACAACCGGCGTGGGTCAGGATCTGGATGGCGGATTCTATGATGCTGGGGCCAATGCCGTCGCCCGGGATGACGGTAATTTTTCTTTTTGACATGAGAGGTATCCACTTCTAGGGAACAGAGGGGGAGGATTCGGCCGTTTTATACCATTTCTACACCTAACCCTCCATGTTTCTTTACATTCTATCTGCTTTTGTCAACAGCAAGGGTGAGTCCCGTCATGATTGGCAGGATTGCTGGGGTATGGGGGGAGGCCTGTCAGGCCTCGCTGTCTGGCACAGGAGGATAGCGTATCTCCCGCAGGTTGAACCCCAATGGAATGTCCCGCTGCAGCTGCACCAGCCGCTGGGCCAGCAGGGCCTCATCCTGGTGCTGGCGCAGCTTGAGCAAGGGTTTGCCGGCACCCTCCTGCTGGCAGGCTGCGAGCAGTGCCGACAAGCTGCCATGTTGTTGCAGCAACTGGGTCGCTGTCTTGGGGCCTATGCCGGGCACCCCCTTGATGTTGGAGCCACCTATACCGGTGAGGGCCCAGAAATCCACCAGTTGCGCCGGCGCCACCCCGTATTGCTGCTCGACGAAGGCGGCATCCAGCCAGCGCTTGTTGAAGTAGTCGCGGATCTGGATCTGCGGGCAGATAAGTTGGCAGAACCCCTTGTCGGTGGAGATGATGGTGGCCCTGGCCCCATGCTGGGCAATGCCGGTGGCCAGGGTGGCGATCAGGTCATCCGCCTCGTCGGTCTGGGAGAGCAGGGCATCCACGCCGCACTCCCAGAACGCATCCTGCAAGCTGTTCAAGCCTTCGCGTAGCTCGACCGGCATGGGGGTTCGCCCCTCCTTGTAGGCCGGATAGACCTCCTTGCGCCAGCTGTGCACCTCGCCGTCAAATACCGCTATGGCGTGGGTCGGCTCGCTTCCGGCCAGCAGCTTGCGGCAGGTGTTGATGAGGTTGGCACGGGTGGCGATCAGCGCCTGGGCCGGGGTCAGCGCCTGCTGGGCTTGCACCGCATGCAGACGACGGATGAGGTTGAGGGCATCTATGATGAGCAGGTGCGGCCTGATAGTTGACATGGGACACTCTTGGCGGTCGAGACGCGCCATTGTAACAAACAGGCCGGTCTGATGGGGGATTGATGGCATTTGCATGCCAGAGGCAGGTAAAATAGGGGCGCCAATGCGCCCCTATTTTCGTCTTGCGATGCCAGCCTTAGCGCACTATCTCGTAACAGGGCACGTACTGGCTACCCGGCAGCTTCATCCGTTGCTGCTTGACGAAGCTCTCCAGCAGCTTGTCCATCAGGTGCATCAGCTCCTTGTCGCCGTGCAGCTTGAAGGGACCCTTCTTCTCGATGGCGCGAATGCCCCCTTCCTTGACGTTGCCGGCGACTATGCCGGAGAAGGCTCGGCGCAGGTTCGCCGCCAGCAGCTGGGGCGGCTGGTTGCGGTGCAGATCCAGGCTGGCCATGTTGGCGTGATCCGGCTCGAACGGCAGCTGGAACTCGGGCTCGATCTTGAGGGACCAGTTGAAGGAGTAGGCATCGCCGACCGACTTGCGATATTCGCGGATCTTGGGCATAGCTTCCTTCATCACCCGGGCCACTTCCGGCGCATCGCCGACGATGATCCGGTAGAGGCTGGTGGCAGGCTCGCCCAGGGTCGCCTTGACGAAGTCATCGATGGCGCGGAAGTAATCGGCGCTCTCCTTCGGACCGGTCAGGATGATCGGCATGGGCTGCCGCTCGTTGGCCGGGTGCATCATGATGCCGAGCAGGTAGAGCAGCTCTTCGGCTGTGCCGACTCCGCCCGGGAATATGATGATGCCGTGGCCCAGACGGACGAAGGCCTCCAGCCGCTTCTCGATATCCGGCAGTATCACCAGCTCGTTGACGATAGGGTTGGGCGGCTCGGCGGCTATGATGGACGGCTCGGTCAGACCTATGTAACGGCCGTTGCGCACCCGCTGCTTGGCGTGGCCGACGGCGGCGCCCTTCATGGGCCCTTCCATGGCACCCGGGCCGCAGCCGGTGCAGATGTTGAGCTCGCGCAGCCCCAGTTCGCTGCCCACCGCGCGGGTGTACTGGTACTCGATCTCGTTGATGGAGTGGCCGCCCCAGCAGACCACCAGGTTGGGATCCGCGCCCGGCAGGATCGCCTTGGCGTTGCGCAGTATGGCGAACACCACGTTGGAGATGTGGGTGGAGCTGGTCAGGTTGACCAGCCGGTTCGACTCCAGCTGGGTCGAGACATAGAGGATGTCGCGCAGCACGGAGAAGAGGTGCTCCTGAATGCCGCGGATGATCTCGCCATCCACAAAGGCGTGTTCGGGGGCATTGAACAGTTCGAGTTTGACCCCGCGCTCGCGCCGGATCACATGAATATCAAAGGATTTGAAGCGCTCCAGTATCTCTTTGGAGCTGTCGGTATGGCTACCTGAGTTGAGCACTGCCAGCGAGCAGTTGCGAAACAGTTGATAGATATCGCTGGAGGCTGTTTGTTTGAGGCGATCCACCTCGAGTTGTGACAGCAAGTCCATGCTGCCGACAGGATTGATGTGCGTAATCATAGGTTCCCCTTTCACTCGCTTGTTATCGTTGTGCTTTTCCCTGGGGAGAAAACGGGATGCCCTGTGGCATCCCTTGAATTTGATAGTAGATGTAAGCGGTGGGGCAGGGGAATAGGGGAGAAGTGCGTTTGCTGCTTTTTTAGCCTGGCATCAGGCCAGATTGACCTGATCCCGGCCCGAGTTCTTGGAGCTGTAGAGCGCCTTGTCGGCCCGCTCGAACGCATCCGTGGTGTGATCCCCTTCCCGGAACAGGGTGGCACCGATGGAGATGGTGATCTCGACCCTGGCATCGCGAAAGCGGAACGGAATGCTCTTGATGGTCTGGCGCAGGGTCTCCAGCGGCTTCTGGTACTTGTCCGGGTTGATGTTCGGCAGCAGCACCACGAACTCCTCACCACCGAAGCGGGCGATGAAGTCGGTGTCACGCAGAGCCCCCTGCAGCGCCTTGGCAACCACCTTCAACGCCTTGTCACCGGCCATGTGGCCGTAGTTGTCGTTGATGTTCTTGAAGTGATCTATGTCGATGATGGCCAGGCACAGCGGCGTGCTGTAGCGCAACCAGCGCTTGTATTCGAGTTCGAGCCGCTCGTCGAGGGCCGCCCGGTTGTGCACCTGGGTCAGGCTGTCGAGGAACAGCTTGTGCTTCTGGATGGTGAGCCGCTTCTTGTATTCGGCGGTCTCCTCCTTCATCAGCCGCAGCTTGGCCTCCATGGTGGAGAGGCGGGTGAGCAGGTGGCGCTCGCGGGCGGCCATGGCTTCCCTGTCCTGCAACAGCAGGTTGATGGCGCCCATGTGGCCCGAGATGGCGCCCTTGAGCTCATCGAGGGAGTCGTGGCTGGCCAGGGTATGATCGATGGCCTTCAGCTCCTTGTCGATGGCCTGACGGGTATCCTGGGTGGCGCTTTGCAGGGCGCGCCCCTCGTCGAGGGATTCGGTGAAGCTGAAATGCACAGCCGAGAGGCTCTCGTTGAGAGTGCTGAGGAAGGCCTGGGAGGATTTTCGCTCCTCGCGGGTGCCCTCTATGATGAGCTCGATGATCTGCAGGCAGATCTCGGCCAGCAGCGGCGGCGTGATGCCACCCAGCAGCTGGCGACGGATATCCGCCAGGCTCTCGCCGACGGCACCGGCAAAGTCCAGCTCGGTGATGAGCCGCTGCAACTCGTCGGCTATGTGGGCGTGGGTCTTGGCATCAAACGGGACGGTTGGCTCGGGGGACGAGAGCTCGGCTATGGCCACGGCCGGCGTGCTGGCAAGGGGGGCCTGCGCCAGCAGGGGCTGGGTCGGCAGCAGCTGGATCTTGATGGCCTGCTGGTAGAACTCCAGCAGCCGGATCACCTTCTTCTGATGATCGCCTATGCCATAGCCATCCGGGCTCGCCAGAAACTCCTTGAGGGACTTGCGGGTATCCTCCGGGAAGCCCTTGATGGACTTGAGCTGCTTGGAGCCAAGGTCGATGGCGGACTTGGTCAGGGTGATGGACTCTTCCAGCGCGTTGCCGTGCTGCTGCAACAGCTTTTCGATGACGGCGAGATCGGCGTCGAGGGCGGAGAGCGGCGGATTGCCATCGAGTTTTTGCTTGAGCTTGGCGAGCTTGTTGTCCAGCTCGCGATCATGGCCGCGACAGGCCTGCATCAACTTGCCGATGAACTGGATGCTGCGGGCGCGCTCGGTGTCGGAGAAAGAGACGATGCCGTCGAGCTCCAGCTGCTTTTGCTGAAGGGATTCCCTGAGTCTGGCCAATTGTCCTGCTACGGCAGCGATATCATTCATTATTCAGGTCGCCCTGTTGTCATTATCGTTTTTGTGTTGGATAGCAACGGCGGTCGAACCCAGTTCCAGACCCAGTTGATTATCTATATCGTCATTGGTCATCCGGCGCTTTCGTCCGTGAAAGTCGAAGCCAATTAACCCATTGCTTTTCATGAGAAGAATTTACTTTTACCAGTCCCTTGTCAATTGCCATCAAGCAGCATTGCCACACATCCCCATTAAAAAACGCGGCCTGTTGGCAATCGATGGCGGCCAGCTCCAGCCAGACACTTTGCTGGTGTTTTTCACTGAGCTGAATGGCTCCGGCCAGTGCCAGATAACAGAGATCGAACAGGCCGTGGTGATCGAGGGCGGTCGCCGCCTTGGGCAGGAAGGGGTGGCTGACGATGCCGAGGCTGATGTGGCGATCCAGCGGGTGCTGGCAGGGGAAGGCGGCAAAGGCCGCGAGCAGATCCTGGGCCAGCCGGTGCAGGTCTTCCACATGGCGCTGGGGCACCACGTAGAGCAGGTGGCCTTCACGCAGATCGTAGATGCGCCCATCCTGCGGCGTCAGCCCGTTGACATAGCTGCCAAAGGCCTGCTCTATCTCGCGGCTCACCTGATAGCCGTGCTGCTCCAGGCTGTTGACCAGGAAGGGCACCCGAAACAGCAGATAGTGCAGCTTGTCGTCAAATTCGCTGGTGGGCAGCTCGCTCAGATACCAGCGCTCTGATTTTTGCTGGCGTCTGGCCATTTCGCGCGGCCAGCGGCTCATCAGCCGCTGCCAGTTGGCAAGGCCGGTACGCGGCTCGATCAAGATGGCTTCACCCAGCTGCTTGCCTTGCAGGCGGGCGACCCTGAGCTTGAGCCAGAGGGTGAAGAACAGATAGATGAACAGGGTCAGCAGCAGGCCCGTGATGACGCTCGACCAGAGGTAGCGATCCTGCTGGTGCCGGCTGGTATCGAGCTGTTGTTCCAGCTCCTTGATCTGCTGTTCCCGCTCCACCTGGACATAGTTGTCGCGGATCGCCTCCTGCTCCAGATCGACCTGCTGCTGGCGCACCTGCTCGCTGCGCTGGTGGAAATTCTTGTAGCTGTCCAGCGCCTGCTTGAGGTAGCCCTTCTGTTCGTAGGCCACAGAGAGCAGCCGGAAGATCTCGAACTGGCGCTGGGCATCGCCGATCTGGTTGGCCAGCGCCAGCGCATTTTCCAACTGCAGGATGGCGATGCCACCCTCCTTCTGCTTGAGGTGCAGCTCACCCAGCAGCAGCAGGGTGTCGATCAGCGGCTCCTTGTCGTCGCCCAGCTCGTGGGACTGGCGGGCCGCTGTGAGGTAGTTGCGGGCCAGGGTCAGGTTGCCGGTTTGCAGATAGGTCTTGCCTATCTCGTACTTGAGATTGGCGATGCGAGTGCGATTGTTGCCCTCGTCCAGCAGGTCCAGCGCATTGAAGAAGTAGACCAGCGCCATGTTCATCTCGCCCTGATCCCGGTTGAGGCGGGCGAGCACGATCAGCGCATCGCTGAGCAGGGAGGGGTTGCCGAGGGCATGAAAGTAGTTGGCGGCCTCATTGGCGTATTGCAGCGCCTTCTGTGGCTCCTGCTCCGCCTGATAGAGGTTCACTATCTGGTTCGACAGCAGCCCGAGGAAGAGGGGATCCTGCAGTCCCCTGGCCTGTTGCTGGGCGTCGATATAGTCACCTAGCGAGAGCTGGGGCTGCCTGAGGGCATGGTAGAGATCGCCGCTCACCGCGCTGACCCAGGCACTGGCCAGCGGCTCCTTGGTCTTGTTCGCCCAGCGCCTAGCCTCGGCCAGCTGGCGTTTGGCCTCGTCGAACTGGTGCGCCTCTATGCTGGCGTTGGTGCGCAGCAAGCGGCTGTAGACCTGCAGCTGGCTCTCTTTGAGGCTGGGATTGCTGAGCAGGGTCTCCAGCTGGCCGAGCAGGCCGGCGCTGGCGCCATGGGAGTGATCCTGCAGATTCTGGCTGCGGATCTTGAGATAGAGGCCGTGAGCCTGCAACTCCAGTTGCTGCTCCTTGGCGGCCATGGCGATGCCCTGATCGAGCGACTTCTGTGCCGCCTGGAACTGGCCCAGTTGCAGCAGACACTCCCCCTTGAGCAGGTGAGCACCTGTGGCCTGGGCGGCCGTACCATAGCTCAGCAATGGCTCGCGATAGCCGTACTCCTGGCGATTGCTGATGACTTGCTTGGGATTATTGGCTGTGCGTGTCAGGAAGGCCGAGGTGATCTGGACACATCTGGCGGGATCGGTGAGCACCAGGGTCTGGGCCTGCTGCAGATCGATAGACAACTGCTCCTTGGCCAGATCCAGATCAGGAGCAGACAGGGAGGACATCATCATTGCCAGAAAAAACAGTTGATTCATTGGATTAAGGACAGCACAGGGGTGTGGGCATGTTATCCAAGCCCCCCCCTGCCCGTCCAGCGTTTACTGGCGGGGATGGAGGAAGGGGTCTGGTATCCAAGCCCCTTGTTGTCAGCCGCGTCCAGCGTTGACTGGCAGTGACAGGGGAAGGGGCCTGGTATTCAAGCCCTTCCTGTCTGCCGCGTTCGACGTTTACTGGCAGGATAGAGGAGGGGCTCGGTATCCAGGCTCCTTCCAGTCAACTGCCCCTGAGTTTACTGGCGGATAAGGCGCAGGTTGGCGGGGGGAACTTCCCAGTCGCTGCGGAACGGGTTGATATCCAGTCCGCCACGGCGGGTATAGCGGGCATAGACGGTCAGCTGGCTCGGGCGACAGAAGTGCTTGAGATCGGTGAAGATCCGCTCGATGCACTGTTCGTGGAACTCGTTGTGCTGGCGAAACGAGATGAGGTAGCGCAGCAGTTTTTCCCGATCAAGGCGCGGGCCGCGATAGTGGATCACCACGGATCCCCAGTCCGGCTGGCTGGTCACCAGACAGTTGGACTTGAGCAGGTGGCTGTGCAGTGTCTCTTCCACCTCCTCGTTGCTCGCTGCCCCCTGCAGCAGCTCGGCATTGAACTCGTAGCAGTCCACCTCTATGTCTTGCTCGTCGATGCACTCCCCCGGCAGGGTCGCAATGTGGTGGGGCGCCTGGGTCAGCGGGAACAGAGTGACGCTCACATCGCTGCCGGCGCAGGCACTCAGATCCTTGACCAGCAGCGTCCGTACCGCTTCCAGCGAGTCGCAACGGGTCTGGTTGAAGGAGTTGAGGTAGAGCTTGAACGACTTGGATTCGATGAGGTTCGCGCTGGTCGCCGGGACTGAAACCTCGCCGACGGCCACCATGGGCTTGCCTTTGGCATTGAGCCAGGAGAGCTCGTACAGGGTCCAGATGTCACAACCCTGGAACGGCAGCGTGCCGGTCAGGCCGAGGTCGTCGCGGTTCAGGCTGCGCGGTACCGGTTGCAGCAGGGCCGGGCTGTACTGGCTGATGTAGGCGGACTGCTGGCCCAGGCTCAGCCCCTGCAAGGCGCTGGCACCTGCGTATCTCTCTTGTTTGCTCATGTGTTTGATGATCCGGACGTTGAATGGGCCATTGCGCTGGCAGCGGCTGGGGCCCTTGCCCCAGGTCGGCGTCGCGGGAGGATAGCCGCCCAGTGGCGACGTCTCGCGCTTCACCTTGTCTGCTCACGGCTTTGATGGTGCAATAGCGGACTTTGGCAGCAATTGTGGGGAATTTCGATGTCGGATCAAGTCTTGTCTGCCCTGGAACACTTTTTTTTACGCTGGCAGCGTGATGGCGAGGCAAGGCGGGGATTGCCCCTGTGTGAATGGGAGGCTGACTGGCGCTCCCCTTGCGAGCTGGATGAGCCCAGAGAGGGACGGGTCGCCTGGCGTCCGCAGCAGCGCAGTGAACCCGCAGACTTCACGGCCATGGCCGATGCGCTGGAGCTGGTGCTGCATCCCGCTGCCCTTGCCCTGTTTGGCCACTGGTTCAGCCGTCCCATCCCTTGTTCCTACAAGGGGTTGCGCCTTGAGTTGATCCTGCCGTGGAACGAGGCGGATCTGGACCTGCTGAGGGAGAACCTCATCGGCCACCTGCTGATGCTGCGCAAGTTGAAGCGTGCGCCATCTATCTTCATCGCCACCACCCGCAACGAGATGACGCTTATTTCCCTTGATAACGAGAGTGGTCAGGTATGGCTCGAGTGGCTCGACTCGGGTCGCCGTCTGGCGCTGGCGCCCTCCCTGCCCGAGTTTCTTGCGCGGCTGGAGACGTTGCCGCAATAAGGGGCCTTGTACAAACCCGAACGAAAAGAGCCTTGCCGCTTGGCAAGGCTCTTTTTCATTGTCCCTTTATCACGGCTGGCGTGGCCCCTAATCCTTGAAGTCCCAGGAGAGGTTGGAGACCAGCCGGCAGGGATCACACTTGAAGTCGAAGATCTCAGTGAATGGTCTGTAAGGTCTTAATTTCCTTACGAAACATGTAGTTAGCAGTGAGTTTTGTTATGCGGACTGACGTTAATCCTGACCTACAGGTTAACACAAACTGCTAGGAAAACACACTATGACCACCAAGAAATCACCCCTCAACAACAGCCTCCTGCTACGGGGAAACATCTGGCACATTCACTGGAACGTACCCAAAGGGCTACGCAATGATCCCCTCTTCAGGGGCAAGGCCATCTACAGCAAATCGCTGAAGACTCGGGACGTCCACGAAGCGCGGAAGATGCGGGATTTACTCGTTGGACAATTCCGTGAGATGGCCGCAGCGTCATCCACACACGCAAGCCGTCGCGCATTCCTGGCTGCTTACAATGAGGCTAGGCAAGCTCGCATAGCGTTGGACAGCCGCAGCGTCTATCTCGACGACAGGGAGCTGACTAACGCCGTGGACGCTCTGGAGTCAGCCTTCAATGTTGACGCAGAGATTGCACGGGGAGACTACGTGAAAGCAGACGCTTTCCTTGCTGCCATCCACGACCAGCCTGAAGTCGCTGACAAGTACGCTATCACCCTCAAGGATGCCGCATGGGAGTTCACCAAGGCGCACGAAGGGAAAGCCGATAGGGTAACGCTAAGTCGCATCAAGAATGCCACAGCGAGCCTTGTGCAGGCCCTTGGTGGGAAGGACATACCCTTGAAGGAGCTGACTAACCGACAGGTCACACGATGGATCACCAGCCTCAGCGCATCGTTGAGCGACAGCACACGCAGGAGCTACATTGTGGCCCTTGAGAAGATGTGGCACTGGGTCTGGTTGAATGAGCATGTGGATGGCGCTAGTCCCTTCAAAGGCACGAAGATTGATCGGCAGGGCGACGGCACCAGCTATGAAGAGTTCACCGTGGAAGAGGTCAAGTCGCTCATTTCCCACGCCAGTCC
Organism: Aeromonas sp. A04; assembly: GCF_047780465.1. Lineage (NCBI taxonomy): Bacteria > Pseudomonadati > Pseudomonadota > Gammaproteobacteria > Aeromonadales > Aeromonadaceae > Aeromonas > Aeromonas sp. A04. The sequence goes on along the minus strand of NZ_JBLNHP010000001.1, from coordinate 1,401,288 downwards.
GGAAGAGTTGGAGCTTATGCGCTACGGCTTGATCACCGGATGCCGCATCAGCGAACTCGTTGAACTCACAGAGGCCAACTTCATCATCTGTGAAGGCGTCCACGTCGTTCAAATCTTTGAGGGTAAGACGAAGGCAGCCAAGCGGCCCATCCCCCTCCCAGAGCACTTGTGGGCGTCCCTGAAGGGCTGTGTCATGTCTGGAGCATGGAATAAGAGGCTCGCAGAGCACTGGTCGCAGAAGTTCGGCAGGCTCAAGCTGAAGGCCACAGGGAAGCGTGACAGGGTGAAGGGCTTCCACTCCTTCCGGCACATGACCGCTACCGCTTACGAACAGGTGCATACGGAGGAACGGATTGTGGCTGTCATCCTCGGCCATAAGCACAAGCGCGGGGAGTCCCTGTCCTACGGCCTCTATTCGTCAGGACTGGCACCGCACCAGTACCTTGAAGCCGTCGAGACCATGCTTGCGTCTGACTACATGTCCCAGTTCCTCAAGTTGTTCAACAAGTAACCACCTCGAAAAAAAAGCCCCCTCGGTGAACATCAGGTAGTCCTGAAGTCCTCCAAGGGGGCTTTGTCGTTTGGTTGAAAGCATACATAGAAGGCACTTCCCCCAAATTAACCCATCGGGGGAGGCGCCTTGAATACATCCTTTACGCAAGATACTGCGGCTTTGGCAATGTGAAGGGATGCTCACCGTAGTCAACAATCTTCACCATCCATCCTTCTTCTGTTTCCAAAAGACTGTAGTGGACGAAGTAGCGGGACGTGAGTCCATTACCAGAAGGCTCGTAAGTGGGAACACCTATGTGGTAGTGATGTAGATTGTTTTCCCGCGCGAACGTGACCTTGTTCTTAAAGTCATCGTCTTTGGGGTCTACATCCCAAGAAGGCTTGTTCCTCCCTTGCAGCTCATTGAATCCCTGAGTTCTGAGGTGCGCAATGAAAGCTTTTATTGCTGCCTGGTCTTGCTCAGGAAAGTGCTTGAACTGTTGAAGAAACAAGCCCCCGAAGCCCACATCTAGGGGACCATCAGGGTACTTGTAGTAAGTCGTAACTATTTGTCTCCGTTGGTTATTAAAGGTGGCTTATTGTGCCAACATCCAACGGAGTATGTCATCAGGATTTGTCAGCGCTTTTGGGAGCTTGACAGTAGGAGAAGATACTTGGCGTTTCATACGCTCAAGATCATAGTTGAAAGGCACGTTGTTGCTTGCCTTTTTGTCGCTATGTACAGTTTGCATGTGACCAGTCGTTTCCTCTAGGGATGGGTCCATAGGTAAAGTCACTTAGTAAAGGCTCTTTACCTGATTAAAATTATTACGCATTACGTCGAGCTGGTCAATTCCACCTTGTGGAATTTATGCTCAACAATGTACTCACTCCTTGCAAAGATACCTCTCATTCTGTGATGTACCCACGTTGAGCATGGCGGCGACCTTGTGATAATCCAGCCCTACCTTCAGACCCCTTGTGATCGTCTCCATGCAAGCGATCAGAGCGTTCATACAGGGGGCGTTGGATACCTGCTTGATGTACTCCTTGGCTGACCCATTCTTGCCAGTCAGGACAGATGGGACATACCCAGTGGCAGCCTTGCAGGCCAGCCGGTAGAAGTTGCCGTAGGCTTTCCCGCACATGTCGATCCCCTTGGCCTTGATTGCATCGTTCATGGCCTTGCGGGTGACGTCGTGCTTCTCCAGCAGTTCAGGGGACACCGCGACAGACTCAGCGATAGCAGCGGCCTGCATGGTGTCGCCTTCGGTCAGCGCAATGAAAGCGTCAATGACGGCAAGCTGGAACTCTCGGGAGCAGTAGGTGGCGTAGAGGATGGCCGCACGTTTACAGCCCCAAGTTTCACCATTACGTCCTCGTTTGGAAATTATCCGAATTTCGGAACATTGAATCATAGCGACAACTTCAGGGTTGTCTTTCCAGTGGCGAAGTTGGCCGCCAGTGTTGCCTTCCGCCAGCCATGCTTTCTCAATGTCGGTCAGTGAGTACAGGCCCTCGGCGTTCTTGCGGATCGGATAGGTGTTACCGTTGAAAGTGATCTTCATAAATGGGTTCCTTATGTTATGCCTCTCATGCCGTTCCCCCTTCAGCAAGCCCCCAATCGCTTAACCCATAGGCAAGCTGAAGCAGCAGAAGAGGCACGACATAAAGATGCGATTGATTGAGTGATTGACGGTCGGGGAATGACCGGATGTATTGCTTAGGTCAGGGAGAAGTGACCTTGGGGAGGCATCGCTGCGTGAAATCTCGGGGTCAATCCCCCAGACTCTTCCGGAAATTTCACGTAGGAGCGCCAATAGTTGAGTGTGTTGATCGGTCTTACATTCCAGCGCGATTCATTCCGGCTACTGCCAGTTGATCCGCTCGTTCGTTCATCGGGTGGCCGCTGTGTCCCTTCACTTTCTTGAAGGTCACTTGGCGGGTGTTCAGCAGGTTATCCAACTGTTCCCAGCGGTCCTTGTTCTGGACTGGCTTGTTGTCTGCCTTCTTCCATCCCTTCGCCTTCCATCCGGCTAACCACTGGGTAGCCCCATTGATCACATAGGCGGAGTCCGTCAGGACCTCGACGACAGAGCCAGGTTTAAGGAGTGACAGCCCTTGAATGACTGCTTCCAGTTCTCCGGTCTGGTTGGACTCCCCAGCGCCCACGCAGTAGCCGCAGCGTTCAACTTTGCGGCCATCGCTACGGACGGCAAGGAAGCCCCAGCCAGCCACACGGACTGACGCTTTGGTGTGGTTGGTGTTGCAAGCGCCATCAGTGGCGAGTGTGTAGGTGTACGGTTGGGTCATTTGGTGTTGTCTCCCGTGGTCTTGATGTAGTGCCTTGCGAGAAGACGCAGACGGCCTTCATTGCAGTTCAGACGCTTTGCTGTAGTCCGGCAGGCTGCCGCGAAGCTGTCCCCTAGGAGTCTCCGATAGGCCACGCAGAAGAGGGCATGGCGGACTTTGGCTTTGCGTATGTGGCTCCAGTCCTCAATGGTGATCATCAGGCGGCCTCCTGTTCGGTTGTCGGGAACAGCTCACGGGCAAGCGCAAGCATCGACTCTCGGTCTGTCCCGTTGGATTGCATGACGTATCGGTTGATTGCGTTCTGCACCTGACCAGTAGAGGGACGGCGGCCAAGGGTCAGAGTGGCGAAGGCTTGGAGGCGCTTCACGAAGTCGCTGGGATGGACAAGAAAGGTTTCATTAGCGGTCATGTGGATAGGTTCCTTGGGTAGAGCAGGGGAGACGCTGGGCCTCCCCCGTGGGTTGCTTTAGGCGGTCAGCAGGGCAGCCAGTTTGGCCTTGACCTTCGGAAGGGTCCGCTGGGCATGTTCGCGGCGGTCCTTGTTGTGTTCTTCAGTCGCACGACTCCACCGCTCCAGATCCTTCAGGGCTTCCAGCAGTTCGTCTTGGGTCGGCTCGTGGTACTTAAAGGTGTGATCACGGCCATGCTCGGAGCCGTTGCGTTCGCAGATAACCAGCCATTCAGTCGCCGCTGCTTTGTTCCACTCTTTCGCATTGGTGAAGTCGAAGCGGGTGGCGTAGACCCAAGCGGCCATCTGTTGGTGATCCTCTTCGTAGGCTTCACGGTTGGCCTTGGCCTTCGCTTCAGCAGCCTTGGCCCGTTGGTGACGCTGGGAGGCTTCCATCTGGAGCACTCGGACTTGACCAGAAGACAGGCCAGCCAGTTCAGCCAGTTTGTTGATAACAGCGCGTTGGCCGTTGATTACGTCCAGCAGTTCTTCGGACAGGTCAGCAATGGTGATTTTGTTCATGTCGGTTTCCTTATGTGTGTGTTGAGACGGGCACAGTGGCCCCTCCAGAAGGCCGCAGAGGCTTTCCGGATGGTTGTGGTATGGGGTAACTAGGGGTTAGAGAAAGTGGGCTATTTGATGGATTGCAGGGCGCGACGCAGGCGATCCCATTTGGTCATCGCGGAGTCGTATTCCCCAGCGATACCGTCAGCGATAGCCTCTCGCAGCAGCTTCAAGCCAGACTGGGAGTTAAGCGAGCGGACGCGGTTGATGTCGTTCTGAAGCTCGTTCATCAGGTAGTCGCTGGGCATTCCTACCTGTGCGGCCATGTCGATCATTACCGCTGTTGCATGGGACTGGATTTCCTCCCGACTCATACCGGAAGAAGAGACCACAGAGTCCATTCGGCTTTCGCCTAGACCCAGCAGCTCGTCAGCGTAGAACTCAGCGACTCCACCGCCTCCCAGCGCGTCATTCACAGCGTTCAACCCTGAAAGAATGGCGTCAGGTAGGGACTCGGTGTCGTTGCCTTGGGAAAGCGAGTGATCGTCCTCGTCGTCGAAGAAGTAGTCCTTGAAGTCCTCGGCCTGTGCCTTGGTCATTTCGATCCCATCCAGTTCATAGAGGGCTTCCCCTTGGTCGTTCACGCCGCTGGAGTAGGAGGGCAGGTCGCAGGTCTCCACGCTGAAGCCGTAGTCAGCTGTCTGGTAGTCCATCACTGCACCTCCACAGCCAGTTCACCTTGAGAGCGCAGCTTGTCGAACTCGCGGTTAATCAGTGCGTTGAGCATCTGGGTGCGAGTCAGGGCAAAGCCTGCTTGCTTGGAGAAATGGAGGGTCAGAGCGTCAGCCTTGGGGATAACATCTTCCCACAGGATTGCAGTGGTGCGGGCTTGGGGTTTCTTTCGTTGCAAGCTCGGGTGTTGAGTTTGAGTAGACATAAAATCTCCTTGTAGTTGGGAAGTAATAGGTCAGAGCAAAGTTATTCAAAGAAGAACCCCCAAGGGCAGCCCCCGTGTTAACCACAGGAACTACGCATGGGGGTCTAAGGAATCGCAACCATGACCGTTAGCTATGCAAATCACCAGAGGAAGAGAGGACCCTGACCGGAAACCTCTCTTCATCCTTTGGTCAGGGAAATCCCCTTACGCTTCCAGCAGAGCGACCGCACAGGCCGGACGCAGGATGTTGTGACCGACGAACATCTTAGCCAGCACGGTGTTACCGACGCGCAGGGGCTCGGGGACCCACTTGGTCGCAATGTCACGGACCTTCACGGTAGCCACGCAGTCCTTCGTGTAGACCAAGCCAAGCAGCTTGGAGAAGTTCCCACGGTACGCAGCGGTACGGCCAGAGCCACCTTCTTCCACGCTCAGGGGTTCCGGTGAGTCGATCAGTCCCTCGCTTTCGTCTTGGTCCGGCAGGTTGTTGGACTCGTAGATCTTTATACCGGCGACACGAAGGCCAGTATCAGCGTTACCATTGGACTTGTCCTCGCCAGTCTGGCCCAAGAAACGGTTATCCAGCCACGCCATGTTGTCGATACCAGCAGCCGCATTGGTCAGGGCCTCGAAGTCGTCCGGCTTCAGGACACACACAGGGATGCCTGGGACGCTTGCCTTGCGGAACTCGGTACGGGCGCGGTAGATGGCGTCCACGATTTGCTGACCACGGGTCATCGGCTGTCCTGCCCCATTGGTGTCACGCAGGGTAATGTTATTGGTGAACGTCTCGTCATCCAGTACGCCGTTCTCACCGAAGCGAGCGATAGCCAGCTCCTTGTTGGTAATGAAGGCAGCGTTGGCGATGGTCCGGAAGACGTTCTTGTCGATCATGTTTGACAGCTCATAGGCCAGCTCACGGGCATAGTGAGAGCGAACCTCGAAGCTGCTCAGGTCTTCGTCTTGTTCTGCCACGAACACAGCAGCTACAGCGACGTCATCGACGGTTACTGTACGCTTGGCGTTCTTAATGCCACCCGCACGGATCAGCTCGCCGGGCTTGTGGTACTTCGCATTGTGGCTCATGCCGATCATCGGGAAATCGTAGGCTTTACCATCCTTCAGGGTCATCACTCGGGTGGTGTCCAAGGAGACGCACTGATTGCGGAACATCGTCAGGACTTCACCAGCGAACAGCTTCATAAAGAGGGCTCGGGTATCGCCTTGACCGTTGTTCTGACCTACATGGGTTACGTTTTGAAAAGTCGGGAAAGTGCCGTAAGCAGACATAGTTGTTTTTCCTTGTTGATAGGTGGATGGCCCTTCGGCCAAAGAGAAAGAGGGAAAGGGAGTCAGGACGTAGAAAAAGGGAGCCCGCAGGTTTCCCCACGGGCTGGTCCTTGAGTTACGCGCTTTGGAGCGTCCTCATACGTTCTTAGGTCAGGGAAATCCGGAGGGAGGCGAGAGGGTGCCCGATTTTGGGGAATCCCGATTTTCGGGCAGGGGGACGCTGGGTTAGTAATTTGGGGGCGAGCCCATTTTTACTAAGTGCGCAAGGACGTCCTCGGGTCTGACGCTAGGTGTGTAGTTTTGCCAGTCTGGCGGATTTACACAGAACTTCAGGGCGTCCTCGGGTCTGGCGTCGGGTGAGTAATTTTGCCCCTAGGGCATTTTTACTCAGAGCTTCAGGACATCCTCGGGTCTGTCGTCGGGTGTGTAATTTGGCGGAATCCGCAGTTTTACACAGCGTTACGCTTGGCCTCGACCTCGCGGTCCACCTCTTCCATCGTTGCGTCGAACTCGGCAGGTGTCAGACCCATAAACCCCCTGACAGCTTCACGATTCAGCTCCCAGCGGTTCTTCAGGTACTTCTCCGGCTCAGTGGTAGTAAGGTGGGAGATCACCCGCAGGCGTTCCTTAACGACTTCAGGATGTACGGTGGTGATAGAGATTGCAGTCATAGCGGCTCCTTGTGAGTTGATAGGTGTATCGCTATGGGCAGGGAGAAAGGGGAGGTGCGCAGATTTGTTACGCTAACATTTTTGCGAAGGTAGACGCATGGGCGACAGATTTAGCGGATTCCGCATTTTCTGTCAGGTAGACGCAGGGGTGCGGCATTTTGCGGAATCCGCATTTTTCCGCAGGTAGACGCAGGGGAGGATGCGCAGATTTGGGGCGAGACCATTTCCGCGCAGGTAGACGCAGTGGGGAGTTACCAATTTTCGGGATTCCCGATTTTCGGTAAGTGGACGCAGGGGGGCGCGGATTCCCCAATTTGGGATTTTCGCTCAGGCAGATGGGGTGAGCGGTTTTGCGGATTCCGCTAGTCCGCTCAGGGTCACATGGGGCTACCGGATTTGTCCTCGGGCCATTTTCGGTAAGGGGACGCAGGGTCATCCTCGGGACAACAGAGGGACTGACCTCGGGGGTGGGTAATTTTCCTGATTCAGGATTTTTACCCAGTGCGTCTTCAGGTCGTCCTCGGGTCTGACTTAGAAATTTGTCCCAAGGGCATTTTTCTAAGTGGTGCGTCTTCAGGAACGGGCGTCCTCGCGGGTCTCGGAGCGGTCTTCAGTGGATGCCATCGGGACGGCGGAGGTGGAAGACTCGGGGGTGCCGATTTTTGCCCCGAGGGCATTTTTCGGCAGGCTATTGGTGGTAATAAACTTACGTGCAGTGTCATTGCCCAAGCCAAGCGCCTTGTCGATCTCACGGAAGCTCTTTCCTTCGTTATGCAGCTCCATAATCGCGGCGTCCCGCTTCTCCTTCAGTTGTACAGAGAGGGCTGGGGGAGACCTCGGGGTTGGGATTTTTGCCTCAAGGGCATTTCTCCCAAGGCGGCTTCAGGTCGTCCTCGGGACCTCTTCCGGTTTTTGGGGCGGTCCCATTTTCCGGAACCTGAAGGAGGGACCTCGGGACCTTTTCCGTTTTTGCCGCAAGGGCATTTCCGGAAACGCAAGGATGGGCCTCGGGACTACGCCGGATTTGGGTCAGTCCCATTTTCGGCGTATCGCAAGGATGGACCTCGGGACTACGCCGGATTTGCCCCAAGGGCATTTTCGTCGCTCACCAAGACAGACCTCGGGCTACTGACGGATTTGGGTCAGTCCCATTTTCGTCATTCACCAAGGCGGACCTCGGGGTGGTGCTAAAAGCCGTTAGGGCGTTTCGCACAACCTCAAGACACTCCTCGGGGGTGTCCAAATGTCGTATCAGCATTTGGTGACCCCCTCGGGTGGACCCAAAAGTGGGCTCGACGTTTGGGACCACCTCCAGATGGACCTCGGGGGACACATTTTCCGGATTCCGGATTTTGAGCCCCCCCTCCAGATGGACCTCGGGGGTCACTAAAAGGGGGCGTCCCGTTTCGTTACCCCTCCTTCCAGATTTCCCTGTGCATAGGGGCCACAGGATAAGTACCCACAGATTACCTATAGATAACTCCCTCTCCTGCCCTTGCTTGGATGGACAATGTTGATAGGCGATGAAGGGGAGAGCGGAGGGAGACGCTGGGAGGTGGCCGGATTTGCCCTCGGGGCATTTTCGGACAGTCCCAAGGTCAGACGCTGGGTGCTGCATTTTGTCCTTGAGACATTTTGCAGCAGGTGATCCTCGGGTCATCCTCGGGCCAGACGCTGGGTGGAGATTTTTGCCTCAAGGGCATTTTTCTCCAGTCCCAAGGTCAGACTCTGGGTGGTAAGTTTCCCCAATTCGGGATTATTTACCAGCCCCAAGGTCAGTCGCTGGGAGGTGTCCAGATTTGCCCTCGGGCCATTTTTGGACAGTCCCAAGGTCAGTCGCTGGGGAGGTGGTCGGATTACCGGATTCCGGATTTTCGACCAGCCCTCGGGTCAGTCGTTGGGTGGTGGTCGGATTTGCCCTCGGGCCATTTTCGACCAGTCCCAAGGTCAGTCGCTAGGTTATGCAATTTGCCCTTGGGACATTTTGCATAAGGTCATCCCATTGAGCTTCATAAGGAACTCACTATGTTCAACCAACGGATACTCTCACTTGATCATCCTTACTAGCTATCTGTCCTGAAGTTATCACTCGGTTGTCCTGGGGATGGTCAGTGGGAAGTCCTGGGGAAGCCTGGAGGAAGCGACAACAGGACAGCCCGTAGGCCATCCTGAAGGAGTCGTTGGGTAGACCTTGGGTAGTCTGTAGGTATTGAGTAGCTAGGGAGAAGCAAGCAAGGTAGACCTGAAGAAGCGACAACAGGACAGCCATTGAGGCGTCCTTGGGTAGACCTTGGGTAGTCTTAAAGATACCTATAGTAAGTAGAGTATAGAGAGATAGTATCTAGGGTATCTAATAGATGTCTTATAGATAGTCTTAGGGACGGGCGGAGGGAAGGAGAGAGAGGGGACCGGTCTTTCATTTCATTCAATGGTCAGGGTTTATTGTCTGCTGAAAGACGGTGTCTTTGCGAGATAATCCTCTGTTGACTTTGGGTGTCTTAGAGATTTTAACTGGTGGTTGTATGCCGGATGTAATCGGTATGTGTTCCGTTGGTTATCGTCGGGATGGACCTCGGGAATGCTGGCCTCGGGATTGACCTCGGGATTGACCTCGGGACAACAAACAGGGGCACTCAGACGAACAAGCCCAGAGTCAGCCCCACAGTCCCCCTCTGCTCCCCTCCAGATAGCCCCTCAGACGACCTCTGTGCTCACCTTACGCCTTCCCCTATGCAACCCCACAGGCTCACCCCTGCACGATCTCAGAGATCCACAGAGAAAGCCTGAAGACAGCAGGGACAAGGATGGAAGGGAGAAGGGAGGCAAGGAGAAGGGACCAGAGGGAGACGGCAAGAGACACACGGGCCATCGTCGAGTCCTCCAAACGAAAAACCCCCAAGGTGTCGCAGTGAACAGCCTCGGGGGTCGATTGAAAGATTCGATCAAAGTGGGTCACTCGATCAGTTCTTTCTATTGGTCAGGGTAAATTAGCTTTCTCTAATGTACTTTGGGACAGACCCAGTGATCGGTCCTTTCGATGGTCCCAGGCTCAACCGATAGACACACTCGATCAACTCAGCTCTCCATCCTCTCGCATCTTTGTTGATAGGCGATGGACAGTCGCTCGGCTGACTCCATGAAGCGCAGCGATTTCCCGCAGAGACTTGCCGCCTTCCAGCAGGGTCGCCTTGATTGCATCCTCGTCGATACTCTTCGGCCTGCCGGTATACTTCCCCGCAGCCTTGGCCTTGGCAATCCCTTCCATCTGACGCTCCTTGCGTAGAGCCGTCTCGAACTCAGCAAAGGCGCCCAGCATGGTGAACATCAGCTTCCCTTGGGCTGTCGTCGTTTCTAGGTTCTGGTCCAGTACACGCAGGGTCACACCCTTGGCTTCCAGTTGTTCCGTAATGTCCAGCAGGTCAGCGAGAGAACGGCCCAGACGGTCCAGCTTGGTGATCACCACATCGTCCCCCTCTCGGACATACCGCAGGAGTTCGGCTAGTTGCTCACGGCCATCTGTGCTGGTCCCTGATGCCTTCTCTTGGTACACACGCTCACAACCGGCTTTTGTCAGCTTATCCAGTTGAACATCCAGCGACTGACCGACAGATGACACTCGCGCATAACCGATAACCTGTCCCATCACTCTCTCCTACTCAATCCACCAATGCCCAAGCTGTCATAGGGACTTTCCCCGCGTCGTAATGCTTTCCAGCAGCTATCTCTGCTTGCCGGTGGTCAATCGCAGCGATGACCTTCAGTTCCTCTTGGAAGCCCGTAGCAGCAGCCTTATCAAGCATCCTTGGGGCGACTCTATCCAGTGACTTCCTGTCCTTGAATCGGCGAAGCCTGATAACCAAGTCATTCATGCGGAAATCTCCTTCATCTTCTTCCTATTGCTTCAACGTGAGTCCTTGTCGGTGTCACGCTGTCACATTAAGGTCTTAATCCGATGGGACTTAGATTATGAAACAGAAATGAGACAGTCAATACCCTCATGTGAAAGAAGTCCATTAGGGTATACCTCAAAGGGACAAAGAGGCAGAGAGAGACAGCAGGAGGCAATAGGAAGGCGCAGGTGCTCGCTTGTATGTTAGCAATAGGATGGTTTGGGGCTGGGACAAGGAGGGACAGGCTGGCGCTTGGACGGTGAGAGAAAGAGGACGGGAGGGCTGTCTAATGGCTGGTTCTTGTGGGGGGGACGGGGGGAAATCGCGGGCGCTTAATCACTGAAGAGGACATTCAGATTTTTTCCAGAATTTACCGAAGGGTCCCTATTGGGTAAGATGCAATTTTGTCCAGATCAGACTGAGAACCCACATGGATCAAGCCGCGAATACCTTGATAGCCCTTGGTGGGGGACTGCTAATTGCTCTGCTAGGGTGGGCCTTTTCATCCTCTAAAGTCGAAACTCAAGTGGTTGATGCCGACGATGCTTGGTCTCGATTTGATGGGGTTACTTCTTTCCAGCTCACCTTCTATCGACAATCAGGGAATACCCATCGTGTCGTGCAAATTCATGGCACCCGAGAGGACGTAGAGGCAGAAATCAGGAAGGTGTTCAACCGTGCAGGAATAAGAGACCAGTACATGGTGGGAACACGAGGGGATACAATTGATTACTGCCGTGCGTACCATAACCACCGTGGCTCAAACGAAGGTAAGAAAGTCGGCGGCTGCTTAGTATCGGCCCTGTAAGATCACCATTCTACAAGACGAGGAGTTGTTTTGATGTCCGATCTGAGCGGTAGCGAGCGCAGAAAATTAGAAAAGCTCTTTGGTATGGGAGGAGGGTTCGTCCTTGATTTTTCTGACCGTACATTCGGTGAGTTTTTTGATGAGTACCGCGTAGAGATTGACGCACCACAATACAAAGCTAAGGGGACATCAAAAGCAAATCGGTTGCGCACTTTTTGGCAAATAGATAGCAATTATTCTGTTGGGCGGTCTATTACTGGAATGATTGAACACGGCTCTGATACAGATAGCTTTGGCGACAGTTCTCCGCTACTCATTGATGATTGCCGTAAAATTGCACAAAGGCTCCTCATGGATCAGCCCGTTGCTGAAATTGATGCCCTTACAGCAATTTCGGATGAACGTGATTTTGAAGTTGTCGCGGAACATGTCCGTGATGCTATTGAGAAGAATCAACCAGAGGGGGGGCTTGACCGTTTACATACCTTTGTAAACAAGTTCATCCGTATCTCTTGTGAACCGCATGGCATAACCATAACTCGTGAAAAGCCGTTGCACAGTGTTTTTGGTGAGTATGTGAAGGCATTACGTGAGGGGGGACACCTTGAGTCCACCATGACTGAACGCATTCTGAAATCTAGTATTTCTGTCTTAGAAGCATTCAACGATGTCCGAAATAACAAAAGCCTTGCACACGATAATCCAATTTTAAACTACGAGGAAAGCCTGCTGATCTTCAACCATGTTGCTAGCTCCATTAGATTTATCAAGTCGTTGGAAACGAAGAACCAGGCTCAGAAGAAAGCTAGGGAGCAACAAAATAGACTGGAGATGTGGGGGAATGACATGCCATTTTAGAATTAGTACCTCTGACCGTACCCTGCTTGAAATCTTGATCTGTATGGTTGTGTACAAATAGATCTGATAGTAAGACAAAGAGGAGACAGGGTGGTCGAATGGTTGACGAATGGACCCCCTACAGGGGGAACTCAGGGGCCCTTTAATGCAGAAGAGGCCCTTCAGATTTTCCAGAATTTACCAAGGCGCGTGCTACATGGTTCTCCGGTGTCGTTATGCTTCAGCACAAACACTATCGCTGCAACCACAGATGTTTGTTCGTATTCAGAAAGGAAGAACTGACTTCGATACGCATTTGCAGTCGGGTTCATAGCCCGGCCAAGTGTTTTTTCCGTTCAGGTTGAGCCCATCAGCAATTTTATACTTCTGCCCGTCAGCAAGACGATGGGCTTCATCTCTGCATTTGGACTCTTCGTCAGTCGAGCTTCTAGCCCTACATGGTGCGCCAGAATACTGCCAAATGGCTTCCGTAATCCCAAGCTCGATTCGCTTGTCGCGAGTCATCAGTGCACTAGCTCTATTAGCCAACCACAAACTAAGCCATGTCGCCCGCTGCTTTTGTATCCCCAAACTTATCAAAGCCTCTGTCATTTCAAAAAGGTCACGAGTCACTGCTGTCCGTAATGCAACCTCATAAGCGAGCTTTGCTGATTCCTCAGGGATGTCCACAGTCTGGGAGATGGCTTGCCATAAGTCAGCCTTGACTGCTTCTGTAACCTGAGAGGGATCAACCTTTACTACCGGAATGCTAGTCTTCGTCGTCTGTGCTGGCTGCTCTGTCGTGGTTGCCAAATCTGATTTTCCTTTAAAAAACCGTTCAAACAATGACATGGCCTAATCCTTCATTCAGTTACTGGGAGGGGGGGATGGATTGTGAGCAGGTGACTTGTTTTGCCTCGGAGACAAATCTTTGATCATGTCTTGCGGTGCAACAATAGCGGATGATCAGACGACAGAAAGTGGTCGCTGAAAGGCCATAGTTTGGAAAAATTCAATAAGACAACCTTGCTCGAATTTGAAACCACTTTACGACCAGTATGATAACCATACAATGGCGCCAAAACCTTCAGAGAGTAACCTGCCGCTATAGCAGAAACAGTCCTCAATTTTGCGCATCAACTCCTCCTGAGTTGCTGTGATTAGCTCTTTGGGGCCAATACTCTCAATAGTGACTGTGTCACCTTTGACTATGGCCCGTAGCTGAAAGCCTTCTATCTCGTTCTCAATGCGGCGAATAGCTGTATCAAGGGCTAGCTCGAAGGTTTCTTGGTCTACATTGTTTTTTTTGATTACTTTGAGTTGGTACATTTTAGCTACTCCACATGGACCCGTGTGCCTAAAAATAACTATGTATTGATGTCGGTTCAATTGGGAAAATCTATTTTGTAATCAGGCTCTTACTCAGGGTTGTTGTTCACCCTACTAGGTCAAACCTCGGGCCTGTCTTCCAGCCCTGCACACGGCCAGACCGCTTGTTCACCTTCCGGTACACACCGCCCAGCAGTATCTCCCACACACTCCCATTCTCTCCCAGCACAGGGAATACCAGCCCTTCAGCAACCCCCAGCCCAGCCTCCACGCATACCAGAGTTTTACGCTCGGTCATCATTTCCGCTTACTCCGCTTGATACGACTCGGCCTTGGCTTCCGCTTCTTCTTCGGTGCCCGTGTGTCGTCGATAATGACGCAGTGATTGGAACCTCCTGCCAGCTCTAGGAGGGCAGGGAGTAGGGCTAAATCCACGTCATTCAGTCCGGATTGCTCGGGGTTCGCTAGGGCTTCCTGTATGCGCTCAACGTCGAACGTGATCTTCATGGCTGCCCCCTCCCGAACAGAGCCTTCAGCTTCTCAAGGGCGCTCCTGTTGTGTTCTTGGCTGGCCTTCTGGCTGGCTTCCCATTCCTCCGGTGTCCTGTTGACCCTCTTCCGGTCGAACATGGCGAACTTATCCACAGACGAAGAAACGGGAGCGTGATCCTTGTTACTTTGTTTCTGTTTAAAAGAAGTCGAAGACTTAGCCGGACGCTTGGTGCTGGGGGTACGGAAAAGGGCTAGGAGTGCCGACCCGATGCGGTACACAGAGGCCAGATTCCAGTTGGCTATCTGGGTGTGTTTCCGAAACTCGGTCTTGAAGAAGCTGATGGCCTCCAGACGACGCAGAGAGTTACGGACTGTACGGGTGGTGCAACCGATACCCTCAGCGATGGTCCGCAGGTAGAGACTCGCAGCCCAGCCTTGGGCCTTGTTCAGGTGTCGTGCGATGAAGAGGGCGACTTCTTTGGTGTAGTGGGTCCCGAAGGTGGACACCGGCTGCTTGGCAAGGGTGGCGACAAGCTGATCGCTGTGTTGTAGAATCGTAACTGACATAGGCACTGCTTTTTGTTATGCGTCCGCTACGTAACCACAGCGTAACTATCTGATTCTATTCACTTTCTCCTGACGTTTCTTGAAGTCGAAGATCTCGTGCAGCGGTTCGGTTAGCGCCCATTCACCGCCACAGCCGGGGCAGGGGCGAGCCTTCTCTTCGGCGGCGCTCAGCCCGCCGACCCGGTAGAGGTAGTAATAGGTAGGAATGCCGCTCAGGGCCTCCAGCCGCTTGCCGAGATCGCTGCCGCGGCGTTGCAGTCGGCTGCCTACCTCGCCGATTTCGTGCAATGCCGCGTGTTCGGCGATGGAGCCGTTCATCTGCAGCTGATCACACGCCTCCCAATCCTCTTGCCACTTGATGATCTGCTTGTGGTCGCCGTTGGCGATGGCCGGCAGCCGGTAGAGCGGTATGGGGGCGAAGTGGTCGCCACAACGCAGTGGCGAGCAGGTGTGCAGGAAGCTGGTGTAGAGCAGCATCCAGCTCGGCCGCTCGTCGGTGTGGCCGCAAGGATCCGTGCTGTCGGAGAGCAGATCCACCCCTTGCAGCTGGAGTTTTGGCGCGAGCAGTCCCGCCTGATTGAGCTGCTGTTCAGCCAGTGCCACCTGTTCGCTCTGGTTGTCCGGGTGCAGGCTGTCTTGCTCGGGGCAGACCACCCGGCTGATGAACTGACCCTGCTGCATGCTGGTGGGAAACTCCCGGCCAAGGATCTGGCCCTGATAGCGCAGCATGTCCAGGTAGTTGACTATGGCCCGCTCGGCCTCACCGAGGGAGGTATCGCGATAGCATTCAAAGCTGAGTTCGAGAATGTACATGGGGGCTCAGTCTGGCTGGCGTTGAAGCAGCAGGGCGGTCAGGCGATCGACCTTCTGCTCGAGCCGGTTGAGCTGCTCGCTCAACTGCTGCAGGTTGATGGCATCGGCCGCCATCTCGGGCTTGGCAACCGCAGGCGTGGTGGTTGCGGATGGCTCGGTGGGCTGGGGTTGCTGTTTCCACTGGCTCAGCACTTTGAGCAGCTCGGCCATGGGCACGGGCTGGCTGAGGCGAGCCTTGACCATGGCGGTGGAGGGGGCGATCCCCTTCGCGGCCAGTTCGTTGGCAATGCGGATGATCTCTTGGGCGGACATGGGGCTCCTGCGCAGGATGGCGGTGATACGGGCTGGACGGGGCACAGAGCTTAACCAAACCGCCTTCGTCTGGAAAGCGGGCTGGCGAGAGGAGGAGGCTCAATCGGTCTGGCGCAGCAGCACATCCAGCTGATCGATGGCTTCCGACCAGTCCGAATCATCCCAGAGCGCATCGCGCAGGAAGTTGGCCTGGGACTGGGTCCAGAAAGCGGCCTCGGGCAGCAGGGTCTGATTGTCCAGCCTGTGTTCGTGAATGAAGCGGTGCAGGTTCAGCTCGTCGTTGGCCAGGCCCAGCTGGGCAAACAGGGCGGACAGGTCGTGGGTCAGGAATTCCATCTCATCTCTCCCGGGGGACATTCCTGAAAATTATAGGCCCGGATCCGTGCCGGCTTGCTATTGCGATGGCATGGGCACGATGCGGGGTAGCTGGCCTGAGGTGGTCTTGGGCCAGCGGGAGTCGCGCTGGCTGGCTTACTGGGATGGCATGCGATGGGGTGGCAGATCGACGCCGACTATGTGCAGCCCCTGCATGCGCAACTGTCCCTGATAGTGGCTCTCGCCGTCGCTGGAAAATTCAAACTCGTAGTAGGTCAACAGTCGCAGTGGCTGATGGGCCAGTGCACGGTGGCTGCGCGCCAGCGACAGCAGTTGCAGATCGTGATGCTGGCAGTAGCGGCGCATGTATTGCCAGGCGAGTTCGGCCTGGCGGCGCTGATGCCAGAAGGCAGCGCCGATGAGGATAAGCAGCAAGATACCGAGCATTTCACCCATCGAGGGCTCCTTCCTTGTGATGTGGCCTGGTGTGGACCGAGTGGCGAGCCACCCGGCCGTTATTCCATCAGATGTTACGCCGCGGCAAACAGACGGCCTATGGCCTGACCGAGCGCATCGCTACGCGCCGGATCCCGCAATCTGGCCAGCATATCATCGCGCAGGGCCGGCAGGGTCACCAGTTCGGCAAACACCTGATTGAAGAACTGGGGCGGTTGCAGCGCCAGCTGCTCCAGGAACAGGCCGAGCAGGCTCGGCTCCTTCAGATCGGGCCAGAGGCGACCGGCGATGGCGAGCAGCAGGGCCGGGCTCGGCTGGGTTTGCAGCAGGGTCAGCAGCTTGTTGGTGCGCATGGCATTGCCGTTGCAAGAGGCCAGCGCCCGGCACAGGTAGGCCAGGGTTTCCGGGTTGGGCTCGGCGCTCTCCTGCTCCTTGCCGATGCGCTCGAACAGGGCACCCTGCACGGCCGGTGGTAGCGGGACATTTTCCAGGCTCTGGCACAGGGCGTAGAGCGGCGCCTGGGGCAGCCTTGGCAACGCCTTGCACACCAGCGCCAGATTGCGCTCGTCCTGCAGCCGCTCGGCCATGTCGGCGAAGCCTTGCAGGCCCAGCGCCTGCCAGCCTTCATCACCGGGTGCCGCCAGATAGTGGCACAGGGCGTCGTAGTAGGCGGAAGGGGCCTGTTCCAGCTGGCGGGCCAGCTTGGCATGCAGGCTGGCCATCTTGGCCTCGGCCGGGCGGAAGGTGTAGGGGTTGTCGGCCAGTCGCTGGGCTTTCTCTTCATCCAGATCGCCGGTCAGCTTGTAGCCCAGGGTCTCGACCACCTGATCCATGAAGAGCTTGGGGCCGCTGCCGATGAGCAGACCGCGCTCATCGAGCGCAAACTTGAGGAACCAGAGGTAGTGTCTGGACTCCGCCGGCTGGAAGAAGTGAACGCCGAGCCAGGCGTGCTGTTGCAGGGGCCAGGGATAGGGTTCTTGCTGCTGCTCGATGCGCACGAAGGTATCGCTCGCCAGCGGTCGCACCTGGCGACCCATGTCGAACAGTTGAAACTGGGTATCGGCCTGGGTCAGAAACTCGGTCAGCGTGTTGATGGTAGACATGATGTGATCCGGCTAAGGGTGATGCGGGCCGATTATAAAGCGGTTGTATCAGATAGCCAGCAGGGGTACCAAGAGCGCTTTGTTACAAGCTGAGAAGGGCGCTGCGGGTCAATCTGTATAAAGCGGTTGCATCAGATAGCCTGTGGGGGCTCGGCTCTGCGTCCCGCCTGCCAATGGAACATGGCAGAGGGGGAGGGGGACGGTGTATAATCGCGCCCTTTTTTGATGAGCCCGGCCAGCCTGTGTCCGTTTTACCGGGGAGGCTGACCGGTATGTGGTCATGAGCAAGAGGACGACAAGATGAATCAATATTTGCTGGTAGCCGGCCTGTTGGGTGAACTCACCGCCGAGTTGCAGCGCCTGGAGCGCTGGCAAGATGAGCATCCGGGTGAAGAGGCCCTGGCGAGCGAGCTGCCGTTCTGTGTCGATACCCTGAGCTTCGATCAGTGGCTGCAGTTCGTGCTGATCCCGCGCATGGAGCAACTGGTCATGCTGCAAGCGCCGCTGCCCACCAGCGTCTCCCTCTATCCCATGGCGAGCGAAGTTTACAAAGAAGAGCTGGCCGACGTGGAAGCCCTGCTGCGGTTGATCGCCCGCTTCGATCTGCTGCTCTCCGGCAAAGTGGTTGAGCAATGATGAGTGAGCAGGCAAAGGAAGAAAACGCCTTGCAACTGACCCTGCCCTATCAGAAGGAAACGCCGGTTGGCGGTAGCTCCAATGGTTGCCGTACTAACGACGGCGGCGCGATGAAGCTGACTCTGCTCTATCAGGATGACTGGCTGGTGGCGGTCAACAAGCCGTCGGGCCTGCTGGTGCACCGCAGCTGGCTCGACAAGGCCGAGACCCGCTTCGCCATGCAGATGACCCGGGATCTCATCGGCGGCCGCCACGTCTACCCCGTGCATCGCCTCGATCGCCCAACCTCAGGCGTACTGCTGTTTGCACTGGATCCTGCGGTTGCCCGCACCCTGACCGAGGCGTTTGCCGCCCGTCGGGTGCACAAGGAGTATCTGGCGCTGGTGCGGGGCTGGGCCCCTGAGCAGGGGGTGATCGATTACCCCCTAAAGGAGCAGCTGGACAAGATAGCCGATGCCATGAGCTCCCCGGATCGCCCGGCTCAGGAGGCGGTCACCGCATTTCATCGCCTGCACCAGGTCGAGCTGCCCCATGCGGTTTCCAAGAAGCACCCCACCAGTCGTTACAGCCTGGTCAGGCTGTTCCCGAAAACCGGTCGCAAGCATCAGCTGCGCCGCCATCTGGCCCACCTGTTCCACCCCATAGTCGGGGATACCAGCCATGGTGACGGCCGCCACAACCGCTTCTTTCGCGAGCAGCTGGGGTGCGAACGCCTGCTGCTGGTGGCCCGCAGACTCAGTTTCGAGCACCCGATCCTCAAAGTCCCGATGCGGATCCAGGCGCCGCTGGGGTCGGACGTCTTGCAGCTGTTTGCCGAGCTGGGCTGGCCCGCCAGCGAGAGCGACTACTGATCTTCACCTGGCCTGCTCACTCACGGCCGGGTGTTGCCTTCGACCGGGTTGTGGCATGCTGTAAAGCCACGCCAGTCAAAGGAATCCGTTATGGCTCAGATAGATATAGTGGTGGGAACCGTTTATGGCGCGGCCATGCTGGTTGCCGAGACGCTGTCAGCGCAGTTGCAGCAGGCCGGACATGAGTGCCAGATCTTCGATGAGGCCGTGCTGGAAGACCTGGACGCCTCCCGCTTCCTGCTGGTGATCACAGCCACCACGGGGCAGGGCGATATTCCGCCCAATCTGCAACCCTTAGCCGCCGCCCTGGCCGATCGGGCTCCCTATATGAAAGGGTGGCGTTATGCGCTCATCGCCATGGGTGACAGCAGCTATGAGCACTTTTGCGGTGCCGGCCGTCAGCTTGACGGCCTGTTGCAGGAGCTGGGGGCCAGGGCTCTGTTGCCCCGTCTGGAGATAGATGCCACTGTCGACGATGAACCGGAAAAAGTGGCGCTGGCCTGGCTAACCGGCTGGGAAAATACACTCTAGTTTTCCCCTCCTTGTGTTCTTTATTTGTCCCCCGTTGGTTTGCCCATGGGGGATGTTTATTTCCGGGCCAGATCAGTCTCAACTGACCATATTTCCCACTTTTTATCCGGTTATTTTTCTGGCATCCCTTCGTTTGGCCGAGCATTTATTTCTGTCATGACCGACATGCAAGAAAATTAAAAGTTCCGCATTGAAAGCGATTTCAGTCATGTTTTTGTCATTGATTTGGGTGTTTTCAACTTAATCAGCGAAGCGAATTAATGCTTGATAGCGCTTTCAAGCTATGTTTTTTGCTTTTTTGTGTTTTTAATGGGTGAGTTATTGCTAATTTATTGCTTCCCATGCCCTATAAAACCCTCTTGAGTGTTGGGTGGGCGATTTGTCGCCATTTTGTGAATCAGCTCATGTTTGTCCCGAAATTGGCTACCTATAATCGGCCTCGGTTATCACCTAAACGTTTTTATGGTGATAAGAACTTGGATATTCAGGATCACACTCCTCTCAGCGGGAATAAGGAAAATGAAAATGAAAGCAAAGTGGCTCCCGATCGCTGCAGCAGTAACCGCAGCCCTGGCTTCCCAAGCCGCCTTCGCCGTTGATTTCCACGGCTACTTCCGTTCAGGTGTTGGCGTTTCCGGTGACGGAGACATGGTTAAATACAACGTGAACAAGGTTGGTCGTCTGGGTAACGAAAATGATACCTACGGCGAAGTTCAGCTGGGTCAGGAAGTATTCAACAAGGATGGCAAGACTTTCTACGTTGATTCCATGTTCGCCATGGCTTCCAACGGTTCAAACGACTGGGAAGGTACCGGTACCGTTTGTAACTTCGATGCCAAACAGTGCAACGGTGATTCCGATTTCGCCCTGCGCCAGTTCAACGTCCAGGCCAAGGGCCTGCTGGGTTTCGCACCGGAAGCCACCCTGTGGGCCGGTAAGCGTTACTACCAACGTCACGACATCCACATCTCCGACTTCTACTACTGGAACATCTCCGGTGCCGGTGCCGGTATCGAAGGCATCCAGGCCGGTCCTGGCAAGATCTCCTTCGCCTGGGTTCGCAACGACCGCAGCGCGGCCGATGTGTTCGGTCAGTACAACCAGATTGGAACAGACCCGACTACCGGTAATCCAATCTATCGTAAAAACGAAGACCTGAACGTCAACACGCTGGATCTGCGTTATGCCGGTATCCCGCTGTGGAGCGAAGCGTCTCTGGAAGTTGGCGTAGACTACGCACTGGTTAATGAGACCGAAGCGCAGAAACCGCTGAAAAACAACAACATGAAAGACGGCGTCATGCTGACTGCCGAACTGACCCAAGGCATCCTGGGTGGCTTCAACAAGACTGTGCTGCAGTACGGTACTGAAGGTTACTCCAAGACCATGGCCTTCTACGGTGACGGCTCTTGGTACGGTGCCGAAGCCAAAGACGGTGCTGATGGTTTCCGCATCATCAACTGGGGTGTTGTTCCCATGGGCAACAACTTCGAGATGGGTCACCAGCTGGTCTACGGTGTAGGCAACGAGATGTGGGATGGCAACGACAAGGTTGAAGCCATGTCCGCCGTTGTTCGCCCCATGTACAAGTGGGATGACTTCAACAAGACCATCTTCGAAGGCGGCTACTTCAAGGACAAGACCAAGTCCACCAACGGTACCTCTGTTGATGACTCCGGTTACAAGCTGACCCTGGCTCAAGCCTGGTCTGCCGGCTCCAGCTTCTGGGCCCGTCCTGAAATCCGTGTGTTCGCCTCTTACCTGGCCAACGACGAAGATCAGAAAGTCTTCGAAAGCGGCACCTCCAAAGACACCTACCAAGTGGGTGTGCAAGCGGAAGCTTGGTGGTAAGCAGCTGTTTAAGTTAAGTTAGTCACTGCCCCCGTATGGGGGCAGTTTTGTTTCGCCGGGTAACGGCAACCGGGTTATGGAGATAAGAAGAATGAAACTGGTAAAGATGTCTATCGCAGCCGTGGTTACTGCGCTGTTGGCCGGTTGTTCCGGTAGCATGTTGATCCCCGTGCAGGATCACGCATCCATCCTGAGTAATGCCGAACAGGCCAAGCAGGCGCTCTCACAGGCAACCAGCTGCTGCGCTGCTTTCAACGATTTCAATTATGTGAGCTTGCCGGAAGGCGATACCTTGCTGGCCCTCGATGGCAAGCAACCCAGTTTTCAGTTTGACGAGGGGATGAGCTACTTTGCGGCTTATCGCCTGCCAGCCAACACCGGCAACCTGGCCATCAAGGTCGCCTCCCAGGTGAGCAAGACAGTACTGGTGCCTCAGGTCATCATGCTGGATGCCCAGTTCAAGGTGACTCGCGTGCTGGGTGAGTCGGTATTCAGCTACCAGCCAGCCCATCTGCTGGACAACGATCGCATCGAAGGCAAGGTGTTTGTCGATCGCAGCATGCCGGGCAACCCGGCGGCTGAAACCTACATGATTGTCTATGCCCCGGCCAACCAGCTGGCGGGCAGTACCACCATATTGCATCCCTCCAAGGCGTTTGCCCGTGCGAATGGCACGGTCGAGCCGGATATCAAGGATCCCGTGATCCCGCACTCCCCATGGGGCCTGGTGAAGATCGAAGTCGTCGACATGGCCAAGGGGCAGGGTCTTGAGGCCGTCTTCAAACCCGAGTACGCAGACAAGGTGGCGATGAGCAAGGCCGCACCGGCGACCGCCGCCGTGGCGGCTGGCACTGTGACGGCTGCAGCCGTTGCTGCGCCCAGCAAACCCGCACCCGCCATGCTGGCCGAAACCGAGGCTTTCTATCAGTCCCAGATCGAGAAAGCGGTGAAAGCCGGTGATATCGACAAGGCGATGCAACTGGTCAATGAGGCCGAGCGTGCCGGCTCGACCAAGGCGAAATCCGTCTTTATTGATGCGGTCAAGCGTTCGCAGAAAGGCTGAATATTGCCCAGTCTTTAAAAGATAATATTTATTTGAGGCCTCCCTTGTTGGAGGCCTTTTTAATCGGTAGACTAAAATAGAAAAAACAGCAAATAGTTACATTAAGTTACAATGCGTTTCTTTCGGCATTAATATGATTGGTTAAAATACAATGCGAAACAGCACTTTTCATATTTGTGGCGTAGCATGAAAATGCCGAAATATATCTGTAATCTCCCCGAATTTTCCCTCAGAATTATCTTGTGATCTCCCCTCCAAATTTTTTATTCCCTTGCGCCTGATGGAAGAAATTTCCGATCTGCTGGGTTATATTCAACAGGTCAAAATAAACAACCCCCAATCGAATTCATGCCGATGAAGATGATGCTCGTGATCGTCTATCAATTGGACTGAACCGTTTACGGGAAGACAATTCATTCAGGAGCGCACACATGTTTAAAAATGCTTTCTCTAATCTGCAAAAGGTCGGTAAGGCGCTGATGCTGCCAGTATCGGTCTTGCCAGTTGCAGGTATTCTGCTGGGGGTGGGCGCCGCTCACTTCAGCTGGTTGCCAGAAATTGTCTCCCAATTGATGGAGCAAGCTGGTGGTTCCGTATTTGGTCAGATGGCCCTGCTGTTCGCAGTGGGTGTTGCCCTCGGCTTTACCAATAACGACGGCGTATCTGGTCTGTCAGCCATCGTTGGCTACGGCATCATGACCGCTACTCTGAAGGTGATGGCACCTGTGATGGGTGTTGAAACCATCGAGACCGGCGTACTGGGCGGTATCCTCGCCGGTGGTGTGGCTGCCTGGGCGTTCAACCGTTTCTACAAGATCCAGTTGCCAGAGTATCTGGGCTTCTTCGCCGGCAAGCGTGCCGTGCCCATCATCACAGGTTTCGTGTCCATCGGTCTGGGTGTGATCCTGTCCGTGATTTGGCCGCCAGTTGGTTCCGCCATCGGTGCCTTCTCCGACTGGGCTGCCAACCAGAACCCGGTACTGGCCTTCGGTATCTACGGCGTGGTTGAGCGCTCCCTGATCCCGTTCGGTCTGCACCACATCTGGAACGTGCCTTTCTTCTATCAGGCGGGTACCTGTGTCAACGGCGCCGGTGAAACTGTTCACGGCATCATGACCTGCTTCCTGACTGCCGATGACGCTTCCCGCGCTGCCGGTAACGGCTTCGGTCAGCTGGCCGGCGGCTACCTGTTCAAGATGTTCGGTCTGCCTGCTGCTGCGTTTGCCATCGCTCACGCCGCCAAGCCGGAAAACCGCGCCAAGATCGTAGGTATCATGGCCTCTGCCGCCCTGACCTCTTTCCTGACCGGTATCACCGAGCCGATTGAGTTCTCCTTCCTGTTCATCGCTCCTGTGCTGTACGCGATTCACGCCGTACTGGCTGGTCTGGCCTATGTGCTGACCAACTCCCTGGGCGTGGTACACGGTCACACCTTCTCCAACGGTTTCATCGACTTCGTGGTGCAATCACCCCGTGCCGACAACATGTTGCTGCTGGTGGGTCTGGGTCTGGTCTACGCGGTCATCTACTACGTAGTGTTCAGCTTCGTAATCCGTGCCATGAACCTGAAAACCCCGGGTCGTGAAGACGAGACTGCTGAAGAGACAGTCAGCCAAAGCAAGGACGAGATGTCTGCTGCCCTGGTCACTGCCTTCGGTGGTAAAGAGAACATCGCTTCTCTGGATGCCTGCATCACCCGTCTGCGGGTTGGCGTGAAAGACGTTGCCAAGGTTGACCAGGCTGGTCTGAAGAAACTGGGTGCTGCCGGTGTGGTCGTAGCTGGTTCCGGCGTACAAGCCATCTTCGGTACCAAGTCAGACAACCTGAAAACCGACATGGATATCTGGATGAAGAGCAACTAATCCTGTTGCCTGAATATCAGAGTTCTTGAAGAGGGAGGCGAAAGCCTCCCTTTTTGCTGGGCGAGTGTCAGGGTGATGGCGGGCAGGGACCGGGTCTGTCGAGTTGCTCATCCTGTTGCACCCAAAGGAGTGGGGGTGAGGGGGGCGTTAATGGCCTGCTGCCCCCACCAGATGTTGACCCGCCCATGGCATGCGGATCCCGCACAAAGAAAAGGGGCGCCTGACGGGCGCCCCTCGTTGTTGCCGGATCGGGCTTACAACTTCTCCAGATCCCGCTCTATTTCACTGATCTTGTTTTGCACCACTTTTTCCAGGTGGCGCAGGTCACGCAGTATCTTCTGCTTGATATCCGGGTCGGCCTGGACGTGCACGCCCTGGGTCAGGTTATCCAGCTCATCCACCACGTACTTGAGATTGGCGTTGATCTCGGTGACATCCTTGTACTCATGGGTACCCGAGTCGACCAGCATGGTCTTGCGCTGGCGGGGATATTTGAATTTGACACTCTTGGCGAAGAACTCGCCTTTCTGCTTCTTGAAGTAGATCTTGAGGATGTCGTGATTGGCTTCCTGGCGCAAGGTATAGCTGTCCACTGAGGTGGGTTCCTGGATCCCCAGGCTCTTCAGATTCTCGTACATCGGGCTTCCTCGGTTTGAAACGATCCTGACCCATCTATCTTAACCGAGTCTGTGTGGCTTGCCTGTGACAGGGGCGCCAAAATCAAAAGGGGCCCAAAAGGCCCCTCTTGCCATGATGGCTGGTCGATCACTTATCGATGGCGCGCAGCAGGGCGCTGTTACCGACAGCCTGGGCCGCGGGACATTCCTATCATCAGGATGTCGATGCAATCATAAAAAAGGGCGCCTCGAGGCGCCCTTGCAGCAAGCAGTTGGCCATTACTCGTCGATGGAGCGCAGCAGGGCGTTGATCCCTACCTTGGCACGGGTCTTGGCATCCACCTTCTTGACGATCACGGCGGCGTACAGGCTGTACTTGCCGCACTTGGAGGGCAGAGAGCCGGAGACGACCACGGAACCCGCAGGTACGCGACCGTAGTGGATTTCGCCGGTTTCGCGATCATAGATGCGGGTGGACTGGCCGATGAAGACGCCCATGGAGATGACGGAGCCTTCCTCGACGATCACACCCTCAACCACTTCGGAGCGGGCACCGATGAAACAGTTGTCTTCGATGATGGTCGGGTTGGCCTGCAGCGGCTCCAGCACGCCGCCGATGCCGACGCCGCCAGAGAGGTGCACGTTCTTGCCGATCTGGGCGCAGGAACCGACGGTGGCCCAGGTGTCGACCATGGTGCCTTCGTCAACGAAGGCGCCTATGTTGACGTAGGAGGGCATCAGCACTGTATTGGGAGCGATGAAGGAGCCTTTGCGGGCGGTTGCCGGCGGCACCACGCGCACACCCGCTTCCTTGAACTGCTCGGCTGTGTAGTCGGAGAACTTGAGAGGAACCTTGTCGTAGTACTGGGCATCATCGCCCTTGATGATGCCGTTGTCATTGATGCGGAAGTAGAGCAGTACCGCTTTCTTCAACCACTGGTGTACCACCCACTCGCCGGCAATCTTCTCGGCGACACGGGCCTTGCCGGAATCCAGCAGGTCGATGGCTTGCAGGATGGCGGCCTTGGTGGCGGCATCGACTGAGCCGGGAGTGATGGAATCACGGCGCTCGAAGGCCGCTTCGATGATCTGTTGCAACTCGGTCATGACAGGTTTCCTTTAAAAAATTCCGTTTGTTGTATCACACTTTTCCAATTGTTTTTAAGGGCTCAAGCCGATTTCTTCGGGAGAACGCTGATTTATTGTGCTTGAGTGGTCCAACCATTTGTTCTGCTTGATAAATCAGGATGATGAAAGGCGCCTTGTGAGGCCTTTCGCCGGCTTGTCGCTGCCCTCATCATCGGCCGACTCCTGGGGATTGAGCTGATTCACCAGCCGCTCCTCCAGCGCCAGCTGTTCGTCCTGGGTCAAGGGTTCGCCCGCGAGAGTGGTGAGACTGAAGAAGTCCTCCACCCGCTCGCCTATGGTGGTGATCTTGGCGGCATGGAGCGACAGGCCGCACTGCTGGAACACGGCACCGATGCGGGCCAGCAGCCCCGGGGTATCCAGCGCCGTCAGCTCCAGCAGGGTGTGGCGGGTCTCGCCCTTGTGGGGCAAAAACACCGCCCGGGTTGGTACGCTGAACTGGCGGTGGCGCCGTGACAGCGGTTTGTTGCGCAGCACCAGCTTGCCCGGCTCCTGCAAGGCCTTCTCCAGCGCCTTCTTGATGGTGGCGGTACGGTTGGGGCTGATGGGCTCGCCGCTCGGCTCCAGCACCACGAAGGTATCCAGCACATAGTCGCTGCGCGAATTCATGATCTGGGCATCGTGGATGTTGAGGTTCTTCTGATCCAGCGCCGAGGCCACGGTGGCGAACAGATTCGGGGTGTCGCGGCAGTAGATGAACACCTCGCTGCCCCCCCGGGTCGGATGCTTGCCGATGATCACCAGCGGGGCCGGGTTGTCGCCATGTTCGATGATCTTGCGACAGTGCCAGGCGATCTGCTCCGGGCTGTGGCGCAGGAAGTAGTCGGCCTTGAAGTCGCTCCACAGCTGGTTGATGGCCTCTTCCGGTACGTCCCGCTGGGCCAGGATCTGCTTGGCCTGGCGCTGGTTCTCACGAATGCGCAGCCGCATGTCGGGCGGGTTCTCCAGCCCCTGGCGCAGCGCCTTCTGGGTGGCGAAGTAGAGTTCGCGCAGCAGGGTGCCTTTCCAGTCGTTCCAGAGGGTGTCGTTGGTGGCGCAGATGTCGGCTACCGTCAGGCAGTAAATAAGGTCGAGATGCTGCTCGTCGCGCACCTTCTGGGCAAAGTCGGTGACCACTTCGGGGTCGTAGATGTCGCGGCGCTGGGCGGTGACCGACATCAGCAGGTGGTGGCGCACCAGCCAGGCGACCAGTCGGCTCTCGTAGCGATCCAGGCCGTGCAGCTGGCAGAACTCCAGCGCATCCACGGCGCCGAGTTCGGAGTGATCCCCGCGCCGGCCCTTGGCGATGTCGTGAAACAGGGCGGCGATGCTGAGCAGCTCCGGCTTGCGCAGCCGGGTGAACACCTCGTGGCAGAGCGGGTGGGTCTGGCGGCTGGCCGGATTGGGGAACTGGTGGATGTTCTTGAGCAGCCGGTGGGTGTGCTCATCGACCGTGTAGGCGTGGAACATGTCGAATTGCATCTGGCCGACGATGAGGTTCCACTGGGGCAAATAGGCCGCGAGGATCCCGTATTTGTGCATCAGGGAGAGCGGCTGGCCTATGCCATTGGGATGGCGCAGCAGCGCCATGAACAGGCGGCGGCACTCGGGCAGGTCCTGCAGCCAGCAGTTGAGCTTGCGGCGCGCCTCGCGCAGCTGGCGCAGGGTGGCGGAGTGGATGCCGGCAATCTCGGGATGCTGGGCTATCTGGTAGAAAAGTCGCAGTATGGCGGCGGGCTCGCGGCCAAACAGCTCGGAATCCACCGCATCGATGAGACGACCGCGCAGCTGGAATTCGTCGGAGAGGCGGCGCACGTCCATGGCGGTGTTGCCGAGAATAGCCTCGTCAAACAGCTGCAACAGCATCTCGTTGAGCTCCGAGACCCGCCGCACCGTCTGATAGAAGCGTTTCATCATCTGCTCGACCGGGCTGTTGCCGTCCCCCTCGAACCCCAGCATCTGGGCCACGGTGCGCTGGCGGTCGAACAGCAGCCGGTTGTCGCCCTTGTTGATGGCCATGTGCAGGGCGAAGCGCACCTTCCACAGGAAATTCTGGCAGTCGAGCAGCTCGCGGTATTCGGCCCGGTTGAGAAAGCCGTGGCTGGTCATCTCGAACAAGGTGGTGGCGCCGAAGTGGCGGCGGGCGACCCAGGCCAGGGTCTGGATGTCTCGCAGGCCGCCGGGGTTGCTCTTGAGATCCGGCTCCAGCTTGTAGGCGGTCCCCTGAAATTGCTGGTGGCGCAGGGCCTGCTCCTCGCGCTTGGCCTGGAAGAACTGCTCGCTCGGCCAGAAGAGCTGGGGGCCGGTCGCCTCCTTGAGTTGCTGGAAACCCGCCTGGCGGCCCGTGATATAGCGCGCCTCGATCAGGTTGGTGGCGACCGTGATGTCGGCGCGGCCCTGCTCGATGCATTCGGCCACGTTGCGTACCGCCTGGCCCACCTCCAGCTTGAGATCCCACAGCAAGGTGATGAACTCGCCGATGCGCAGTCCCAGCACCTCGTCCAGCTCTTCTCCTTCATAGAGGATCAGCAGGTCTATGTCGGAGTGGGGGTGCAGCTCGCCCCGGCCATAACCGCCCACCGCGATCAGGGTGAGCGCCGTCTTGTCGAAGCCGAACTTCTGCCACAGCCGGGTCAGCAGCTCATCCATGTATTCGGAGCGGGTGGCCACCAGTTCTATGATGTTGTCACCGGCATCGAAACGGGCGTGCAGCCAGCCGAGAAAACGGCTCAGATACTCTTTGCAGTTCTCGCGGGTGAGCTGATCGTCGGGTAACAGATGGGGGGAAAGCAGGCTGGCATCCATGGCATCTCACACTCTCGGTCTGGCCGGATAAAGATCAACCCCGGCGTGTGGCCGGGGCTGAATGTCAAACGTGGCGGATAACGCGGTCGATGGTGTCATCGGGGCGCAGGGTGAGCACCTCGCAGCCATCCTCGGTCACCAGCAGGGTGTGTTCCCACTGGGCTGAGTCGCCGCCATCCTTGGTGGTCACGGTCCAGCCGTCTTTCGGATTGATGCGGCAGTGATACTTCTTGCTGTTGACCATGGGCTCTATGGTGAAGCACATGCCCGGCTTGAGCTCCTGCTTGCCGCCGTTGCGGTAGTGCAGGATCTGCGGTTCTTCGTGGAATTCGCTGCCGATGCCGTGGCCACAGTAGTCGCGCACCACCGAGAAGCCGGCCTTCTCGACGATGGGCTGGATCAGGGCGCCAATCTCTGTGATGCACATGCCTGGGCGCACCTGCTTGATGGCGGCGTACAGGCTCTCCTGGGCGACCTTGCACAGCTGGCGACGCAGCGGTGTGGTCTCACCCACGATGAACATGGCGGAGGTGTCGCCGTGGTAGCCATCCTTGATGACTGTGATGTCCAGGTTGATGATGTCCCCTTCCCGCAATTTCTTGTGGTTGGGGATGCCGTGACAGATGACGTCGTTCACCGAGGTGCAGATGGACTTGGGGAAGCCGTGGTAGTTGAGCGGGGCCGGGATCGCCTGCTGCACGTCGACGATATAGTCGTGGCACAGGGTGTTCAGCTCGTCTGTGGTGACGCCTGCCTTGACGTGGGGGGCTATCATGATCAGCACATCGGCGGCCAGCTGGCCGGCAACGCGCATCTTTTCAATCTCTTCCGGTGTCTTGATTTTAATGGACATGGGATCTCTCTTGGGGCCTGACTGCGCATCCTGTCGATGCCCAACAATCAGGTAATGAAAAATAGATGCGTTTGCAATCAGGCCAAAATTTTATCCCCAACCCCCGTTTACTTCCAGTGTGATTGTCATCACAACGTCAAATCCTCTGCCCTGCATCCACTACAGGGATCCATTTTTAGCACCCCGGCCGGTGGTGTCCTGACCAAAGTTATGGTATAAAGCGCGCCGGAATGGGGAACTTGCGTCCGCATTTCATCACCCTTACTCAATAACACACACACATCGACACCTGTACCGGGGTGCCCCTTTGGGGTCGGTTACATGGGATGTGTGGAGGCCTAACCCCAATACAGAGGTATAAAATGGCTAAAGTTTCTATGCGCGACATGCTGCAAGCCGGCGTTCACTTCGGTCACCAGACTCGTTACTGGAACCCGAAAATGAAGTCCTACATCTTCGGTGCCCGCAGCAAGGTTCACATCATCAACTTGGAAAAAACCGTTCCGATGTTTGACGATGCCATGAACTTCATCAGCTCCGTAGCTGCCAAGAAAGGCAAGGTACTGTTCGTAGGTACCAAGCGTGCCGCGTCTGAAGCCGTAAAAGATGCCGCTGATCGTTGCGACCAGTTCTATGTCAACCACCGCTGGTTGGGTGGCATGCTGACCAACTGGAAAACCGTTCGTCAGTCCATCAAGCGCCTGAAAGATCTGGAAACCCAGAGCCAGGACGGTACCTTCGAAAAGCTGACCAAGAAAGAGGCGCTGATGCGTACTCGCGAAATGGACAAGCTGGAGAAGAGCCTGGGTGGTATCAAGAACATGGGCGGCCTGCCTGACGTGCTGTTCGTTGTCGATGCCGACCACGAGCACATCGCTATCAAAGAAGCCAACAACCTGGGTATCC
Organism: Aeromonas sp. A04; assembly: GCF_047780465.1. Classification (NCBI taxonomy): domain Bacteria; kingdom Pseudomonadati; phylum Pseudomonadota; class Gammaproteobacteria; order Aeromonadales; family Aeromonadaceae; genus Aeromonas; species Aeromonas sp. A04. The sequence goes on along the minus strand of NZ_JBLNHP010000001.1, from coordinate 1,370,612 downwards.
CGGTAGTTTCCATCGTTGATACCAACTCCAACCCGGACGGCGTTGATTACGTCATCCCGGGTAACGACGATGCTATCCGTGCCGTACAGCTGTATCTGAATGCTGCTGCTGACACCGTACTGGAAGCTCGCGCTCAGGACATCGTTGTTCAAGCCGAACAAGATGGCTTCGTTGAAGCTGAGTAATTGATAAGGACTGAAAAGCCCTTATTAACCAAGCTGATGTAATTGGTTAGCAGGGGCCCTTGTGGCCCCTGTTTCTTGTCAATTCAAGACCGAGGATACTGGACATGGCTAACGTTACTGCCGCCCTGGTAAAAGAACTGCGCGAGCGCACCGCCGCTGGCATGATGGATTGCAAAAAAGCACTGGAAGAAGCTGCTGGTGATATCGAGCTGGCAATCGAGAACATGCGCAAATCCGGTCAGGCCAAAGCCGCCAAGAAAGCAGGCCGTATCGCTGCTGAAGGCGTGATTTTCGCCCGTACCGAAGGCAACATTGCTGCCATGATCGAGCTGAACAGCGAAACCGACTTCGTCGCCAAAGATGCCAGCTTCATGGCAATGGGCCAGAAGATCGCCGATATCGCCGCGACCCAGAAAATTGCTGACGTCGACGCCCTGAAAGCGACCGATTTCGGCAACGGTGAGTCCATCGAGCTGACCATCACCAACCTGATCGCCAAGATCGGTGAGAACATGAACCTGCGTCGCGTGATGCTGGTTGAAGGTGACAACCTGGGCACCTACGTTCACGGCTCCCGCATTGGTGTTATCACCAAGCTGACCGGTGGTTCCGCCGAGCTGGCCAAAGATCTGGCCATGCACGTTGCAGCCAACAGCCCGCAATTCGTCAAGCCTGAAGACGTGTCTGCTGAAGTCGTTGCCAAAGAGCGCGAAATTCAGATCGACATCGCCATCAACTCCGGCAAGCCGAAAGAGATCGCCGAAAAGATGGTTGAAGGCCGCATGAAGAAGTTCACCGGTGAGGTTTCCCTGACTGGTCAGCCGTTCGTGAAGGATCCTTCCATGACGGTTGCCGAGCTGCTGAAGAAAGAAGGCGCTGACGTTGTCTCCTTCACCCGTTTCGAAGTGGGCGAAGGCATCGAGAAGCAAGAGACCGATTTCGCTGCTGAAGTGGCAGCCCAAATCGCGGCCGCTCAGAAGGCCTAACCGAACCGGTTTTTCCGTTTCCCCAGACCGCGACTTATGTCGCGGTCTTTATATGACCAGGAATCAGTGACATGAGTACCAATCCCAAGCCTGCATACAGACGTGTTCTTCTGAAGTTGAGTGGTGAAGCCCTGCAAGGATCCGAGGGTTTTGGCATTGATCCGGCGGTGCTGGAGCGGATGGCCCAAGAGATCAAGGAACTGGTTGAGCTGGGTGTTCAGGTCGGTCTGGTCATCGGTGGCGGCAACCTGTTCCGTGGTGCCGGTCTTGCCAAAGCGGGCATGAACCGCGTGGTGGGCGACCACATGGGTATGCTGGCCACCGTGATGAACGGTCTGGCCATGCGTGATGCCCTGCATCGTGCTTATGTGAATGCCCGTCTGATGTCTGCCATCTCCCTGCAGGGCGTCTGCGATTCCTATAGCTGGGCCGAGGCCATCAGCCAGTTGCGCGCCGGCAAGGTAGTGATCTTCTCTGCCGGTACCGGCAACCCCTTCTTTACCACCGACTCCGCGGCCTGCCTGCGCGGGATCGAGATCGAAGCCGACGTGGTGCTGAAAGCCACCAAGGTCGATGGCGTATTCACGGATGATCCGGTCAAGAACCCGGATGCCGTGCTGTACCATGAATTGAGTTATGATGAAGTTCTTGAAAAAGAACTCAAAGTGATGGATCTTGCTGCTTTTACTCTGGCCCGTGACCATGATCTGCCGATCCGCGTGTTCAACATGAACAAACCGGGTGCGCTGCGTCGGGTTATCATGGGTGAGCCGGAAGGCACCCTGATCCACCACATCGGCAAGTAAGACAAGAGATCAGGCTGGAAGGCGCTCTTATTCATTACGCCAGCAAATAAATATGATAGACACGAGCCGCGTGGCGGCTCGTTCGCCAAAAGGAAAACCACTGTGATCAACGAGATTAAAAACGACGCCAAGGACCGCATGGCCAAGAGCGTAGAGTCGCTCAAGACCCAGATGTCCAAGATCCGTACCGGCCGCGCTCACCCGAGCCTGCTCGACGGTATCCAGGTTGAGTATTACGGTGCTGCCACTCCTCTGAAACAGTTGGCCAACGTGGTGGCAGAAGATGCTCGTACCCTGTCCATCTCCATTTTTGACCGCTCCATGATCCAGGCGGTAGAAAAGGCAATCCTGACCTCGGATCTGGGCCTGAACCCGTCCAGCAACGGCCAGACCCTGCGCGTGCCGCTGCCGCCGCTGACCGAAGAGCGTCGCCGCGATCTGACCAAGATCGTCCGTGCCGAAGCCGAAGGTGCCCGTGTGGCCGTGCGCAACATCCGTCGCGATGCCAACGCCGACTTCAAAGCGCTGCTCAAGGACAAAGAGATCTCCGAAGACGACGACCGTCGTGCCCAGGAAGAGATCCAGAAACTCACCGATGCCTTCATCAAGCTGGTGGATGACGCCCTGGCCGCGAAGGAAAAGGAGCTAATGGAAATCTAAGCCTCTGACAGGTATATTACGAGCGCCGTGTAGTGCCCCTGCACGGCGCTTTTGTCTTTGTGGGAGAAATGAATGTCGCTTTTGGCAGCGTTAGGTGATTGTGCCAACTCGTCCTTGCCTCGTCATGTGGCCATCATCATGGATGGCAACGGACGCTGGGCTCAGAACCGTGGCAAGATGCGGGTCTATGGTCACAAGGCGGGCGTGAAGTCCGTTCGTGAGGCGGTGACCTTTGCCGCGCGCGCCAAGATAGAGGCGTTGACCCTGTTTGCCTTCTCCAGTGAGAACTGGCGGCGGCCGGAAGGGGAGGTCAGTGCCCTGATGGAGCTGTTCCTGACCGTGCTGGGCCGTGAGGTCAAGAAACTGCACAGCAACGGGATCCGGCTCAAGGTGATCGGTGATACCGCCCGCTTCAGCGACCGCTTGCAGGCCAAGATCGCCAAGGCCGAGGCCCTGACTGCCGACAACCAGGGGCTGACCCTCAATATTGCCGCCAATTATGGTGGCCAGTGGGATATCGCCCAGGCGGCCCGTAAACTGGCCCGTGCCGTGGCGGCGGGCGAGCTGGACGCCGATGCCATCGATGAATCCCTGCTGGCCGGGCAAGTCTGCATGGCCGACCTGCCCCCCGTGGATCTGTTGATCCGGACCGGTGGCGATCATCGCATCAGCAATTTTGTGTTATGGCAGCTCGCCTATGCCGAGCTCTATTTTACCCCGGTATTGTGGCCCGATTTCAACGAGGCCGAGTTCAGTGAGGCCGTTGCCTCTTTCGTTGCCCGCGAGCGTCGCTTCGGGTGTACGGGTGAACAGATACGGGAATTGATCGCCGAGCATCAGACCGGCTAAACCCCCTCCCAAGAGAGAGGTTTCTTTTGCTAAAACAACGAATTATTACCGCATTGCTACTGGTTCCCCTGGTGTTGGGGGCGTTATTTTTTCTGCCGTTGAAATTCTTTGCCCTGTTGGCAGCCCTGGTGTTTCTGTTGGCCAGCCGCGAGTGGAGCGGCTTCGTCTCTGCCCAGCCGCAGCAATGGCTGCCGCTGGTGTTCTGTCTGTTGCTCGGTGCCAGCCTGTTCTGGCTGCCGGTCGAGCAGCTGTGGACCCCGCACTTGCATCCGCTGGTGATGGGCGTGCTCTGGACCGCGGTCAGCTGGTGGCTGCTGGGGCTGCTGCTGGTATTGCGTTATCCCCAGAGTGCCAAGCTGTGGAAAGAGTCCATCTGGCTCAAATCCCTGTTCGGTCTGGTGACCCTGGTGCCCTTCTTCTGGTCCCTGGTGGCCATCCGTGGTTACAACTTCTATCACGACCCCATGATGGGGGCCTGGATCCTGTTGTTCGTCATGGGGCTGGTCTGGGCGGCAGATTCTGGCGCGTACTTTTTCGGCAAGGCCTTTGGCAAACACAAGCTGGCACCGGCCGTCAGCCCCGGCAAAACCATCGAAGGCATGGTTGGCGGCCTGTTTACCGCCAGCCTGCTGGCCGTTGCCGTGACCTGGTTCATGGGCTTCGTGCCCGCCAAGATGGCCATAGTGCTGTTCTGCTCCCTGCTGGCTGTGCTGGCGTCCGTGCTCGGCGATCTGACCGAGAGCATGTTCAAGCGGGAGGCGGGCATCAAGGATTCCGGCACCCTGCTGCCCGGTCATGGCGGTATTCTCGACCGGATCGACAGCCTGACCGCCGCCCTGCCGGTATTCCTGCTCAGCTATCTGTTGCTCAGCCAGGAATTCTGATGCCTCGCATCGCTGATGATCCCGGGAACATCCGGCTCCGTCAGTCTGTTACTCGTTCAGGAGTCTTGATGGATAGTCTGATGATCTTGAAGGCTTTCGGCTCCATTCATTCGTTAGCAAGTCGGGAGTGTTGATGCATAACCTGGTGATCCTGGGAGCTTCCGGCTCCATCGGTCAGAGCACCCTCAAGGTACTGCGGCAGAATCCGGGCCGTTGGCAAGTTCTGGCGCTGACGGCGGCCCGCAGCGTGGACGCCATGCTGCGCGATTGTCTCGAATTCTCCCCCCGCTTCGCCGTCATGGTGGATGAAGATGCGGCCGCCATGCTGGCAGGCCGGCTCAAGAGCCATGGCAGCGTGACCCGGGTACTGTCCGGTCAGGCCGCCCTGTGCGAGGTGGCAGCCCATCCCGATGTTCACAGCGTGATGGCTGCCATCGTCGGTGCTGCGGGCCTGGCGCCCACCATGGCAGCGGTGCGCGCCGGCAAGCGCATCCTGCTGGCCAACAAGGAGGCGCTGGTGATGTCCGGCGCTTTCTTCATGGAGGCGGTGCGCGAGCATGGCGCCGAGCTGCTGCCCATCGACAGCGAGCACAACGCGATTTTCCAGTGCCTGCCCGAAGCCATTCAGCGTCAGCCCGGTTTCTGCGATCTGGCGGGAGCGGGCATCAGCAAGATACTGCTGACCGGCTCCGGCGGCCCGTTCCGCTACACCGACATTCAGGAACTGGCGCGGGTCACGCCGGCCCAGGCCATCGCCCACCCGAACTGGTCCATGGGGGCCAAGATCTCGGTGGACTCCGCCACCATGATCAACAAGGGGCTGGAGTACATAGAGGCGCGCTGGCTGTTCAATGCGGCGCCCGAGCAGATCCAGGTGGTGATCCATCCCCAGTCCGTCATCCACTCCATGGTGCAGTACAAGGACGGCTCAGTGCTGGCCCAGCTTGGCAACCCGGACATGTGCACCCCCATAGCCCATGCCCTGGCCTATCCGGCTCGTGTTGAGTCTGGGGTGGAACCTTTGGATTTCTTCAGTGTCGGAGAATTCAGCTTTATCCGGCCCGATTATGAGCGTTATCCCTGCCTGGCGCTGGCCATGAGTGCCTGCCAGCAGGGGCAGGCGGCGACCACGGCGCTCAATGCCGCCAATGAAGAGGCCGTTGCGGCTTTCCTTGCAGAGCGGATCGGTTTTATGGATATTGCCAGAGTCAATGAGGCCATCATGGCGGCGCTGGGCAGTTCCGCCGTGGGCTCACTGGATGATTTGATTGCGCTGGATGGTGCGGCCCGTGCCCGTGCTCACAATTTGATTGAGGAGCTTAGCTGATGAGTGGTATTTCGTGGCATTGTGCTGCCTTCATCCTTGCCTTCGGGTATCGGACCATGCATGAAATCGAGGTGGCTGACTGATGAGTGCTGTGCTGTGGAATGACAAACATGCCTTGCTGACTGCCCCCTTCAGTTGTTCGAATGGGTATGATATCGAGGTGATCGGCTGATGGGCGGCGTGTTGTGGAACATAGGTGCCTTTATCGTCGCCCTCGGGCTGCTGGTGGCGGTGCATGAATTCGGCCACTTCTGGGTGGCCCGTCGCTGTGGCGTCAAGGTCGAGCGTTTCTCCATCGGTTTTGGCAAGGCCATCTGGCGCCGGGTCGGCAAGGATGGCACCGAGTATGTGCTGGCGCTGATCCCGCTCGGCGGCTACGTCAAGATGCTGGATGGCCGGGTCGATGAGCTCAAACCCGGTGATGAGCAGCATGCCTTCAACCACAAGAGTGTCTGGGCACGCATGGCCATAGTGGCGGCGGGCCCCATGGCGAACTTCGTGTTTGCCCTGTTTGCCCTCTGGCTGATGTTCATGATCGGTGTTCCTGCCGTCAAACCCGTGGTCGGGGAGGTGCGTCCCGCCTCCATAGTGGCGGCGGCAGGGATCGAACCCGGCATGGAGATTGTCGGTGTCGGCGACAAGGCGACCGGTGACTGGGAGAGCGTGACCTATGCCCTCATCAGCCACCTGGGCGATGATGCCGTGCAGCTCAAGCTGAAGCCAGCCAACACCAGCTATGCGGTGGACAAGACTCTGCAGCTTGCCGGCTGGCAGTTCGATCCGGACAAGGAGTCACCCATCGGCAGCCTGGGGATAGTGCCCCTCGGCGGCAAGGTGCTGCCCGTGGTCGAGGCCATAGTGCCCAAGAGTGCCAGCGAGAAGGCCGGCATTCTGGTCGGTGATCGCATCAAGCGGGTGGGCGAGCAGGAGGTCACCGAGTGGGCCCAGTTCGTGCTCCTGGTGCAGCAGTCTCCGGAGCAGCCACTGCAGCTGGTGGTGGAGCGGGCGGGCAGCGAACTGACCCTGACCCTGACCCCGGATGTGAAAAAAGTGCGGGGCCAGCTGGTCGGTTTTGTCGGCCTGTCACCGCAACTGGTTCCATTACCGGATGAGTATCGAATTCTGTTACAGTATGGGCCTTTGCAAGCCCTGTGGCAGGGAGCCCAGAAGACCTGGAGCCTGACCACACTGACCTTTGACATGATTGGCAAGCTGATTGGTGGCATCGTCTCGCTGGATAATCTGAGCGGCCCCATCTCCATTGCCAAGGGCGCAGGCAGCAGTGCCGATTACGGTCTGGTCTATTTCCTCGGCTTTCTGGCGCTGATCAGCGTCAACCTGGGGATCATCAACCTGTTTCCCCTGCCGGTGCTGGATGGTGGCCATCTGGTCTACTTCCTCATCGAGGCGGTCACCGGCAAGCCGGTATCAGAAAAAATTCAGGAAGTGGGTTTCAGGATCGGCGCCGCCATTCTGATGTTACTGATGGGCATTGCGCTGTTTAATGATTTCGCTCGCCTCTGAGGCCAGAGCATCAACAAGGACACATAAGAACAAAATGGCTGTTAAAAAAGCATTGGTGTTGAGTTGCCTGCTGGGTGCCAGTTTCCTGGCCCAGGCGGCCCCTGCCTCTTTTGTGGTGCAAGATATCCAGGTCGACGGCTTGCAGCGAGTGACGCTGGGTGCCGCCCTGTTGAACCTGCCGATCCGGGTTGGCGATACCGTCGATTCCGTGACCCTGGCCAACGCCATCAAGAAGCTCTACTCCTCCGGCAACTTCGAGGACGTGAAGGTTTACCGTGACGGTCAGGTGCTGCAAGTGGCGGTCAAGGAGCGGCCGACCATCTCCAGCATCGAGTTTTCAGGCAACAAGGATATCAAGGAAGAGCAGCTGACCCAGAGCCTGGAGTCCTCGGGCATCCGGGTGGGTGATCCCCTGGATCGCACCGTACTGAGCTCCCTCGAGAAGGGTCTGGAAGATTTCTACTACGGCGTGGGCAAATACTCCGCCAGGGTCAAGGCCATCGTCACCCCGCTGCCGCGCAACCGGGTCGACCTCAAGTTCACCTTCGTGGAAGGGGAAGCGGCCAAGATCCAGCAGATCAACATAGTCGGCAACAACGTCTTCCCGGAAGAGAAACTGCTGGCCCAGCTCTCCCTCAAGGACGATGTGCCCTGGTGGAACTTCACCGGCGATCAGCGTTACCAGAAGCAGAAACTGGCCGGTGACATCGAGACCCTGCGCTCCTACTACATGGACCGCGGCTACATCCGTTTCGCCCAGGAGTCGACCCAGGTCTCCATGACCCCGGACAAGAAGGGCGTCTACGTGACCCTGAACGTCAAGGAAGGGGATCAGTACAAGGTCTCCGGCGTTCAGCTCAAGGGCGACATGATAGATCGTGGCGGCGAGATGAAGGGCCTGATCCCCATCGAAGCCGGCAGCATCTACTCCGCCAGCCAGGTCACCCATACCGAAGAGGTGCTCTCCAAGTTCCTCGGCCGTTACGGCTACGCCTACCCGAAAGTGGTCACCTTCCCCCAGGTCAATGACAAGACCAAGGAAGTGGAGCTGATCGTCAACATAGAGCCGGGTCCCCGTGTCTATGTGCGCAACATCAACTTCAGCGGCAACGTCACCACCAAGGATGAAGTGCTGCGTCGCGAGATGCGTCAGATGGAAGGCACCTGGCTCTCCTCCGACAGCGTCGAGCAGTCCAAGACCCGTCTCAACCGCCTCGGCTTCTTCGAAACCGCGGAAGTGGACACCAAACGGGTGCCGGGCAGCGATGACCAGGTCGATCTCGACTTCAAGGTCAAGGAGCAGCCAGCGGGCTCCATCAACGCCGGCGTGGGCTATGGTACCGAATCGGGCCTGAGCCTGCAGGCGGGCCTGCAGCAGGACAACTTCATGGGGACCGGCAAGAAGATCGGCATCTCCGCCAGCACCAACAAGTACTCCAAGAGCGTCGACCTCAGCTACAACGATCCCTACTTCACCGTGGACGGAGTCAGCCTGGGTGGTCGTCTCTACTACAACCAGTTCAGTGCGGCCGACGCCAACATAGTCGACTACGAGAACACCACAGTCGGCTTCCGCCTCTCCAGTGGTTTCCCGGTCAACGAGAACAACCGCCTCGACTTCAGCCTCGGCCTTGAGAACAACAAGCTGTCCCAGCCCAACCCCTATCTGCAGGTGGATGAGTTCTGGAAGGTGTACAGCAAGAACAAGGATGGCGACAACCGCATGGTGTTCAACACCGTCGACGTCACCGCCGGCTGGACCCGTTCCACCCTCAACAAGGGCATGTTCCCGACCGCGGGTGACCGCCAGCGTGTGAACGCCAAGGTGACAGTGCCGGGCATGGATCTGCAGTATTTCAAGCTGAACGCCGAAGACGCGCACTACTTCCCGTTCGATGCGGATCACAAATGGGTACTGATGGCCAAGGCTCGCGCCTCCTACGGCAACGGTTACGGCAGCAACGGCAACTATGACCACGTACTGCCGTTCTTCGAGAACTACTTCGCCGGTGGTTTCGATACCCTGCGCGGCTTCAAGAGCAATACCGTGGGTCCGAAGGCGCTCTACTACTACAACCTGAGCGGCAACGACGTCATCCAGGGCACCGACAGCTCTGTGGGCGGCAACGCCCTGGCGGTGGCATCCCTCGAGATGATAGTGCCGACGCCGTTCGCGTCAGAGACCTATCAGCCCCAGCTGCGTACCAGCTTCTTCATCGACGCAGGTTCGGTATGGGATACCACCTTCGACTATGCCCAGTACCAGAACCGCTGCTTCAGTGGTTGCAACTATCTGAGCGACTATTCGGATCCGACCAACTACCGCGCCTCGGCCGGTCTGTCGCTGCAATGGCTCTCCCCCATGGGACCCCTGGTGTTCGCGATTGCCCGTCCGCTCAAGCAGTACGAGGGCGATCGCACCGAGTTCTTCTCATTCAACATCGGCCGCACCTTCTAAGGACGGACGCACCCCCACCCAGGCGGTGGGGGTATTCAATGATGGGACGCGCAGCTTGCGTGCCTCACCAGGTAACAAGTCGGTCCGGGTACCACTTGCATAATCAGGTAAATCAGGTAGCCCTCACATGAGGGAACAAGGAGTAAGTGTGAATAAAGCGTTGAAAGTAGCTGGTTTGAGTTTTGCACTGATGGCTGCCGGCATGGGCTCCGCCTTGGCCGAGACCAAGATCGCCGTGGTCGACATGGGCGAAGTATTCCAAAAGCTGCCCCAGCGTGAAGCAGTCTCCAAGAAGCTGAAAGGTGAATTCGAGCCGCGCATGCGTGAGCTGCAGAAGCTGGAATCCGACGGTCAGGCGCTGGTCGAGAAGTTCAAGAAGGACGAAGCCTTCATGAGCGCCGAGCAGAAGAAGCAGAACCAGGAGAAACTGGCCAAGCTGCAGATGGAGTTCAACCAGAAGCGTCAGGCGTTCGAACAGGACAACGGTCGCCGTCAGTCCGAAGAGCGCGGCAAGATCCTGACCAAGGTACAGGCTGCCATCGATTCCATCGCCAAGAGCAATGGTTATGATCTGGTGCTGGAGCGCAATGCCGCCCCGTATGCCGCCAGCAAGCTGGACATCTCTGCCCAGGTTATTTCTCAGGTAAGCAAGAGCAACTAATTGATGGCATTCACTCTCGCACAGCTGGCCCAGCAACTGGGGGCCCAGGTCCATGGCGACGGAACCCTGGAAATCCGCAAGGTAGCGACACTGGAAAAGGCCGGGAAGGGGGATATCACCTTCCTGTCCAATAAAAAGTACCGGCATTATCTGGAGCAGAGCGAGGCCACGGCCGTGCTCATTACAGAAGCGGATTTGCCTTTTTGTCCCACCAATGCCCTGGTGATCAAAGACCCCTATGTGGGGTTTGCCCGTGTAGCCCAACTGCTGGACACCACGCCGCAACCGGCCACGGATATACATCCGAGCGCCGTCATCGCGGCCGACGTGCAACTGGGCGAGAGAGTGGCCATCGGGGCCAATGCGGTGATCGAATCCGGCGTTGTGCTGGGGGATGACGTGCGCATAGGTCCAGGCTGTTTTGTTGGCAAGAATACCCGACTGGGAGCTCGCTCCCGGTTGTGGGCCAACGTCACCCTGTATCATAACATCACCATGGGCACCGACTGTCTGGTTCAAGCCGGCACAGTGATCGGCGCCGATGGGTTCGGTTATGCCAATGAGCGTGGCGAGTGGATCAAGATCCCCCAGCTCGGTGGCGTGACCATAGGCAACCGGGTCGAGATCGGAGCCTGCACCACCATAGACCGGGGTGCGCTGGAAGATACCCGCATTGCGGATAACGTCATCATCGACAACCAGTGCCAGATCGCCCACAACGTCGAGATCGGTTACGGCACCGCCGTGGCGGGCTCCACCGTGATGGCTGGTAGTCTCAAGGTCGGCAAATACTGTATCATTGGCGGCGCCTCCGTCTTTAACGGGCACATGGAGATCTGCGATCAGGCCACCATTACCGGCATGGCCATGGTGATGCGACCCATTACCGAGCCCGGTGTCTACTCTTCCGGCATCCCCCTGCAAACCAATAAAGAGTGGCGCAAGACCGCCGCCCGGGTGATGCGTATCGAAGAGATGCACAAGCGGTTGAGCAAGCTTGAGAAGAAGCTGGATCAAGAATAATCACGATTGGTATAGGGTACTGTTTTGACTACTGAAAAGAAGAGCCTGGGTATCCAGGAAATCATGGATCTGCTGCCCCACCGTTATCCCTTCCTGATGGTGGACAAGGTGGAAAGCTACGAGATCAGCGACGAGCGCAAGACCCTGCGCGCCATCAAGAACGTCTCGTTCAACGAGCCGATCTTCCAGGGGCACTTCCCGGCCAAGCCGGTGTTCCCTGGCGTACTGATCCTGGAAGCCATGGCGCAGGCCACCGGTATCCTGGCGTTCACCATGGTGGGCAAGCCGTCCCCCAACGAACTCTACTACTTTGCCTCAATCGATAACGCTCGTTTCAAGCGTCCGGTCGGCCCTGGCGATCAGCTGGTGCTCGACGTGGTGTTCCTGAAAGAGCGTCGCGGTATCGCCAAGTTCACCGGTGTCGCCACCGTCGATGGTGAAGTGGTCTGTACCGCCGAGCTGATGTGCGCCAAACGCGAGGTTTAATACACGTGATCGACCAGACTGCCATCATTCACGATACCGCCATCGTCCATGAGTCTGCCGTGATCGGTAAAGGGGCTGAAATCGGCCCCTTTTCTGTCATCGGCGCCGAGGTTGAAATCGGCGAGAACACCTGGATAGGCTCCCATGTGGTGATCAAGGGCCCGACCAAGATAGGTCGCGGCAACAAGATCTTCCAGCACACCTCCATAGGTGAGGATTGTCAGGACAAGAAGTACGCCGGCGAGCGCACCTTCCTCGAGATTGGCGACAACAACGTCTTTCGCGAGAACTGCACAGTGCACCGCGGCACCATCCAGGATCAGTCCCTGACCAAGGTGGGCAGCGGCAACTTGTTCATGGTCAACGTGCACGTGGCCCATGACTGCATCATCGGTGACAACTGCATCTTCGCCAACAACGCGACCCTGGCGGGCCACGTGGTGATCGGCGATTTCGTGATCTTTGGCGGTCTCTCCGCGATCCACCAGTTTGGTCGGGTCGGCTCCCACGCCTTCGTCGGTGGCTGCGCCGCCCTGAACAAGGACGTGCCGCCCTACGTGATGGCGGCCGGCAACTACGCCAAGCCGTTCGGGGTCAACTCCGAAGGCCTGCGTCGTCGCGGCTACACGCCCGAAGCCATCTCGGCCGTCAAGCGTGCCTACAAGGAGATCTTCCGCTCCGGCAAGACCATCGAAGAGGTATTGCCCGTGCTGATCGAGATGGCGGCCAGCGAACCGGCCGTTCAGCTCTACGTGGATTTCCTCAAGGACAACGAGCGCGGGATCATCCGTGCCTGATCCCGTTCGCATCGGTATCGTCGCCGGAGAGACCTCCGGCGACATCCTGGCCGCCGGGCTGGTGCGTGAACTGCAGCGCCGCTATCCGGATGCGCAGTTTGAAGGGATCGCCGGGCCGCGGATGCAGGCCCTGGGCGTCAAGGCTCTGTTCGAGATGGAAGAGCTTTCCGTCATGGGGATCACAGAGGTGCTTGGCCGTCTGCCCCGCATCCTCAAGGTCCGCCGCGAACTGCTGCGCCATTTTATCGCCAATCCGCCCGACATCTTCGTCGGGGTGGATGCACCGGATTTCAATATCGGGGTGGAGCTGAAACTGCGCCGCGCCGGTATCAAGACGGTTCACTACGTCAGCCCCTCGGTCTGGGCCTGGCGTCAGAACCGCATTCACAAGATCAAGGCCGCCACCGACATGGTGCTCGCCTTCCTGCCGTTTGAGAAAGCCTTCTACGACCGTTTTGACGCCCCCTGCCGCTTTGTCGGCCACACCATGGCGGACGATATTCCGCTGGTGCCGGATCAGGCCGCGGTGCGCCAGGCGCTGGGCATTGACCCGGGCCGGCGCTGGCTGGCGGTGCTGCCGGGCAGTCGCAGCGCCGAGGTGGGCTTCATGTCACCGGTATTTCTCGAGGCCTGCAAGCGGCTGACCGTGCGTTACCCGGATCTCGGCTTCATAGTGCCGCTGGTCAACGACAAACGGCGCGAGCAGTTCATGGCCATCAAGGCCGAGCTGGCGCCGGATCTCGACATGGTACTGCTGGAGGGGCAGGGGCGCGAGGCGATGATCGCCGCCGATGCCGTGCTGCTCGCCTCCGGTACCGCCGCGCTGGAAGCCATGCTGGTGAAAAAGCCCATGGTGGTGGGTTACAAGCTCAAACCCTTCAGCTACTGGCTGGCCCAGCGGCTGGTGAAGACCGCCTATGTGTCCCTGCCCAACCTGCTGGCCGACCAGATGCTGGTGCCCGAGCTTATCCAGCACGAGTGCACCCCGGACAATCTGGTGGAAGAGGTCAGCAAGCTGCTGGAACACGACAACCGCGAGCTCATCGCCACCTTCACCCGGCTGCACCAGCGAATTCGCTGCAACGCCGATGTGCAGGCCGCCGATGCGGTGGCCGACCTGCTCGGCAGATAATATTTCCGGGCGGCCGATTGGGCTGTGCTAATCGACCCCATGTCAGGCCCTGCGGGGCCTGTTTTGATTCAAGGCTGCAAGATGATGATCGATATTCCCGAAGACAGGCTGGTTGCCGGTGTGGACGAGGTGGGGCGTGGCCCTCTGGTGGGTGACGTGGTCACGGCCGCCGTGATCCTGGATCCCGCCAACCCCATTGTCGGGCTGGCAGACTCCAAGAAGCTCTCCGAGAAGAAACGGCTGGCGCTGTTTGACGAGATCAAGGCCAAGGCGCTGGCCTGGGCCATCGGTCGCGCCACGCCCGAGGAGATAGACGAGCTCAACATACTGCACGCCACCATGCTGGCGATGCAGCGCGCCGTGGCAGGGCTGACGGTGACGCCAGATCTGGTCTTTATCGACGGCAACCGCTGCCCAAGCTTGCCGATGGAGGCGCGCGCCGTGGTCAAGGGGGACAGCCTGGTGGCCGCCATCAGCGCCGCCTCGATTCTGGCCAAGGTGACCCGCGACGCCGAGATGACCGAGCTGGACAGCCGTCATCCCGAGTATGGTTTCGCCCGCCACAAGGGCTATCCGACCCCTGAGCACCTTGCCATCCTGGCCGAGCGCGGCCCCTTGCCCGAGTATCGGCGGAGTTTCAAACCGGTGCGCCGTGCACTGGGGATCGAGTAAACCATGCAGAGCTGCCGGCATCACGACATGCACGCCACTCTGTGCAACGAGAGGGTATAACGATGGCTGAACCCCGTTTTATCCACCTGCGGGTCCACTCCGACTTCTCCATGGTCGATGGCCTGCAGAAGATTGCCCCCATAGTCGGGGCGGCAGCGGCCAACAACATGCCGGCGCTGGCGCTGACCGACCAGATGAACATGTGCGGCCTGGTGCGCTTCTATGGCGCCGCCCACGGCAAGGGCATCAAGCCCATCGTCGGGGCCGACTTCTGGGTGCAGAGCGAGGAGCTGGGTGACGAGCAGTTCCGCCTCACTCTGCTGGCCATGGACAACGACGGCTACCAGAACATCACGCTGCTCATCTCCCGCGGCTATCAGCGCGGCCACGTGCAGGGGCGTCCCGTCATCGACCGGGCCTGGCTTGCCGATCACGCCAAGGGCGTGATAGTGCTCTCGGGCGGGCGCGAGGGGGATGTGGGCAAGTTCCTGCTCAAGGGCAACCGGCAGATGACGGAGTCGTGCCTCGCCTTCTACCGGACCCACTTCCCCGACGCCTACTACCTGGATCTGCTGCGCACCGGTCGACCCGACGAAGAGGTCTATCTGCACATGGCGGTGGCCATCGCCACCGAGTTCGAGCTGCCGGTGGTAGCCACCAACGAGGTGGTGTTCCTCAACGCCGAAGACTTCGACGCCCACGAGATCCGGGTTGCCATCCACGATGGCTACACCCTGATGGACAAGCGTCGCCCGCGCCGTTACAGCCCGCAGCAGTACCTGCGCAGCCAGGAGGAGATGGCCGAGCTGTTCGCCGACATCCCGGAGGCGCTGGAGAACACGGTGGAGATCGCCAAGCGCTGCAACGTGACTGTGCGCCTCGGCGAATACTTCCTGCCGAACTTCCCGACCGGCGACATGACCACCGAAGACTTCCTGGTAATGAAGTCCAAGGAGGGGCTGGAGGACAGGCTCGCCTTCCTGTTCCCTGATCCCGAGGTTCGCGTCGCCAAGCGCGGCGAGTACGACGAGCGCCTCGACATAGAGCTCAAGGTGATCAACCAGATGGGCTTCCCGGGTTACTTCCTCATAGTGATGGAGTTTATCCAGTGGTCCAAGGACAACGGCATCCCCGTCGGGCCGGGCCGGGGCTCGGGTGCAGGCTCGCTCGTGGCCTATGCCCTCAAGATCACCGATCTCGATCCGCTGGAATTTGACCTGCTGTTCGAACGCTTCCTCAACCCCGAGCGGGTCTCCATGCCCGACTTCGACGTCGACTTCTGCATGGACAGACGGGACGAGGTGATCGAGCACGTTTCCGAGATGTATGGCCGGGATGCGGTGTCGCAGATCATCACTTTCGGCAGCATGGCGGCCAAGGCGGTGGTGCGGGACGTGGGCCGGGTGCTGGGCCACGCCTATGGCTTCGTCGATCGCATCTCCAAGCTGATACCGCCGGATCCGGGCATGACGCTGGCCAAGGCGTTCGAGGCCGAGCCCAAGCTGCCCGAGCTCTACGAGCAGGACGAGGAGGTCAAGGACCTCATCGACATGGCGCGCCGGCTGGAAGGGGTGGTGCGCAACGCCGGCAAACACGCCGGTGGCGTGGTGATAGCGCCCACCAAGATCACCGATTTTGCGCCGCTCTATTGCGATGACTCCGGCAATCACCCTGTCACCCAGTTCGACAAGAACGACGTGGAATACGCCGGCCTGGTGAAGTTCGACTTCCTGGGGCTGCGTACCCTGACCATCATCGACTGGGCGCTCGGCATGATAAACCCGCGCCTTGCCAAAGAGGGCAAGCCGCCGGTCGACATCGCCGCCATCCCGATCCACGACAAGAAGTCGTTCGACCTGCTGCAGCGGTTCGAGACCACGGCGGTATTCCAGCTCGAATCCCGCGGCATGAAGGACCTCATCAAACGGCTGCAGCCTGACTGTTTCGAAGACATGATAGCCCTGGTGGCGCTGTTCCGGCCGGGCCCGCTCCAGTCGGGCATGGTGGACAACTTCATCGAGCGCAAGCACGGCAAGGAGGCCATCTCCTACCCGGACGAGAAGTGGCAGCACGAGAGCCTCAAGCCAATCCTTGAGCCCACCTACGGCATCATCCTCTATCAGGAGCAGGTGATGCAGATAGCCCAGGTGCTGGCGGGCTATACCCTCGGTGGGGCGGACATGCTGCGCCGGGCCATGGGCAAGAAGAACCCGGCCGAGATGGCCAAGCAGCGCTCCGGCTTCGAGGACGGCGCCGTCAAGAACGGCGTCGACGGCGAACTGGCGGTGAAGATCTTCGATCTGGTGGAGAAGTTTGCGGGCTACGGCTTCAACAAATCCCACTCCGCCGCCTATGCGCTGGTCTCCTACCAGACGCTCTGGCTCAAGACCCACTTCCCGGCCGAGTTCATGGCGGCGGTCATGACCGCCGACATGGACAACACCGACAAGATAGTGACCCTGGTGGACGAGTGCCAGCGGATGGGGCTCACAGTGATACCGCCGGATGTGAATACCGGTCGTTACCGCTTCAGCGTCAACGAAGATGGCCACATCGTCTACGGTATCGGGGCCGTAAAGGGGGTGGGGGAAGGCCCCATCGACGCCATTCTCAGCGCCCGGGATCAGGACGGGCCCTTCCGCGATCTGTTCGACTTCTGCAACCGGGTCGACATCAAGAAGATCAACAAGCGGGTGATGGAAAAGCTCGTTCTCTCCGGCGCCATGGACAGACTCGGCCCGCACCGCGCCGCCCTGATGGCGACCCTGGAAGAGGCGATGCGCGCCGCCGAGCAGCATGCCAAGGCGCAGGCGGTAGGCCAGGTCGACATGTTTGGTGTCTTGACCCAGGAGATTGACGACGTCAAGAAAGCGTTCGCCAACGTGCCGCACTGGCCTGACAAGATCTGGCTGGAAGGGGAGCGCGAGACGCTCGGCCTGTACCTGACCGGCCACCCCATCAACCAGTACAGCGGCGAATTGCGTCGCTACACCTCGGGTCGCCTGTGCGATCTGCACCCCACCTCCCGCGATACCGTCACCACGGCGGCGGGGCTGGTGATCGCGGCCCGCAGCATGGTGACCAAGCGTGGCAACAAGATGGGGATCTTCACCCTGGACGACAGATCCGGCCGTCTGGACGTGACCTTGTTCAGTGAGGCGCTGGAAAAATATGAAGAATTGATGCAAAAAGACCGTATTTTGGTGGTTTCTGGACAGGTCAGCTTTGATGACTTCTCCGGTGGCCTTAAAATGTCGGCCCGTGAATTACTGGATATCAACGATGCGAGGGAGCGTTTTGCCAGGGCAATCCGCATCTCCCTCGATGAACAGCGGATTGATGATCGTTTTTTCCCGCGTTTGTGCGAGATTTTGGAACCCGCCCGTGCCGGAGTCTGTCCGGTTCAGGTAAACTATCGTCGCCCCGGCTCCCGGGTGCGATTGACGCTCGGTACCGAGTGGCGGGTGACGCCCACCGATCAACTGATAGATGACTTGCGAGTCCTGCTTGGACGAGAGCGGGTTGAATTGGTTTTTGATTAGAGGATCTATAGGCCCTATGAGTCTTTTTCTGGATTTTGAACAGCCAATTGCCGAGTTGCAGGCGCAGATTGATGAACTCCGTCATGTGAGTGAGCACAACAGTGCTGTCGATCTCAATGAAGACATTCGCCGGCTGGAGAAGAAAAACGAAGAGCTGACCAAGAAGATCTTCGGCGATCTGGGGGCCTGGCAGGTATCCCAGATGGCGCGTCATCCTCAGCGTCCTTACACCCTCGATTATATCGAGCACATCTTCACCGACTTCGACGAGCTGGCTGGCGATCGCGCCTATGCGGATGACAAGGCCATCGTCGGCGGCATCGCCCGTCTCGACGGCGAACCCGTGATGGTGATTGGTCAGCAGAAGGGTCGCGAGACCAAGGAGAAGATCAAGCGCAACTTCGGCATGCCGCGTCCGGAAGGATACCGCAAGGCCCTGCGCCTGATGGAGATGGCCGAGCGCTTCAAGATGCCGATCATCACCTTCATCGACACCCCGGGCGCCTACCCCGGCGTGGGTGCCGAGGAGCGTGGCCAGTCCGAAGCCATCGCCCGCAACCTGAAGGTCATGGCCGGTCTGACCGTGCCCGTGGTCTGCACAGTGATAGGTGAAGGCGGCTCGGGCGGCGCCCTGGCTATCGGTGTGGGGGATCGCGTCAACATGCTGCAATACTCCACCTACTCCGTCATCTCGCCGGAAGGTTGCGCCTCCATCCTGTGGAAGAGCGCCGACAAGGCACCGGTCGCCGCCGATGCCATGGGCATCACGGCCCAGCGCCTGAAGGAGCTGAAACTCATCGACAGCATAGTCGAGGAGCCCCTCGGCGGTGCCCACCGCAATGTGGAGCTGATGGCCAAGCGCCTGAAGGATCGCATCCAGCAGGATCTGAACGCCTTGCGTCCGCTCGAGACCGATCAGCTGCTGGAGCAGCGCTACCAGCGCCTGATGGGCTACGGCTACTGCTAAGCACCGGCTTCATTCCGACATGCCAGAAGGCCCCCGCACTGCGGGGGCCTTCTTTTTTGGGCCCGGCATAAATACTCTTCATATGGATACCAGTTGGCACGATGTTTGCCGAAAACCCCCGTGTGGGATCAACTGAGCGGCGGTTAGTGGCCAAAAAAAGTGGGATCCCGCTCCCGTTTTGCTTAAAGTGACCGCTTCCGAACGGCCCGATTGGAATACCCGCAAGGATGCCCTTCAGACGTAAACAGGATTGACCCTCAGGCATGTTCACTGTTTCGGCGACACTGTTTTCCCGGTTCCGCCTGCCTCTGGTCTTGCGTCACTCTCATCGTGCATCGTCTTCATCTGCAGCGAGTGAATCATGAGCGAATCGGTTTTTGAGATCCATGACTGGACCCTGAGCGTTGACGACAACATGCTGTGTCGCCCCGATCGCGAGGTCTACCTCGAGCCCAGGCTGGTCAATCTGTTGCGGTTTCTGGCGAGCAATGCCGGCACAGTGTTCGCTCGCGACTCCCTGATCAACGAGGTGTGGGACGGGGCCGAGGTCACAGATCAGGTGGTCACCCAGTCCATCTTCGAGCTGCGCAAGATCCTCAAAGATGGCCGCTTTGATGCGACCGACTACATCATCACAGTGCCCAAGCGTGGCTACAAGCTGGTGGCGCCGGTGCGACCGTTGCAACCTTTGCAGGTGGTTTCCGTGGTGATGGCAGATGCCCGGTCAGCTCCGACGGCCAACTCGACCCTCTCCGACCTGAGCCCGCCTGCCGATGACGAGGATGAGGAAGCGATCAGTGGTGTGGCCCCCTTCCCGGCCGGTCCCCTGACCCGCGCCATCTCGACCCGGGCCCAGGACGGCCGCAGCCGCTGGAAGATGATCAGTTTCGACATCTTCGTGGCCGTCATCCTGGTCACCATCGTCAGCCTGCTCAGCTACCAGCACACCAGTCCCCAGGTGCACTCCATGCTGGATCCAAACCTGCTGGTGTTTCGCTTTCACTCCGGCATGGAGGGTGACAACGAGAACGTGCGCCTGGCCGACGGCATCACCCGTGCCCTGATGGGGGAGGTGGCGGCCGCCACGCCGCTGCGGGTGCAGTACGGCGCCAATACCCTGATGGGGGGCATATTGCCCGGCAAGGAGCTGAGCGTACGGGTTTCCCGTCAGCCCGGCGGCACCTATCTGGATCTGGAATACCGCAACATCAACACCAACCGTGTGCTGTTCAGCCACCAGTATCAGCTCAGTCGCCACAACGTCCATGCCGTGCTGCAGGCGAGCAGCCAGGATCTGCTGCGCGCCCTCGATCAGCCGGACGCCTTGCCCGGCATGGGCTGGCCCACCGACGATGCCGCCCTGATGGCCATGATGGAGGCGCACTACTACACCAACAGCCAGGATACGGTGGCGCTCAAGCGCGGCATCGATCTGCTCGACAAGTCCCTCGCAAGCCAACCGGATCAGCCGCTGCTGCTGGCCGAGCGCTATCTGGCGGGGGAGGCGCTGGCAACCCTGGCCGGTCAGTCCGAGAGTGAACGACTGCAGGGGATTGGTACCCATCTGGCCAGTCTGGTGCAGGACGGCGGCCTGCTGCCGGCACGGGTATGGGAGGCGCTGACCCTGCAGGCGATACTGGACGGCCAGCAGCAGCAGGCGAATCGCCTGCTGGCGCAGGCAGCCAGCCGGGGCCGCTCAGTGCTCTATCACATACTGCTCGGCAAGCTGGCTGAGCTGGATGGCCGCCCCGAGGCGGCGGGAGATGCCTACAGTCAGGCCTTCCTGATGGAGGCGACCGAGCAGACCTATCTGCTCTGCCAGCGACTCGGTTTCTACAGCAACATGGAAACCCTGACTCCCGCCCTGTTCAACGCACTGGGCCAGAGCAAGGTGAAGCTGTTCTGAGGCGTGGCAACATGCCGCTTTGCTGACCGCAGAGGTTGCGCTCAGCCAGACAGGCTGCCTTGGGGCAGCCTGTTGCTTATATGCCGCCTGATGTGCGGCAGCCCGGCAATGACCAGCCTTGGATGACCTGGCTGCCAGCCGCTCTCTTTATTCCTATTCCTATCCCTGCCACTGGCTCCGGGCCATGGCATCTTTGTCTACCCCTCAGGGGTCTGCCGTTACCCCTGTGCAGATGGCCGATCCAGGGCCTGCTCCCTTCTTCATTATTCCGCTCGCGGTTGTGTCGTCCTGATGCTTGCCCTCCCTTCGGATTACCCAGTCAAGGGCGGCCATTGCCGGGAGGCGTCCGCTTATCCCTTGAGCCGCGTGGCGGGTGGGAGGATGGCGAGGCTTCAACCGGTGGCCTGGCTGCGGGATCAGGGTAAAGGGGGCTGAATGGGGCACCTCGTGGCCGCAAGGGCATCATGAAAAATATCAAGGTGTATCGACTGAGGCCTGACGGACCTCTCAAGCGGGGGCGTGGATATCAAGGATTTATCAAGACGACTTGGTGGTTTATGTCCAACATTATGTTTTTAATGGGTTTTTATTGATTGGTGTCGCGGGGAGAAAAAAGTTCACTCATGTTTTTATCCCTTAGCGGGTCTTTATGTTTTCCGGGGCACGGAGGCCTAGTCTGTGGCCATTCGTTGGCGGGACGCTCCGCCAAGCGTGTGTTTGATGACCTTTTATCGACCCGGAGATCTTATGTCCCTAGATACGAGCAAGAAGATTGGCCTCATCGCCTGTACAGGTGTGGTGGCCGGCAACATGATGGGGAGCGGCATAGCGCTGCTGCCCTCGGCCCTGGCCACTATCGGCTCCATCTCTGTATTCAGCTGGGCCATCTGTCTGGTTGGCGCCATGGGCCTTGCCTTCGTGTTTGCCCGCCTCGCTACCAAGAATCCGCAAGAGGGTGGCCCCATCGCTTACGCCGGCGAGATCTCTCCTGTGTTCGGCTTCCAGACCGGTGTGCTCTATTACCACGCCAACTGGATTGGCAACCTGGCCATCGCCATTACCGGCGTCTCCTACCTGTCGGTCTTCTTCCCCATCCTCAACAACCCTATCCCGGCGGCCCTGGCTACCATAGCGGCGGTCTGGATCTTCACCTTCGTCAACCTGCTTGGCGGCAGCTGGGTGAGCCGCCTCTGTACCCTGGGCCTGGTGCTGATCCTGCTGCCTGTGGTCGGTACCGCCGTGATGGGCTGGGGACATTTTGATACCAGCGTCTACAGCCAGAACTGGAACACCACCAGCGGCAGCGACCTGCATGCTGTCATCAGCGCCGTGCTGATCTGCCTCTGGTCCTTCGTGGGTGTCGAATCCGCCGCCGTCTCTTCCGGCATGGTGAAGAACCCGAAACGTACCGTGCCGCTCGCCACCATGCTGGGTACCGGTATTGCCGGCGTCATCTACATACTTTCCACCCAGGTGATCAGCGGCATGTTCCCGGCCGGTGAAGTGGCAGCCTCCGGCGCCCCCTTTGCCATGGCCTCTTCCGCCATCTTCGGCAACTGGTCTGCGCCGTTCGTCTCCGCCTTCACCGCCCTGGCCTGCTTCACTTCGCTGGGCTCCTGGATGATGCTGGTGGGCGAGGCGGGCAAGCGCGCCGCCCACGATGGCAACTTCCCGAAGATCTACGGCGAGCTGGACAAAAACGGCGTCGCCAAGAAGGGGTTGATCCTCGGCTCCCTCAAGATGACTGCGCTGATGATCGGCCTGACCGCCTTCACCTCCCAGTCCGCTCACGCCGCCGACCTGTTCAACGTGCTGACTACCGATGCTGTGCTGCTGACCATGCTGCCTTACTTCTACTCCAGCATTAACCTCATCCGTTTCGAGGGCATGACCTCCCGCAGCATAGGCACCATGATCTTCTCCGGCGTCGCCTGCGTCTTCTGTCTGGTGGCCCTGATGGGCGCCCAGGGCTCCAACCTCACTGCCACCTTCGTGGTGTCGCTCATCATCCTGATGTTCTACGCCAAAAAACAGGGCCTGCGTCAACACGACGCCCTGCTCAAAGAGCAAGCCAGCCACTGATTCCGTTTCCCTTTTCCGAGCGCTCTTCACTCACCATCCCTGATGGAGAGCGCCCCTCTACGTGTGGAGTATCACGATGAATATCATTGCCATCCTCAACCACCTGGGCGTGTTCTTCAAAGAAGAACCCATTCGCCAGCTGCAAGCCTCCCTCGAGCGTAAAGGCTTTCAGGTTGTATACCCGGTCGACGTGGCCGACCTGCTGAAGCTGATCGAGAAGAACCCCCGCGTCTGCGGCGCCATCTTCGACTGGGACAAATATTCCCTCGGCCTGTGCAAGGAGATCCACGATCGCAACGAGAAGCTGCCGATCTTCGCCTTTGCCAACGACCAGTCCACCCTGGACATTCACCTGACCGACCTGCGTCTGAACGTGCACTTCTTCGAATACCGTCTCGGCATGGCGGACGACATCGCCCTCAAGATGGGCCAGGCCACTCAGGAGTATCAGGACGCCATACTGCCGCCCTTCACCAAGGCGCTGTTCAAGTACGTGGAAGAGGGTAAATACACCTTCTGTACCCCGGGTCACATGGGCGGTACCGCCTTCCAGATGAGCCCGGCCGGCAGCATCTTCTATGACTTCTACGGCCCCAACGCCTTCAAGGCGGACGTCTCCATCTCAATGCCGGAGCTGGGTTCTCTGCTGGATCACTCGGGTCCGCACAAGGAAGCCGAGGAGTATATCGCCCGTACCTTCAACGCCGATCGCTCCTACATAGTCACCAACGGCACTTCCACCGCCAACAAGATAGTCGGCATGTATTCCGCGCCGGCCGGCAGCACAGTGCTGGTGGATCGCAACTGTCACAAGTCCCTGACTCACCTGATGATGATGAGTGACGTGACGCCGCTCTACTTCCGTCCGACCCGCAACGCCTACGGCATTCTGGGGGGCATACCGCAGAGCGAATTCAGCCGCGAGACCATAGCTGCCAAGGTCGCCGCCACCCCGGGTGCCCAGGCGCCGCGCTATGCCGTGATCACCAACTCCACCTACGATGGCCTGCTCTACAACACCGGCTTCATCAAGGAGAGTCTGGATACCCCCTACATCCACTTCGACAGTGCCTGGGTGCCCTACACCAACTTCAGCCCCATCTATGAAGGCAAGTGCGGCATGAGCGGCGACGCCATGCCGGGCAAGGTGTTCTACGAAACCCAGTCCACCCACAAGCTGCTGGCGGCCTTCTCCCAGGCCTCGATGATCCACATCAAGGGTGACGTGGAAGAGGAGACCTTCAACGAAGCCTTCATGATGCACACCTCCACCTCGCCGCAGTACGGCATAGTGGCCTCCACCGAGATCTCCGCCGCCATGATGCGGGGCAACACCGGCAAGCGTCTGATCAAGGACTCCATCGATCGCGCCGTCTCCTTCCGCAAAGAGATCAAGCGTCTGCGTGATCAGAGCGAAGGCTGGTTCTTCGACGTATGGCAGCCGGACAACATAGACACAGTCGAGTGCTGGAAGCTGGATCCGAAAGATGACTGGCACGGTTTCAACGGCATCGATGATGACCACATGTACCTCGACCCCATCAAGGTCACCCTGCTGACCCCGGGCATGGGTCGTGATGGCAAGCTGCTGGACAACGGCATCCCTGCCTCTCTGGTCTCCAAGTTCCTGGACGAGCGCGGCATAGTGGTGGAGAAGACAGGCCCCTACAACATGCTGTTCCTCTTCTCCATCGGCATCGATCAGTCCAAGGCGATGCAGCTGCTGCGCGCCCTGACCGAGTTCAAGCGCGGCTATGACCTGAACCTGACCATCAAGAGCATATTGCCGAGTCTCTACCGTGAAGACCCGAGCTTCTACGAAGGCATGCGCATCCAGGAGCTGGCCCAGAGCATTCACGACCTGACCTGCAAATATCGTCTGCCGGAGCTGATGTTCAAGGCGTTCGACGTGCTGCCTGAGATGAAGATGACGCCGCACGCCGCCTGGCAGCAGGAGCTGGCAGGCAATCTGGAAGAGGTGCCGTTGCGTGACATGGTGGATCGCATCAGCGCCAACATGATACTGCCCTACCCGCCGGGAGTACCGCTGGTACTGCCAGGCGAGATGGTGACCAGCGATTCTCTGCCGGTGCTCGAGTTCCTCGAGATGCTGTGCGAGATCGGGGCTCACTACCCGGGCTTCGAGACCGATATCCACGGCCTCTATCGTCAGGCCGATGGCAGCTACACCGTCAAGGTGCTGCGTTAATCGAGAGTGACAACAACGGGCCGAGAGGCCCGTTTTTCCCTGTGTTTTTTATCCATTTTTGCGTGAGTCGCCATCATGAAGCGAATTCTCTCCATTCAATCCCACGTGGTGTTCGGCTGCGCCGGCAACGGTGCCGCCGTGTTTCCCATGCGCCGCATGGGCATGGAGGTGTGGCCCGTCAATACGGTGCAGTTCTCCAACCACACCCAGTACAGCGAAGGTTGGCAGGGGATGGTGATGCCCGGCGGCCATATCCGCCAGCTGATGACGGGGCTTGCCGACATAGGCGTGCTGGGGCAGTGCGATGCGCTCTTGAGCGGCTATCTCGGCTCGGCCGAACAGGGGGAGGAGATACTGGCGGCGGTGGCCCACCTCAAGGCGCTCAATCCAAACGCCCTCTATTTCTGTGATCCCGTGATGGGTCACCCCGACAAGGGTTGCATAGTGGCACCCGGTGTCAGCGAATTCTTTAAAACCCGGGCCTTGCCCCAGGCCGACATGCTGGCCCCCAATCTGCTGGAGCTGGAACAGCTCACCGGCCGCGAGATAAGCAATGTGCCCGAGGTGCTGGCGGCTTGTCAGCAGTTGCGCGAGCAGGGGATCAAGCTGGTGATGGTCAAGCATCTGGGGCGGGCCGGGTTAAGCCTGGACAGGTTCGAGATGGTGCTGGTATGCGATGCGGGCGCGTTTCACATCTCGCGCCCGCTCTATGAATTTCATCGCCAGCCTATAGGGGTAGGGGATCTGCTCAGTGCCACCATGCTGGCCAATCTGCTGGCGGGACAGGATCCCGTGCTGGCGTTTGAGCGCACCAACGCCAGCGTGGATGCGGTGCTGGCCCAGACCTGGCTGGCGGGCGCCTACGAGCTGCAACTGGTGGCAGCCCAGCAGGCGATGGCAGAACCCGGGGTGCGCACCCGCGCCACCCGGCTTTGAGTCTGCGTAATGGCTAGCCGGCGCGGCGGGCCAGCTGGACTCCCTGACGGGCGCCGATCGGCTTGGCGTGGTGCGGACGCTGGGGTGTGCACGCCAGCTTGAGGCGACGCCACTCCCGCCACAGCAGCCAGCACAGCGGCAGGGTCAGCAGCAAGACTGTGGTGGGCTGGGCCATCAGCACCCCCTCGCGGCCCCACCAGAGCGGCAGCAGGAAGATCAGCGGCAGCAGCAGCAGTGTCTTGGCCGCCGAGATGATCAGCGCCTGCTTGGTGCGGGCCATGGACTGCAGCAACACTATGCCGAACATGATGATCCCCTCCAGCGGAATGGCGCCGAGGTTGAGGGTCAGGCTGCTGACGGCCGCGGCAAGCAGCTCGGCATCCTGATTGCCGATGTAGAGCATGGCCACCTGGCGCGGCAGCAGCTGGATCAGCAGCCAGACCGCCATGCCATAGATGAGCGTGATCTTGAGCCCCATCTCCATCAGGAATTTCAGATCCCGATGGCGTTTGGCCCCTGTCGCCTGGCTGATGAGTGGCTGGATGCCGAAGGCCAGACCCTGCAGGATCACGATGAACACGGCCTCGGTGTAACCAGCCACTGTGAAGCCGGCCAGATCCTTGATTGCGCCATACGCCATCAGCTGGCTGTTGTGCAGCAGCAGCAGCAGCCCCAGATTGAACTGGGCGATCAGGCTCGGCAGACCGGTGAACAGCAGGTTGGGCATGGCCGGAAAACTGGGCACCATGTGGTGCCATGAGAGGCGCAGTTTGGCATGACTGGTAAAGA
Organism: Aeromonas sp. A04; assembly: GCF_047780465.1. Classification (NCBI taxonomy): domain Bacteria; kingdom Pseudomonadati; phylum Pseudomonadota; class Gammaproteobacteria; order Aeromonadales; family Aeromonadaceae; genus Aeromonas; species Aeromonas sp. A04. Next base: position 1,343,731 of record NZ_JBLNHP010000001.1, on the reverse strand, counting down.
AATAACCCAGGCCCAGCAGGCTGACGATCCCCTCGGTGATGAGCGTCGCCTGGGCCGAGCCCACCAGCCCCAGCCCCAGCCGGCCGACCATGAGGTAGTTGAGTACTATGTTGAGGATGGCGCCACTGCTGACCAGGATCATGGCCAGCCTTGGCTTGCCATCGTTGCGCAGCAGGTAGGGTACCGCCAGGTTGCAGGCCAGCAGCAGAGTGCCGCCGCCGATCCAGGTGAGGTAGTCACTGGCCTGTTTCCAGGTCTCTGTGCCTTGCTCAATCCCCAATGCCAGCAGTATGTCGATGTGCCAGTAGTAAAGCAGCAAGGGCGCCAGGGCCCCGAGCAGCCCGAGCAGCCAGAACGCATTGACCAGCGCCTGTCGGGCCAGCCGGATATTCTTTGCCCCCTGATGCAGGGAGATGGCGGTGGCCGCCCCCATGCTGATCATGGCGGCGAGCCCGATCAACACCATGATGACGGGATAGACCAGGTTGATGCCGGCGAGGCCGGCGGCGCCCACGTAGTGGCCGACGAAGATGCCATCGACCAGGTAGTAGGCACCGGAGACCAGCATGGCCATGATGGAGGGGAGGGCATAGCCCCAGAAACGGCGAGTCATCGCCCGTTGGCGCAACATGAAGTAAGCAGACATATCTGTTCTCTTGGGGAGTTCGATTATCGAGCAGACAGTCTAGATTAATACCTTTTTGTTGATAATCCGGTTTTTATTTGATGAATTGATGAGTCACACTCAGCAATCATCGAGTTTGATAGTGTGCCTTGAGCATGTCTATCAGGGCGCGCAGGCCGCTGCCCAGCTGGTGCCGGCTGGGATAAAAGAGTGAAAATCCCACGAAGGTAGGGCACCACTGCTCCAGCACGCTCACCAGTGTTCCCTGTGCCAGCTGCTTGCTCACCTCCTCCTCCAGGCAATACGCCAATCCCAGCCCCGCCTCTGCCGCCCCCAGATAGAGTGCCGGCGTGCTGGTGGTCAGGGGTCCGGTCACCTCTATCTCCAACATGGAACCCTCTTCCCCGGCAAACGCCCAGCGGTAATGGTGAGAAGGGGTCAACCGGTAACCTATGCAGGCATGGCGCGACAATTCGCGAGGGTGTTGCGGGGTGCCGTGCCTGGCCAGATAGGCGGGGGCTGCCACCACCAGATAGCGCTGGGGCGGCCCGAGCGGCACACCTATCATCTCCTTGGGCAGCAGATCGCCATAAAAGAGGGCTGCGTCATAGCCATCCTCGATGAGGCGCGGCATCAGCTCCTGCTCCACCACCTCCACCTGCATGCGCGGGTAGCGCACCATGTAGTCGATCAACACCGGGGCCAGCAGCTCGTCGATGGCGCCCCGTGGCGCACTGATCTTCAGCCGTCCCACCGGCTCGTCGCTGTGATGCGCCAGTTCGTCGAGGGCGCTCTGCAGGTGGTTCAGGGTGGGCAGCAACTGTTCGAGCAGGCGCTGGCCCGCATCGGTCGGCACCACGGCGCGGGTGCTGCGATTGAGCAATCTGACACCCAGGCGGGTCTCCAGCCCTTTCAGGCTGTGGCTCAGGGCTGAAGCCGACACCCCGAGCTCGAGGGCGGCCTTGCTGAAACTCTGGTGACGGGCGACGGCGGCAAATACTGCCAGTTCGGCGAGGTCGGTACGGGTGATGGCCATATTAATTCAACGGGGAAATGTTGATGAACAGGGTACGACAGGGCACTGCGGCGCACAACTTGAGCAACAAACAGGCAAATGTAAGCAGTTTGTTGTACCCCAAAGGATATAGATACGGGTGAAACTACCTGAAATTGTTAATGGTTGTTCACAAAATTGGGCTGGCAACGTGATCTCTGACGCCAGAAAGGCGATTCCAGTCAAACTTTGGTTGATTAATTCAAAAAAACACTGTGCTCGGTAAGGGGATTTAATTAGAGTCAGCTCATCAGAACAAAGGTGCGTTAATGAGTTGTAACGGTTGACGTGCTTGCGGCCCTCGGGCTGATGACCCACAGACCTGTTTGTTGCAGTTTGGTTGCTACATGGAGTGGCGAGCAAGTTGCCGAGTCGGTGGGATGAGAATAACAGGGATGGACTGCAGGAGTTCCAGGGAGATGGAACGGGGCATTGCGCCCGGTTGACTAGATTTTTTCTATTTTCCTTGATGACAGGAACACCCCTATGTCTGACATGAACATTGCAGTTGAAGGCAGCTTAGCCAGTAATGCGTCTTCCCGTGGCATCAACAAGGCCGACCTGGTCTGGATGCTGGGCCTGTACGGTACCGCCATCGGTGCCGGCGTCCTCTTCCTGCCGATCAACGCCGGTGTAGGTGGTCTGTGGCCGCTGCTGGCCATGGCCATCCTGGCCCTGCCGTTGACCTTCTTCGCACACCGCGGCCTGACCCGCTTCGTGCTGTCCGGCTCCACCCGTGACGGTGACATCACCGAAGTGGTGGAAGAGCACTTCGGCAAGACCGCAGGCAAGTTCATCACCCTGCTCTACTTCTTTGCCATCTACCCGATCCTGCTGATGTACTCGGTCGCCATCACCAACACGGTCGAGAGCCTGATGGTTCACCAGCTGGGCATGACTGCACCTCCCCGTGCCATCCTGTCGCTGGCGCTGATCCTGGGTCTGATGGCGATCGTTCGCCTCGGCGGCCAGTTCATCGTCAAGGCGATGAGCGTGCTGGTGTTCCCGTTCGTGCTGACCTTGATGGGCCTGGCGCTCTACCTGATCCCGCATTGGAACGGTGCCATCATCACAGAAGCGCCGGCACTGTCTGACGCCTTCAACGGTGACTTCATCAAGACCCTGTGGCTGGCCATTCCGGTCATGGTGTTCTCCTTCAACCACTCCCCGATCATCTCCTCCTTCGCGGTGGACAACAAGGGTCGTTACGGTGAAGGCGCCGAGAAGAAGTGCGGCAACATACTGCTGGGTGCCCACGTCATGATGGTCATGACCGTCATGTTCTTCGTGTTCAGCTGCGTACTGAGCCTCTCCCCGGCTGACCTGGCTGCCGCCAAGGAACAGAACATCACCATTCTGTCCTACCTGGCCAACCACTTCGACAACGCCTTCATCGCCACTGCGGCTCCGCTGATCGCCATGGTCGCCATCAGCAAGTCCTTCCTGGGTCACTACCTGGGTGCACAGGAAGGCATGAACGGTCTGATGGCCAAGGCGCTGCGTGAAAAAGGCAAGAAGGTTGATGCCAAGCAGCTGAACAAGGTGACCGCGGTCTTCATGATCCTGACCACCTGGGCGATTGCCACCATCAACCCGAGCATCCTCGGCATGATCGAAGATCTGGGCGGCCCCATCATCGCCATGCTGCTGTTCCTGATGCCGATGTACGCCATCACCAAGGTACCTGCCATGCGCAAATACGCTGGCAACATCAGCAACGGCTTCGTGACCCTGATTGGCCTGATCGCCATGTCCGGCATCATCTACAAGCTGATTGCCTGATAACTCCGGTTAGTCTGTTGAAAGAAGAAGCCGCCTCGCAAGAGGCGGCTTTTTTTGTTTGGGCAACGGATAGCCCTTAACAAGCAAGGGACTGCGGCCTAACATGGCGGGGTGTTTTTCCAGTCAGGACAAAAGGATATGTCTGCGTTGAAAAAAGAGCTGGGGCTCTGGCAGGGAATGGGGCTGCTCGCCACCTCACTGCTGGGGACCGGTATCTTCGTGGTGCCGGCGACCGCGGCGTCGCTGGCGGGGGGCGCCTCGCTCTGGGCCTGGGTGTTGCTCATAGTGCTGGTGCTGCCCATCGCCTTCACCTTCGCCCGGCTCGGCCGCCGTTATCCCCATGCGGGCGGGGCACCGCACCTCATCGGGCTCGCCTTTGGCAACGGCGCCGAGCGTTTCTCCGCCTTCCTGTTCCTGGCTGTGCTGCCGGTGGGCTTGCCTGCGGCCCTCACTATCGCCGCCGGCTTCTGGCACGCGCTGTTCGATCTGGGGGAGTGGACCCTGTGGGCCATCCAGTTGCTGACCCTGCTCGGGGTGTTTCTGCTCGGACTGCGGGGGGCACGCTCCTCCGGCAACCTGCAGTTGCTGATTGCCCTGGCCATATTGGGGCTGACCCTGCTCATCTGGTTCAAGGGGGATCTCAGCTGGCGCGATGCGGCCCAGCCACTGCCGACGGCAGCTGAGTGGCCCGCCATGGGCACGGCGCTGGCGGTGATGTTCTGGTGCTTCGTGGGGCTGGAAGCTTTCGCCCACATGGGGGAGGAGTTCAAGCGGCCACAGCGGGACTATCCGCTGGCCCTGCTCGGTGGCGTGCTGCTGGCGGGGCTGATTTATTGGGTCCACTCGCTGGTGGTGCTCAAATATGGTCTCTATGGCGACGAGGCGACCAATGCCACCGCCATCCCGGCCCTGCTCTCCCTGCTGTTCGACCCTACCGCCAAGTGGCTGGTGGCCATTTTGGGCTACCTCTCCTGCTTTGCCAGCATCAACATCTACCTGCAGGGATTTGCGCGCCTCATCTGGAGCATGGCGCGGGAGGGCAAACTGCCCGTTTCCCTCTCTCGCCTCTCGGCCCGGGGGGCGCCGCTCAATGCCCTGTGCTGGGTGCTTGCCATCTGCCTCGTCTCCATCACCTTGATCCTCTGGCTGCGACTGCCGCTCGATGAGCTGATCCGCTACGCCAACGGCAACTTCGTGCTGGTCTATCTGCTCTGCATGGCGGCGGGCTGGCGTCTGCTCGGTGGCATGGGCAAGGGGCTGGCGGCCTTGAGCGTGCTGCTCTGCCTCGCCGTGCTGGTGGCGCTCGCCTCCCAGGTGTTTTATGCCGTATTGCTGAGTGCAGGTTACGGTCTCTTCTCCCTGTGGCGCCGCTATCTGCGCCGCACCCGGGCCACGGAGAATATCTGCGCCATCAAGTAACCAGCCCGACAAAGAGCCCCGCAGTGCGGGGTTCTTTGTCTATCAGGGGTGTTGGCTACCGGGTGCTTGGCTGGTCGCTGCGCAGCAGAGCGTAGTGTTGCAGGGAGATAAACTGATCCCCCTTCCATTCGCACTCCCGCGCCGTCCCCTCGTAGCGAAATCCGGCGCGGAGCAGGACGCGGGCGGAGGCGACATTGGGCTCCTCCACCAGGGCCTGCAGCCGGTGCAGCGTAGTGGTGCCATAGAAGTGGGTCAGAAAAAGGGGCAGGGCCCTGCCCATTACCCCTTTTCCCCAGTACTCGGGATAGAGCCAATAACCTAGCTCGGCCTTTCTGTGCTGCGGATCGGCATCGTTGTAGCCGATGGCCCCCATGGGGAGGCCGGTGTGCTGACTGCGGATCAGAAACCAGTCGCCAGTGCCCTGACGCACCAGGTCGGCGTACCACGCCATCTGGGCCTCACAGGCTGTCAGGCTATCGTAACTGATGCCGTAGTGGGCAATAACCTCTGGATCCGACAGGCCGCGATAGATGTGAGGCAGATCGGCCGCCGTGATGGGGTCGAGCCGCAGTTCGCCCCCTTGTCGTGAATTCATGCTCTTCTCCTGTGCGGCCTGTGTTGGCAGGCCGCCTGATTGGGAAAGACAGTTGTGTGAAGGTGTGACTGCTGGTGTCAGTTCGCTGCGAGGCCAAGCAAACCGGCCAGCTGCTGCAACTCGTCGCGCCACTGTTGTTGCAGCCTGGGTGTCTGATGCCTGGGCTTGCGGGCGAGGTCGGCGGCGAGCAGGGCATCCAGCTCGTACCAGCGTGCCAGCAGCGCCTCTTCGTCATCCTCCACAGTAGCTTGCTCCTGCGGACTGCCATCGGTGGCGGGGCTGATTGAAAGGTCCATGGGTTCATCACAGAGCAACTCGGCATAGGCCCGCTCGGCACTGTGGGCTTCGACAATCCGGCCTTCCCTGATCACCCAGAACCGGTTGCAACTGCGCTCGATCAGATCCCGGTCGTGGGAGATCAGCAGCACGCCACCGGCAAAACGCGACAGCGCCTCGGCCAGATCTTCTTTTCCTTCCAGATCCAGATGGTTGGTGGGTTCATCCAGCCAGAGCAGATGGTGGCTCGCCAGCGACAGGGCGAGAAACAGCAGCCTGGCCCGCTCACCACCGCTCAGGCTATGCACGCGTTGCCCGTGACGGGAGTAGGGGAAACCTGCACGGATCAAGGCCTGGCGCAGCGTCACCTCGGACAGGGGGGCCAGACAATAGAGGGCATCGGTCAGCGTTGCAGCGTCATCGAGCTGCTGCAGGGACTGATCGTAGTAGGCGATGCTGGCGCCGGGGTGGTGGTGCCAGCCTTCACCTGGTAGTTGAGCGTGCAGATCGTGCCAGCACTGACGCAGCAGGGAGGACTTGCCGGTGCCATTGGCACCGAGCAGGGCAACCCTGTCTCCGGCTCGCAGCCCGAGATCCTCGGCCCGCAGCAGGGGAGGCAAGCCGGGAGCGGGGCGCACGTCGAGGGCGTCCAGCCGCAGCAGGGCATCGGCGGGCAGTGCCTGCCCGTGCAGTTCGAGGCGCCAGGGGGCGCCGGCACCGACAACGCTCTGCTCTTCCTGCATCCTGGCAATCCGTTTCTCCATGGATTTGGCCTGACGCACCAGCTTCTCGTTGTCATGCTCCCGCCCCCAGATGGCGAGGCGTTTGCTGCTGGCGCTCAGGCGGTCGATCTCCTTCTGCTCGTCGGCCCGGCGCAAACGGGCTTGCTCGTCCTCTTCCGCCTGGGCCGCCCTGGCCTGGCTGCAAGGCAGGGCGAAGCGATAGAGGCATCGATCCCGCAGGATCAGAGTCTCGCGGGTGACCCGGTCGAGCAGGCGGCCATCGTGGGACACCAGCACGAAAGCGCCGCGCCAGCCCAGCAGGAAGCGCTCCAGCCAGAGCAGAGCGGGCAAGTCCAGGTGGTTGCTGGGCTCATCGAGCAGCAACAGATTGGGCTGGCGCAGCAGGGCGCGGCCTATCTGCAATCGGGTGTGCTGGCCGCCGCTCAGGGCGCTGACCGGTAACGCGCCCTGTGCTTCAAGCTGCAGCTCGGTCAGCATCTTGTCCACCTGCCAGTCGAGCGCGGGATCCCCGTCCACTGCATCGAGCAGTACGGCGCGGGTGCTGAGTGCCTGCAGGCGTGCGGGCAGATGTTGCGCCACGAATTCACAGCGGCAAGCCGCTGCGTGATGCACGCGTCCGTCATGGGGATCGAGCTGACCGGCCAGCAGGGCGAGCAGTGTGCTCTTGCCGCTGCCATTGGCACCGATAAGGCCGATGCGATCACCGCTGCGGATGCTGAGGTCGACGCTGTCAAACAGGGGCAGGTGTCCTGCCGTCATGTGCAGGGAATGGGTACTCATCAGGGTTGTCATGCTCTTGCTCTCTAAAATCACGGGATCGAAAATCCCTGTCATCAGGAGCGCTGGCGACAACGGCAGAGTCGAGAAAGGTCTCGGTTTGGAAGGGAGTCGGCTTTGCTCGAACCCGCTATCGCAGCGCGATGGTATGCAGGCAAGAGCACTGGAATGTGCCGAACAGGCGAGCCGAGAACATCGGGCACGCTTGGATAACCATTTTTTACCTCCTTATTTTTTGTGATGGCAAGGTGCGCCGATTATAAGCACAGAAAAAATAGCTGTCCATCGGGGGCCCCTGTCTCTTGTCCCCGTTGTGAGGCGGGGCCGGGTACAAGGCGGCAGTGGCCTTATCGGCTGCGCCAGCAAAGTCAAAGCCCCGCATTGCGGGGCCTTGGCTGTATGAGAGTGGTGGGTCAATCGCGGGGGGTCTTGAGCGCCTGGATCACATCCTCGTCGGGGGCCAGCCCTTCTACATGGTTGAAGATCTCCAGCCCCTCCTGCGCATTGATGGTAAAGGCGTCGGCACTGCGATAGCTGCCGCTGCCGGCGCTTTCGATGATGACGATGAGCTCGGGCTGCTTGTCGCCGTTGAGATCCTGCAACTTCAGCTCTTTGATGCTGCCATCTCGCGCCAGTACCTTGCCATCGATGAACTGATCGAGGGGAAACTGGGGGTTGGCGCCGGAATAGAGACGCACGTCGTAGCTGCCGATGGAGGCGGGCTCACCGCGCCCCTCGCTGATGGCAAGCACCTGACCGGTGGGCAGCGTCAGCTGTTTGAAGAACCCTTCTGCCGCCTGACCAGTCAGTGGCAGGGTGAGCAGACCGAGTGTCATGAGCAAGGCTTTCATGGATGTGATCCTTGTGACTGTGGTGACGGGCGGGTATCTCCTGCCCGTCACGGATGTTGATATGTGAGCCGGGGTCAGGTGATGCCTGTCCCGGCTCTTCGAACAGGGCGTCCGTTACCAGATTTTGACCCGTTTGGCGGGGTCCAGATAGAGCTTGTCCCCCGGCTTGATGTTGAATGCCTCGTAGAAGGCGGGGATGTTCGGCACCACGCCGTTGACCCTGAACTCCGGCGGGGAGTGCGGATCCGAGGAGAGCAGCATCTGCATCAGCTCGGGGCGGTACATGCCTTTCCACACCTGGGCCCAGCCGAGGAAGAAGCGCTGTTCGCCTGTGAAGCCGTCCAGCACGGGGGCTTCCTCGCCCTTGAGTGACAGCAGATAGGCCTTGTGGGCTATGGTGAGACCGCCCAGATCGCCAATGTTTTCCCCCAGGGTGAACTGGCCGTTGACGAACTGGCCATTGATGGGCTCGAAGCGGTTGTATTGGGCAACCAGTCGGCTGGTACGAAAGCGAAACTCCTTGAGGTCGGCCGGCGTCCACCAGTCGCGCATCACGCCATCGCCGTCGGATTTGGCCCCCTGATCATCGAAACCGTGACCCATTTCATGGCCAATGACGCCGCCGATGGCACCGTAGTTGACGGCATCATCGGCCTGCATGTCGAAGAAGGGGGGTTGCAATATGGCGGCCGGGAAGACGATCTCGTTGTTGCTCGGGTTGTAGTAGGCATTCACCGTCTGCGGCGACATGTGCCACTCGTCCCTGTCCACCGGCTTGCCCAGGCGTGCCAGGCTGTCGGCATATTCAAAGGCGCGAGCCCGTTGCAGGTTGCCTACCAGATCATCGGCGCGGATCTCGATGGCGCTGTAATCCTTCCATTTGTCCGGATAGCCTATTTTGGGCCTGAACTTGGCAAGCTTTTCCAGTGCCTGGGTCTTGGTGGCCGGTGACATCCAGTCCAGCTCCTGAATGCTCTGGCCGTAGGCAGTGCGCAGGTTTTCCACCAATTGCTCCATGCGGGCCTTGGCCTGGGGCGGGAAGTAGCGCTCCACATAGAGCTTGCCCACCGCTTCCCCAAGGTGATCGTCCAGTATGCCGAGGGCGCGTTCCCAGGGGGCGCGTTGCTTGGGGGTGCCGCTCAAGGTGGTGCCGAAGAAGGCGAAATTCTGGGCGTCGGTCTTGCTGTCGAGATAGGGGGCATAATCCGTGATGAGCTGCCACTTGAGGTAGGCTTGCCAGTCGCCGATCGGGGTCTGCTGCATCAGGCCATCGAGGGCGGCGAGATAACTAGGCTGGCCTATGACCAGGCTGCTCTGACCGGCGAGGCCGGCCTGATCCAGGTAGCCATCCCAGTCGATATGCGGAGCGAGACGCTTGAGTTCGCTCTGGGGCGCCTTGTTGTAGTTCTTCTCCCGATCCCGCAGGGCCACGTTGTCCCACTGGATCTGGGCGAGTTTGGTCTCAAGGGCCAGGATGCGCTGGGCCTTGGCCTTGGCATCCGCTTCACCGAAACGGGTCAGCATGCCGGCGATGTGCTGCTCGTATTTCTGCCGCAGCGCCTGGCTGTTGGGGTCGGTTTTGAGGTAGTAATCCCGATCCGGCAGGCTGAGCCCGGATTGATAGAGGTAGACCGCATAGCTGTCCGGCGCCTTGGCATCGGCATCGATCCAGAAGCCGAACGGGGCGCCGCCGCCAGTGCGACCGCTCTGGGCAAAGGCCCGGGCCAGCCCGCTCCGATCGCGGATCTGATCGATCTCGCTCAGCAGGGGCAGCAGCGGCGTGGTGCCCTTGGCATCCCGGCTGCCCTGATCCAGATAGCTCTGGTAGAGATCGTGGATCTGCTGGGCCGGGGTGCCTGCCGCCGCCTTGCCGTCGAGCCCCTCGACCAGCACCCGCACGTCCGCCAGGGACTTGTCCCGCAGCATGTAAAAGGCACCGTCGGCGGGCCTGTCGTCCGGGATCTTGGCGGTGGCCAGCCAGTGGCCGTTCACGTAGCGGAAGAAGTCGTCACCGGGTTTGACCCGGGTGTCCATGTTGGCCAGCGCGAGGCCGGAGTGTTTGTCTGCTGTGTCCGGCGCCTGACTACAACCGGCCAGCAAGGCCAGTCCGATGAGGCTGGCCAGCAGGCTTTTTTTATTGTTCATCTTGTTGGATTCCAATTCGGGTTATTCAGCTTCCTGGCCCAAACAGGGCAGTTCTTCACTCTAACAGTCGGGTTGCAGCTTGATAAGCCCGACTCTGCTAAGATCGGCCTGGTCGTTTTGGGGAAGCCTATGATTTCTCGTATTTATTCTCGTTTTTGTCAGACCCTGCCCGCGCCGGAAGGTTCCCGGGGCCTGTTGGTTGCCTTCAGTGGCGGGCTCGATTCCACCGTATTGCTGGTGCTGGCGGCGCAGTTTGCCCGCGAGCAGGGGCTGGTGCTGCGCGCCCTGCACGTGCATCACGGCCTGAGCCCTCATGCCGATGCCTGGGTAACCCATTGTGAGGCCGTGTGTCAGCAACTGGCGGTGCCGCTCATGGTCGAGCGGGTACAACTGGTGCGTGGCAATGGCGAGAGCCTGGAGGCCCAGGCCAGGGAGGCCCGCTATCAGCGGCTGGCCGCCAGCCTGGGTGCCGGGGAGTGGCTGCTCACAGCCCATCATCAGGACGATCAGCTGGAGACACTGCTGCTGGCCCTCAAGCGTGGCGCCGGCGTGCGCGGCCTGGCGGGCATACTGCCGAGTCAGCCGTTTGCGGCTGGCCTGCTGCTGCGCCCCTTGCTTGAGGTGAGCCGGGCCGAGTTGGCCGAGGTGGCCCAATCGCTTCCTTACGGCTGGGTGGAGGATGAGAGCAATCAGGATGTGAGCTATGACCGCAACTTCCTGCGCCAGACGCTTATCCCGCAGCTCAAGGCGCGCTGGCCCGCCATGGCCCGCACCGCCGCCCGCAGCATGGCGCTGTGCGCCGAGCAGGAGACGCTGCTGACCGAGCTGGCCGAAGCGGACTGGCGGTTGGCCGGTGAGGGGAGTGCCCTGAATATCGAGCCGCTGCACGGGCTCTCGGCGACCCGGCGCAACAACCTGCTGCGCTACTGGATCCGCCGGCTGGGGGGCGAGATGCCCTCCCGGGATCAGCTGGCTCTGCTGTGGCAGGAGGTGGCGCTGGCGCGAGAGGACGCCAATCCGCAGTTCAGCTTGAAGAGTCTGGATTGCCGCCGTTTTCAGGGCCGGCTCCATCTGGTCAAGCCGGGGCTGGCGCCCTGTCACGCGCAGCTGATGGTGGCGGTTGGCGAGTCGCTCGCCTTGCCGGACGGGCTGGGACAGGTGCAGCTAGCGCTGCGCCAGGGCGGTGAGGGGTTGAGGCTGCCCACCGCGCGGGAGCCAATGTCGGTGCGTTTTCAGGTGACGCCCGGGGTCATGCTCAAACCCGTGGGGCGCAGCGGCAGCCGGCGCTTCAAGAAGTTGCTGCAAGAGTATGGGGTGCCCTCCTGGCAGCGGGGGCGCATCCCCATCCTCTATTACGGCGAGCAGGTGGCGGCGGTGGCCGGACTCTTTATCTGTGACGGATTCATGACGCGAGCCGCCGGTCTGGAGTGGCACTGGCTGCCAGCGGCGGACAGCTGGATCCCTGAGTGAATCGGGTTCGCCATCAAGACAAAAAAGCCGGCATTGCCGGCTTTTTTGCACTCGTCCCCTGACAGCTTCAATCCAGCAGGCCGGCCTTGCCCGCTTTTTTGCGGGCGTAGAGGTGAGCGTCCGCCGCCTCGTACAGGCTGTGGACCGCCACCCCGGACTGCCAGCTGGCGGCCCCCAGGCTGCAGCCGACCGAGAAGGTGCTGAGCTCCTTGTGGGTCATCAGCATGTGTTGCAGCCGCAGCCAGACGGGGCGCCAGGCCTCGGGCTCGGCGGGTTGCAGCAGCAGCGCAAATTCGTCGCCACCGAGGCGAAACGCCTGATCCGTGCTGCGGATGCAGCTCTTGAGCAACTGGGCGAAGCGGCTCAGCACCAGATCGCCGATCGGGTGGCCCCAGGTGTCGTTGATCTGCTTGAAGTGGTCCAGATCCAGCAGTACCAGCACCAGACCGTGAGACTCCCGGCTGTGCTGCTCCACCGCGCGGCCTATGGCCTCATCGAAGTAGGAGCGGTTGCCGAGCCCGGTCAGGTGATCGAGTCGCACCTGTTGCTCCAGTTGTGCCAGCCGCAGATAGAGGGGCAGGGGCATGCAGAGCAGTTGATGGTACTGCTGCAGGATCCGCTGCTGGCTGCCGCTCAGAGTATGTTCCAGGGTGTAGTGCAGCTGGCCGAACAGCTGGCCATGCTGGCCGCGCAGTTCAAACGGGTAGCTGTGCAGCGTCAGGCTGGCCTGGGGCGGTTGCTGGATCAGCCGAAGTGGCTGGGCGTGATCGAAGTAGAGGCTGTGTATTCGGACAATTCTTGCCGCACGATCGGCAAAGGTTGCCAGCAGGCTGTCGAGATCCGTCTGTACCAGCAAGAGCTCGAGCAGCTGGTTGCGATCCTGGCTGGCCAGCGGCGTGAGCCGCTCCATCTGGCGAACCCATTGCTCTATGCCATGCCCCAAGCCATTCAATGACGATGCGTTTTCCACGGTACAGCCCTCATACATCCTACTTCCTGCCACTTCCTTGCAATCCTTGTGCCCAAAATATGTTCGATGTGAACAAGGGCGGCTGGCTAGGCTTAAGTGGATAAAAAGGGAGGGAAAATTGTATACAGATGTCTTGATCCTGCTGTTTGCCGCCGTCTTGCTGGTGGCGATTTTCCGGCGCCTCGGCCAGCCGGTGATCCTCGCCTACCTGCTCGCCGGGGTAGTGCTCGGCCCCTATGGCGCCGCCGTGATCACGGGGCAGGCGATCATGCAGACCATAGCCGAGCTCGGCATCGTCTTTCTGATGTTCTCGCTCGGGCTGGAGTTCTCACTGCCGCGGCTGATCGCCATGCGGATGCTGGTGCTGGGGGTGGGCGGTTTGCAGGTATTGTTCACCTCCTCGCTGTTCTTCTGGCTCGCGTGGTGGTGGGGGCTGAGCCTGCCGCAGGCGCTGGTGGTCGCGGGCACCCTGGCGCTCTCCTCCACCGCCGTGGTGATCAAGCAGCTGGGGGAGCAAAAACAGCTGCACACCCGCCGGGCCCAGCTCGGGGTGAGCGTGCTGCTGTTTCAAGATCTGGCGGTAGTGCCGCTGCTGGTGATGATCCCCATACTGGCCAGGCCCGAGATCCAGGGCGGCGCCCTGCTGGCGGAGATCGCCTGGGCCACCCTCAAGGGGCTGTTCGCCCTGTTCAGCCTGCTGGCGGTGGGCAAGTGGCTGCTGCCGCTGCTGTTTCACGAGGTGGCGCGGGCCCGATCCGACGAGCTGTTCGTGTTGAGCGCCCTGCTGGTGGCGCTGCTGGCCGCCTCGCTGACCCAGTGGATGGGGCTCTCCATGGCGCTGGGGGCGTTTCTGGCGGGCATGATGCTGGGCGAATCCCACTATCGCCACCAGCTGGAGGTGGACATACGGCCGTTTCGGGACGTGTTGATGGGGCTCTTCTTCATCACCATCGGCATGACCATGGACTGGCAACTGGTGGCACGGGCCTGGTGGCAGGTGATCCTCAGCGTGCTCGGCCTCATCTTGATCAAATCCCTGCTGGTGCTGCTGGCCGGACGCCTGATGGGGGAGCGCAAGCGCGATGCCATGGCGACGGGGATCATGCTGAGCCAGGTCGGCGAGTTTGGCTTCGTGCTGCTGGCGCTGGCCAATCACCACGGCCTGCTCGACCATCAGCTGATCTCCCTGCTCATCGGCATAGGGGTGACCTCCATCGCCATGACCCCCTGGCTGGTGCAGCGGGCCCAGGGTCTGGCCCGCTCGCTCATCGACTCGACCCTGCTCTCCCGCTCCGAGGTGGCGCAGTCCGGCCTCAGCAAGCATCAACACGTCATCATCGCCGGTTTCGGCCGGGCCGGGCAGACCTGTGCCCGCTTCCTCAAGCTGGAGGACATCCCCTTCCTGGCGCTGGATCTCGATCCCGAGCGGGTGAGCGAGGCCAAGTCGGCGGGGGAGCAGGTGGCGTTTGGCGATGCGAGCCGGCGCGATATCCTGCTGGCCGCCGGCCTCTTGCGGGCCCGGCTGGTGATCATCACCTTCGACGATCGCAAGCGGGTCGAGGCCATGCTGGCGCTGATCAGGGAGCTGGCGGTGGATGTCAGGGTGCTGGTGCGCACCCGGGATGACAGCTTTCTGGAGGCCTTCAAGCAGGCGGGGGCCCACGAGGTGATCCCCGAATCCCAGGAGGGGGCCCTGATGCTGGTCTCTCATCTGCTGCTCAACTGCAACGTCCCCATAGGCCGGGTGATCCGGCGCATGGAGCACGAGCGCAGCAGCCAGTATCGCTTCCTGCACGGCTTCTACTGGGGGGATCAGAGCGCCGGCAATCTGGAGACGGACCAGCTGCTCGAGCGACTGCATCCCGTGCTGCTGCACGATCAGGCCTGGGCTGTGGGGCGCACTGTGCAGGCGCTGGCACTGGAGGAGGTGCGGATCAAGGAGGTGCAGCGCGGCGAGCAGAGCCTGGAGCCCAGACCCGAGCTGACGCTGGCGGCGGGGGATCGGCTGGTGCTGTTTGGCAATTCGGTGGCGATGGAGCAGGCCGAGCAGCGGCTGCTGGAGGGGCGCTAGCCAGGTGGCACCCCAGGTTGGCTGCGGTTCATGCCTCCTCCCGCGCCATCTGCTCTATGCCCAGAAACTGTTCGACCCGCTGGCGCTCGTTGAGGGTGTCCCGGTAGCCCAGCTTGATCAGCTGCTGGCAATAGCCGGGGTAGAACATCAGGAAACTGGCCAGGCTGCTGGTCTCATCCCCCGTGACCCCCAGCACCCGCAGCAGGCGGCGCAGGTGCACCGGCAGCTTGCGCAAATAGTTCAGCGCCATGATGTCGAGATCCTCGCTCGGCTTCAGCACGCAGGTCTCCACCCGCTTCAATTTCAAACGGTTGCGCTCCCGCTCCGGAATGAGATCCAGGGTCTGGTTGATGCGCCACAGCCGCTCAAGATCCGAGTTGAGGGTGTCGGTGAAGACGGTGTCCAGCAGGTGGCTGGCGATGTTGGAGCTGGTCAGGTAACCGTGGTGAAAGGTCGGCGCCGAGTGGGCCGGCGGATCCAGGGTGATCAGCAGGATCCGCTCAGCCCCCAGGTGGATGGCGGGGCTGAGCGGGCTGAGCTGGTGGATGGAGCCATCGCCGTAGAATTTGTCGCCTATATGGGTCGCGGGAAAGACAAACGGCAGCGCCGAGGAGGCCAGCAGGTGATCCGAGGTGAGCAGGGTTCGCACCCCGCGCCGTCTGGCCCTCTCCCATGGCAGGTGTTCGGCCCGCCCCTGGAAGAAGGTGGTGGAGAGGCCGTCATCGTAATCGGACGCCGTGATGGCGAGTGCCTCCAGGCTGCCGTAGAGGATGTTGTCATCGATGCGGTGGTAGTCGATGAGCTGATCCAGCAGGCGGCGCAGCGGCGCGTTGTCGAACAGGTGAAAGGCGTGGTTGGTGTGGGGATTGATGAGGCCTGCCGAGCCCTCGTACATCAGCCGCCACAGCAATCTGCCGGGATGAAAGTCGAAGATGTGATGGGTCTCGAAGCGGCGCCAGACCCACTCCAGCTTGCGCACTCCCAGATGAAAACAGGAGGCATAACAGGCCAGTGCGGTAACATTGATGGCGCCGGCCGAGGTACCGCACAGTATGGGAAAGGGAATGCCGAGATTGCGGGGATAGAACTCGGCGATGGCCTTGAGGGCCCCGACCTGATAGGCGGCGCGAGCACCACCACCGGTTAACAGAAGAGCTGTGTTGGGTCTGGCCATGACGCTACCCCTTATGTTGTTGGCGGCAGCAGTACACCCTGCTCATGATACTGCGCCTTATGCTTGCCACTGGGGGTGTTGCCACCGAGCAATTTAACTATAAGGCGCTGTATCGAATATAAAAACAGGGTTGCTCACCATTTTTTTGCAGGCCGGTTTCGACCCCTGTCATCCGGCCGTCTGCGGCGTGTTCAGCCGATCGAAGGCGGCAAACACGGGGGCGCTGGCGAGGATGCGACCGTGGCCCAGCCCCCGGGTTGTGACCAGCCGGGTGCGGCCGTCCCGGCTTGCTCGCAGGGAGTCGTCGTGGGGGGCAAACCTGTCCTCCTCGTCGTGCACTATGATGGCGGCTCCCGCACGGCTGGCGAGGCGCCCCAGTGGATCGACAGTGCTGAGGGGGTGCTGGTACTCCTGCTCTATCTCTTTCACCACGGCATCGAACAGCCGGATGGAGTAGCCGGATCGCGCCACCATGCCGTAGAGCTGGGGCACATAGTCGAGCACGGGCGAGATGAGCAGCAGTGGCAGCCGGTCCAGGCCTGGCACCCGGCTGGAGAGGGTGACGGCGCCCCCCATGCTGTGGGCTATGAGCCCCTGGATGGGGCCAGACTCGTCGCTCAGTTTGGCCACCAGCTCGTCGAAGGCGCGCACGAAGCGGGGCAGGTGGCCGGTATGGCCGGCGCTGTGGCCGTGAGCCGGATGATCATAGGCGATGGCGGTAAAGCCCTGGGCGGCGATGTGACTCATCAACGGATAGAACTGGCTGGCGCTGCCGGACCAGCCGTGCATCAGCAGCCAGACCGGCCCTTTGCCGAGCCGGTAGCTCATCAGCACACCTTCGCTGGTGTGAACGGCCTGTTTGACCAGGCCCGCAGGCGCCGCCGTGTCCCGCTGGTTGCGCTGGGGGGTGAGCAACAGCTTGCTGGCGGTGCGTCTGGCGTGGGCCGGGGCGAGTCTGTGGTGCAACCGGGTGCCGAGCCCCAGCAGCCACTTGCTCGGGCTGAAGCGGCGGGTGTTGAAGTAGATCTTGCTGCTCATGATGCTCCTGTCTGTTTTGTGTTCGAACGGTCGTGCTTTTTTGTGGGTTTTTAAAAAGGCAGTTGAAAATCAGCGCCAGCTTGTCAGCAGAGCCTCCACTTCGGGCCAGAAGTGGCGGGCCGGATCCTGACACAAGTCCAGCGCGTTGAACACCTGATCCCCCAGATAGAGGCCGTACAGCCGGTAGACGGCGCGCCAGGGATCCATGTCGCCGCGCCACTCCCCCTGCGTCTGACCCTGCACCACCTGGCGGGCCAGGTAGTCGAGCCAGAAGCGTACCAGCTGGCGTGCAGCCTGCTGCACCTCACCCTCCTGGGCCGAGGTCCAGGCATCGAGGAACATGCAGCGGCCGGCGAAGCTCTGGTTCCAGGCCAGCCAGGCCTGCAGCAGGGCGATCAGCTTCTCCTGCTGGTTGCCGTGCTGCTGCTGGCGCACCGGCTGGATCACCCGTTCCCGGAACACCTCGGCGGCGTACTCCAGCACGGCGATCTGCAGGTTGTCGCGGGATTGGAAGTGAGCAAAGAGGCCGCTCTTGGACATCTCGCAGGCGCAGGCAAGGGAGCCTATGGTCAGGCTCTCCAGTCCCTGCTGGCTCGCCTGCTCAAACGCAGTCTGCAAAATGTTGTCGCGGGTCAACCGGCCCTTGCTCATCGCACTCTCCTCGTTGGCCCTGCAGCATAAAGTACGACCGTGCTATTTGTCGAGCGGCGGATCCTTATGCCAGACGAGATGAGCGGGTTCAGTCGTCCTTGATATCCATCTGCTACGGGCTATCACCGCCTGGGTGCGGTTCTTGACGCCTAGCTTGCGAAAGGCGGGAGTGATATGGGCCTTGATGGTGGCAAGGGGGTCAGTCGTCCTTGATATCCATCTGCTGCAGGGCTATGACCGCCTGGGTACGATTCTTGACGCCGAGCTTGCGGAAGGCGGGAGTGGATATGGGCCTTTGTTGGCAGCCGCTCAGTCGTCCTTGATATCCATCTGCTGCAGAGCTATCACCGCCTGGGTACGATTCTTGACGCCGAGCTTGCGAAAGGCGGGAGTGGATATGGGCCTTGATGGCGATAAGGGGGTCAGTCGTCCTTGATATCCATCTGCTGCAGGGCTATGACCGCCTGGGTGCGATTTTTGACGCCGAGCTTGCGGAAGATGGCGGTGATATGGGCCTTGATGGTGGCCTCGGAGACGTTGAGCTCCCAGGCTATCTGCTTGTTGAGGCTGCCATCGCGCAGCATCACCAGCACCTTGTACTGCTGGGGGGTGAGGCTGGCGAGCTTGCTGGCGAAATCGGGGCCATCTTCGGACTCCGGATGCAGCGAGATGCCGGCCGGCACCCAGTTATCCCCCCCGATCACCGTATTGAGGGCGTTGACCAGCTCCTTCATGGGCACGGATTTGGGGATGAAGCCCAGCGCCCCGAGCCGCAACACCTGCTGGATGATGGCGGGATCCTCCGAGGCGGAGACCACGACTATGGGCAGATCCGGGTGCTGGCCACGCAGGTGGGCGAGGCCGGAGAAGCCGTTGGCGCCCGGCATCTTGAGATCGAGCAGCAACAGGTCCACCTCAGGGTGTTCCCCCAGCAGGCTGGTCAGGCTGTCGATGGAGTCCGCCTCCAGCAGCTGGGCGTCGTTGATGGCCATGTGCACCGCTTGATAGAGGGCGCCCCGAAACAGGGGGTGGTCATCTGCGATGACGATGGTAAATTGGCTATCCATTGCTCACATTGTTGCTAACTGATTGTTTTGGAAAATCAAACTAGCATCGCTCCCCGAGGGGGTCAAACCCGCAGGCGTGCAAATGTGAAGCGACCGTCGGATGTCGTGCCATTGGGGCCGATGGGATGGTCATGAGCAACCCATGCAGGAGGCAAGAGATGGGATCCTTGGTATTGACGGTGGGCACTGGCTCCACCTGGGCGATGCGCGTCGCGCTGGTGCTCGCCATGAGCGGACTGGAGTGGCAGGAGCAGGTGTTCGATCTGGAAGATGCCAAGGCGTTGGCGCGGCTCAAGCGCGTGGGGCCTGCCGGCCTGGTGCCCTGGCTGGATCACGATGGCGTGCGGATACACGACTCGCTGGCCATCGCCGAATACCTGCACGAGCTCTGTCCAGACCGCCAGCTCTATCCCGCTTCCCGCGCCGAACGGGCACTGGCCCGCAGCCTGTGCGCCGAACTGCACGCGGGCTTTGGGCAGATCCGCAGCCAGCTGCCCTTCTTCCTGGGCGCGCCGACCCGCAGCGAGCCGCCGGTGGAGGCCATAGGCGAGCTGGCGCGCTTGCAGACCATCTGGTCTCAGGCGAGGGGGCCTTTCTACTTCGGCGAGGCGGGTATCATAGATGCTTTCTACGGGGTGATGGCTTATCGACTGGCCAGCTACGGCATCCAGCTGCCCGGTCAGGCCGGCGTCTATCAACAGGCCTTGCTGGCCTGGCCCCTGTGGCAGGCGTTGCTGGTCAAGGTGCGGCTGCAGTGGCCGGTGGCGGCCCGTCAGCCGGCGTAAGACGACCCTGCGGAATGTTCGATGCCTGACATGAAGAGGGGAGCCACTGGCTCCCCTCTCTCTTGTGGCTAATCTGGCCCAGACATTATTTCTGCCGACCGGCAAACACCACCACCACCTTGTCGTTCCCCTTCTCCCGCACAAAGCTGTAGGGCGCATCGGACAGCTTCTTGTGGCTGCCTGCCGCCACCGCCGGGTGAGCGGCGCGGAACTGGCCGAGCCGCTGCCAGTGTTTGACCAGCTCGGCCTTGTCGCCACTGGCCAGCTCCTGCCAGTTCATGTCAGATCGCACGCTCTGATCGAACACACCGCCATCCTTGGCCAAACCCCGGCCAGACTCGTCCCCGTAGTAGAGCTGGATGCCGCCCGGCAGCAGCATGAAGCTGTTGGCCACCCGCCGCTGCAGCGGCACGTCCTGATAGTCGCCGAAGAACAGCTTGGTGTCGTGGGAGCTGATGTAGCTTAGCACGTTGAACTCGGGATCCTGGTTGATGCGGCTGGCGTAGCTGGCATAGGTGGGATCGCTGCCCGCCATGCACTGGGCCTGGGGCAGGGCGAACTCGCGCTGATAGTCGAAGTTGATCAGCGAATCGAAGCCATTCTGGTACCAGAAATCCTTGGCGACCCCGTGATCCCACACCTCGCCCACCATGTAGAAGGGCAGGTCATCCAGCGCCTTGGTCGGGTTGGCCTGCTTCCACTCCTTGAGCGCCGCCGTGCCCGCCTGCTTGAGCCTGGCCCAGACGGCGGGCTCCAGGTGCTTGACGGTGTCGGCCCGAAAGCCGTCTATGCCGAAGCGGCGCACCCAGTCGGTATGCCAGGCGATGAGGTAGTCGCTGACGCTGGCATTGGGCAGTGGCTTGGCCCTGGTGTCCTGCTTCGCCGCCAGCAGCGGCGGCAGCCCCACAGATTTGGTTGATTCGGTCAGGAAGTCCGGCAACCCCGCCACAGTGCCGGTGACGTCGTCGGTACCCGGTTGCGGATAACCGGGCAGGCCGGCCCGCACCCAGTCAGGGCCCCACCACTGGTTCCAGTTAGGGGACTGGTAGTCGATAAACTGGTTGTAGCCATGCCAGTTGAGGCCGCCGCTCGGGCGCCAGTCGTTCCAGCGGGTCGGCAGCTTACCCGTGTTCTGGGTCAGGCTCTCGAGCCCCAGATCCTGCAGGTCGGCCAGGGTGGCGTAGCCGGCGTGGTTCATCACCACATCGAGGATGATCCGCATGCCGCGCTTGTGGGCCTCGTCCACCAGGGTCTTCAGGCTCTCCTCGTCGCCGTAGTTGGGATCGATTTTGGTGAAGTCCAGCGCCCAGTAGCCGTGGTAGGCGTAGAAGGGGAAGTTGCCCTGCTCGCCGCCGCCGATGAAGCCGTGCACCTGCTCAACCATGGGGGTGATCCAGATGGCGTTCATGCCGAGGCTCTTGATGTAGTCGAGCTTCTCGGTCAAGCCCTTGAAGTCGCCGCCGTGCCAGGTAGCCACCTCGTCCTGGCCGTCTTTCTGGCGGCCAAAACTGTGGTCGTTGGCGGGGTCGCCATTGTTGAAGCGGTCGGTCAGCAGGAAATAGACGCTGGCCTGATCCCAGTTGAAGGGGGCCGGCTTGGCCGCCTTGACCGGCTCGAGCAGCAGCAGTCCACCGCTCTCTTTGGTCGGGGTCAGGGTCAGCTTGCCCCCCTTGACTATGCCTTCTTGGCCGGAGTAGGCATCCCGCAGCCGGGTGCCGTCGGGCCAGACCCCCTTGAGCGAGACGGTGACAGGGCCGCCATCCCACTGGATGCAGGGCTCCTCGGGGGGCTGGCGCTTGAACTCACTCTTCCTGGTGGCCCGCAAGACCTTGAGGCTGGGGGTAGCCGGGTTGAAGGTGAACTGATAGTCCCCCGCCAGCATCACCCGCAGAGTAAAACTTTGATCCTTGGTGCATTTGTCCATGGGTTGCGCCGTACCGAAGGGGAGCGGCTTGCTCTCGCTCGGGCCGAAGCTGGTGCCGCAGCTGTTGTCCGGGTCGCTGATGCGGATCTGGTGGCTGCCCTTGGCGAGGGTATGGGTCAGCTCCACCGGGCCCTTGTCCAGACGCAGCGGCGTGGCGACCGCTTTGCCATCCACATAGAGATGCACCTCGGGGGCGGCCAGCACCTGGCCGGTCAACAGGGGGCCGGCCAGCAGGGCGAGCCAGAGGGGAGAGAAGCGGGGAGCGCGACGCATAAGCCATTCCTTGAGCAGGGGTAAGCGGACCAGATTCCGTCAATGGGGCTCATTCTAGGGGGCATGGTGGCGGGCATGGACAGGCAAAGCACCGATTTGTGAGCTCAGTTCAAATGGTTACGTTTTCAGAAATGGGAAAGTGTGACACCGGAACGCCAGCCATAAAAAAAGCCGGTCAGTCGACCGGCTTTTTGGTGCAAGTGGTTACATCAAACGGTGAAGAACTTGAAGTTGACGAAGGCCACCGCGATGAAGGAGGCCACCATGCCGCTGACGCAGAGCACGGCCGGGCGAATGGCAGGCCAGCGATGGGTCAGCAGGATAATGGCCAGCATGGTCGGATAGAGACCGAACATGTAGCGCGGCATGGCGTTGAGGCCTGTCATCAGCGGTATGGTGCAGCAGATGAACATCAGGGTCGCCTCGGCCCAGCGCTTCTGGCTGAACAGGTAGAGGTTCAGAGCCCAGCCGAACATCACCATGATGGAGAGGTAGGACTTGCGACCCCCCAGCTCGAAGCCGCTCAGCCACCAGTCGAGGGGGCTGTCCATGTAACGGCCCCAGGCCACCTGGATGTGCTTGAAGGCCAGCGCATCGCCGGTGAGGTGATAGAGGTAGACCATGTAGGCAAACAGGCCGAGCGGGATCATCCAGAGGGTGAACACCACCTTGAAGGCCCGCTCGGTGAAGCGGAAGAACTCGCGCCAGCCGTAGGCCTGCAGGGCCAGGATCAGCACGGGGAACACCATCATGACCCCCAGGTTGCGGGTGCCCGAGATGAAGACGCCGAGCAGGGCCACCATCAGCCACTGTTCCCGATAGGCGAACAGGAACATCCCCAGCATCAGCGCCATGAACATCGACTCGGTATAACCGGAGACGAAGTAGGCGGAGAAGGGGGAGAAGGCGAGCAGCCAGACGCCGAAGCGGGCTGTCTCGTCACCCAGCTTGAGCTGACGCAGCACCAGCAGCATCAGTGGCAGGCTGGCGAAGAAGGCGATGTTGGCCACCAGCATCAGGCCGATCAGACTCTCGACCTTGAGCAGGTTGGAGAGCGCGCCCGACAGCATGGGGTAGAGCGGCATGAAGGCCCAGTTGGCCGCGTTGCCCTTGCTGAGCCAGCGGGGGTAGAGATCGTAGCCGTTCTCTATGATGCGCTGGAACCAGACGCAGTCGAACTGGCAGTAGGCTTGCAGCGGACCTATGTCGGTGGCGCCGTAGAGCTGAACGCCAAAATAGCCCATGCCATAGAGCGCGACTCGGCTCAGTAAGAAGGCGGCGATGATCATCAGCCAGTCGCGGCTGCTAATCCGTAGTGACGGGCGGTAGGGGCCCACGTTGTCAGGGGTCATAGTTGTCATGTCATTCATCAGGCAAATACCCAGATCCTGGAGAGGAGGTAGGTGAGCACGGTGACTGTCAGGGTGGCGATCACCACAGGCAGCAGACCGGAAAGACCCGCAAACAGCAGACCGCTCAATATCAGGTTTCTCACCGCCAGCGAGAAGAGTGCGACCAGCAAGAATTTGCCGATGGCACCCTGTTTCTGGAAGGTGATGTAGCGATGGCCAAAGAATGAGAACCAGAAGGCAATCATGAAGGCGATGGTGGTGACCCAGTGCTCAGAGATGGCAGGCCAGGTGTGGAACAGCGCGATAGAGGTGCCAAGGTCGACGAGGGTTGCCCCCCCGCCGACCAGACCGAACCGAAACAGGCGCCAGAATTCCTCGCGGGAGATCATTGAGGCGCTTGCTCCTGCTGGTCGTCAGCGGCCTTCACTGTGGCCGCCTTCTTGCCTGCGCTCTTCTTGCTGCCGGTGGCTGCGCCGTCCTGCGGTTGTGCTTCATCCTGCTTGGCGTACTGGCCGTACACACCTTCGATGAGGTAGACGGGGCGCTGCTTCACTTCCACGAACATGCGGCCTATGTACTCGCCTATGATGCCGAGCGACAGCAGCTGGATGCCGCCGAGGAAGAGCACCACCGACATCAGGGAGGCGTAACCCGGCACGTCTACGCCGAAGAAGACCACCTGGGTCACTATCTTGAGGATGTAGAGGAAGGCGACGAAGGAGACGCCGACACCGACGTAGCTCCACACCCGCAGCGGCCAGCTGGAGAAGCTCATCAGGCCGTCGAGGGCGAAGTTCCACAGCTTCCAGTAGTTGAACTTGGTTTCACCGGCGTGACGGGCGGGGCGCTCGTAAGGCACGCCGACGGCACGGAAGCCGGCCCAGGCAAACAGCCCCTTCATGAAGCGGTTGCGCTCCGGCAGTTGCTTGATCGCCTCGACCACGCGGCGGTCGATCAGGCGGAAGTCACCGGCGTTCTCCGGCAGCTTGGTGCTGGTGGAGAGGGCGTTGAAGAAACGGTAGAAGCCACCGGCGGTGAGGCGCTTCATCGGGGTATCGGCACTGCGATCCACCCGGATGCCGTAGACGGTGTCATAGTCACCTGTCTGCCACAGCTTGACGAATTCGAGGATCAGGGCAGGGGGATCCTGCAGATCCACGTCCATCGGCACTATGGCATCGCCCTTGGCATGATGCAGGCCGGCAGTCATGGCCGCTTCTTTGCCGAAGTTGCGCGCCAGGTTGACCAGGGTCACCCGGGGATCGCGGGTAATGGCCTGCTCGATCACCTCACGGGTGCGGTCACGGCTGCCGTCGTTGACGAACACTATCTCCAGCCGATCCTTGAGAGGCGCCAGTTCGTTATCTATCGCGTTGATGAAGGCATCTATGCTCTCTTCCTCGTTGTAGACGGGAACGATCAGAGAGAGTCGAAAATCGGCATGCGACATGAAAACTTCCTTATTTGGAAAATTATTTTATAAAACAGCGTATTGGATAATACGTCTTACTGGGCGACTGTCAGACGTACCGACTGGACATTGAGAGGTGTCGGTGCGGACAGCGCCAGGAAGTTGGGACGCTTGGGATCCGATGTCAGCGATTCGCCCGGCAGATTGAGCCGGATCTCGTTGATACCGGCCTTGGCCAGCTTGATGGTGGTGGTGAAGTCATGACCCAGTGCCACCTTGAGCAGTGCACCGGCTTGCGGGCTGTTGACCCGGGCCTGGATGGTCAGCTGTTCGGGTTGTGCCTGTTGCCTTGGCAGCACGAAGTAGAGGCCACCCTGGCCACTGAGTTCGGTGCCGTCCGCGCTCGGCTTCTTGGCCCAGCCTTCGCTGGAGAGGAAGCGGCTCGGCTTGGTCAGATTGAGCTCGTTGCCGGGCTGGTAGGTCATGCTGGAGTTGTGCTCCCAGAAGCGGGTCTTGCCTTCCAGGTAATAGAGCTTGTAGGCCAGGCTCACGTTGGGGTGAGCAGCCAGATAGAGGGTGTAAAGGTAGAAACCACTCAGGGCCATGATGGCCGTCAGAAAACCGAACTTTTTGTACGTCATATCACTCTCTACGCCTCACGATTGGTAGGCTGATTTCGCGCATATGCTAATCCAATTGCAAAAAAAGCATAGTGGATCACAAAAATATATTTGGTCACATATTAACCCCTTTCCAGTCAGTGCTCCAAATGTTCCTGCTTTGCCCTTTTTATCGCCTGATCCGGCCTCATGCCGCGCGGGGGCTGGGCTCATTTCCGGGCTGAGTCCCTGCTGCCGCGATGGGCCCGTTCAGACACTGTGCTGGCAGTCGCGATCGCTGTGGCAGGATCTGTCGCCATTTTACCAAGGCCGATTTATGATGACCTATCGCCAAGTCAAGGATGACCCATGAAGCTGAAACTCTGTTGCTGGATGCTCTGGTTGCTGACCCCGCTGGTGTCGGCAAACAGCCTGTGTCCCTCTCCATTGCGGGTCGGTTACGACAACTGGCCCCCCTATCACTATTACGCCAGTGCGACGGCGACCGCGCCCAAGGTGCTGCAGGGTTTTGCGGTCGAGGCGCTCAACGCCATGCTCAAGCGTCTGGACTGCCGGGCGACCTATGTCGAGCTGCCCTGGAAGCGGGTGTTGCACGGCCTGGAACAAGGCTCGCTCGATATCGCCATGGAGGCCTATTTCAACGACGAGCGTGGCCGCTACGCCTGGTTCTCCGATGCCTACAACCCGGGGCGCAGCGTGCTCTGGATCCGCAAGTCATCCTCCTATTCCGAATCTGATCTGGCGACCTGGCTGGCCAATGGCCACACCCTGGGGGTCACCAAGGACTACTACTATGGTGCCGAAACCGCCGAACTGGTGCGCCGTTATGCGGCCCAGGTCAGCGTGGTCAACGATAGGCAAAACTATGGCAAGCTGGTGCTCGGCAGGATCGATGGTTTCCTCGGGGATATTCTGGCGACCCCCTGGGGTCTGAAAGAAGAGGGGCTGGCCGATCTGATCGTGCCTCACACCATGCCCGTCTATGAGGCACCGACCTTCTTCATGTTCAGCAAGAAGCGGCTGTCACCCGCGTTTGTCAAGGCGTTCAATCGGGAGTTGGCTGAATTTAAAGCAACAAATGAGTATGACATTATCTGGCGGCGCTACGCGCCCGCCAGCTAGTAAAGTCGTTGGCATTCACGCATCATGAGCGCCTTGACCGCCGGGTCTGACAGGCTGAAGTGAACCGATCTTGAGGTAAGCATGGGGAAGAAGTATTGGCTGGCATTGGCAAACCTGATCTGGCTGGGCTGTTGGCCTGCGGCCATGGTACAGGCCAGCGAGGGTCAGGTGGTGGTGACCAATGCTGCGGTGCAGCACGACTGGTACCAGAACAGCACGGCGGAGCAGGCTCGCCACGAGTTGGAGCAGCAGTTGCAGGAGGCCGTGCTGGCCCAGCTGCACCCGGATTTCTTCAGCCTCTGGAAGAAGCTGCAGGCCAAGCCTGCCGATCAGCGCGGCGCCATTTATGATGAGGTGTTTGGCAAGCTAGCCCGCTTCCAGCAAGCCTGGCGTGCCATGGATCTGGTCTCCCGCGAGCAGATGCAGACCCTCAAACTCAATCTGAACAAGCCGCTGGCCCACGAGCCCGCCGGCGACAACCTGCTGGAGCAGGTCAAGCAGCTCAGACCCCAGGTTGCCGAGTACGACGGGGTGCGCGAGGAAGTGCGCAAGCTGCTGGCCATGCCCATGGCCAAACGCTGGCCGACCCTCACCATGCCAACCCTGCGGGCGGGTGAAACCTCGGCCGAACTGGGGCAGATCCGCACCATACTCAACGAGTTGGGCGATGTGGCTCCCCGCCATGACGATGCCACCTACGACGCCGATACCCAGCAGGCCATCAAGCAGTTCCAGCGCCGCCACGGCCTGACCGCCGACGGCATCATAGGTCGGCAGACCCGCAGCTGGCTCAATACCGGGCCCGAGGTGCGCGCCAGCCTGCTGCTGCGCAACCTGTGGCGTCGCGATCTGGTGGATCAGCTCTCCGGTGCCCGCTACGTGCTGGTCAACATTCCCGATTATCGACTGAGCGTGGTGGAGTCCGGCAACGAGGTGTTCACCAGCCGGGTCATCGTCGGCAAGGAGCAACGGGCTACCCCCATCCTGGCCAGCGAGATCCGCTCCATCGTGCTCAACCCGGCCTGGCATGTGCCGCGCTCCATCCTGAGCAAGGACATTCTGCCCAAGCTGAGCCGGGATCCCGCCTACCTCAACCGCGAGCAGTTTGAGGTGATCGACGGCGAAGGCAACCCGGTGCAGTTTACCGAGGAGGCGTGGCAGCAGGCGCTGGCGACAGGCTTCCCCTATCGCCTGCGGCAGAAGCCGGGGGATCACAATGCGCTGGGCCGCTACAAGTTCTACCTGCCCAACAACGAGGCCATCTACCTGCACTCCACGCCGCGCAAGGCGCTGTTCGAGCAGGGGGCGCGCGCCTTCAGCTCGGGTTGCATCCGGGTGGAGCATGCGGACGATCTGGCCGAGCTGCTGCTGGCGGACTCCCGCTATCAGCCGGACAAGGTGGCCAGCATATTGAAAGAGACCCAGACCAAGTGGCTGCCGCTGACCACTCCGATCCCGGTGTTTACCGTCTACTGGAGCAGCTGGATCGACGAAGAGGGTCGCCAGCAACTGCGCAACGACATCTATGGATTTGATCGAGTCAGCTTCCAGAGTCGCTTGCTGTGATCCTCGCCACAGAGTGAAAAGCCCGGCCCGTGCCGGGCTTTTCTATTGAGCCCCGGTGGTTTGACATGAGGGGGCCCGGCAGGTAGTTTCGAGCCCCTGTATCAAATTCATTCACCTGTTTCACTTCAATCTGTGATGGACGGACAACGGATGCTTGAACAAGAGATAAGCCGACGTCGCCTGCTGCTGGGGGCCGGCTGCCTGCTGGGGGGCGCCATGCTGTCATCCCCGGCCATGGCGAGTCGCAGTACGGCGGGACGTGAACTCAGTTTCTTCAATCTCAATACCGGCGAGCGAGTGAGCGCCAGTTATTGGGAGGATGGTCGTTACCTGAAAGACGGGCTGGCCGAGCTCAACCATATTTTCCGCGACTACCGTCGCAACGAAGTCTTCAGCATAGACAGGAAGTTGTTCGATCAGCTCTATCTGTTGCAGCACAAGCTGGGCCGTCACGGCGAGATCCAGCTCATCTCGGGTTATCGTTCCCCCGTGACCAACCGCCAGAAGCGCAGCAGGAGCCGAGGGGTGGCCAAGCACAGCTACCACACCCTGGGACAGGCGGTGGATGTGCGGATCCCGGGCGTGCAGCTGGCACACCTGCGCAAGGCGGCGCTCAATCTCAAGGTGGGCGGGGTCGGCTACTATCCGAGCGACAACTTCGTGCACCTCGATACCGGGCCTGTGCGCAGCTGGTAGTCGTGGGTGGCCTCAACTTGGGGTGTGGCCGCGCGGATGGCGGCTGGCAAACAGGGTGGCCGAGCTGGTAGGCTCTGGACACCATCCAGAGGAGAACCAGATGAAACATATTTTGCTCGGGGGCCTGATCGCCCTGTTGTTGACCGGTTGCAGCAAGCTCAATCGCGAGAACTACGACAAGTTGCAGATGGGGATCAGCTATACGCAAGCAAGCAGCATACTCGGCAAGGCGGAGCGTTGCGACGATACCTTGGGCACCACCAGCTGCATCTGGGGCAACGAGGGCAAGAACATCAAGATCCGTTTCATCGCCGACAAGGCGACCTTCTTCAGCTCGGAAGGGATCAACTGAGGCAAGCGCCCGGTTATCAATGCAAAAAAGCGCCTGTCAGGCGCTTTTTTGTTGTCGGCGATCCGTACCGCCTCGCCAGAACCTGGCGCGCTCAGTGCGTCGCGTACTGGTAATGGAAGGTGGGCAGCCCCCACTTGAAGCGCACCGCCAGCAGCCGCAGCACGAAGCCGATACCGATGGCACCGAAGGCGGCCCAGTCGTTGGGCAGGCCCTGATCCAGCGCCAGGCAGTAGAGGGCGGCTGTCACCAGCGAGATGGCGGCGTAGAGCTCGCGGCGAAACACCAGCGGAATGCGCTGGCAGAGCAGATCCCGCAGCACGCCACCAAAGGCCCCCGTCACCACCGCCATGATGCAGGCGATGCCGGCCCCATGACCCATCTCAAGCGCACGGGCCGCCCCGAAGATGGAGAAGACCACCAGTCCCAGCGCATCGAGCGCCATGAACAGCTTGCCGAGGTAGCGCATCAGCGGCGCCGAGATGACAGCCGCCATGGCCGCGCCGGCCACCAGCAACACATATTCCGGATGCTCGATCCAGAGCAGCGGATAGTGGCCAAGCAGCACGTCCCGTATGGTACCGCCGCCTATGGCCGTCGCCGAGGCAATGATCACCACGCCAAACAGATCCATCCGTCGCCGACCCGCTGCCAGCGCGCCAGTCATCCCTTCGGCCACCAGGCCCAACAAGAAGAGTGCATGTAACATGAGATATCCCAGGGTGCGAGAAAGGCCAGCATCCTATCAATTCAGGCTATAGGCGACAAGCAATGAAGGCTATGCATTATTTTTTATAATGCAAAAAGAAAACGGGCACCGCCAGGGTGCCCGTTTGCCGCACGGTAAGGGATCAGCGTTTGAGCTGTTCGGCGCGGTAGTGATCCACCCACATGGCGGTGGCGCCACAGATGGCCACCGGCATCACGAACAGATTCACCACCGGGATGGCGGAGAAGAGGGTGACCAGGGCGCCGAAGCTCAGGCACTTGCCGCGGCGCTGCTTGAGGGCATCGCGCATGGTGATAAAGCTGATCTTGTGGTTGTCGAACGGATAGTCGATGTACTGGATCGCCATCATCCAGGCACTGAACAGGAACCAGAGCACGGGGGCGAGTGTCTGCCCCACCACAGGGATGAGGAACAGGATCAGGCAGCCGATGGCCTTGGGCAGGTAATATTTCAACTTGGTCCATTCGCGGCCGAAGGTGCGGGGCACATCCTTGACTATGTCCAACATGCCGGTGTCGCTGACCACCTCGCCGGTGAGGGTCTGTTCCACTTTCTCCGCCAGCAGGCCGTTGAAGGGGGCCGCTATCCAGTTCGCCACCGAGCTGAACAGGAAGGAGAAGACCACCAGTATGGTGACCAGGGCGATGGGCCAGAGTAGGTAGTCCAGCCAGTCGAGCCAGCTCGGGATCTGCTGGTGCAGCCAGCCGAACAGGCCGTCCAGTTGCAGCAAGAGGGCGTAGAAGGCCCCCGCAAACAGCACGAAGTTGACCAGCAGGGGGATCAGCACGAAGGTGCGGATGCCGGGCTGGCGGATGAGCGAAAAGCCGCGCAGGAAGTAGTCCGCACCGCTGATTGAGTCTTTGACCATAGGGGGTGATTGGCTCATCTGAGCTCCATCTGTTCATGGGAAACTGCCAGCATATTACAAACAAGGTTTGGATTTGGTAAAGTCGCCTGCCCGCCTCCTCTTTATTTCGTTACCCACATAGGCCCCCATGCGTCTGAAATTGATCAAACTCGCCGGTTTCAAGTCGTTTGTCGAGCCGACCCGCATCGAGTTCTCGGCCGACATGACAGCCGTGGTGGGGCCCAATGGCTGCGGCAAGTCCAACGTCATCGACGCCGTGCGCTGGGTGCTGGGGGAGAGCTCGGCCCGCCATCTGCGCGGCGAGAACATGACGGACGTCATCTTCAACGGCTCCATCAACCGCAGCCCCCACGGCCGGGCCTCGGTGGAGCTGGTGTTCGACAACCCCCACAACCGGGTCCCCGGTGAATTTGGCCGCTTTACCGAAATTTCGGTGCGCCGCGAGGTGCTGCGCGACGGCTCCAACCATTACCAGATCAACGGCCAGAAGTGTCGCCGCAAGGATGTCACCGACCTCTTCCTCGGCACAGGGCTGGGCCCGCGCAGCTACGCCATCATAGAGCAGGGCACCGTCAGCCGGCTGGTGGAGTCACGCCCCGCCGATCTCAAGCTGTTCATGGAGGAGGCCGCCGGTGTCTCCCGCTACAAGGAGCGGCGCCGGGAAACCGAGCAGCGCATCCGCCATACCCAGGAGAACCTGGAGCGGCTCGGCGACATTCGTGGCGAGCTGGGATCGCGCCTCGAACACCTCAAAACTCAGGCCGAAACCGCCGAGCGTTACAAGCAGCTCAAGGGCCGCAGTCGCGCCGCCAAGGCCGAGCTCATCGGCTCCGAGCTGTGGGCGCTGGAGACCCGCCTCGGAGAAGCCAAGGCCGAGCTGGCCCAGGCCGAGCAGGCATTGGCGGCACTGGATGCCAAGCGCACCGCCGACGAGGGGCGTCACGTCACCCTGTCGGTGGCCCGCCAGGAGGGCCAGGCTGAGCAGACGAGCCGCCAGCAGCAGATTTTTCTCGGTGGTCAGGCCATCGCCCGCCTTGAACAACAGCAACTGCACCAGACCGAGCTTGGCCGCGACTGGCAGGCCCGGCGTCAGGCGCTCGGCGAGCGTATCGAGGCGATCAAGGCCCAGCTGGCCAGCCAGCAGGAGCAGCTGACCGACGGCACCCTCAGAGAGGAGGTTGAATCGGCGCGCCTCGAACAGTGTGAGCAGTTGCTCACCGACCAGCAGGGGGCGCGCCTGGCTGCCGGCGAGCAGCTGGAGCAGGCCCGGCAGCGACAGCAGCAGTGGCAGCAGCAGCTCGGCCAGTTGCAGGGGCGGCTCAACCAGACCCGGGCACAGGTGAACGGTCTGCAGGAGCTGCAGGCCAAGACCCGGCTGGCCCGCCTCAAGCTGGAGGATGAACAAGCTGGCCCCCTCGGTGGGGAAGGGGAGAGTCTACAACCCGGACTCGATGCCCTGACGGCCGAGCTGGCGGTCTCGCGCGCCCGGCTCGCCGAGCTCGATGAACAGTGGCAGGCCAGCGTGGCTCGCCATGAAGAGTGCAAGTCAGAGCAGAGCCAGCAGAGCAGTCTGCTGCGCGAGCTGGACGCCCGCCTCACCACGCTTGACCAAATTCTGGGGGAGCAGATGGTGGGCGCCACCCTGGCGGATCGGCTGCAGGTGGCGCCCGAGTGGGCCCAGGCGCTGGACAAGGTGCTGGGGCGCTGGCTCACCGCCCAGCCAGGGGATGAGTGCAACCTTGAGCAGAGCGGACTCTGGATTGGCCCGGCCCTGCCCGCGGTTGCCGGTACCCTGGCGGCCCGACTCGAGGGGGATCACATCCCCGCCTTTCTCAACGCCATCTGGCTGGCGGAGAGTCGGGAGGCGGCACTGGCCCGCCAGTCAGGCCTCCTGGCCGGTGAGTCGGTACTGACCCCGGCGGGAGACTGGTTTGGTCCCAACTGGGCCGACCTCGGTCAGGGTGGGGCGCTCGGCACCCTGGCGCTGCTCGGTGAACGTGAGCGGTTACACACAGAGCTGACGACAGGCCGACAGGCGCTTGGCCGGTTGAATGAGCAACTGGGCGCGGTCGATGCCGAGCGTGCCCGGCTGCACAGTGCCCATGAGCTGGCCCAGCGCACCCTGCGCGAGCAGGAGCAAAGATGGCAACAACTGCGCGAAGCCTGGAGCCTGCAACAGGGTCAGCGCCAGGAGCGGCTGCAGCGGCTCGGCCAGCTTGGCGAAGAGCTGATCAGGCTCGACCAGGAGCAGGCCGAGGAGGCGCAGCGACTGGCCGCGGCCCTGCAGCAGCTCGAGCTCGATGAAGCGCGGCTCGGCGAACTGCAGGAGCAGGGTGAGCCGCTGGCTCAGGCGCTGCAACTTGCCCAGGAGCGAGTCACCAGTGCCGAGCGGGCGGTGGAAGAGGCTCGCCTGCGCCGGGAGCAGCAGCAGGCCGGCTGCCAGCGTTTGCAACTGGAGCTGCAGAATCAGCGCCAGCTCATCACGCTGCGTGAGCAGGAGCTGGCCCGCCTCGGACTGGAATTGGCCGAACTCAAGGCGCCGGGAGCTGTGCCGGGTCAGGATCTGTCGCCCCTGCTGGCCGAGCAGCGCAACCTTGAGGCGCTGCAACTTGCCTGCCATCAACGGCTGGCAGAGTTGGAGCGCCAGCTGACCGAGCTGGAGCAGGCCCGCAGCGCCGATCACAAGCAGCTGGTGACCCTGCAGGAGAAGCTGGCCCAGCTCAGATTGGAGCGCGAGCGCAACCTGACCCGCCGGCAGGGGCTGCACGAGCAGTTCGAAGAGCTGGGTGTGCGGCTGGTGGATCTCGATCAGGCGGTACTGATCGCCGCCGATCGCGGCAAATTGCGCCAGGAGATCCAGACGCTGGAGGCTCAGGTGGAGGCGCTTGGTGCCATCAACCTGGCGGCGCTGGAGGAGTATGAAGAGGCGAAAACCCGT
The DNA here is from genome assembly GCF_047780465.1 of Aeromonas sp. A04. Classification (NCBI taxonomy): domain Bacteria; kingdom Pseudomonadati; phylum Pseudomonadota; class Gammaproteobacteria; order Aeromonadales; family Aeromonadaceae; genus Aeromonas; species Aeromonas sp. A04. The sequence goes on along the minus strand of NZ_JBLNHP010000001.1, from coordinate 1,310,389 downwards.
TCAAGCTACCTGGAAAACCAGTGCCAGGATCTGGAACAGGCGCTGGAAACCTTGAGCCAAGCCATTAAAAGAATTGATAAAGAAACACAAATACGCTTCCGAGACACTTTCGATAAGGTCAACGAAGATTTAAAATCCCTCTTTCCAAAAGTGTTTGGGGGGGGCAGTGCCTGGCTTGAGCTGACCTCGGATGATCTTTTGGAGGCCGGAGTGAGCATCATGGCAAGACCTCCGGGTAAGAAGAATGCTACCATTGCCCTGCTTTCCGGGGGGGAGAAGGCGTTAACCGCACTTGCGCTGGTTTTTGCCATCTTCAGACTCAACCCAGCACCATTTTGTCTGCTGGATGAGGTGGATGCACCGCTCGATGAAGTGAACGTCGGTCGCTTCTGTTCTCTTGTCAAAGAGATGTCGAGCACAGTACAGTTCGTTTACATCAGTCATAATAAGGTCTCCATGGAGATGGCTGAGCAGCTGGTTGGCGTCACGATGCAAGAGCCCGGGGTTTCTCGCATTGTGTCGGTCGATATCGGTGAAGCCGTCGCTTTGGCTGAGCAAAACTAGAAAGAGAAGCAGCTAATGCAGGAATTGCGTTACATCTTGGTTGCCCTGGGCGGTATTGCTATTGCGGCATTGCTCATTCACGGGTTGTGGAGCAACAGAAAGAATCGTCAGGCACCGATCAAAGAGAAACCTCTGGGCCGGATGGAATCCAAATCACGGACTCGTGACAATGACGCCTTCGACAGCGATGGCATAGGTCAGGTGCGTGTGGTCAGCGGCAGCCGTCGTGCCGAGCCCAAGCTCCACAGCGATGAGGCTCGCCAGCCGGATGTCAGCCGTCGTGCGCCCGTCCCCGCCTTCGATGATGAGGATGATGACGCCGAGCTGCCACCGCCCGTGGTGCGCAAGCCTGCCGCTCGCCCGGTTGCCCCGCCCCCCGTCTACGAAGAGGACGAGGAGGAGTTCGAGGAGCCCCTGGCCGAGACAGCAGAGGAAGCGCCTGCCGCGCCGGTGCGCAAGCCTGCCCAGGTGATCCGTCGTACCCCGGTACACCGTTCCCGTCCCCAGCGCGAGCCGCTGCTGCAACCGCTGGATGATGAACCCCTGGTCGAACCGGCTTATGCCACAGCCCCGACATTCGGTGTGCGTGAACCGGTTCAGGCGCCGGCCCCCGAATACAAGCAGGCCCGTTATGCAGTCCCCGAGCCTGCCTACGAGGAGCCCGTGTATGAAGAGCCCGTCCGCGAGCCGCTGCTCGATACCCCGCCGGTCAAGAAGATCTGGCAGGATGTCTATGTCATCAACTTGATGGCGCGCCCCGGTCACGATCTGCAAGGGGCCACCCTGCTGGCCTCCCTGATGGCGTTGGGCTTCAAGTTTGGCGAGATGGACATCTTCCATCGCCACGAGGATCTCAATGGCAAGGGTGAAGTGCTCTTCTCCATGATCAACATGGTCAAGCCGGGCACCTTCAATCCCTACCGGATGGAACAGTTCGACACCCCGGGTGTCTCCCTGTTCATGCAGTTGCCGCTGCGCAGCAATGCCGCCTTTGCCTTCGAGCACATGCTGCAGGCTGCCGACCAGCTGGCCAGCGATCTGGATGCCATGCTGACTGACATGGATCGCAGCCCGCTGAGCGACGAGACCATAGCCCGTTACCGGCACGAACTGGCCGCCTACGAGGCCAGTCGCGACTAAGACTCCACGCGGGTCGAGTACATCAAGAGTGCGGTACCCAGGTGCCGCATTTTTGTTTGTGCAGTTAACTTATTATTCCAACCACAGTCCGAGACTTCTCCATGAGCGAAACCCTCTCCCGCCACCGTCAACTGTGTGAGCTGCTGATTGAATACGGTCATCAGTACTATGTGCTGGACGAGCCGACCGTGCCGGACGCCGAATACGATCGGCTGATGCGCGAACTGATCGCGCTGGAAGCCGACCATCCCGAGCTGAAGACCTCCGCCTCCCCCAGCGTGCGGGTCGGTGGTCAGCCGCTGACCGCCTTCAAGCAGGTGCGCCACGAGATCCCCATGCTGAGCCTGGACAACGTGTTCAGCAGCGAGGAGCTGCAGGCGTTCGAGCAGCGGATGAGGGATCGCCTGAAGCGGGAGATAAGCTTCACCTTCTGTTGCGAGCCCAAGCTGGACGGTCTGGCGGTGAGCCTGCTCTATGTGGATGGCCAGCTGGTGCAGGCTGCCACCCGGGGCGATGGCACCACGGGTGAGGAGATCACCGAGAACGTGCGCACCATCAAGGCGATCCCGCTCGTCCTGCGGGGCACGGGCTGGCCCGCCCGCTTGGAGGTGAGGGGTGAGGTCTTCATGCCCAAGGCCGGCTTCGAGGCGATGAACGCCAAGGCGCTGGCGGCAGGGGAGAAGGTGTTCGTCAACCCGCGCAACGCCGCCGCAGGCAGCCTGCGCCAGCTCGATTCGCGCATCACCGCCAGCCGTCCCTTGAACTTCTACGCCTATGGCGTCGGGGTGGGCGGCGATCAGCTGGGGGATTCCCACTTCGGTCGCCTGTGCCAGCTCAAGACGTGGGGCCTGCCCATGAGTCAGGAGGTGAAACTCAAGGAGGGGGCGGCCGGTTGCCAGGCCTTCCACGATGACATCCTGACCCGCCGTGGCGAGCTGGCCTACGAGATCGACGGCGTGGTTTACAAGGTCGATGCCATCCCCCTGCAGGAGGAGCTGGGTTTCGTGGCGCGGGCACCGCGCTGGGCCACGGCTCACAAGTTCCCGGCCCAGGAGGAGATGACACTGCTGGAGAACGTCGAGTTTCAGGTCGGCCGCACCGGTGCCGTGACCCCGGTCGCCAAGCTCAAGCCGGTATTTGTCGGCGGCGTCACCGTCTCCAACGCCACCCTGCACAATGCCGATGAGATTGAACGCCTTGGCGTCATGATCGGCGATACAGTGATAGTGCGCCGGGCAGGCGACGTGATCCCGCAGATAGTCGCCGTGGTGGAGGCGCAGCGCCCCGTTGATGCGTGTGTAATTGAATTTCCGGCCAACTGCCCAGTTTGTGGTTCGGAGGTTATTCAGGAGAAAAAAATTGTTCAGCAAAAGACCAAAATTTTCGAAAAGATTTTGGCAACCCGTAAATGTACTGGTGGTTTAAATTGTTTGGCACAAGTCAAAGAATCGTTAAAACATTTTGTTAGTCGTAATGCGGTTGATATTGAAGGTGTCGGCGACAAAGTTATTGAACAGTTAGTAGATAATGGTTTGGTTAAACATCCCGCCGATCTATTCAGGCTCGGTGTCGACGATTTTTTAACGCTGGATGGTTTTGCTGATATCTCGGCAAAAAATTCATTTGATGCGATCCAAGCTAAAATTGGCACCACTTCTTCAATTGATTTTCTGTTTGGACTTGGTATTCCATCTGTAGGTCAGGTGGTAGCAGAAAGATTGATTGTTGAGTTAGGGTGTTTGGATAATATAATGTCTGCCCCAAGGGGAATTATTAGCCAAATTAATGGTATTGGTTTGGATATTGATGCAGAAATTTCAGACTATTTCAATACAGCTTCAGTCAGTAATTCGGTAATGGAACTGGCAGATGTAATGTGTGTCGAAAGAAGTGGAGTACCGATTTCTACAACGTTTAAACGAAATTTCTCGATAGCAAAGATCATTGAAGGCTTAAATATTGATGGAATTGCTAAAACATTCTCTGAGGCTATTTCTAAAGAAATTACTTTAGAACAGTTGTGTAATGGCGTACATCATGGTGACTTGGCTGGCATAACTACACCTGCTGGCACAAGTATTAGTAAGCAAAAGATTGATGCAGTGGTTGATGGTGTTAAAGAAAATAAAATACTACTGGAATCTATAAAACACTATGTCGATAAGCATTCATTATTGAATGTTGATGCCTTGTTAGATATTGAACCAAAAAAATCAGATAGCTTTATTGCGGGTAAGTCGTTCGTGATTACAGGCAGCTTTACATTCATGTCCAGAGATGAGTTAAACTCGAAATTAAAGAGCTTGGGTGGCGAGTCAAAAACTTCTGTGTCAAAAAATACGAATATGTTGATCATGGGTGAAAAGGCTGGCAGTAAACTGAAAAAAGCGACTGAGCTCGGTGTAAAAATCATTGGTGAGGATGAGCTGCACTCACTACTGGAGGCTGAAAATGCATTATAAATTTTCCATCAAGGGAAGTGAGGGTGATTTATATACAGTTCTTCTTAAAGAAGATGATGGTGTATTCAATCTAACCTGTGATTGTATTGCTGGCTCTTATGGAAAAAAGTGCAAACATAAGACAAGCGTGATTGAAGATATATCGAGTGGCAACATCAGTGATGTTTCTCAGTCTGACTTTATGGGGTCTGAACTGTACTCCCATTATCTCTCCTTGAAAGAGAGCGAGGCTGAGCTTGAGTTGGCAAAGAAAAACGTAAAGCGTATGACTGCCCGTCTTGAAAGACTTATGGCTGGATAATATCTCCGCATAGCTGCAGACCCGGCCTTGGTGCCGGGTTTCTTTTTTTTGGGGGCAGTGAATCACTCACGCCAGAGGATCTTGTAGCGCCACTTGTCGGGCAGGGTGAGCTGCCAGCGGGCCAGCTCCTGCTTGCTGAACACATATTCGCCGCGCAGGGCGGCGCGCGGTGCCAGGGTTTTGGGCTGGGCCCCCGCCAGTATGGCGTTGACCAGCTCGGCCGCCTTGGCCCCCTGATCGCGCCCATCCAGCACCAGGCCGCCGATGGCCTTGCCCGGGCCCACGGTGAACTCCCAGAAGCAGAACAGGGGCACAGGGCTGTGGGCGCTAGTCCACTCCAGTACAGTCTGTTCGCTCACGTGCTTGCCATCATCGTCCACCAGCGTGTGGTAGAGGCCGATAAAGATGGCTTCGTAGCCATTTTTTTTGGCGTTGAGTACCGCCTCCTGCCACAGGCTGTAGTCACCTATGAGCTGACTGTTGACCCGGGTCTGGCCGACCCGCAGATCGGTCTGGGTCTTGAACTCGTCCTCGATGGCGGTGAGCGCCACGTTGCTTGAATCAAACAGCACCAGCGCCTTCTTGATGCCGCCCATCAGCTGGCTCATCTCGCTGATGTTGCGTTTGAGCAGGGGGCGCTCAAGCACGCCTGTGATCTTGGGGTGACCGACCAGCCCCTTGTGGCGCGGGTTCTCGTTCATGCCGAGAAACACCACGGGAGTGCCGAGGGAGGCAATCTCGTTGGCCAGATAGTTGATGGCGTTGTCGTCACCGAGCACCACCAGATCCGGCTTGACCTGCTGGTAGAAGGCCAGCGCCTGTTCGGCAATCTTGTCGAAATCGCCATTGGGGTGGCGCTTGGTGTCCATGTAGAAGTGGCTGATGTGATTCTTGCCGCTCAGATGGGCTTGCAGGCTGGCGTTGTAACTCTGATCCCACAGGTATTCGGGGTGATAGCTGCTGATCACCAGGATCTCGGCCGCCCACAACCGGCAGGGCAGGAGGCACAGCAGCAGTAGCAGGGTCTTGGCCATGTGGGGTCCCGTCGATAGCAATGATATTCCACTTATTATGCCTGTTTTGCGCCAGACGTGCCCTCGTCAGCCACTGTCGCAGGAGGGGATTTTTTTCTGTCACGGCCCCGTCGAACGCCAGCCCGCACCAGGCTTGGGAATGGCCTTGTATGGGGCTGTTTTTCACTGGTCGGGAACTGCGCCACTCGCCTCAAAACCTGTTCTGGATCAAGAAATGAGGCCGCGCTTTGGTGCCTAATAGACACCACATATAGGGACGCATTCATATAAAACACCTATATGTTGTGTTATTAAGCTGTGTACAAGCTGTTCTCTTCTCATCGTCAGCCCTGGCTTGTCAAGCCTCGGCTGAATTTATTTGCGCCCAGGACGAGGCGTGGAGAAGGGCACCAAACAAGGGTAAGCCGAAGGCGATAGCCTGGCCTTTTAAACGGGAAAAACGCATGAAACCGGTTGTGATCAAACGTGATGGATGTCGCGCACCATTCAATGCCCAGCTGATTGCCGAGGCAGTGGGCCGAGCGGCAGAGGCGGTCAGTCAGGCCAATCCGACCCTGGGTGAGCGCGTTGCCGCCGCCGTCAGTCAGGAGCTGGAAGGGCGTGGCGAGGTGGATATCCACGAGATCCAGAACCGGGTCGAGAACCACCTGATGGCTTCCGACGACAAGGCCATCGCCCGTGCCTATATCGAATATCGTCACGACCGGGATCAGGCCCGCGAGGCCCGCGGCCGGTTGGCCCAGGAGATCCGTGGCCTGGTGGAGCAGACCAACGCGGCCCTGCTCAACGAGAACGCCAACAAGGATTCCAAGGTGATCCCGACCCAGCGCGATCTGCTGGCCGGTATCGTCGCCAAGCATTACGCCACCAGCCACATGCTGCCCCGCGACGTGGTGCAGGCGCACGAAAGCGGTGATCTGCACTTCCACGATCTCGACTACTCTCCCTTCTTCCCCATGTTCAACTGCATGCTGATCGACCTGAAGGGGATGCTGACCCACGGCTTCAAGATGGGCAATGCGGAGATAGATACCCCCAAATCCATCAGCACGGCCACCGCCGTGACCGCCCAGATCATCGCCCAGGTGGCGAGTCACATCTATGGCGGCACCACCATCAACCGCATCGACGAGGTGTTGGCCCCCTATGTGACCATCAGCTGGCAGAAGCACAGGGAAGTGGCCGAGGAGTGGGGCATCAGCGATGTGGACGCCTACGCCATGGCCCGTACCGAGAAGGAGTGTTACGACGCCTTCCAGTCGCTGGAGTATGAGGTCAATACCCTGCACACCGCCAACGGCCAGACCCCCTTCGTCACCTTCGGCTTCGGCCTTGGCGACAGCTGGGAGTCCCGCATGATCCAGGGGGCCATCCTCAGCAACCGCATCGCCGGCCTCGGCAAGAACAGGAAGACGGCCGTGTTTCCGAAACTGGTGTTCGCCATCAAGGATGGCCTCAACCACAAGCAGGGCGATCCCAACTACGACATCAAGCAGCTGGCGCTGGAGTGTGCCTCCAAGCGCATGTATCCGGACATCCTCAACTACGACCAGGTGGTCAAGGTGACCGGTTCCTTCAAGACCCCCATGGGCTGTCGCTCCTTCCTCGGGGCTTACGAGGAGCATGGCGAGCTGGTCCACGAGGGGCGCAACAATATCGGGGTGGTGAGCCTCAACCTGCCGCGCATCGCCCTCAAGTCTCGCGACGAGGCGGATTTCTGGGACAAGCTGGATGCCGCCCTGCGAGTGGCCAAGACGGCGCTCATGTATCGCATCGAGCGGCTGGATGGCGTCAAGGCGCGGGTCGCCCCCATCCTCTACATGGAAGGGGCCTGCGGGGTGCGGCTCAAGGCCGACGACAACGTCAGCGAGATCTTCAAGCACGGCCGCGCCTCCATTTCGCTCGGCTACATCGGAGTGCATGAGACCATCAACGCCCTGTTTGGCACCGATGTCCATCTGTTCGACAGCGACACCCTGCGCCAGAAGGCCATCGCCATCATAGCGCGGCTCAAGGCGGCGACCGACGAGTGGAAAGAGGAAACCGGCTACGGCTTCAGCCTCTATTCCACCCCGAGCGAGAATCTCTGCACCCGTTTCTGCCGCATCGACGCCAAGGAGTTTGGCGTGGTGGCCGGGGTGACCGACAAGGGTTACTACACCAACAGCTTCCACCTCGACGTGGAGAAGCAGGTGAACCCGTACGACAAGCTGGATTTCGAGGCGCCCTATCCGCCCATCGCCAGCGGCGGTTTCATCTGCTACGGCGAGTACCCCAATATCCAGCACAACCTGGAAGCGCTCGAGAACGTCTGGGACTACAGCTATGACAAGGTGCCCTACTACGGCACCAACACCCCCATCGACGAGTGCTACGACTGCGGTTTCACCGGCGAGTTCGAGTGTACCTCCAAGGGCTTCACCTGCCCGCGCTGCGGCAATCATGATCCGGCCAAGGTATCGGTGACCCGCCGGGTGTGCGGTTATCTCGGCAGCCCGGATGCGCGCCCCTTCAACGCGGGCAAGCAGGAAGAGGTCAAACGCCGCGTCAAACATATGTAAGCCGGGCGGCTGAGCAGCGAGATGGCTCCCGATGATGAGGGAGCCATTTTTATTGGTGAATCCGGCCCATGACGGGTTGAGGAGAGACGAGATGCACTACCACCAGTACTACCCGGTCGATGTGATCAACGGCCCCGGCACCCGCGCCACCCTGTTTGTGTCGGGCTGCGAGCACCAGTGTCCGGGTTGCTACAACCAGAGCACCTGGCGGCTCGATGGCGGCAAGCCGTTTGATGAGGCGATGAGCGATCGCATCATTGGCGATCTCAACGACACGCGCATCAAGCGGCGGGGTCTGTCGCTCTCCGGCGGCGATCCGCTCCACCCGGCCAATGTGCCCCAGGTGCTGGCGCTGGTGAAACGGGTGCGGGCCGAGTGCCCCGGCAAGGACATCTGGTGCTGGACCGGTTATCTGCTTGGCGAGCTCTCGCCGGCCCAGTACGAGCTGGTGGCCTTGCTGGATGTGCTGGTGGACGGCAAGTTCGAGAAGGGGCTGGCGGATCCCGGTCTGCTCTGGCGCGGCAGCAGCAATCAGGTGATTCATGATCTCAAGGCCTGGCGCGAGCAGCAGGAGAAGCGGATCCCCTGTTTCTCTCAGCCGTGAACGGCCCTTTGTTTCGTTTGCAGTTGAGGCCAAGGCTGTTTATGGTGAGCCCATCCCGAACCGTGAAACATCTTTGACGAGGAAGTGCGAGATGAACAATCTGCTCAAGATCTTGCTGGCCATTTTTCTGCCCCCCGTGTGCGCCTTTATCCAGGTAGGCTTCAGCCTGCACTTTTTCATCAACATAGTGCTGACCCTGCTCGGCGGCCTGCCCGGCATGGTGCATGCGCTCTGGCTGGTGGTGAGCGACAAGCGCGGCTGACGTTGAGCCTCTTTGCTAAAAGCCAACCCGATGGGGTTGGCTTTTTTTATGCTGCTCAAACGGGTTCCGATTGTTACAGTAATGGGCCGGCAACCATGCCGGGGAGGGGTTACCCCTCTGATCTGACTCAACAAGGAGTGTTGAATGGGTTTGAAGGTCTTGCTGCTGGGCACTGTGCTCGGTCTGCTGGGGGGCTGTGCCAGCCCCAGTCCCACCATGCAACTGAACCAGCCGCCGCTGGAGGTGACCATGGCGGAGCTTGGCAAATACTGGGTGCAGGATGGCGAGGTGCCCCCGTTTGAACCTGTGGGCGGCGCGCCAGCCAAGCGGCCCGTCAAGGGCCATGTGGAGATCCGTTATCTCATCGACTCCAACGGCAATCTGTTCAGCCCACAGATCCTGGTCTCGGAGCCGCCCGGCGTGCTGGACCTGATCGCCCTGTCGGCGCTGGTCAAGACCAGCTATCGAGTGTCGGAGCAGAACCCGCAGGCCATTCCGGTGCGAGTGGTGGGTCGCTACGAGATTGAAGTGGAATAATGAACAACCCCGGCCTGGCCGGGGTTGTTGTTTACTGCTGCTTGCAGTCGTTGTAGACGCTCTGCCACTCGCCATCCTTGTCGCGCATCTCGACGAATCCTTCCTCCCCCTTGTTCCACCAGACGGCCTCATGCTCATCGGTATAACGGGCGCCGGAGGCGGAGACCGTCTGCGGCAGGGTATAATCCTTGCCATCGGGCAGTGCCAGCTTGACGAAGTTCAGGCTCTGGTCGGAGAGGGCGAAGTAACTCACCTGCACCTTCTTGCCCTGCTCACACTGATAGGTGACGGGATCGCCGCCGGTCACGCTCAAGGTGGTGGCCCCGCGTTCGCAACCGCTCAGCAGGGTCAGGGCCGTGATGCCCAGCAACAGAATATTGGTGTGTTTCATCTTGAACTCTCCATCGGTGTCATCCGGGCTTGAGCCTACCAGCTTGTGCCCAAGTCGCAATCATCCCGGAGGCGGATTGCGTCGGTAAGTGTCCGGGTGAATCGCATGGTCATACCAACGCAGCCTGCCGGATGACGGGTGTGTCGAGGGGGCATCTCATGGCGCGCTCCAGGATATCCAGGATGTCGCTGTCTATGGTCTCGTCAAACTTGCGGGCGAACAGGTGCTCGCTTTGCTGCAGGGCCTCGGCGTCGTGCACCGTGTAGTCGCGCGGGCGCAGCTTGATGTCACCCATGGGGATCCAGTCGATGGCTCGCTTGTCATCGTTGACTATCTGGCCCTGATAGCTGGTGTTCATGATCACCGTCTGAAAGAAGCCCTCGTCGGCGATCAGGGTGTGGCGGTAGAAATCCTTGAAACGGTCGACCTCCGGGCTGTGGCTGACGAATTCGCAGAAGGCCCGGCTCAGGATCATCCACTGATTGCCAATATAGGGGGTCACACCCGCCAGATAGGGACGGGTCTTCACCGGCTCGCACACCAGCTCAGTCGCGGTTTCGGTCACATAGTGATCGATGCGGTGCAGGGTGTCCGGTCTGTGCTGGCGCTGATCCGCGACCTTGAGGAAATCCTTGCCCTTGTGATCGCGCAGGAAGTCGTGAATGTCGTGCTGGGAACGCAGCGGGAAGTCCTGGGCGCTCAGATTGATGAAGAACTCCCACTCCTTGTTTTGCTCCAGCAGCGCCGCTATGCCGCGCAGCTCTGCATCCACCAGGCTGTAACCGCCCCAGAGCGCATTCTTGCTGGGGAGCATGGTGGCGTTGGGGTAATCGGCCAGAAAGCGGGCTATCTCCTGCTGCAGATCCGGCCCCGAGCGCTTGTCCACGTGGATCAGGTAGTGGTTGCTGTCGTGGTAAATCGCCTTGAACAGGCGCTTGAACTGACCGGGATAGCGATGAACCAGAATGAGGTAGGCAATCATGTCGATGTGTCCTGTGTGGGCGGCAGGGCTGCGCCAAACAGAAAATCGCCTCAGGCCGCTGGCTTGAAGCTTGTTCTCGTCGGGATGGCCGCTGTCGCAGTAAAAAAGAGTGGATAGCAGATAACAACAGTGAGAACAGGCTGCGACGGGGAGGGGATGCGCCTTATGGCATCGGGTCAATACAGCTGGTCTGGCGACGTCGGGTTGAGGGTGAGAGGTGGGCAAGGGCTGCCCTGGCTGGCGACTCTTTTGCATGACAAGCCTGTCATCAGGTGCAGAGCGCAATCGGCCGACGAGTGAGGGGCCACAGTAGCACGGTTCGGGCCAGCGTCGTCATATATCGCCGGTGCCACCACAAAACTGTTCAATGGAGTCCAAGCTTGGCTTCGAAGTCCCGTACCAGCGCCTCGTAGGTGCCATTGTTTTTGATCTTCTGCAGCCCCTCCTCGAAACGCCTGGCCATGGCCTCTCCCTGCGGATGGGCGCGGGAGAAGGCGAGCCAGAAGCCGTCGGTGGAGAGCTTGCCCACCTTGACCACCCGGCCGGTCAGCTGCTTCTGCTGGATCTTGAGGTAGCCCGGCATCTCGTTCATCAGTATGTAGTCGACCCGGCCGCGCACCAGCATCTCGATGATCTGGGTGTCCGACTTGGCCTGAAAACGGGTGATCCTGGGGTTTTCCATGAAATCGGTGGGATAGGTGTAGCCGAGGGTGATGCCCACCGTTTTCTGTTCCAGCGAGGTAAGTTTGAGATACCGGCGAGGCTCGCTGGCCAAGGCGAAGATGGCGAGATCTTCCTCGAACATGGGGGTCTCGTGCCAATAGTACTGGTAGCGGTTTTCCTCCGTGATGGTGGCATCGAAGCAGCCAAGCACCTTGTCGCTTTTGGCCTCGTGCATGCAGCGGGCGAAGGGGATGGTGCGAAACTCGACGGCTATGCCCTCCACGGCGAAGATGGCCTTCACCAGATCCGGTGCCAGCCCTTCTGGCTGGCCAGTCTCCTTGTTCAGCGCGCAATAAGGGGCCCAGTCATCCTCGGCGGCGATCAGCACAGGGGCGGCCCAGGCGCTGCTTATGCCCAGCGAGAGGGCGACTGCCAGCCAGCCATTGTGAACTCGTGCCATTGTGCCTCTCCGCCTTGTGACTACCCTTGCAAGCATAGTTGCTGTTGTTGTCCGACCAGCGCGGCTGGCCTGCAAAATGCGGACAAAAAAACGCCCCGGTAGGCATAGCGGGGCGAAAAACAGCACATCCTTGAGCTAACAACAGGGAGTCAATAACCGAACCGAGTCGCCTCGAAGCGGTTAAGCAGTCGGTGGATGAGATAACAGGCCAGCAGGGTGGCGACGATGGCAAACAGTATGCTGCTCACTCGATAGAGGGCGCTGAACACCAGATCGTTGCCCGGGGTCAGGTACTGGCCAAACAGTATGCCGAGGGTGGTGAGGGCGCCGAAGCCGACTCCGGAACCGCTCGCCTCCTTCACATGGGCGTGGCTGAACAGCATGGCGCCGAGCCAGAGCATGGGGGCGACGAGCAGGAGCAAGCCGGACCAGTCGTAGAGCACCAGCTGGCTGAGCAGGCCGAAGGTCACGCCGAGCAGTGTGCCCATGGCCCGCTTGCGGGCATAGCTCAGCGCGCCGTTCCAGTGCATGGGAAACAGCAGCAGCAGGGTGGTGGCCTGGGCGGACATGGAGTCCCGCAAGTCGAAGATCTGGAACACCATGAAGGAGAGGGTGGCTATGCTGGCGCCGAGCAGGGCCTCGTGCCGCATCCTGTGTGGCGCCTTGGGGGTCGCCGCCGGCTTGGGCCGCTCCTCCACATCCGGGATCAGCGCCGTCATCAGGTAGGCGATGAGCACCGACAGTGTGCTGGCCCACAGGTTGCTGAAGATGAGGTCGTTGAGATCGGTCTGCGGATAGCTGGCAAAGTGCAGCATTATGCTCAGGCTCAACACGCCATTGGCGCCGAACAGGAACAGACTGCCCCGCGACATGGCGGCGAAGCGGTAGAGGAACAGCAGGAAGGCGATGGGGATCATCAGGCCGGGATGGCCGCCAAACAGCCCTCCCAGCAGACCCACTTCCACACCGCAGATGACGGCGGCCGCGATCAGCTGACGGGCGGCATGGCCGTTCATCACTGGCACCATGCCCAGCAGCAATACCGGGGTCACGGTATAGAAGACCCCATAGTTCCAGCCGAAGGTTTTACAGAGCAAGAACCCCAGGGTGCAGCCAAAGGCGATGCGCAGACATTGGCGCAGCTCGTTGGCGGTGAGGGGCCTGTGCCACAGGTTCATGGTCGCCACCTTAGTAGATGTAGTGCAGCAGGCTGAGCAGGCGGATCTGGCCGCGGGCAAACAGGGCGCTCAGCGCGTTGTCCGGCAGCAGCTGGACGGTGGCGCGGGCTCCGGCCGGCAGGTGACCTGGCAACTGCTCCAGCGTCAGGTGCAGGCGCAGTCGCTGGGCATCGCGCACCCAGCGATCCGATTCGGTGGGACTGGCCAGCAGACCGTTGGCATCGAACTGACCGGCGCTGACACCGGCATCCAGGCTGGTGACCCGGGCCGGATAGAGCTTGCCCGGCTCGCCATCGAAGGCGACCAGCGCCTGGCTGTCCTGAGCCACGTGGCGCAGGCTCTTCTCGCGAAAATCGGCGATCACGTCCACCTGCTCGGAGACCAGTGCCAGCAGCGGGGCTCCCGCCGCCGCGAAGCTGCCCGGCTTGAGTTGCAGGTTGGTGATGATGCCATCCTGGCTGGCGTGTACCTGGCTGTAGGCGAGGTTGAGCTCGGCCTGGGCGAGGTGGTTGCGCGCCTGACGCAGCAAGAGGTTGTCATCGCCGGACAAACCGCGGTTCACTCTGGCCTGGGTCATGCGGGCCTTGCTGGCCATCAGGTTGGCCTGGGCGGTGCGAAATGCGCTGTCGGCGTCATCTTTTTGCTGTTCCGACACCATGTGACGGCGATAGAGGGCGTCGATGCGTTCGGCTTCCCGCAGCTTCTGGGAGGCCTGACTCTGCAACGAGTTGAAGTCGGCGGTCGCGGCGTTCAGGGTGGCGTCGAGCTGACGGTTCTGCTGCTCGGCCTGATCCAGCGCGAGCCGGGCCTGTTCGACGGCCAATGCAAAGGGGGCGGGATCGAGCGTGAACAGCAGATCCCCCTGTTTGACATGCTGGTTGTTGCCGACGGCGACCTGCGCCACCTTGCCACTGACCTGGGGGGCCATCTTGGTCACGACACGGGTGGCCATGGCTTGCGGGGTGAGCGGCATCTTGAGGTCGGCCAGCAGGAAGTAGCCAAATACCAGTATGAAGGACCCCATGGCCCATTTTATCCAGCGTTTGAATTGTTGATCCGGGGTCATCTTATTCTCTCTCTTCACTCTGTGAACCTATCTTGCCGAGGGCGTTGGCGGAGATCCGGTGCACTATGTCTTCAAATTGCGTCAGCTCTTTCTGGCTGATGCCGGCGAGCAGATCCCGACGCACCCCTATGATGCGATCCTCGATCTGGTCGAGCAGCGCCTTGCCCTCTGGCGTCAGGGTGACGATGCGGGCCCGTTTGTCCTGACTGCAACTGTGGCGCTCTATCAGCCCCTGCTCTTCCAGCAGACCCAGGGTGCGCATCAGGGAGGGCAGCTCTATCTCCAGCGCCTCGGCGAGCGTCTTCTGGCTGAGGTGACCACCGAGCTGACTGAGTTTCCACAGTGCGGTCCAGCGCGGATGGGTCAGGCCCAGGGGCGCCAGCTCGAGATCGGCCACGGTACGCCACAGTCGATGCAGACGCCCGACGCGCTCGGCGAGGGACAACTCGCGCAACATTTCCAGATCCTTCATCATTCGTGCTCTCCACTTACTTAGCCTGCTAAGCATTGTAGTTATTTAGCAGGCTAAGTAAATAGTGTGATCGGGATCTTGTTTGGAAAAAATTCAAACAGGTTTCTTATGGCGCTTTTTTGATGAGAGGTGAGCCTCATAGGAGGCTTTTTTGGTTGGAAATAAGCGAAAAGTGCGTGAAATCCCATGGCATACCCTGGCGGGATAAATAAACGTGGGCTGGTTGGTGGGATGAAAATAAGGAAAGGGTCGCGCCTGCTATTATTTTTGGTCAACAAGGTGTCATATAAATTCGGCAGCCTGTTTTTTATCCACTAATATTGATGGGTCAGCTAAACAGGGAGACGATAGCTGTGGAACGATATGAATCGGGTGACCCCCATTTTTCAATCGAGAGCCTGCTGGCCGATGGAGAATATGTTGCCGACGCGCATTATGGCCTCAGTCTGGAAGCGAGCGATGTCTGTCATGAATTTGACCCTGCCAATATTCCACTGTTATTAGCCGAATAGCGAAAACAAGCAGGTTGAAATGAAGCGCTGGCCATTCAGGTGTGTATGATCTTTGGGGCATGCCCTGTCCCGTCTGCCTCATTTATCGCTCTGGAAGGCACAGTTGTCGCGCCGCACCTGCGATGCAACCCACATGGCATCCCTCTCGGCCCCCCCTCTTGCGGTGACGCCCGGGGCTTGGTGATCCGCCGGCCTCAGCTCATGGGAGAGCATTGGCGCTATACCAGGGTTGTTGCCGCTTTGATATGAAGACGCAGCCTATATATGGGGCTGTCATCATCCGAGCGCGATCCGGTTATTTCTTGCCTGTTGGTGAGTGAAATTTAATCAATGTTTAATGTTTGTCCCGCCAGGTCGTGATGTCATGCCGACATCACCCTTTATTTCTGCATCTGGTTAGCGCAGTTCAGGGCTCGTGAATAACGCTGGCGGGGGCAGTTTATGGCCGTTTTTGGGTCATAGCGTTTAAGATTTTAATGTTTTTATATGCCTTTGCAATCGGGCTAACCGACAGGGAAGGAGAGGATCACTAGAGTAGCGCCACACCACACGCTGGAGCATAACAATGAAAAACCTCTCTACCTCACAAACCCGGCCCGCACTGTTTGGCGACCGACAGATTGCCGGCATGCCCATGATGATCTTCCTCGGGCTTGCCACTTGCGTGCTCTTCTCGGGCTGGAATGGATCCTTGCCGCTTGGCATGGTCGGTGCGCTGGCGCTGATGTTCGTGCTCGGCACCCTGCTGACCGAGCTGGGGGAGCGCATCACCCCCATACGTGAATACCTGGGGGGCGGCACCATACTCGCCATCTTCGGCGGCGCCGCCCTGTTTGAATACCGGATCCTGCCAATCGAGGCGGGTCAGGTGATCATCGGCTTCATGAAGGAGGGGGGCTTTCTCAACTTCTTCATCGCCAGCCTGGTGACCGGCTCCGTGTTCGGCATGAGCAGTGCCCTGCTGAAAAATGCCGCCATGCGTTACCTGCCGGTGATCCTGGGGGGCGTGACCCTGGCGCTGCTCAGCGTCGGCCTGGTCGGCTCCCTGATGGGTTATGGCTTCAAGAATGCGGTGCTGCTCATCGGCCTGCCCATCATGGGCGGCGGCATGGGCGCCGGCGCCGTGCCGCTGGTGGAGATCCTCTCGGGCCCGATGCAGATGTCCAGCGCCGATCTGCTGTCACGCATGGTGCCCGCCGTGGTGATCGCCAACACCCTGGCCATTCTGGTGGGCACCCTGCTGGCCCGTCTCGGCCGTCGTTACCCCTCCCTGACCGGCAACGGCCGGCTGATGATCAAGGAGAGCAGCCAGACGGTGGCCGAAGAGCAGGTTCAGGCACCGACCCTGGAGAGTCTCGGCATGGGGCTCTTCATCAGCTCCAGCATGTTCGTGCTGGGCTCCCTGCTCGGCAACTTCATTCCCATGCACCCCTTCGCGCTCATGATACTGGCGGTGGCCATCATCAAGGTGAGCGGCCTGCTGCCGCGCCGTTACGAGCAGGCGGCCGCCGACTGGTACCAGTTCGTGGTCGGCAATCTGACGCCCTCCCTGCTGGTGGGGATAGGGGTTGCCTACACCAGCATCCCCGAGCTCATCAGTGCCTTCTCCATCAGCTACTTCGTGCTGGTGCTGGTGACCGTGGTCGGTGGTGCCCTGGGGGCGGCCTTGGTGGGGCGCATGATAGGTTTCTATCCCATAGAGGCGGCCATCACTGGCGGTCTGTGCATGGCCAACATGGGCGGCACGGGCGATGTGGCCGTGCTGTCGGCGGCCCAGCGCATGAAGCTGATGCCATTTGCCCAGATCTCTTCCCGTCTCGGGGGCGCCGTCATGTTGATCCTGGCCACCCTGCTCATCTCGCTGCTGGCATAAGGAATCGACAATGAACGACATCATGATGGGCACCAGCCTGCCCTATGCCGAACGCAAGCGACAGGGGCTGATGGGGCGCATGCCTCACAAGGAGGAGTCCCTTGCCCAGCAACGGCGCCGCATATACCGCCTGGTCTCTGCCATGCAGAGCCCGTTCGATCAGCACCTGCTGCTGCGCCAGCTGCAGGAAGACAACCCGGTACTGTTTTACGATCTGGTGCGCCACCATCTGCCGGAGCTGCTGCCCATCATCTATACCCCTGTGGTGGGGGAGGCGTGTCAGCGTCACAGCGATCTCTATCTGCGCAGCCACGGTCTCTATCTCTCCTGGCACGACAGGGACGATCTGGACGCCATCTTCGCGGCGGTAGAACAGGAGGTGGACGTCATCGTCATCTCCGACGGCGAGCGGGTGCTGGGGCTCGGCGATCTCGGCATCGGCGGCATGGGGATCTGCATCGGCAAGCTGGCGCTCTACTCGGCCGCCGGCGGCATCAACCCGGCGCGCACCCTGCCGCTGTGCGTGGATGTCGGCACCAACAATCCCGAGCTGCTGGAGGATGACTCCTACCTCGGCTGGCAGGCCAACCGGGTGGATGGCGAGTCCTATTACCACTTCATGGATCGGGTGGTGGCGGCCATTCGCACGCGCTGGCCCCAGGTGGTGCTGCAGTTTGAAGACTTCGCCGGCAAGCATGCTGCCAACCTCTTGGCCCGCTATAGAGACGAGCTGTGCATGTTCAACGACGACATCCAGGGCACGGCGGCGGTCGCCTCGGCCTGCGTGCTGGCGGGTTTGCAACAGGCGGGCAGTCGGCTGGCCGACACCCCTGTGCTGATCGTCGGCGCCGGCTCGGCGGGTTGCGGCATCGCCGCCATGCTGGCCCAACTGGCGGGCGGCCCGGAGCGGGTGCAGCTGTTCGATCAGGATGGACTGGTCTGCCTGAATCGCGCCAACCTGACGCCGTCCCAGCGGCCGTTTGCCCGTCCGCCACAAGAGGCCTGCGCCGAGCTGCCTGCGCTCATTGAGCGGCTGCGCCCCGGGGTGCTGATCGGGGTGAGCGGCCAGGGCGGCCTGTTCGACGAGGCTGTGCTGACGGCCATGGGCGCCGCCTGCGAGCGGCCGGTGATACTGCCGCTCTCCAACCCCACCCGCAGTGCCGAAGCGACGCCGGAGCAGGTGTGGCAGGCGACCGGTGGGCGTGCCCTGCTCGCCACCGGCAGCCCCTTTGCCCCTGTGACTGTGGCGGGGGAGGCGCGGGTGGTCTCCCAGTGCAACAACGTCTATGTGTTCCCGGGCATTGGCCTCGGGGCCTGCGCGGTCAAGGCGCGGCGCATCAGCGATGGCATGCTGCAGGCGGCGGTGCGGGCTGTGGGCGCCTATCCGCTGGCCGAGGGGCGCTTGTTGCCGCCCATAGAGCAGGTGGGGGAGGTGGCTCGCGCGGTCGCCAGGGCGGTGGCCCTCACCGCCCGCGAGGAGGGCCTGGCCGATTTTAGCGGTGATCCTGCACCACTGATTGACCAGACCTGGTGGCGCCCGCACTATTGGTCCGCTTCCTGATGTTGCAAGGCTAATCGATGAAACTGCGCCACCAACTGGTTACTCTCTCCCTCGGGCTTTCCCTGCTGCTGATCCTGATCCTGGGCGGCCTGCTCGCCCTCTTTATCCGCCACCTGCTGGAGAGCAATCTGCAGGAGAAAGGCAGCGATCTGGCGCGGGTGCTGGCGGCGGACAGCCGGGTGGTGCAGGCCCTGCAGCTGGGCAGGGATCCCGGCCTGCGGGACTATGTGCAGGGGATCTGCAGCCGCACCGACGCCGCCTACATGGTGGTGACCGACGAGCATGGCCGTCGCCTCAGCCATCCCAGGCCCGAGCTGGTGGGGCAGAAATTCCGTGGTGAGGACATCTGGCCGGCCCTCAATGAGCGGGGCAGTTATTGCTCCAGGGACGAGGGCACCCTGGGGCCGGCCATTCGCTGCTTCGCCCCCGTGATAGGGGCGGACGGGCGCGCCATGGGGGTGGTGGCGGTCGGCTACCTGATGCGGACTGTAGAGGGCATCTATCTGGAGCGGATCACCCTGCTCGTCAGCGCCATCGGCGCCGTGCTGGGCTGTGGCCTGCTGCTGGCGCTCTGGCTGCAACACCTGCTGCGTCGCACCCTGCTGGATCTGGAGCCCGAGGCCATCGTCAACCGCTTCGTGCTGCAGGAGCTGGTGCTTGAGCACATCTCCGAGGGGGTGATCGCCATCGACAGCGGGGGCAACATTCGCATGCTCAACAGCGCCGCCTGTTATCAGCTGCGTCTGCCGGGCACAGGGCGGCACTCCTTGCTCGGCCAGTCGCTGGCCGAGCTGTCGCCGCCGCTGGCCCCGGCCTTGACCCAGCTCGAGACCGAGCTCGGCTTCACTGTGCACGGGGAGTCGTTCGTGGGGCGCTGGCAGGCGGTGGAGGGCAAGGTGCCCGGGCGCCTGCTCATCTTCAGTCGCCCCGAGGTGACCGGCAGCCTCGGCATGCAGGTGACCCATCTGCGCCAGTATGCCGAGATGCTGCGGATGCAGACCCACGAGTTCGCCAACAAGCTGAGCAGCCTCTCCGGCCTGCTGCAGCTGGGCCACGTGGATCAGGCGGTGGAGCTCATTCAGCAGGAGAGCGAGGCCTGCCAGACCATGCTGCAGGGTCTGCTGCGAGCCATCGAGGACAAGCCGGTGGCCGGGCTCATCCTCGGCAAGTTCAGCCGGGCGCGGGAGCTGGGGGTGGAGCTGGTGCTGGATCCCGACTCGGCGCTGGCGGAGTATCCGGCGGCCGTGTCGGCGGATCTCATCACCCTCATCGGCAACCTGCTGGACAACGGCATTCGCGCCGCCTGGGCACGGCGCAAGCTGTGTCCGCCGCGGGTGCTGATTTCCCTCAACGACTTTGGTCGCCGGCTGGTGATCGAGGTGGAGGACAGCGGCGAGGGGGTGGACGAGGCGCTGGCGGATCATCTGTTTGATTACGGCATCAGCCGCCAGACCGGCGATCACGGGGTCGGCCTCTTCCTGGTCAAGGAGACGGTGGCCAGGCGAGGGGGTGTGATAGAATGGCGACGCACCGCCGAACAGACAACCTTGTTCGGTATCTACTTGAATAAAAACCAATTGGTGTGATCTATGGAGCCCATTTTCACTCTGGTGATCGAGGATGACGAACGGATTGGATCCATTCTGGCCGAGCTGGTCTCCTCCACCCCCGGATTTTCCCTGCTGGGTCGGGCCGAGAGCCTGACCCAGGCTGACCTCATGATGCGTGCGACCGAGCCACAGCTGCTGCTGGTGGACATCTCATTGCCCGACGGCTCGGGCCTCGAGTGGGTGAACCGGCTGCGCAGCCACAACCGCGAGGCCTATGTCATCATGGTGACCGCCTCCTGCGACGTTGAGACCATACAGCAGGCCCTCAACCTGGGGGTGCAGGATTACATCATCAAGCCGCTGCGACTGTTTCGCATCCAGCAGAGCCTGGACGAGATCCTCACCCTGCACAGGCGCATCTGCGAGCGCGGCTCCCTGGAGCAGAGCGATCTGGATCGGCTGATGGGCAAGGGGCGCCCCCAGGCCAGGGAGGTGCGCGATACCCCAAAGGGGATCGACGCCATCACCTTGCGCCAGGTGCTGGAGCTGCTGGCCGGCGAGCCGGATACCGCGTTTTCCACCGATACGGTGGCGCTGCGCCTCTCCTTGAGCCGCACCACGGCGCGCCGTTATCTGGAGTATCTGGAGTCGGAGGACAGGGTCGATGTGGATCTCAACTACGGTCAGCGTGGCCGGCCCGAGCGGCGCTACCACTGGCGGCGGGGCAACTGAACCGGCGTTTTTTTGCGCTCAAATGCAATGCAAGAAGGGAGCCTGGGCTCCCTTCTTGCTGTCTGCCCGTTGCGGCATGGGTTGCAGCCCTTGCTACCCCGCCTGGTTCACAGTGCGCCCAGCGGGAAAGGGTGGAGGGCTGACTCGGCCTCTTCAAACAGCTGGATCAGGTGATCCGCGACGGCCCGCACCCGTCTGGAGTGGGCGAGATCTGTGTGGATCACCAGCCAGATCGGCTGATCCACCCCCAGCTCGGGCAGGAGGCAGACGAGATCCGTCTCTTTGGCCAGATAATGGGGCAGCACCGCCAGCCCGAGGCCGGCGGTGGCGGCGGCCAGCTGGGCCGACAGCGTGTTGGTCTCCACCCTGCAGGGGCGGCCACGCAGCATGCGAGCCATCCATTTGGCGGCGGGCAAATGGCCGTGGGCTTCCCCCCAGCCGATGAAGGCATCCTCATCCAAGCTGGCCGCATCTGTCCCCGGCTGGCGGGTATCGACATAGCTGCGAGCCCCATAGAGGCCGAAGCCCAGGGTGCCCAGCCGTTTGATGGTGACGTTGCCGGCGTCAGGTTTGACCATGCGCACGGCCAGATCGGCATCGCGCCTGTGCAGGTTCACCGTTTGCACGCCTGTGACCAGCTCCACCCGCAGGTCGGGATGAATGGCAAACAGCCTGGCCAGGGAGGGAATGATGAGCGGGTTGGCCAGATTGTCTGCGGTGGCGAGGCGCACGGAGCCGGCCACTTGCCCCTGTTGCTGCCCGGCGTCGCCAAAGGCATGCCCGGCATGTTCCAGCGCCTCGGCCCGCGCCAGCAGGGCCTCCCCATCGTCGGTCAGCCGATAGCCGTGCTGATGACGACTGAACAGCGGCAGGTCCAGTGCCGACTCCAGGCGATCCAGCCGTCGAGAGACGGTGGCAATGCCCAGCTCAAGGGTGAGGGCGGCACCACTCAAGGTGCCGCTGCGGGCGATGGCCAGAAAGACCCGGGCATCATCCCATAGCAAGAGAGAGTTCATGTATCTTCCATAATCGGAAAGCTGGCTGCCAATCCAGTCTATACCGAAACCCTATTCACAAGACCATACTGACTCCCATCTTGTAAGGGAGGAAATGTGATGCAACGACGAACACTGGGAACCGATCTGGACGTATCCGCCATGGGCCTCGGCTGCATGGGCATGAGTGAATTCTATGGCCCGCGGGATGATGAGCAGGCGCTGCGGGTGCTGGCCCGGGCCATCGAGATGGGGATCGATTTTCTCGACACCGCCGACATGTATGGCCCGCACCACAATGAAGCCTTGATCGGCCGCTTCCTGGCGACCCACGGCGCCGGGGTCAAGGTTGCCACCAAGTTCGGCATAGTGCGTCAGAGTGGCGAGTACAGGCGCACCCTGGACAACAGCGCCCAGTATGCACGGCAGAGCTGTGAAGCTTCGCTGCGCCGGCTCGGGGTCGAGCAGATAGACCTCTACTATGTGCATCGCATCGACCCGGCGCACCCCATCGAAGAGACGATGGCGGGGCTGGCGCCACTGGTGCAGGAGGGCAAGATTGCCCGTATCGGTCTGTGCGAGGTCAGCGCGGCCACCTTGAGGCGTGCCCATGCCGTGCATCCGGTGGCGGCGGTGCAGACGGAATATTCCCTCTGGACGCGGGATGTCGAAGCCCAGGTGCTGCCGACCTGCCGCGAGCTGGGCATAGGGCTGGTGGCCTATTCCCCCTTGGGGCGGGGCTTTCTGACCGGACGTTTCCAGCAGGATACGGCGTTTGAAGAGGGCGACTTTCGGGCCAGCCTGCCGCGCTTTCAGCAGGAAAACATCGCCACCAACCGCTCGCTGGTGGAGGTGATCATGGCCCTGGCGGCACGCAAGCAGTGCACGACGGCGCAGATCGCCCTGGCCTGGCTGCTGGCGCAAGGGGATGACATAGTGCCCATTCCCGGCACAAGGCGGATCCCCCATCTGCAGGACAATCTGGGCGCCCTGTCGGTGCACCTGGCAACAGAGGATCTCGCCGCGCTGGACAGCGCCATCACGGCCTTGCCGGTGGCGGGGGAGCGCTATACCCGGGAAGGCATGAAGGGGGTGAACGCATGAGCGGGCACAGCCCGATCGGCGTGAATTAGCCTTTGCGCTGCGGGCCCGGATCGATCCGCCGGTGCCGGGGCAACCGAGCCGGTGGTTTTTAGCGCTAAGATACAAACAAGAAGGGAGCCTGGGCTCCCTTCTTGTCTTGTGTTGCACACACGTTACCGTGCCGCTTTATGCCTCCCCGGCGAGGGCGGGGCGCACCCTGGGTTTGAACTGGGAGAGCATGACGCCGCTCAGGATCAGGCCGCCGCCGAGCAGGTGATGGCCGTGGATGGGCTCCCCCAGGGTGATGACGGCGATCAGCGCCGTGCACAGCGGCATCAGGTTCATGAACACTGAGGTACGTTCCGCCCCCATGCAGGCGAGGCCGCGCATCCAGCAATAGGCCGCCAGCAGGGAAGAGGCTATGCCGGCAAACAGCACCAGACCCCAGCCCTCGGCGGGGACCGCCAGGGAGTCTGCGCTGAGGGCGACCGGGATCAGCAAGAGCACAGCCAGCAGGATCTGCATGTAGAGGTTGAGCCAGGGGCCGAACGGCAGTTGCCAGCGGCGGATCAGCAGGCCATAGAGGGCGTAGCTGGCGGAGCCGAGCAGCATGAGCCCGTCCCCCTGATTGATGCCGTTGTGCAGCAGGGCCAGCGGCTGGCCCTGGCTCAGCAGCCAGAGCACCCCGAACAGCGAGATGCTCATGCCGAGCAGGGCCTGCTTGCCCGGCCGCTGGCCGAAGAAGAGCGCGCTCTGCAGCAGGGTCAGCAACGGGATGAGTGAGCCTATGACCCCCATGTTGGTGGCCGAGGTGGTGTGGGCGGCGTAATAGGCGAGGCACTGGTAGAGCACCATGCCAAGGGCCGCCAGCACCAGCAGCTTGCCGAGCCAGGGGCGAATTTCGCCACGGCGGCGCCACAGCTGCGGCAGGCAGAAGGGGGTCAGCGCCAGGGCGGCGATCACCCAGCGGTAAAAGGAGATGGCGGCGGGATCCAGCACATCGGCGGCGGCCTTGGACACCACTGTATTGGTGGCCCAGATCAGCACGGCCATCAGCGGGAACATAAGCGGGAAGAAGATACGCATCAAAGGCTCCTTATTATCGAGATGGCCAGTCTACCCTTGTCTTTCTGTTATCAAGTAACGTAAAAATGACAAATTATCCCGTGCAAAGGACAATCCGCCCGTTATGGCCATACGTCACTACCATCCGACGGATCTGCATCTGCCTGAGCCCAATCCCCTCTATCTGCGCTATCAGCAGATCCAGGCCGAGAGCGCCTGTGCGTCCCACAGCCACCCCTGGGGCCAGCTCAGCATGATAAGCCTGGGGGTGTTGGAAATCGTGCTGGAGGATCACCGGCTGGTGGCGCCGGCGGACTACCTCATCTGGGTGCCCGCGAACCTGGAGCACGCCTCCTACAACCAGCAGGCCCTCGACTACACCTCCATCTATGTCAATCACGCCCTGGCGGCCAGATTGCCGGCCGAGCCCTGCCTGCTGGAGATGACGCCGCTCATCCGGACCATGCTGGCGGATTTTTGCGAGCGCAAGCTGGGCCACATGCTGGATGAGTGGGACGTGCGCCAGGCCGAGCTGCTGGTGGAAAAGCTGACCCGCACCCGCTGCCAGGACAGCTACCTGCCCATGAGCCAGGACAAGCTGCTGGCCCCCATGCTGGCGGCGCTGCACAGCGATCCCGCCGATCCGCGCACCCTGGCCCAGTGGGCCGAACAGTTGCACAGCACGGAGCGCACCCTGGCCCGGCGCTGCGTGCGGGAATTGGGGATGAACTTCGGCCAGTGGCGGGCCCGGCTCAAGCTGCTCAAGGCGCTGGCCTGGCTCAAGGGGGAGTTGCCGGTGCAGGAGATTGGCTGGCGGCTCGGTTACGGATCCACCTCGGCCTTTATCGCCATGTTCAATCGTGAGCTGGGCTGCTCGCCCCAGCGCTATCGCCAGCAGCTGGCCCAGCCCGGCAGCTAAGTGCGGGTGCCGATCAGCGGATAAAAAGAGGGCGCCTTATCGGCGCCCTCTGACTGTGTTTAGAGTCCGCTGCCCGTCAGAAGAAGCCGAGGGGATTGATGTCATGGCTTACCAGCAGATTCTTGGTGTTCTGGTAGTGATCCAGCATCATCTTGTGGGTCTCGCGGCCTATCCCCGACTTCTTGTAGCCGCCAAACGCTGCGTGGGCCGGGTAGGCGTGGTAGCAGTTGACCCAGACCCGGCCGGCCTGGATGCCGCGCCCCATGCGCCAGGCCAGGTTGCTGTCGCGGGTCCACAGGCCCGCCCCCAGCCCGTACTGGGTGTCGTTGGCAATGGCCAGCGCATCCGCCTCGTCCTTGAAGGTGGTGACCCCGAGCGCCGGCCCGAAGATCTCCTCCTGGAACACCCGCATCTTGTTCTGGCCCGAGAAGATGGTGGGCTGGATGTAGAAGCCCCCCTCCAAGCCGCTCACTTTGGCCGGGCCACCGCCGATCAGCATCTTGGCCCCCTCGCCACGGCCTATCTCCATGTAGCTCAGTATCTTGTCGAACTGCTCGCGCGATGCCTGCGCTCCCACCTGGGTGGCGGTATCGAGGGGGTTGCCCTGCACTATGGTACGGGCGCGGGCCAGCACCCTGTCCATAAAGTCGTCGTAGATCTTCTCGTGTACCAGCGCGCGGGAGGGGCAGGTGCACACCTCGCCCTGGTTGAAGAAGGTCATCAGCATGCCTTCCACCGCCTTGTCGATGTACTGGCTCTCATGCTGCATCACATCGGCAAAATAGATGTTGGGGGACTTGCCGCCCAGCTCCACGGTGGAGGGGATCAGCTTGTCGGCGGCGCAGCGCAGTATATGGGCGCCGACTTCAGTTGAACCGGTAAACGCCAGCTTCTGGATCCTGTCGCTGGTGGCCAGCGCCTGACCCGCCTCGGCGCCGAAGCCGTTGACCACGTTGACCACACCGGGGGGCAGTATGTCCTTGATGAGATCCATCATCAGCATGATGGTGACCGGGGTCTGCTCGGCGGGCTTGAGCACGCTGCAACAGCCGGCCGCCAGCACGGGGGCCAGCTTCCAGGCCGCCATCAGCAGCGGGAAGTTCCAGGGGATGATCTGGCCGACTACGCCGATGGGCTCCTTGAAGTGGTAGCTGACGGTGTGCTGATCCAGCTCGGCGGCCGAGCCCTCCTGGGCGCGGATGCAGCCGGCGAAGTAGCGGAAGTGATCCACCACCAGCGGCAGGTCGGCGGCCAGGGTCTCGCGCACCGCCTTGCCGTTCTCCCAGGTTTCGGCGATGGCGAGCACCTCTATGTTCTGCTCGATGCGATCGGCGATGCGCAGCAGCAGGTTGCTGCGCTCGGTGACGCTGGTCTTGCTCCAGCTGGCGAACGCCTTGTGGGCGGCATCCAGCGCCAGCTCGATGTCGGCGGCATCGGATCGGGCCACCTCGCAGAACACCTTGCCGTCCACCGGCGAGATGTTTTCGAAATAGCGGCCGGCGCGCGGCGCCACCCAGTCGCCACCGATGAAGTTGTCATAACGGGACTTGAAGCTGACCAGGGCACCTGCCTGACCGGGAGCGGTATAAATCATCTCATCATCCTTATGTGTGTGAAGGTCCTGCCCGGCTGCACGCGCTGGCTGGCCGGGGTGGTACGCAGGGGGTATCGCAAGGGCCATGCCAAAGGGTCTGACCAGCGGGCAAAAGGTTACAAAAACGTTACCAAACGGGGTGCGGCAGCGTATCTTGGTTAACCAATGACCACGGCGAAGGTGAGGAAACTGTGCTGATTCTGGACAGTGACCGTGACAGTCGTGCCGTTTGTGAACAGGAGGCGTGATGAGCGAGTTACCCACATTTGCCGGCCCCATGCGTGCCGTTTGTGAACAGGAGGCATGATGAGCGAGTTACCTCAATCCAGTCTCAGCCCCAGTCCGATCCAGCGCTCCTGGCAGCGTTGCTTGCATCAGGGCCTGCTCCGCCAGCAGAGCGCCGAGCTGGATCTGCTGCCCCAGGGGGAGCTGTCGGCCCGCCAGGAGCAGCACAGGACGCTGATTGCCTGCTTCCAGCGCTTCGTGCTGCCGCTGTTTGCCCAGTTGCTGGCGGGCAGGCCCTGTCGCCTGCTGCTGTGTGACGGCGAGGGGGCCATACTGGCCGCCAGCGGTGACGACGGCTTCGCTCGCCACGCCGAGCGCATCTTTTTGCGCAGCGGCGCCCGCTGGGGGGAGGCGAGCAAGGGCACCAACGCCATCGGCACAGCGCTGGCCGAGCAGAGCGAGGTGCAGGTGCTGGGGTCCGAGCACTTCTTCGCCCAGCACAGCTTCCTCAGTTGCAGCGCCAGCCCCCTGCTCGGGCCCGACGGGCAATTGCTCGGGGTGCTCGACATCTCCACCGATGCGGCCCACCACGACGGCGACATGCTGGGCACTGTGCGGCTGCTGGCCATGACGCTGGAAAACGCGCTGCTGGCGCGCCAACCGGGCTGGCTGGTGGATCTCGATCCCCAGAGTCTCTGGTCCGCCCGTCTGCTGCTGGGGGAGGGGGGCGAGCTGCTCGGCGCCAACCGGGCCGGCCGGCTCTGGCTCGGCCAGCACCCCTTCGATGGCAAGCAGCTGCTGCGTGAACGCCGTGGCCTGCTGCTGGTGCCAGAGCCGGTTGCGGAGTCCCGGCAAATCGAGCAACCAGGGTCGGCACAGGTACCGCTCAAGATGCTGGAGCGGGGTATCTCGTTGCTCATCGAGGGGGAGACAGGCAGCGGCAAGGAGCACCTGGTGCGCGCCCTGCACCGCCAGTCGAGTCGGCAGGACAAGCCCCTAGTGTGCGTCAACTGCGGCGCCCTGCCGGCCGATCTGGTGGAGGCCGAGCTGTTTGGCTACGTGGGCGGGGCCTTCAGCGGTGCCCGCAGCCAGGGCAGTCAGGGCTATCTGCGCGCCGCCCACGGCGGCATCCTGATGCTGGATGAAATCGGCGAGCTGCCGCTGCTGGCCCAGACCCGGCTGCTGCGGGTGCTGCAGGAGCGCAGCGTTACCCCGGTCGGCAGCCACAAGCCCGAAGCGGTGGATTTCTGGCTGGTCAGCGCCAGCCACCGGGATCTGGCGGTCATGGTGCAGGCCGGGACGTTTCGCGAGGACCTCTATTACCGGGTCTGCGGCTGGCGCCAGCAGCTGACACCGCTGCGGGCATGGTCACAGGGCGATCGCCTAGGGCTGATCCGGCGTCTGCTCTCGGAGATGGACCCGGCCCTGCAATTGACGCCGGAGGCGGAGCTGCAACTGCTGGCCCATCCCTTGCCCGGCAACGTGCGCCAGCTCAAGCAGGCGCTGGAGGTGGCCTGCGTGCTGGCGGAAGGGCTGGGCTGGATTGAGCCCGCTCACCTGCATCTGCCCGCCGCATCGGCAGCGCCCTCGTCGTCGCAGGCGAGTACCCACACCTTGCGCCAGCAGAACCTGCTGCGGGTGCAGCAGACCTTGGCGGCGTGCGGGGGCAATGTGAGCGAGGCGGCGCGCCAGCTCGGCATCAGTCGCACCACCCTCTACCGGGCGCTGCGTGAAGGACCCTGAGGGCTTTGTTGCCCGCCATTCCCCTTGGGCAAGATGAGCCATCAGGGTCCTTTTTATTGATTTCTCTTTATTTTTCATGGCATGGAGTGTTCTATCCTGAGATTCACAATCTGATGGGCAAGTGCGTGGCTTTCCGGGGCGCCAACCTGGCACCTCCCGGTTGACGCAGGACGGCCGCACCCGGGTGGTGCGCCTGATCCCGGGGCGAGTCCGGCCCTGTCCGCCGGTATCCGGCTGAGAAAATACCCTATGGCGCCCGTGTCGGCGCGTGTAATAACCAGGGATCCTGGCGTGCCGGATCCCCTGATATAGAGTCAGAGCCCCTAGTCGGGTGGAGCCTATATGACCTTTTCCTATTCTCGTCTGGCCAATGTGTTGTTCTGGGTGTTGTTGGGGTTGAGCTTGCTGGCGATCCTGCTGTTTGAATTCGGGCCGGATCGGCGGCTCGACATGCTGGCCAATGCCCGCCTGTCGGTGGCGGTACAGGATGACAGGATCCATGGTGGCGCTTCTGTCACTACCTTGCTGTCGGCCGCCGGCCAGCAAAGCGGTTATCCTTTGCCGACGGACAAGCCAGCCATCGACTGCCAGTTGCGCGAAGGCTATGAGTACCCCTTCTGTGAACTGATCCTGACGCTGAGTCTGCCGGAGCAGGGCATCGATCTCTCCCGCTTCGAGGGGGCGCGCATCCAGCTGCAGGTCGAGGGGCCAGAGCCCCAGTTCTGGCGCCTCTATCTGCGCAACTACCACCCGATTTACTCCCGGGCGGGTGATGCCACCTCCCACAAGTTCAACGAGGTGATCTTTCGCCCCGATGATTACGGCCGGGTGCAGGATGTGCCGCTGCGGGTCTTCACGCCAGCCACTTGGTGGATCCAGCAGTACCGTATTCCGCTGGCCCAGCAAGGGGAGGACCTGCGCCATGTCTACGCAGTGGAAATCGCCTCCGGCATCGGCATGCAGCCAGGCCACTACCGGCTGGTGCTGGAGCGGATGGAGTTCTATGGTCGCTGGGTGCAACCGGGAGCCTTCTATCGTCCCCTGCTGCTGAGCTGGCTGGTTTACGGCCTGCTGCTGTTCATGGTGCAGCACCTGCTGATGCGGGATCGATTGCGCAAGGCCCGTGAGGCCAGACAGGTGGCGGAGGCGCGCAGCCAGAGCCTCTGCGAGCAGACCCGGCGCACCGAGGAGGAGGCCAGGTACGATCCCCTGACCGGCGCCCTCAACCGGTTCGGTGGCAACAAGCTGCTGGCCGAGCTCGGCGATATGCCCCTCTCTTTCATCTACATCGACATAGATCACTTCAAGCTTGTCAACGATGGCCATGGTCACCCGGTTGGGGACGAGGTGCTCAAGCACATGGTGAGCGAAGTCCTGCGCCACTGCGATAGCTTGTGCCGGCTGGTGCGCTGGGGCGGGGAGGAGTTCGTGCTGGTCTGCCTGCACTACGAACAGGCCCGTGCCAAGGCGCTGGCGGAGCGGCTGCGAGCCGCCCTGGTGGCTTATCCGCACTGGCCCCTGGCGCTGTCCATCACGGCCTCGTTCGGGGTGGCGGAGCGGCGCGGGGATCCCCTGGAGCAGGTTCTCAAGCGGGCCGACGAGGCGCTCTATCAGGCCAAAAAACGGGGTCGCAACAGGGTCGAGGTGGAATAGGAGGTGGAATAGAACGCAGGTCTGGTGGCAGGGGAAGGGCTGCTCCTTCGAGCGGGGCATTGCTGCTGGAGCCCAAGACTCCAAGCCGCTATGATGCGCGCCAGCCGGGGTGTGAGCCCCCTTCATCCATCTGTTGAGGAGTATTTCCATGTCACAACACATAGGCGCCTTGGCCCTGCTGGTGGCCGACTATGACGAGGCCATCACCTTCTTCACCCAGGGGCTGGGTTTTGCGCTGCTGGAAGACACGCCCCTCGACGAGCCGGGCAAACCGGGCAAGCGCTGGGTGCGGGTGGCGCCTGCCGGCGCGCCAGGTTCAGCGCTCTTGCTGGCCCGTGCCGCCACGCCGGAGCAGCAGGCCGCCATCGGTCAGCAGGGGGGCGGCCGGGTCTTTTTGTTCCTCGAAACCGACGACTTCTGGGGGGATTACCAGCGCATGCAGGCGTACGGTGTTCATTTTTGTGAACAGCCACGTAGCGAGCCATACGGCATGGTGGTGGTGTTCGAGGACATCAGTGGCAACCGCTGGGACCTGCTGCAACTCGCTGCTGCCAACTGAATCTGAAAACGTTTATCATCCCGCCTGTCATAAAGTCATAAAAGTGTCACAGAAAGTTCTAATAATTGGCGCACCCATCTTCACACAGGAGAGAGAAGGGATATGGCTAAGCGAATTCTGGTGGTCGAGGACGAAGCACCGATCCGCGAAATGCTCTGCTTCGTGCTCGAGCAAAAGGGATATGAGACGGTTGAAGCTGAAGATTACGCCGATGGACTGGCGAAGGTGCGCGAGCCTTACCCCGAACTCATCGTGCTGGACTGGATGATGCCCGGCGGCAGTGGTATCCAGTTCATCAAGCAACTCAAGCAGGATGAGGTGACCCGCCAGATCCCGGTGGTGATGCTGACCGCCCGCGGTGAGGAGGAGGACAAGGTGCGTGGTCTGGAGGCGGGTGCCGATGACTACATCACCAAGCCTTTCTCCCCCAAGGAGCTGACTGCCCGCCTGCACGCCGTGATGCGCCGCGTCTCCCCCACCTCGGTGGACGAGGTGATCGAGGTGCAGGGGCTCAAGCTGGATCCGGTTTCCCACAGAGTCAGCGCCGAAGACAAGGCGCTGGACATGGGGCCGACCGAGTTCAAGCTGCTGCACTTCTTCATGACCCACCCCGAGCGGGTCTACAGCCGCGAGCAACTGCTCAACAATGTCTGGGGTACCAATGTGTACGTCGAGGACAGAACCGTGGATGTGCATATTCGTCGCTTGCGCAAGGCCATTGAAGAGACGGGTCACGATCGATTGATTCAGACGGTGCGCGGCGCAGGCTATCGCTTCTCAACCCGTCTGTAGAGGACGTTATGTTGCAACCTTACGCCTGGCGGCGACAGTTGTGGCGGATGGCATTTTTTTATACGCCCTTCGTCTTGGTCGGCTGGTTGACGAATACCCTCACTCTTTGCCTGTTGGTGGCGACCGTGCTGCATCTGGGCTGGCACTATCGCTTCCAGAAGCGGCTGTCGGACTGGCTGTGGCACGATCGCAGCCTGGTGCCCCCCAACGGCAGCGGCAGCTGGGAGTACATCTTCAACGGCATCTACAAGTTGCAGCAGCGCCACCGTGCCCGGCGCCGCGAGCTGGCGGGCCTCATCCGCCGCTTTCGGGAAGGGGCCGAAGCCCTGCCCGATGCCGCCGTGGTGTTTCGCACCGACGGCAGCATCCTCTGGTGCAACCGGCTGGCGGAGCAGCTGCTCGGTTTTCGCTGGCCGGAAGACGCCGGTCAGCACATAGGCAACCTCATTCGCAATCCCGCCTTCGGGGCCTATCTGAACAAGGGGCAGTATGACGAACCGTTCGAGATGACCTCGCCCATCAACGAGGAGAAGTTTCTCGAGTTTCGCATCATGCCCTACGCCGAGGATCAGGCCATGCTGGTGGTGCGGGACGTCACCCGGCTGCGCAGCCTGGAGAAGACCCGCAAGCACTTCGTCTCCAACGTTTCCCACGAACTGCGCACGCCGCTCACAGTGCTCAAGGGCTATCTGGAGATGACCGAAGAGCCGCCCCCCCCCGCCCTGTGGGCCAAGGCGCACAGGGTGATGATGGAGCAGACCATCCGCATGGACAATCTGGTCAATCAGCTGCTCACCCTGTCGCGGATCGAGGCGGCTCCCTCGGTGGATCTCTCCCACCTGGTGGACATGCCCGCCATGCTGGGGCTGCTGGAGCAGGAGGCGCGGGCGCTGTCGGGGGAGCGGGCGCACCAGATCGAGTTCAGCGTGCAGCCCAATCTGTTCGTGCGCGGGGATCAGGATCAGCTGCGCAGCGCCGTCTCCAACCTGGTCTACAACGCCATTCACTACACCCCGGCGGAGCGCAAGATCAGCGTGGAGTGGCGCAAGCAGGGGGCCATGGCGCTGTTTGTGGTGCAGGACGAGGGGGAGGGGATCCCGCCCGAGCATCTGGCGCGGCTCACCGAGCGCTTCTATCGGGTGGACCGGGCCCGCTCGCGCCACACGGGTGGCTCCGGGCTGGGGCTCGCCATCGTCAAGCACGCCTTGAGTCATCACGATGCCCAGCTCGATATCGAGAGCCGGGTCGGCCTCGGCAGCCGTTTCAGCTTCCTCATTCCGGCCCGCATGGTGGTGTTGAAATAGTCTTTTTCGGCAATGGGTTAGCAGTGCAGAGAGGGCGGCGACAGCGGCCCTCTTTTCATTTGCTCACAAGCCTCGCCATGTCATTAAAGTGTCACATTAAATCCATAAATTTGTCACTGCCAGGTCAGATACTGGCGCCGTCTTGAGAACGGACCTGTCGCCGACTTGGCGCAGGCAGAGTACGAAACGCGACCAGCCGATCGCTGTGCTCGGGATGCTACCACTTTCGGCCTCAGATTGACGATTGCCTTCTGCCACCGCTGGACTGGGGGAAGAGGGCATGAAATGACACTCAGCGAATCGCTCGGCGTGACCGACGGTGCGCCAAGTTAACCCGTGTTTTGATGGACTGCGTTCTGCAACCTTGGAGAGATTGGATGAAACTCAACAAACTGGCTGGTGTAATCGGATTCACCGCAGCTACCCTGTTTTCCGTCAGCACCCTGGCTGCCGGTGTGGATAAAAACCTGCCGGATTACACTCCGACCAGCGGCATCTCGGGCAACCTGTCCTCTGTCGGCTCGGACACCCTGGCCAACATGATGACCCTGTGGGCCGAAGAATTTAAGCGCATGTACCCCAACGTCAACGTGCAGATCCAGGCTGCCGGCTCCTCTACCGCCCCGACAGCACTGACCGAAGGTGTCGCCCAGTTCGGCCCCATGAGCCGCGCCATGAAGTCCGGCGAGGAAGAGGCGTTCGAGAAGCGCTACGGCTACAAGCCTACCGCCATCCGCGTCGCGGTCGATGCCCTGGCCGTGTTCGTCAACAAGGACAACCCCATCAAGGGGCTGACCATGCCGCAACTGGATGCCATCTTCTCCAGCACCCTCAAGTGCGGCGAAGCCAAGGCCGCCACCAAGTGGGCCGATCTGGGTCTGGATGGCAACTGGTCCTCCAAGGATCTGCAGCTGTTCGGTCGCAACTCTGTGTCCGGTACCTACGGTTACTTCAAGGAACACGCCCTGTGCAACGGTGACTTCAAGAGTGGCGTGAACGAGCAGCCGGGTTCTGCCTCAGTGGTGCAGTCCGTCTCCTCTTCCCTGAACGGTATCGGCTACTCGGGCATCGGTTATGTCACCTCGGGTGTGCGCGCCGTACCGCTCTCCAAGGATGGCAAGACCTTCATCGAAGCGAGCGCCGACAACGCCATTACCGGCAAGTACCCGCTGTCGCGCTTCCTGTACGTTTACGTGAACAAGCACCCGAACAAGCCGCTCTCCCCGATGGAGCAAGAGTTCCTGAAGATGGTGCTCTCCAAGGCGGGCCAGAACATAGTGGCCAAAGATGGCTACGTACCTGTACCGGCCAAGGTGGTCGAAGCCGACCTGAAGAAACTGGGCATAATGTAAGCCGGTTTCCTCTGCAACACGGGCCCCGCGGGGCCCGTTTTCTTTTTGAGTGGATCTACAATGACGACATGTGACCGCTTTCGCCGAACAGCGTGATCTGTCGACTTGCGCCGGACGCCCGCATTTCCGAAAATAGGGCATCTTTATGGTGAAGGACACCTCCATGACATCTCCCCTGTTCAAGCTCGGCCTGGCGGCACTCTGTTCCACCCTGCTGGCCAGCTGTGCCCAGTCTCCTACCGGCCGCAGCCAGATGCTGCTGTTCTCGCCCCAGCAGATGAGCCAGCTGGGGGCCGACTCCTTCGAGCAGATGAAGAAGCAGGAGAAGGTGAGCAAGGATGCCAGGATCAATGCCTATGTCTCCTGTGTCGCCAAGGCGGTGACAGCCCAGGTGCCGAGCCAGTACGGCATCACCAGCTGGGAGGTGGTGGTGTTTGACTCCAAGCAGGTCAACGCCTTCGCCCTGCCCGGCGGCAAGATCGGGGTCTACAGCGGCCTGCTCAAGGTTGCCAAGAATCAGGATCAGCTCGCCACCGTCATAGGCCACGAGTTGACCCACGTGCTGGCCCAGCACTCCAACGAACGACTCTCCCGCAGCCAGCTGACCGGTCTCGGTCTGGCGGCGGCCGACATCGCCATGGGCAGCAGCGAGTATCGCGGCGCCACCATGGCGGCGCTGGGGCTCGGGGTCGAGGTGGGGGTCATGCTGCCCTATGGCCGCGAGCAGGAGAGCGAGGCGGACCGCCTCGGTCTGGATCTGATGGCCCGCGCCGGCTTCAATCCCGCCGAGGCCGTTCCCCTGTGGCAGAACATGAGCGCGGCCGCCGGTGGCAAGGCGCCGCCGCAACTGCTCTCCACCCACCCCAGCAACGAGACCCGGATCGCCGAGCTGCAGGCCCAGCAGGCTGAAGCTATGCCGCTCTACGAACAGGCCCGCGCCTCCGGTCTGGTACCCCAATGCAAGGCGTAAGCCTGCGCATGGCGCGGCCCGATGATGCGCCTGCCATGACGGTGATGCAGCGGGCCAGCTGGCTCGCGGCCTATGGCGAGGTGCTCGGTGCCGACATGCTGGCCCAGCTTTCGGTGACCGAGCACCTGCAGATCTGGCAGAGCCGGCTCGCCGAATCCGGCCCCAGGCCCATGCTGCTGTGCCAGGACGAGGTGGTCATAGGCCTGCTCTACTGGCAGCTCGTGCTGGATGGCACAGAGCCGAACGCCCTGATCCGCGCCTTTTACCTGCATCCCGATCACTGGCGCCAGGGCCATGGCAAGCGGCTGTGGCAGGCGGTGGCCATGCAGATGCGTCGCGCCGGCTGCGACAGCGTCAGATTGTGGCTGCTCGATGGCAACCGGATCGGCGAGGGGTTTTACCTGAGGCGCGGCTTCGTCTTCGACGGCCAGGAGCGCACCCTGATGAGCCTTGGCCAGGCTTGCCTGCAACGGCAAATGTTCCGTTTGCTTTGATCTCTCTCCCATTTTTCACCCCCGGTCACTTTATTTTTTTTGCGAATTAATACAATGTGCTGCTCTGGACAGGCTGAGGTGAGGTGACTCACCGACAAGGGAGTGTGGGCATGTATTACGGCTTTGATATTGGTGGCACCAAGATAGCGTTCGCCGTGTATGACGGCGCCTTGAACCTCTGCCATGAGGAGCGCATGAGCACGCCCGGCAACGATTACGAGGGGCTGCAGCAGCTCATCCGTGATCGGGTCGAGCAGGCGGACGCCCGCTTCGGCGCGAGAGGCGCTGTGGGCATCGGCTTCCCCGGCATCCTCAATCGGCACGATCACAGCATAGTGGCGGCGAACCTGCCCTCCATCAATGGCCGCCATCTGGGCGCCGATCTGGCCGAACTGCTGGGTCGCCCGGTCAAGGTGGACAACGATGCCAACTGCTTCCTCTGGTCGGAAGTGCACCAGGGCGCGGCGGCCGGGGCCGACAGCGCGCTGGGGGTCACCATAGGCACCGGCATCGGCGGCGCCGTCTATCTGGCGGGCAAGCTGATCCAGGGCCGCAACTGGCTGGCGGGGGAGATAGGTCACTATCCGCTGCCGGCCACCATGCTGATGAAGTATCCCGACCTGCCTCGTCCTCGTTGTGGCTGTGGTCGCCTGGTCTGTTTTGAAACCTATGCATCCGGCACAGGGCTGGAGCGGCTCTATCACCATTTTCATGGCCAGCGTGCCAGCGGTCACCAGATAGTGGGGCGCTTCGAGGCCCATGAGCCCCATGCGGTGGCCACGGTCGACTGCTGGCTCGAGATCATGGCCGCGGGGCTCGCGACCGCCATCTCCGTGGTTGATCCCGAGGTGGTGGTGCTGGGAGGCGGCTTGAGTGGCCTGCCTGCCCTGTACCAACAGCTGCCGCTGCGGTTGCCCGGCCATCTGCTGCCCGGTGTCGCCCTGCCCGAGATCCGCCAGGCCCGCTTCGGTGGCGCCGGCGGGGTGCGCGGCGCGGCCTTGCTCAATTTATGAGATCAGATGTGCTGTCTGATCTCTCCAATAAAGGAGTCATCATGACCCGTCTTGAAATTTGTATCGACAACCTGGAATCCCTGTTCACCGCCCAGCAAGCCGGCGCGGATCGCATCGAGCTCTGCTCTGCGCTGGGGCTGGGTGGCCTGACCCCCTCTTATGGCTTCATGCAGCTGGCCGCGCGCCACGCCAGCGTCCCCGTCTACGCCATGATCCGCCCCCGCGCCGGGGATTTTTGCTTCAGCGCCGCCGAGTTTGAACTGATGCTGCTGGATATCGCCGCCGCCCGTGCCGCCGGGTTGCAGGGGGTGGTGATCGGCCTGCTGGATCAAGAGGGGCGGGTGCCCGCCGATCCGCTGCGCCAGCTGGTGGACGCGGCCGGGCCGCTCGGCGTCACCTTCCATCGCGCCATCGACCTCTCTTCCGACTGGCGGCTGGATCTGGAGACCATAGTCGCGGCCGGCTGCGAGCGCATCCTGAGCTCGGGTCATGCGCCGACCGCGCTGGCGGGGCTGGAGACACTGCAGGCCATGCAGCAGGCCCTGGCGGGTCGTGCCAGCCTGATGCCGGGTGCCGGGGTCAATGCCGACAACGTGCGCACCATACTGGAGTTCACCGGTGTGAGCGAGGTGCACATGTCCGGCATGGGCTGGCGTGGCGGCATGGTGCCCCATGGCGTCAACATGGGCACCTCGGACGATGGCCGGGTCAATATCACCGACGGCGCCAAGGTAGCGGCGGTACGGGCTTTGCTGGACAAGGTCTGATACGGGCCGCGCGGCGGCATGGTGTTTCTCCATACGGGGTCAACATGGGCACCTCGGACGATGGCAGGGTCAATATCACCGACGGTGCCAAGGTGGCGGCGGTGCGGGCCCTGCTGGATCGCGCTGATGCCACAGCAAGTGAGGTTTGAGTCCAGAGGTTCAGCGCGCCATTGTGCCTGACAGGATCGCCGCCGATGGGCGGCGATCCTGCTCTTCTTGTGTGAAGTTCCTCCCACGGGCGGGGAAATCAGGGTCGCCGCCGGCAGCACCTCGCCAAAAAGTCTGATATCATCCCGCCTCTTTATTACTTGGATCTGGAGCAACATCTCAATGTCCCAATACGACTCTATCGAACAGAAGGCCAGCTATGGCATCGGCCGCAACATGGGTGATCAGCTGGCGCAGCAAGCCTTCG
The DNA here is from genome assembly GCF_047780465.1 of Aeromonas sp. A04. Classification (NCBI taxonomy): domain Bacteria; kingdom Pseudomonadati; phylum Pseudomonadota; class Gammaproteobacteria; order Aeromonadales; family Aeromonadaceae; genus Aeromonas; species Aeromonas sp. A04. Next base: position 1,272,541 of record NZ_JBLNHP010000001.1, on the reverse strand, counting down.
CCGGTCTGGATATCCCGGCCCTGCAACAAGGTCTGGCAGATGCCCTGAATGGTCTGGAGTTCGCGGTCAGCCGTGACGATATCAATGATGCCTTCCAGGTGATCACAGCTCGCATGCAGGAAGAGCAGGAAGCCGTTGCCAAGGCTGCCGCCGCCGATGGCGAAACCTTCCTGGCCGACAACGCCAAGCGCGCCGACGTCAAGGTGACCGATTCCGGTCTGCAATACGAAGTCATGGTAGAAGGCAATGGCGCCGTGCCGGTGGCCGGTCAGTCCGTGCGCGTACACTACCACGGTACCTTCACCCACGGTGGTGTGTTCGACAGCTCGGTCGCCCGTGGCGAGCCGGCCGAATTCCCGGTGACTGGCGTCATCGCCGGTTGGGTTGAAGCGCTGCAGCTGATGCCGGTTGGTTCCAAGTGGAAGCTCTACATTCCGCAGGATCTGGCCTATGGTGCCCGTGGTGCCGGTTCCATCCCGCCCTACTCAGCGCTGGTATTCGAAGTGGAGCTGCTGGACATTCTGTGATCCGGCTGGCTTGATGCAAACGGCGACCTCAGGGTCGCCGTTTCTGTTTGAGGCGCCCCCGTCTGGCGGGCCCTCGTCGATAGACAATGTGCCTTTGCGGGGGATTTGGATATAGTCAGGGCTTGGCGTTCCCGGTCACTCTGGAAAACACGCATGGCTGCCATCATAGAAGTCATTGACCTTATCAAGCACTTTCCCGGCGTCAAGGCGGTGGACGGGCTCAGCTTCGCCATTCCCGCCGGTTGCTGTTTCGGCCTGCTCGGCCCGAACGGAGCAGGCAAGACCACTACCATAGAGCTGCTGGAGGGGATCCTGACCCCGGACCGCGGCCAGATCCTGTTTCACGGCGCCCCCCGCGGCCCCGATTACCGCTCCCGCATCGGCATCCAGTTTCAGCACACGGCGCTGCAGGATTTTCTGACGGTGCGCGATACCCTGCGCCTGTTTGCCAGCCTCTATCCCAATCCCTTGCCTCAGGCGCAGCTCATCGAACTGTGCGCCCTTGGCGAGTTCATCGACAGAGACAGCCGCAAGCTCTCCGGCGGCCAGCGTCAGCGCCTGCTGCTGGCGCTGGCCCTGCTCGGCGACCCCGAGCTGCTGTTTCTGGATGAGCCTACCACTGGGCTGGATCCCCAGGCGCGCCACCACTTCTGGCAGCGCATCGAGGCGATCAAGGCCCAGGGCAAGACGGTGGTGCTCACCACCCATTACATGGACGAGGCGCAGCAACTGTGCGATCGCATCGCCATCGTCGATCACGGCCATCTGCTCAGTCTGGATACCCCGGCCGCCCTGCTGGCCCGCCACTTCGATGGGGTGCTGGTGCGTCTGCCGGATCATCCGGTCCTCGCCAGCCTGGGCTATCCGCTCTTGCCTCACGGTGATCAGGTTGAGCTGACGTGCCCAGATGTGGCGCTCCTGTTGCCGCAACTGCTGAACCTGGGGGTGCCGCTGACCGGCATGCAGGTGCGATCCCCCAACCTGGAAGATCTCTTCTTGCACCTGACCGGCCATAGCCTGAGGAGTGGCGCATGAACGCAGTCATGACGTGCCGTGTCGCGGCGCGCTGCTATCCGCGTGCCTTGCGGTGGCCGAGGAGCGGAACATGAAGGGGGCCAGCAAGCGGATCGGTGCGCTCTTTTATGCCCGCAACCTGGAGTTTGTGCGCGACAGGGCGGCCCTGGTGTGGAACCTGGCCTTCCCGCTGCTGCTGGTGGTAGGTTTCTCCCTCATCTTCTCCGGCCCGCCCAAGCCGCTGGTGCAGATGGGCGTGGTAGGTGAACTGCCCGTGACCTACGCCCCCCTGAAGGCCATTCCGCTGCTCAAGCTCATCCCCTATGACGACGAGCGCAAGGGTCAGCTCAAGGTACGCCATCATCAGCTGGATCTGCTGCTCTCGCCCGGATCGGACCGTTACTGGGTCAACCCGGACGCCGGTCAGGGCGCCATGGCCGAATACCTGTTGCGCCAGGCGATCTCCCGGCCGCTGGTGAAGGAGACCCTGAGCGGGCAGGCGATCCGCTACGGGGACTGGCTGCTGCCCGGGGTGATCGGCATGAACCTGATGTTTTCCGGCCTGTTCGGCGTCGGCTTCGTCATAGTCCGCTATCGCAAGAACGGTGTGCTCAAGCGGCTGAGGGCCACGCCGCTCTCTGCCGCCGAGTTTCTCTGCGCCCAGTTGCTGTCGCGTATTGTGATCACCCTGGTGGTGAGCCTGCTGGTGTTTCTGGTAGCGTACTGGCTGCTTGGCGTGCCCCTGCTCGGCTCCGGCTGGTTGCTGCTGCTGATCGCCCTGGCGGGCGGGGCGGCCATGGCGTCGCTGGGCTTGCTCATCGCCGCCCGCATCCAGAACGAGGAGCTGGCGAGCGGCCTGCTCAACGTCATCAGCATGCCCATGATGTTCCTCTCCGGGGTCTGGTTCTCGCTGGAAGGGGCGCCGGTCTGGCTGCAACAGCTGGCGGCCTGGCTGCCACTCAGCCAGATCATCACGGCGGCCCGCGCCGTCATGCTGGAGGGAGCCGGCTGGGCCGAGGTGGCCGCGCCGCTGGGCTGGATCCTGTTGTTTACCCTCTGTTGTCTCACCCTGGGCAGTGCCCTGTTTAAATGGAATAGCCAATGAAGCGACATCTGAATCTGGGGGCCGTCCTGGCCCTGCTGTTACTGAGCATACCGGCCAGCGCCGATGCGATGCGTTGCAAGAATGCCCTCATCACCGAAGGGGACAGTACCGCCGAGATGCTGCTCAAGTGTGGTGAGCCCATGTTGCGCGAGGAGCTCAGCCGCAACGAGGAGAACCAGTTTGGCAATCTGGTGCAGGTCAAATATGGCGAGCGCTGGACCTACAACTTCGGCAAGAACGAGTTCATGCGCTTCGTCACGGTGCGCAACGGCATAGTCACCGACATCGAGAATGGCCCGCGCGGCGAATGAATCCGCTTGTCCCCTCAGGTTTTCACCCCTTGTTCGACCGGTCAGGGGCGCTTCGATGAAGGGGGTCTGGCCGTGATGCCAGCGCCAGGATCGGGCTGTCCAGGAGCGGGCAGCCCGATCAAAACCCGATATTAATGAAATAGTTAACAACCTATACGCTGCCCCATGCTTGTGCAGGCCCATTTTGCCTAAAAAATAATCCACCCGGTATGGGCGGGTCATTTCAGTATGCTATTTTGTCGATAAGGGTCTATTTTTTATTCATAAGGTGTATATCGACCCATTCAAACATTTTGTGCTGCTGCACCAGAAACGGGCTTGGTTGCACCGATTGACAGGTTTTTGGCTGGCTGGATAAGCTGCGAAAAAGCAGGAAAAGCTGTGGCATCTTGCAGGGTTTGGGTGCCAATTTGAATCAAACCACAGGGAAGAGTGACATGAAGCAGATACACAAGGCGGGTATGGTGATAGTGCTGTCGCTGGCGGCAGCGAATGCCTGGGCAGACGGCACCCTGGATGCGGTCAAGAAGAAGGGGTTCGTGCAGTGCGGGGTCGGCGATGGGCTGCCCGGTTTCTCCAACCCGGATGCCAAGGGCACCTGGACGGGTCTGGACGTGGACGTCTGCCGCGCCGTGGCTGCCGCCGTGCTGGGGGATGCCGGCAAGGTCAAATATGTCTCTCTCACCGCCAAGGAGCGCTTCACCGCCTTGCAATCGGGGGAAGTGGATCTGCTGTCGCGCAACACCACCTGGACTTTGACCCGGGACGGTTCGCTTGGCCTGACCTTCGCCGGGGTGAACTACTACGACGGCCAGGGCTTCCTGGTCAACAAGTCCCTCGGGGTCAAGAGCGCCAAGGAGCTGGATGGTGCCGCGGTCTGCATCCAGTCAGGTACCACGACCGAGCTCAATCTGGCGGACTATTTCCGTGCCAACGGCGGCATGAAATATACCCCTGTGGTGTTCGATACCTCGGATCAGACCGTCAAGGGGTTCGAAGCGGGTCGCTGCGACGTGCTGACCTCGGATCAGTCCCAGCTCTACTCTCTCAAGATCAAGCTGACCAAACCGGATGAGGCCGTGGTGCTGCCTGAAGTCATCTCCAAGGAGCCGCTGGGCCCGGCGGTGCGGCAGGGGGATGATCAGTGGTTCAAGGTGGTGCGCTGGAGTCTCTACGCCATGCTCAATGCCGAGGAAGCTGGCGTGACCAGCGCCAATGTGGACGAGATGCTCAAATCCACCAATCCGGACATACGCCGTCTGCTGGGGCTGGAAGAGCCCAAGGGCAGTGTGCTGGGGCTGGATGACAAGTGGGCCTACAACATAGTCAAGCAGGTCGGCAACTATGGCGAGTCGTTCGATCGCAACGTGGGGAGCGGTTCGCCCCTCAAGATAGATCGCGGCATCAACGCACTCTGGAACAAGGGCGGCTTGATGTACGCCCCCCCTATTCGCTGAGTCGATGATCGCCCGGGGGGCCTGGCCCCCCATTTTCCCCTTGCCCTGGCTTTGTCGGAGTCATCCTCATGGCGCTGCACGCATCAAACCACAGGAAGGAACAGGGCCGCTGGTGGTATGACGCCAAGGTGCGGGCGCTGATCTTCCAGTGCCTGACCATAGCGGCCGTTATGGCGTTCCTGTTCTACATCATCAACAATGCCCTGACCAATCTGGCGACCCGTGGCATCACCACAGGCTTCGATTTTCTGGGCAACACGGCCGGGTTCGGCATACTGCAGAGCCTGATCCCCTACGACGAAACCTATACCTTCGGCCGCACCTTCGTGGTCGGTCTGCTCAATACCCTGCTGGTGTCGATGCTCGGCATTCTGTTTGCCACCCTGCTCGGCTTCGTGCTCGGGATTGCTCGCCTGTCGAGTAACTGGCTGGTGGCCAAGATTGCCACCGTCTATATCGAAACCTTTCGCAATATTCCGCTGCTGCTGCAGATCTTCTTCTGGTACTTCTCTGTGCTGCGCACCCTGCCATCGCCGCGCCAGAGTGTGGAGCTGGGTGAGCTTGCCTTCCTCAATGTGCGCGGTCTTTATCTCCCCAGGCCCCTGTTCGAGGACGGCTTCGGCTATGTGTTGTGGGCCCTGCTGCTGGCCTTGTTGCTGAGCTGGGGTCTGCGGCGCTGGTCGCGTCGGCGCCAGGAGTTGATCGGCAAGATATTCCCGGTCTGGCGCTGCTCGGCAGGGCTGGTGATCCTGCTGCCCTGCATTACCTTCCTGCTGGCGGGGAGTCCGCTCTCCTGGAGCATACCGGTCCTGCAGGGGTTCAACTTCCGGGGCGGATTGACAGTGCTGCCGGAACTGGCGGCCCTGCTGCTGGCGCTGATCATCTACACGGCGGCCTTCATCGCCGAGATAGTGCGCTCCGGCATTCTGGCCATCAGCAAGGGCCAGACGGAGGCTGCGTCCGCGCTGGGGTTATCAGCCAGCAAGACCCTGCGGCTGGTGGTCATTCCACAGGCGATGCGGGTCATCATTCCGCCGCTGACCAGTCAGTACCTGAACCTCACCAAGAACTCCTCGCTGGCCACCGCCATCGGCTATCCGGATCTGGTCTCTGTGTTTATGGGCACCACCCTCAACCAGACAGGGCAGGCCATCGAGGTGATCGCCATGACCATGGGCGTCTATCTCATCATCAGCATCTCGACGTCAGTCCTGATGAACATCTACAACCGCAGAATGACGCTGGTCGAGCGCTAGGGAGTCGCCATGTTCGTGAACGAGTTGCAAGAAGCGCTGCCGCCGCCCAACCGCCGCCGGGGCGTCCTCGCCTGGCTCAGGCAGAACCTGTTCCCCAACTGGTGGAACGGCCTGCTGACCCTGGTGCTGGCCTATCTGTTGCTGCCGGCTCTCTGGTCGGCGTTGGATTGGGCGCTGTTCTCGGCCAGCTGGCAGGGGAGCAGCCGTGCCGACTGCGTGCAGGGCGGTGCCTGCTGGATCTTCATCGAGAGCCGGCTGGGGCAGTATCTTTACGGTTTCTACCCCGGGGATCAGTACTGGCGCATCAACCTGGCCTTCGTCGGGCTGGCCGTACTGCTGGCCTTGCTGATCTGGCCGCGTACCCCGCGCAAGGGCTGGTTGGCGCTTTTTACCCTGCTGGTGTTTCCCGTCATCGCCTTCCTGCTGATCCACGGCGGGGCCGGTCTCGAGGTGGTGGAAACCAACCGCTGGGGCGGCTTGATGCTGACCCTGGTGCTGGCGGTGGTGGGCATAGCGGTCGCCCTGCCATTCGGCATCCTGCTGGCGCTGGGGCGTCGCTCCCACATGCCGGTCATCGCCAGCCTCTCCACCGTCTATATCGAGTTCTGGCGCGCCGTGCCGCTCATTACCGTGCTCTTCATGGCGTCCGTCATGCTGCCGCTGTTCATGACCAGCGAGGTGGAGCTGGACAAGCTGCTGAGGGCGCTCATCGGCATCATATTATTCCAGGCCGCCTATGTGGCGGAGGTGGTGCGAGGGGGGCTGCAGGCGATCCCCAAGGGGCAGTACGAGGCGGGTGAGGCGCTGGGACTCTCCTACTGGAAGGTGATGGGCCTCATCATCATGCCGCAGGCCCTCAAGATCACCATTCCCTCCCTGGTGAATACCTTTATCTCCTTGTTCAAGGACACCAGTCTGGTGCTGATCATAGGCCTGTTCGATCTGCTCGCCATCTCCAAGGTGGCGCTGGCGGATCCGGCCTGGCTGGGCTTTTCCACCGAGGCTTATGTGTTTATTGCCATGATCTTCTGGATGTTCTGTTTCGGCATGTCCCGTTACTCCATCTATCTGGAGCACAAGCTCAACACGGGTCACAAGCATTAGGAGTGGTTTCAAGATGACAACGGATACCCTGGCGGCACTCAAGGACGCCAATCACCCGCAGCATGACGCCTTGCCTATGCTGCAGATGGAACAACCACCCATAGCGGGAGTGACTTCAAAATGACAATGGATCCTGTGGTTGCCCTCAAGGACGTCAACAAATGGTACGGCGATTTTCACGTGCTGCGTAACATCAACCTGCAGGTCGGCAAGGGGGAGAAGATAGTCATCTGCGGCCCTTCCGGTTCGGGCAAGTCCACCATGATCCGCTGTATCAACCGGCTGGAGGAGCACCAGAGCGGTGACATCCTGGTCAAGGGCACGGCGCTCACCTCGGATCTCAAGAACATAGAGATGGTGCGCAAAGAGGTGGGCATGGTGTTCCAGCACTTCAACCTCTTCCCCCACCTGACTGTGCTGGAGAACTGTTGCCTGGCGCCCATCTGGGTCAAACAGCTGCCACGCAGGGAAGCCGAGGAGATCGCCATGACCTTCCTGCGCCGGGTCAGGATCCCGGAGCAGGCCCTCAAGTACCCGGGTCAGCTCTCCGGCGGCCAGCAGCAGCGGGTGGCCATAGCCCGCAGCCTCTGCATGAACCCTCAGGTCATGCTGTTTGACGAGCCGACCTCGGCGCTGGATCCCGAAATGGTGCGCGAGGTGCTGGATGTGATGGTGGAGCTGGCCCATGAGGGCATGACAATGCTCTGCGTCACCCACGAGATGGGGTTTGCCAAGCAGGTGGCGGATCGGGTGATCTTCATGGACCGCGGCCAGATCATTGAGGAGAACGTGCCGGATCAGTTCTTCGACCATCCCCAGTCGGAGCGCACCAAGCTGTTCCTCTCCCAGATCCTGCAGCATTGAGTACAGACCCGGCGTGATAATGTCCGATAAAAAATGGCCCGCACGCTCGGTGAGCGGCGGGCAAAGACGTGTATGGAAGCAGACTACAAACAGAAAGGACTATGGAAGTTACCCCAACAGCAGGTTGACGTGACGCAGGCCGCGAACCTCCAGATTGATCTGCCGGGCCAGACTCAGGGTCTGACGGCAGGTCAGGCTCTCCAGATTGATCTCTCCGCCGCTGAATTCGAACCGCCCCAGCGCCTCCACCATGAAGCTGCCGTGATGGAAGCTCTTGATGTGGCGGGCAATCTGGCGGGGAGACAAGTTCTTGAACACCTTCATCACAAAACACCTGTTGCTTGGACAGGGCACACTATGCCGTCGCCGGATGACACTGATGTGACAGTTGGTGGAGGTTTGTATGAATCCTTAATTCGGCATCGCCGCATGGGAAAATCTGCTGGTACGGGTTGAAAAAGTGCTGCCATGACAAGCCCTTGCCCCGATATACTGCGGGCAGTTGAACGACATGAGCGAAAGGGCCTGCACGTGGAATGGGTGGATGTGGTGGATGCGGATAACCGGGTGATCGGCGTTGCCGAGCGGGCCAGGGTGCGGCGGGAGAACCTCTGTCACCGGGCAAGCTATATCCTGGTGCTCGACGAGGAGGAGCGCATCCTGGTGCAGCGTCGCACCCTCAGCAAGGATTTCTGCCCCGGCATGCTGGATGCCTGCGCCGGCGGCGTGGTGACCACGGGCGAGCAGATGGAACCCGCTGCCCGCCGCGAGCTGGCCGAGGAGCTGGGCATTCAGGGCATTCCCCTGCAGGACTTAGGGTCCTTTTATGCCGAGGGGGAAGGCTACCGGGTCTGGGGTGGCCTCTACAGCTGTCATTATCAGGGGCCGCTGCGCTTGCAGGCCGAAGAGGTGAGCGAGGTGCACTGGATGAGCCAGGCCGAGATCGCCGCCCGCGCCGCCGAATTCACCCCAGACTCCCTGCTCGCCATCGCCACCTGGCAGGCGAGACGCTGACACTTCTCAGATGTTCTCCTCGCCAGAGACAAGACGGGCAGCCTGATGGCTGCCCGTTTTGCATTGTCACACCAGCTTGAGGCGCCGGTTGGTGCGCCCGCACGAACTGGCCCCCGCCAGCCAATGACCCTGCCATTCGGTGACGAGGCGCAGCAGGGGATACTCCAGATCGAGCCGGGTCACCACCAGCTGGCCGACGGTGTCGCCTATGACGGGCTCTGCGCTGGCGAGATCGATGATCTCTATGATGCAGCTCTCGTTGACGATGAAGCCGTGACCGGGCTGGCTCTCGTAGGCGATCACCCCCACATCCTGCAACAGCAGACAGTTGAGCGCCCGTATGCCGTGAACGGCCTGCAGCGGCGCCGTGTCGGGGTGAGAGGCTTCACACAGCAGGGCGCAGTGCAGGCTGTCGCTCGGGATCCCGGCCAGCTCCGCCGCCTCCAGCAGATCCAGCAGCGCCGCCAGCGGCCCGACAAAGCCGGTCGGCTGGTAGCGTTGCAGCGCCTCCAGCTGGCGCCGGGTATCGTGGGGGCCGCAAGGCACCACGGGTGCCCCCAGCTGGCGGGCACCGTTGTCGAAGATGAAGGCGGTGGGACTGATGTGGTAGTCGTGGCCGTTGAGCAGCACCTCTCCCGCCTTGAAACCGGCTGCAAACAAGGCCCGCGTCGCCCCCCACCAGTCGGCGCCCGCATATTCGGGAATGGCCAGCTGGCCCGGGCAGGCGAAGACCCGCAGCGCCTGGCTGGCGGGGCGGCCGGTGAGACCGGCGAAGGGGGGATGGGCCTGCTGGGCGGCAAACAGCTCGGCGGCGTCGAGCAGGGGCAGTGTGGTCAGCTCGCCCAGATCCTGCAGGCGACGCTGGCGATAGGCGCTGGAATAACCGGCGCAATACTGGCTGACATGAGTGAGCAGGTGATTGAGTTGATCCAGTTGTTGCTGCTCTCGCAAGGCGGAGGGGCGAATTTCCAGTCCATCGTAATAGTTCTGCATGAGGCCTCCTTGGTCGGCTGATCCTGCTCAAGGTTAGTTCAAATGGCGGCGCTGATGGGGGTGTGTTTCGCAGGCATGGGCTGGGGTAGACTGTGGCTCCCTACCTCCACCACGGACGAGAGATCATGATAGCGATTGGCCAATCCCTGCCTTTGGGCGAATTCACCTTCATCACCCAGGAAGGCAAGCAGGTGCAGGATAGCCAGGCCCTGTTTGCGGGCAAGAAGGTGGTGCTGTTTGCCGTGCCGGGCGCCTTTACCCCCACCTGCTCCAACGCCCACCTGCCCGGTTATGTGGTGCTGGCCGACCAGTTCAGGGCCAAGGGTGTCGATGCCCTCTATTGTCTGTCGGTCAACGATGCCTTCGTGATGAAGGCCTGGCAGACGGCCCAGAATGCTGACGCCATCACTATGCTGGCCGATGGCGACGGCAGCTGGACCCGGGCGCTTGGCCTTGCCAAGGAGACGGGGGCCTTCGGCGGTATCCGTGCCCAGCGCTTTGCCCTCATCGCCAACGATGGCGTGGTCGAGCAGCTGTTCGTGGAGGCGCCGGGCAAGTTCGAGGTCTCGGATGCCGGGAGCCTGCTGGCGGCGCTGTAAAATATCAATCGGCGTTTGATTTTCCCTTGAAATGGGAAGTCGGCCCGCTACACTGGGCCCACTTCTGGACAGAGCCAGGCACAGTGCCTGGCTCTGTCGTTTGCAGGCGATAGGATGGAGACGTTATGACCCTGGCTGTTGTTGCCCTGATTGCCGGACTGGCGCTGCTGGTCTGGAGTGCGGATAAATTTGTGGACGGCGCCGCCGCGACCGCCCGTTATGCCGGCATGCCGCCGCTGCTGATCGGCATGGTCATCATCGGCTTTGGCACCTCGGCCCCCGAGATGGTGGTCTCCGCGTTGGCGGCTTCCCAGGGCAACCCCGGGCTCGCGCTCGGCAACGCCTACGGCTCCAACATCACCAACATCGCCTTGATCCTGGGTCTGACCGCCCTGATCAGCCCCATCGCTGTGGCCTCCCAGGTGGTGCGCAAGGAGATCCCGATCCTGCTCGGCATCACCCTGCTCTCCGGCGCCCTGCTGCTCGATGGTCGGCTCGATGGCACGGATGCCCTGATCCTGGGGGCCACCTTTCTGGGATTGATGGGCTGGTCCATCTGGGCCGGCATGCGGGGCAAGGGGGATGCGCTCGACACGGACACCGAGGATGACATCAGCAGCGAAGGCATGTCCCTCAAGCGCGCCATCCTCTGGCTCATCGTCGGCCTGGTACTGCTGATCGGCGCCTCCCGCCTGCTGGTGTGGGGCGCAGTGACCATAGCCCAGGCGCTCGGCATCAGCGATCTGGTGATTGGTCTCACCATAGTGGCTGTCGGCACTTCGCTGCCTGAGCTCGCCTCGTCCCTCATCGCCATTCGCAAGAATGAGCACGATCTGGCCCTTGGCAACGTGCTCGGCTCCAACCTGTTCAATACCCTGGCGGTGGTGGGGATAGCCGCGGGCATACACCCGCTCGATGTGGCGCCCGAGGTGCTCAGCCGTGACTGGAGCATCATGATGGGACTGACCCTGTTGCTGCTGGTGATGTGTCTGGGCCGCAAGGGGCAGGGGCGGATCAACCGGCTGGAAGGGGGCCTGCTGCTCGCCTGCTTCGTGGCCTACACAGGCTGGCTGCTGGCCAGTCAGTTTATCTGACCGATACGGGGGAAATGAAAGAGGGGAAGCTTGCGCTTCCCCTCTTTGTTATCTGCGTCGCCCTGGCGCGTCAGGCGACCGCCACCAGCTTCTGCCCTTGTTGGCTGCTGTCCAGAATGAGGATGCTCGCCTTGGGGAAGAAGTTGAAAGTCGAGGCCGAGGCCCAGGTGTAGGCTCCCATCACCCGGCCCACTACCAGCTCGCCGATGGCGAGATCCGGCAGCATTATGCCCTCACGGATCACGTCCACGCTGTCGCAGGTGGGGCCCGAGAGCACAGAGTTGTGCAGCTCGCCACGGGCCAGCGGCGTGCTCACCGGGTAGGTGACGTGGTCATAGAGCTGGCCGTTGTAGCTGCCGTAGAGACCGTCATCCAGGTAGTACCAGATCTTGTCGCCACGGTGGGCCTTGCCCATCACGCTGGAGACGGAGGTCATGGCCGGTGCGCTGATGAAGCGGCCCGGCTCGGCAATCTTTTGCACCGTGGCTGGCAGCTTGGCCAGCGCCTCGCGGATCGGGGCGCAGAAGCCGTCTATGTCGAACTCGCCCCCCTCATAATCCACCGGGAAACCGCCGCCGATATCCAGCACCCAGGGCTTGAGCCCCAGCTCCCAGGCCTGCTCCATGATCTCGCGGCAGGCATCGATGGCCTGCACATGGCGACGGGCGTGGGGCACCTGGGAGCCGACGTGGAACGACAGCCCCATCACCTTGATGCCCTTGGCGTGGGCCAGTTGCAACAGCGGCAGCACCTGCTCCGGGGTGCAGCCGAACTTTTTGGAGAGGTCGACCTTGGTCTCCGGGTTCGGGAAGCTGACCCGCAGCAGCAGCTTGACTTCGTCCTTGTAGGGAATGAACTTTTCCAGCTCCAGCGGGTTGTCGTAGACAAACACTGTGCAGCCGAACTCGAGCGCATAGCGGATGTCGCTGTCGCGCTTGATGGGATGGGTATGAATACAGCGTCCCGGGCGAACCCCCTGGCTGCGCACCAGATCCACTTCGCCATTGGTGGCCAGATCGAAACAGGCCCCCTCTTCCTTCAAGACAGAGACCACTGCCTCGTGGGGCAGGGGTTTGAGTGCATAGTGCAATCGCACATCGGGCAGGGCGGCCGCCAGGGCCCGATACTGTTTGCGGACGGCTGCCTTGTCGAGCAGCAGCAGGGGGGAGCCGAATTGTTCAACCAGCTGACGGTAGTCTTGTGCGATCAGGGTCTCGTTCATTCTCTTTTGAAAGTCCTTAGGGGGCAGATTTGCCCTAGCCTTGGTTTGTTGAGACGGCAGCGGCCGGCTCAGGCGAGTGGTCCGGAGGGACCAACCAGACACAATGCATAACTCCATCGCAAAGTGCTTAGTTATGCGCGGGATTATCGGCCTATTGCGTTTCTGTGCAAGCATTTTGATTGGATATGTTGGCAAGTTTTTCTGGTCGAGACGAAAGATCATCTTGATATGCGGCCTGGTGGCGCAGCCTTATCGAGGGTCGCCCAACATGGCGTCGTTAAGCTATTGATAGTTAACGAACAAATAACATATCTCCCCGTGGTGGCCGAGGCGGGAAAAAAGTGGCGCAGCGGGTCGGCCGAGTGGGAGACAGCTCACATTTTTTGGATTAACATGCCCGCTTCCTAATCCAAACTAGTTCGGATGAAGGTAGCAGGAGAGCGATGGGGGACCATCCACCGAAGAAGTGAATCTTTCAGGTACCGGGCAACCGGTGTGGACTGCTACTGGACGATACTCTGGAGAGACCCGTTGAATCGGGCGCCGAAGGAGCAAGGCACCATGACGACCCGCAAGGGCAGGCTGGCGCCGGAAACTCTCAGGCAAAAGGACAGAGGGGATGGGATGGTTGTACCTGAGCTTGGAACTGTTCACTCTCTGTCACGAGAGGTCGTCAGCAAGGTAAAGAGCAGCGCAGGAACCTGAGCGTATAGATATACGTGAGGATTCCTGGCAGCACATGAGCCTTGATCACGGCCTCGCAGCAAGAGCGTGAACAAATTCTTGGCCTGCATCCGATCGCCTCTGGCCGATCGCGACACCTATGGGAAGATCATCCTTCTCCTCCTTAATTTTTGTTTTTTAAGGAGGATGCATGTCATCAATTCAATCGGCGTTAACCGCCATCGATAGCTTTATCTGGGGTCCGCCCCTGCTTGCCCTGCTGGTCGGGACAGGTTTCTATCTCACCCTGCGTCTGGGTTTGCTTCAGGTCGTACGCTTGCCGCTCGCCCTCAGGCTGGTGTTTGGCCGCGATCAGGGACAAGGCAAGCAGGGGGATGTCTCCAGCTTCGGCGCGCTCTGCACCGCGCTCTCCGCCACCATAGGCACCGGCAACATAGTCGGGGTCGCCACCGCCATCAAGCTCGGCGGCCCGGGTGCCCTGTTCTGGATGTGGATGGCGGCCCTGTTCGGCATGGCCACCAAGTACGCCGAGTGCCTGCTGGCGGTCAAATACCGCGAGCAGGATGCCAACGGCCAGATGGCGGGCGGCCCCATGTACTATCTGGAGAAGGGGCTCGGCTCCAAGCCGCTGGCCAAGCTGTTCGCCCTGTTCGGCATAGGGGTGGCCTTCTTCGGCATCGGTACCTTCCCCCAGGTCAACGCCATCTCAGACGCCATGAGCCTCTCCTTCTCTGTGCCCCGCGAGGCAACCGCCGTGGTGCTGACCCTGATAGTGGCGCTGGTGACCCTGGGGGGCATCCAGTCCATCTCCAGCGTGTCGAGCAAGGTGGTGCCCTTCATGGCCATCTTCTACATACTCGCCTGTGGCGGTGTGCTGGTGAACAACGCCGGCGCCCTGCCCGAGGCGATGGGGCTGGTGATAGGCAGCGCCTTTACCGGCCACGCCGCGACCGGCGGCTTCGTCGGCGCCGGCATCATGCTGGCCATTCAGTCCGGGGTGGCGCGCGGGGTCTTCTCCAACGAGTCAGGGCTGGGCTCTGCCCCCATAGCGGCGGCGGCGGCCAAGACGGATTCCTGCGTGGAGCAGGGGCTGGTTTCCATGACGGGCACCTTCATCGACACCATCATCATCTGCACCATGACGGGCCTGACCCTGGTGGTGACAGGGGTGTGGAGCGGGGACTTGAGCGGCGCCGCCATGACCAGCCAGGCCTTTGCCCAGGGGCTGGATGCTCACATAGGCCAGTATCTGGTGAGCATAGGGCTGCTGTTCTTCGCCTTCACCACCATCCTCGGCTGGAACTACTACGGCGAGCGCTGCACCGAGTACCTGTTCGGGGTCAAGGCGATCAAGCCCTATCGCCTCATCTATCTGGTGCTGGTGGCGAGCGGCGCCTTCCTCCATCTGGACATGATTTGGCTGCTGGCCGATATCGTCAACGGTCTGATGGCGGTGCCGAACCTTATCGGCCTCATCGGTCTGCGCCACGTGGTGATCGCCGAGACCCGGGCCTATTTCAGCCGGGATCTGGATGGCGAAGCCGAGCCGGAGCCGCAGACGGCCTGACCTTATCCGCGTTGAAAAAAGCAAAGCCACGACTGCTGTCGTGGCTTTTTTTATGGTGCGTCAGGCTCTCATCCTTGCTCAGAGGGAGGGCATCTGACTCTCAGTCAGCAGTCGCGCCAGCCGCCCTCGCACGCTATCCACCAGGGCCTCCTCACTCCCCTGCCAATGGATCTGTTGTGCCAGCGTGGTGGAGGTGCCGGGTGCAAAACGCAACTCCCCGCCCGCCAGCTCGTAGAAACGGCTCGCCATCCGGGTGCCCTCGTCCACATCCCCCGCCACCAGCAGCATGGCCTGCGCCAGCACGGCGCCGTGGTGATCCTGGCCCGGTGCCAGCCAGCGCTGGGCTGTGCCAGTGATCTTGCGACCCCCGATCACCAGATTGTACTGGCCGTCGCAGAAGGAGCCGGGCACGAAGTCATAGTTTCCCTCAAGGCCGAACTCCGCCAGCAGGGTCAGCAGGGGGGCGCCCAGCAGATGGTAGTAGTGGCCAAGATCCGTGGTGGTGCGGGGCAGCAGCAGGGATAGGTTGAGTATGCCGGCGCCGTGGGGCACGGCTGTGCCGCCGCTGTCGCGCACATGAACCGGCCAGCCTTCGGCGGCAAGCCGCTCGCAGGCTTCCTGATAGCGGGGCAGGCGCATGTCCTTGCGGGTAACGATAAGGCACTGGGGCGCCTGCCAGAGGTGGGCGCAGGGCTGGCCGTCACGGGCACAGTCCCGCAGCCAGTGCTGCTCTTGCGCCAGTATCTGTGCGGGGGAATTGGTGTCGGGGAGGGGAGAGAGCAGGGTATAGGGCATGACGGCATCCTTGGGCAAAGGCTGCCCAGCACACTACCCGCGGCGGAGAAGGAGGTAAAGCCCCGCATGGCGGGGCTTTGGTGCAAGGATGGCGGAGTGTCAGGCCTGTGCGGCGGTGCGTTTGGGCAGCAGCAGGTTCATGACGATGGCGGTGAGGCCGCCGGTGGCGACGCCGTAGGAGAGCACGCTTCGGGCCAGGTCCGGCAGGTGTTGCAGCACCTCGGGCACCTGGGCAACCCCCAGTCCCATGGCGAGCGACACCGCCAGTATCATGAGGGCGCGGCGGTCGAGCTCCTCGCGGGAGATGATGCGCACCCCGGCCGCGGCGATTGTGCCGAACATGACTATGGTGGCACCGCCCAGCACGGGCTCGGGTATTTGCTGCACCAGGCTGGCCACCGCCGGGAACAGGCCGAGCAGGGCCAGCATGGCGGCGATGAAGAGGCCGACGTGGCGGCTGGCCACCCCGGTCAGCTGGATGACGCCGTTGTTCTGGGCGAAGGTGGACATGGGGAAGGTGGAGAAGAGCGCCGCCAGCATGGAGTTGGCGCCGTCGGCCAGCACGCCGCCCTTGATCCGCGCCATGTAGACAGGGCCTTCCAGCGGCTCGCCCGAGATGTCCGAGGTGGCCGTCATGTCGCCGATGGCTTCCAGCGCCGTCACCACGAAGATGATGGCGAGCGGTACGAACAGCTGCCAGTCAAAGCCGAGCCCGTAGTGGAGCGGGATCGGCACCATCACCAGGGGACCGTCGAAGGTGGGGGCCGTGACCTTGCCCAGCAGCAGTGCCACCGCATAGCCCGCCAGCATGGCGATCATGATGGCGGAGAGGCGCAGCCAGGGATTGCGGCTGCGTTGCAGCAAGACGATAAGGCCGAGCACCAGCAGGGAGAGGAAGAGGTTGCTGTGGCTGGCGAAGCTGCCATCCGAGAGGGCGGCATAGCCACCCCCCATGCTGATGAGGCCCACCTTGATCAGGGTCAGGCCGATCAGCAGCACCACTATGCCGGTCACCAGCGGGGTGATCACCCGTTTGACCAGGTGCAGGAAGCGGCTTATCACCACCATGGTGAGGGCGGCCACCAGCATGGTGCCGAACAGGGTGCCCAGCAGATCCTCGGTGGGCATGGCGGCCTGCTTGAGGGCGAGGCCGGAGGCTATGATGGGGCCGAGGAAGTTGAAGCTGGTGCCCTGCACCGACAGCAAGCCGGAGCCGATGGGGCCGAAGCGACGGGTCTGGATGAAGGAGGCGATGCCGGACATGACCAGCGACATGGAGACGATGTAACGGGTGTCGGCGGCAGGGAGGCCGAGGGCATTGGCGATGATGAGGGGCGGGGTAATGATGGCGACAAACATGGCGAGCATATGCTGCAGGGCGGCGAACAGGGTCTGGGGCAGGGGCGGGACATCGTCAATGCCGTAGACCAGTTCGCTGTGGGCTCGCCTGGGAGGATGGGCCTCTGGGGTTGCGCGGACGGCGGCAGCCTGTTCCATAAATACCTCGAATGTGTGGGGGAGGGGGGAGAAAATTGGGCGCTATTTTAGTGATTGAGAGCGGGCTGACCAGCGCTAATTCGGGCTGAAACCGGTTTATTTTTCCATGGGTTGAAACGTTTGCGCGTGGCGATTATGATCCGCCGGTTTGTGTGACGGCGCTCGCCCTGAAATGGCGCCGGTTGCATAGGATTTTGAGCCCGTGCGGCGTAGAATGAGCCCTCTGTCGATATTTGGAGGCTCTGGATGCTGAAGTTGTCGGAGTTCTGGAGTGCCCGTGCCCACTCCGAAGATTTTACCCTGACCCGCATGGGCTTCATGACGGTGCGTCTGCGCCTGCTCACCTGCCTGCTGATGGCGGGACTGCCCGCCTGGGCCCTGGTGGACTGGTTGACCCTGCCCTCCGCCCAGTTCGATGAACTGCTTCAGGCCAGGATCTTCTGCCTGCTGGCCCTCTCTCCGCTCATCCCCTTCTCCTACCTCATCCATTTCAGGCGCGAGCGCATGAAGCTGGCGCTGGGCTATCTGATGGCGGTGATGATGCTGTTCTCCCTCATCTGCCTGCACAGTTTCGGCGCGGATCAGGAGCTGCAGGCGGGCTACATGGCCTTCCCCTATCTGCTCGTCAGTCTGTTTGCCATCTTCCCCATTCCGCTCTCCCTCGGCCTGCAGCTGGCGGGGGGCATCCTGGTCACCATGCTGGCGGGCAACTGGCTGCTGGTGGGACAGCCGCTCTGGAGCGTGCAGACCCTCAACCAGATCTGGCTGCTGGCGCTGTTTGCCCTGGCCAGCAGCTGGGTGCAGTGCGGTCAGCTCAACATGCTGCTGCAGCTCTATCGGGAGTCCACCACGGACGAGCTGACCGGCATGATGAACCGCCGCCTGCTGATGAAGCGGCTGGAGAAGGCCAGGATGAACATGATCCGCAAGCAGTCGCCCTTTGCCGTGCTGTTGCTGGATCTGGACAGATTCAAGCGCATCAACGACACCTTCGGCCATCTGGCGGGGGATGCGGTACTCAAGGAGGTGGCGGCGACTCTGGCGGAGCAGCTGGAACCCGGCATGGTGCTCGGTCGCTATGGCGGCGAGGAGTTTGCCATCCTGTTGCCCAACTGCGGCGATCTGATCCAGGCGAAGCGGGTGGCGGAGCGGCTGCGGGTGGCGGTGGAGGCGCGGCTGGTGAAGAGCCCTACCTCGGATGAGCTGCTGGAGGTGACTGTGAGTATCGGCCTGACCCTGGCCCAGCGCGGCGAGGGGGTCGAGGATCTGCTCAATCGGGCGGACGAGTGCCTCTACATGGCCAAGATGGCGGGGCGCAACTGCGTGGTGGGGGAGCTGGCTGGCAAGCCGGCCGCCATACAGACAGATGCCGCCTGAGGGCGGCATCTGGTAGTCACGGGCAAGGGAGGGATCAGCTCAGCTGATACTTGCCGGAGAGCTGCTGGGCCAGCAGCTTGAACATGTTGAATACCGCCATTGTCTTGCCGGTCGGGGTGCCATCTTCGGCCAGGAAGAACTCCCCCTTGAACACCAGAATATCCCCCTTCTGCTCCACCGAGTCGGCGCGCATGCCGTGGATGAAGTCTTCATGGCTCGTGATGATGCCGTTGGCCATCTCCAGCAGGGCAGTCTCGGTGATCAGCTCTTTCTGTGGTTGCATGCTCGTCTCCTTAAACGACTAGGGGACAGGGGCATAATGTCGGTGCACGCGGTGCGCCCTGCCTCTGATTGAAGAGGGGGCCAGCATACTGCAAACGGGGATTTTCTGTCATTGATATGACCCCGCATTTTACCGCTTCCTGCGTCCCCTTATCCTATCACCAGATTTCTGAGCCAGCGGCGCTGGCGGATCCTGCGCTGCACCAGCAGCACCTTGCACAGCTCCTCCAGCAGCACCACGGCCACCACCCAGGAAAGAGGCCAGCCGAGCAGGCTGACCGCCACCCAGGCGAGCGGCAGGCCTATGCACCACATGGCGATGATGTCGATGACTATGCTGTAGTTCACGTCGCCGCCGGAGCGCAGCACCCCGATAATCCCCACCATGTTGAACACCTTGAGCAGCATGCCCAGACACATGATGGCGAGCACCTGGCCCGCTTCCCCCATCAGCTCGCCCGGCAGGTTGCCGACCCACTGCAGCAGCTGGGTCTGCATCAGCCAGACGGCTATCCCCACCAGCAGGGCGCCGATGGGCGCCAGCAGCAGGAACAGCTGGGAGTGCTGCCAGGCTATGTCGTACTCCTCGGCCCCGAGCCGGTGGCCGAGCAGGGTGGAGCAGGCCACCGCCAGCCCGAAGAAGAGGGAGATGAGGATACTCTCGAGCGTCCCCAGCGTGGTCATGATGGCCAGCGAATCCGTGCCCAGATGGGCGTAGAGAAAGCCGTAGAGCAGCATGCCGAAGGCCCAGAGCCCGTCGTGGAACAAGAGCGGCAGGGCGATCAGGGTGAAGCGCACCACCTCCTTGCGCCGAAAGGCGTCCCGCCAGTCCTGTCTGCGCGGGATGAGGCGGGGCTCCTGCCGCCACACATAGGCAAGCAGTAGTGCCGTCTGCAGCAGCCGTGAAATCGTGGTGCCCCAGGCCGAGCCCGCGACCCCCATGGCTTCGAAGCCGAAATTGCCGAAGATGAGGGCATAGTTGAGGATGACGTTGGCTATGATGGCCATGATGCCGATCCGGGTGGGCGCGGCGGCGTTGCCCACCGAACGCAGCGCCGACTCCAGCGGCACGACGATGGCGGTGCAG
The DNA here is from genome assembly GCF_047780465.1 of Aeromonas sp. A04. Taxonomy (NCBI): domain Bacteria; kingdom Pseudomonadati; phylum Pseudomonadota; class Gammaproteobacteria; order Aeromonadales; family Aeromonadaceae; genus Aeromonas; species Aeromonas sp. A04. The sequence continues at coordinate 1,252,692 of NZ_JBLNHP010000001.1, read as the reverse complement.
AGGATGGTGGCGCCTGTGATCATCAGAAACTGGTCGGCGAGGGCGCGCAACTCGGGTTCCTGGCTGGCAAAGCCGAGCACGCTGCCCGGCGCGAGCAGATAGATGAGGGCAAACGGCAGGCTCACCAGCAGTGCGCCGACCAGCGCCAGTGCCAGGGCGCGGCGCACCCCGGCCAGCTCGCCGCGCCCGTAATATTGCGCCGCCAACACCGAGACCCCGCCCGAGAGTCCCGCTATCACCAGCAGATTGAAGAAGAAGACCCGGTTACCCAAGCCGACCGCCGCCACAGCCGTGGTGCCAAGCTGGCTCACCATCATGATGTCGATGAGGCCGAGCAGGGAGAACATCATGGATTGCAGCGACACTGGCAGGGCCAGCCGCCACAGTCGCGTCATGAACTCGCGATCGGTGGTTTGTTTTAAAATCGCTTGCCAATAATTCATTTATGTTAACCGGGTATGTGAAAAGCAAGGTTTGTCATGGGTATGATAGGGGCAGTGGCGAGCGGCTTCACTGTGAGCCCCTCTCGGGTTTCTTGTTCAAAACTATCATGTTGAGGCGTTATGCCATTTGTCAGCGAGTGTCTGGAAATAGCCCCGGCCTGCGAGGAGCGGATGCTGGGCCGTGAAGGGCTGCCCCTGCTCGGTGAGGCGGGCATCTTTCTGACCGGCCTTTCGAACATCCGGGATCACTATCTCATTCGTCGCAACCGGCCCGAGTTTCACATCCTGATGGTGAGTCACGAGGAGGGGGGCGCCCTGCTGACCGATGAGGGGGAGCAGCCGATTCCGGCCGGTTCGCTCATCTTCCTGCCCGCCGCCGTGCCGGGTGGCCTGCGGCTCATTGGCGATCACTGGCAGACCAGCTGGATTTTGCTCGATGACGTGCCGCGCTGGTACCATCTGCACCGGCTCGGCCACCGCATCTGGCAGGGGGATGAGGGGGATCAGCTCTATCACCTGCTCAGCCTGATGCAGGGGGAGGGAGTGCGTTCGCCCCTGCAACCCCAGCTGCTCAGCCTGTTGCTGGCGCTGCTTGAGCGAACCCTGCAAGGGGAGGTGCGCGGCACCCCTGAGCTGAGGTTGCAGGCGCTGTTTCGGCGGGTGGAGGCGCGCCTCGATGAGTCCTGGAGCGTGGCGCTGCTGGCCCGGCAGATGGCCTGCTCTGTGCCCCATCTTCATCGGCTCTGCCAGCAGGTGTTCGGCATGGGGCCCATGGCCTGGCTCACCGGGCTTCGGATGAACAAGGCGCGTCAGCTGCTGCTCTACACCAACTGGCCTCTTGGCGAGCTGGCCAGCCGGGTCGGCTACAGCGATGGCGCCAACTTTGCCAACCGCTTTCGCCGCCTCACTGGTCAGACCCCCGGGGCCTTTCGTCGCCAGGGTCGCAAACCTTTTGCAACGGATGTGCAAACTCTTTGAAATTAATGGCGCAAGCCCATAGGATCGGCGGGTTCCTTTGTCCAGGCCATCGTTTAGGTACCCGATCCATGTTTGAAGATAATAACCAGAAACGCCCCCTCTACATTCCCTACGCCGGTCCCGCCCTGCTGGAGACACCGCTGCTCAACAAGGGCAGCGCCTTCACCAGCGAAGAGCGCAGCAACTTCAACCTCGAGGGTCTGCTACCCCAGAATATCGAGACCATCGAAGAGCAGGCCGAGCGGGCCTACCGCCAGTTCATGGCGTTTGGCAACGACATGGACAAGCACATCTACCTGCGCAACATCCAGGACACCAACGAGACGCTCTTCTACCGTCTACTGCACAACCACCTGACCGAGATGCTGCCGGTCATCTACACCCCGACTGTCGGCAAGGCGTGCGAGGAGTTTTCCAACATCTACCGCCGCGCCCGTGGCCTCTTCATCTCCTATCCGGACAAGGACAGGATCGATGACATGCTGCAAAACGCCACCAAGCAGAACGTCAAGGTGATCGTGGTCACCGACGGCGAGCGCATTCTGGGTCTTGGCGATCAGGGCATCGGCGGTATGGGCATTCCCATCGGCAAGCTGTCGCTCTACACCGCCTGTGGCGGCATCTCGCCGGCTTACTGCCTGCCGGTGGTGCTGGACGTGGGCACCAACAACCAGCAGTTGCTGAACGATCCCTTCTACATGGGCTGGCGCAACCCGCGCATCTCGGGTGAAGAGTACGCCGAGTTCGTAGACGCCTTCATTCAGGCGGTCAAGCGCCGCTGGCCGGAGATATTGCTGCAGTTCGAGGACTTCGCCCAGAACAACGCCATGCCGCTGCTCAACCGCTACAAGAACGAGCTCTGCTGCTTCAATGACGACATTCAGGGCACAGCCGCCGTGACGCTCGGCAGCCTGATCGCCGCCTGCAAGGCCTCCGGCGCCAAGCTCTCCGAGAAGCGGGTCGCCTTCCTCGGGGCGGGCAGCGCCGGTTGCGGCATCGCCGAGCAGATAGTGGCGCAGATGAAGGCCGAAGGGCTGACCGATGCCCAGGCCCGTGGCCGGGTCTTCATGGTGGACCGCTTCGGCCTCATCACCGACAAGATCCCCAACCAGCTCGACTTCCAGCGCCGCCTCTCCCAGCCGGTTGATCGCATCGCCGACTGGCCGGTGGGGGACAACATCTCACTGCTGGAGGTGATGGAGCACGGTCGCCCAGACATACTGATCGGGGTCTCTGGTCAGCCGGGTCTGTTCACCGAAGAGGTGGTCAAGACCATGCACAAGCATTGTGCCCGTCCCATCATATTCCCGCTCTCCAACCCCACCTCGCGGGTCGAGGCGACCCCCGCCGATCTCATCCGCTGGACCGACGGCCAGGCGCTGGTGGCCACCGGCAGCCCGTTTGCACCGGTGGAGTACAAGGGCAAGCGCTACGTCATCGCCCAGTGCAACAACTCCTTCATCTTCCCGGGGATAGGCCTTGGCGTCATCGCCGCCGGCGCCACCCGGGTGACCGATGCCATGCTGATGTCGGCCAGCCGGGCGCTGGCGGAGTGTTCGCCGCTGGTGAAGGGGGCCGAGGGCTCGCTGCTGCCGGATCTGGCGGATATCCATCAGGTCTCCCGCTACATCGCCAAGATGGTGGCCAAGACCGCCATGCTGCAGGGCAAGGCGGTGCAGACCCCGGACGAGGTGATAGAGCAGGCCATAGAAGCGAACTTCTGGCGACCAGAATACCGCCGCTATCGCCGCACCTCCTTCTGATCCTTCGCGCAGAGGAAAAGCAAAAGGGATGCCTCGGCATCCCTTTTTTGTGCACCTTGCACAGGTTTCCCCTTCCGGTGCTTCTCACACGTCTGGCTGCTATCTTCGTTGTTTGGCGCGGCTTATTGCACTACCGGCTCTGCGACGGGGGCCTCGGGGGCGCCCTGGGTGCCGGTGACCCGGACCTCTACCCGGCGATCCGGCCCGAGGCAGTCGATGAGCGCGGCCCTGGCCTTGATGGCATCACACTGGCTGCCGGTGACCGGGTTGCTCTCGCCATTGCCCTGGATGCTGACCTTGTCGGCGGGCAGACCCTTGCCAATCAGGAAGTTGGCGACCGTGCTTGCGCGGGCCTCCGACAGTGCCTGGTTGTTGGCATCCGAACCGATACGGTCCGTGTAGCCCATCACCACTGCGCTGCCATCCTTGGGCTGCACGTCGACTATCTGCTGATAGAGCGACTCCAGTGCCTGCATCCCCTCGGGTTTCAGATCCGCCTTGCCAAACGCAAACAGCACGTCCGAGCTCAGGTTGAAGGTCTGATCCACCGGCTCGGGTGCGGGCGGGGGCGGTGGGACGACAGCAGGGGCAGCGACAGGTTCAACCGGTTTGCTGCGGTTGGGGTGGATCACCAGCTCCAGGGTGGCTGTGCTGATATCGCTGACCCAGCGCTGGGTGCCGCTGTTCAGCTTGTCGTTGTCGGGATCGTCGCCGACCCGGACCATGTAGCGGTAGCGCGCCTGGATGTCGACCCAGTCGTGCAGCTTGGCGGTCAGGCCAAGGCCGGCCAGCGGTGCCAGGTTGTTGTCGCCGCCGTTGACGGACTTGACGTGGTAGATATAACCGCCCCCCTCGGCAAATACCGAGAAGATGTCGCCAAGCGGCAGCCGGCCTATCACCGACAGTGTGGCCCCCTGGCTGCTGAAGTCATTGCCCTGCACGTCCCAGTCACCGGTCGACAGGTAGCCGAGCTCGGCGCCCAGGTTCTCGGTGAAGTTGTAGCCGCCGAACAGGGAGAGTGCGGTGGCGTCCTTGCTCGCATCCTTGCCAAAATCACCCAGATCGTGGGCGATGGCCCAGCCGCCACCGATCCCGGCATACCAATCGTTGTCCGGCGCCGCCTGTGCGCCCGTGGCCGCCAATGCCAATGCAATCCAAACAGGTTTCAGTCTTATGTTCATCGCGTATCCTCGTCGATGTTTGGTGTCGTAGGGCTCCAGCCCTGTTGTGTACAACCACCACTATTTATAGGCGATACAGGGTTTTTAACCACTTAGGTGGTACTTGGAATTGCAACGAGCGGGACGAGGTCACAAAACGGGGAGGATGCGCGGTGATCCCGAGGCAATAAAAAAGGAGGCCATCAGGCCTCCTTCCTATGCCACCTGAGTGACTTACTGTTTCACTTCCTGTACGCCGGTGACGCGCACTTCAACGCGACGATCCGGGGCTAGGCAGGCGATCAGCTGTGCCTTGGCCTTGATGCCATTGCACTGGGTGCCGGTGACCGGGCTGGCTTCGCCACGACCTTCGATGGCGACCTTGCCGGCAGGCAGACCCTTGCCGACCAGGAAGTCGGCCACGGTGCGGGCGCGGGCTTCGGACAGCTTCAGGTTGTAGGCGTCAGAACCGATGCGGTCTGTGTAGCCGACGACCACGGCGCTGCCATCTTTCGGCTGCACGTCGACGATCTGCTGATACAGGGTATTGAGCGCGGCAACCCCTTCCGGCTTCAGGGTGGATTTGCCGAAGGCAAACAGCACGTCCGAGCTCAGAGCGAAGTTCTTGTCGACGACCACGGGCTCAGGAACCGGCTCGGGCGCCGGTGCAGGGACCGGGGCAACATAAGAGGTGCGGTTCGGGTGCATCACCAGTTCCAGGGTGGCCACGCTCATGTTGGTTTCCCAGGTCTTCTGCTCATCACCCAGGTTCCACATGTAGCGGTAGCGGGCTTGCACATCGATGAGGTCGGAGAGCTTGGCGGTCAGGCCCAGACCGGCCAGCGGCGCAGTGCCGTTGTCGCTGTTGCCGTTGCCGTTGACGTGGTTGAAGTAGGCGCCGCCTTCTGCAAACACGGAGAAGATGTCGTTCAGCGGCAGACGGGCAAGACCGGACAGGGTGGCACCCTGGGTCTTGAAGTCAACGCCATCGACGCCACCCTTGCCGGCGTAGAGGTAGCCCAGTTCGGCACCGAAGTTTTCGGTGAAGTTGTAGCCGCCAAACAGGGAGAGCGCGGTGGCGTCCTTGTCAGCGTCCTTGCCAAAGTCGTTCAGGTCGTGGCCATAAGCCCAACCTGCGCCGATACCTGTGTACCAGTCGTTGGCTGCCTGAGCGGTGGAAGTTCCCATGGCCGCGATGGCCAGAGCAATCAGGGCGGGTGCCATTTTCATTTTCATCGTTTTATCCTCGTTGAGTTTGCCGTGCTAGGGCGTACTGCGCACTCTTCAGTTATACCGGTCACAAGTGACAATTCAGCTGCGACCTCCATGGTGAACCACGGCTGGCTTGAATGAAAAAAGAGATGGTTCCTGGATACTCATGAAGTCTTGGCTTCATGGACAACTAACCGGACAAGAAGCACTTTTAATAGTTCATCCAATACCTTACAAGCGGGGTTACTGTATTCTTTTGACTCGCTTTGATCAAGTTTCTGTACAGATATCCAGCGGTAGTGCGGGTTGGAGCGAAAAAGCAGGCCGTGCGGCGGGGGAGAGGGTTTGACAGAAAGTGTCGCGTCTTGCTGCGTTTACCGTCAATCAATGGCAAACGGGAAAACAAAAGGGGATGCCGTGGCATCCCCTTTTCGCATCATCTGAACAGAGTCAGATTATTGCTGAACTTCTTGTACGCCAGAGACGCGAACTTCTACGCGACGATCCGGGGCCAGGCAGGAGATCAGCTGAGCTTTAGCCTTGACGGCGTTGCACTTGGTGCCAGTAACCGGGTTGGCTTCGCCACGACCTTCTACTGCAACCTTGCTGGCAGCCATACCCTTGCTTACCAGGAAGTTGGCAACGGTACGGGCACGGGCTTCGGACAGCTTCTGGTTGTAAGCGTCGGAACCGATGCGGTCGGTGTAACCAACGACAACAGCGTTGCCATCTTTCGGCTGGAATTCAACGATTTGCTGATACAGACCGTTCAGGGCTGCAACGCCTTCCGGCTTCAGGCTGTCTTTGCCAAAGGCAAACAGCACGTCGGAGTTCAGCGCGAAGTTCTTCTCGACAACCTGCGGGGCAGGAGCCGGAGCTTCTTCAACAACAGGAGCCGGAGCCGGCGCTACGTAGGAAGAGCGGAACGGGTGGTATACGGCTTCCAGGGTCGCAACGCTCTGGTTGGACTTGTAGCGTACGTCGTCGGCGTGCAGGTCAGCCACGTCCCACATGTAGCGGTAGCGAGCTTGCAGATCCAGCGCGTCGTTGACCTTGTAGGTCACGCCCAGGCCGGCCAGCGGGGATACTTTGGTATCGCTGGTGCCCATGCCGTCGGTGTGAGCCCAGTAGGCGCCGCCTTCAGCGAAGGCAGAGAAGTCGCCGCCCAGCGGCAGACGAGCGATACCGGACAGGGTGGCACCCTGGTTTTCGTAACGGTTGCCATCGGTGTTGCCACGGCCAGCGTACTGGTAGCCGAATTCGGTACCGAAGTTCTCGGTGAAGTTGTAACCAACGAAGGCGTTGGCAGCAGCCGCGTCTTCTTCGCCAGTGTTCACGCCTTCGATCTTGTTCAGACCGTTGAAGTGGGCAGCACCGACACCGGCACCGAAGTAGATGTCGTCAGCGGCGTGAGCTGCAGTTGCACCCATGGCAGCCATAGCGATGGCGATCAGGGAAGGAGCCATTTTCATCATAAAAAAATCCTCGTTGAGATGGCACGTTGTTCACGTGCTTCGCACTTTTTAATTTATGTAAGCTGCAGGCTCTGCCGAACAACAGCGTTGAGTCTGGCAGGGATCCCGGTTCCATCCGGGAGGCACACATTCCTGGTGCACAAAGCGAGCGGGTGGCAGCGTAAGCAATGCCTTCAACCCTTCACGAACAGCCGATGTCATTCCGATGACGTGGCGCACTCTATGCCGATTTCAAAACATGATCAAGCTCACACATAAGCCATATGGCAAATTGTGTCGTGTGGATAACTGGCTGTTTATCCAAATTAATTAGTGATCCAAATAGGCTCTGTGCAGCTTCTTTTCGAGTTTCATATAGGCCTGAACCCAGTCAGATTGCGCCATGGAGGGAGATTCCCTCGCCTGGAACACCGCCAGATAATCGGCCTCAGTTGCTTCGCACAGTAAGGGTGTGAAGCTGAGCAAAAAATGACGGGCAAGGTAGGGATCGAGGGGCCAGATGTTGAGGATGGCCCTAGCCACGGGCTGAACCGCAGCTGAACAGCGAAAATGGCGGTGACCCGCTTCCAGCCAGAGTGCCATCTCGGCGAGTCCGCTTTCGGGTACCAGACCGCCGTCGCCCTGCTCGTTGGCAAGGGCAAGGCGCTGGCCATTGCCGAGCAGCAGATGTCCGTCTTGTTGCAAGACGCCATCGTGACTGCGCAGGGTCAGCCCTGCCACTGGCTGTTCGAGAAACAGGCTGCTTTTGTCATCGAGCGCAGTCAAAACCGCTGCCGCCTGCTCATGCATGGCGGCTGGCAACCAGAAGGCTTCGGCGCGTGTCTGCTGGCCTTGCATCAACTGGCGGGTGAGTTCTGCAGGTATTGAAACTGGGTGTAAACAGGAGATTATGCCGGGGAGCGCCATGAGTTCCTACTCTTTAGGGATAGCTGGCGGATTATACGAGTTATTCCTGCAGCAACAATAAAGGTTTCTTTTCGAGACTGTTTACCTGAGGCGGTTGAGCGATTACCATCCCCGATGTTTGCAAGGGTTGTCGTCGAAAGACGCTGATTAAAGATAGAGGCTCGACCATAACGAGTCCGTTCAAAACTGATACACTTGACTACGAGTCGTCGCGAAAAATAAAGGTGGAGTCAATCCGCCGTACGGAGTATGGAACAATATGAATTCAAATATCGTAACTGTTGGTAAGAAGATCCGTCAGATCCGTGAAGCGGTCGGTTTGAGCCGTCCCAAGTTTGCCGATCTGCTGGGCGTTCCCCCGACCACCCTGAAGAACTATGAACTGGGTTATCGTGAAGTAGGTGGCGCCTTCCTGGTGGCACTGGCTCACCACCCTGAGCTGCACAAGTTCACCCTCTGGCTGCTGGCTGACAAGAAAGTCGCCGAAATTGGCCAGATCGGTCCGGACGATATTGCCAAGGCTTGATTTAATTGGGCTTTGACAAAAATGCCGCCATTGAGGCGGCATTTTTTTATCCATCAAATAACCACTTCATTTAATTAAATTTGGCTAAGTGTGCTCTCACCAAGGCTTTTCACGAAAATACCTTGGCAAGTCGGATTAATCCTCAGAAAATTCCTGCCCTAAAATCAGGGTTATCCTTCGCATGATGCGCACAGTGAGACAAGCATGAGTCAAATCCTTCCCCAGGCCAGAGATGGCTTTACCAGTAAATTCGGTGTCCTTGCCGCCACCCTGGGTTCAGCCGTCGGGCTGGGCAATATCTGGAAATTTCCCTACCTGACGGGTGAAAACGGCGGCGCCGGTTTTCTGCTGGTCTATGTGATTGCCACCCTGCTGGTGGGGCTGCCGGTGATGATTTCCGAGATCATGCTGGGTCGCAAGGGCAAGGCCGATGCGGTGACCACCCTGAGCAAGCTGGGTCCCAAGGGACAGCCCTGGTGGCTGATCGCCCTGATGGGAGTGGTCGCGGCCTTCCTCATCATGTCCTTCTATTCCGAAGTGGCGGCCTGGGTGTTCGCCTATATCTTCAAGGCCATCAGCGGCGAGATACTGTCGACCGACCCTGCGGTCACGGGCGCGGCCTTCAATGCACTCATCACCAACCCGCTGCAGAGCCTGCTCTGGCAGTGGCTGGTACTGGCGCTGATGGGAGGCATACTGCTGATGGGGGTCTCCAAGGGGATCGAAGCGGTCACCAAGAAGCTGATGCCGGTGCTCTTCATCCTGCTGCTGGTGATAGGCATTCGCAGTCTGACCCTGCCAGGGGCGAGCCAGGGTCTGCATTTTCTGTTCTCACCGGACTTTTCCAAGATCACCGCCGGCGTGGTGCTGACCGCCATGGGGCTGGCCTTCTTCAAGCTCTCCATTGGCATGGGTTGCATGATGACCTATGGCAGCTACTTCCGGGATGATCAGAACATTCCGCTCACCACCTTCCGGGTGATGTGCGCCGATCTGTTCGTCTCCATGCTGGCGGGGATCGCCATCTTCCCGGCCGTGTTCGCATTCGGGTTCGAGCCCTCCGCCGGCCCCTCCCTGCTGTTCATCACCATTCCGGCTGTGTTTGCCAGCATTCCGTTCGGTCACCTGTTCATGGTGTTGTTCTTCGTGCTATCCGCCATCGCGGCGACGGGCGCCATGCTCTCCATTCTGGAAGTGCCTGTCTCTGTGGTGTCAGAGCGTTTTCACATGAGCCGTCCCAAGGCGACCCTGCTCAACCTGCTGGTGCTGGGCGCGGTCGGTTCGACCTGCGCACTCTCCAACAGCTCGCTGGCGGAGGTGCAGATCGCCGGCAAGACCTTCTTCGACCTGTTCGACTTCGTCTCCTCCAACGTATTGATGCCTCTTGGCGGTATCTTCCTCTGCCTGTTCGTGGGCTGGGTGTGGGGCTTTGAGCGGATGAAGGAGGCGCTGACCAACGGCGGTGAACTGGAGCTGGCGATCCTCAAGCCGCTGTTCTTCATCATTCGTTATGTGTCGCCGCTGCTGATCCTGATCGTCATGCTCAAGGGGCTGGGGTTGTTCTGATGGCTTGCCGCCACAAGAAAGCAAAAAGAGCGCCGTTGGCGCTCTTTTTTTATGGGCTCGTCAGCTTGGCACCCGGCGTCATATCAAGCCGAGGCGGGAGAGCTCCTCCTTGAGCTGCTCCACGTTGCGCTCGACACAGGCCTCCCCCTCGTTGATGGCATCGCCCGCCCGGTGAAAGTCCATGATGGAGAAGCTGCCAAGGCGCGGGCAGAGCTGGATCTCGGGGGGATCCCCCGCCATTCGGGCGCGGGTGATCCGCTCTTGCATTATGTTGATGGAGCCGGTCATCACGCTCCACATGCCGGGGGTGTTGGGGCCCTCACCCCGGTTGAACCACTGGCTGAAGCGGTTGCCGCTGACGGGCTCGTCCGGTTCGTCGGTCCAGGGCTGGTGCATATCGGCGTTGAGGTTGACGGCGATCACCACCTCGGCCCCCATGGCGCGGGCCAGCGAGATGGGCACAGGGTTGACCACGGCGCCATCCACCAGCCAGCGATCCTCGACCAGGGTGGGGGTCAGTATGCCGGGCATGCCACAGGAGGCGCGCACGCACTGGCGCAGCGGCCCCTGTTGCAGCCAGATCTCGCGACCTGTATCCAGCTCGGTGGCGACGCAGGCGAAGGGCAGCGGCAGGCTCTCGATGGCGGGATCGCCTAAGTGATTGGCGGCGATGCCGAACACCTTTTCACCGCGAAACAGGCCGCCGGAGAGGGCGGGATCGAGCAGGCCGACCACCTGCAGCCGGCTGAAGCCGCGCACCCAGGACTCCAGCGTGTCCAGCTCGCCCGCGGCATAGGCGGCGCCGACGAAGCTGCCGATGGAGCAGCCGGCCACCAGATCCGGTTTGACGCCGAGCCGCTCCAGCGCCCGTATGATGCCGATGTGCGCCCATCCTCGGGCAGCGCCACTGCCCAGAGCCAATCCCACGCGGGGTTTTCGTGACACTTTGTCTCTCCTGAGGTGAGTGAGGCGTTCAGCTTACCCGGTGTTTTTTGCGCCGTCATCCTGCCAGCGTTCACTGCGGTTGCGACCGTTGGCCTTGGCCCGATAGAGGGCCACGTCCGCCCGGCGGATCGCCTCCTGCAGCTGTGTCTCGGGGGCGCAGTGGTGATAGCCCAGACTGACGGTGACCGCCAGGGTGGGCGCAATCTCGTCCCACGGATGGCGGGCTATCTGCAGGCGCAACCGCTCGGCCAGCTGATCCAGCGGCTCGGATCCCTTGGCAACCAGCAGCAAAAATTCCTCGCCACCCCAGCGGATCAGGGCATCCTCTTTTCTGGTCTGGCCCTGGCAGAGCCTGACCAGCTGGATCAGCACCCGATCGCCGACTTCGTGACCAAAGCGGTCGTTGACCAGCTTGAAGTGATCGCAATCGAACATGATCACCCCGACGCCGCGCGCCCTGGCATGGGCTCGGGCCTGTTCAAATTCGTCGAAGTAGTGGCGGTTGAAGGCGCCGGTCAGGGCATCGTGGTTGGAGAGATAGTCCAGCTGCCGGTTCAGGCGGTGGGACTTGAGGCTGGAGAGCGCCGCCAGCACCATGAAGAGGATGGCGATCAGGGTCGGGGCCGATTGCCAGAGCAGGGCCTGCAACAGGGAGAGCAGCGGGATGCGATGGATCAGGGTGAGCCCGGTATCGGGAATGGCGTGGACCAGTTGAAAGGCGCCCTGGCGCCATTGGTAGCTATCCCGTTCGGCCTGGAACTTTGGGACAAAGTCAGCTCCCTGATGGTTGCTGGCCAGGATCTGCTGATGCTGATTGACCAGAAACAGGCTGCCTATGCCGGGTGTGGACTCATCCAGCAGCTGTTCGAGCCGCGAGAGCAGCACATCTATGCTGATGACGCCCACCAGCACCTGATCCTTCACTATGGGTTGCGACAGTGAGATCATCTGTCCCTCCCCGGCAAAGTCCTCATAAGGGCGCGATACGATGGCGCGCTGGCTGGGGTTTTGTTGTTTCAGGGCATCCTGCCAGTAGGATTTCAGATAGATGGCGCGATGAAAGCGAAACTGGCTGGAGGGGATCCAGGGGTAGAGGTAGATGAAGTCATCCACCCCTGTGAAGTAGATCCAGGCAACCTTGTCCCCCAGCAGCTTGTTGGTGGTGGAGAGCAGGGGGGAGAGGCTCAGCGCCAGGTGCAGTCTGGCTTCCCGCTCGCTGCCCCGGGCGGGCAGCTGGCCCAGGCCGGTCAGATTGCCGCTGAGCCCCTCGGGCAGGTTGCCGGGCACCTTGTCCAGCGAAAACCCCTTATCTGGCGAGGCTTGCAGGGCGCCATAGAGCTGGCGGGTCAGCGCCGACTGCGGATTGCTGCGCAGTCGCTCCTCGGCCTGGCCGCGCATGGCCTCGAGAAAGGTCTCCATCTGCTGAAACTGGGATCGCAAGCGGGCGGCCGTGTTGAGGGTGTCGCGCTCATAGAGTTCGGTGACATGTTTCAGGGTCTGCTGAATCGTGAGGGTCAGCAGCAGTGTGACGACGGCGCCAAGCAGCCATTGCAGTTTGTGTGTGACGAGAGCGGGGCGTGGTGCAGGCATAGGCGGTGGGGCTGGGTCTGGGCGGTTCGGTTCATCAGTGTAGGGCAGAACTGTCAGGAACGTCTCCTGTGGATCCGGTTTAGGTGATCTTCCACCGCTGCTGTTACGTTTTGTCACATTTATACATAGTCACGGCATAGTCAGGGGGTAACATTGTACCCATCATTGATGAAGTGCCCCCCTTTTCTCTTAATTTCATGGATTGCTTGATGAAAATGCGTATGTGGCTGTCGATAGCCTGTCTCTCCCTGCTGATGTCGGGTGTCTGGTATTACCGTAACAACGAACCTGCCAGCAAACCCCAGCCCCGCCAGGTCAATATCAGGGCGCAGACAGTTAAGCAGAGCCTGGCCGAACCCACCATCAAGCTGGTGAGCAAGCTGGCGGCCAACCGCTCCGTGGTGATAAGCCCCGAGGTGACAGGTCGCATCGTCAAGATAGCGGTGCGCTCCGGCCAGCAGGTCAAGCGGGGCGATACCCTGATCGCCCTGGATACGGGCAAGCAGCTCGCTGAGCTCGCGGAGCAAAACGCCAGCGTGCGCGACGAGGCCCGCAAGCTGCGGGACATGCGCCGGCTGGTGGCGCGCGGTGCCATCACTACCTCAGAGCTGGAAGGGCAGGAGGCCATAGTGGCCCAGGCCCAGGCCCGCGCCGATGCGGCCAAGTACGAGTTGTCGCTGCGCACCCTGCAGGCGCCGTTTGACGGCACCGTCAGCCTGATCGATCTGAGTGAAGGGGCCCTGGTCAACAGCGGCGATACCCTGCTCCATCTCGATGAGCTGGCCAAGCTGCGGCTCGATCTGGCGGTGCCAGAGCGCTATCTCTCCCTGCTGCGTCCCGGCATGGCGGTGACGGCGACCAGCTCGGCCTGGCCGGACCAAGCGTTCAGCGGCGTGCTGGAGACGCTCGACAGTCGGGTGTCCAACGATACCCAGAACATCAAGGCGCGCGTCATCATCCCCAATCCCGATGGTCAGCTGCGGCCCGGCATGCTGCTCAACGTCGAGCTCTCCCTGCCACCCCAGAAGATGACCCTGATCCCGGCCCAGTCGGTGGAGTATGCCGGCGCGCAACGCTTCGTCTATCGCCTGGAGGCGGACGGTCGGGTGACGCGGGTGTCCGTGGTGCTGGGGGATACCCATGGCGAGGAGGTGTGGGTCACCGAGGGCCTGAAGGTCGGCGATCGCATCGCGGTCGAGGGGCTGGTCAATCTGCGTGACGGTGCCAGTGTGCACGATCTGGCGGAGGTAAAAGGCTGATGTGGCTCTCCGATATTTCTGTCCGCCGCCCGCTGGTGGCCGTGGTAGTGAGCGCCCTGCTGACCGTGTTCGGTCTGGTGGCCTTCAGCAAGCTGACGGTGCGGGAGATGCCGGACGTGCAGATCCCGTCCGTTTCCATTTCCACCACCTATGAGGGGGCGGCACCCGCCGTCATGGAGAGTCAGGTCACCAAGCCCATCGAGGATCAGCTCTCCGGCATCAGCGGCATCAAGAACATCAACTCTGTGACCCGCAAGGGGCGCTCCGTCATCACTGTGGAGTTCAAGCTCGGCTGGAACATGGTGGAGGGCACCTCGGATGTGCGTGACGCCATCTCCCGCGCCCGCCCCAGGTTGCCGGATGACGTGGATGAGCCCATGGTCACCAAGGACAACGGCAACGGCGACGTGGCGGTCTGGCTCAACTTCAGCAGCACCCAGATGGACCGTACCGCCATGACCGACTACGCCAACCGCGTGCTGGTCGATCCCCTGAGTCTGGTGGACGGGGTGAGCGAGGTGGCTCTCTCCGGCGATCTGACCCAGGTGATGTACGTGCGGCTGCGCCCCGCCGACATGGCGGCCCGTGGCATCACGGTGGCGGACGTGCAGGACGCCCTCAAGCGCGAGAACATAGAGCTGCCGGGCGGCGAAATTCGCAACAACAGCATGACGATGGCGGTGCAGATCGCCCGTCTCTACCACACGGCTGCCGATTTTCAGGCGCTGCAGGTGCGCACCGCCGACAACGGCCAGAGCATCTACCTGGCGGATATCGCCGACGTGGAGGTGGGCGCCAAGAACGAAGACAGCGCCTACCAGCGCAACGGCCGCGAGAGCCTGGGGATAGGCATAGTGGCCCAGTCCACCGCCAACCCGCTGGCGGTGGCGCAGGGGGTCGAGAAGAAGATGGCCGAGATGCAGCGCTTCCTGCCGGAGGGGGCCACCCTGGAGATTGACTACGACTCCACCATCTTCATCAAGCAGGCCATCGACGAGGTGTACGAGACGCTGGCCATCTGCGCCGTGCTGGTGGTGGCCGTGCTCTACCTGTTCCTGGGGCAGGGGCGTACCACTTTGATCCCGGCCATCACAGTGCCTGTGTCGCTCATCTCGGCCTTCATCGGTGCCTGGTATCTTGGTTTTTCCATCAACCTCATCACACTGCTCGCCCTTATTCTCGCCATCGGTCTGGTGGTGGATGACGCCATAGTCGTGGTGGAGAATATCCACCACCACCTGCAACGGGGCGAGCCACCGCTGCTGGCGGCCTGGCACGGCACCCGCGAGGTGGGTTTTGCCGTGGTGGCGACCACGGCCGTGCTGGTGATGGTGTTCGTGCCCATCGCCTTCATGGATGGCATGGTGGGGCGGCTCTTTACCGAGTTCGCCATCCTGCTCTCCCTGGCTGTGCTCTTCTCCTCCCTGGTGGCACTGACCCTGACTCCGGCCATGGGCTCCTGGCTGATGCGCTCGGTCGACAAGCCCAACGTGCTGACGGCGGCGCTCGATCGCGGCCTCGGCTGGGTGGAGAAGCACTATCGCAATCTGCTGGGCTGGGTGCTGCGCCGCTCGGCCTGGACTCCGCTGGTGCTGCTGCTCTGCCTCGGCGGCATCGGCGCCCTGTTTGGCCAGCTGCCCACCAGTCTGACCCCGACCGAGGATCGGGGCGTGCTCTATGTGTTCGTGAAAGGGGCCGAGGGCACCAGCATAGAGCGGATGAAGCGCAACATGCAGCAGGTGGAGGCGGCCATCATGCCGCTGCTGGGCAAGGGGGTGGTGCAGGCCATGAGCTTCAGCACCCCGGCCTTCGGCCGTGGCGGCGATCAGACCGGGATGGCGATCATCCAGCTCACCGACTGGGCCGAGCGGGACGAAACCGCCACCGAGTTTGCCCAGTCCCTGAGCGGGCGGCTGGCCGGCATTCCCGACGTGATGATCCGCACCTTCCAGCCGGGCTTTCGCGGTGGCTCCACTGCGGCGGTGCAGTTCGTGCTGCAGGGCTCGGACTATGCCGAGCTCTATCAGCAGGGGCTGGCCCTGAAAGAGGCGGCGGCCCAGAGCGGCCTGATGGTGACGCCGGATCTCGACTACGCCGAGAAGACCCCCGAACTGCAGGTGACCATAGAGCGGGACAGAGCCAGCCAGCTCGGCATTCCGGTGTCGACCGTGGCCAGCTCGCTGCAGGCTCTGCTCGGCGGCGTCAGCCAGACCACCTATGTGGACAGGGGCGAGGAGTACGACGTCTATCTGCGCGCCAATCAGCGCGACTTCAACGGCGTGTCCGATCTCAGCCGCATCTATCTCAAGGCCGCCAGTGGCGAGATGGTGAGTCTCTCCACCCTGGCGACCGTCACCCAGGTGGCGAGCCCGCAGCGGCTCAACCACTACCAGCGGCAGAAGGCGGTGACCCTGACCGCCGATCTGGCGCCGGATCGCACCCTGGGCGAGGCGCTGGACTTCCTCGACGGCTGGGCCAGCGCCAATCTGCCGAGCGGCATGACGGTGGATTATGCCGGCGAGTCCAAGGACTACCGCGACAACCAGGGCGAGATGGTGATGGTGTTCGCCCTGGCCCTGCTGGTGGTCTATCTGGTGCTGGTGGCCCAGTTCGAGAGCATGCTGACCCCGGCTGTGGTGATGGTGACAGTACCACTCGGCATCTTCGGCGGTCTGCTCGGCCTCTGGCTGACGGGGCAGGAGATGAGCATCTACAGCCAGATAGGCATGATCATGCTGATCGGCATGGTGACCAAGAACGGCATCCTGATCGTGGAGTTCATCAACCAGCTGCGCCAGCGTGGCGAGGCCTTCGACGAGGCCATCATAGCCGGCTCGGTGCGCCGTCTGCGCCCCATACTGATGACCTCGCTGACCGCCATTATCGGCGCCGTGCCGCTGATGGTCTCCATGGGGGCGGGTTATGAGAGCCGGATGGCTGTGGGGACAGTGGTCTTCTTCGGGCTCTCCTTGGCGACCCTGGTGACCCTGGTGATGGTGCCTGCCATCTATCATCTGCTGGCCAAACGGGCGGGCATGACGGGGGCGCGGGATCTGCTGGTGGATCAGGCGCTGGCGGCCCAGTCGGCGGTCAAGAGTCAGGACAAACCGGCGGCCTGATACCTACACCCATATAGGTGAAAGACGCAGAAAGCAGATGGCATCACCCCAGCGTGCGGTTAATATGTAGCCAGTTTTAACGCTGAGGTGAGCTATGTTGCCATCTGCTATCTATGAACCGCTGCCCTTCGCTTATATGGGCAGCGGTTTGCTGTTGTTGGGGGTTGCCGATCATCCGGGCCTGCTGTTGGCCGGACTGGCATTCTATCTGGCCGGATCCCTGGCCTGGTTCAGACGCAGTGCCTACCGTCGCCCCGACAAGCCAGTGGTGCGAAAGCAGGGCTGGCCGCTGTGGCTCTACGAGAGCCGCCCGTTCGCGCTGATCCTGCTGGGCTTGCTGATGCTGCGCCTCGCGACCCACCCCATCTTCCTGGCGCCGGCGCTGGTCTGGTGCCTGCTCGGTGGTTATCAGCTGCTGCAGCGCCACTACAGCCGTATAGTGCTGGCCCGCGTCCTGGCCTGATCCCGCTGAACCCGCGTTATTGAGGCGAGTCCGTCACTGGCTCGCCTTTTCCTCGTGCTCTGTGGGGGCAAAAAGCCATCGCCCCCGCTTCGCTCTGCCGGTATAATGCGCGACCCGAATTGTTCCAGGTGTTCAAAATGCAGCCGGTTACCCACCTTTTCTCCTATCCCCGCTACTGGGCTGAGTGCTACGGCACTGCGCCCTTCCTGCCCATGTCTCGCAAGGAGATGGACAAGCTCGGCTGGGACAGCTGCGACATAGTCCTGGTGACCGGTGACGCCTATGTGGATCACCCGAGTTTCGGCATGGCGGTGATCGGCCGCATGCTGGAATCCCAGGGCTTTCGGGTCGGCATCATAGCCCAGCCGGACTGGTCATCTAAGGATGACTTCATGCGCCTGGGCAAGCCGAACCTGTTTTATGGCGTCACAGCGGGCAATATGGATTCCATGATCAACCGCTACACCTCCGACAAGAAGCTGCGCCACGATGACGCCTACACCCCGGGGGATGTGGGCGGCAAGCGGCCGGATCGCGCGACCCTGGTCTACACCCAGCGCTGTAAAGAAGCTTTCAAGGAGGTCCCTGTGGTCATCGGCGGCATTGAAGCTTCGCTGCGCCGCATCGCCCACTACGACTACTGGTCCGAGACCATACGCCGCTCCATCCTGCTGGACGCCAAGGCCGACATCCTCATCTACGGCAACGCCGAGCGGCCGCTGATCGAGGTGGCGCACCGCATCGCCAATGGCGAGACCATGGAGACCATGCAGGACATTCGCGGCACCGCCGTGATCCGCAAGGAGCCGCTGCCCGAGTGGCGCGGGGTGGATTCCAGCAAGCTGGATCAGATCGGCCGCATCGACCCCATCATGAACCCCTATATGGAAGGGGCGCCCTGCTCGGATGACGAAGGCACGGCGCCGGTGGAGCAGGAGGCCAAGCCGGTGCTGGTGCAGCCGCCCAAGCAGAAACCCTGGGAGAAGACCTACGTCAAGCTGCCAGCGTTCGAGCGGGTGAAAGAGGACAAGGTGCTCTACGCCCATGCGTCGCGCATCCTGCACCACGAAACCAACCCGGGCTGCGCCCGCGCGCTCTCCCAGGCTCACGGCGATCGCATCATCTGGGTCAACCCGCCCGCCTTCCCGCTGGAAACCGACGAGATGGACGGGGTGTTCGGCCTGCCTTATCAGCGGGTGCCGCACCCGGCTTATGGCAAGGAGAAGATCCCGGCCTACGAGATGATCAAGACCTCGGTCAACATCATGCGTGGCTGCTTCGGCGGTTGCTCCTTCTGCTCCATCACGGAGCATGAGGGGCGCATCATCCAGAGCCGCTCGGAAGAGTCGATCATCAAAGAAATCGAAGAGATCCGCGACAAGGTGCCGGGCTTTACCGGCGTCATCTCGGATCTCGGCGGCCCCACCGCCAACATGTACAAGCTGCGTTGCAAGAGCCCCAAGGCCGAGCAGACCTGCCGCCGCGCCTCCTGTGTCTGGCCGACCATATGCCCGCACATGGATACCGACCATACCCCGACCATAGACCTCTATCGCAAGGCGCGGGATGTGAAGGGCATCAAGAAAATACTGATCGCCTCCGGCGTGCGCTACGACATAGCGGTGGAAGATCCGCGCTACATCAAGGAGCTGGCCAAGTACCACGTCGGCGGCTATCTGAAGATCGCACCGGAGCACACCGAGAAGGGCCCGCTCTCCAAGATGATGAAGCCGGGTATGGGCAGCTACTACAGCTTCAAGGAGCTGTTCGACAAGTATTCCAAAGAGGCGGGCAAGCAGCAGTACCTGATCCCCTACTTCATCTCGGCCCACCCGGGCACCACGGATGAAGACATGGTGAACATGGCGCTCTGGGTCAAGACCAACAGCTTCAAGCTGGATCAGGTGCAGAACTTCTACCCGTCGCCGCTCGCCAACGCCACCACCATGTATTACACCGAGAAAAACCCCCTCAACAAGGTGAGCCGCCAGGGTGGGGACGTGTTCGTGGTGAAAGGGGAACGCCGCCGTCGCCTGCACAAGGCGCTGCTGCGCTACCACGATCCGGCCGGCTGGCCCATGATCCGCGAGGCCCTGCTGGAAATGGGCAAGGGTCACCTGATCGGCAACGGCCCCAACTGCCTGGTGCCGCCGGAAGGGCGCGGCGAGGCGGTGGCCTCGCGCAGCATCAACAAGGGGTTGAAACCGGCCCTGACGCGCCACAGCAACATAGTTCACCAGCGTGGCAATGGGGCTGGCAACAAGGCTGCTGGCGGTAAGGGCGCAGTGGCTGCCGCCTCGCAAGGCAAGGCTCGCAACGACACCCCAGCCGCCAGCAAGGGCGGCAAGGCGGGCAATGGCAAGCCAGTAGGCTCCCAGCTCCCTAAAGGGGCGGGCGGCAATGGCAAGCTCTCAGCCCAAGGCGCAGGTCAGGGCAAGCTCGCAGGGCAGGGGAAACCCGCCCACAAGGGTAAAACCCCGACCCGCGCCGGCTCTTCCAATCCGAGTGTCAAACCCGCTACTCAGGGTGGCAAACCTGCGGCCAAAGGGAGTGGTGCCAAGCGACCGGCTCGGTGAGTTTGCTGATTGGAAAGCGATAGAAATTACAAAGGCGACCAGATGGTCGCCTTTTTATTACGTATAACTCATGAGTGTAATAGGATATATATTTTAGGCCAATGTCAGATGATAACTAGGCCAGTACAAACTGGTGGCGTCTACATAAACACAATGGCAGGATAATTTTTTTTGGAGAAAAATCACTTAGATTTTTATCTCTAAGTCACAGTTTAATATTAGTAGAAGTAGTTTAAAAGCGTGCATTGAGCTCCTATTAAATTAATAATCTTTCCATTTCAGCATCTAAGTATTCATCAACAGCATCAGCATTAATATGACCAGCGTTGTACCAAGCATATACTTCTTTGAGTGCTAAAGTACCAAATCGTGCCCAACCGATTATGTTAGTTCTCAATAAAAATTGCACCATTTCGCCACCAGATTTAAGTGCAGCATCACCTGCATCAATCAAACATAGTGTGCCGTGAGCGACCAATAGCATCCGTCTTAACTCTGGATTAGCACCTGAAGGGATGCACTCTTTCCATGACTTCTTGTGATAAAAGCGTTGCTTGCTCGCCCACATTAACCTGGTTAAAAGTTCTGTAATCAGAACTGGAATTGCCATGGCCACGCCGTGTCTTAAATCGTAACCTTTTTCGAAAACTTGTGTTGCTATAGTGGCAAACGATTGTCTATGTTGGCCAAATTCACCAACATCTAATAGTAGCAGTAAGTTATAGAAAGGAATTGGAATACCCGCGCCACGCTCCGATGCACCAGAAGAACCTGCCATGTCCGAGAATAGATGCCCTAGCCAGTTGGCAAAACCAGAAAAAACCTTGGCTATAAAGTTGTCACCTTTTAGTTCATGGGTTTCTGTATCAATAGTGATAATCTGGCCGTTAGAGATAAAAGTAGAGGTATCAGTAAACTGATTCAAGATAGAGAAAAATAGACCAATGAGATCGGGAGAATGACCCAAACTCTTTAAGTGGTGGTTCTTAGGTGAAAGATTTTTGACTGCACCATCTGTCCCGTTATTTCCAAATGTGGTCGCTTGGTCATAGTTAACTTTGAAGTTACGTTCTAGGTAACCAATTGCACTCTTAGTTGAATCTCCTCCTTCTTTCACACCTTGCCAACCACATGCTGAAGCAAATTTCTCGACAGCCGAGTCAACGGCGCTATCTGCAACTTTGGTTAGCTTTCCTTCTCCAGGCATACCGACGAAGAACACATCGATAAGTCCACCGATGACACCACATGTGCCAGCAATGAGATAGTCGTATGCATCACATTGAGCATTCTGGATGGTGAATTCATCCTTAATGCGTTTCTCGAGTTCTATTCGCTGAATTGGTGACATCAACGTAGTAAATGGATCAGCACTTAAATCAACGTGATTGCGCAAAGAATACTGTTCAATCGAACGTTGATATTGTGCCCAGCTCATATTTTTATTGAAATCGAGGTTATCGAGCAGGGTTACATGCGTAATGGTTAGCTCAAAATGTGAGAGTGCGATTGAGTTATCTAGAACGAGTAACTCTTGAGCAATGTCGATATTTTTAGCCAATTGAGGATTCAGACCTTGATTGTCAAGCATCATATCTAAATCTGCTAGAGCCTGATCAAGAGAATCAATATTGGATTGTTGACTTTTTTGTAAAGTATTAAGAACTGCATCTAACTCATTCATCTTGCATTCCGACTGATCCAGCTGGTGCTTTTGCACCAGCATGGCCGAAATTTTTTCATCTCGCTTAGTCACTATGAAAACATCCCTAACAATTTACCTTTGATGACATCAGTTGCGTTGAAATAGCCAATTGCCTCGAAGACCTTAGCAAGTTTTTCCATGTCTAAAGTAGAAATGTCTTGTTTTAACATCAGTACCCGAGCAGTTACAGCCACACCATCTTGCTCATGCTCGATGGTTTTCTCTTCGTAGAAAGACATAATAACAGTATAAATTTGTTGCTTAGTTGCCTCACGAGTAAGCGATTGAAGTTTTTCTTTATTAAGCTCTTTCGGACACTTCAGTTTGAAGCACTTAATTTGAGTCGCGTCACCTTTTTGTGTAAGCACATTTCCTGCTGAGGTTAGTAGCTTCACTTTTTGTAAAAGCAGTTTTACTTTCTCATCTTGAACACCGTGAGAAAGAATGGTCTCGTTCAACTTGATGGTAATGAAGTTGATATCTTCCATTAAGTACGACACCGTTGTTTGTGTCTGCTTAATAACCTCAGTGAGCATCAGCTCTCTGCGTTTGGTTTTATCAAGCTCATTTGCTCCTGTTAAATGCTTAATGCCTTTGTAAGCGCCTAAACCCAGTAGGACTGCAACACCAATACCTGTCGCCATACTAGAGAACCCGAGTACGCCACCCAAACCAAGTGTTGCAAGGCCTGATGTTAAACCTGCCGCTGACATACCTACTACTGAGCCAGAAAGGTAAACCGCAGCCAGAGGTACTCCCACTGCGCCCGCTTTTGCACCAAGTTCTTTCATACCGCGAGTTAGCGCATCGTCGCTAAAGTCATCATTGAGCATCTTAAAGTCGAGTTTGAGAGCGGAGATAATTAGATCAACTTCGTCATCACTGACATTAAACAGGTAGTTGTTATCTTTAAAGAAGGAAAAATTGTCATGCTGTCCATTGTTAACACTCATGAATACGCTGAACAGATCTTTAACGAGAGAAATTTTAACGGATTTATTGTGGCTAGGTACGGAGGTATCATCTATTTTTTGTATCAGAGATTCCAAGCTATCTAGTACGCCTGTTGTGGTGATGTATTCTCTTAGCAAAAAACGTGATTCTGAGCTGAGTTCTAAGCGAGTCATGAGAAGAAGAATTTGAGAAAATTCATCTTTATCGACCTCGCCGTCGTCGGAGTACGCCATGTTCACGATAACTTTTAAGTAGGCAACTTTGAGCTCTTCCGACATTTCAGATAGTGCGACTAACTGATCTTCTTCTTCGAAGGTGTCAAATTGGCTACTTATGGTGTTTAAGAAACTAGCTAATTTTCCAAGATTGCATTCACTGATGTTTTCAACTTTAAAGGATGAGCCATCCTTTCTGGTAATTTTGGTGTACTCAGTTATTCTCTCTTTTCCTTTATCATTAGTCGTTACGTTACGGATATATTCAGCTGTTTCCAAATCACTAAAGTTTACGACTTCAGGCGATTCAAAAGCAGGTTTGTAGACCATTTTTTCGCCAGTAAATGCTAAGCCATCTTTACCACTACCAAACAAGGTGCTATCGAGCAGTGCGATAACTGAACCGATAGTATCTTCTAGGCTCATCGATTTAGCAGCATTGTTGAGTTTTTTCTCCGGAATATCTGGTGCTATGTGGAGACCGTTATGCGAAATCTGACTAACGTTTTCTTTAATAAATACATTTATATTATGCATTGCAAATACCTAAGTTTTAGATGAAGAAAATCTGGGACACCCACCTTTCTGTATCAGGCATAACGTCATCAAACCTCACGCTACCGCCCGTGGATTACAGCTTCCAATATGCTTCCTTGATCAGCGGGGGGGCGTAACCCATTGCAGTTCAACAGGTTATGGATGGCTATGCTAAGCCAAACGAAGCTGCTCAGGCGAGCATCAGAACTGATACAACCATCAGAAAATCATCGTTTTTTGAACTGCGTCATCAAAGCGCGTAAGCAGGTGCGATTAAGGCGGGCAAGCTGGTGCGGTTTTGTTATCTTGTTCGGCCTATGGATAAGGGGGGCTGAATGGCCGGCTCCCTTGCACAGGAGCAATAGATGGCGGTGAAAGCCAAATC
The DNA here is from genome assembly GCF_047780465.1 of Aeromonas sp. A04. Lineage (NCBI taxonomy): Bacteria > Pseudomonadati > Pseudomonadota > Gammaproteobacteria > Aeromonadales > Aeromonadaceae > Aeromonas > Aeromonas sp. A04. Next base: position 1,228,915 of record NZ_JBLNHP010000001.1, on the reverse strand, counting down.
CAGAAGAGAGAAGATGGGCAGCGGGCTGGGTCTGCTGCTCGGGATCCTTATTTTCAATCTGATTGCCTACCAATTTGTTGAGACAAAAGCGCTCTCCGAGACCAACCGGATGATAGGGGCCATTGTCAGCGCCCTGCTCTGCTCCGAGCTGGGTGCGAGAGTGGGCAAGTGGCTGGATCGCAGAGAGCAATCTTAGTGGGATTTCCCGAGTCACCCGGCAAATGGCTGTCACCTGGCCATGGGGCAGCAAAGCGTTCCGCTTTATAGTCCCTTATTGCCACACTTCCTGCCCCTTGGCATTGAGCAGGGTGTGAAAGAGATAGTGATCGTCCCGATCGTAATAGACGGTGAGGGTGTGGCGCTGGGTGTAATCCGCCGCCACGCCTGCCACCGTCATCGGTATCAGGATCAGCTCCCCCAGCCCCATTGTCACGGCGCTCGCCGTGGCCTGGCCATTGCCGTCAGCGCGCTTGTGGATCTTGCCGAGCACGGTAAAGCGATCGCAACCCTGCACATTATCTTCGGTCAGAAAGGTGGCCTGCTGGCAAAGCTGGGGCTCGCCCAGTTCGGCGCGAATGGTCGTGCGTGTCTCCCCCGGTGCCAGGGTGTTGCGAAAGCGCCCCGAGTAGTGATCGATGGCGGCGGCGCAGCCGCCCAGCAGCAATGGCAGCACGAGCAGTAATGGGCGAGAGAAGCGCGTGGATCGGTTCATAAGGGCAGGACTCTGTTTGAGTCATCCTCGCCCCGCCGCTTGGGTTCGCTGCGATGCAGGAAGGCGGTCAAGGTATCGCGCGGCGGCGTGATGCCGCACTGCGCCAGAATCCGCCCGATTGCCCCCCTGTGATAACCGCCATGAGTCACCAGATGGAGCAGCATTTCGGCGCGGCTCATCTGCCCCCTGTCGCCATCGACAAAGCGAAACGAAAGCAAGGGTTCACCCTCTTGCGGGCTCAAGGTAGCGACGTAATCCACCAGCCAGTTATCCAGTGCCGTGACCGAGCTGCGCAGCGCCGCCAGGGTCGGCGTCTCCGGGGTATTGGTGGCACTGAAGCCGTGGGACTCCCCAAGCAGATTGGCCTTGAAGATGGCATCGACCACATGGATATGGTTGAAGATCCGAAGGCAGGTGTGGTGGGCTTCGGCATATTGCTGCGCGTCCAGCGTGGCGATCGCATCCAGCAGCTCGTCATCGGCCCAACGCTTGTAGTGAAAGAGGGATTGCAGCGTCTTGTTGCTCATCGGTTCCTTGCCCCTATGTCTCCTTGAAGTGGGGCATGTTAGCCAAAATGGGTGCAATACGAAACCCGTTTTGCTGGCGATGTGCATCACTTCGACCATCCCCTTGGCAGGGGGGGAGTAAAGCCACTTCCGTCTGCTCCTCGCCCTTGCGAAGGGGGAGGCTGAGAGGGGGCGAGGTAGCCCGGGTTGCGGCAAGGCTGGATCTGCGGGGAAAATCCTGAGATGGTGCGGGCACTTAGCCGGTTATCCACTTATCCAGTGATCGAGTGACAAGGAGTTCCCATGCGCATTGCCCTGATCGGCCTCGGCGATATCGCCCAGAAAGCCTATCTGCCGCTGATTGCCAGCGACGAGCGGGTGACACCGCTGCTCTGTACCCGGAGCCCGGACGTGCTCGGCAAGCTCTCTCGCCAATACCGGATCCCCGAGTGCTTCACCGAGGTGGATGCGCTGCTGGCTAGCCGCCCGGATGGGGTGATGATCCACGCCGCCACCGCCGTGCACTTTGAGTTGGCCGAGCAGTGCTTGCGTGCCGGTATCCCTACCTTTGTGGACAAGCCGCTCTGCTTTCATTTCGCCGAGGTGGAGGTGCTCGCCAACCTCGCCATGGCGCAGGACTGCCCGCTGTTTGTCGGCTTCAACCGCCGCTATCTGCCCGCCATGCGCGCCACCCGGACAGATAATCAGCCGCTCACCGAGCTCAACTGGCAAAAACACAGACACGCCCTGCCGGGGCTGCCACGCCAGTTCCTGTTCGACGACTTTATCCATGTGCTCGACAGCCTCTGTTTCTATGGCGGCCTGCCTACCGGGGATCTGCATGCTGTATTGAGACGCAGCAGCCAGCAGCCCGAATTGCTGGCCGGAGTGAGCGTCGCTTGGCAAAGCGGGCAGGTGGCGGTGAGCGGCAGCATGAACCGCAGCGCAGGCATCACAGAGGAGCGCATCGATGCCTATGGCGACAACCTCTCCCTGCACCTGGAAAACTGCACCCGGGGCATGTGTGCCCGGGATAAAATCGTGCAGACCTTGGCGCCGGACGACTGGCAGCCGGTGCTGGCCCAGCGGGGCTTCGTGGCTATGCTCGATCACTGGTATTGGCAGATCGAGCTGGGCAAGGCCGATGGGGCACTCATAGAGAGCTATCTGCAGAGCCACCGACTGGCCGAGCGGCTGGTGGCGCTGGCGACCTGATCTTTTTCCTGCGCCTGTGGCGCCTGATTGGGCGGCCCGCACGGGTGAGGAAACAGGCAGACCACTGTACAAGATGACGGATCCCTGCGCAGTCAGCCGGCGAGGGCGCCGCCGCGCGAGCCAAGCGGACGCTTGTTTGCTATCTTGGCGGCCATGAACTGCCTTCAGAGCAACAGAGTGTCATGAGCATTGTTTTGGGAATGGAGCCGGGCCACCGGCTCACGGGTGACGAGGCTGTGAGCCGCCCTCAGGCCAGCATGGCGAAGCGGCCATGAGCATTATTCTGGGGATAGACCCGGGTTCGCGCATCACAGGCTATGGCGTCATCCGCATAGTCGCAGGCAAGGCGGAGTATCTGGGCTCGGGCTGCATCCGCACCGACCTGGGCGAGCTGCCGTCGCGCCTCAAGCAGGTGTATGACGGGGTGAGCGAGATCATCACCCAGTTCAAGCCGGACGAGTTCGCCATCGAGCGGGTCTTTATGGCCCGCAATGCCGATTCGGCTTTGAAGCTGGGTCAGGCCAGGGGCAGCGCCATAGTCGCGGCGGTCAATGCCCTGCTGCCGGTCAGCGAATACTCGGCAACCCAGATCAAGCAGGCTGTGGTGGGCACGGGCGGCGCGGCCAAGGAGCAGGTGCAGCACATGGTGACCCATCTGCTCAAGCTGTCGGCCACCCCCCAGGCGGATGCGGCGGATGCGCTCGGGGTGGCACTCTGCCACTTCCATACCCGCCAGAGCCTGATCAAGATGGCGGGGCGGGCCACCAGCTCGGTGCGCGGCCGCTATCGCTGAACCCTGCCGACGCTGACTGCGTCTGAGGAGCAATGTGAGAGGAGGGCGCCCGGGCGCCCTCCTCGTTTATCCGTTGCGGCTGGGTCCTCAGGTGCTTGCCATCCTGTTGTTAAAAGCCTCAACAGAGTCACAAGTTGTCGTACCAGATGGCGGGACGCCATTCGGGACTGACGACAATCCTCTTGATGAATCAATCACTTGTGACCTTGATCACACTTTCCTGGCGAGACAGGTTCACTTCGCCTCGTCATGTCACGCTCCCATAATGTGGCGCCGTTTAAGAACGGCGACTTCGTGAGCCCAGGCTCATGTTCCATCCATCATTGGGAGAGTTGAGAGTGAAACCTTTTGCAGCTGAGTTTATGGGCACCTTCTGGCTGGTGCTGGGGGGTTGTGGCAGCGCAGTGCTGGCCGCCGCCTTCCCGAACGTGGGAATAGGCCTGCTGGGCGTGGCGCTGGCGTTCGGTCTGACTGTGCTGACCATGGCCTATGCCATAGGCCACATTTCAGGTTGTCACCTGAACCCGGCCGTGACCGTCGGGCTCTGGGCCGGTGGCCGTTTCCCGGCCTCCGGTGTGCTGCCTTACATAGTCGCTCAGGTATTGGGCGGGATTGCGGCGGCGGCCGTGCTCTATGTGATCGCCAGCGGTCAGGCCGGGTTTGACTTAAGCGCCGGTTTTGCCTCCAACGGCTATGGCGAGCACTCGCCGGGCGGTTACAGCCTGCTGGCAGCCCTGGTGTGTGAAGTGGTGATGACCGGTTTCTTCCTGTTCGTCATCATGGGCGCCACCGACAGCCGGGCCCCGGCCGGTTTTGCTCCCATCGCCATCGGTCTGTGCCTGACGCTCATCCACCTCATCAGCATTCCGGTGACCAATACCTCGGTCAACCCGGCGCGCAGCACAGGGGTTGCCCTGTTCGTGGGTGACTGGGCCCTCGGCCAGCTGTGGCTGTTCTGGGTTGCTCCGATCGTCGGTGCCATTCTGGGTGCATTGGCCTATCGCGTGATCGCCCCTAAAGCGTGATCCGTGACGAAAAAGTGTGGTATCGACACGCCCCCGGGCGTGTTTTTTCGTTTCAGGGGGGCGCAAAAACGGGCCACGAGGGCCCGGTTGGTTGTGTTGCAGGGTGAAAGAGGGAAGGGGTCACAGGCCCTTGGCGCTCAACATGTCCTTGTAGCGCTGGCGCAACAACTGCACCCGCTCCACATAGGCGCGGGTCTCGGCGTAGGGGGGAATGCCCCCATGTTTTTGCACAGCGCCGGCTCCGGCGTTGTAGGCCGCGGTCGCCAGCGCCACGTTGCCGCCATATTGCTTGAGCAGGCCTGCCAGGTATTTCACCCCGCCAAAGATATTCTGCTCGGCCATCAGGGCATCGCCGACCCCCAGCTCGCGCGCCGTGGCCGGCATCAGCTGGGTCAGCCCCATGGCCCCCTTGCGGGAGACCGCCAGCGGGTTGAAGGCGGATTCGGCGTGGATCAGCGCCCGGATGAGCGCGGGCTCCACCTGATAGGCCTTGGCCGCCGCCTGTATCGTGCTGGCGTAGTCGTAGAGGAAGAGGCCGGTGGTGCGCCAGTTGACCTTGGAGGCGGGGTCGCAGGCGTAGCAGTCGTTGAACAGCAGCAGCTCGTAGTGGCCCTGCTCCGGCATCATGTCGGAGTAGCGTATCACGCCGTTTTTCTGCACCGATTTGTAGACCTGGATCTGGCGCGTGCCGGGCGGCAGGCTGGCGGTCAGCCGGGTGGGTTCGGGCAGTGCGCTGGGCGCGGGCATTGGCTTGGGCGCCGCAAGAGGAACTGAGAGGGGGGCCTGCGCCTCTGTGGTCAGGATCACCACCTCGGCCGGCGGGGGAGTCTGGCTCCAGCCGGTCGGGGAAAACAGCGGGATCAATCCCATCAACATCCATGCTTTCAACGGCTTGCTCCCTTAGCCTCGTTAGCCTTGTTGAGTAAAGCATCATGGCGGTTGCAGAACAAGCTGCCGATGAGCGCAGCGCCCGAAATAAACCGGCAAATAAAGAGGGGCCGCGCAGTGGCGGCCCCCGTCCGGTGTCTCTTCCTTATTCCTGCAGCCAGAGCCGGGCACTGCGGGCGGGGATGGCGACCCGTACCCACTGGCTCTGCACATTGATCAGGGCGCTGCTGTCGAGCACGTCCCGGTAGTTGCGATACCAGTTCATCTCGAACTTGGCGGTATCGAGCCAGTACTCCTGCTCGTAGTCACACTTGTTGATGCCGACCAGCCCCAGCTTGCCGCGCTTGAACAGCACGAAGCAGTCGCCGCTGCCGACCAGCTGCATCGGCTGGCCCTGCACCGTATTGTGGAAGCGGATCATCCCCTTGAGGTCGCTGCGCTGGTAATAATCCTGCCAGCGCAGCCCATCCTTGGCCTGGGTCTCGCCGTGATCGGAATAGACCAGGGGCGAGCCGCCATCGCGGCCGAGCAGATAGGCATAGGCCAGCTTCTCGTCAGTCTGGTTCAGGATCTGGTAGCGAAAGCCGTCGTTGGTGGGAATGTCGTGGGTGATGGCGAAGGTGACGGCCCGGCTGCCCGGCAGGGCCTGACCGTAGGCACCCGGATCCGCCAGCAGGTTCATGCTGCCGCCATAGCCCAGCGCCCCGCGCAGGGAGGCAAACAGCGGGAAGTCATAGGCCCCCTGACCGCTGCTGTCGAGATAGGGTTTGAGGAAGCGTTCGTAATCCGTGCTGCCGGCGCCCCCGGTGGTGATCACTTCGCCAAACACCTGCACGCCCTGTTTGATCTCGGGGGTGAACACGGCGTTGATCTGGTAATCGCTCATGTGCTTGACCGCATCGACCCGAAAGCCCTTGATCCCCATCCCCTTGAGCGCCTTCAGGTAAGCCTGTTGCTGGCTCACCACCCAGTTGTTGGGGTCGAGATCCGGCAGCCCCTTGTCACCGGCGCCGCCGCACAGGCGCCAGTACTGGACGTGGCCCGGATCGCTCCAGTCGGTGATGCAGCCTTCGGGGTGAAAATCCGATCCCGCCAGCAAGTTCTGGCCCAGATCGCCAAACAGCTTCTGACGCTCGAAGTAGGCGGGGTTGGCCGCATACTGGCCGAGCAGCTCGCTGCCGGGGTAGTTGAGATCGCTGCGCTTCCAGCTCTCGTTGGCCATGTGGTTGAGCACCACGTCCGCATAGACGGCTATGCCTCGCGCCTGCATGGCGGCGATCAGCTGCTCGAGATCCTGCTTGTTGCCAAGGGGGGTGTCGATGAGGCGCAGATCCTGCGGTTGATAGCGTGCCCACCACTCGTTGCCCGACGACTTGAGGGGCGGCGAGATGAGCACCTGCTTGTAGCCGGCGGCCTTGATGAGATCGGCCTTGGCGGTGACTTCACTGTATTTCCAGTTGAAGGCGTGCAGTATGACGTCGGCTTGCGCCAGAGGGGCGATCAGCATGCCTGCGATCACCCAGATTCCCGCTGTTTTTTTCATTATTGTCAGTCCTTGTTTGGGTGCCCATGTGGGCACCCAGAGCCTCACATCGGCCCGCCGGGCCGGCAATCTCCTTTTGACTGTTTTGTGAGCATTTTCAAAGGGGAGTGTGCGGATCTGTGACGGCTTGCATAAAACCGTCTAGCCCCCGTCATTACTGACTTTTCCATCACTTCAGCGGTTGGCCGGCAACTCAGTCGAGGCCGTTGTTGTAGAGCGGCTGCCAGGCACAGAAACGCTGGCCGTTGCGGCTGTTTTGCAGCCAGAAACGGTTGCAGTTGTCGTCGTAGTTGCTGGCGCCGACGTTGACGGCATAGCTGCTCAGGCGCTGCCCCTGCAGGGACTGGAACACCCCGTTGTAGAGCAGGGAGAAGTGCAGGTGCGGGCCTGTGGAGGAACCGCCCTCGCACAGCGCCTCGTTGCGGTTGCTGGCATAGGTGCCTATGGGGGTGTCGGCGGCCACGTAGTCGCCGCTGCGTACCGAGATGCCGCTCATGTGGTAATAGTTGGTGGCCCAGCCGTTGGGGGCCGTGACCCGCACCTGGCAGCGGGAGAAGACGGTGACTGTGCCGCTGTTGGCGGCGGTGACCGTGTAGGTGGCGCCGCCCCAGCCCGGCCAGTCGTAGGAGACGTCGATGGAGGAGTAGGGGTAGCCCGAGCCGCTATGGGAGTGGGCGCCGTTCACCTTCCAGCTGTAGCCCTGGCGCCAGGGCAGCTGAAACTGGCCACCGGCCAGCCGGGCTGGCGGCCTTGCAGCAGGGGCCTTGGACGAGATCATGGCCTCCTTGCCAAACAGGGTCTGCCACTGCTCGCTCAACTGCTGCCGCTCGTGCGGGCCAAGCAGGCTGGCCAGGGCGGCCTGGTGCGCGGCAAGCGGGGGCAGGGCGGGGGCGCTGCGCTGGCTCAGCCGCAACTGGGCCTGGGCTTGATAGAAGCGCTCGGAGAGCTGGCGCGCCATCGATTCAACCTGGTTGTCAAAGCCCCTGGCCTTGACCCGCCGGGCGAATGGCGCCGCCATGGCCTGTTCCGAGGGGGCCGAGATGAGCTGGCTGCTCGCCTCCATCAGGGCCAGCAGCAGCTGGGGGTTGAGGCTGGTGATGCCGCTCCAGTGCAGGATCACCTCCTCCTTGGGCAGCAGGTGGGGCGCCTGTTGCAGCAGGAAGTCGTGCAGATCGAACGCCATGGCCGCCTCGCCAAACACGAAGTGGGCCTCATCCAGCGGCACAGTGACGGCGTCGCTGGCGATGAGCTGCTGTCGGCTGAAGTGGTAGGGAGCAAGCGGTGTGTGAATGTCGCCGGCCCAGCTGGCGGTGGGGAGCAAGGCCAGCATCAGCAGTGAAGGTATGGGTCTGAACATGGTATCTCCTTGGCAAAGTGGTGAGGTGTCAGCGTGGGAGTGATCCCGCTCAGGCAACGACAGCGCTATGCTATGCCAAGGTTTCACCATAGGGTGACAGGCCAGAATTGCTATTCGAATGAGGCTTTTTGTTGCAGTGGATGACCCGTGTCAATTGTTAACAAATGTTTACATAAATAGTTTCTGATGCTAAATCAGCCACTTGTTAACGAGTGAGTGAGGCCTGGTCGTAAAATCCGGCGGATCGAGCAAGCAGTGCCCGTGCGGGGGATAGCGTGATAGGATTGCCACTGGTTTCTGCGGCCGGTTGCCTGTTGAAAAGTGAACAAGTAGGGGCTGTTATTGGCTTTTTTGTTACTAAAAGGCGTGATATCTTGCTGGCTAATCTGGTCGGATCTCTTGCCGATCTGCAACTGAATATTGAGGGCTGGGCCGAGTGGCCAAGGATGGAACGGGTGTGATTAGCAAGCGGGCGATGGAGCTCACCTTCGAAGAGTACTGTGATGCGGATCTTTCCCTGATCAGGGACTACTACGAAACCACTTTCTCCCATTACGTGCCGGATCTGGCCGAGCGTATCTTCGTGGTGCGCGACGCTCACTGGCTGGTGGGCGCCGTGCGTCTGCGCGACGAACAGGATTATTACCACCTGTGCGGCTTTCGCCTGCTGCCCCATTACCAGTCGCTGGGACTGGGCTCCCGTCTGTTGCAGCACGCCTGCAACGATCTGCTGGACAAGCCGGTAGTGTGCCAGGCATTGCCGTTCGAGAAGCCGTTTTACCTCAAGGCCGGTTTTGCCGACCTGCCCCTGCACGAGCTGGATGGCCCGCTCTTCTCCCTCTATGACCAGCAGCGCGAACAGGGTTACCAGATCGAGCTGCTGGTGCGTCAGACCAAGGCCCCCGTCTACAACTGACGGCTCACTGGGGCTTGGTCAGCAGGTGGATCTTGCCCGGTGACAGCTCAAGCCCCAGCAGATTCTCTTTCAGCCAGGCCTGGTTCGGGTCCTTGTCGTTGAGGCGATAGACAGGCTGGGTCTCCAGCCGTTTCTCCATGCTCTGCAGCAGCATGCCGAGCATGAAGCCGAACTTCTGCTGCGCCGCTTCCGGCTCCAGCTTGTACTCAATCAATTTCATGTTGTCGAGGAAGAGGGCGCTCTGGGCCTTGTCATAGCGCGGCCTGGCCTCGTAGGTCATGTTCAGGCGCGCGTCGTATTCGGTCTGATCCGGCAGGGCGATTTTCAGCTTGCCCTTGCCATAGACGCGAGCGGTATCCGGGCTCTGGCGCCCGATCTGGACGTCGCTCTGCTCGAGCTGCACATGGGCCTTGATGATGCCGGGCAGCTCCAGCTGTTTGTTCACTTGTACCTGGGATTGCAGGTACTGGTTTATCTGTTGCTCATTGATGTCATATGAGCCTTGGCCTAGCATGGCCAGACTCAGCAGCATAGATTGCAGGATCATGCTAACGACCTGATAGAATGGGTGTGTTTTACAGCATACCATCCTGGCCCCGTGGGATCTGCCCACCGCATGTCACTCTGGTGTACAAGGAGTTCTCTTGATCAATGGCTTGGAGCACGACATCCAGCTGCTGTTTTCCCAGTTCCTCGGCTGGCTGCTGCTGTTATTTCACACAGTGATCGTGACGGGGGTCTCCCTGCGGGTGGTGATGAAACGGCGCCCCATCGGTGTCTCGCTGGCCTGGCTGGCCCTCATCTATGCCATCCCGTTTGCCGGGGTTGGCTTCTACGTGCTGTTTGGCGAGATCCGGCTCGGCCGCCGGCGCGCCGAACGGGCCCAGGCCATGTACCGCCCTTACGCCATCTGGATCCGCCAGCTGGCCCGTCTCTTCCCCCAGCACTGCTGCGAGGTGGGGGAGAAGGCTCAGCCGCTGCACGATCTGATCCAGAGCCGGCTGGCCATGCCCATGCTCTCCGGCAACCGGATGACGCTGCTGAGCAGGCCGGAATCCATCTTGCGCGAGATAGTGCGCGACATCCGCCAATCCTCCCAGTCCTGCTATCTGGAGTTCTATATCTGGCATCCGGGTGGCGATGCCGACGAGGTGTGCGAAGCGCTGATGGAGGTAGCGGCGCGCGGCGTGGATTGTCGTCTGCTGCTCGATTCCATGGGCAGCAAGGCCTTCTTCCGTTCGCCCTGGCCAAAGAAGTTGCGCAAGGCCGGGGTCAAGCTGGTGGAGGTGTTGCCGGTCGGCGCCTGGCGCATCCCGTTCCAGCGCCAGGACTTGCGCATGCACCGCAAGCTGGTGGTGATCGACGACAGGGTCGGTTACACCGGCTCCATGAACATGGTGGATCCCCGCTTCTTCAAGCAGAACGCCGGGGTCGGCCAGTGGGTCGACATCATGATCCGGGTGCAGGGGCCCATGGTGCCGCTGATGTGGTCCATCTTCGTCTGGGATTGGGAGATGGAGACCGGCGAGCGGTTGCTCGACAGCCTGCAGCATGAGCCAGAGGCCTGGCCCCAGAGCAACTATCGGGCCCAGCTCATTCCGTCCGGCCCCTTCGTCGGCGGTGACTGCATCCAGCAGAGCCTGCTGCTGGCCATCTATCAGGCCCGTCACCATCTGGTGCTGACCACCCCCTATTTCGTGCCGGATGATCCGCTGGCGGCGGCGCTCTCCTCGGCGGCGGCGCGCGGGGTGCAGGTGCAACTGGTGTTGCCGGCGCGCAACGACTCCCTGATGGCCAATCATGCCTGCAACGCCTTCATGGAGGAGCTGCTGGAAGCCGGGGTCGAGGTCTACCGCTACGATGCCGGTCTGCTGCACACCAAGAGCGTGCTGGTGGATGACGACTTCGCACTGGTGGGCACTGTGAACCTGGACAGACGCAGCCTCTGGCTCAACTTCGAGGTGACCCTGCTCATCGACAACCCTGTGTTTGTCGCCGAGATGACCCAGCTGGTGCAGGGCTACATGATAGAGGCGACCCCCATGTCGCTGGCCAAGTGGCGCGCCCGCCCCTGGTACAAGAAGGTGACGGAGAACATCTTCTATCTGTTCAGTCCCTTGCTGTGACATCACATATTTGCGGCCGACGCCGAATTGGACTTGCCTAGCCCCGATATGGCCCCGTAGAGTGCGGCAATGAGCCTTTGGAGAATCATATAAAGATGAAGAAGCGAGTAGCGCTGGCCGTCGGTGCGGCCCTGGTAGTGGGTGGACTGGGTGCCTGCTGGCACACGGGCAATACGTTCGATCGCATCATGGCCGAGCAGATTGCCAAGGTGAAGCAGGAGAGCGGCGTCGAGCTGACCTGGCAGCCGGGTGCCAGCAACCTGTTCACCCGCGATGGCGTGCTGAAGGTGGTGGTCACGCCGCAGACCCTGGCCAGCCTGGATGGTCAGCTGGAAGGGAGTGAGCCGGTCGAGGCGCAGTTCATCGTCAACAGCCGCATCCTGCCGCTCTATATCAAGAGCAACATGCTGCTCGACACCAAACAGGGCTCGCTGGCCCCTGTGTTCAGCGCGCTCAAGCTGGAGCAGTGGCAATTTGGCATAGAGTCGGTCAGCAGCCTCTGGACCGCCAGCAACAGCAGCCGCTTCTGGGCCAACGAATTCAAGGTCAAGCAGGGGCTCGACGAGTTCAGCTTCCTGCCGATGAAGGGCGACTATCACGGCGATCTGGAAGGCAATGGTCACGTCACCTTCCATTGGCAGGGCATGACGCTGCACGAAGAGCAGAGCAAGATGGACATGGTGCTGGCCGAACTCAAGGGCAGCGCCGACATGGCCGAGATCAGCGGTATCTGGCTCTCGCCTCGCAGCGACATGACCCTCTCGGCGCTGTCGGTGCAACTGCCTGACAGCGTCAAGGTGTCACTGCAGGGGCTGACCACGGAAACCCAGCTGGCAGGGGACGATGCCCAGACCCTCTCCAGCAGCTATCAGATGAAGGTGAACACCCTCAATCTGGAGAACGAGACCGACAACCTGGCGCTGACCCAGAGCAAGCTGGCCCTGAATCTCAAAGGGCTGGATCTGGAAGGCTATCAGGCACTGCAGGCCGCGAGCGGCCAAGGGGTGGAAGATCAAGCCATCCAGCAGGCGCTGGACAAGCTGCTCAAGCGCGGCGCGACCCTGGAGCTGGTGGACTTGAGCGCCCAGCTCAACGGCGAGCCCGTCTCCATGAAGGGGGACGTCAAGCTGGCGGCCACCTCGCTGGAGCAGTTGTTCAACAGTGAAGAGGGGATGCACGCCCTGTCCGGCCTGCTGCACGCCAACCTCAGCGGCCAGCTGGGCAAGGCAGTGCCGCAACTGGCCCCCATGCTGGAGCAGTTTGCCGCCATGGGCTACCTCAAGGCGGACAAGGCCCAGCTGACCGCCGAGTTCAAGCTCGACAAGGGTGCCATGACCATCAATGGTCTGCCGCTGTAAGCCAAGTGCAACAACAGGCAGTGCAGAAACAACAAAGGCTCCCGTGGGAGCCTTTGTTGTTTCTGGCGTGATGCCGCAGGCGGGTTACTTGAACACCACCGTCTTGTTGCCGTAGACGAACACCCGCTCGTTGAGCACCAGCTCCAGCGCGCGGCTCAGCACGGATTTCTCCACGTCGCGACCGGCCCTTGCCATGTCGTCGGCACTGAAGGCGTGGCCGACATGGATCACGTCCTGCTCGACGATGGGGCCCTCATCCAGATCGTCGGTGACGAAGTGGGCGGTGGCGCCGATCAGCTTGACCCCGCGATCGAACGCCTGGCGGTAGGGACGGGCACCGATGAAGGCCGGAAGGAAGGAGTGGTGTATGTTGAGGATCTTGCGCGGATAGGCCTCGACGAAGCTCGGCGTCAGCACCCGCATGTACTTGGCCAGGATCACGTAGTCGGGCTGATAGCCGTCTATGATGGCGCGTACCTGCTCTTCGTGCTCGGTGCGGCTCTGATCCTCGTGACTGACGGTGTGGAACGGGATGTCGAACTTGCCCGTCAATTCTGCGAGCGTGTCGTAGTTGCCGATCACCGCCACTATGTCCATGTCCAGCGCGCCGGCGTAGTTCTTCATCAGGATGTCGCCGAGGCAGTGAGTCTCCTTGGTCACCAGGATGACGATGCGCTTCTTGCCGGCCTTGACCAGACGGCGCTGGGCACCGGCGGGCAGGGCATCATCCAGATCCGCCAGCAGGGTCTCGTCGTTGAAACGTCCCTCCAGCTCGGTGCGCATGAAGAAGCGGCCGTTTTCGTGATCCACGAACTCGTCGTTCTTGTTGATGTTGAGCTGGTGCTTGTAGCAGATGTTGGTGATCTTGGCGATGAGGCCCTTGGCGTCCGGACAGTCCGTCAGCAGTATTTTCTTTTCCATCTCTGTCATGATTCCGTTTGTGGTGTTGGCGCCTGAGTCTGCGCAGGCTGCGCGTTTTTTCAGGCACTATGCCATAAACAAAATCAGAAAAGACAGTGCGCCGTGCGTGCGTGAGCCAAGTTGCTGGCGGCGGGTACCGGTCGGTTCCATATTCATCTTTGATGGGTTTTGGGCTGGTATCCTGCGTTTTTTTTCTTTAGGCTGTCTGCGCTTATTCTCAGGGCGGGGTGAAATTCCCCACCGGCGGTATCCCGATCTGACTCGGGGAGCCCGCGAGCGCCCGACCTTGCAACCAGGTCGGGGTCAGCAGATCCGGTGAGATGCCGGAGCCGACGGTCATAGTCCGGATGAAAGAGGATAAGACAGATATTGCAGGCATGGCCCCCCTTGGGCTGGCCGCTGCATACCTATCTCTGTCTGCCTTTCCATGCCCTGATTCTGGTCCTTGTCTTGTTTAGGAGTCTTACCATGAATCAGTCTCTACTCAGTGAATTCGGTGATCCCCTTGCGCGCGTCGAAGCGGCGTTGGCGGCCCTGCGGGCCGGTCGTGGCGTATTGGTGGCCGACGATGAAGATCGGGAAAACGAAGGCGACCTCATCTTCGCCGCCCAATCCATGACCAATGAACAGATGGCCATGATGATCCGCGAGTGCTCCGGTATCGTCTGCCTCTGTCTGACCGACGAGCGCGTTCGCCAGCTGGCGTTGCCCATGATGGTGGAGGCGAACTCCAGCCACTATCAGACCGCCTTCACAGTCACCATAGAGGCGGCGCAAGGGGTAACCACGGGCGTGTCGGCGGCCGATCGCGTCACCACCATTCGTGCGGCCATCGCCGATGGTGCCAAACCGTCCGATCTGCATCGCCCCGGCCATGTCTTTCCGTTGCGGGCTCGTACCGGCGGGGTGCTGACGCGCCGCGGCCATACCGAAGCCACGGTCGATCTGATGCAGCTGGCCGGCCTCAAACCGTTCGGGGTCTTGTGTGAACTGACCAAGGAAGATGGCTCCATGGCTCGTCTGCCGGACCTGGTTGCCTTTGGTCGCCTGCATCAGATGCCTGTGCTGACCATCGAAGATCTGGTGCAATATCGTCAATTGCTGTCAGAACGTTCAGCCTGAGCCTCATACGAAATTGTAATAAGCCCAAAATTTGGTTACGCTCTGTGCGAACCTCATCCAGAGGCACTCATTTTTGCTTAAAGTTTGCACATAAAGTGTGCAACTAAAAAAAAATGAGGGTTTTAATGCATTTATCTGTGATGGGGCCTATCCAAAGTATGATTCTTTTGTGCCATAATCACGCCGCTTGCTAAACGTCTGGCGAGTTAAAGGGAGCTTTTAAAAATGAAAAAATTGTTGTTGGTAGGTGTTGTTGGTCTGTCCGCTCTGCTGGGCGGTTGTGCAAACACCAGCGAACTGGAAACCTCCGTTCAGAATCTGTCTAACAAAGTTGACCAACTGGCTCAAGATGTTAGCGCAGTTCGTGCTGATCAATCCAAGATCGCTGCTGATGTTGCAGAAGCCAAGCAAGAAGCTATGCGTGCTAACCAGCGCATCGACAACATGGCTACTTCCTACAAGAAGTAATCCATGCGAAAAAATGGCGCATTCATGCGCCATTTTTTTTTGCCTGAAATTCGTCAATTCCCCGCTTTCCGCCCCTGAAATCCACCTCGGCAAGGCAATGCCGATCCCTCGGCATCACCCCGTCTTTCATTCCCGCATCGATCAGTAGAGCAGGCTGTAGAGCTTGCGACGGTAGCTTTGTGCCGCCGGGTTGCTTCCCATTGTGGTCAGGATGTCGAGATAGGTCTTCTTGGCATCGCCAAAAGCCAGGTCGCGCTTGAGGATGGTAAACAGCAAGGTCAGCGCCTCTTCCTGTCGACCCGCCTGGTTGTATTGCACCGCCAGCTCCTGGGTCAGGGTGAAATTGTCAGGATCCTGCTCGTGACGCGCCTCCAGCGCCCGCAGTTCCGGGCTGTCTGCGGCCTGCAGTGCCAGCGCCAGCCGGGAGCTCAGGGTCTGATAGTGGTCATCCTGCGCGATCATGGGGATCTTGCCGAGCCGCTCCTGCGCTTCGTCCAGCAGATTGAGATCCAGCGCCGCCTGAATAAGCCACAGGCTGATGTCGTGGCGCTCCGGAGCCAGCTGGTGAGCCTTGGTGAGATGGGCATAAGCCACATCGGCCTGGCCGTCTGCCAGCGCCTGCTGTGCCTGCTCGAACAGCAGTTCCTCTTCCTTGGGAGCGAAGGCGGCAAAGTAGTGGCGCAGGGTGGCTTCGTCCTGCGGCCCTTCCAGAATGGCCTGCTCGTCCGGGCGACCCTGATGGAAGAGTACCAGGGCGGGCAGGGCACGCAGGCCGAGCTGGCTGGCCAGCGGTTGCAGCTGCGGATCGTTCATGTCGACCCTGGCCAGGGTCACCTGGGGGTTGGCCGGGCCAACCAGTGACTCCACCAGCGGGGTCATGCCCTGACACTCTGGCATCTGGGGGGCGTGGAAATAGATGACGACCGGCTTTTTCATGGAAGCATCGATCAGTGCGGCTTGGAAATTCTGGGGATTGATGTCGACGATCATGAGGCTGACTCTTGGAAAATGGTGTGAGTTAACATGGGGTTGATGGGGGCGGATTTCAAGTTGTCATCCAGCAGCCAGCCGTTGACGGCCAGGGTCGGGGCGGCGAGGCTGAGCCAGCCGCTGCCAAGGGGCCAATCCTGAACCCGGTAATCGTGCTCATCGAGCCGGTTGTCGAGCCGCCACGCCTGCTGCGGCACAAAGCATACCTTGTCGAGCCCGGCGGCAATGCCGGCACCGTGGGCCTTCAACACTGCCTCCTTGCGTGACCAGAGCCGATAGAAGGCGCTTTCCTGCTCTTCTGCGGGCAGGGCGGCGAGCCACTCGTACTCGCTGGTTGCATAGAAGCGTCTCGCCAGTGGCAGGGTCTGGCGGCGACGCTGGCCCAGCTCTATATCCACCCCAAGCGGCCCCCTGGCACAGAGTGCGATCACCAGCCAGTTACCGCTGTGGCTGAGGTTGAACTGCCAGCGCTGGTCGCTCAGCTCGGGTTTGCCATGGGGATTGGTGCAAAACAGCAGCTCGCTGGCCTGGCATTGCAGGCGATCGGCCAGCAGGCGCCTGAGCAGCACACGGCTGAGCAGGAACTCCTGGCGGCGTCCCGGATGGTGGATCTCCTGCCACTGTTGCCGCTCTGTCGGGGAGAGTGCGTCCGGCAGCAGAGCCAACTGGTCGGCGCTGATATTTGCCGGTTTTAACAAATAGAGATCCACGGAGATCATAATTTTTCACTTTAAAAGAGGGATGAAACAGCGATAAAAGTCAGTTTGATCGAGCAAGGACGGTCGCTTTCGAGATTGTATATTGTTTGGGCATGATCACATTAATCATGAAAAATACTGCATTTCCTTGCAAAAATGTGATGTCGATAGGGATTTTCGCTTGCCTCGATAGAATTCTTGGATATAGTCGGGTGCTGTTGCCTTATAAATTGCCCTTCTGGGCCGTATTTTAACAAGTTTTACTATTTTGCGGGGATAAAGGATTGCGCCACCTGATGCTACTGCTGGTCGCGCTCGGAATGGTGGGTTGTGCCTCGGCACCCCAGCCCGAGGTCGCGAGTAAGATTGAAGTTTCCATGATGGAACCCATTATTGAACCGGAAGCTTCGCAAACACCCGATGTGAATGAAATCCTGACAGTATATAAAGAGTGGCGTGGCGTCCCGTACCGCATGGGAGGCAGCAGCCAGCGAGGCATAGATTGTTCCGCCTTTGCCCGTGAAGTGTTCCGCAATGCCGTCGGTGTCGAGTTACCCCGTGACACCCGCTCCCAAGTCCATGAAGGCACTCGTGTTTCCAAGCAAGATCTGGTCGAGGGTGACCTGGTGTTCTTCAAGATCAATCGTCGTCTCAATCATGTCGGTATCTACGTAGGTAATGGTGAATTCATCCACGCCTCGACCCGTGCCGGGGTGACGCGCTCCAAGCTGGATAGCTCCTATTGGCGCAGCAAGTTCTGGCAAGCACGCCGGATCGACATCTGAGTCAGGCTGGACAAACGGCTCGCAGTACGGACTGTTTTTCCAACCTCACTTGAACCGGGCTCCTGAAGCCCGGTTTTTTGTGGCCGCAATTTAGACTTTCCGGGGCCAAATCACTATAGTGTGGGCCCGTTTTCCCTCGGCAGGCCCAGCATGAAGACCCACTTCGACCGCAAATCCGGATTGCATCCACGCAATCGCCATCAGGCTCCCTATGATTTCGATGCGCTCTGCCAGCGCACCCCCGAGCTGCGGCCCTTGGTATTCGTCAACGAGCACGGTACTCAGACCCTGGATTTTGCCGATCCTGCCGCCGTCAAGGCGCTGAACAAGGCCTTGCTGGCACTGCACTACGGCATTGCGCACTGGGATCTGCCGGCGGGTTATCTCTGCCCGCCTATCCCGGGACGGGTGGACTACCTGCACAGGGTGGCGGATTTGCTGGCCGAGAGTGCGGGACGCGTACCGACCGGCAAGGGGGTACGAGTGCTGGACATAGGCGTGGGGGCGAACTGCATCTACCCGCTGCTGGGGGCGCGCGAATATGGCTGGCGCTTCGTCGGATCCGATATCGATCCTGTCTCGGTCAAGGCGGCAAACCTGCTGGCCAGGAGCAACGGGCTGGGCGGACAGGTCGAGTGCCGCCATCAGGGCAATGCCAAACACATCTTTCGCGGCATCATAAGCCCGCAGGAGCGCTTCGCCCTGACCCTGTGCAACCCCCCGTTCCATGGCTCGCTCGAAGAAGCGAGCAAGGGCAGCGAGCGCAAGCTGCGCAATCTCGGCAAAGCCGTGAAGGGGGCGCCCCTGCTCAATTTCGGCGGCCAGAAGGCCGAGCTCTGGTGTGAGGGGGGTGAGGCCGCGTTTCTCGCCGCCATGATCGTCCAGAGCAAGGAGTTCGCCAGCCAGTGCCTCTGGTTCAGTTCGCTGGTCTCAAAAAAAGAGAACCTGCCGGCCGCGAAGAAAGCGCTGGCCCAGGTCGGGGCCAGTCAGGTGCGGGTGATCGACATGGCGCAGGGCAACAAGACAAGCCGGATCCTGGCCTGGTGTTTTCTGGATGAGACCGCCTGCGGGCAGTGGTGGCAACCGGCGCAGCGTGACGACGCCTGACGGGCCAGGCAGGGTATAGACAGAGGCACTCGGATGGCATTCCCCCCGTTTCGGCCCCTGTCTGCGCGGCGCCCATGGCCGCCTGACGCTGGCCACAGCAATCGTTTTTCCCCTTGTGCCATCAGGCTTGCAGCCGACAGGTTAGTGACCACTTCTGCCCGTGGTACAGCTGTACGCTGAGATTTTTTTGCACTTGCAGTTGAAACTTTCATAAAATAGGACTGGTTAGACCTCTTTACAGGCTTTGAATCGAATAGGGATCGGTAGATGAAAGTTGTCGATTTTCTGAAGCGCAAGCGCGAAATTCTGGCGCAGCACCCCTTTGAGCTCAAGGATTGGCTCTCTCCGGCGATCCGCGACTACTGGCGTGAGTTTCAGCAAAAGGCACACCTCCACCCTCTGCTGGGTCGTGTGCTGGACCTGCAAGCTGACAGCCAGTCCGTGCAGCGGCAAGCGGGCTCGGCGCAGGTTGCCAACGGCCAGCTTCTGCAGGCTGATGAGCCGGCGGTTGAGCTCAATGGTGAGGCTGCGGCCCTGTTTGCCACTCTGCAGCCCAGCATAGGCGCCGAGACCCACGTGGGTGAATGGCTGCTGGTGAGCCAGCAGATGATCAATGAGTTTGCCGCCGTGACCGGTGACAATCAGTGGATCCACACCAACCCCGAGCGTGCCGCTGCCGAGTCGCCGTTCAAGACCACCATAGCCCATGGTTTTCTGACCCTGGCGCTGCTGCCACGGCTGACGGGCAGCATCAACGAGGCGACGCCCGAGTTTCCGAACGCCCGCATGGTGGTGAACTTCGGGCTGGACCAGGTGCGTTTCCCGTATCCTATCAAAGTGGACAGCAACATTCGCGCGCGCACCAAGCTGCTGCGGGTGACCCCCATCAAGGGCGGTCTTGAGCTGCTCAAGGAGATCAAGGTCGAGATCGAAGGCATTCGTCGTCCCGGCTGCGTCATTGAATCAGTCACCCGGATCTACTTCTGATGTCGTGACGGCCGTCACCCTGTGGCATGAATCGTATTGAAACAAAACAGGCTCACCTCGGTGAGCCTGTTTTGTTTATGGCGTTATGGTGCTTGTTTGTGGCTCAGCCATTCGCCCGTGAATGGCTTGTCCTGCTGACTAGAAGCTGGCCCCCAGGCTTATCAGGTGACGCCACTCTTTGTCTGATAAGGGGGTCTGAACGCCTTGATAGTCCAATCTGGAGTCTTCCCAATCGAGCTCGCTCGACCAGGAGAGGCGCAGGTGATCGTTGAAGTAGTAGCGCATCCCCAGGCTACCTTTTACGGCCTGCTCCCGGGTGATGTAGGGTGAGGGCTGGTCCAGATAGCGCTTGTAGGTGCCTTTGCTGAACAGCTCCAGTTGCTCCGACCAGAGCGCAACGGGTTGGCGGTAGTCCCAACCAAGGCCCATCAGGGGATAGTTGATGATCCTGTCGTTGAAAATATCGGGGATGATGAAGTCGTCCCAATAACCCGGCCGGAAGTAGGAACGCTCCAGTCCGGCCTGGCTGATCAGCTCCAGCCGTCGCCGCTTGTCGTTCCAGAACCGGTAACCAGGTCCGGTCACATAGCCCATATCCATGTATTCGGGGTCCAGCATCTGGTATTCATAGTCGATGGAGGAGCGCACGAACCAGTTCTGGTCGAAGAAGAAGTCCAGCATGGGTTTGAGCCGATACTCATGGCTGTTGGTGACGTTGTTGGCCGTCTCGTAGATGTACTCTCCATCCAGCGTATAGCGCCAGTCGAGGTTGGCCACTTCGGTAGAGGCCTTCAGATTGACGTTGTTGGTCTGCTTGTCGTTGTGTTTCAGCTTCACGTTCAGGTCGCTGCTGCCGGTCCACAGCCAGGCTTTCTTGTCATCCGGCGTGAGGGCGAGCAGGGTAATGCCGGTCTTCACCGTCGGTCTTGGCTTGTCCTGCTTCTCGATACGCCAGCGTTTGACCGCCTTGCGCTTGACCGTCATCGGCGAGCTGTAGGGCAGCGCTATGCGTACCTGTTCATCCGTGATCTCCTCTATGGTGCCGGTCAGCCGGTCACCGTTGTCCATCCAGAGGATGTCGGCCAGCGCCATCGGGCTGAGCAACAGGGAGAGCAAGCACCAGAAGCGGTATCTCATGGAAAGTCCTTCATGAACACAGGGTTGCCGTTAGCCGCTGACGGGGCGTGGAATGCCGTTCTTATTGTTCAGCACGGCAGCCACCTTGTCACCGTCGATCTCGGACGCTGCGATAAAGGCCTCTACCTCGGGTGAGAGGATCAGGGGGGCGCCCTGCTCCAGCTCCAGTTCGGTGCGAGAGAGGGGGGAGTGGACCTCCAGCCAGTGGCGGCCATCGGGCTCGCTGGCGGTCTTGACCGGCTGGTTGATCACCCGTACCTGAGTGCCGAGGGGAACTATGTTGAACAGGGCCTCGATATCATCGGGGCGCAGGCGAATACAGCCCGCGCTGACCCGCAGGCCGACGCCAAACTCCTTGTTGGTGCCGTGAATGAGGTAGTCCTGCTTGCCGTAACCCAGGCGCATGGCGAACTTGCCGAGGGGATTGTCCGGGCCTGGCGGTACGACCGCGGGCAGCGTGATCCCCTTCTGCTCCAGCCAGGATTTGCGCACCATGGGGCCGGGTACCCAGGTCGGGTTGGGATTCTTGGCGATCACTGTCGTGGTCATCTCAGGGGTTTCCCGCCCTATGTCGCCAATGCCGATGGGCAAGACGATCACCTCATTTTTTCCCTTGGGGAAGTAGTAGAGACGCAGTTCGGGCAGGTTGATGACAATGCCTTCTCTTGGCACATCCGGCAGCAGCATCTGGGTCGGCAGGGTCAAGCGGGTGCCCGGTTTTGGTAAATAGGGGTCAACCCCGGGATTTGCCTCGAGCAGTGCCAAAAAACCAATCTGGGTGTGCTTGCCGATCAGTTCAAGGTGTTCGTCCGGCTGGACTATGTAGTCCTCCAGCTCGCCAATCAAACGGCTGCCTGCCGGTGGCAAGGGATAGGTCGTGGCCCAGGTTGGCGCGTTCCAGAGGCTGGCTGTCAGCAGCAGCAGTGAGACAATTCGTGCATTGAGCATGGTACTTCCTGTCAAATGGCGTGAGGGCCGGTCACTGCCCGCCCTGAAAAAAGAGGTGAAATTGTTAACCAATCCACTCCTGATTACCAGCTCGTCCCACAAGGGCTACAGAGGAGTCTCGCTTCGAAGAAAGCCCCTTTTGACGACTTCCTACACCTTTTTAGTACAGTACCGGATAACCTTGGATGAACGCTGCCCGTGATGGGATATACCGCAACCTGCAGGCAGGCCTGTTGCAGGGGGGGGGCACAGTCGCCAGGTTGCCTATGGGGCTGGATCTCGGGCTCTGCGCCAAGCCTTGTCGACGTGCCATGTACAGGCCACGGTAAAAACTGCGTTCCTTGCCTGTTTTATAGGCAGTCGTTTGATCTTTAAAGAGATTCAGGTTGATTTACCTGACCGGGTTCGGTAAGAATAAAGCCCCGTGGAGAGATGCCGGAGTGGCCGAACGGGATTGACTCGAAATCAATTGTGGTAGCAATACCACCCAGGGTTCGAATCCCTGTCTCTCCGCCATTTTTGAGACCCAACTTGCCATGCAGGTTGGGTTTTTTCATTTTTCCTGTCTGCTGGCATGTCACTGGGCAATGCCACTTGATCTTGGTTGGCATGTTGTCGAGCTGTCCTGTATTGGACATTGCCTCGGGCCAGTACATTGTATTTGCCATTGCCATTGCCATTGCCATTGCCATTGCCATTGCCATTGCCATTGCCATTGCCATAGATAAGGCTGTGTCATTCATTGATGGTGGGCACGGTCCGATATGAGCAGTGCATGGTACAGATAGTAATGAGGGTTGCTTCTTTGCTCGAAGCAACCCGGATCTCATTACATGCTGGAGAAGACGTTCATGACCACTCCGCCCGAGATAATCAGTATCATCGCCAGAATGGCGGGCAGATCCGGCTTTTGCTTGTAGAGGATCATGGAGCAGATAGTGACCCCGACGATGCCAAAGCCACACCACAGTGAATAGGCAACGCCGACCGGGATAGTGCTCATTGCGCGGGTGAGGGCGAAATAGCACAGGCCGTAGGCACAGACCACCAGCACGGATGGTCCCAGCTTACTGAAGCTGTTGGTTTTTTTTATCATCGAGGTGCCGGTGATTTCTGAGCCGATAGACAGCGCCAGCCATAAAAATCCGAAATTAAACATGAGTCATTCCTTTTCCGTTAGTTGGCGATCTTGTTGTTCATGGAGGCAGCGACTGGCTCAGCTGGAGTTTCATCGCTCTCCTCGCTGCCCATTTTGGAGAACAGGTTCATGATGACGATGCCGCTGGCAATGATGGCCATGCCGATAATGGCCGCGGTATCCGGATGCTGGCCATAAAACGCCATTCCCAGCGTGGACACCACTAGAATGCCGGTGCCGGACCAGGTGGCGTAGGCAAGCCCAACGGGAATGTCTTTTACCGCGCGGGAGAGGGAGTAGTAGCAGGTGCAATAGAGCAGCACGAGCAGACCGAGCAGCAGCATCTTGGTGGTTCCTTCACTGCTGCCAAACATCTTGAGGGTGGAGGTGGCCGATGTTTCGGACACGATCACCAGCAGCATCCATAGCCAACATTTTGTTTTTGAAGACATACGTTAAACTCCGGGTTTGTTATTTAAGGTAAGGTTGTTTTTCTTTTCTTCTGCTTTTCAAAAAATCGATGGCGGCATCGGTCAGCTGTGCCTCGGCCGTGTGTGCCAGCGCCGGATCCTTCTCTACATCGCTGACCGTGAGATAGCGCCGCGCCGTGCCCGCCGGCACAGGGGCTGCGTCGTTCGCCGTTGCCAGCTTCTCCAGCAGCTCATTCATGGTGCACAGTACAACGCCAATCTCGCCCAGACGGCTGAGCGCTGCCTGCATGTGTCCGGCGTATGGCGTGCCCGGTTGTGCCCCCAGCAGCTGGTTCAGTTCGCTGGCGGGATCGCAGTGATAGCGCAGCGCCAGCACCGGCAAGCCGCTCAGCAGCGCATCGTGCAGCCGCCGGGCAACGGGACTGCGCAGCGAGCCGCTCAGCAGGTCCATCGCCAGCGGGTAGTCGAGAAAGGGCAGCACCAGTGCGCGATAGGGGACGGGCGGCAGGGCCTGTTGCCAGACGCTTGCCGCCACGGTTTCTCCCAGCGGCTGCCACAGCGCGCCATCCTCAATGCCTTCTTCCAGCGCAAGCTGCAGGGGCAGTCCACAGCCGGCCAGACGGTTTCGAATGGCCTGCCGATAGCCCTGGGCCGCGGTCACCATCACCAGCAGTGGCGGCTGCAGGCGCCTGAGCATCTGTTCGACCAGGCGTTCAATCTGTTCGTCGGTCATGGTGATCTCCGTTAGCCGAGCAGCCTGACCTGCGCGCCGTTTTTCAAGCCGGCGGCGTTGGCCTCTTCGGTATCGATGTGAAATTCCAGGGCGAAATCGTCGCGCACCCGTACCACCACCTCATCGAAGGTCAGCTGACGCTCACCGTCGCTGCGCACCCTCACCTTCTGGCCGTTGGTCACGTTCAGCTGGCGGGCGTCTTGTGGCGAGATGTGGATATGACGCCAGGCGCAGATCACCTGGGATCGCAACTCCACGTGGCCGGCGGGGCCGATGAGCAGCGCACTGCCCGTATTTTCCAGCTGGCCGGATTCGCGTACCGGTGCCTTGACCCCGAGGGTGAAGCAGTCGGCGCGGGAGATCTCCAGCTGTGAAACCGGCCGGGTCGGGCCGAGCACGCGAACACGGGTCAGCGAGCCCTTGGGGCCGACCACGGTGACGCACTCCTCGGCGGCAAACTGGCCCGGCTGGTGCAGCGGTTTGAGCGGCGTCAGGGAGTAGCCCTTGCCGAACAGGGCGTCGACATCCTGTTGCGCCAGATGCACATGACGGTTGGAGATACCGACCGGAATTGCCGGTGACGCCAGGTTCAGGCGGCTGGCAATTTTTTGATGTAGCTGGGGGTCGATCATGCTTTCTTCCCTTTTCTTGCCGCGGCCTGTCTATCTTCCGCCTGATCTACTGCAGGCTGCGTGGCTGGCGGAGTGGCCGGTTCGGTATCGGCACTGCTTTGCGGTGGCAGGGCCGGGGCTGCGCTCGTTGCGGGCGTTATCTCGGTCCTGGTGCTGGCCGGCACGCGCGGCGGGTAGCCCTTGAGGTTGCTGAGCGCCACTACCGCGCTTGGCTCCGGACGGGCAATCACCAGTGAATGGACCTGCTTGTCGATGGTGGCGGCCACCGCGACGCCACGCTCGATGGCGGTGTGGATGGCACTGATCTCCCCTTCGAAGCAGACACTCACCAGCCCAGATCCCACCTTGCGGTAGCCGATGCAGGTCACTCCTGCGGCTTTGCAGGCGGCGTCCACGGCCTGAATGGCGGCGACCAATCCTCGCGTTTCAATTACGCCCAAACTTTTCATCGTCGACTCCTGTTAATGGCGGACCAAGCGAATATCGAAATCAAATTGTTTAAAGAAGGTCTCCAGCCGATCCAATTCGTCCGGCGTGTAAGACGGGTCTTGCGTAATCGGGTAGGGCATATCCAGCCGCTCATATTTCTTGCGGCCCAGCTGGTGGTACGGCAGCATGTCGATCCGCAGGATATTTCCCCGTTTCGCCAATTTCTGTACATATTCGATGGCGCCGGTAATGGCATCCCATGAATCGTTATATCCACGGATGAGCGGCATGCGCACAATCACCTTGGCGCCGTAATCAACCAGCCATTCCAGATTGCGGCGAATACCTTCATTGCCGATACCCAGCATCGCCTTATGCTGTTCGCTGTTGATTTGCTTGATATCGAACAAAAAGGTATCGGTGACGGGAGCCAGCTGCTGGTAATTGGCCAGCGAGGTGGTGCCCTGGGTCTCTATGGCGGTGTTGATCATCATCTTCTTGCATTCGCGAAACAGCGCGACGGCAAAGTCGGTCTGCAGGCTCATTTCGCCGCCGCCTATGGTGACGCCACCGCCGGAGGAGATGTAAAAGTCGTAGTCCTGCATGATGATCTCCATCAGCTCGCTGACGGTGACATCCTTGCCCATGATGTCCAGCGCGTGCTGGGTGCAGACCTCTTCGCATTTGCGGCAGCCGATGCAATCTTTATTGCGATCGACGAAGTGTTTCATGCTGCCGTTCTCTTCGGCCCGGTAATGGACCCCGGCCGGACAGACATTCACGCAGTCACCGCAGTTGATGCATTTGTCGTGCGAGAACATCACCTGAAATTGGCTATTCAGTCCTTCAGGATTGGCGCACCAGGGGCAGCTAAGGTTGCAGCCCTTGAAAAAAACCAGCGTGCGAATGCCATCGCCGTCATATATCGAATATTTCTGGATATTGAATATGCGGCCGGTTAGTTCATTATTTTCGATCACGCTTGCCTCCATCTCCGGATATGGCAGGCCGCAGTCGCATTATTTGCGACCCGCCATTGCGGAGTACTTCCGGTTATTTTTTCAATACAGGGACATTGCTATCAACGTATCGATTAGAACTTCTCAATCACGGTACGGCTGATAATTTCGTCCTGTACCTCTTTGCACAGCTCGACGAAATAGGCGCTGTAGCCGGCGACACGCACTATGAGGTCGCGGTACTTCTCCGGTTCCTGTTGCGCTTTTTTCAGCACTTCGTTGTCGACATAGCTGAACTGCATCTGGCCGTTGCCGAGGATGGAGGCGGTGCGCAGCAGGGTGATGAGGCCATGCCGCCCCTCCTGGGTATCCAGCAGTCCCTTGAGGAACTTGAAGTTATGGACCATGCCGATGTTCATGGTCTCCACGTTCATCTTGCTGACGGACTTGATGATGGCCGTCGGACCCTGCTTGTCCGCCCCCTGGGTCGGGCTGATGCCGTCGGAGAGCGGCATCCAGGCCAGGCGCCCGTTCGGCGTGGCGTTGGTCAGCTCGCCGATGGGCGTGTTGTTGGAGATGGAGAGGGTGCCGTGGCTCAGGGTGGAGTAGAGCATCTTGTATTGACGGCACTCTTTCTCGGTCCACTCTGTGATATCCAGGGCGTACTGGTCGACGTAGTTGTCATCGTTGCCGTACTTGGGTGCATTCAGGCAGTCGCGGCGCAGCGCTTCGTTCCCTTCGAAGTTGGCCAGCAGCGCATCGCGAATTTGTTCAAGTGTGTATTTCTTCTCCTCGAATACCAGCTTGCGGATCGCCGCCATGGAGTCGACGTAGGTCGCCAGCCCCGAGAAGATGAGGCCAGGTCCGTGGTTGACCACGGCGCCACCGGCGGCGACGTCCTTGCCCTTCTCCATGCAGCCTTCCACCAGCAGTGACATCAGCGGTTTCGGGGCCACGTCACGGTGCACACGCTGGCTGATCACTGTGCCGATGGCCGACAGGCGAACGATGTGGGCAATCTGCTGCTTCACCGCCGCATCGAACTGCTCGAAGGTGCGCAGGTCACGCAGATCGCCGGTATCCAGCCCCTGATAGCTGTCGAACAGCACCATGCGACCACGGTTGAGCACGAACTCGATGGCGATGGGCCACTGGGTGTATCCGGTGGAGGTCCACTGATAGATGCGCCCCGATTTCTGCGGCTCGACGCAGCCCATCAGGCAGTAGTCGCGGGCGTCTTCAAAGTCGAACCCCTTGCGCAGCATCATCTTGATGTGGGAGTCGTCGAAGTGGCAGGCCGGGAAGCCCATTCCCGCCTTCACGACGTCGACGATCTTCTCCATGTATTTCTGCGGCGACTGGTTGTGAATGCGGCAGGCCAGCGACGGTTGGTAGACCTTCACGAACCGCACGGCATCCATGATGAGGTAGGTCAGATCGTTGCAGGCATCGCCGCCGCTGCGCTTCTGGCCGCCCACGGTCAGGTTGATGAAGGGCTGGTAGCCAGCGAAGTATTTCGCCCCCAGCTCGCTCGACATCCACATCAGCTCGGCACACTTGATGATGAAGGCCTGCATCAGCTCGAGCGCGCTTTCGTGGGTCAGGCGGCCCTCGCGGATATCCGCTTCGAACATGGGGTAGCAGTACTGGTCGACCCGACCGAGTGACAGACCGGTCTGGTTCTCTTCGATCTCGAACAGCGACTCCACCGTCCAGATGCTCTGCAGCGCTTCTTGCAGGGTCTTGGGCGGGTTGGCCGGCACGTTCTCGTTCACCTCGGCTATGGTCAGCAGCTCGGCGCGGCGCAGGGCATCCTGCTCTTTCACGGCCAGTTCGCGGGCATGGGCCGCGATGCGGCGGGCGTAGTTGACCACCCCTTCACAGGTTTCGATCGCTGCCTTGTAGTAGTAGATGCGATCGATGTCGTCCGGGTTCTCCATGCTCAGCTGGTCGAGATGGGCCTGGGCGTCGGCCTTGATGCCGTTCATCCCCTTGGTGAACAGCAGCACGTCGTAGCCCGGGCAGGTGTCGCCGCCCCCGTTGATCTGGTGGTAGGAGAGGTCGCTGACGAAGGTCTCGCCGCTGAAGGCCCAGACGCCGGCTTCCCGGTACTGCGCTTCGCAAATCTCATCCAGCGAACGGCCTTCCCAGAACGGCACTATCTCTTCGCGGATGGTTTTCTTGTCCGCTTCGCTGATTTCAAAGGGATCTTGCGGACGGGTGCTCATGGTATCGAGCTCGTCGCGCACCCAGCGCCAGGCAATGTCCGGTGAGAAGGCGCCGGCACGTGGCTTGCCGCATGGATGGCCGACGATCAGCTCGTCATCCTGGATAAGGATGGGGGCGGTTTCGCAGGCGTGGCGGAACGCCTTGGCCCGCAGCAAGATGGTCGGCATCCCCGGGTTGGCTTTGACGACTTCAGTAAAGGCCAGGGCCCGGTAGATGGAGACGCTGGGGCGCACGGTCAGATAGTGGTTGCGCAGGCGTTGCAGACGCGGCGTCAGCCCCTCCATCACAGGCGTATCGGCACAGGCGGCGAACGGGGCGGCAGAGACGTGTTGCACCCCGCGAAAGAGGCGTACCGGCAGCTTGAGGGCGCTCAGGTTTTGCTGGGCGCAGAGGAACATCTCGGAGAGCGCGTTGATGCCAGCCTGCTCCAGGCTGGCGCCGTGCAGCAGGGCATCAAACATGGGGTAACCGTCGATGGCGCAGGTGGCGCGCACTTCGCTCAGCTGTGCCAGCTTGAACCACAGGCACTCGACGATCTCGTACGCCTGTGGTTCGGTCAGCGCGCCGTTGGCGATATCGCGCTGGAAGTAGGGCAGCAGGGCCTTGTCCGCCCCTTCCGGGTTGACCGCATAGCTGCCGTTATCGAGCTGCAGCGCCAGCTGGAACAGGTAGAACGACTGGCAGGCCTCTTTGAAGTTGCGTGCAGGGTGAGCCGGTACCTGGTGCAAAATGGCGGCACTGTCACGCAGTTCGGCCTGGCGGAACGGGTTGGTTTCGGCGGCGGCCAGAGTTTCGGCGCTGTTGGCCAGGTTTTGCGCCAGCGCCATCAGGGCATCACAGGCATGGATGGCGGCGCGGCAGCCGTTGACTTCGTCCATGCCGCTGCGGCTGACGGCGCTGCCCAGCGCGCGAGTTTTCTCTTCCAGCTGATGTTTGATGGCCAGCACGCCCTTCTCCACCACCAGCTTGTAGTCGGGGGAGTCGATGGCGTTGTTCAGATTCAGGAACTGGAAGGTGGACGGGCGATGCGCGGCACTTTCGTCGTGGAAAATGGCGCCGTGCGGTGTGCGAGTCTGGTTGCCGACAATCAACTCGTCGGCGCTGATGGTCAGCGGCAGTTGGCGCATCAGTTCATGGAAGCGGCGCGCCGGTTTGACGGTGGCGGGAGTGCCCGCGATGTCGCCG
The DNA here is from genome assembly GCF_047780465.1 of Aeromonas sp. A04. Lineage (NCBI taxonomy): Bacteria > Pseudomonadati > Pseudomonadota > Gammaproteobacteria > Aeromonadales > Aeromonadaceae > Aeromonas > Aeromonas sp. A04. Next base: position 1,199,577 of record NZ_JBLNHP010000001.1, on the reverse strand, counting down.
TCCAGCCCGTTCAGCATAGTGGCGTGTTCGCTGCACAGGGTGCTGGTGTGCGCCAGTAAACGTTCAGCCAGCACGTTGACGCGCGGCGTTAAGCTGTAGTGTGCCATGGGTAAGGTTCTCCAGTTCTTGTTCTCAGTGGCTCGGGGCGGGGTAGCCGCACCATGCCTTGCGATAGAGTTCGGTTAGTGCTTGGGCATCCGGCGCGCGCGGGTTGGTCGGGGTGCAGTTGTCGCGCAGCGCCTGGCTGACCATCTCCGCCAGACGCTGGTCGAAATCGGCTGCGATGACGCCGGTCTCGCCAATGCCGGCCGGCATCTTCATCTCGTCTTTGAGCGCCTGGATGGCCACCAGCAGGCTGTTGACCCCCTCGCGCGGCGTCTGGGCGGGCAAGTCCAGCAGGTGGGCCAGGCGGGCATACTTGTGGGCGGCATGGGTATCACACAGCCCGTCGTGGTCGGCGTTCCATGCCACGACCTGCGCCATGAGGAGCGCGTTGGCACGGCCGTGCGGGACGCGGAATACGCCGCCGAGGGCATGGGCCAGGCTGTGGGTGATGCCGAGCGAGGCGTTGGTGAAGGCCATGCCCGCCATGCAGGAGGCGTTGTGCATCTTCTCCCGTGCCAGCAGGTCGTGACCGTCGCGCCAGCAGGCGGGCAGGTAGCGAAAGACCTGCTGCACCACCTTTTCTGCCAGTGCGTCGGAAAAGTCGCTGGCTGCCCGGGAGACATAGGCCTCCAGCGCATGGCACAACACGTCCATCCCGGTGTCGGCGGTGATGGCGGGCGGCACCGATGCCACCAGCGAGGGGTCAAGAATGGCGATATCCGGCAGCAATGACGGGTCGACCAGCACCAGCTTCTCGCTGCGGGCTTTCACCACGGAGAAACTGGTCACTTCGGAGCCGGTGCCACTGGTGGTCGGAATGGCCACGAAGCAGGGGCGCTCGCGGCTCACATCCGGTTGTGTTTTCGCCAGGGCGAACATAACCGCTTTGGCTGCGTCAATCACCGAGCCGCCGCCCAGCGCGATCACCAGATCCGGATAGCGGCTGTCCATGAGCTTCATGCCGCGTACTATCGTGGTGATATCCGGGTCTGCCACCACATCGTCCCAGAGCTGGAAGGCGATGCCGCGCTGGCGCAGGATCTGCGTCACCCGGTCGGCCAGGCCAAACTTCACCATCATCTGATCGGTGACCAGCAGCACGTTGCGGGCGGGCAGCTCGGTCAGGACGGACAGCGCGTCCTGACCGAAGCGGATTCGGGGTTTCAGCGAAAATTCACTCATTGGGCTATTCACTCCTCAAGCGTCCCGAAACACGTTCTCGACGATGGCGACCACCGACATGGCCTTGTAGCGGTCTCTGTTGAGCGCGAGATACTCCTCGGCTAGTACTATGTCGTGCATGCCTGCGCCGACGCTGTCGACGGCGACCCAGGAGCGGTCCTTCATCGGTTGTTGCTCATCGTCCAGCTGGGTTATCAGCAGCAGGTTGCTGCCGCGCAGCTCATCGCACTTCTGCGTGGCGACGACATGTCCGGTTACCTTTGCGAGAATCATGGTTTTTATCGCCTTATCTCAATGCGTTACTTGCCAAGGCGCTCAAGCACCTGACGGATGACGCGCTCCACGTTCTGCTCGCTGATCTCGCCGCCGACCTCGACCGTGGCGCCGGCAAAGCGGTCATCGGCCGAGTTGCAGGCCTGTACCGGGGAGGTGAAGCGGGCGTCATCGAGGATGCTGCAGCGCGGATCCGCGGCCTGGGTGACGATGATTGGCTGCGGTGCAATAGGCTGATCGGGGGCGCGCAGTTCCTCGATGGAGCGCACGCCGTAACCCACCTTGCGGATGTTGAGCAGGTTCATCGGGCCGACGTTGTCGGAGCTGGAGCCGCCACCGACGGCACCGCACCCGAGCGTCAGTGCCGGCGTGAGGTTGGTGGTGGCCCCGATGCCGCCGAGGGCGGCTGGGGTGTTGATAAGAATGCGGTTGACCGGTTTTTCGAGGCTGAACTGGCGGACCACGTCCTGATTGCGGGTATGGATCACCAGGGTGTGACCCAGACCTTCGTTGGTCAGCAGCTCGACCACGCGATGGCAGGCGGCACGCCACTCCTCTTCCACGTACAGGCCGAGTACCGGGCACAGCTTTTCACGGGAGTAGGGGTTGTTGTGGGAGACTGTGGTCTGTTCGGCCACCAGCACGCGGGTGCTGGGGGGGACGCTGAAACCGGCCAGTTGGCTGAGGTAGGTCGCCGTTTTGCCCACCACCTTCGGGTTGATGGTGCCGTTCGGGCGCAGCAGCAGGGCGGCCATCTTGGCGGCTTCACCCTCGTTCATGAAGTAGGCGCCCTGGGCCGCCAGCTCGCGATGAACCTCGTCGTAGATGCAGCTTTCGACGATGATCGACTGCTCGGACGCGCAGATCACGCCGTTGTCGAAGGTCTTGCTGGTGATGATGTCCTTCACCGCCTGGTGAATGTCGGCGCTGCGTTCGATAAAGGCCGGGCCGTTGCCCGGACCGCCGCTGATGGTCGGTGTGCCGGAGGCATAGGCCGCGCGCACCATGCCTTCGCCACCGGTTGCCAGGATCAGTGATATGTCCTTGCTGTGCATCAGCTCGGAGGTTGCCTCCAGGGTCAACTGGGTGACGCCGTCCACTATACCCGCAGGGGCACCGGCGGCTTCGGCGGCCTGCTTGACGATTTCTATGGCTTTCCAGCTGCACTGGCGTGCGCCCGGGTGCGGCGAAAAGATGATGGCATTGCCGGCTTTGAGGGCGATCAGCGTTTTGTAGAAGATGGTGGAGGTCGGGTTGGTGGAGGGCACCAGCGCGCAGAGCACGCCAAGCGGCACCCCCACATCCATCACTTTTTTCTCCTGATCGTCATGAATGATACCGACGGTCTTCATCTCTTTGATGGCATCGTAAACGCGCAGCGAAGCAAACCGGTTCTTCAGAACCTTGTCCTGCCAGTTGCCGAAGCCGGTCTCTTCAGCGGCCATTTTGGCCAGCACTTCGGCGTGGCGCGCGGCTTCTTCGGCTACGTTCTTCACGATGGCGTCGATTTTCTGCTGCGAAAAGGTGGCCATGATCACCTGTGCCTGTTTGGCGTTGCGCACCAGTTCTCTCGCGTTCTGGCGGGAGAGCAAATCGGTATCGAGTTCAATCATGAATCTGTCCTTCATCAGACTAAAAAAGTGCGGACGGGGCGTGCCCTATCGGCTCATGCTTTGTGCTGTTCCGCGATCTTTTCGATGTCGTTGTGCGGTCGTGCAATGACACGAAAAGTGATCACTTCGCCAATACGCTTCGCAGCCTCGACACCGGAATCTACCGCTGCTTTCACCGCGCCTACGTCCCCTTTCACCATCGCGGTAACCAGTCCCGAGCCGACGTTTTCATAGCCGATAAGCTCGACGTTGGCGGCTTTGCACATCGCATCTGCCGCTTCAATACAGGCCACCAGACCTTTGGTTTCGATAAGACCAAGTGCTTCTTTCATTGGTTTGCTCCGGTTATTCCATGATTTTGTAATGTGCGACTATCTTGTTGATGTCGTTGTGCGGACGCGCGATAACCAGCGAGGTCACCACTTCACCGATGCGCTGTGCGGACTCCACGCCGGAATCCACCGCGGCTTTCACTGCCCCCACGTCGCCTTTCACCATGGCGGTGACAAGGCCGGAACCAACGTTTTCATAGCCGATCAGTTCGACGTTGGCGGCTTTACACATGGCGTCCGCCGCTTCAATGCAGGCCACCAGGCCTTTGGTTTCAATCAAACCCAATGCATCACCCATTTGAGATCTCCCGGCTTTAAGCCTTGTGTTTAATGACGATTTTGTTGATGTCGTTATGCGGGCGAGCGATGACCAGCGAGGTCACCACTTCACCGATGCGCTGTGCCGATTCCACGCCGGAATCCACCGCGGCTTTCACCGCCCCCACGTCCCCTTTCACCATGACGGTGACCAGGCCGGAGCCGATGTTTTCATAGCTGATCAGCTCTACGTTGGCGGATTTGCACATTGCATCCGCAGCGCCAATGCAGGCCACCAGCCCCTTGGTTTCGATAAGCCCCAATGCATCACCCATGGTGATCTCCTCAGAACAGGTTGTGTTGTGTGATTAAGGAAAACCGTCCGTGGCACGGCGTTGAGCCAGGGTTGCGGCGTTCAATCGCCACTATAGGTACTGGCAGCATTTGTGGAATTTGAATCTGAAAAATAGTGATATTTAGTTTGTTATTCTGAATTTATGATTTTTATAAGCCGTATTTATATATTCATGCTGCGGCCGCGAGGCGGTTTTCGCCTTGTATAAGGCCGAATTCAGGCTCATGAAAATATCGTCGGTCTATGTTAATGGCTTGTTGGGTAATGGAGGCCGAGAGGTAATTTGGCCGGGCGCTAACTGTGGCGGAGATCATGTTTTGCCGGCGACGCTAAATGTAAAAACCGAGCCGGATGTGACGGGAAGGAGGGATGAAGGCGGTGAGGTGACCATTGCGGCGGGTCAGAGGGGGGAGGTTGCATTGGGATCGGGGCGCGGGTCGTGTGCATGCCAGCGCGAGAGCGCATGGGTCGGGCAGGAAAATCTGAAGGAGCTGGTCCTGCTATGCAATGTGTAAGGGCCGTCTGTCGGTATAGGGTGTGCAGCCGGGGGAAGGGATCGGGGGGCAATCACCACTATGCTGCCTGCATGCTAAAGGGCTGGCAGGCCGCATGAGGGCGGAGCCATCAAGGGGGCTTGAGCACGTCAGGTGGTCGGGGCAGGGCGGTATGTGCCGCGTCATCGACGCTTGGGTCGGGGCATCCGCAGTATTGTCGGGACTAGTTCAGCTCGCTGCCGGATTTGAGGGTGCAGATCCAGAGCGGAGAGTTGATGGAGCTCAGCAGTATGGCCTGCTGATTGAGCCGTTGTGCACTCAGAAACAGCCCATCGTGGCTGTCGGACATCTCGCGCATGAAGTAGTCAAAGATCACGTCCGGAGACTGATCGATGGAGGAGGCGCTCGCTTCCCATTTGTTGATGCGGTACTGACGCTCGGTGGCGGAGACCCGGCTGCTGCTGTAGGTAAACGTGACGTAGCGCTGGAGGTAGAGCCAGCTTGCGGCTGAATCGGTATAGCCTTCAACCACCATGGAGCCCTTCCCCTGGCGGCCAAAATTGAAGTGGATGTTGCCGTTGACGTTCTCTTTGTTCATGTCTTCAAAGCGCATGATGCCTTTAGTGGCGCAGCTCATGACACCGTCATTTTCTTTGGGCAACTGACACAGGGCATAGGCTGCCGCAGCGATGAATACCGTGCAGGACAAGAGAAAGAAGGGACGCGGCGCAAGTCTCATCACGGCTTCCAGGAGTAGTAGAAATAGTTGTCGCAGTAGCTGAACGGGTTGTCTTCGTGCATGGCGCAGTGGGCCAGAAATACCCGGCCCAAGCCGTTGGTTTCCAGTCTGTCCCCGTAGAAAAACAGGAAACGTTCGCCGGGTTTGCAACTGATGTTCAAACGCTGGCGCACCTGGTCGAAATGCTCACCGTAGGCCGCGGCGCTGACCGAGCGCAGCATCTCGTCGCTGGCCAGCAATTCGCACTGGTTATTGGGGATCCCGGTCAGTGTGACGGGGCGGGGATCACGGGCATTCAATAGACCGAATGCCACCAGCAGCAGGGCAAAAACGAGCATGCAGCCACCCGCGATATACCAGCATATGCCTCGTGAACGGGGAGTGAGAGGAAGTTGCCACTCGGCAGGGTCGAGTACCGGTTCGGGGGTTGTCACCGTAGATGGCGGTGGCGCTATTTCAATGGGCGGTGCAGGCGCATTATCAATAGGCTCAATGTTGACCTCGGGATTGAGCTGCAAATAACCGCGCGATACCGTGATGATGATATTGTCGATATCGTAGTGGCGAAAGGCCTTGCGCAATATGCTCAGGTATTGGTTGAGATTGCTGTTCGATGACGTTAATCCGTTATCGTCCCAGACTTTTTTAAGCACCTCCTCGCGGCTGATGATCCCGGTATTTCGCAAGAAAAAATAAAACAGCGCATTGGCGGTGATGGACAATTGGCTATCCGGCTCAACACTTTCCCGCTGAGTCAAGGAACCATCGGTCGCGTCATAAATGAAGCGGGCATTGATGTGGTAGCGCATCTCGGCCTCAGCTCATGCACTTCACGTGGGAAGCGTCATATTATACAGGGTCTCCACCAGCGCCTGACGGTGCTCGGCGCTCATGGTGCGCCCTTCGGTCAATTCCGATAGCCAGATGCCGTCCGCGGCATAACGTACCAGTGTGCCGGTATGGCTATTATCCAGTTCATCGCCTTGCGCCAGATGCGTCAGCATCCAGTCACGCCAGCATTTTCGCAGCACCGGCTCATCCGGCATGGCCAGCGAGAGCACCATCAGCTGACGGCTCTCCTGGGTGTCCGTCAATTCAGGGGCGGAAAGATAGTGCAGGTAAGCGCGAGTAAAGCGGCCATAAGAAGTCGTATCCGTTGTCATCAGCGCTGAAATGGCGTCTTCCATGATGGCCAGCAGACGCGCAAACAGGGCAAAGATCAGCGCCTGCTTGTTGGGAAAATGGTGCAGCAAGCCACCCTTGCTCACCCCGGCTTCATAGGCAACTGCGTTCAACGACAGGGCGGCGATACCATCCCGGCCAGCAATGGTGGCTGCCGACTCCAGCAGTTGTCGATAAAGACGTACAGGGTCTTTTTTTCTATGTTGGGTTTCGATGCTCATGGCGCAATCATACCGACCAGACGGTATGATCATTCTTGATCGCCATCAATGTGAGGAAAGGGGGTCGGGAGTAAAAGTTGTTATTGTGTGGTGCTTCACAAATAACCTTTAAATAACGATAAAAGAGTCGGTTTAAATATTTAAATTGGATTCGATTGAGAGCTTTGATTGTCTGTTGATTACGACTTACTTATCTCCTTGTTAACGTATCTCCAATGAAGAATAACTATTTTAAGGAGTCGGGATCGGGATTAAGTTGTCATTTATTTACCTCATTTCAGCAATCATTTTTCTGAGGGTTTATCTCTTCGCTTTAATCACGGCGAGGCGGTTTTTTAGTGGGAAGGTATATATTTATGCCATCTTTGGCTATGGCGGAAATATAAAAAAGAAGTGTGCCTGTTGGCGTCACCTTATTTTTCAAGATTGTCGTCCGCCTCTTGCACCAGCTCAAGGAAGGCGCGTATGGCGGGGGTGATGCTGTGCTGGCGAGTAATAAAGACGGTGCTGCCGGCCTCGAGCGGCTCAAGAGGCTGGCAGACCAGATCCGAGAGCTGGCTGGCGGAGCGGGCGAGGCCAGCGCTGACGATGGCCCAGCCCAGCCGATGGCGCACCGCGCTCACCAGATGGAACAGGGAGTCTGTCTCCAGCACCACCTTGAGCGGGATCCCCGCCCGCTCGGCGGCGAGATCCAGGTATCTGCGAAACTGCATGGAGCGGCTTGGCAGCACCAGGGGTCTGTGTTGCAGACTGGCCAGGGTCATGGGCTCGGAGGAGGGGAGAGGCTCAGCCGCGTCTCGGTTCATCAACACGGCCATCCGGTTGTGACCCTGAGGGTAAACGTGGAAGGCGCGCCTGCCAGGTTCGCCCGGAGGCTCGTCAAACCCCAGGCCTATGTCGCACTGGTGCAGCGCCAACTGCGACAGCAGGGCCTCGTTGCTCAGCACCGACAGGCGAATGACGATATCGGGGTAGCGCTGCTTGCAGCGGGCGATGAGCGGCATTATGTCGACGTTGGACTGCGGCACTATGCCGATGCGCAAGGTGCCCGACAGCTCGCCGTGAAACAGCGCCAGCTCCTGCTTGAGCGCCTCCTGTTCCAGCAGCATCCGCTCGGCATACTGGCGCACCAGCTCGCCCGCCTCGGTGAGGGCGACGAACTGGCTGGTGCGCACCACCAGATCCGTGCCCAGGTTCTTCTCCAGCGCCGTGATGCTGGCTGAAAGGGTCGGCTGGGTGATGTGGCAGGCCTTGGCGGCCTTGGCAAAATGCCGATGCCTAGCCAGTTCGTGAAAATAGTGCAGCTGCTTGATGTTCATGGCGATCTTGCGGGTGAGCGGGTGGTGTTATTGCCAAAATTAATCAATTGAAAATTCATCGTCAATAGAGTGATTCTATCAGGAGATAGATTTAATTCATTGGTTTTGCCGGGGCGGTCTCTCTAAACTTGAATGCAGTTTGCATTTTTAGGCCAACCCTTCATGCCTGCGCCCTGCTTAGTCGACCCCCCTGCCAATCCACCTGTCTTGCCTTCGCTCGATCATCTGGTGGAGGAGGTGGCTGTTTCCATCAACATCAATGGCATCAACCACGCGGTGATGATGGCGACCCCGGACGATCTCGACGATTTTGCCGTCGGATTTCTGTTCTGCGAGTCGATCATCGGGCACAACCACGATGTGCACGATATTCAGGTATCCCCTGCTGAACATGGCTTTGTGCTGGATGTTACCATTGCCAACCGCTGTCTGGCACGGCTGCAGCTGCGTCGGCGCAGGCTGACCGGTGCGACCGGCTGCGGTATCTGCGGTGTGGAGGCGGTCGAGCAGGCATTTCCCGATCTTCGGCCATTGCCGCTGACGCCGCCTCTTGATGTTGCGCTGTTGGCCGAACTGCGGCCGCAAATCGCCCAGTGGCAGCTCAAGGGGCAACACTCCGGCGCCCTGCATGCGGCGCTGGCGCTGGATGAGCAGGGGCAGATCCTCCACTGCCGCGAAGATATAGGGCGTCACAATGCCCTCGACAAGCTGATCGGCCTCTTGCTGCGCCAGAAACGCCCCTGCGACACCCTGGTGGTGACCAGTCGCTGTGGCAGCGAGTTGGTGCAAAAAGCGGCGCTGTTCGGCGCTCGTCACCTCGTCTGCCTGGCGTCACCCAGCCAGCTGGCGGTCAGGTTGGCCCTCAAATACAACCTCAACGTCGTCCATATTCCCAAGTTTGATGCCCCGGTCAGCTACTCCAGCTATCGCCCGGCGGATCCCATCGGAGAGTGCCATGAGCCATATTGAAAAGCCTGCCAAAGCAGGCGGTTTTTCGTCCCTGCAGTCCACCATGAAGCAGGTGTTGCGCAGCCAGAAGACCCGCCAGAACATCAAGAATCTGTTGCGGGTCAACCAGACCGATGGCTTCGACTGCCCGGGCTGCGCCTGGGGCGACAACGATCACGGCGCCTTCCAGTTCTGCGAAAACGGCGCCAAGGCGGTGGCCTGGGAGTCGACCGGCAAGACGGTGGGGGCCGAGTTTTTTGCGGCCCACTCGGTGCGCCAGCTGGCCACCCAGAGCGATTACTGGCTGGAGTATCAGGGGCGGCTGACCGAGCCGCTGCGCTACAATCCGGCGACCGATCACTATGAGCCGATAAGCTGGGACGACGCCTTTAAGCTTATCGCCGATACCCTCAGGGGGCTCGACAGCCCGGACGAGGTGGAGTTCTACACCTCGGGCCGTGCCAGCAACGAGGCCTCCTACCTCTATCAGCTGTTTGGCCGCCTGTTTGGCACCAACAACTTCCCCGACTGCTCCAACATGTGCCACGAGGCGAGCGGGGTGGCGCTGACTCAGTCGGTCGGCATCGGCAAGGGCACAGTGGTGCTGGATGATTTTGACCGTGCCGAGGCCGTGTTCGTCTATGGCCAGAATCCGGGTACCAACCATCCGCGCATGATGAATGCCCTGCGCCAGGCGGCGCGAAATGGCTGCAAGATCGTCAGCTTCAACAACCTCAAAGAGGTGGCCCTCGAGCGCTTTGCCAGTCCGCAAAGTTCGCTCGAGCTGCTGACCCCGGCGGCCACCACCATCAGCCATCAATATCTGACGCCCAAGCTGGGCGGCGACATGGCCGCCATTCGCGGCATGGCCAAGTACATGCTGGAAGAGGCGCCACAGGTGGTGGATCGCGACTTCATCGCCCGCCACACCCGCCATTTTGACGAGTATGAGGCGCAGGTGCGCGCCACCGGCTGGGCCGAGATCGAGCAGCAATCCGGGCTGATCCGAGACGACATAGTGCAGGCGGCCCGGGTATTTGCCGCCAGCCGCAGCGTCATCAGCTGCTGGGCCATGGGGCTGACCCAGCATCTGCACTCGGTCGATACCATTCGCGAAATCGTCAACCTGCACCTGATGCGTGGCCAGATTGGCAAGCCGGGGGCTGGACTCTGTCCGGTACGGGGCCACAGCAACGTGCAGGGCAACCGCACCATGGGGATCAACGAGAAGCCGACCGCCGCCTTTATCGACCGGCTCGAGCGTCACCTGCGGGTGAGCCTGCCGCGGGCTCGTGGTCACAATGTCTATGAGGCGCTCAAGGCGCTGCACGAAGGCAAGAGCAAGGTGCTCATCTGCCTGGGCGGCAATCTGGCCGCAGCGGCCCCTGATACTGATTTCACCTACGGGGCCATGAAGAAGGCGCGGCTCAATGTGCAGATCAGCACCAAGCTCAACCGCAGCCATCTGCAGGTGGGCAAGGCGGCGCTGATCCTGCCCTGCCTCGGCCGCACCGAGCTCGATATCCAGCGCATGGGTAACCAGAAGATCACGGTGGAGGATACCTTCAGCATGGTGCACGCCTCGACCGGTGCGGCCGAGCCGGTGTCGCCGCTCTGCTTGTCAGAGACTGACATAGTGGCGCGGATGGCCCATACCACAGTGGGTAGCGAAATTGTCGACTGGCTTGCCCTGTGTGATGACTATGGGCGTATTCGCGATCTCATCGAGCAGACCATCGCCGGTTTCACCGATTTCAATGCGCGCATCCAGCAGCCGTGCGGCTTTCATCTGGACAACTCCGCGGCGCAACTGACGTGGAATACCGCCAGCGGCAGCGCCGAGTTTCGCGCCAGCACCCTGCCGCACTCTGTGTTGCCGGAGTGTACCCGCCATGCCGAACAGATGAGTGATCAGCCGGTGTTGCTGCTGCAGAGCCTGCGCTCCCACGATCAGTACAACACGACTATCTACGGCATGGACGATCGCTATCGCGGCATCAAGGGCCAGCGCAACGTGGTCTTCATGAACGGGGTGGATGCCCGCCGTCTGGGCTTTGCCGAAGGGGACAGGGTCGATATGGCGGCCATCTGCAGCGACGGGCGCGAGCGGATTGTTACCGGATTCAACGTGGCGATCTACGAGATCCCGCAGGGCAATATCGCGGCCTACTATCCCGAAACCAACCCGCTGGTGCCCATCGACAGCATAGGGGAGGGCTCATTTACCCCCACCTCCAAGTCCATCCCTGTGCTGGTGACGGCCACCCGTCAGCAGGACAATTTGTTGCTGATATAGACAAAGCCCTGGTTTGACATGCCAGCTGCTCGGTCAGGCAATCCTGTTCGCGTTGCTGGCCATAGAGGAAAATGAAAGGGCTCGTACGGCGGGGCATGTCCATACCGACCAGTACTATGCAAGCCTGAGAGTCGTACAAACAACAACGCCGCATAAGATATGCGGCGTTGTTGTTTGCGAGATCTGGTGCCGGTAATAGGAGTCGAACCTACGACCTTCGCATTACGAAGTCAATAAACTCATGTTTAACTCTGTCTTGATAGTTCCAATTATAAAAATATTTCATTTATATTCAGCGCTTTATTGGTGTTTCCTGTTCAATCTTGTCCAACTACATACAACCCTATATGATGCCAAGCGTGGTACCCCATGTGGTACCCCAATACGAGGTTTTAGGATGATTTCTCAAGATCGACAAGTCGCGGCAGCAGAGCTTAAAGAAGGGGCGACCGCAACCCGATTTGCTATCAGCTCTAAACATGGTAGCGGGTTATCACTCGAAGTTCGGGCCGGTAAGCAAAAGCGCTTCGTGTATAGATTTAGGCTACTGGGCAAGCAACAAACCATGGTCCTTGGGCTATACCCTGCGATGGGACTTGCTCAAGCTCGTGAGAGACATTGTATTGCGGTGGGGCAAGTCAAACAGGGCATCGATCCTCGTCAGGTTGTTGTAGAGGCTAGACAAAAGAACGAACAGATGCTCGTGCTTGATGAACTGTTTGAGCAATGGCTTAGCCACAAAGCCAGCGTAAAACGCCGTGATGGGATTCGATCTGAAATTAGCCTTCGGACAGTCACTGATTATCGTCGAATTTACCAAACACACTTGCAAAAGGACCTTGGTAAATATCGCATTTGCGATATCACCATGGCTGTCCTCCACCAACACTACCAGAAACTACAGAAGGTCTCTCTGGAAGGACTTCGCAAAGCAATGGGGATAATGAACCAAGTGATGGACGAGGCTATGCGACGGCAGCTTATCGAGATGAGTCCCACGTTGGCGCTCAAACCCAAAGTTTACAATGCGACCCCCAATCCACCTCGCGAGCGATGGCTACCAATCTCTGAATTACGAGCTTTGTGGCATGCATTGGAAGAGGGGGTCACAGGTGGCGGAGCTTTAGCTGCTGGTGGCCGTGGCATTGCCACTACTTCTGTGCTTTCCGGAAGTGTCGCTAACGCAATTAAAATGGTCATATTGAGTGCAGTTCGTCGAGGTGAAGTGATCTCGATGCAATGGGCACACTTGGATGGTGATCGCTGGACGATCCCTGAAACCAAAAGTGGGCGGCCGCACGTAGTTACATTGTCACCTTTGGCTCAGGAAATCATTACAGAGCAGCGGATGATAACATCGCCAACCAGTCCATATGTGTTTGAGTCGATGACAAAACGTGCCCATGCCATCACTGGTGATGCGCTTATGCGCGCTCTTGACCGGCTACAGAAGCGTAAGCTGGCTGAACTTGAGCCTTTTAGCGTGCACGACCTGCGGCGCAGTGTTGCAAACTGCTGTGGTATTGAACTTGGGGCTGGACCTCTAGAAATTGAGCATATGCTGAACCACCAGATCAGTGACAAGCTCCTACGAACTTATCAGGCTGGCGCTCTGCGTAACCCTGAAAAACTGAGGAGCCTGTTTCTTCGATGGGGGGAGTTTGTTAAACAACAAATATCCCAACATGAAGTGGAAAAATCACAGGATATTGGGGGAAACGTAATCCAAGGGAAATTCGGTAAACGTTGAGTTGTCGACTCAATTTTTCGCCCAAAATTTGTTGATATCGTTCACATACCAAAGAAGGAAGCGGCACGATGGCCGCATCCTTTTTTTACCCATTACGTGCCGCTGAGGCCATTTTGCTAAACCAATGCTCCGACAGCTTCTGAGCCTGCTTTACTTCTGGCTTGGTCATCATAGCCTCCAGCTCGTCACGAGCTTGTACTGCTTCGGTCATCCCTTCTGTCGCCGCCAGTGAGAGCCAGGCGTAAGCATGTACTCGGTTGCGAGGGGCGCCGAGGCCTTCTTCACGTAGTGTCCCCATTCGGTATTGGGCCATGCGGTCACCTTGCTGAGCAGCCAAGCGATATTGCTTAAGGGCCAGCGCGTAATCCTCTTTACCCCCTTGCCCCAGACGCAGCATTTCACCGTAGGTGTACTGCGCGGCAATGTGTCCTTGTTGGGCAGCCTTGGCATAACTGGCTCTGGCATGCTCCAGTGCCCCTTGCTTATGCTGTAGCTCCGCCAGCTCAAACCACGCCTTGGTTACACCGCCATCAGCAGCCAGCGTTAACCAGTGGAGCTGCTGCTCCTGGGCTACCTGTTGCAAGCTCAGTTGGTACTCGGCTTCGTGGGAGCCGTGACCAGCAGCCAAATCCAACCAGTAACGACCCAAGGCAAGGTCTGTGGGGACCTTTTCTCCCGCCAGAGAAGCCATGCCGAGCCAGAGTTCAGCCTCGGCAGAACCAGCATTAGCTGCTCGTTGATAGGCAGCAAAAGCATCAGCAGGTGCTGCCTGTTTAGCTTGCCGTAGCAAGGCATCTGGTTGCTCCTGAGCCGCAGCCTTGTCATTCCAACGTTGAGCCAGGTCTTGCCGTTTGGCTACCCCTCGCCCTTGCTCATAACGTTCGCCCAGCAGGTACTGGGCATCGCGGTTACCAAGCTCCGCAGCCTTCTCGAGCCACTTGATGGCATCTGCATCTGCGCCCGGTTGTTTGCCGTACCACTTGGCCAGGATCAACTGAGCTTCGGCATGATCCCGCTTGGTAGCCTGCTCGAACCAGTCGAGACATTCGCTCGCCAGTTTGCCCTGATGCTGCTCCTGGCACATCAGCCCCAACCGATAACTGGCATTCGTGTTGCCAAGGCGAGCCGAGCCGAGCGTTGCCACCACTGTGTGGCAAGCTCCGGATTTTTGGGCTCCCCGAGCCCTGCCTGGTACCAGGCTCCTACTTGCCAAGCAGCGTTAGCCCGGATCTTCTGATCGGCGGCCAAGGGCCCTGACTGCTCAGCAGCCTGTTGCATCCAGTGCATGGCGTTGGGGTAATCGGGTTGGTTGGCCAGTCGCTTGGCTAGCTCATATTGGGCGCGGCCATCCCCCTGCTGTGCGGCTTGGGATAACTTGGCGTCAGTGAGAGGCGCAGTGGAAGAACAGGCTGCAAGCATGCTGGCTGCAAGTGCCAGCCATAAGACTCGATGTGTCATGGGAAAATTCTTCGCAGAGTGAAAAGTGACGGATGAGGTACTGCTGTATTGCGGGCTAATCCGTTATGCTACGCAGCCACCTGATGGACACAAAGCTGATGCGGCGCCTTCCCTGGCCATTAGCCTTGCCTGTCAGGTGGTTTGCTGGAGGTGATTCTGATAGCTCTTCTGCCACTTGGAATGCTCGGCTTTATCGTCTCTGGCCTGCCAGAATGCACAGATACTCTCTGCCAATTCTGCGGCCATGGCATGATCGTTATCACGACGGCAAATCAGATACTGGGCCAGCCAGTTTTGATACTGCTTCACGCTGCGGCCTCCTCATCAGCTTCCACCGTCTCAATGCCACGGGGAACGAAGAAGTTGTTGCTGCGGAGCATCGTGTTGGCCTGAGCGTGGAGCGTAGCGTGCTTGAGCTCCTTCGAGCTGAAGTCATGCATGAAATAGTTGAAGAACGCGTCAACAACACGTGGAACTCGTAGCGATTCATTAAAGTTCAACACTATTTTGGCTGCTTGCACCGTCTTGCTCCAAGCCGGTTGATGCGCCACTATGGCATCTGCGTCCCTGCCAACCTGCTCAAGCCAGCCCCAACGTGCCTTGAGTTCATCGCGTTCACTACCACGAGCAACCTCGAGACGAGCCCCGTAGTCGAACAGCTTTTCTCCCAGCCAGATGCAGTAACAGTTCATATGCCGCTCGAACCCAGCCGGGGTCGGGTCGACCCGACCGGCCCACTTCTGGTAATAGTCGCTGAAATCCTGCACTGAGCGCCCAGCCAAATTGTCCAGCATGACGAAGTATTGAGCTACACGGGGGTTCTTTGCATCAAGAGTTCGGAAGTTGGGGAACGGCACCTGAGCCCGACGAGCTGTATCAAACATCTTTCTAAGCGGCACCCGGCAAAGCTCGGCACTGGGCCGCTGTTCGTTGGGCAGCAAGCCCCCAGTAACATCTTCGCTGATGCCAGAACAGAGTTCCTCCCGCCAACCAGATTTGAGCGGCCCAAGGGGCAGCAGTGGGCGATAGTCTCGCCGCTCGTGGGCAGCCACCAGATGCAGGGCTCGCTTGACGGCTGAATGGAGGGGCTTGTTATAGTCGATCACCTTGGCACCCGCCACCACGCCTAACGGCACACCAGCCGGGTTCTTGGTCAACAGACTTGCCCAGTCAGACACCTCAGCGACGGTATCCCCCATATCGAGCAGGCTACGCCGTGAACTGTCGAAGAAGCCCGCGAAGATCACCTCGACCTTGCTCTCCTCGTAACGGTACTCGTTGCCCACCTTGGTACAGACCGACTCCAGCAGCTCCTCGATAAAGCGCCGGGCCAGCGCCGCCCCCAGATCGGCCCCGAAGACAGACACCTGGATCAACTTGATGGGAAGCTGGTTCTCTTTCTTGCTGAGCGCAATGTTTTCTTTGAACCGGTTCTTGGCAAAATCGACCCTTGCATCCACCCCGGTCATAAACAAGTCGGCAACCCACGGGAGATCCCGGATGGGGGCAATGGCCTCGACCAGTGCTCGTTT
Source organism: Aeromonas sp. A04 (assembly GCF_047780465.1). Classification (NCBI taxonomy): domain Bacteria; kingdom Pseudomonadati; phylum Pseudomonadota; class Gammaproteobacteria; order Aeromonadales; family Aeromonadaceae; genus Aeromonas; species Aeromonas sp. A04. Next base: position 1,183,520 of record NZ_JBLNHP010000001.1, on the reverse strand, counting down.
GGCCGCATTTTTGGCTGTTGAGACGGATGCTTCGAAACTGCTCTTCAGGGTCAGCATATCGCCGAGCTTATTTGTCAGAACCTTGCTCCAATCCCCCTTGACAGCCTCGACCACCGTTTCTTTGGCCTGACCTTTCAGATCGTCAAGGTAATCGCCAGCCAACGCCTGCTGCCTTGCATCCAGAATGCTGTCTAGCCGCTCAGAGGTCGTATCGTTGAGCTCTGTGCCCAAGCCGGGAATGTAAACCTTGGCGTATGAATAGGACGAGATGAGTGGAGCCTTGATTTTATCCGGATGGGCTCGAAACAGACGTCCCACATTGGTCAGCCGCTGGATCTCTTCATCTGTGTAGATATTTCGCTTGGTTCCATCGAAGAAGAAACCTATTTGCAACGCCAGCGAGCAGGTGCCAATCCCTGCCTGATGAAGGCTCTCTTCTCGATCTACTCGGCACTTCAGATCATCCCTATCCACCATCACTATTTCCTCGTCCGATAGGTATCAATCACATCATTCATCACTGGTTCTGCCCATCCCCCCCATCGCACCATCACTTTGTTGTCGGGCAAAAATAGGACATGAAAGTTATCCTGCCCTTTTTCCCGCTTGGGCATGGGCAGAACAACGTTATGCACTTCTGGTCTATAACCAAGCTCGTCATACTGCTTACGGGTCATCGCCAATTCCCATTTGATCTCGACCGTATCGCCCTCAATCCGGTAGGGGCCCGCACTGCCGCCCCCGCCAGCACTGAATCCGTCAAACGCATCTGTGTTGCTCCCCATCTTGCCATTGACGTAGACGTAAGTGATGGGCCGGTCGATCACCGAATGGACCACGATAGCGGCCCCGCCATGTCGCTCCTGCAACAGAAATGTCCATCCCAGCCAGAGCACCAGCACAATGGCACTCAGCCAGCGTCCCCAGCGGGGCATCAAGTCCCACGCAGCCGTGGCCATCGTGGAGATAAATCGTGTCAGATTTCTTTCTACTGTCATGCTTGTCTCTTTTGTTATTCCTGGGCCGAATGCTCAACCAGCGAGCAGGTCCCCGCCTGATGAAGGCTCTCTTCTCGATCAATACGGCACTTCAGATCATCCCTATCCACCATCACTATTTCCTCATCCGATAGGTATCAACAATGCTATTCAGCTCAACAGGGCAGCTATGGGCCCAACGAATCATCGGGGTATTGTCAGGCAGCATCAATACACAGAAATCATCCTGCCCCTTCTCCCGCTTGGGCATGGGCAGAATGACAGAGTGTTTTTCTGGCCGCAGCCCTTCCTTGTCCAATAGGTCCCGCGTGGTGCTCAGCAACCAGTCGATTTTTACCGTATCACCATCGATCTTATAGGGACCCGCACTGCCGCCACCGCCAGCACCGAATCCATCAAAAGCAAGCGTGTTGCTCCCCATCTTGCCATTGACGTAGACGTAACTGATGGGGCGGTCAATCACCGACATGACCACAATAGCTGCCCCGCCATGTCGCTCCTGCAACAGAAACGTCCATCCCAGCCAGAGCAGTAGCACAATGGCACTCAGCCAGCGTCCCCACCGGGGCATCAGGTCCCAGGCCGCATTTATCATGGAAAGCCCCCATGAACTAGCCATGATGCGCTCTTGCCCTATACCAGTTGACCACCTCGCCGACTCGCCGCAATTCATTATTTTTCAACATGGCGAACACGCACAAAAAGGCGGCAGCACGCAACAAGTTGCACAGGGCGATAAATATAAACTCGGCAAGATAGATCAACTTCATCTTGGGATCATGAAGGTTCACCCAGCTATCGACACACTCCTGATATTTGAAGTCCAAGGAACCGACCTGCTCCTGATCCTGAATATCGGCACAGACCTCTTGGTTCTCTGCCTGTTTTCTTGCCTGCTGCAATCCATAGCCAGAAAGGGCGGAGCTAATATAGGTACTCTCTAGCAGTAGAAATAGTGCAGCCAGAGCGATCACAACGTATGCACTGCGCCCCCTTGCCATCAGCCATAAACTGAGGATGAAGAGGGTGGCATAGAGCCAGCCCTCCCACGACCAGTTGTCTGGCCTCAAAACCCATAAAATCTCATTGAACATGGGGCCTCCTTTTTAGCAGGACCAGCGACCCCATGATGATCACCATAAGGGTCACCCATTGGTAAATACTTTGACTCAGGGTAAAGAGAGCCCAGAAGGAAGGGATATATTTGGCTGAAAACAGAGCGTATATGCTGGGAAAGGCCATCAATAGCTGTAGACAGGATAACAGCCACAATCTGCGACTTCGCCTGGCGCAAAATGAAAAACACAAGGCCAAAGTCAGCGAAACAAATACATATAAATCACTATAAAGGGACATAAATCTCTCTTTTCCTCTGACTAACCGCAGCTCTGTTCAATCTCTTCATTGAGGGCTTTATTACCCCCCTCCAGCCATATCAGGGCCCAAAGTAGCCGGTCTGCCGCCGAGGCACCGCGCTTATCTGCCTTGCCCAGGGCCTTGAGCGCCTGAGTGGTACGCAGGCAGGCTGGGAATTGCGAAAAGGTGTGCCCTTCCCGCCACTGATTTAACAATCTGGGCAGATCCTTATCTCCCATCAGTGCAGCAAACAGGGGCTCGCTAAGCTGGATAGGCAACAGAGGCGCGACAATAGCTTCAATCTGATGCTCGGCCCAATTATCCTCACACTGCCATGTCCACCAACACTCTATTCCACCAAAGAGAGCGCCATACCAGGGCGCCTGACGCTCGGCCAGCATCAAAGGCAGCGCCTGCACTGTATAGAAACGCAGTAGTTGGCTATGCAGCCCCTTGGGCTCAACCACCATGCAACCCATTGCCAGTTGCTGCTGGAGTACATCCAGTGAACGCTGGCTGTGGATCAATCCCTGTACCAGTCCTTGCGCAACCATCTTCTCAAGCAAAGGGGCGGATGCTTGTTGGCAGTGCCAAAGCCACGGGCCCAGATTAATCAGTTCAAATACATCCGGGTGGATCAAGAGCGGGCGCAAGGCTCCGCCCTCGTTGGCTAGCAACGTCTCTCGTAATTCACCTTTCAACTCTGCGCCTTCGAACAACACGTAGCAGGCATCATCAGACCACAATTTGTCAGGTAGCATTATTATTCCCCCTGTACGACAGCATCACCCTGCCTCATTGCCCGCAGCATGCAAGGGATGCAGACAGGTTTCTCCATAGGCGGAAGCGTCTTTAACAAGGCTTCTGCACTCGTCTGTGTTGGTGTCATTGGTGCGACAATGACGTGTTCGGGAGAAGGCTCGGTCGCGACAGCTTTCGGCAATGAGGGGGCCTGACCACCCCAGCCAGAACCATTACCAGGACTACCACCGGAGTTCATTTTGATGGTAGGGCCGACCAGGGTGACGCCACTGGGGTCAACCTTCACAAAGCTGCCACCGACCTTAAGCGTCAGCTCGGAGCCCGCTTCCAGCACTATCTTGTTGCCTGCTTTGAAATGCACTTCTTGTCCAGCTTCCACCAATAGTGCCTGTGCAATCTTCTGATGAAGGGATGCATCAACGGTCAGCGAGTACTCGCCCTTGATCTGGTCGCGCTTCTCGCCCTCTACCGTCAGGTGGTCATTGGCCTTGATGCGGGTCACCCGCTCGTTGTCGATGTCTCTGTGTTCGTCATGCTTGATGTGCCAAGCCGCATCATTTTCGATGAGTACGTTCAGGTCTTTCTGACCATGGATGTAAATCTCTTCCTGCCCTGCCTGGTCTTCAAAACGCAGCTCGTTGAAACCCTCGCCCTGGTGGGTTTCGGTACGCAGCACGGTGCGGGTTTTGTTGGCAGGCAAGTCGTAAGGTGGCCGGTTGGTGGCGTGGAAGGTGCGCCCGGTGACGATGGGCTGGTCGGGGTCCCCTTCCAAAAAGCTCACGATGACGTCATGGCCGATTCGCGGGATGGCCATCATGCCGTATTGACCGCCCGCCCAGCCCTGGCTCACCCGCACCCAGCAGGAGCTCTGGTCGTTGCTCGAGCCATAGCGGTCCCACGGGAATTGCAGCTTGACCCGGCCATGTTCGTCGCAGTAAATCTCTTCGCCCTCGGGGCCTACCACAGTCGCAATCTGTGGTCCGTCGACCATGGGCTTGTGGGGCGCCTGTGGGCTGCCGATACGGGCGCGCCAAGTGGTGCTGGCTTTGACCACCCCAAACTCGTTGTGGTAGACGGTCGGGCCGCTGCCTCCTTCCTCTTCCAGCGCCTGCGGTTGTTCGCCTGTGTGACTGATATGAACGATTTGCCAGTCGGTGTTGAGGCTGCCGTTCGGATGCTCGGTCAGGGAGAAGCTTTGTCCCGGCAGCAGGGCTGCGCTGTTGGACTTGCCACTGCCCGCCACTGCGTCATTGCGCAGCGCATCCAGCCGGTGCTGGGTGAATGCCTTACCGCTCGGGTCTTGCTTGAAGCGGCCCGGATAGTCGAAGTGCTGGTAGGTGTCGCGCTGGTGCTCGAGTCCACTCCCCATCTTCTTTTGGGAGAGACTGTAGGCTGGGGTCTTGAAGCTGTAGTCCTTGAGCTCTACCTCTGCGGGACGAACCGATTCGCGGTAGTGGAATTGGCGGACATAGGGGCCTTGTTCCAGCGAGCGGTTGCCGAGGTTGAAGAACAGCTCTGGACCAGCGGTCAGCGCAGCTGCATCGTCGGCAAACACGATACGATGCTTGCCTTGCTCGAATTCATGGAAATAGAACAAGCCCTCTTCGGCAGCGAGGCGGTTAACGAAATCGAGGTCGGTCTCGCGGTATTGAACGCAGTATTCACGCTGGGCATGCTCGTTTTTCAGGGCAAAGGCGTAATCGGTGATGCCGTGTTCTTGCAGCAGGATGCTGAGGATTTCATCAGGCTTTTGCGCCTGGAAGATGCGGGAGTTTTGGCGCAATCCCAATCGCCACAAGGCCGGTTTCACCTCCAGGGTGTAACGGGTGCGGCGAAAACCACTGTCCCCTTGGGCAAACTCGCTCACTACGCCGCATACCCGGCGTTGCAGCTCGCCGTTGTACCACACCAGCAGCTCGCAGGGCTGGTCCAGCACAGCACCAAAGTCGATGTCCGGTTGATGGCTGGCGACGTCCAGCTTGAGGCTAAACGGGCTGTTCAAACCCTCTTCAAGTTTGAAGCTTGCCACCGCAAAGGCACTGTCAGCCAGTGCGCCAACCTTGACGGTAAATTGTAATCCTGTGCTCTGTGCCATGACTCTGTTCCTTATACTGCCTGCCCACTACCCGAACCAATCACCACACCACCACAATCAACCGCTGTACCGGTGACGGCGATGGGCTTGCCGTTCACCAATACCGACCCCACACCACCGGCAATGCTGCGCGGATGAATCGGGTTGTTGGGCTTGTCGTGCGGCGCTAGCGGGTCCCCCTGACGGGCCACTGGCTTGCCATCAAGAAAGACATCAGGGCTGGCGGCTATCACCGGGGTCGGTGGAAAGCCGTCGTGGTCGGTGCCAATGTCACCGAGCAATGCAATGGAGGGACACATAACGTAAAACCTCTTGTGTGCTTTGCCATCCCCCCGCACTTGCTACCACGGCAATCCCCATTACAACAGCGGCCAGACAGGGGGATGGCAAAACATAAAAGCTCCGGCAGCCAAAGACTGACCGGAGAAACACGGGATAAAGGCCGGAGCACACCGGCCACAAGATACAAAACGTAATACAAGGAATAGCGAAATCAGAAAGTAAGGCTTATGCCTCGCTAGGGGCGCGCCAGTCGTCAGAACCTGAGGTGCCGGCAACGGTGTGCTCCCAGTCAATCTTGCGGTACGCAAGAGAGACCTGGATAAGCTGGGTGAAGTCAGACTTAGCAGGGTCTTGGCAATGCGGCATCTTGCAGTCAATGTCGACGATGGTGGCATCGGTCAGCACGGTAGAGAAGAAGTGCTCTTGCTTACCTTCCACGGAAGTGCGGAACCACTTCAGGGTCACTTTCGGCAACATCTCGCCGGAGGCCAGGGCGTTGTACATCAGCGGCACGGCCTTGTTCAGCGCAACGGTGAATTTGAACGGCTTGTGGACACGCTGACCTGCAGGCTGACCGGATTGCGGGTCAGTCGGCACGGTGACAACGTGTTGGAATTCTTGTACCAGCATCTCGTCTTCGTGGCCCTGCACGAAGATGTTGCCGACGGAATCGGAGGTGAAGGCGGCGGCAGTGATGTTGCCCTGGGTTTTACCTTCAATGCTGATATAACATGGAGTTGGCATGTGTATGCTCCTAAATGGATGGGTGAAATGAGCTAGCACTCGACCAACCTTTAGCAGCGACCATGCCACTTCACTTAGTTGTTAATTATCAACAACTTATAAACACCCGCCACGACACAATTCCAATCGGCAGCAAGATGTTGCGCCAAGCAGAGCATCAAGCCAGCAAGAATTGTGTTGTCAGCATTAAACTCCACACATAGCGCAATAAATTGCGCCAATCAGTACTACTGACCACCCTCGTCAACATTTCCCACTAACGCTGCATCGATATTGAGCCGCACCAGCCCCTGCTTGAGCGCCCAGGATATCGCCTGGCTTTTACTGCTCGCCCCCAGCTTCTCGACGACCCGATTGAGGTGAAAGGTCACGGTTCTAGGGGTGATACCCAATATCTGGGCGATGTCACTGACTTGCTTACCCTCCGCTGCCCACTGACACACCTCCAGCTCCCGTAGACTCAGCGCCTCCCGAGGAGGCATATCGGACAAGCAAACCCGAGCTACCGCTTCAAAGACGTGCACCGACAGCCAGCTCAAGAATGGCGTGGCCGTCAGCCACTGGTGTTCCGTGCGGGATGTTCGGGTAATAAATGACAGCAACCCCACATGACCGTTGGCCCCATGCCAGGGGAAGGTGATGCCATCGCGTAATCCCGCCTCATGAGCCTGCAGCATCACCTCAAGCCCATCAGTATCCTGTCGGTCGCAACATTCGGTAATGAGGTTGGCCCACTGGATAGGCGTGCTCTGAGTCATCCCTTTGCGCACTACTGGGTCTACCGCAAAGAAGTGCTGCGCGTCATAGGTCTGCACCCACTCGGCTGGACAGCCATTGAAGATACGCACCTCGGGGCGCTGAATAGAACTTGGCGAAATTAACCCCAACCGAAAGTGGTCAAAGCCCATCTGCTGGCTGAGGGTGCGCAACAGCGTGACGATGGTGTGCTCGTCAGTTGCCGTATCGAACTGGGTGATGAGCGTCAGTGCGTCGGCAGTATTGAGGAAATGAAGCGGGGTGGTGGTCAAGCATTCAGCTTACAAGCAATAAAACGTTCTAGATTTTATCAAAAATCAAACAGATACAAAAGTGATACTATCGTCAATAATGGAGGCGACCATGCCAATAGCCGACATGGCCCACAGATTTAGATGAGGAACTCGTCCAGCTGACTGCCTTGCTCGATCTGCTCAGCCAGGAACTTGGGCGTGCGACCCTGACCAGTCCAGGTTTTCTCCACGCCATTCTCGACATAGCGATATTTCGGAGGGCGAGGAGCCCGCTTCACTTTAACCGCACCGGTTGACGTCGCAGGAGCACTACCGACCAACTCAGCCGGATCAATCCCGGCATCAGCCAACATCGCTTGGAACTCGGCCAGCTTATTCAGATGCTCCGCTTGTGCTGCCTGTTCTTTCTCTGCTTGCTCCAACCGTTCCAGATAAACAAGCTCAATCTTTTCGTGTGCTTCTTTTACCTGCTCCAGAGATAACTCACGCAGTGCTGCCCGCAAACTGTGCACATTCATTAACACCTTAAAAAATTCACTCATTGAATATCCTCATATTTTTCTTAAAAGAATCAACATTAAAAATACTGCAATGACAAATAGCCACTAATCGTAATTAAAATGAAAGTTGATGCTAGCTAAACTGGTATCAACTTTCATTGTTTGCATTTTCTATCAGTTCCTCGATTAGCGCTGACTTTGTCAATTTACGACGCGTCGCCATATCATCTAGTTTTTTCTTCACATCATCATTAAGATAGAATGATGATGGTTTAATCGTCTCTCTTTTCATTCTGGTTTTTTGTTGTGATGCAGCTTTTTTGAATCTCATCATAAATAATGCTTGTCGGTCTGGGTTCGTGAACATTAGATCCCATGCGATTACAAGTTGACGCCCAATGAACTCTTTGGGGCCGTCCTTACAGGCCCATAATGGTAATTGGTTATTAAATCCATTTGTTAATACGTACTCCCATGCCCACTTGTGCATATTCTGGTTCAACTTAACCCACTTGACCATATCAGTGAAATCCTTTTGGGCTCCCCATATTTCTGCCATGGCGGCTAGGTGCTTTGATTTCTCTGAAATACTGCAATCCCAACGATCAAAGAATCGAACAATATCGTTAAACCTATCTTTCTCATTGATGGATTGAGTTGAAATACATAACTGGTGAGACAATAGGTATCGCTCATGATAATTCTTATTTCGTGAAGTGTACATGTTAGGAGGCATGATTGGATTGAGCTTGGTAAGAGGTGAGAGCTTTAATTGTGACGTGCGACCGTCACGATAAGCAGCCTTATCAACTGAATACATGTGGAGCAGACTCCAAAAAAAGTCTATCGCTCGATCGTCCCTCTCTATAAATGTAAGTTTTTCCCGGTCAAGCATAAAGGATGCTGAAGCATTGAGTAAGGCCTTGTAAAAGGCATCTGGATTGTTTTCAGACGGTGGAATATCACCACCATTATATTCAATGTGATGAGTGAGCTTTTTTAGTTTTACTGTATTTTTTACCACCAACGCTATATCTTTTCGAAGAAAAACATCTTTAGATTGCTTGCTTTCAAATGCGTGAAAATCAGCATCCTTGTTAATTTTATAACAATAGTAAAAGTAGGCTATATCAATTGCTCTCTCGGCGCTATTGTCATCCCACTCAATACCATTAACGAAAAACCCAACCATAATCTACCCCGTAGAAATCAAGCTAGTAAACAGTGTAAATCTAGCAAAAATCAGGCTAATTTCAAGCGTTTTTCAGGCATCAATTTTATGAATTTAGTTGCGAATTAATAAGACTTGCATGTTCAAATTCACTTGATGAGGCTAAATGTGACTGACCATCCCTCTATCTTGTTTATCTAAAGATACAGAGCATGGCATATAAAAGACGGTCAGGGGGCCCTCAGGCTGGTGGGTGTGATAAATAAAATTTGGTTAGTGTTACCTCTATCTGCGCACATTTGCGCGTGCCGTGAATAAGCCATGAGACATCGATGCTGAAACCAAACGCTTAAAAATTACTGCGTGGATTATCTACTGAGCAAAACCCAACCCTAACACTCAGGAGTACATCCATGAATAACCCCATCAAAGTCCTGCGCATTAAAGACCTCATCAGTAAAGTCGGTATGGCGCGTTCTACCATATATGACCGCTTCAACCCAAAGTCGCCACGCTATGACAGTAGCTTCCCTAAACCCATCAAGCTGGGTTTGTCCGCTATTGGCTGGTTAGAGCATGAGGTTGACGAGTGGTTGGCCAACATAGCAACTCAGCGCCCCATCTAATTTATTCCTCTCTAATCCGCTCCATAAGTAGACATCAATTCTTACTGGCAATAATTGGCCGCACCCCCTCTTTTGTTGCCACGCTCTCTATATATAGCGAATAACAAAAACACCCCATAAATGCTTGGTCATCCAGACATTTCGTTTGGGTATTAATGTTATTTAATTTGCATTAATTTAATTTGCATTACTCATTACCCATTTAAATCACACTCCAATATTACCATCATCCTACATAGCCAGGTCTCCCAATAGACCTGGATACTGACTATAGAGAAACACATATGCCTATCGATATACTACCCTTCATCGACACCCTGAATAAGTCCACTCCGCCATACATTCTCATTAAGCGAGATGGCACCTACAATAAATTAGCTAGAAAGTTTCAGCGCATCATGGATACCGTGACTGAACACTATCGCGAGCATAGAGCACCTATTTCAGCACACCCCTCAGTTGAGTTGCTCTTGGAGCATCTCTACCCTTTTCGTGATTTAGATATATTTGACCACGACTTGTGTCTATCGGAGAGAGAGGAATTGGCTAATGAGCTAGATGGCGTTCTACGTGAGTTTATGGACAAGCTGCACTCACCCCAGCACAATAAGCGCCTGTGTAATCTCAGGCGCGATGAGGCGCGTAATACGCAGACATATCGTCACTACATAAACGACTTATTTGACATGCATGCTAAGTTGCTCTTTGTCAGAGTAGATATTCACTACGCTCAATCTATCAGTGCAGAGAAATCATTAGAGGAGGCCATCTCTGATAGAGACTCTTACTTACGCCACGTAAAGCGAGAGTTTCCGCATCTGATTGGATTCATCTGGCGGATGGAGTACGGCAAAGGCCGAGGCTATCACCATCATCTGATGTTTATCTTCAATGGCGCCAAGCTTCGCAATGATATTTGTCTTGGAAAGCAGCTCGGTGAGCTGTGGAAATCCCTCAGCCGTGAGCCCCGAACCTATTTCAACTGTAATGCTCGCAGAAATGAATACCAGCAGTGGGAGACGGATGGGATAGGGACTGTGACCTATGACGACACACATAAGAGGCAGTGCCTGCAGGACTATGCGCTGAGCTACTTGCTGGAGCATGACGAGCTGCTACTGGCAATGATGCAGGAGCGCCGTAAGAGCATCGGCAGGATGCAGCTACCGACACGGCATGGGCGCGGTGGCAGGCCAAGGATCCACCGTACCGAGTAATCGACGGGGCCGCCCGCGCATCCGCTGCTCAGCGTTGCCGGTGCTGCTCTAGTTCGATTTAAAAGGATCTCAGATAGATATTATCAGGGGGAGAGTAAACAGACATCGCTGTGAACCTGCTTGGGAGCGCCATTGCGGCCTCCCAAGTCATCGGCCTTGGCATCGGGTGTCAGTGAGTCACAGATGCTCACACAGAGGGACTAAGGCGCTAATCGTGCCACCAGCTTATCAACCACCTCCAACACCAGTTCTCTGTCAGCAGCCTTGAGTTTGGCTAACTGCTGGCTGAGCACAATGCCTTGCTCGGTAGGGCGGTTGCTGGTCTCACGCAGGAAGTCTGCCAGCTCACACTCAAACAGCTGGGCGAGCTCTGCCAACCGCACCACGGTCGGCACCACTTTTCCCCGCTCCATTCGGGAGACCGCTTCCATCCCGATATCCAGGTGCTCTGCGACTTGCTCCTGGGTCAGCCCCGCTTGCTGGCGTTGCCGTCCAATCGCTTTACCTACGCTCTTGGCCAGTTCTTCAAAGTTGACGTCTGTCATAAGTCCTCCAGTCAGCACGTATGCTTGACCATGGACTCGTTGACATTAAGGGTGTTTTAAGTTGAGACTGGGCGCCAGGGGTTGAGTTTGTTTGAATATATAGATTGAAATTGGAAAGGAGAGTCTTCTACACGGCATAAATTCCAACCCACTTTCGTCAGTGGCGCTTGGCTAACTGCCAGCGCACTCGCTGACATTACCTGTATTACCCCGCTTACCCGAGAGGCCTGCCTCATCGGTCAGGCACCCTTTTGCCCTTTTCATGTTACAGGAGACCACGCATGAAACGCTACCTTATCGCTGCTGCAGTGCTTGCTGCCTCAGCGGTTATCTATACCAGCGCCTCTGACGGCGCCAAGGCATCACCGCCAGAATTCAAACTCGACCTGTTCTACAACTCACTGGGCCGTCCCCAGTTACAGGTAACGTCCCTCAATGATGCAGTCACCATCAAGAAGATCCTCATCAACCGAGGAAAGTGTGTGGCTGTCGGCCCCTACGGAGTAGACCGCACGTTCCCGGTATCACTCAAATACAGCCAGCGTACCCAGCTCTCCCTGATCCCAGGCACCTGCAACTTGCTCGAAGCCACCGTGTTCACCGACCAGGGTGAAGCGGCTTACACATTCCAGTAGGAGAAGCATCCATGCCATTAATTCTGCTGTGGGTAGGGCTGGCGTTACTGCTGGGCTTTGTTGCTGCCGGTAACGGACGCTCATTCTGGGGCTGGTTCATTCTCGGGTTAATTATCGACCCCATTCTGGCCGGACTGCTGTACTGGCTTATTAGTAAAGACTGATGGAGAGACACATGACGACACTGTTCACCCGGACACTACGAGCGGCCACGCTGGGGCTCCTGCTCAGCTGTTCGATGGCAACCTTCGCTGCCGATAGCGCGCTGGAGATTGAGATAAAGGTGCCTGCCACCCTGAGCGGGAAGCTGAGTTACGCCAGCATGAAGTACTGGGTCGAGGTGCCTGGACAAGGGAATGTTGATGTATGGACCGATGATGAAGCTTACGCCGCCTTGATTGACTTGGTGGGGACACAGGTGTCGCTTGAGGGGGCCATGGTGACCTTCACCGATGGCAGCGTCTATTTTCAGCCCAAGCTGGCGAAACCCTCGACCGGATTTACGGTGCGAAAAAATGACGAGGTGAACTTCGATGTGCTGCTCAATGGTGAGCTACTGACTCATCACGACAGTTATGCCGGTGTCGATGTGGCCCACCAGTTTGCGATACAGGGTGGTCAGGTTGCGCTGGTTGAACTGTTCAGCGGGGGAGTGGGGTGCCCCGTGCTCTACCAGTTGGTTGTGGCCAGACAAGATTCACCCACCATGATATCGACCGAGTTTGGGACCTGTAGCGACCTGGGCAAGTTGAGCCCCGAACCCAACGGCTTTACCCTCAATCTACCCGGCAACCCCAGCGAGCGCTGGGTATGGGATGCAAGTAGCCTGACGCTACGGAAGCAATCCTGACCACCAGCCACCACACACTCACCACCATCAGGGCACCTTCGGGTGCCCTGTGTGTTTATGCCGCATCTCGTTTAAGGAACTGTCCATGCCATTACCACAACCGGGGGACCACCTCGTTTCCCCCCGTACCGGCTACCAGCACCACGGCCTCTATCTGGGAGACCATCAGGTCATCCACTACCTGGGGTTCGGTGCCGGTGAACTGTCCGGCCAGATAACCATCACCTCACTAGCTGAGTTTTGCCAAGAGCACGATTACCACATCCAACCCCATGGGGCTCGTGCCTACAACCGGGAGGAGAGTATCGACCGCGCCTATTCTCGCCTCGGGGAGACGCACTACAGCACGCTCTTTAACAACTGCGAACACTTCGTGCTCTGGTGTATCGAGGGCTTTCACTACAGTAGGCAGATTAACCAGCTCATCGCCACTGGCTATATCGCACATCAGGCTCTGCGCACCGTGGCGAGTCAGTCCACCACCTCAGCACTCGCAGGGCTGGCCACCAGCACCATGCTAAGTACGTCAACGCGCACAGTGCTCACAGCAACAGCGGGTTCGCTGCTGAGCACCACTGCTGTTCCCATCACACTTTCCCTCGCCGCCACTTATGGCCTCTACCGCGCCTGGCGTTGGCTCAGGGATTAACGGTTCTCACATTCGATACAAAAAGGACACACCATGATGACCATGCCATTTCACCTGGCAGGGATGGCCCTGTCGATTTCACCTGAACTACCTGACTTGCTGCGCAACGTCGTGCGGGAACAACGGCTCGACCTTACCCACCTCTCGACCCTGACCTTCAACTTTCGCAGCCCCGGCTACAGTGCCGAAACAGGTGGCGTCCATCCGGTAGAGCTGCGGCTTATTCGGGGATTACACGGCTGGGTCTTCGATTACATCACCGACTTCAGCTACCAGGGCCTGGGCCAGCAGGATGCCGAGCTCTGCAAGGAGCTCGACTTCAACCTCTCCTGCGACGAGCACTATCTGCAGGGCTGGGGGCCACTGCCCGGCGTGGAAGCGCGGGAACTGTTCGCAATGTGGCAGAGCAATTTCATTAGCTACGCCCGGTTGGAGTATTTCACCGTCACGGTCAGCGGGGATTAGGAGGTGTGTGATGACTAACGAACTGCCGCTCTCCCACACCTCACTCCTGGTAGCCCCAACGCCCGCACCGTCACGTTGCATCTGCGCTGGTCTGGTGTGCAGTGGCAATTGCTCTCCCTCACCAATGCCGAGGACTGGCACACCACGAGCCAGCTGGTGGATGAGCTTTGCGTTGACCCCAAGCGTCGGTGTTTCTGGCGCTGCCAGGCAGGACCGGTGCCACTCTCTGAGCAGCCCCGCGTGCTGAGTAGCTTTCTGAGCGACCTGCAGCGTACCTGCATCCATAGCGGCAGTGACCCCTTACCCCAAGAGGAGGCGCAAGATGCCCAAACAACCGATAGCCGTTGAACTTGAGGCCATCAATCGGGAGGGCGAGACGCAGGTAGTGCGTGACAGTGGCCTAACCGTACAGGGCTACAGCATCTATGTGCGGACCGTGGAAGCCAGCGGCCTTGCCCTGGCTACCTGGGTAGCAGACTTACGACACCATTGGTCCCGCCTATGAACTGGCAGAACGGCTGAGCCTCGCACTGGCTATCCCGCTAAACGTGTTGGTCCCCGAACCGCTGATGCCGGTGAAGCGGGAACCCGTAGCCACGGCAGGCCCCATCACAACGGCCAACTGAACTGCCCTTTCGAGCGAACCAACAACCTCTCTGCATTTAGCCCCGGCATGCCTCGCGCTGCCGGGGTCTTTCTTTTCAGGAGACACTATGCGTTATCACAAACTCAAAGCTGGGGAATGCCCCGGTACTTATGTCGTAACCGAACCTGTGACCGAGCAAGACCTGCTGCGTATCGCCAACCAGATTGCCCGCAAGCGTCTGGCCAAAGGCACTGCCATTACAAGTACCATAGAGGCCGCTGAGCGACTATAAACCCTGCTGCAGGACCGGGAACACGAGGTGTTTGGCGCACTGTTCCTCGATTCCCAGCATCGTGTACTGGCCTTTGAGGAGCTGTTTCGCGGCACCCTGGACAGCGCCAGCATCTATCCACGGGAAGTGGTCAAAAGGGCCTTGTTACTCAACAGTGGCGCCATCATCGCAGTGCACAATCACCCAAGCGGTGACCCTGAACCTAGCCAATCAGACCGGGTCTTTACCCAAGCCCTCAAAGAGGCCTTGGCACTGGTCGATGTGCGATTGCTTGACCATCTGGTGGTCGGTGCCGAGGGCGTAGTCTCGCTGGCCGAGAGAGGCCAACTATGACTCTGACCCTAGGTAAGTCAAACCTCACCGCCCTCGATATCCTCATCGAGCTGCGCTGCTGGCTTGAAGATAACGTTCAGATACAGGCCGAGCCCGCCATCGTGGCCCACCTACCCAACAGTTACCAACTCACCCAAGCCGACTGCATCGAGGCCATTGATGCGCTGCTGCATCAGCTACGCCATTAGCCAACCGAAGAAGGGGCAAACACCATGCGATTACCTAACCCCTATTCTCTGGAGGAAACGCTGGGCAAGCTGCGCCATGGCCTGGCAGCTACCTGCAACGAGGATGCGCTGGCGTTATTGGAGAAGGCCGTCACCAAGGCTCGTGATGACGGCCTTTATACCAAGCAGTTTGAAGAAACCTTGCTACATGGCTCCACCATCGAGATACGCGAATGTCTTAGCTGCTTTGGTGACTACTTCGAACGATCCAGAGACGCGCCGCCCTATTACCCGCATCACGATGCCGTCAATGGCATTGATTGTGCGCTCTACGCCATCCTGTTTGATGCTGCGCATCCCGACACATTCCAGGATCACCAATAACGAACCGTCGATCGCCCATTAACATTTATGCCGATCACGTTTCCGCCCGATACCCCGGATCATCAGGTTCAACACCATGATCCGGATATCCCGACACAACCCCCAGGGCTACCTCACCGAAGGTGGCCTTTTGCATTTCAAGGAGTCATCCCCATTTCTGCCTTCATGATTGACCGCCAGGATTACCTAGCCTTTGCCGTGCAGTTACACCGCTTTTGCAATGCCCCCATTACACCCTTGAGTTGCTGCGCACCCTCTGGTGGATACCGCCAATGGATGTCACCAGCATCTGGGCATGGCGGGTAGACCGGCTGGTACGGCTGGTGATGCTCGCCAATCGGCGGGCGGTCTGGCATCGCTATCAGCTGGGTCGTCAGCAGGACCACAAGGAACCACGTCAGCACCGCTCGACCAAGCTGAGTCCGCTTAAACCTGCCCATCGTTACCACCAGGCACCACTTACCGATGCCGAACTGGTGACGCTGTATAAATTCACCTGCTGCGCCCTGTACCAATCGAGCGAATGGACCGGTAGCCCTGAACAGGCCCCCCGGCTAGTGAAGGTGATACAGCAGTTGCAGCAGGCGCTGGCGCAAGACGTGCTGACCCAGTTGTCACTGTGGGAACAAGCCCCTTGGGGAGAGATGTGATGGCCAGAACCGTTACTCACTCCCTTCTTCATCAGGAGCAATACCATGATCGAATTCAACGACAGTTTTAGCCAGGCCGCCGTAGCGGAGGCAATGTGTGCCCATGCGGGACTTGCCAAGCTCATCAGCCAGCAGTTGATGCTGCCGGGCTTTGCCTATGCCCACGATGTGGAGGGGCGGCGAATTGGCGGTCCACTGGTTGCCCCCAACCCGGTGCTGCACAAGACCACGCTCTTTGTCAGTCCACGGGATATGCGTGAACACCTACCACGAGAGATTAATTTCGCCCGCTTTCGCCGCGCCTGTAATGCAGCGGGTCAGCCGGTTGGAGAGTGGCAACGGGTGATTGTTGGGGCTTACGTCAACCACGGCAGCAACGACGCGCCGGATTGGAGTAGCCACACGTGACCATGACAACGCCCACGGCATCCCCAATGGAGACAGAGGAAGCTCTCGTCAGGCTCCGAGCGCATATCGAGGAGTTCATTGCGCTGGAGCTGACCCACAAGCTCGATACGCAGTTGGCCAGTCTGGTGCATTCCGGCGTGCTGACTCTCGACAACTGGGATGGGGCAAATCTGGTCCTGCCTCGCACCGTCACTACCGCGCTACTGGAGGCCGCCGCCGAGCGGGTGATTTGGCATAGCCACCGCCGTCGCTATCAGCGAGACATCAACCGCCTCAAGCAAGCGCTGCAGACAATCCTCCCCCTAACCCCATGCAGCCCCTCAATCCGAGGGGCTGTTTGCATTTAAAGGAATTCCTCCATGTATGATCTGCGTGATTACAAGACCCTGTCTGCTCGACAGCTCACCGCAGCTATCGGCCAGCTCAATCACAACACCACGCCGAAGATAATGACCCACCTTGCATTGCGGGCCAGGCAGCCACTCCCGCTCAGTAATGGCCGCAGCCGGGCCAAGGCCCTTAAGCTGCTGCGCCGGGTCAAGAAGGCTAACAAGACTGGGCGTATCCCGCTTGAGCTCACTGTGACGGGCTGCCGCATCGACCGGGGTTGCCATCAGGCAGACCGCTACTACTACGACCGGACACTGCTGGCCCAAGGCTGGCAGCAGTACGACACCGAGGAGGATGTCTGGTACTTCGGTATCTGGATTAACACCGAGAAGCTGGAGACCTTTACCTATGCCGAGGGGGATACCAATCATCTGATTGCACCAAACGTCGCGGCGTTTCGTGCCGAACTGGCGCGACTCTACCAGCACCACCCGCAAGCCCCGGCGTTTATCAGCATCGACACGGAAGCGGGCGTTGTGACCCACCATTTTGAAGTCAAACCGGAGATGTGACGTGGCCAAACACATCACTATCAAAGTACCTAGAAAACATCCGCAAACCGGCGATCTCACCACCTTCGAGCTCAAGAGCCAGCGGATGGAGATCGACATCGGGAGATAGGTCGTGCCATTCCTCATTCACGGGCGGTGTATCGGCACCTCACTCATCCACATCCCGAGCGGCTATCACATCGCTCTGCTCGGTGGCTGACTCACAGGGCACTATCCTGTGGGGGGGGGGATAGATCCTGGCGTGTGGCTAGGCACTACTCGGCTGGGATCCTGCGCCAACAGCTTGCTGTTGCCTGCGGCCCTGAGTATTTAATGGTGACTTTGGACTCGTTTGCCTGAAGATTACTGTCCTGTAGGCGTGCCATAAACAGCTTGGCTGGTGTGGCGGCTAAATAAGCCAGCTCCTTCAAAAGAATGCTTTGAAAATTGACATCAGTGTTATGGCCCTTCGGCACAATCTGACTAGCAGATTTGCGCAAGGTATCGCTGATGTTGAGCGTTACGGTATCTGCAGCATTGGTCCCTTGACCGGCAAGCAACATGTCTAAAATAGAGGTCGATGCCACAAGAGCGAGCGTTTGATACCCGTTTTTCATCCTGTCGCTTCTTACAAGAATTTGTTCTTAATTGCCACCCCCCGAAGATGGCTGACTTAATCTCGGCAAGTAAATGGCAACTCAATCCGCTATGACTTAGCTGGTAGAACCTTGCAACTGACCGCACACTGGTAGTTGAGCTGACGACGATTGCCGTAGTCATCAACATAGATAAAGCTGGGTGTATTACCGAGCGTCTTGCCACTCAGACTCAGCGTGCTACTGCTGGTGGGCTCCAGTATCACCCCTTCAAAATCGGCAATGGCCTTTCCCTTTGCTGAAGTGGCGGCTTCGACCACAGTGACGTAATAGGGGTCGGGTTATCGAGCCGGTAGCTACTCCCTTCTGGATGGAGGGTCAGCTGCTCTTGCCATGGGGCTTTGCCACTGCCTGAAGGCACCAGCAGCGCTTGCGGGCGGTAGAAGAACATCACTTTTGTCGGCAGGATCAGTGGCAACACACTTACCTTACCACTCTTGAGCGGTATTTCCCGCAAATTGAAGTAGAAAAGGCTCTCCTTATCCTGCGGCAACAAATTGACCATCGGCAGGTAGATAACCTGCAGAATGGCAGAGCTGTCTGGCTCGACCCGCTGGATAGGAGGCAGCACGATAAAGGGACGGTTGATCTTGTGGCCGTACTCATCTTCTATCCAGGCCTGAGCCAGATAGGGTTGCTCTTTATTCTCGTTGGTCACCTTCATGCTGAGCGTATTGCTATCACCAGGGAAGATAACCCGGGTACGATCCAAGGTTATCGCTGCATTAACAGCCGATGTGGACAAGCTACAGATGGTCAACAGGGCCAGTTGCATCTTTTTTTTCATATTTTAACTTTCCCCCTTGGATCATTATTGAAGTTTGTCATTTGTCACTAAGAGAGCGTCTCAGGGGAAGAGGTGACCATCCCAGTAACGCCCAATCTTATACCTTGTGAGAGGGTGCCATCAAAAACTGATGAAAGCACTGTTACGCTCTTGCCATCTTTACTAGACATCAACGACCTGACAAATATGTCATCTTCCTCATATTCATTGAAAATGATATTGATATATTTATTGTTGTTTATTTCCCCCTGGTCAATAGATTTTATTTTTATTGACTTGTTATGGAGGCTAACAAAGAAATCGGACTCATCTTTACCCACTTGAATGTGGTTAACTCGAAACACCTTGGTAAAGTGAAATACGGGTTTTGTTTTATTGTCATAAAACAAAACATCTTGAATTAATGAAGATGGCAACTTGAACTTAGGATGACCACTAGGATAATGAGTTGAGTTGATAACCATTTCCCCAATATAGTCAGGCTTGTTATCTTTGCATGAACTATAAAACCGTTTTTTATGGAGAACTGGACCTTGTTCAGATATAGTGGGTGTATATAATGGAGTAACATCATTGCCGACAGTGCTAGAATTGTCATTTATATAATCAGCGATACATGTCAGTTGCTTATTTATGTTAATGTTATGATCCAAAATAAACACTTTGCTCCAGCTTTTTTGGCCATTTTTATCGCCAATAAATGAGATGGCGGCATTAGATAAACTAACCTGCATATCATGATTTTTCGGCAGGTGACTGATCAACTCTGGATAGTTGACTGACCGTTTCAGGTCAGCCATCTTGATAATGGTTAATGAGGGGGTTTCATATGCTATTTTATAGGCAAGCGGCGTCACCTCTTGGCCCATATAAAAACTATATGCTAATAGTAGCCCTATGACTGTTAAGACCAGATATGGAATGCTGAGTTTAACTCGTGAACCCGTATTGTTTTCTCTGAATAATATGGTTGATATATTATCATCCGGCTTCTTTACAACCTCTTTCTCTTCTGCAGTCACATCAATTTTGAGTGTGTTTAGACGCAACATATAACCAACCCGAGTCACGGTCTTTATTGCACCAAGGTAGCCCAGTGAATCAAACTTCCGGCGCAAGCTTAGTATGCTTTTGTTAAGACTAATGCCCGCCCCCTCTCTGTCACCCCAGATTTCCTGAAGAAATGCCTTTCGCTCTACCACCTGCTGTTGATAGGCACAGAGAAGTTGCAATACCTTAGTCTCTTTGTGACTAAGTTGTATTTCTTTTCCATTGTAAATAAATCTGAAACTGGCGGGCTGGAAAAGTATAGCAGCCTCTATATTGTACTCAATCATCTCAAATACCAAACATATATTTAACACTCATCATTGTAGGCTTTATTTTAATTTAAATAAACATAAAATTTTTCTTTTATGTTTCAATTTATTTCCATCACCCAGCCTTTAACAAGAATTTATATTGTTTGATCGTGTTATCACTACTTCAGGTATGACGTCAAAATTGAGTGTTATAGCTCGTTTTAAATTGGGATTTATAGCTGTCACTTTGTGTAACACTGTGAGTCAGCGCCAAATTTAAGCTGGTTTTTGTGTACCACACCAGATAAACAGGAAAGCATTTATTCTCAGTTGAGAAATAAAATACCCCTCCTCGCTCACACCTCTAAGAGCCCTTGTTATGTCATTGTTTTTTAAGGGTTTTGTGTGGAATAAAATGGAGCTTCCTCTTGCTGTATTGGTCATGTAAATTTCTATCGTCAATTTGGCCCAGTCAGAACGCTTAATTCATGCGAGGGCATGCCAGCCAGAGACATTTAAAATATGTTGTACAACTTGCCTTTCCTTTGAAGGTACTTACAACAACCTTAATAACTTCGAAATGGAAAAATGAAATCAATGAAAAGAAATATTATGGTGCTGACCACATTGGCAACTCTTGGCGCAACCGCACAGGCTGCCGATACAGAATTACCAAAACCTCCCACTGTTCAAATTCACATGTTAAATATCAAGGGCAATGTGGTGATGGATGGTTGCGCCATTGACAGTGATGCGCTAAATGGCGGAGAGCTCTATCTGCAGCTGGATCAGGTCCCCTTAGCGTCTGTTAAACAGACACCGACCACTATCCTAAATAGCTTGGATGCCAGTGCCAATAGTACCCTCGTTTGCCCTTCAGGGATCGACACTGTGCAGTTGGCGTTGATGCCGAGACCTGGTGAGTATTCGGGCGACCTTATGCATAACACTGCCGAGGCGGATGCGGCGAAAGGGATTGGTTTCAAGGTGGCGGCGGCGTTTGGTGAAGATCTACCAGCTACTCCTACCTGGGTTGATTTCTCCATAAACACACCATATACAGCTCAACCCGACGCTAATGGCAAAGTTGCTATCAATTTTGGTGCCAACTATGCACTGACCGGTACTCCGGAGAACGCTTCCGCTGGTGGGGTAGAGGCCAAACTACCGTTTAAAATCTCCTATATGTAATCAATGCCTACCTCATTAGAGATGAGGGCATTTAACGTGATATTGCTAATACCTCCATCATTAAAGATGGAGGTATTCAATGTGTTTTTTATCTCCAAAAACATTGATGGAGAAATTTATGGATATTTACTGCGCATGAAGATTGGTTTAATTTTCATTTCTATTTTCCCGATAATGGCGTTAGCCGCTAACGATAGAACCGTTACTATAAGTGTATCTGGAGTTGTAGAGGCCCCCACGTGCTCCCTAATAGAATCAGAATATGGGAATTATGAGTATGACTTTGGAATAATTCCTCTCTCTCACCTAAGTGAAATGTTGGATGGAACGAGAGTTAATGGTTCCTATACGGCTGATAGGAATATTCAGTTTAAATGTGATGGGGCTGCAAGCTTTGTCAATTTCCAGTTTAAACCAACGTCAAGAAAAATCTGTCCATCTGGTACTAAAAAAGCTACGTGGAATTACTTTTGCAACGAAGTGGAGGGTGGTTCCACACTAGGGGTGGCGTACCTATTTACTTGGGTCGATAAAAACAAATCAGAAAAGGTCGAATATCTTTATTCTGATCGAAATTTCGATAGCGTAGAAAGTGGAATTATAGAAAATGGTGTGTTCAATCTTAATCTAAAGCATTTTTATTGGGCCCCTTATAAAAACGGAATTCAAGTGTTGCCTGGCGAATCAAAATATACGATGGGAATAACTGTGTGGACTCAGTGATAGTTAAATGCTTCTGGTTTTTTGAGAGTTAATATGAATAAAGTAATATGTTTTGTATATGGGATCGCCTTATCACTGGCTAGCTTTATGGTTCATGCATCCATCCAGCTCTCCACTACTCGCTTGATCTTTGAAGAGGGGGCGAGAGAGACGTCGGTGACGGTGCGCAATAAGGGGGACACTCGCTTGATCCAAAGTTGGCTCGATAAAGACCAACCTGAACAAATAGCACCTCCCTTTGCTGTGACACCGCCCTTGGCAAAGTTGGATAAAGAGGGGCAGCAGTTGCTGCGGGTGCATTACGCCGGACAGGGATTACCCAAGGATCGTGAGTCGATGTATTGGCTGGCGGTGCAGGAGATCCCGCAAAAGGCGCAGGGAGCGAATGTGGTGCAGTTTGCGGTGCAACAACGGATCAAGGTGTTTTATCGCCCTGCCGGTTTGGTCGGCAAGGCAAGTGAGGCACCACGTTCACTCAACCTGACCCTGACGGATGGCCAGCTGACCCTGAGTAACCCGACTCACTTCTTTATTAATCTCACATCGGTTGAGGCTGGGGGGAAAAGGCTCGGAGGCGCGACGATAGCCCCCTTTGACAAGCTGACTCTACCCTCAGCCCAGTTGCAGGCCGATGGAAAGCTTGAGCTGACAATCGTCAACGATTATGGGGCGCACCTGCGCTGGCAGGGACAGTTAAGCCGGGGGATTGGGCAACCACTTACCCTTAGCAAATCTTGAGTTTTCACTGACGTATAGCGATGTGAAGATCGATAATCACTGACCCTTTATACAGGTTTTTATGCAGTCTCTTTATATATCAGGGACAGTGATGTGCTTTTCGCTGTTCTTTGTGTCACAAGTACTCGCCAACTCAACAACTTCGGACAGCGATAAGCTGAACTTTAGCAGCGGTTTTATGCATGGGCTGGAGGTCGATCTCGATAAGTTTATGGCCCAGGGGGCGCTGCAGCCTGGCCACTATCGAGTCGATCTTTTCCTGAATCAGAGGCTGGTAGCTCGCGATGAGCTGGCGTTTGTCGAACGGGACGACAGAGTGACCCCATGCCTTGCTCCTGAGCTCTTTGCACGCATTGGCGTGGATATGGCCGCTCTAGCAGAAGCATTGAACCTGCCTGCTAGAGCGACCCTGCCCGAGTGCATTGATCCCAAACAAGTGGAGTATGGTGATTGGCGTTATGAGGTTAGCAGTCAACGGCTGGAAATCAGCTTGCCGCTGCAGCTGGTGCCCAGGGTTGATCGCCAAGAGGTGCCGGCTAACCTCTGGGATGAGGGGGTGGCAGCGGGCTTTGTCACTTATCGCTTCAGCAGCAGTTGGCGTCATTCTGACACCCAGGGAGGCAGCGAGATCCATGACAGCAGCTTTACCTCTGGCCTTAATGTAGGCCCGTGGCGGCTGCGTAACCATAGTTCAGCCACCTATGCAGAGGGGGACATCCGCTGGAACAGCGAACAGAGTTATGCCGAGCGGGACATCACGGGTCTGAAGAGCCAGCTGGCGGTTGGCGAGGTCTATGGTCAGTCTCAATTATTTGATGCACCACGACTGCTGGGGTTAACGATGGGCACAGATGAGCAGATGTTGCCCTCAAGTATGCGCGGCTATGCCCCCGTGGTGAGCGGTGTGGCCGAGAGCAATGCCAAGGTGGAGATCCGACAGGGGGGCGAGCTGCTGCTGCGTACCGATGTGCCGCCCGGCCCCTTTACATTGCGTGATATTCCCACTCGGGGAAGTAACGGTGAGCTGGAGATCACTATCATCGAAGCCGATGGTAGCCAGCGTACCCAGACCCAGGGGTACGGCATGGATGCTGTCATGGTAGCTGAGGGGAGTACCCGCTATCGCGTCAACCTGGGTGAGCTGGATTATCCCGAACTACTAGGCGATCGCTGGTTTGGTTCTGGTGAGGTGATTCATGGCCTTAGCTCCAATCTGACGATTGGTGGTGGCATCCTGGGCAAGAAGGACTATTTTGCCCTGAATATGGTACTGGGTGTGGGAACTTCATTTGGTGCCATGTCATTCGATGTCACTCATTCCGATAGCCGGGGGCGCCTTGGCGATCACGTGCGAGGGCAGAGTTATCGGGGCCGTTTCTCCCGCCAGTTTCAGGAGACAGGCACCACTCTGGGAGTGACGGCCATGCGTTACTCAGATGAAGCCTATCGAAGTCTGAGCGACCATCTGACTGAAAATAAAGTTCTGAGTGACGGTAGCCCTTCACGTAGCAAGGCCCAGCTCTCTGCCGCCATCAACCAGTCGCTGCCTGAGCAGTATGGTAGTGTCAACCTATCGTTTAATTACGATGAGTTTTGGGGAGATGAGCGGGCGCGAACCAGCATCTCAGCTGGCTATGGTAATAGTTGGAAAAGCCTGAACTACAGCCTGAATCTAGAGAAGAGCCGCACCAGCCGGGGCGAGGATGAGAATCGGATGTCGGTCAATCTCTCAATGCCGCTGGCATGGGGTGATAAACGAGGCCGATTCACCATGAACACGAGTCGCAGTGGAGATCGCAGCAACAGCAATGTGGGTATCAATGGTGGCTATGCCGATTTCAACTATGGACTAAGGGCTAGCACTGATCACCGTGATAACCAGAGCTGGTCTGCCAACGGCAGTGCTCGTAGCCGGTATGGCGATGGTTCGCTCGGTTTTAGCCAAGGTAGAGATTATCAGGCGTTACATGCTAGTTGGAATGGTTCGCTGGTGGCTCATGAAGGTGGCTTAAATCTCGCGCCGGCACTTGGCGATGGCTTTATTCTGGCCGAAGTAGAGGGGACGCCGGGGGTCGGCTTTGTCGGCAATGAGGCCAGAACAGGCTACAACGGTTATGCGGTGTTGCGCAACTTTACCCCCTATAGCCGCAACTGGGTCAAGGTCGATAGTAAAACACTGCCAGATGGAGTGGAGCTGGTGGGCAATGATAGCGAGGTTGTTCCTCGTCAGGGGGCGGTGTCCAAGGTTCACTTTGGTGCTAATAAAATTCTACGAGCTCAGTTCGAGTTACGCGACTCCACAGGGAAGGTGCTGCCATTTGGGGCTCAGTTGGAGCTAACCAACGGAGAGTTGCTGGCCATGGCTGATCCTTACGGGCGGGCACTGGCCTTGCTGACCGAGCCAAAAGGGGAGTTGGTAATCAAGTATGACAAAATGCGCTGCGTGGTGCCTTATGAGATATCGGACATGCCCAACGAGGGGCAGAGCTATGAACGTCTGATATTGCAGTGCTCTCACTGATTACAGCCAAAACCAACAGATAGATGGGCAACAAAATTATGCTGATTAAGCAAGATATTTTCTGGGTGGCAGCCC
Organism: Aeromonas sp. A04; assembly: GCF_047780465.1. Lineage (NCBI taxonomy): Bacteria > Pseudomonadati > Pseudomonadota > Gammaproteobacteria > Aeromonadales > Aeromonadaceae > Aeromonas > Aeromonas sp. A04. Next base: position 1,157,922 of record NZ_JBLNHP010000001.1, on the reverse strand, counting down.
TTGTAGCTGCGATGTTATATCCCTGGCAGGCAAGCGCGGAGTGCCGGGTAACTGGGGGGCCGAATATGAGCCTCAGCTATGACTATCAGCGCGATAGGGCAGTGGGTAGCCCTGACCCTATCGCAACGGTTCGCTTTGATACTGAGTTGTACTGTGATTCAGAACCGGAAATATCACCACCCGAACTGATTATTGGGCAGGCTGCACACGGTTATAGCAACCAAGTCACTCGCAATATAGGGAAGATCAACATGTTAGCGGGTGGACAGGATTCGGTCGGATTTATCTGGCGCAACAACATCAATGGGGAGGAAAAGCATATACCACTCGGCCAGAGTAACCCCGTGACGCGTAAGCTGATAGCAGATGGAACTGCAATCCGGGTACAGGATACCTTTCACTTCCACTATGTTGCCGGCGCACTACAACCAGGACGTGATATTGCTCCAGCACCTCTCGAAGTAAGTTACCAGGGTGGAGACGGGGTAGTACCTCTCTATGAACTAGTGTTTCCTTCGATCCCCCTATTTGCACGGGCCTGCTCAATCCGAAGCGAGCATATGGATATCGATTTTGGCCATGTGGAGATGAATGAGATTCGCAAGGTCGGAGAGGAGCCCTCATCCAAGGTGGTTCGCAAGCAAGAGCTGGAATTGGTATGTGATCCCGGTACTAATGTCGGGTTTCGTATCACCCCCGCCAGACAGCAGGATAGTAATATCTTGCTTGGCACAGAAACTCTCGACAGTGCAGCCAAAGGTGTGGGAATAAAAATGCGTTACAGCAGTTTTGCCCGTAAGCTTCGTGATGTGCGCTTTGGTGAAACCCTATCTTGGGGGAGAACAACTGAAGGCTACTCTGCTACCGAACAGTCTGTGAATATTCCGTTCGAGTTTTATCTGGTGAGAACTACACCTGATATTGAGGCAGGAAAGTTTGAAGCACAGGCAACGCTGGAAATGCGGCATGAATAGTATTGGTTTGCCAGTGTGACATCGAAATAATGAAATATAAAAAAAGAGTGTTGCAATTTACACAATAAATATTGTGAACCTTTATGTAGTGGTTAATCAAAATGTCGTTTAAATGCTTGAGTCAATCAGGATGGATGTCAGGAATAGTTTTATGTCTTTCAATGGTGACAGAGTTTGCGTATTCGCAAGATGGGCATATATCTATTATTGACTATCAAGAAGAAACACAGCTGTTATCTTTGAATATAGTTTCTCCTGTCACAGGCGAAGATAAACTTTTTTTGAGTGCAGATGGAATCACTTCTGAACTCAGGCGATTTACTCGGGTTGGTGAGCACAGGATGGTAATTTACCTTCCCTGCGGAGAATTAAAGGACGGTAATTATCTTCTCTACAGGACAAGCGATGTCGCGCTGCCGTTGTTACTAGAGCATATTTCTTGCACATCGGATAATGAAAAATTACAGCAGCCACGCATTATTTATAGCAATACTGGATGCATCATTGAGCCCAAGGGCACTACTCTATGGCGAGTCGGCTCACTGATGGCGCAAAAAAATGGCTATTCTGTATACCAGAATATGTTTGCCGTGTTTCTGACCAATCGCAACAACTTTATCGATGCTGATATCACTATGATGCGGGATAAGCTGTTGCTCTGCCCGACGGAAGACCTGATCGCTTCTATTGACAAGCGCCATGCGATCGAGATGTTTCAAGATGCAGAGGCGTTTCGTCTAGACCGTATCATGAAAAAGGCTACACCGCTGGGGAACAAGTCGGATGACTCGTTTGAAGAAGATACAGAGCAGTTGGCACAGGTTATAGCTCCTGAGGGAGTAGCTGTTCAGAGGTAGTCTGACGCCAGATTGCTCGATATTGTAGTAGTCAACTAAATCCGAACATCTGGTTAGGTTGCACCTTGGCTTATGCTAGCTGTATCCCGTCATTGGGCTGATGTGGGCGCCGCCAGTTGCTGTGATCCATCGGTTAATAAGTGATATCCCGCCTTTCTTCCTACTGGCTCATGTATCCCGTAGCTAGGAGCCACTTTTACTTCAGGCTCCAGAACAATTGTTCCATCGGCGCGTTGACGCTCCCAACAGTTACCGCGCCGGGTCATGCGATAGTGCCAAAGCCTTTGCCGAAATGCATTACCACCAGTCGAAACATCAGTGATATCGCTACACCACACCTGATGGCGGAGCTGGACATCAAATTCACGCACATGCAGATTGGGAAAATCGGGTTGTTCAGACCGGGTGACCTAATAACGATGTGTTCCAGGCGGTTTGGATGCCAGTTCAGATTCCTTTATCAGGCTGAGTATTTTGAGCCGATACCCAAACTTCCACATCATCGACATCAAGGCACTGCTGCTAGCTGAGTTCCGGTTCTCTTTGAACAGGCGCTGCAACTCGCTGCGTTGCTCTACCCGCTTGCGATCAATGATGTGTTGGCGAGCCAGATAATTGTAAAAACAGGGCGTTGGAGCATCGAAAGCGCAGCCGTCTAGGTTGATTGTGGCTTGCTTCCTTAATCGGTTTATCAGCGATTATATGTGAATTCGTCCGCCATCAAGAATTAGCCTTGGAATATCTTTTTCGTGCTCGAAATGGTTCATGGAGGCTTCCCGCTACTGGATTTTCGGCTGCTCATGAGTTTGCGCTTTGCTGATTGGAGTTGTGCCGCTGCATTCGGATTGGTACTGCTGAATCCTGCGAAGAAGCAGTGTTTCATTGACATCCTGTAAATGGCTGGCTTTGTGGACAAAATATCCTTTGCCAAGCACCATGGATGCGCCTTCCTGCTTAAACTCGGCAGCGAATGAGCTACATTGTCTTGTCATTTAACTCCTCTGGTGATAGTGACGACTGCTCCACCTAAAATGGTGTCCGGGATGATTAGACCACTACACGGTGTGAGTTAAAATGTGGGTTCAAAACTAAAAAAGCACTTCCGATTTAACGAAAGTGCTTTTTTCAATGGCTTAGTATTTTGACTTAGTTCATGCCGTAGAGAACAACATGTTTTATCACCCTTAATGTCTTAGCCGCCAAAAGTGGTTGCGGGAGAAATGGGTTACCTTGGTGCAGTAACACTTTCCTTCATGAACACAGCTTTACCCGACTAAGAGAATACATTGAGATAATGTGGCGCTCGCCGTTAGGAGGTACCTTCGGAAGTAAGGTTAGTTCCTACCGTGTGCCAAATGTGGTACCCCATGTGGTACCCAGGGCAAAAATCTATAATTTGTCAGGCAAGATGAAATCATAAGCGACTGTTTTTAATGGTGCCGGTAAGAGGAGTCGAACCCCCGACCTTCGCATTACGAATGCGCTGCTCTACCAACTGAGCTATACCGGCGTGGCACTAGATTCCCGAAAACAGCGGGGCAAGTCAATGAGCTGATATCAATTTTATGAGTTAGCTCATGGAGTTACGGGCAATGTCAGAGGTTGGCAAACTCCGGAATATGGGCGCGGCCGCGGCTCTCGAGAAAGTCGAGCAGGGCGCTGGGAGATCGCGCCAGGATCCGCTCTTCGGGGAAGTTTGCCTCGGTCACCAACCGATGACAGTGCTCGAAATCCCCCAGGCTGAAGGCCACGTGGGAGTCGGAGCCGAAGGTGAGATAGGCACCCAGATCGCGCGCCGCTTCGACGATGGCACGGCAGTTGCTCTCGCTACCCGGACGGGAATGGCTGAAGGAGGAGTTGTTGAGCTCCAGCGCCACTCGGTATTCGGCGGCGGCCTTGACCACGGCCTGGATGTCGATGGGGAAGGCGGGGTTGCCAGGATGGCTTATCATGTCGACCCGACCGCTCCTGATGGCGTTGATCATGGCCTGGGTATGGGTAGCCTGATCGCAGGGGGGAAATACAGGTTCGTGGAAGCCGGCCATTATCATGTCGAGCCGAGACTCGTAGCGCTCGGGGAAGTCTATTTCACCGTCGATATTTTTGATGTTGGCTTCGATGCCACGCAGTATGCCGACGCCGTCGACCACCCGCGGCAGCACATGCAGATTGACGAAGTGCCAGAAGTGGGGAGCATCGGCCATGTCGGGGCCGTGATCCGTGGTGGCGAACAGCTTGATCCCCTTCGCCCTGGCGATGGGCAGATAGTCGTGAATGGTGCTGTAAGCGTGGGTGCTGGCGACGGTATGGGTGTGGGTATCGACCGTATACTTCATCTTCTCTCCCCTTCTGGCGTGAGGCGCCAGCATAGCAAAGGCGGCGGGTCGAGACCATGTTGTGGCTTGTCATACTTTGTCACAAATTGCGGGGACGTTGACAAAGTTTGAACACGCTTGGCCGCCATGATGGATGAATCGATGAAAGCCTGAACTCGCATCGATGGGTTGGATCAGGATGGTGCAACCTCTTTTCCCCGCCGTCGCTCCCTGCGACGGTTTTTTTTTGCCCGCGCATCGTCACCAACACCAACAGGGCAAAAAAATGCCCAACTAGCATGCAGCAGGTTGGGCGAGACTTAATGTTTAATTGCAGTGGCATAGATATAGAGTGTTGTTTGTCAGCTAAGTTCCCGCCTTGTTCTCCATTTTTAGCAAAAACATTCCACTAACACCCGTTCACATTCTCTTGACATAAAAGGTTGTGAAACGTACTTTTTAAACATTCGTTTAAGTGAGGTGTCCTGTGAGTAAAATCGATACCAAGAACCGTATTCTCGATGCCGCCGAGGTGTTGTTTGCCGAACGGGGGTTCGCCGATACCTCTTTGCGTCTGATCACCAGCGAGGCCGACGTCAACCTGGCGTCGGTCAACTACCACTTCGGTTCCAAGAAGGAGCTGATCCAGGCGGTGCTCGATCGCTACCTGAGCCTGTTCATGCCCGAGCTGGATGCGCGCCTGAACACCCTGATGGAGCAGGAGCAGCTGACCCTGCTGCAGGTGTTCGAGAGCTTCGTTGATCCCCTGATGAAGCTGGTGGCGGTGCGGACCAACGGTCCCGCCATCTTCATGCAACTGCTGGGGCGTGGCTACATCGACAGCCAGGGCCACCTGCGCCGCTTCATCACGGCTCACTACGGCCCCATTTTGCTGCGGATCACCCAGGCGATCTCCAAAGCCAATCCGTCTCTGTCACCGGCGGATCTGTTCTGGCGGCTGCACTTCACCCTGGGCACTGTCGTGTTCACCATGGCCTCCGCCGATGCGCTGCGCGACATCGCCCTGGCCGACTTTGGCCAGCAGCTCGATGTGGAAGGGCTGGTGCGCAACGTAATTCCTTATCTGGCGTCCGGTGTCGGGGCGCCCGTGGAGTCGACCAGGCTCTCCCTGGCCGTGTAACAACCAACAATAAATCAACGGAAACAGTGAAATAGAAGGAACTTGAGTATGATCACATTGCTTATCCTGCTGGTGCTGGCGATAGCCGTTGTGCTCGGCGTGCCCTCCATCCGCAAAAAGGTGGTAACCCGTCCCGTGTTCGGCATCTTCAAGAAGATACTGCCGCCCCTGTCGGCCACCGAACGGGAGGCCATGGAAGCCGGCTCCGTCTGGTGGGATAGCGAGTTGTTTCGCGGCAACCCCGACTGGAAAAAACTGCACGGCTACGGCAAGGCCGAGCTGACCGCCGAGGAGCAGGCCTTCATCGACAATCAGGTCGAGACCCTGCTCGCCATGGTCGACGACTTCAAGATCGTCAATGAAACCAAAGACCTGCCGGAGCCGGTGTGGGACTATCTGAAGAAGGAAGGCTTCTTCGCCCTGATCATCCCGAAATCCTATGGCGGCCGCGAGTTTTCGGCCATTGCCAACTCCACCATAGTCACCCGCATCGCCACCAAGAGCCTGAGCGTGGCGGTTACCGTCATGGTGCCGAACTCACTTGGCCCGGGCGAGCTGCTGATGCACTACGGCACCCAGGCCCAGAAGGATTTCTGGCTGCCGGGGCTGGCCAATGGCAAGGAAGTACCTTGTTTCGCCCTGACCGGCCCGGAAGCGGGCTCAGATGCGGGCGCCATCCCGGACAAGGGGATCGTCTGCAAGGGGATGCACAAGGGTGAAGAGGTGCTTGGCATCCGTCTGAACTGGAACAAGCGCTACATCACCCTGGCCCCCCGTGCCACAGTGCTGGGTCTGGCGTTCAAGATGTATGACCCGGAAAAACTGCTGGGTGACAAGGAAGAGCTGGGCATCACCTGCGCCCTGATCCCCACCAGCCACCCCGGCGTGCGCGTGGGTGATCGCCACTACCCCATGGGGCTGGCGTTCCTGAACGGTCCGACCTTCGGCAAGGATGTGTTCATTCCGCTCGACTGGATCATAGGTGGCCCGGATTACGCCGGTCGCGGCTGGCGCATGCTGGTGGAGTGCCTCTCCGCCGGTCGCGGCATCTCGCTGCCTGCACTCGGTACCGCCTGTGGTCACATGACGAGCCGTACCGTGAGTGCCTACTCCTATGTGCGCAAGCAGTTCGGCATGTCCATCGGCAAGTTCGAAGGGGTGCAAGAGGCGCTGGCCCGCATCGGCGGCCTGACGTATCAGCTGGAAGGGGCCCGTCGCATGACGGCCGGTTCGCTGGACTTGGGGCAGGCACCGGCTATCGTCACCGCGATTTCCAAGTACCACATGACCGAAATGGCGCGCCAGGTCATGGATGATTCCATGGACATACATGCTGGCCGAGCCATCCAGCTGGGTCCGAAGAACTACACCGGCTACGCCTACATGGGCATTCCGGTGGCCATCACGGTGGAAGGGGCCAACATACTGACCCGCAACCTGATGATCTTCGGGCAGGGCGCCACTCGCTGCCATCCCTATGTGTTTGCCGAGCTGGAAGCGGCCGCCGACACGGACGTGGAGCGCGGCCTCGAGAAGTTTGACGCCCTGCTGCTGAAGCACATCGCGTTCGGTACCGGCAACTTCTTCGGTTCCCTGTTCCAGGGGCTGACCCTGGGCCAGTTCAACGGTTCCCCGGTGAGCGGCGAGACCGCCCGTTACTACAAGCAGCTGTCACGGATGAGCAAGGGGCTGGCACTCTGTGCCGACGTCTCCATGCTGATGCTGGGTGGCGATCTCAAGCGCAAGGAGATGATCTCCGCTCGTCTGGGGGATGTGCTGAGCCACCTCTATCTGGCCTCTTCCACCCTCAAGCACTACGAGGATCAGGGCCGCATGGTCTCCGATCTGCCGTTCGTGCAGTATGCGGTGGAGCGCAACCTCTACCTGATCGGCAAGGCGTTCGAGGGCTTCTTCCAGAACTTCCCGAACAAGGTGGCGGGTGCCGTGCTCAAGCGGGTGGTGTTCCCGTTCGGCGTGGGTTACCAGATGCCGGCGGACGATCGCTGCCACGCCATCTGTCTGGCCATGATGACGCCGGGCGAGTTCCGCGACCGTCTGACGGCGCTGTGCTACGTGGGCAAGGATGATGCGGATCCGGTCGGTCTGATGGATCGCGCCTTCCTGGCCATGGTGGCGGTACAACCCATCGAGAAAAAGCTGGTGCAGGCCCAGAAAGAGGGCAAGCTGCCCCGCAAGATGGCCCTGCCCGAGCTGGTCGCGGCTGCCCTGTCCCAGTCCATCCTGAGCAAGGACGAGGCCGACAAGCTGCTGGCCGCCGATGCCTTGCGCTATGAGGCGATCCAGGTGGACAACTTCGCCCCTGGCGAGCTGGAAGGTCTGTCTCAGCCGAACCCTGTGGTGCATGCCGCCTGAGTCTATTGCCATCACTGAACCTGATGAGAAACCGGCCAAGTTGGCCGGTTTTTTTGTTTGTTAACCATTCATTTACAACCTCGATTAATTCCAGTTTAATGCAATGGCCCCCACCCTTGGGGCAGGAAGCAAGGCCAGCGGAATGGCCGACAACAACAAACTCAGGAAGAGTGAATGAACCTCGCCAAAACGGCGATCGAACGCCCCATCTGGGTGGCGGTTTCGATCGTGCTGATTTTTCTGCTGGGCCTGCTCAGCATCCGGGGGCTGCCGATCCAGCTGTTCCCCGACATAGACCGCCCGCACCTCAACATCTCGGTGGACTGGCGCTCGGCCTCGCCCCAGGAGATGGAGTCGGAAATCACAGACCCCATCGAGCAGGAGATGCAGGGGGTTCAGGGGCTCAAGAACCTCACCAGCAACAGCTTCCCCGGCTTCACCGAAATAGACCTGGAGTTTGCCCTCGGCACCGACATGCAGCGGGCCCAGCTCGACGTCATCTCCCGTCTGAACCGGGTCTCCGGCCTGCCGGACAAGATTGGCGGCCCCTACGTCAACAACTACAGCAGCAACGACACCCTCACCTTCTTCTTCATCCAGCAACTGCCCGGCGCCAAGGGGCAGATCGACGATCATCAGGCACTGATCGAGGCGCGGGTCAAGCCGGAGCTGGAGCGGATCCCCGGAGTATCGACCGTGGAGGTGGAGGGGATCAACGAGCGCCAGATCCAGATCCGCTTCGACCCTTACCGCGCCGCCGAGCTGGGGGTGGAGATCCCCGTGCTCGCCAGCCGGGCCAGCACAGGCTGGGACGTCTCCGCCGGCACCCTCGACATAGGTCGCTGGGAGTACAAGCTGCGCTTCGCCGGTCGCTATGATGTGGAGACCTTGGGGGACAAGGTGGTGGACTGGCGCGACGGCCTGCCCATCTACCTGCGCGATGTGGCCGAAGTCAGGCTGGCCCGGGAGGAGAACCCTGTGCTGCGCATCCAGAACGGCAACACCGCCATCGCGGCCCAGATCTTCAAGGAGAGCGGTGCCAACGCCCTGGCGGCGCTGGAGGCGATCAAGCTCAAGGTGGGCGAGCTCAACCGTGAGGTGCTGGAGCCGGTCGGCCTGCACATGGAGCAGTCGTTCGACGCCTCCCTCTACATCAATCGGGCGGTGGGCATGGTGACCGCCAATCTGGGGCTCGGCGTGCTGCTCTCCTGCGCCATCCTCTGGGTCTTCCTGCGCCAGCTCAAGGCGACCCTGATGATAGCGCTCGCCATTCCCATCAGCATCATGCTCACCTTCTGCCTGCTCAAGGTGATGGGCAGAACCCTCAATGTCATCTCGCTGGCGGGGATCGCGTTTGCGGTCGGCATGGTGCTCGATGCCGCCATAGTGGTGCTGGAGAGTATCTACCGGCGCCATGAGCGCGGGGATCTGAGCAAGGCGGAGGCGGCGCTGGAGGGGACCCGACAGGTGTGGACCGCGCTGGTGGCCTCCACCCTGACCACGGTCGCCATCTTCTTGCCTGTGCTGCTGCTCAACGACGTGGAGGGGCAGCTGTTTGCCGATCTCGCGCTCACCATCGCCTGTGCCGTGACCGTCTCCATGCTGGTGGCGGTGACCGTGCTGCCGGCGGTGGCGGCGCGCTGGATGGGGCGCGAGCGACTGGTCGATCCCTATGACTCGCTGTGGCGGCGTACCACCCGCCATGTGATCCGCGGGACCAGTACGGCCCCTCGCCGCTGGACCGTCATCACCCTGATGATGAGCCTGCCTGCGCTGGCCACCTGGGCTCTGTTGCCCAAGATGGACTACCTGCCGGATGTGAAACGCGATGCGGTGGACGTGTGGATGAACTTCACTCCGGGCTTCAACCTCAAGGCCCAGCGTGAGGAGGTGATAGATACCCTGATCGCCCGCCTCGCCCCCTATATGAAGGGGGAGAAGGAGCCGGCCCTCAAGAACTACTACATATTGCGTTACCCGGGTGGCGCCCAGATCGGGGTGCGGCCCAAGGATGAAACCCAAATCAAGGCACTGGAAAGCCTGTTGATGAAGCAGCTGCTGGTGGGCATTCCCGATACCCAGATATTCGGCGGCCAGGGTTCGCTGTTCGGCGGCTTTGGCAGCGAGAACGGCATAGCCCTGCTGTTGCAGGGCGGCTCTTTGCCTGAGCTCTACCAGGCGGCACGGGCCGCCATGGCCATCGTCAAGCAGGACTTGCCGGGGGCTCAGGTCAGGCCGCAGCCGGATCTCGACTTCACCGCCCCCGAGCTGCGACTGGTGCCGCAAGACAGGCGTCTTGCCGAGGTGGGCTGGGATCGTACCCCCATGCCTGCCATCATCCAGACCTTCGGCGATGGACTGCGGGTCGGCGAGTATTTCGATGGGGAGGACAGGCTCGACATCATGCTGATGGGGCAGGCCTCCGCCAACCCGGATGAGCTCAAGGCGGTGCCGCTGGCGACCCCATCCGGTCGCATAGTGCCGCTCGGTGAACTGCTGCGGGTGGAGCACGACATGGGCCCGGCCAGCATCTTTCGGGCCGACGGCAGGCGCAGCATCAGCCTGCAGATCTCGCCGCCAGAGGGGATGAGCATGGAGCAGGTGCTCGATACCCTGCAGAGCAAGAGTTTTGCCGCCATCCGGCCGCTGCTGCCCGCCGGCGGCGAGCTGAGAGTCTCGGGCAATGCCGACAGCCTGCAGCAGGCGCTGGACAATCTGGGGGCCATCTTCCTGTTTGCGGTGATGATCCTGCTGATCTTGCTGTGGGGCGTGTTTGCCTCCCTCAAGGATGCCGTGCTGGTGCTGCTGACCCTGCCGCTCGCCACCGTCGGCGGTGTGCTGGCGCTGCACCTGAGCGGCCTGCTGGTGCCGTTGCCGATGGATCTCTTGACCATCATAGGTTTCGTCATCCTGCTGGGGCTGGTGGTCAACAACGCCATCCTGCTGGTGCACCAGACCCGCATGGCCGAAAGGGACGGCATGAGTCGCCAGCTGGCGGTGGCCGATGCCCTGCAAAGCCGGATGCGGCCCATCGCTATGACCAGTCTCACCAGCATCTTTGGCATGTTGCCGCTGATGCTGAGCCCGAGCGAGGGCAGCGAAATCTACCGGGGGCTGGCCACCGTCATCGTCGGCGGCATGAGTTGCAGCACCCTGTTTACCCTGATCCTGTTACCCGCCTTCCTGCGCCTGGGAGAGCGTGCCGATGTGCCGCTTGCCCTGCGTCAGCGGGCCTGAGCAAGGAGCTCATCGATGACACACGGTTTTACAAGGATGGTTGTGGGCGCGGCGCTGCTGGCGGGGGGCGTGTTCCCCGTGCTGGCTCAGGGCAAGATGGTGACCCTGGCGGATGTGACCCGGGGGGATGCGGCGGCCAGCATCTGGGTCAGCGGCACTGTGGCGAGCCGTCAGCAGGCGGCCTTGAGTGCCGAGGTGAGCGGGAGGGTGGAGTGGATTGCCGAGTTCGGCAGCCGGGTCAGGGCGGGGGATGAGCTGCTGCGCCTCGACAGCGCTGCGCTGCGGCTCTCGCTGGAGCAGGCCCAGGCCGAGCAGGCGAAGTGGGCCAGCAACGTGCGCTTCGCCCGCGCCGAGTTTGACCGGCTGGCGACGCTGCACCGCCAGAAGAGCACCTCCCAGAGCCAGTATGACAAGGCGCGCTACGAGGTGGAGCAGGCAGAACTGGCCGAGCGGCTGGCGCGGGTGCAGGTGCGCCAGATTGAGGAGCAGCTGCGCAGAAGCCACATCTTCGCGCCGTTCGACGGGGTGGTGAACAACCACTTCATCCAGCCGGGAGAGCATGTGGATGCCGGTGAGCAGGCAATGGAGCTGGTCAATCCGGATCAGCCCGACATACGCCTGCAGGCTCCCATCATCTGGGCCGGTCAGCTGGCGCCCCGGACCCGGCTGCGGGTGGAGGGGGATCAGCTCAGCAGCCACGGGGTTTACTACCAGCGGGCGGCGAGCGCCGATCCCAAGTCGCGTCTCATCGAACTGCGCCTCAAACCCGAGTCGGGCCGCTTCATCATAGGATCGCCGGTGCGGGTGGCGCTGCCGCTGGGTGAGCAGCAGACCATGCTGTTGCCGCGCGATGCGCTGGTGCTCAATACCGAGGGGAGCGTTGTCTATCAGGTGGAGCAGAGCGGCAAGGAGCTGAAAGTGAACCGGGTGCCGGTAACAGTGCTGTTTGGTGACAGCCAGCAGGTGGCGGTGAGCGGGGCGCTCAAACAGGGGGACAGGGTGGTGGTGCGCGGTGCCGGCAGCTTGCGCCATGGTGACAAGGTCGAACTGTTTCGCGGTTGAGGCGGCGGTTTCACCATAAAAAACGGCTCCCGCGGGAGCCGTTTTTGGTGCCGGTGAAGGGCGATCACTCGACCATCATCACCTTGCAGGTGTTGGTACTGCCGACGGTTTCCATCTTGTCGCCGTGGGTCAGCAACACCATGTCGCCGCTTTGCACCAGCCCCTTGGCCTTGAGCACGTCCAGCGCCTCGCGGCACACTTCGTAGACCGGCTTGGTCTCGTCGCCGTCGAACAGCACGGGGGTGACACCACGGTAGAGGTTGGTCCAGGCGAGGGTCTTGTTGTGGGGTGACATGGCGAAGATCGGCAGGCCGGAGCTGATGCGGGACATCAGCAGCGGTGTGGTGCCGGATTCGGTCAGTGCCACGATCGCCTTGACCCCTTCCAGGTGGTTGGCGGCGTACATGGTGGACATGGCGACGGCCTCTTCCACCGAGGTGAAGGTGTAGCTCATGCGGTGGTTGGAGACGTTCAGGCTCGGGTGCTTCTCGGCGCCCACGCAGACGCTGGCCATGGAGGTGACTGTCTCGATGGGGAACTGACCGGCGGCGGTCTCGGCGGAGAGCATCACCGCATCGGTACCGTCCAGCACGGCGTTGGCCACGTCCATCACTTCGGCACGGGTCGGCAGCGGCGCGTTGATCATGGACTCCATCATCTGGGTTGCTGTGATGACCACCCGGTTCAGACGGCGGGAGTGGCGGATCAGCTTCTTCTGCACGCCGACCAGCTCGGGATCGCCGATCTCGACGCCGAGATCGCCACGGGCCACCATGACGGCGTCGGAGCCGAGGATGATGTCTTCCATCGCCTCGTCGGTGGCGACGGTTTCGGCGCGCTCGACCTTGGCCACTATCTTGGCGTTGGAGCCGGCCTCGCGGGCCAGTTCGCGGGCGTAGCGCAGGTCATCGCCACAACGGGGGAAGGAGACGGCCAGGTAGTCCACGTTCATCAGGGCGGCTGTCTTGATGTCTTCCTTGTCCTTCTCGGTCAGGGCCGGGGCGGAGAGACCGCCGCCTTTCTTGTTGATGCCCTTGTTGTTGGAGAGGGGGCCCGCCACGGTGACAGTAGTGTGGATGCGGGTGCCTTCGACCTGCTCCACCTTCAGCTGCACGCGACCATCGTCCAGCAGCAGTATATCGCCGGCGATCACGTCATCGGGCAGGCTCTTGTAGTCGATGCCGACCTGTTCCTGACAGCCTTCGCCCTTGCCGAGCGCCGCATCGAGAATGAACTTGTCGCCGATGGCCAGATAGACCTTGCCATCCTTGAAGGTGGAGACGCGGATCTTGGGGCCCTGCAGGTCACCCATGATGGCGACGTGACGGCCCAGCTTGGCGGCGATGTCGCGCACCTGGTTGGCGCGCAGTATGTGGTCTTCAGCGGTGCCGTGGGAGAAGTTCATCCGCACCATGTCGGCGCCGGCACGGATGATCCCCTCGAGGATCCCCTCGCGATCGGTGGCCGGACCGAGTGTGGTTACAATCTTTGTACGTCTTGGCATGAAAGACTCCAGTTTGAAGTTGATATGACTTGAAATACTGCCCCGTCAAGCGCATGGCCCATTGCACCCGCTTGCAAGCCATCTGGGTGGCTTTTGTTACTAAATTACAATACTACACCAAGGAAGGTGGCATAGACAGCCGGGGGCCAGGGCCCCCGCTCGTCAGGAAGAGTGGGGGGTATCAAAGCGGGATTCGCGCAAACCTTCTTTGACTTTCTTCAGGTTTTCGCGAAATTTCATGCCACGGCGCAGGGTAAAACCGGTTGCCAGCACGTCTACCAGGGCCAGCTGGGCGATGCGCGACGCCATCGGCATGTAGACATCTGTGTCTTCCGGCACGTCCATGGAGAGTACCAGGTTGCATTCGCGGGCCAGCGGGGAATCCTTGGCGGTCATGCCGATGACGGTGGCGTCGTTCTCGCGGGCCAGCGCGGCGATCTCCACCAGCGCCTTGGTGCGGCCTGTGTGGGAGATAAGCACCACCACGTCTCCTTCGCTGCTGTTGATGCAGCTCATGCGCATCATGACGATGTCATCGAAGCTCACCACGGGGATGTTGAAGCGGAAGAACTTGTTCTGGGCATCGCGGGCGACGGCGGAGGAGGCGCCCAGACCAAAGAAGCTGATCTTCTTGGACTGGGTCAGGATATCGACGCAACGATTGATGGCGGAGATATCCAGGCTGTTCTTGGCGGCATCCAGACAGGCCATGGTGGATTCGAAGATCTTGGCGGTATAGGTATCGGGCCCGTCGTCCGCTTCCACGTGGCGGTTCACATAAGGGGTGCCGTTGGCCAGGCTCTGGGCCAGATGCAGTTTGAAGTCGGGAAAGCCTTTGGTATCGAGACGGCGGCAGAAACGGTTGACGGTCGGTTCACTGACGTCGGCCATCTTGGCGAGGGTGGCGATACTGGAGTGAATGGCCGTCTGCGGGGAGGCCAGAATGACCTCGGCAACTTTACGCTCTGATTTACTGAAACTTTCCAAATTATTAGTAATTTTATCAAGGGTATTCATCATCACCACCAGGCATTTTTGTAATTTAGCTTCAGTGTCTTTGCACTAAATTCACGGCTAAGCAGGTTTCCAATCAACTTGATGACTATACAAGACAAGCTCTTATCGAAACTAATCTTGGCCCTGCAAAGTATGACTCATGTCTAATTATTTCGTATTTTTGGTTACAAACTTCCACCCATCCCGTGAAAGCGCTTACAAATGTTGCAAAGCAACAACACTGTGAGCGGGCGCACACTTGCATCCATCAAACGCGCAGCGGGGGGAGGGGCTCGGGTAGAATTGTTGCCAAATAATAATTGCGGGACGGTAAGGGCCGCCCCGACCCAAGTAACGAAGGAGTTGTTTTATGCAGCATACCCATGCGCTGGTCGGCGACGTAGGCGGCACCAATGCGCGGCTGGCCCTGTGCGAGCTGGCGACCGGCACCATTTCCCGGGCCAAGACCTATTCCGGGCTGGCCCACCCCAGTCTCGAGGCCGTGGTGCGCCTCTATCTGGATGAGCATCAGGTGCAGGTGAGCCAGGCCTGTATCGCCATCGCCTGCCCCATCAAGGGCGACTGGGTCGCCATGACCAACCACAGCTGGGAGTTCTCCATCGGCGAGATGCAGGCCAATCTGGGCCTGACCCGCTTGCAGGTGATCAACGACTTCACCGCCGTCTCCATGGCGGTGCCCGTGCTGGACACGGCTGACTGCATCCAGCTGGGGGGCGCGGCGCCCGTGGCCGGCAAGCCCATCGCCATCTACGGCGCAGGCACAGGCCTCGGCGTCGCCCACCTGGTGCACACCGGCGAGCAGTGGCTGAGTCTGCCGGGCGAGGGCGGTCACGTGGACTTTGCCGCCAACAGCGAAGAAGAGGATGCGGTGCTGCAGGTGATGCGCGCCGAACTGGGTCATGTCTCGGCCGAGCGGCTGCTCTCCGGGCCCGGTCTGGTCAACATCTATCGCGGGCTGGTGAAGTCCGATGGCCGCGAGCCAGAAGCCTTTGCCCCCAAAGACATCACAGAGCGGGCGCTGGCGGGCGAATGCCTGGATTGCCGTCGCACCCTGAGCCTGTTCTGCGTGCTGATGGGGCGCTTCGCCGGCAACCTGGCGCTCAATCTGGGCACCTTCGGCGGTGTCTATATCGCCGGCGGAATCGTGCCGCGCTTTCAGGAGTTCTTCATCGGCTCGGGCTTTCGGGTGGCGTTCGAAGACAAGGGGCGTTTCAAGTCCTATCTGAAGGATATTCCCGTCTTCCTCATCACCCACGAGGGGCCGGGTCTGCTCGGTGCCGGCGCCTACCTGCGCCAGTCGCTGGGTATCAAGCTGTAAGCCGAAACAGGGGGCTGGATGCCAATCATCCCATGGTTCAGCCTTGATTCAGTGACCATGGGATAGAGTAACAACACGTACTCAAGAGGCCAGGGCCCCATAAGGAATTGGGACTTGTCTTCATCCGCTGGGTGCGTTTGTCACCTGACAAGCCTGAACTGTTTCACCGGTCCTTGTGGCCGGTTTTTTTTATCTTCTGATCTCCTCCCGGCTTTCCGATTGTCGCTTCCCCTGCGTCATGTGATCTCGCTGTGCTGTGTCAGCTTGGGAAAGAGGGCGGGAGAAAGCACGACGCCTGCGGGCGGGCAGGCGTCGTTATTAGTCGGGGCTGAGTCAAACTCAGGGCAGGTCCAGGGTGAAGCGGGCGCCCCCCAGCGGCGATTCATCCACCATGATCTGGCCGCCGTAGCTGTGCACTATCTCGGTGACCACCGCCAGACCTATGCCCTGGCCGGGTGAGCTGTCGGCGCGCACGCCGCGCTGGAAGATCTGCTGCGACTTGTCCGGGTCTATGCCCGGGCCATCGTCTTCAATCTCGATCCGCAAGCGGTCGAGGCGGCGACTTACAGTCACCTGGATCTCGCTGATGGCGAACTTGAAGGCGTTGTCGAGCAGGTTGCCCATCAGCTCCATCAAGTCCCCCTGCTCACCGGCGAAGAAGACGTCGTCATCGAACTTGAAGCGGGTCTGCAGCTTCTTGTGGCGATAGACCTTGGCGAGGCTGGCCAGCAGCTTCTCGATGAGGGGCACGGGTTCCGTGCCCTTGCTGGCGAGGCGTTTGCGGCCGGTGACGGCGCGGCGCAGCTGGTACTGGATGATCTGATCCATGGTCAGGATCTGTTCACTGATGTTGTCGTGGATGTCGCGCCCCAGCTTGATCTCCTGCGCCGTCATCTGGATCAGCGCCAGCCGGGTTTTCAGGCTGTGGGCCAGATCGTTCAGTGCGTGCTGGTAGCGCTGGGTCTGCTGGCGTTCGTTCTCCAGCAGCTGGTTGACCGACTCGGTCAGCGGCGTCAGCTCCCGCTCGTAGTCATTGGAGAGCGCCTCCCGCTTGCCCGCCCGGATCTCGTCGATCTGGCGCGCCATGGTGCGCAATGAGGTCAGGCTCCAGAAGCTGGTGAGCAGCAGCAGGGCGCCGAGCAGCGAGTAGGCCAGCAGGGCCTGACGGATGCACTGATAGAGGTAGCTGCGGGTCTGGGCCAGGTAGCGCTTGGCCGAGTCGACCATCACCACGTAATAGGTGGTGGGCCCCTCACCGTGATTGCGCAGAAAACGCAGGCTGTAGATGAAGTAGCTCTCGCCGTTCTTGATGGTGTGGCGCTTGAAGAAGTAGTCCTGATCCAGCCCGCCGAGGTACTTCATCAGATCCTGACAGATGGTGCCCTTGGAGTGGATCACCTCCGGCATGTGCAGGCTGGACCAGCTCAGCTGGCCGTCGGCCCGGCAGATCAGGGTATCCAGATTGGGGTCGATGGCATCCGGCGTGATCTTGCCGAGATCCGTGGTGGCATGGAGATCCGGCAGCTTGGAGGAGAACAGCTTGGAGAGGTTCTCCTGCATGCGGGTGCTGGCCTTCTGGGCCTGCTCCTCGGTGTGGCCCAGATAGAGGATGTAGACGGAGAAGGCCATGATGAGCGCTATGACCAGCATGGCGCTCAGCATCAGCTTGATGTGCAGCGAGCGACGGATCAGTCGCATGGGCCGAGGCAGGCGAAGGCGCATCAGTTGCACGAGAGGTTGAAGATGTAACCCTGGCGCCGGATGGTGGAGATGGGCTGGATGCTCCCCTCCGGGTCCAGCTTCTTGCGCAGTCGGCTCACCATCACCTCTATGGTGTTGGGATCCCCTTCGCCATCGCCGTAGAGCTGGTCCAGCAGTTGCTGCTTGGAGACCACCTGGCGGGCGTTGCGCATCAGGTACTCGAGGATCAGGTATTCGAAGCTGGTGAGCACGGCCGGCTCGCCGCCTATGGTCAGCTCCTTGCGGGAGAGATCCAGCTCATAGTCGCCGGCCTTGACCTTGGGCGAGATGAAGCCGGCGCTGCGGCGCACCAGGGCATTGAGCCGTGCCAGCAGTTCGTCCTTCTGGAACGGCTTGACCAGATAGTCGTCCGCCCCGGCCTCCAGCCCCTCCACCTTGTCCTGCCAGTTGCCACGGGCGGTCAGGACTATGATGGGGAAGGGGATCTGCCGCTCGCGCAGCTGTCTGATGAGTTGCAAACCGTCCATGTCCGGCAGCCCCAAATCTATGATGGCTACGTCTATGGGGTAATCGGCGGCGTAATGCAGGGCCACCTGGGCACTGTCCGTGCTGTGGACCTGATTCTGGGCCTCGGTCAGCAGGGTAGAGAGGTGGTGATTGAGCAGCTTGTCGTCTTCGACCAACAATATTTTCATAAGGTGCGCGATCATGGGGATCCAGGCTGTCAATTAGAGGGTTTATGCCGGGGAGAGTCAATCCGGATCCTAGCAGGAGTGCCTGTATCGGGACTGAATCAGGGCATTCTTTATTCACTGGTTAATCATTAACGGGCGAGGACCTGGGTGCTCAGCCTCTTCCCCCGTCTGCTGGCGCCACAGCCGGGCATAGAGCCCCTGTTGTGCTAGCAGCTCATCATGGCTGCCGGACTCCACTATCTGCCCCTCATCCATTACCAGGATGCGGTCAGCATGGCGGAGTGTATTGAGGCGATGAGCGATGCTGATCAGGGTGCGGCCACGGCGAATGGCAGCCATGTTGGCCATGATGGCAGCCTCGGATTCGTAATCGAGGGCCGAGGTGGCCTCGTCGAGCAGCAGTATCCTGGGGTTGGCCAGCAGGGCGCGGGCCAGGGCGATCCGCTGGCGTTGCCCGCCAGAAAGGCGTGCGCCCTTCTCGCCCACCTGTTGCCCAAAGCCCTGGGGCAGCTCGCGAATAAAGCCGAGTGCGCCGGCCAGCTGCGCCGCCTGCTCCACCTCGGCCTGGCTGGCATCGGGGCGACAGATGCGGATGTTGTCGGCGATCGAGCCACAAAACAGAATGCTCTCCTGCAGCACCACGCTCATGTTGCGGCGCAATGAGACGGGGTCGGCGATGGCGAGATCCATGTTGTCGACCAGCACCTGGCCGTGCTGGGGCACGTAGAGCCGTTGCAGCAAGCGGGTGAGGGTGCTCTTGCCACAACCCGATGGGCCCGTGATGCCGATGAACTGCCCGGGTTCGATGGAGAGGGAGAGATTGGCCAGCACCTCGGGGGCATCCGGCTGGTAGCGAAAGCGGATGTGACGAAACTCGATGGCCCCCTCGAGAGCGGGGACGGAGGCGAGTCCGCCATTGCCGTGCTCGGGCGCCTCGTCGAGTATGTCCCCCACCCGGCGCAGGGCGATCAGGGTATGCTGGAAGTCCTGCCACACCTGGGCCAGCCGCAGCACCGGCTGGGTGACATGGCCCGCCAGCATGTTGAAGGCCACCAGCTCCCCCGGACTCAGCCGGCCGTTCAGCACCTCGCCGACCCCAAGCCAGAGCAGCAGGGCGGCGGTAAGCTTTTGCACCAGATCTATGCCTTGTCCCGCGACAAGCCCCACCTTTCTGGCCTGAAATCCCCGGCGCAACTGGCGCGCCAGCAGACGCTGCCACTCCTGATAAAAGCGTGGCTCCGTGGCCGTGGTCTTGATGGTTTCGATGCCGGTGACTGCCTCCGTCAGGAAGCTGGTAGCATCGGCATCTGCCTGATACTCGGCCTCGACCCGCTTGCGCACCAGGGGGCCAATCAGCAGCCACAGCAGAAAATAGATGAGCAAGGAACCCAGCACGCAGCCGGTCAGCACGGGGGCGTAATGGAACATGACGCCGACAAACAGCAGGATGAACACCAGGTCCAGCACCAGCATCAGGGTGGAGCCGGTGAGGAACTGGCGGATCTGGGCCATCTCCTTGACCCGGGCGATGATCTGGCCGGTCTGGCGCGCCTTGAAATAGTCGATGGGCAGGCCGACCAGATGGCGATAGAGCTTGCCGGACAGCTCGGCGTTGACCTGGTTGGCCAGATGGCCGAACACCTGGCCGCGCAGAAAGCTGTAGAGCGGCTCGGCACAGGCCAGTGCCAGCATGGCCAGGGCCAGCACCTGCAGGCTGCCAAGGCTGCGCCCCACCAGTACCTTGTCGATGATGTTTTCAAACAGCAGCGGGCTGGCGAGGGCAATGAGCTGCAACACAATGGCGAAGCAGAAGACGTCTCGCACCTGCTTCTGCTGGCGCAGTACCGCCGGGCTGAACCAGCCCAGCCCGAACTTGACCTCGGCCGGGGTGAGATCCTGCTGGGCCAGCAACAGATAGTGCCACTGCGCCGCCTGTGTGGGGTTCGGCAGCGGTTGCAGGCTGCTGGTGCCGGTCGCCGGATCAAACAGCTGCCAGCCCTCAGGTTCTATTGCTGTGATGGTGTACCAGCGCCCCTCCCGCTTGAGCAGGGCCGGCAGTGGCAGCGCCGCCAGCGGGCAGCCTGGCCCCTGTGACAGGGCGCTGCGCAGGCCGAGCCGGGCAGCGGCCTCGCGCACTGTCAGATCTTCCGGCGCCAGATCGCAACCCATGGCGTGGGCCAGTTGCCCGGCATCCGCGGCCATCATCAGCTGATGGGCCGCGTGGGCGAGGGCTGCGAGGGCGCCATTGGCGATGGGGGCTGACTCGTTCACGGGGGCCTCTAAGGCCGGCAAAGCCTGTGTCATTGTCATCGCTCCCGCAGTGCCTCGGCCTGGTACTCACGGATCGGGCTCAGCAGGTAGTCGATCACCCGGCGCCTGTCCGTCTTGACCTCGGCCACCACCGACATACCCGGGGTGAGCCGCACCGGCTGATTGTCTATCTGCATCTCGCCCCGGCTTAGCTTGACCCTGGCGGGAAAGACCAGCCCCAGTTGCTCATCCGTGGTGGCATCGCGCGACACGCTGACCAGCTCGCCGTCTATGGTGCCGTAACGGGTATAAGGAAAGGCATCCACCTTGATGCTGACCGTCTGCCCTTCGTGCACGAAGCCTATGTCCTTGTTGAGGATCTTCACCTCGGCGTACTGGACTCCCTCGTTGGGCACTATGACCAGCAACTGCTGGGCCGGCTGCACCACGGCGCCCTGGGTGTGGATGGCCAGCTGCTGCACTGTGCCCGCCACCGGGGCGCGAATGACTTCCAGGTGCTCCCGCTCGCTCAGCTTGGCGAGTTCCTGCTCGATGGCGGTCAGCTGCAGCTGGGCCTGCTGGCGTTTCTCTATCCACTCCCGCTGTTTCTGTGCCTTGAAGCCGGCCAGCCGCTCCTGCAGGCTCTGCTGCTGGGATTGCAGCACCTCGAGCTCGGCTCTCTGCTGGGCGAGCTGGCGCTGGGTTTCCAGCAGCTCCTTCTCCTGCTCCAGATACTCCACCCGTGAGATGGCCTGGGACCGACTCAGGGTCTGGCGCGCCTGCAGGCGGGGCCGGATGTTGGCCAGCAGGGTGGTGAGGGAGGCCATGTCTCCCCGTCGGGCGGCCTGATTGGCCTGATTGACCCCAAGCTCGGCCTGCAGGTTGTTGAGGGTGCTCTGGTATTCGTGCAGCTCGCTCTGGTGGTTCTCCGCCAGCGCCTGCTGCTGCGCCTGGGTGAGCCTGGCGTAGTCGGGGTGCAGGCTGAAGGTTTCGTTGCCATAGAGCGCCTGATAACGGATCAGGGTCTGGTACTGAAACGCCTGCTGCTCGCGCAACCGGCTCAGATCCTGGCTCACCCCCAGGGTGTTGAGGGTCAGCAGCGGCGCGTTGGCGGCGACCGCCTGGCCATCTTCCACGTGAATGCCGATCACCCTGGCCTGCTCGTAGGACTGGATCATCTGGCTGCGGCCAAAGACCAGCAGGCGCCCGCTGGCGGTGGCCTGGATGTCGAGCTGGCCCCAGCAGGCCCAGAGCAGGGTGAGCAGCACGCCGGCGCTCAGAGTGAGCGCCGTGATGCGGGCAAAGGGGGAGGGCGGCGTCTCGGCCAGCGCCAGATGGGCGGGCAGGAAGCCGTAGTGGGTCTCCTGCTGCCGGGCTGGACCGGGTTGGCGCCAGCGGCTCAGCCAGGTGCGCAGATTCATGGGGTCTCCTCGTGCAAGTCCTGTTGCAGCTGCCACAGGCGGGCGTAGTGCTGCCCCAGTGCCAGCAGGCTGGCGTGGTCGCCCTGCTCCACTATCTTGCCGCGCTGCAGGACTATGATGCGGTCGCAGTGGCGCACTGTGGAGAGGCGGTGGGCTATGGTGATGACGGTGCGGCCGCTGGCGATCTGGCGCATGTTGTGCTGGATCAGCGCCTGGGATCCGTCATCCAGGGCGCTGGTGGCCTCGTCGAAGATGAGGATCCTGGGATCGGCCAGCAGGGTGCGGGCGATGGCCAGCCGTTGGCGCTGACCGCCGGAGAGCGAACTGCCCCCCTCCGCCAGCACTGTGTCGTAGCCAAGGGGCAGTCGCAAAATGAACTCATGGGCGCCGGCCAGGGTGGCGGCCCGTATGATCTCGTCCAGGCTGGCGTGGGGCACCGACTGGGCCAGGTTGTCGCGCACCGACTTGTTGAACAGGTGGTTCTCCTGCAACACCACCCCCATCTGCTGGCGCAGGTGGTGGAGCGGGATCTGCTGGATGGGCTGGCCATCGATGAGGATCTGCCCCTGCTCCGGCTGATAGAGCCGCAGCAGCAGACGGGCCAGGGTGCTCTTGCCCGAGCCCGAGCCTCCGACAATCCCCAGCGTCTCGCCAGGCGCCAGGGCGAGGGAGAGATCGTCGATGATGAGGGGGGCATCCGCTTGATAGCGAAAATGCACCCGCTCGAGCGCTATGGCGCCGGCCTGGATGCGGCCATCCCCATCGCGCTGATGTTCCGGGGGGAGGTTGAGCATGTCGCCGAGTTTGTCTACCGCGATCCGGGTCTGGATGAACTGGCCCCACAACTCGACCAGGCGCGATAGCGGCTGCGCCACGTGACTGGCCATCATGTTGAAGGCGATGAGCTGGCCTATGGTGAGCTGCAGCGCGATCACCTCGCTGGCACCGAGCCAGAGCACGACGACTGTCACCAGTTTTTGCAGCCACATGACCCCGTGCTGGGAGGCATTGTTGAGTTGCTGCACCCGGTAGCCCGCTTCCACCATCTGGCGGGTCTGCTCATCCCAGCGCCGCACGAAACGCGGTTCCAGCGCCAGGCTCTTGAGGGTCTCGGCCCCGGCGACCGTCTCGTTCAGGAAAGCGGTATTGGTGGCGGCATGGCCGAACTGCTGCTCGACCGCCTGCTGCATGCGCGGCGTGATCCACCAGGCGATCAGCACATAGGCGGGAATGGAGAGCAGGATCACCAGGGTCAGCATGCCGGAGAGGCTGGCCATGACGGCCAGGAAGACAAACATGAACAGCACGTCCACCGTCAGGGTGAACAGGGTGCCGGTCAGGAATTCGCGTATGGTGTTTAGCTCCTGCACCCGGGTCACGATGGCGCCCACCTGGCGACTCTTGAAATAGAGCAGGGGCAGGGCGAACAGGTGCTGCACCATGCGCAGACCGAGCTGGATATCGATCCGGTTGGCGGTTTGGGCATATTGGTATTCCCGCAGCCCGCGCAGGCAGACCTCCACCAGGGCCGTGATCAACAGCCCGAATACCAGCACATCCAGGGTTGCCCAGGCCTGATGCACCAGCACCTTGTCCATCACCACCTGAAAGAAGAGCGGGGAGATGAGCGCCAGGATCTGCAACACCAGCGAGAACAGCAATATCTCGCCGAGCAGGCGTTTTTGCTGCAAGAAGGCGGGGATGAACCAGCGGATGTCGAAGCGACTCTGCCGCTTGCCGACCTCGAGCAGGCGGCCCCCCCAGCGTGCCAGCAGTTCGTCTTGTGCTATGACCTGCGGCTTGCCCACGGCGGGATCCAGGATTAGTGCCTGTTCACCCTGGCGCTGGGCCAGCACGAACGCCTCGCCAGAGGGGCTCAGCAGTACCACCGGCAGGGTCAGTTTATCGAGTTTGCGAGGGGGAATATGACGCTGACGAATGCGGGTTCCTGTCTGTTGTTGCAGCGTATCGACAATATTGTCAAAGGTGTCGTCTGGCGTGGGTGCTATATCTTGAGAGGGGCAACCCTGCATCCCGATAATAATATTGAGACACGCTAAAACAGACTCTTCACTCGCCGTCATAATATATCCGTTTGCCGCTGTGACACCCCTCCTGTTTATATGGGGCAAGGTGGCCTGTTGCAGGCAGGGCGCGCATACTAACGAGCCATTATTTCACTGTCAAATATTATCTTGATTGATAGCTTGCATAATAAAATGGCCGTGATGGCCCAGTTAATAACGCATTGCATAATGCCGC
Organism: Aeromonas sp. A04; assembly: GCF_047780465.1. NCBI lineage: Bacteria > Pseudomonadati > Pseudomonadota > Gammaproteobacteria > Aeromonadales > Aeromonadaceae > Aeromonas > Aeromonas sp. A04. The sequence continues at coordinate 1,133,795 of NZ_JBLNHP010000001.1, read as the reverse complement.
GGCATTAACCTTAATGATTGAGTTGATATTTATATTGACGTATTTACTCTATTTTTAGGTCATTGTTTAATTGAATCGGATAATAATTTCAAATATGGTAAATATAGTGAAAAGAAAAATGTTGCTCCCGTGTTATTTTACTTGGGAAATTCCTTTTCTTTTTTGTTTGTCTTTATATTTATTGATAATGGAATTTATATGACAGAGCAGTTTGTACAGACAGTATCCAGCGTCAACTATAACAAGGGGATCTTCTCGCTCTATTTCGTCGGACAGGATCCGCTGAAGATGGCGCAAGGGGTCATGGCAGAAAGCGACAACGAGCTGGCGCTGAAGCAGACGGTCCACATGCCTGCCGCTGGCTTTATGTATATGGTTTCAATGATAAAAAATATGCTTGAAGATCCGCGCATGGTCGCCGAGTTTGACAAGTTGATCGCCGCAGGACTGATCCCGGCCGCCCCTTCTGACGAGCCGCAAGCCGCACCGGCTGCCACAGCACAGGCCGCGCCGCGCAAGAAAAAATAATGTTCCGGTTGGGGATCCAATGAGCTTGGTATTGCAATCAACGGAACCGAACTGGCAACAAAATCAACATATGCTGGGGGGAGTCATGCTGCTGAGTCAGTACTCCTCCCTGCACCGGCGTTATTCCGTCGCCGAGTGGCAGCAGCGAATATTGCCTGCCTTCGAATTGAACCAGTTCAGCTATTATGAAGACTCACACGGGCGCCCGGTTGCATTTTGCAACTGGGCGTTTGTCTCTTTATCCATTCGTGACACCTTGCTGGCCGCCGAGCGGGAGCTGATCCGTGAGGATTGGCAATCCGGCGACCATATTTTTATTCCGGAGATGATAGCGCCATACGGACATGCCCGCGCCGTGGTGAGCGATCTGCGTCGCCGGATATTTCTGCCATGGAAAGGGCAGCGGGTCTGTACCGTGCGCGGTCATGTTCATGCCGAACTTGGCCATTGTGTGCGCAGGGTGCAGTGGTTTTCCATTTAATCATAATGAGTTAATACATGGGAAAGAGTGTATGGAGAAGTATTGAGTACTTCTTTACCGGTAATTACACGGCAGATGATGGTAATAATGACATCAATGCCTTTGGCTTTGGCGGCGTCATCCGTGCCTATGGCGGTGACGACACCATCAAGATCGGCTCCATTGGCGCCACCGTCTATACCGGCACGGGCAATGACAGCGTGTACGGCGGCGCCGCCTACCTCAAGGTGGTCGATGAGTCCGGCAACCTGACCGTCAAGGGGGCGGCGGGCTACGCGGACATCAGCAAGTCCGAATCGGGCAATATCCACTTTGCCGGTGCCAGCGGTGGCACCAACATAGATCACCAGGGGCGCGAGGGCGACATCCGCTATCAGGGGGCGGCCCTTGCCAACTTCCTGACCCGCAAGGGGATCAGTGGCAACGTCAGCTTCGAGGGGGCCGGTGGTTACAACAAGCTCTGGCACCAGACCGACAGGGGCGACCTGACCTTCAGCGGTGCCGGGGCGGCCAACAAGCTGGACCGCACCTGGCACAGCCAGTATCAGGGGTCGCAGGGCAACATCAGCTTCCATGGCGCCGGTGCAGCCAACATCATCAGCTCCCAGGTGGAGTCCGGCAACGTCACCCTGAACGGCGCCGGTGCCTACAACAAGGTGTTCCGCAAGGGGCGCGAGGGGGACGTCACCTTCAACGGCGCCGGCGGCTGGAACGAGATCTCCCGTCTGCGCAACGAACAGGATGAGTACCTGCAGACCCGCGGCGACATCCGTTTCAACGGGGCCGGCGGCTACAACCGGCTGCTGTCGGACGTGGCCGAGGGCAACATCCACTTCAAGGGGGCGGGGGGTTACAATCATCTCTCCCGCAAGGGGTCTGGCAGCGACAGCTCGCCCTTCGCCAGCGCCCGTGCCGACGAGATAGCGCTGACCACGGCCACCATGGGCGGCAGCTGGATCAACCAGTCCCAGGCGGTCACGGCCATCAAGTCGACCCTGCAACCCAATACCTACCTGTTTGCCTTCTTCGATGGCATGTACACCAAGATAAACCGGGTCGAACTCTCCAACGAGGGCGAGCAGGGCCCCCTGCGCTATCTCTCCACCTCCTGGTACAAGGAGGGCGATCACCTCGCCAGCCTGGCCAGCAGCCAGATCAATGAACAGCAAGGATTTACCTCGACCCGGACCGACGGCGCTTATCGCCTGACGGACCTGGTGTTTGAACGGCGTCAGCGCATCACATTGCAGGCGGTGGAAGCGGATCTGACCGAAAACAGCTGGATCAACTACGGCGGTGGCGTGAGCGTGGCCGCCGCCGATGTCACCCTCTCCACGGCCAACATGAGTGGTCATGCCATCTATCAAGATGGTACCAAGGTCGCGGTCAGCGCGGTGAAATCCCGGGCGCAGGCCAACACTTATGTGTTTGCCAAGCTGCTTGGCCCCTACACCAAGATAGTGGTGGTAGAGCTGGCCAACGACAGGGAAACCGGTGCGCTCAAATACCTGTCCAGGGCCTGGTACAAGGAGGGCGATCACATCGCCGGCCTGGCCGGTCAGATCATCTCGGAGCAGACGGGTTTCAGTGCCATGGGCACGGGGGGCTACTCACTGAGCGAGGTGCACTACCAGCTCGATACCGTCACGGCCGTGTCGGATCGACTGCCGGCCACCCGGGAGTTTGACTCCCAGCCGTTGCTTCCCCGTCAGCAAGGCGGTGGCAAGAGCAAGGGCGATATCTTCTTCGACGGCGCCGGTGGCGGCAACGTCATCGAGTCCGACGTGACCGAGGGCAACATCCACTTCAACGGCGCCGGGGCGGCCAACGTGCTGATCAAGCGCGGTCAGCGCGGCGATCTGGTGTTCCGTGGTGCCGGCCTGGCCAACGTGCTGGTGCATCAGGGCGCGCAGGGGAAGATGGATGTCTATGCCGTCGGTGCGGCCAACGTGCTGGTACGCAGCGGGGACGGGGAGTATCTGGCCCGCCTGCTGGCCTATGGCAACATCTCGGTGCAGCAGGGCCGTGGCGACAGCCAGGTGGTCATGCTGGGCGGTTACAACACCCACACCCAGATAGGTGACGGTCGTGGCCTCTGGCTGGCAGGCGGTGGCTTCAACCTGCTGACCCAGGCCGGCAATGGCCGGCTCGATGCGCTGTCGGTGGGCGGTGCCAACGTGCTGACCAAGCTGGGTGCCGGCCAGCTGACCGCCGGCCTGCTGGGGGGGGCCAACGTGCTCACCCACATCAGTCAGGGGGACGAGGCTGCCGATACCCGCGCCGTGCTGCTGGGGGGCGCCAACGTGCTCACCAAGAAGGGCAACGGCAAGGTGCAGGCCATACTGGGGGGCGGCGTGAATGTGCTGACCCAGATTGGCCGGGGTGATACCCAGGCGCTGCTGCTGGGGGCGGCCAACGTGCTGACCCGGGTCGGTGACGGCGATCTCTCGGCCGTGATGCTGGGGGCGGGCAACGTGCTGACCCATGTCGGCGATGGCGCCACCCTGGGGGTCATGGGGGCCGCCGGCAACCTGTTCACCAAGGTGGGCGACGGCACGGCCATTGCCGCCATGATAGGCGCGGGCAACCTGTTTACCCAGATAGGCCAGGGCGATGCCTGGGCCCTGATGGGCGGAGTGGCCAACGTCTTCACCAAGGTCGGCGATGGCAATGCGCTGGCGCTGATGGTGGCCAAGGCCAACGTCTTCACCCATGTTGGTGACGGCCTGACCGTGGCCCTGATGCTGGCCCAGGGCAACCTGGCGACCAAGGTGGGCAACGGCATGACGTTGGCTGCCATGGTGGGCAATGCCAACGTCTTCACCCACGTCGGTGCTGGCGAAACCTTCGCGGCCATGCTGGGGCAGGCGAACTTGATGACCAAAGTGGGCGATGGCCTGACCGCCGCGCTGATGATCGGCAAGGCCAACGTCTACAGCCACATAGGCAACGGCACCAGCCTGGGGCTGTTCGCCGGCGAGCTGAACGTGATGACCAAGGTGGGCGATGGCACCACACTGGCGGCCCTGTTTGGCAAGGCCAACATAGTGACCCATGTGGGCAGCGGTCTGACCGGGGTACTGGCGCTGGGCAAGGCCAACATCATCACCAAGGTGGGGGATGACTTCCTCGGCGTTCTCGCCAAGGCCGATGCCAACGTGTTGACCCACGTGGGCAATGGCACCACGGCCGCCGTGCTGTGGGGCAAGGGCAACCTGCTGACCAAGATAGGTGACGGCACGACCGTGGGTCTGCTCATCTCCGAGGTGGGCAACGTCATGACCCATGTCGGCGCCGGCAGCACCATAGGCCTGGCCAAGGGCCGCGCCAACCTGATCACCAAGGTGGGTGACGGCCTGGTGGTGCAGGGAGCCTGGGGCGACGTCAACTTGCTGACCCAGGTCGGCAACGGCGATCGCTACAGCTTCGCCAAGGGCCGTGCCAACGTGCTGACCAAGGTCGGCGATGGCCGCGAGCTGGCGGTGCTGCAAGGGGAGGCCAACCTGGTCACCCAGGTGGGCGACGGCGACAGTTACACAGGTGCCTGGGGCCGCGCCAACATCATCACCAAGGTGGGGGATGGCCGTCAGGTCGTGCTGGCCAAGGGGGATGCGAACATAGTCACCCAGGTGGGGGATGGCGAGAGCTATCAGGCCCTGCTCGGCAAGGCCAACGTCGTCACCCGGGTGGGGGACGGCATCCAGGTCACCCTCGCCAAGGGGGAGGTCAACCAGACCACCACTGTGGGGGATGGCCTGAGCGTCACCGCCGCCTACGGCAAGTTCAACAACAACATCAAGGTTGGCGACGGTACCTCCATCAACCTGGCCTGGGGTGATTACAACCTCAACACCAAGGTGGGGGACGGGCTCAACGTTGCCGTCATGAAGGGCAAGGGCAATGCCAATGTCCAGATCGGCGACGGGCTCGACGTGACGGCGGCCTATGCCCGCCACAACGTGGCCATCAAGATAGGCAATGGCGACTTCTACAGCCTGGCCATCGCCAGCAGCAACACCAGCAGCAACAAGCTCGGCACCCTGTTTGACAACATCAAGCAGACCCTGTTCGGTGCGGCAGGCAACCAGGCCATCAACTACTTGGTACAGGGCGATGAAGAGGGCCCGGTCAAGGCGCCACAAGCTGCCAGTCTGGGGGATGTACAGACCCTGAGCGGCTTCGGTCTGGACGAGATTGGCGAGGTGAAATCCTCGCTGGCGAGCGGCCTGACCGGCCAGGTGAGCCAGACCGGCGAGCGCGACGAGCAAGCCATGGACAAGGCGTTGCAGCTCGATGAGCAAGGCCTGGCCAGGGGCGGCGAAAACCTCATCGTCAACGGTGATTTCGAACGGGGCGCCCACGGCTGGCAGCATGCCGGTGACGGGATCGAGGCAGACTTTTCTGCCGCCACCTACGGGCTGGCTGACGAAGGTCATGGCCAGTGTGTCAGTGAACTCTCCACCGACAGAAACACCCAGATTTCCCAGGATCTTGCCGGCCTCCAGGCAGGCGAGACTGTCACTCTGAACTTCGATTTTGCCCGTCGGGCCAACATCTCGCAGCAGCACGGCATCGAGGTGCTGTGGAACGGCGAGCGCGTCTTTGCCAGCGAGGGCGACGCCGCCAGCTGGCAGACCAAACGGCTGACCCTGACCGCTCGCGCGGGGAGCAATACCCTGGCGTTCCGGGGCACGGGGGAGAGCAACGGCCTTGGTTATCTGCTCGACAACGTGGTCGCCACGGCGGCTGGCAAGGCCGAGATAGGCCAGGTCAGCGCGCAACTGGCGCAAGATGGCAACGCCGCCCAGGCCCAAGCCGATCGGGCCAGTGCCGATGCCGACAAACAGCGACTGGAGCAGGAGAAGGCGCAGCAGCTGGCCGCCATCTCGGGCGCTCAGGCCCAGCTGGAAGCCACCGACGAGGGCAAGCTGGCCGAGAATGGTCAGGATCAGCGCGGCGTCATCGAGGCGGAAGCGCGCGACATGACGGCTCAGCTCGACACCCTGGCCCGCCAGTTTGAACAACTCAAGCAGCCCGAAGCGGCTACCATCCCGTCCGGCCAGCACTGGCGCAATGGTTTTGCCGACCGCTTGTTGACCGATACACAGGAAGATCTGGAAGAGGCCAGCGGCACGGCAGGCGAGGCGATTACGGATGCCAAAACCCGCCGCGAGCAGCAGAGCCAGCAGGTCGATGCCGCCCTGACCCAGTCCAAATCTGGTCAGCAGCGCAACGAACAGTTGCAGGGCGAAGCCCTGGCGCAGGGGCAGAGCCGGACCGAGCAGGCCGAGCAGCGCCGTCTCGATGCCCTGACCCGCGAGGCCGATGCCCGGCAGCGGCAGCAAGAGGGCGAGTCGAGTGCCAGCCAGGCCCAGGCCGCAGGCGAGCAGGCCAGTAGCCAGGCCAGCCAGCAGGCAACACAGGCCAGACAGAATGCGGCGAGCCTGAAACAAAGCGGTGACAAGCCGAGCCGTCAGGACGCGCATGACGGCCAGAGCCCGGTTGCGGTACCCCGGCTGCCGCAGGCTGGTGAGCTGGATGTGCCGGATGCCGCAGGTCTGTCGACCTATGCTGCGGCTGGCGCCCAGCCATCGGCCATCGATGCCGCCAATGGCTTGAGTGAACAGGAGCAGTCCGCCCTCGATGGCGCCCTGGCTGCGGTCAATCGCCTGCAGATCAATGCCGGGAGCCGTGTTCATGGCACGCCCGCCATCACCCTGCCCGGTATGGTCGGTGAGCGCGAGTCGGGCGCCGCTGTGCCGGCGAGCCATGCGTCTTCGCGCCGCAGCGCCGAGCTGGGTCTGTCCGGTGTCTCCCTGGCCGGGCTGGGGAGCCCGGTGCGAGGCCCGGCCGTCGCCGTCCCCGAGACCGCCGGTTTTGCCTTCCAGCTGCTCAGGCGCGAAGACAATGGCTTCATTGACTCCACTCGCCGCCAGCTGGGCAAGCTCTCGACCGACTTGCCAAGCGAGCGGCTCAAGGCGGTACGCGAGGCCGTGGTTCGGGTGCAGCAACAGCCATCGGAGGCGAATCTGGGGCTGCTGGAGCAAAGCCTGTCCCAGTGGCAGGCTCGCGACCCCAAAGAGTTTGCCCAGCGTGGTGAACAGGTGAAGGCGCTGCGCTTCGAGGCCGCCTCCTTGCTGAGCCACACCTTCGCCTTCAGGGCCAAGGCTGCCGGTGTGCATGGTCTGGCCCTGCCGCCTGAACAGACAGCCCGCTTCGAACATCAGCTGGTGTTCGACGGCATAGGCCGGATCACGGGAGTGGTGGGTGAGTTGAGTGCCTCCGACATAGCCAGGGTGACCGAGCTCGGCATTCGTCCGCTCACCGACACCAACTCCAACGCCGAGCGGCAGGCGCCCCGTACCGAGCATGATAGTCTGATCGCGTTTGCCCATCAGCTGGGTCAGTTCGACACGCCGCAAACCCGCCAGCTGGCCGCAGCGGTCAAGGCACTCTGGCTCTCTGGCGAGGTGAATGGGCCTCGTACCATCGCCCTGTTTGAGACTGCCAGCAAGACGCTGGGGGATCAGCCGCAGCTGCAGGTGCTGGCGCAAGCCTTGCTTGCCGATGCGCACAAGAGCAAGGCGACCGGCCAGTACATAGACAACCTGTTTGGCCGTCGTTTCGACTCCGAGATTGCCCATGCGCTGGTGACCTCACCGTCGCAGGCGGCGATCGATACCTCGGCGCAACTGGGTGCCAGCCTGGTGAAGGAGTTTGGCGACTGGATCCAGACACTGCAGCTGGACGAGGCCACCCAGAGCCAGCGCATCGACAAGAAGATGGCGGCATTCGCCGAGGCCATCAAAAAGGACACCCGTCCCTGGTTCAGCCGGGTGCCCAGCCTGACCGATTTCCTGGCCGAGCCGAATCTGGCCAACTTCAAGCAGATGATGACCCGGGTCGACAACGGCTTCGATGTCATCAAAGTGCCCTTCCTTGCGGTGAAGATGGCCACCCATCCCGAGCTCGGCATGGACACGGCCGACTGGAAGAGAGAGGGGGATCGCTTCTATGGCAGCGTCATTACCAAGGCGCGCTCGACCAGCACCGAGATCGCCTCTGCCAAGGACGGTCTGCTGCAAGTCGACTTGCCGGGTCGCACCACCAGCGACTACGGCACGGGTCTGCACTATCAGCCCGGCGGCGACAAGTACGACGACTTCCTGAGCGGGCGCAGCGTGGCCGATGGCCGCATACTGACGCCGGGCAAGGAGACCACCTTCGAGCGCAACGCGCTGGACAAGGGCTTGCCCGTGGTGACCGGGGCCTCCGGCTCCACCAACATCATGGTGCACCTGAACAACTATCTGGCGGCGAAAGACCCTGCTTACTCCCCGAGTCAGGCCTACCTCAACACCCTTGCCTTCCTGGTATTCGATGGCGGCCACTCGGTGAACGAGAGTCTGGCGGTCTATCAGGCGTTGCAGGCGAGCGGGGATGCGCGCAAGCAGGTGCTGGAGAGCTACACCGCCAACTACCGGGATCTGGTGGATCTGGCGGGTGATGCCGGCAAGGCGGCGGTGCAGGATGCCCTCGATCGTGCCTTCGGCCGCACCCTCGATTTTTATCAGCAACACGCCCACTCGGCGCAGCTGGCTGAGCTGGCCGCACTCGGGTCGCCGCGCAAGGTCAGTGCCCCTGTCGAGGTGGTTGAACCCGCCTCATCCGGCAAGCCCGTCTCCATGGAGAACGACGGCTCGGCACCGCTGGACAGGCAGCCGCTCAACCCCCTGACCCGTTTCCTCAACGACAACCTCTATGGCACCCGTGATGAGCGGCGCCAGGTGGGCGATATCACCCGGCAGTTGCTCGACCATGCAGTGAGCAAAGGGGAGGCTGCACAAGTGACCTTGCAAGGGGACGCCGGCCGCCTGTCCGGATACCTGCACAAGGGGACCGAGCGGCAAGGGACGCAGGAGGATGGCAAGCCCGAGGTGGTGCTGTTCCTGCATGGCTCAGGCTCTTCTGCCGAGGAGCAGGCCGATGCCGTTCGCAATCATTACCAGAAGCAGGGCATCGACATGCTGGCGGTCAACCTGCGTGGCTACGGTGCCAGCGATGGCGGCCCCAGCGAACAGGGGGTCTATCAGGATGCCCGCACCATGTTCCGCTATCTGGTGGAAGAGCGCGGTGTGGCACCCGGCAAGATCCTGATCCACGGCTACTCCATGGGCGGCCCCATCGCCGCCGATCTGGCCCGTTATGCCGCCGAGCAGGGCAAGCCGGTGGGCGCCCTCTTGCTCGATCGTCCCATGCCCAGCATGAGCAAGGCGATCACTGCCCATGAGCTGCCCAATCCGGGCGGTCTGGTCGGGGCGATCGCCAAGGCGGTCAACGGCCGTTTCTCGGTAGAGAAAAACCTCGACGGCCTGCCCAAGAACACGCCAATTATGCTGCTGACCGACAACGAAGGGCTCGGCAGCGAGGGTGAAAAGCTGCGGGCCAAGCTGGCCGTGGCCGGGTATCAGGTCAGCGGTGAGCAGACCTTCTATGGCCATCTGGCCAGCAACCGCTTGATGGGCCAATATGCCGAGCAGATAGTCGGCGATCTGTTCAACCGCAGTCAGTCAGAGGCGGGGGCCGAGGCGCCGCTCAAGGGCATCGAGGGCATCAAGCGCGATCTCAAGCGCTATCAGGAGGCGCTCGCCCCACAGGTGGGCAGCAACGGCGTGGCCAAGGACATACGTACCACCAAGGCATTCCTCGCCGGGTATCAGCAGGGGCTGGCTGGCAAGGTGGTTGACGGCTTCCAGCCCGACATGAGCATGACCCAGCTGGTTGATCTGTTCACCCAGCCGACCCTGACGCCACAGCAGCAGGGGGCACTCGCCTGGGAGATCGAGAACCGGGCGCTCAAGAGCACCATCAAACCCAAGGTTGAACAGTTCAACCGCCTGTTCCGTGACGTGGCCTCGCAAGGGGGCGCAGATCCGCTGGCAAGGGAACACCTGGCACCCCAGTTGCTGTTGCTGAATCTGGCGGATGACGGTTTTGGTGGCCGCTGCGATCCCCTCTCCAAGCTGGTGCTGGTCGCCAAGCAGCTGGAGAGCGAGGGGCAGCCGGATCTGGCGCGGCGCATGATGGAGAAGCTCTACTCAGCGGCCGCCGTCATCAACAATCCTGATCGCTACTCGGCCGCCGAGCTGGACAACGCCCGCAAGCTGGTGGGCAGTCTGGCCGAGATCCACAACAACACGCCGGCGTCCTACAACTACGACAGCCTGCGCAGCATCAAGTACGACATCGTCAAGGAGAAGTGGGAAGGCAAGAGCGCCATCTCGCTCGATAGCGTGCTCGGCAAGCTGACCGCCAAGGGGAATGCCGCCCCCGTGCTGCTGGAGCTGGACGCGCCGGGCCACGCCATGGCGGCCTGGTCCAAGCAGGGGGAGTCGGGCCGAGTCTACGGTTTCTACGATCCCAATGTGGGCATAGTCGAGTTCTCCTCCGCCGAGAAATTCAGTCGTTACATGACCCGCTTCTTTGGCAAGGAGGGGCTCGACATGGCGAACGGCTACCACCTGACGCCGGGAGCGGATGGCAAGCCGCTGTTCTTCCGGGTGACCGAGATGAACGGGGACGCGCTTGCCCGCTTCAAGCCGTCCAAGGATCTTGCCAACAAGGTCACGCTGCAGGAGATCCTGCAGTTGCCGGTGTTTGATGAGAGCCCGATGACGGGGCTGCCGGGCAAAGTGGTGACGCAGGAGCGGGCAACCAGCCTGTTTGCCGACGCCTACAGCCCGGATGAGCTGAAAAAAGCCGCCCAGGTATTTGCCAAGCCCATTGGCGAGTCTTATCAGGGGATCCTGGATCAGCTCGCCGTGCTGCACGGCGCCACCGGGCAGGCGCAGGTGGAGGCCGCATTGCGGCTGAACAAGCTGATCGACGACTACCAGACCAGGCACGAAGGCTCCGGCAGAAACCCGGCGCTGAGCAAGCTGCAGAGCCAGCTCAACGGCGGGCTCTATCGCGGTGAGCTGGCGTCGCTGCAAACCGATGTCGCGACACTGGCCAAGAGTCGCCCCGATCTGGCAGCCCTCGTCATCGGCAAGGCTGCCGAGGAGGCGAATGGCAAGCATCCGGGTCTCACCCAGATGTTGCTGCGCTGGGTGGCACAAGATCCCTATCTGGCGGCCAAGGGGGGATACCAGGGGCAAGCGCCTGCGGATCTGCCGTTTGATGCCAGCTTCCATGTCGCGCTCGGCGAGCAGTATGGCGAGCTGAAGACGTGGCTGGCAGATGCCCAGTCGAAGGGGCTGCTGAGCAAGGCCGTGCTGGACGAGACCGGCAAGGTGCTGCACCTGGGCTACTCCTATCAGGAGTTGCAGGATATGACGGGGGATCAGTCTGCCCAGATGACTGTCTACTTCATCAAGGAGGCAGCCAAGCAGGCGGCGCCCGGCTCCGAGCTCTCTGCCGAGATGATCATGCTGGACAAGTTTGCCGACCGCCGCTATCTCGGCGAGCTGGAGTCACGCCGCATCGAGCAGGTTGAGAATATCTATCACAGCAGCAAGCAGACAGACATAGCGGCCTGGGATGCCCGCTATGCCGGGAATGCCCTGCGGGATCTGAACGATCAGGTGGCGCAGGAGAGTACGCTGACGGGACAGCTGTCACGCCTGCTGGAGAACCGCAACGGCCTGCTGATCGGGGAAACCCATGGCAGCGACGTGAATGGTCTGCGCTTCGTCAACGAGCAGATGGATGCCCTCAAGGCGCAGGGGGTGACCGTCATCGGTCTGGAGCACCTGCGCGGCGAGCTGGCGCAGCCGCTGATCGACCGCTATCTGGCGGGGGGAGACATGTCTCCCGAGCTGGCAACCATGCTGAAAACCAAGCATCTGGATCCCTCCCTGTTCGAGCGAGCGCGTGAGAAAGGGCTGCGGATTGTGGCGCTGGACGACGGCAGCACGGCAAGACCCGCGATTGCCGGGACTGAGCACGGCCTCATGTATCGCGCCGGGGCGGCCAACAACGTCGCCGTCGACGTGCTGGACAAGTTGCCGGCTGGCGAGAAGTTCGTCGCCATCTACGGCAGCGCGCACCTGGCCTCCCACAAGGGGATCGAAGGCTTTGTGCCGGGCATTACCCACCGTCTGGGGCTGCCCGCCCTGAAGGTGGATGCGGACAACCGCTTCCGCCTGCAGGAGGATGACGCCAGCCAGCGGGTCGAGTACGGCGATGTCGCCAGGAAATGGACACCAGTGGCGGGCCTGGACGGTGCGGATCAGCCGGTACGCAACCAGCAGGTTACCCAGTGGCAGCAGCCTGAGGTGACACCGGGCCGCCAGGGGGGCGAGACCCGCTTCGATGGCCAGATCATCATCCAGACCGAAGATGATCCGGTTGCCGCCAAAGCGGCGGCCAGTCTGGCGGGCAAGCACCCCGACCGCAGCCTGGTGGTGCAGCTGGATGCGGATGGAAACTATCGGGTGGTGTATGGCGATCCTGCTCAGCTGGCTGGCAATATTCGCTGGCAGGTGGTGGGTCACGGTCGTGACGGTGATGAGCAGAACAACAGCCGACTCAGTGGCTACAGTGCCGATGAGCTGGCCGGGCGTCTGCACCGGTTCGGCGAGCGCCTGCAAGAGGCGGGTGTGGCGAGCAAGCCGAGCTACGTCAGCCTGGTGGGTTGCTCCCTGGTGAGCGACGACCAGCAGACAGGGTTTGCGAGCCGCTTCATCAAGGCATTGAAAAACGAGGGGATCAACGCCCAGGTATCGGCCCGCAGCAGCGAGGTGGCGGTCGATCTGGCTGGTCGCAAGCACACCCGTGGTGAAGATGATGTCTGGGCCCGCAAGGTGGCCGGCAACAAGGTGGTGCTGACCCTCAACGAAGCCGGCGAGCCTGTGGCGCACACCGAGCTGGTGCGCGGCGGTGTGGCCGAAGGGGATATCGATCTGGCCAACGTGGGCCGGGGTGACGGCGAGAGTCACGCCCGCGGCGCCATCGCCGACAACGACGAGACCTTCGTCGCCCCCGAAAAACAGCGTCAGTCCGAGCCTGCCGCCGGAGAGGCCGACAATGCGGTCAGCTACTCCGGCAACATTCAGGTCAACGTGGGGGATGGCGAGTTCACCGCCATCAACTGGGGTACCAGCAACCTGGGTGTCAAAGTGGGTACGGGGGGCATGAAGTCGCTGGCCTTCGGCGACAACAACGTCATGGTGCACATCGGGGATGGCGACAGCAAACACAGCCTCGACATCGCTGGTTACCAGGCGTTGGAGGGGGCCCAGCTGTTCGTGGGCCAACGCAACGTCAGCTTCAACCAGGGGCGCAGCAACGATCTCATCGTGATGCTGGAGAAATCCATCCCCACGCCGCCCATGGTCAACCCCTTTGGTGGGGCGGCCCGTATCGCCGGTGCCCTGCAGCAGATAGCCGGTGACGGCTCTCAGCCGAACTGGGTTGCCAGCCAGTGGGAGCAGTGGACCCTGGCCGGGGCCGACAAGTTCGTGGCGGACATGGCCGGGCTGGATCAGACCAGCAGCGTCAAGTACGGCTCGCTCACGGCTCTGGACAGCGACCATGAGCGCAGCAGTCGCGGCCTCAAGAGCGATCTGGAAGCAACCCTCAACAAGGCGTTCAACCAGCACGTCTTGGGCGGCGGCCAGGGTGAAAAGGGGCCTCTGAGCCGGGCGGACAAGCTGCGCCAGGCCAACGAGAAGCTGGCGTTCAACTTCGCGGTTGCCGGGCAGGGGGCCGACATCCAGGTCACCACGGGCAACTGGAACTTTGTGTTTGGTGATAACATCCAGGCGATGCTGGACACCAACCTGGGTTCCCTGTTCGGGATCCTGACCCAGGAGTTCACGTCGACCGGGCAGGCCAAGACCACCTTTACCTTCACTCCGACTGATCTGCCGCGCCAGCTGCAAAACCGGCTGCTGGGACGACTGGCCGGGGTCGGTGCCGACACCACGCTGGCAGATATCTTCGGCGTGGATTACAACGCCCGGGGTCAGCTGGTGGCGCGCGATGGCGCGGCCATCGATGCGCCTGCGCTGTTGCAGGAGATGCTGGGGGTCATCGCCGAATTTGGTGGCGATCAGCTCAAGAGCCTGACCGATCCTGCCAAGTGGCTCGACAGCCTCAAGGCCGGGCTGGATCTGGGCACAGATGCCCTCGGCGATTTTGCCCGCACCCACGGCTTGCAGGAGGCGGCCCCCGAAGAGGCCAAACCCGGTGAGGTGTCGGTGCAGCAGGGGGAAGGCTCTGCCAAGGCCGCTACCCAGCCGGCCGCCTCACAGGAGAAGGCGTTCGGTTTCAACGCCCTGAGCCTGCCCAACCTGTTTGCGGCCCTGTTCAACGGCGACAAGCAGGCGGAGCTCAAGGCGCTGGCCAGCAACCTCAAGCAGAACCTGACGGCCGATCTGCTCAACATGAAGGAGCAGACCTTCGACTTCCTGCGCAACAGTGGTCACCTGCAGGGGGATGGCGACATGCACGTCTCCCTTGGCAACTACAACTTCAACTGGGGGGGAGACGGCAAGGATCTGGGGGCCTACCTCGGCGACAACAACAACTTCTGGGGGGGGCGCGGTGACGATGTCTTCTATGCCACCGGTACCTCCAACATCTTCACCGGCGGTGCCGGTCAGGACACTGGCATCATGATGGGACGGGAGAACATGATGTTTGGCGGGCAGGGTGACGATGTCGCTGTGCTGGCCGGCCGTGTCAACCGGGCCTTCATGGGCGAGGGCAACGATCAGGCCTTCATCTTCGGGGAAGAGGGGATAGTGGAAGGGGGCGCAGGCCAGGATTATCTGGTCACCTCCGGCAACTACAACCAGATCGATGCCGGTGCGGATCAGGACTTTGCGGTGACCATAGGCCATCACAACCAGATCCGGCTGGGGGAGGGGGATGACGTTGCCATTGTGTTCGGCAACCACAACCGCCTGCTGGCGGAGCATGGCAACAATCAGGTCAAGCTGATGGGTTATCACGCCAGTATCCGGGGCGGTGACGGCCGGGATCGGCTGATCGCCGACCGGGTCGCCAAGTTCAGCCAGCTTGATGGCGGGGACGGCGATGATCTGCTGGTGCTGGGGGGTTATCAGAACCGCTTCAGTGGCGGCACTGGCGTCGACAGCTTCGTGTTCAGTGGCGCCGTGATAGAGAACCTGGTGCAGGACATCGGCAAGGAGGACTTCATCGTCTTCAACGACGTCAGCTGGCGGGATCTCTGGTTTAAGCGCAGCGGCTACGACTTGCAATTGCTGGTCAACCGTCACACCGACGGGGCGAGCGAGCAGGGCAAGTTCGAGCAGCTGGGCAGCGCCACCTTCAGCAACTACTTCGCCGACAACCGGGCCCAGCTGGTCATAGGTCTTGGCGAGCAGCAGGCAGAGGGCGAGCGCGCCTACACGGCGCTCTCTCACCATGCGGTCGACAGCCTGATCCAGGCCATGAGCAGCTTCGCCCCCGAAGCGGGCGACATGGGACTGATCAATCGCCTCGACAGTCAGGCCAACAGCCTGGTGCAGTCTGCCTGGGGGGATGTGATACAGGGTCGGGCGCACGTCGCCTGAGCGACCTGAAGCCAACCCAATGACATGCAAAACCTGCTCTTCGGAGCAGGTTTTTTTATGGAAAAACGGTGGGTGTGAGCCTCCTTGCCGGTGCGTAACGGCGGGAAAGCGCGCCTTGGCTCCCTGCTCCTTCGTACAGCGGTCCATCACAGGTTTGGCCAATGGATGGGGCTGCGCCTGCCTTTCCAGGCATAGGCGCCTTCCACTCCCCGGCTGGTTATGATATCCATTCGATAACCTGGTCTGGGGCAGGCGAGTCCTGGAGACTCGCTGCCGCCTCGGCCGCCGTCCGCTGGCGCGACCCTGGGTTTCGCCTTGCGGTGTTCATCCTTCCCCAGCCGGTCAGGGGTCATATGCAAAAGAGGCTTTATGGAGTTGTTGTTACTGGCGGATGCGCCATCTGCCGCAGGCGTGGTTGCCTCATGGTATTTTGACGAATGGTGCCGCGACAGTGGTCGCTGCACTCAAGAGCAGGTGCTGGCCAAGGTCACGGCGGCCACCCAGGTCGACCGGGCTCCGCTGATGGTACTGGCCCGCCTGGCCGGTGAATGGGTGGGGGCTGCCGAGCTCAAGATCCGCGAAATGGCGATGTTTCCCGAGTACGAATATTGGTTGGGTGGGGTATATGTGGTTGAAAAAGCGCGTGGGCAGGGGGTCGCCTCCTTGCTGGTAACAGAGATCCTCAGCCGCGCTCGCAGTGCGGGGATCAGCAAGCTGTACTTGCAAACCGAGAGCCTGAGCGGTGGCGTTTATTGCCGTCATGGTTTCAAGGCCCTTGAGGAGGTCCATTATAAAGGCCTTCATGTCCTGGTGATGGTAGCGGATACCGGCATCTGGCCCTCGTCAGAAGCGCTGACCCGGTGACGCCAGGCGCAGCAGCGCGCATAACCATCTTGTGCGATCAATAAAAAAAGCCAGTCAGGGTCACTGACTGGCTTTTTTATTGGCGCCTGCCGGGCAGGTGCCGTCATGGACTGCGGACTTAGCCTATCAGGCTGGCCCAGAGGTCGTATTCGTCGGCTTCATCGATGCGGACCTTGACCAGATCGCCGGGTTTGAGGCCGGTTTCACCGTTCAGGTAGACCAGACCGTCGATCTCGGGGGCATCGGCGAAGGAGCGACCGGTGGCACCCTCTTCGTCCACTTCGTCGATCAGCACAGTCATCTCCTTGCCGACCTTGCGGGCCAGCTTGCGGACGGAGACCTGCTGCTGCAGCTCCATGAAGCGCTGGAAGCGCTCTTCCTGGATGTCTTCCGGCACAGGATCCGGCAGTTCGTTGGCCTTGGCACCCTCGACCGGGCTGTATTTGAAGCAGCCGACGCGATCCAGCTCCGCCTTGTCGATGAAGTCCAGCAGCATCTGGAACTCTTCTTCGGTCTCGCCGGGGAAGCCGACGATGAAGGTGGAACGCAGGGTGATCTCGGGGCAGATCTCGCGCCACTTCAAGATG
Organism: Aeromonas sp. A04; assembly: GCF_047780465.1. Taxonomy (NCBI): domain Bacteria; kingdom Pseudomonadati; phylum Pseudomonadota; class Gammaproteobacteria; order Aeromonadales; family Aeromonadaceae; genus Aeromonas; species Aeromonas sp. A04. The sequence goes on along the minus strand of NZ_JBLNHP010000001.1, from coordinate 1,116,792 downwards.
CGCTCCAGGGTGCGTTCGACGGTACCGGGGCGCTTCATCAGCTTCAGAATGCGCGGGCTGGCGTGTTGCAGCGGTATGTCGAGGTAGGGCAGCACCTTGCCATCGCGCATCAGCGGTATGACGTCATCCACGTGCGGGTAGGGGTAGACGTAGTGCAGGCGCACCCAGATGTCGAGCTTGGCCAGCTCTTCGCACAGGGCCACCATGCTGGTCTTGACCGGCATGCCGTCATAGAAACCGGTGCGGTGCTTGACGTCCACGCCGTAGGCGGAGGTGTCCTGGGAGATCACCAGTATCTCTTTGACGCCGGCCTCTTTCAGGCGCTTGGCTTCCGCCAGCACCTCGCCGATGGGGCGGCTCACCAGATCCCCGCGCATGGAGGGGATGATGCAGAAGGTGCAGCGGTGGTTGCAGCCTTCGGAGATCTTCAGATAGGCGTAGTGGCGCGGGGTCAGCTTGACGCCGTGGGCCGGCACCAGGCTGGTGAAGGGGTTGTGGGTCGGCTTGGCCACGTATTTGTGGACGTGACCCAGCACCTCTTCATAGGCGTGGGGGCCTGTGATCTCGAGCACCTTGGGGTGGATCTCGCGGATCTGGTTCTCTTTGGCGCCAAGGCAGCCGGTGACTATCACCTTGCCGTTCTCGGCCAGGGCTTCGCCGATCGCTTCCAGGGATTCCTGTACCGCGCTGTCGATGAAGCCGCAGGTGTTGACCACCACCAGCTCCGCATCGTCATAGCTGGGCACCACATCGTACCCTTCGGTACGCAGCTGGGTCAGGATGCGCTCAGAATCGACCAGATTTTTGGGGCAACCCAAGGAGACGAATCCTACTTTGGGGGCCTGTTTTGTGTTGGACATCGCTCAATCACTCTTAGGTGGCTCTCTTATAAGGGCGCGGATTTTACCGGAATGGCTAACCAAAAACTATACAGCCAGCATGGCAGAACCGAACAATATCTCTGGCGGGGCAAGATTGTGCGGGTGTGACCCCAGTCACATCGCCCCTTTGGGGGTATCTCCCAGGGGCAGGCTGAACCGTCGACCCGCTCACATCTTGTTGAGCTTTCAGTTAACGAGACGGAAACCCGCAAATGGGCGTCACTATACTAGCTGCAGACACACCAGTAGGGAGAAGGGGATGGATAGCTCATTTGGCGAGAAAATGCAGAATGTGCACGCCACGCTCAGGCAGCGCTTTGACAAGTTGAGCCGGGTGGCCATCGCTATCTATGACCAGCACACGGATCGGCTCCAGACCTTTGCCCACAGCACTGAGGGGCAATCCCCCCTGGTGCAGTACGAGGTCAAGCTGAGCGAGGTGCCCTCCCTGCGCTATCTGGCCGAACATCAGCAACCCCGCGTGCTCGACAGCCTTGACTCTCTGCTGGGGTCGAGCTCGGAGCACAGCCGCAAACTGCTGGAAGCGGGATATGCCTCCAGCTATACCGAGCCGCTGTTGTTCAACAGCAGGCTGTTTGGCTTTCTGTTTTGCGATGCGATGGAGCCCGGCTACTTCAATGAGCCCATTCGCAGCGAACTGGCAGCCTATGCCCAGATGCTGGCGGCCATCATAGCGGTGGAATTTTTCTCCATTCAAACCCTGAGCGGGGCGCTTACCACGGCGCGGGAGTTCAGCCGTTACCGGGATGAGGAGACAGCCAACCATCTGCGCCGCATGTCGGCTTACTCCCGGCTGATCGCCAGCTCAGTGGCGATGCGCCATGCGCTGAGCGACGAGGAGGTGGAGTTTATCTACCTCTTCTCCGAGCTGCACGACATCGGCAAGATTGCTGTGCCGGACGCCATCTTGCTCAAACCGGGCAAGCTGACGCCGGAAGAGTTCGAGATCATGAAGATCCACCCCGGCAAGGGGCGGGAGATGATTGCGCTGATGATCAGTGAATTTGGCCTCGACGGCATCCATCACACCGACATGTTGAAGAACATCATCGCCTACCACCATGAACGCTTCGACGGTCAAGGTTACCCGGAGGGGCTGGCGGGGGAGGCCATAGCGCTGGAGGCTCGCATCGTTGCGGTGGCGGATGTGTTCGATGCCCTCACCAGCGAGCGCCCCTACAAGCAGGCCTGGCCGTTTGACAGGGCGTTTGCCTATCTGGAGGAGCATGCCGGCAGCCAGTTTGATCCCGTCTGCGTGGAGGCCGCGCTTCGCAACAAGGAGGCGTTTCACGCCATCCATCTGCAGTATCGGGATCTCGCCACCCGCTAGGGCTGCTTCGCGCACTCCCTTGCTCACGCCTGGCCTCCCGCCCGATCCGCATGCCAAGCCGGTCACGGCACTCTTCGCCTGTCTGGGCAGGGACTAGCAGCAGGCGTGGCGTGCGCCTTCCTCCTTGCCCTGGTGACACCCGGATTTCCCTTCGCCGTGGCAGCAGCCCCCCTGACAAGCATGGCGGCCAGGCTCGTCTGCATCGGCGTGGCCGAGGGGTTTGATGGCGTGAATGGTGGATGCATGGGCATGGCGCCGGGATGGGCGGCCCTGACTGATCTGGGTCAGTGGCAGCAGGTTGCTCGATGCCAGCAGTTGCGGCCACGGCAAGCGCGCTGAGCGACACTGCATCACTTGCAGGCCGCTGGCGAGCAGGCGTCCCAGCATGCGTTCACCTAGGTTGCGCACCAGCACCCGGCTAACCCGGTGGGCCTTGAGCGCCGCCAGCAGCGCCTGCTTGCCGCTGCAGCCCTCGCCAGCCGCCGGGTTGGGCAGGGTGGCGAGCACGGCGCCCTCCGGGCTCATTATTTGCAGCTGTTCGGCGCGAGTGAAGTGAGCGGCCAGCCGGCCCTGGCTCAGCATGACGGCGCTGTTGCTTGTCTGGTTATCTGCTTGATTCATTGAAACTCTTCTCCATGGGGGTCGGGGTCGCCGGCCTGCATCAGCAGGGCCTTGCCCTGGCTCAGGCAGTCCACCACCTTGTAGCGCGCTTTTTTCAGTATGTTGGCCAGGGTCTGGCGGGAGACGCCCATCACCAGGGCGGCCTGTTGCTGCTGCATGCCTTCCAGATCCACCAGCCGCAGCGCCTCGAACTCGTCGGCGGCCAGGGTGATCTGCTCCAGCTGGTGCATGGGGCGGCCATTGGGTTTGAAGCAGCTGTTGGCGGGGCGGCCACAGATCTGGCGGGCAATCTTGGGTCTGGGCATGGGGGCTCCTGATTGGCATATGCCATATATCTCCATGGTAATTAGCATATGCCAGTTAAGGGAAGATGTGATTCGGATGCATGATCGGCTGATCCGAACGCGCAGCACGAGCGGCGCCAGCGAATTGCCCTGATGTGATGAGGCTTGGCGATGCCGGTTGGCAAGGGGTGACTCATCGTGGATCCTTGCTTGCGACTTGATCATTTCAATAGTTCTTGTATAGTTGAAATCATGAGTCTGAGAACAAAGGTGAACAGCATGAATAAAGAGACGGCCACCAAGGTGTTTGAATCGCTCGCCTCCGGCATTCGGCTGGATGTGTGGCGGCTGCTGGTGAAGGCGGGGCTGGATGGGCGGGTCGCCGGCGAACTGGCCAGCGAGCTCGATGTCGCCCCCAATACCCTGTCGTTTCACCTCAAGGCCATGCTCAATGCCGGCCTGCTGTCGGTGGCGCAGGAGGGGCGTTTTCTGCGCTACCGCGCCAACATTCCCCTGATGCTGGACCTGATCGGTTATCTCACCGAGGAGTGCTGCGCCGGCCACCCAGAGGCGTGCGGCATGATGCGCGCCGAGTCCGCCTGCTCTCCCCATGTTCTGCCCACGCAGCCCTGCTGCAACAAGGAGTAATGCCATGTCAGCCATTCAGATTTTTGATCCCGCTCTCTGCTGCTCCAGCGGTGTCTGCGGTACCCAGGTCGAGCAGGCGCTGGTCACCTTTGCCGCCGACCTTGCCTGGGCCAAGGAGCAGGGGGTTGCCATCGAGCGCTTCAATCTGGCGCAGCAGCCGATGCAGTTTGCCGAGACACCGGCCGTCAGCGCCTTTCTGACCCATGCTGGGGAGGAGGGGCTGCCGCTGGTGCTGGTGGAGGGGCAGGTGGTGCTGACCGGCCGCTATCCGAGCCGCAGCGAGCTGGCCCGCTATGCGGGTCTGCCCGCGCCGCAAGCGGCCATCAAGGGGATCGTCAAGGGTGATTGCTGCTCCGGCAGCGGTTGCTGCTGATCCTCTGCGTCACCCCAGATTGCCCAGCCGGGCTCGCCACTCTGTCGACAGGAGTTCGTCATGTTTCAGTTTCTGACCGATCCGCCCCCCTTTCTCTTCTTCACCGGCAAGGGCGGGGTGGGCAAGACCTCGCTGGCCTGCGCCAGTGCCGTGGCACTGTGCGATGCCGGCAAGCGGGTGCTGCTGGTGAGCACGGATCCCGCCTCCAACGTGGGGCAGGTGTTTGCCACCACCATCGGCAATCACATCACCGCCATCGCGGCTGTGCCGGGGTTGTCGGCGCTGGAGATAGACCCCCCCGCGGCGGCCAGGGCCTATCGGGAGCGGATCGTCGGGCCTGTGCGCGGCAAGTTGCCCGAGAGCGTGGTGCGCAGCATAGAGGAGCAGCTCTCCGGCGCCTGCACCACAGAGATTGCCGCCTTTGACGAGTTCACCGCCCTGCTGACCGATCCGGCGCTGCTGGCCGAGTATGACCATATAGTGTTCGATACGGCGCCCACAGGCCACACCATACGCCTGCTGCAACTGCCGGGGGCCTGGAGCGAATTTCTGGAGCAGGGCAAGGGGGATGCCTCCTGCCTTGGCCCGCTGGCGGGGCTGGAAAAACAGCGCAGCCAGTATGCCGAGGCGGTCGCCGCGTTGGCCGATGCAGCCCACACCCGGCTGGTGCTGGTGGCTCGCGCCCAAAGTTCCACCCTGCGGGAAGTGGCCCGCACCCACGAGGAGCTGGCCGCCATCGGGCTCATGAATCAGCAGCTTGTCATCAATGGCCTCTTCCCCGAGTCTGCCATCGCCGGTGATGGGCTGGCCCAGGCCCTCTGGCAGCGTGAGCAGCAGGCCCTCTCTACCATGCCGCTGGCCCTCAGGGCCCTGGCGCAGGATCCGATCCCGCTGCTTGCCACCAATCTGGTGGGCGTTGAGAGCCTGCGTCAGTTGCTGCAACCCTGTGCATCCAAAGGGAGTCAGGTATCCGTTGCCCAGCCTCACGACAGTGTGACCCAACCCGATCTGGGGACGCTGGTGGACGATCTGGCCGTCGATGGCCACGGCCTCATCATGCTGATGGGCAAGGGGGGAGTGGGCAAGACCACCTTGGCGGCGGCCGTGGCGGTGGAACTGGCCAGTCGCGGCCTGCCGGTGCACCTCACCACCTCGGATCCTGCCGCTCACCTGAGCGAGACGCTGGCAGGCAGCCTGCCCCATCTCGAGGTGAGCCGCATCGACCCCCACGCCGAGACCGAACGTTACCGTGCCCAGGTACTGGCCACCAAGGGGGCGGCGCTGGACGAGCAGGGGAGGGCGTTGCTGGAGGAGGATCTGCGCTCCCCCTGTACCGAGGAGATCGCGGTGTTTCAGGCCTTCTCGCGCATCATACGCGAGGCGGGCAAGCGCTTCGTGGTGATGGATACCGCCCCCACGGGCCACACCCTGCTGCTGCTCGATGCCACCGGCGCCTATCACAGAGAGATCGCTCGCCAGATGGGCAGCAAGGGGCTGCACTTCACCACCCCCATGATGCAGTTGCAGGACCCCAAACAGACCAAGGTGCTGATCGTCACCCTGCCCGAGCCCACGCCGGTGCAGGAGGCGGCCAACCTGCAGGCCGACTTGCGCCGCGCCGGTATCGAGCCCTGGGGCTGGCTCATCAACCACAGTTTGCAGCAGGAGGCGGTCAGCTCGCCTTTGCTGCAACTGCGGGCCGAGCGCCAGTTGCCCCATATCGAGGCGGTCGAACAGCTGCACGCCAGCCGCTACGCTGTGGTGCCGCTGCTGGCCGAAGAGCCGGTGGGGCCGGACGCCCTGCGCCGCCTCTGTCAGCACCATTGAATCGCTGGCCCGGTGCGTTTCCGGGGCGGCTTGAATATGCCGTCAACTTGTGATGAACCCGTGTTTTGAACCTTGTTTTGAACAAATAGAAGATGCGGGATTGCGCCGCATCGGGAGCTTTTATGTCTGCAATCTGTGATGCCAAGGCAGCCCCTGCCATCGGCTTTTTTGAACGTTATCTCACCGCCTGGGTGCTGCTCTGTATTCTGGTGGGCATTGGTCTGGGGCAGGGATTGCCGGATCTGTTCAAGGCGATCGGCGCCATGGAGGTGGCCAGGGTCAACCTGCCGGTGGGGCTGCTCATCTGGGTGATGATCATCCCCATGCTGCTCAAGATCGACTTTGGGGCCCTGCATCAGGTGAAGGGCCATATGAAGGGGATAGGCGTCACCCTCTTCATCAACTGGCTGGTCAAGCCCTTCTCCATGGCCTTTCTCGGCTGGCTCTTCATCCGCGTGCTGTTTGCCGACTGGCTGCCGGCGGATCAACTCGACAGCTACGTGGCGGGCCTGATCCTGCTGGCGGCGGCGCCCTGCACCGCCATGGTGTTTGTCTGGAGTCGCCTCACCAACGGCGATCCCTACTTCACCCTGTCGCAGGTGGCGGTGAACGACCTCATCATGGTGTTTGCCTTCGCCCCGCTGGTGGCGCTGCTGCTCGGGGTCTCCAGCATAGTGGTGCCCTGGGATACCCTGCTCACCTCTGTGGTGCTCTATATCGTCATCCCTGTGGTCATCGCCCAGTTGCTGCGCAAGGCGCTGCTGAAAAAGGGGCAGGCCAGTTTCGATGGTGTCATGGCCCGTATCCAGCCCTGGTCGGTGGCGGCCCTGTTGCTCACCCTGGTGCTGTTGTTCGCCTTTCAGGGCAACGCCATCATGGAGCAGCCGCTGGTCATCGCCCTGCTGGCGGTGCCGATCCTGATCCAGGTGCTGTTCAACTCGGGACTCGCCTACTGGCTCAACCGCAAGGTGGGGGAGAAGCACTCGGTGGCCGGCCCCTCTGCGCTGATCGGGGCATCGAATTTCTTCGAGCTGGCGGTGGCCGCCGCCATCAGCCTGTTCGGCTTTCACTCCGGCGCGGCGCTCGCCACTGTCGTCGGCGTGTTGATCGAGGTGCCTGTCATGCTGCTGGTGGTGCGCGTGGTCAACGCCAGCAAACCCTGGTACGAGGCGGGTCTGCGCCGCTAACCCTTTTTATCCAATGTTTTTATTCACTTAAGCCATGAGAGACACGCAAATGAGTGCAATCACCATCTATCACAACCCGGAATGTGGTACCTCCCGCAACACCCTGGCGCTTATTCGCAACAGCGGCGTCGAGCCCACCGTGATCCACTATCTGGAGACGCCGCCTTCCCGCGACCAGCTGGTGGCGCTGATTGCCGCCATGGGGATGCCGGTGCGCGAGCTGCTGCGCAAGAACGTGCCCCCCTACGAGGCGCTCGGGCTGGCGGAAGGTAGCTTCAGCGATGAGGCGCTTATCGATGCCATGCTGGCCCATCCGATCCTTATCAACCGCCCCATAGTCGTGACGCCCCTTGGCACCAGGCTGTGCCGCCCGTCGGAGCTGGTGCTCGATATTCTGCCCGATCAGCAAAAAGGGGCCTTCGCCAAGGAGGATGGCGAGCAGGTGGTGGATGCGAGCGGCAAGCGCCTCAAGTCATAAGCGCAGACATGAGCAATGATCACGAGGGCGCCAGGCGCCCTCGTGTACAGGCGCTCGGGTGTCGCTGGCGGCCAGGGGCTGCGTCACTGCTTGACCGCGCCGTGAGCATAGCCCGATCCGGCGTCGTCCAAATCTGCTACTGTGACCATCGACTCATCACAGATGGTGGAGAACAGCATGAAGATTCGATTCCTAGTGATTGCAACGACGCTGGCACTGGCGTCGACCCCCGGTCTGGCCGATTGGGAGAAGCTGAAGGCGGCCGCGACCGACCTGGGGAGTGCTGTGAGTGACACCAGCAAGGAGGCGTGGCGGAGCGTCACCGACTTCTCCAAGGCGACCTGGGCATCCGTCTCACAGTGGGGCTCGGAGGCGTTCAACACCGCCGGGGTCTGGACCGACAAGAGCATGGCGACCGGCAAGGAGTGGCTGGTGGTGGCCGACAAGAAACTCGACGAGATGCTCGAGCCCAAGACGGCCGAGGAGGCACGGCTTGCCCTCGATACCATGGCCGATACCGCGCTGGTGCGACTGTTCAACCAGCAACCTTCCGCCAAGTTGTTGTTTGACAAGGCCTATGGCTATGCGGTGTTCGACTCGCGCAAGTTCTCCCTGATGCTGCACACCAATCAGGGCGCCGGGGTGGCGGTCAATCGCACCAGCGGCAAGCACACCTACATGAAGATGTTCGGCGCCGGGCTCGCGGCCGGGCTCGGCGGCAAGTTCTACCAGCAGGTGATCCTGTTTGAAGACAAGGCCAGGTTCGACGCCTTCGTGACCCAGGGCTGGGAGGCCACCTCGGAGGTGGGGGCCGTGGCGGGCAAGGAGAGCGCCGAGCTCAGAGCCAAATACAACGGCGGCATGGCCATCTACCAGATCGGCGAGAAGGGCTTGCTGCTCGATGCCAACATCTCGGGATCCAAATACTGGGTGGACGAGGATCTGACCAAAAAGTAGGATGCCGCTCATCCCCCGAACATGGCCCGCATTATGCGGGCCATGTTCGTTGTGCTCCGCCTTGCTGAAATCTTGCCCTCACACCGGCTGCCTGGCGTTCGTTTCATGCCCCTCATCACCCGCCTCGAGCGCATTGGCACTCTAATTGCTTATTCGCTGTCAGCGTCAATGATTTGTCTGGGGATGAAATATGGAAATTAGTGCAAGCAGCCTGATGCAAGAGATGCAGGCACTCAAGGTGGAATCCGGGGCGACACCGCTGGCTCAGCCCGGTCGTCAGGTCACGTCCGACTTTGGTCAGTTGCTGCAGCAAGCCCTCGGCAACGTCAACGAGTTGCAAGGGGCCGCCAACGATCTGCGTACTCGCTTCGACATGGGTGACAAGTCTATCGACCTGTCCGAGGTGATGATCGCCGGCCAGAAATCTTCCATCGCCTTCGAGGCGACTGTGCAGGTGCGTAACAAGATGGTCGATGCCTACAAGACCATCATGAACATGCCGGTATAAGGATCGTAAATCGTGGTGACTGAGCATCATGAACATGTCAGCAATAAGGACATAAATCGTGGCTACTGACCAAAACGGCGAACTGCTGATGAACGATGAGGGCTCCGCCGCCCTCGATGAGAATGAGCAGAAGAGCTCCGCACTCGGCTTCCTGTCCAACACGGATGTGCTGCGGCAAATCACCCTGATCCTGGGGCTGGCCATCTGCCTGTCGATCGCCGTTTTCATCCTGCTGTGGGGCAAGGAGCCGGACATGCGGCCGCTTGGCACCTACAGCACCCAGGAGCTGGTGTCGACCCTCGATTATCTGGATCAGCAGAAGATCCCCTATGAGGTGGATGGCAAGAGCGTGCTGGTCAACGCCGAAAAATATGCCGATATCCGCCTGCGCCTGACCCGTGCCGGTCTCGCCACCAATACCGATGCCAGCAACGATGGCGAGTCCATCCTGCTCAAGGATTCCAGCTTCGGCGTCAGCCAGCGCATGGAGACGGAGCGCCTCAAGCTGAGCCGCGAGCGTCAGCTGGCGAGCGCCATCGAGCAGTTCCAGAATGTGGCCAAGGCCCAGGTGCTGCTGGCCATTCCGAAAGACAACGTGTTTGCCCGCAACGAGCGTAAGCCCAGCGCGACTGTGGTGCTGAACCTCAAGGGCAACGCCCTCGGCCAGGGGGAAGTGGACTCCATCGTCGACATGGTCGCCTCCGCCGTGCACGGCCTGGAGCCGACCCGCGTCACTGTGACCGATCAGAACGGCCGCCTGCTCAACTCGGGTTCCCAGGATCCCGTCTCTGCCCAGACTCGCAAGGAGTTTGCGATGCAGCAGAAGCAGGAGGTGGAGTACAAACAAAAAATTGACGCCATCCTGATCCCCGTGCTCGGCGCCGACAATTATACGGCGGAGGTCGACCTCTCCCTCGACTTCTCCCAGCAGGAACAGACTCGCAAGACCTACAACCCGGACTTGCCGGCCGTGCGCTCCGAGATGACCCTGGAAGAGAACAGCGCCAATGGTAGCAGTGGCGGCGTACCCGGCGCCCTCTCCAACCAGCCGCCCGCCGCCTCCAATATTCCCCAGCAGGCGACCGGCCCCAATGCCGATGCCAGCGCCGCTGCCTCCGGCCGCTCCCGCAAGGAGGCGACCCGCAACTTCGAACTGGATACCACAGTCAGCCATATCCGGCGTCAGATGGGCGGCATTCGCCGCATGACGGTCTCGGTCGCGGTGGATTACAAATCAATCACCGCCGCCGACGGCAAGGTGACCCGCGAGGCGCGCACCCAGCCAGAGCTCGATACCCTGCGCCGTTTGCTGAGCGGCGGGCTTGGCTTTGACGTGACCCGCGGTGATACTCTGGAAGTGGTCGCCATCCCGTTCAACCGGCCAGAGCTTGAGAACGTGGCCGAAGCGCCCATCTACGAGCAGCCCTGGTTCTGGCGCGCGGTGCGCATCGCCGCCTCTGTGCTGGTCATCATAGTGTTGATCGTGACAGTGGTGCGCCCCATGCTCAAACGCCTGCTCTACCCGGATGCACGTCCGGAAGGGGATCTGGATATGGACAACAGCATAGTGCTGGGTGGGGATGACGAGCTCAGTCTGCTGGCGGCTCAGGCCGATTCCGAGCCTGTGTTCGGGGTACGTGACGGCCATCTGAAACTGCCGGATCTGCACCGTGACGAGGACTTGCTCAAGGCGGTGCGTGCGCTGGTGGCGAACGAACCGGATCTGGCCGCACAGGTCATTAAAGAATGGGTAACGAACAAAGATGCCTGAAGAAAGTAAGACCCAAGTCACCGGCAATGACATTACCGACAGCCAGCGCCAGATCCTGGACCAGATGAGCGGGATGGAGATGGCGGCTGTGCTGATGCTGAGCCTCAACGAAGAGGATGCCGCCCAGATCTTCCGCCACCTCGAGCCCAAGCAGGTGCAGCGGCTCGGCATGTCCATGGCCTCCATGTCGGACTTCAGTCACGACCGGGTGGCGGCGGTGCACCGTCAATTCATCGACGATATCCAGAAATACACCAACATCGGTATCGGCAGCGAAGACTTCGTGCGCAAGGCGCTGGTGGCCGCCCTTGGCGAAGACAAGGCCAGCAACCTGGTGGATCAGATCATCCTGGGTTCCGGTGCCCGTGGCCTCGACTCCCTCAAGTGGATGGATGCCCGCCAGGTCGCCAGCATCATCCAGAACGAACACCCGCAGATCCAGACCATAGTGCTCTCCTATCTGGAGCCGGAGCAGTCCGCCGAGATCCTGAGCCAGTTCCCGGAGCAGGTGCGCCTGGATCTGGTGATGCGGATCGCCAACCTGGAAGAGGTGCAACCGGCGGCGTTGCAAGAGTTGAACGACATCATGGAGAAACAGTTCGCCGGTGCGGCGGGTGCCCAGGCAGCCAAGATGGGCGGCCTGAAGGCGGCGGCCAACATCATGAACTACTTGGATACCAACATAGAAGGCCAGCTGATGGACTCCATCCGCGAGTCGGACGAGGAGATGAGCCAGCAGATCCAGGACTTGATGTTCGTGTTCGAAAACCTCATCGATGTGGACGATCGCGGCATCCAGACCATGCTGCGGGAAGTGCCGGGAGATCTGCTGCAACGGGCGCTCAAGGGCTCGGACGATCAGATGCGCGAGAAGGTATTCAAGAACATGTCCAAGCGGGCCGCCGAGATGCTGGCGGACGATCTGGAGGCCATGGGGCCGATTCGGGTCTCCGAAGTGGAAGCGGCCCAGAAAGAGATCCTCTCCATCGCCCGCCGTCTGGCGGATGCTGGCGAGATCATGCTGGGTGCCGGTGGCGGTGAGGAGTTCCTCTAAACCATGGACCATCAATTCTACCGTTTCGCCGGGCCGCAGCTGGCGGTGGCGAGGAGCGCCTCTAAAGCATGAACAACAAGCTGCGTGGCTATGTACGTCCCGACGGGGACGACGCCCGGGTCGAGGCCTGGGGCTGGCCCGAGATGGAGATCGAATCCGAGGTCGAGACCAATGCCCTCGGGCTGACGCCGGACTGGTATCGGCAGGAGGAAGAGGCGCCGGTCGAGGAGCCGGCAGAGGAGCCGACTCCCAGCATCACGGCAGAAGAGCTGGAAGCCATCCGTCAGGCCGCCTGGGACGAGGGCATGGCCGAAGGCCAGGCCGCCGGCTTTGCCAAGGGGCTGGAGGAGGGCAAGCTGGAAGGCCTGCAACAGGGCCATGCCGCCGGACTGGAACAGGGCAAGGAGGAGGGGCTGGCCATGGGCCGCGAGCTGGTGGATCAGCAACTGGCCCACTGGCAGTCACTGGTCGATCGTCTCGCCACCCCCCTCAACGAGCTGGATCAGGCGGTGGAGCAGCAACTCATCGCTCTGGTGCTGCAGCTGACCCGCGCCCTCATACGGCACGAAGCAGAGACGTCCCCCCGCATCCTGCTGGAGGCCCTCAAACAGGGGCTGGCCTTGCTGCCTGCCGCCGAGCAGGGGGTCACCCTGATGCTGCATCCCGATGACATCACCCGGGTCGAGCAGGCGTTCGGGGTGGAAGAGTGCGCCAAGCGTCACTGGCGGCTGCAGAGCGATCCCACCCTCTCCCCTGGCGACTTGCAGCTGGCGACCGAACTCTCCAGCATCGACCTGACGCTGGCGGGACGCATCGACCAGCTGCTGCGCAACTTCTTGCGAGACAATCACGAATAACCGGCGACGGGCCGGCGCAAGCCGGCCCGCCGCAGGCATGACCCATCTCAATATCGCTTTCAGGAGGCCAGATGAGCGGCTCGTTACTCACTCGGTTGCAAGGGTATCGGGTGCGCGATATCGCACCCAAGCCGCCCGTCGCCGGCAAGTTGACCCGGGTGGTGGGCCTCACGCTGGAAGCCATCGGTTGCCGCGCCGCCATCGGTGCCCTCTGTCGCATCGATACCCAGGACGGCATGCTGGAGGCCGAAGTAGTGGGTTTCTCCGGCGATCGCCTGTTCCTGATGCCGAGCGAGCAGCTCAAGGGGGTCATCCCGGGTGCCCGTGTGGTGCCCATCACAGAGGAGCACGGCATTCCGGTCGGCATGAACCTGCTGGGCCGGGTCATAGACGGCATAGGCCAGCCGCTGGACGGGCTTGGTCCCATTCTCTCCTCCCAGACGGTGCAGTTTGCCCAGCACCGCATCAATCCGCTCTCCCGCCGACCCATCCATCAACCGATGGACGTGGGCGTGCGTGCCATCAACGCCGTGCTGACCGTGGGGCAGGGCCAGCGGATGGGGCTGTTCGCCGGCTCGGGTGTCGGCAAGTCTGTGCTGCTCGGCATGATGACCCGTGGCTCGGTGGCGGACGTGGTGGTGGTGGGCCTCATCGGTGAGCGGGGCCGGGAAGTGAAAGAGTTTATCGAAGACATTCTGGGGGAGGAGGGGCGTGCCCGTTCCGTGGTGGTGGCGGCCCCGGCCGATGCCTCGCCCCTGATGCGCCTCAAGGGGTGCGAGACGGCGCTCGCCATCGCCGAGTATTTTCGCGATCAGGGGCTCAACGTGCTGCTCTTGATGGATTCGCTGACCCGTTACGCCCAGGCCCAGCGTGAAATCGCGCTGGCGGTGGGCGAGCCGCCGGCGACCAAGGGGTATCCGCCCTCGGTATTTGCCAAATTACCGGCGCTGGTGGAGCGGGCCGGCAACGGCAGCGACGGCCAGGGCTCCATCACCGCCTTCTTCACCGTGCTGACCGAGGGGGATGACCTGCAGGATCCCATCGCCGATGCGGCGCGGGCCATCCTCGACGGCCACATAGTGCTGTCGCGCGAGCTGGCCGATGCGGGTCACTACCCGGCCATCGACATCGAAAAATCCATCAGCCGGGTCATGCCCATGGTCACGTCGCCCCAGCACATGGAGCTGGCGCGGACTCTCAAGCAGTTCTACTCCCTCTATCAGCAGAACCGGGATCTCATCACCATAGGCGCCTACAGCCAGGGTTCGGATCCCCGCATCGATCGCGCCATAATACAAAAACCCTATCTGGATCAGTTCTTGCAGCAGGGAATGCGCGAGGTCATTCACTACGATGAGGGCCTGCAATCCCTGCAACTGGTGGCCATGCCCCTGATGCGTTGACCATATGATGAAAAGGGAAGGCAGTCATGAGTAAAGGCTTGGTGATGTTGTCCGAGCGGCTGGTGGAGGCCGAACAGCAGGCGGCGCTGGCGTTGGCCAAGGCCCAGCAGGATCTGAAAATCTTCATGGAGCAGCAGGAGGCGCTCAACCAGTACCGCCAGATCTACCATCAGCAGTGGACAGATCGCGGTCTGCAGGGCATCGCGGCCCAGCAGAATGCCCAGTACCACGCCTTCATCAACAAGCTTGAGCAGGCGGCCACCCAGCAGTACGAAGGTGTGCTGCAGGTGCGCCAGGCGCTGGCGTTGCGGCGCGAAGAGTGGCTGGCCGCTCAGCAGAGGCGCAAGGCGGTGGAGCTGCTGCTGGCCAAGCAGGCCGGGCGTGAGCAGCAGAAGGCCCAGCGTCAGGAGCAGAAGATGCTGGATGAGTACGCCATGCTGCGCCGCTTCCATCATTCTGGCCTGTAACTTGCTTTATTCTGCCCATCCAGTGTGCGCCTCACCGCCATCGCGTTCGTGAGGGCCGCACCAGAACCCGATTGTCGTCAGGGATTTTCATCATGATGCAGACACTGCTAACCAATACCCCCCCCGTTCAGGCTGCTGCGCCTGCCGACAAGAGTGCTCCGATCCCTCCCCCCTCCGACAGCGCTGAACCGACGCCACAGGGTGAGCCGAAAGGCGGTTTCTCCGATGTGATGGCCAAGGCCCAGGCAGAGGGTGCACCTGTGACCAAGGCCGCTCAGGCTTCTCAGGCGGCTGCGGGCGAGCCGAAGGCCGGTGGTCAGGTCGTCACTGGCCCGGTGGCCGGTGACAAAGGTGCCAGTGACAAGCACGCCGATGCCAAATCTTTGGCGAATGCCACCGAAGGCTCGGCGGCCAGCGACGATAAAAAGAAAAAAATGGAGGAGGCCGAGAGCAGCGCCTCTCCCATCGATTTCTTGCAGCGTCTGCAAGATGCCCTCAAGCAGGACACCAGCCTGGTCTCCCCCGCGCCCCTCAACCTGGTTGCGACCGCGCCAGCCGTGGAAACGGACGGCAATATGTTGCCGCAAGCGGGGGAGGACGCAGAGGCGGCCGATGTGCTGGTCGGCGCGGGCGACAAGCCGCTCAGCCTGGATGACAGAAAAGCCGCAACCGGCTCCGCCTTGCAGGCACAACAGGCCGCCAGCCTGCTCAAGGGGGAAGGGGTCGAGGTGCCGGCAGCTGAGGGCGAGGCGCAAGCCATGGAGAGCGATGCTGCCGCCATGGCTGCCCAGCTGAAAGAGGCAGGCAAGGACAAAGGGGCGGCTGGCACAGACAAAGCGGGCAAGGCTGAACTCACCGGCGCCGAGCGGGCCGCCTTGCTGAGCAAGGTGTTGCCGACCGAGGCGGTGGACAAGGCCGCCAAAGGCGAGGGGAACAAGTCCGTCGAGATCGATGCCAGCGCCAAACCCGTCACTCCTCCCATGAGCAGCAAGGAGGGAGCCGAGAAGGCACATCCCCAGCGTACGATGGAGCCGGCCGTGCCCACCCAGACGAGCGCCACCAGGGCGTTTGAAGCGGGTCAGGAGCGGGCCGACACGGATACGACCCGCTCGGCGGATGGCGTTCAGACCAGGGTCGCTGCCGAGGGGGGCGAGCAGCCCCAGGCCAGTGCGACCACGGCCGCCAAGTCAGAGAGTCCGCTGGCCGCCGCTGGCAGCAGCGCCACGGCGCCGGCTGCCCAGCCGCCAGCCGAACCCGTGTTGACGGCCCCGCAACAGGTGCTGGCCAGCAGTGAATCCCAGGGGCCGCAGGCCTCGCTGAGCGCCTTGTCGGCCGGGATCAAGCAGATGGAGGCCAGCGAAGGCCGCGAGGCTGCCAAGGTCAGGAACGAGGTCAAGGTGGACGTGAAGCAGAAGGTGGCCGAGTTTGGCAAAGGCAGCGCCCTCGGGACCGAGTCCAGCACCCACGACAGTCATCACAGCCAGCAGGTGCAGCAGAACAGCCAGCCCCAGGTGGCCAACAACGACAGCAAGCCCACGGTCGACATAGCGGCGCGGCGCGATCCCCAGAATCTGCCCCACCTCAAGCTGGCCAACCCGGAGGCGCCGGCCCAGCTGCACCAGAAGGTGAACCTGATGCTGGCGGACAAGTTGCAGCAGGCGGAGATCCAGCTCGACCCCCTTGGTCTTGGCAAGATGAAGATCCAGATCCAGATTGGCGCCGACAACCAGGCCAACGTGCACTTCGTGGTACAACATGGCCAGACCCGCGAAATGCTGGAGCAGGCCATGCCACGGCTGCGTGATATGCTGGCCGGGCAGGGCATCCAGCTCGGTCAGACCCTGGTGCAACAGCAGCCGCAGCAACAGTCACAGGGTCAGTCGGCCTTTGCCGGACAGGGCCAGCAAGGTCAAAAAGAGAGCGGAACTTTTGCCGAAACAGGCCAAACTGAGGCAGAGGTCACGGCCGCAGGCAGTCGTTTGCTGACGGAATCGACAAACGACAGCGGAATTGATTTCTATGCTTGATGCCAGCCTGAGTAAGTTTATGATATCGAACAAGTTTGAGACTAGGGTGGACAAGGGATGGCAGATGATAACGAACTGACGCTGAAAGACCCGGCGGCAGGCAAGAAAAAGAAGCTGATCATGGTAGTCGCCCTGGCCGTGATTGTGCTGGGTGGCGGTGGTGCCGGTGCCTGGCTGATGCTGTCCGGCGGCGACAAGCCGGCGGCCGAAGCCTCGGCGGAAGGGAAGGATGCCAAGCCCAAGGAGGAGGCAGCCCAGCCCTCGCTCTACGTGGGCATGCCTCGTCCCTTCGTGTTCAACGTCTCGGGTGGCCAGCGGGATCGACTGGTGCAGATCAAGATCCAGCTGATGGTGCGTGGCGCCGCCGACGAGACCCTGGCCAAGCAGAATGTCCCCCTGATCGAAGGCACTCTGCTGCGGGTCTTCAGTGCCGCTACCAGCGAGCAGCTGATGACCTTCGAAGGCAAGGAGAAGCTGCGCAAGGATTCACTGGAAGAGTGCCGTCGGGTGCTCAATGACCTGGTCTCTTCCCCCGTTATCGAACAAGTGCTGTTTACCGGCTTTGTAATGCAATAAGGGTGATGCGTGAGCGATCTGTTAAGTCAGGACGAAATTGATGCCCTCTTGCACGGTGTCGATGATGTCGAAGAGGAAGAGATAGGCGCGGCGGGAGATCCCGGCGTCGCCCAGTTTGACTTCTCCTCCCAGGACCGCATCGTCCGTGGTCGCATGCCGACCCTGGAGCTGGTGAACGAGCGCTTTGCCCGCCACATGCGGATCAGCCTGTTCAACATGATGCGCCGCACCGCCGAGGTCTCCATCAACGGCGTGCAGATGCTCAAGTTTGGCGAGTACGTCCATACCCTGTTCGTGCCGACCAGCCTGAACATGGTGCGTTTCCGTCCGCTCAAGGGCACGGCGCTCATCACCATGGAAGCCCGCCTGGTGTTTATCCTGGTGGAGAACTTCTTCGGCGGCGATGGCCGCTATCACGCCAAGATCGAGGGGCGCGAGTTCACCCCCACCGAGCGGCGCATCATACAGATGCTGCTCAAGCTGGTGTTCGAGGATTACAAGGATGCCTGGGCGCCGGTTATGGATGTGGGCTTCGAATACCTCGACTCCGAGGTGAACCCGGCCATGGCCAACATCGTCAGCCCCACCGAGGTGATCGTCGTGAGCTCGTTCCACATCGAGCTCGATGGCGGCGGCGGGGATTTCCACGTGGCCATGCCTTACTCCATGCTGGAGCCGATTCGCGAGCTGCTGGATGCCGGTGTGCAGAGCGACAAGGGTGATACGGACGTGCGCTGGAGCAAGGCGCTGCGTGACGAGATCATGGACGTCAAGGTCGAGATCAGAGCCAAGCTGCTGGAAACGGATCTGACCCTGCGCGAGCTGATGGAGCTGCGACCCGGTGACATCATACCGGTGGAGATGCCGGAGAACCTGTTGGTCTATGTGGAAGATTTGCCCACCTTCCACGCCAAGATGGGGCGGACCAAGGAGAATGTGGCGCTCAAGATTACCGACAAACTCAAACGCCCGGAAGGGGTCAAGACAGAGATGCATCTGGTGACCCGGGGCGGCATACGCATCGATGGTGAGGCCGAGCTGGAAGAGCTCGAGCGCAGCATCGAAGATCAACAGCGATAACATGGACTGCCTGTCACGACAGACGGTCACGAAGCAGCATAAGGAAGCAAGATGAGCGGAACTGATGAAGAGGATCTGATGGCGGACGCCTGGGCAGCCGCCCTGGAAGAGCAGGTGATTGCCGAAGCCAAGCCGGCTCCCCTCGAGGAGCTGACCGATGACGCCCCCATCAGTGCCGAGGAGCGGCGCAAGCTCGACACCATACTCGACATCCCGGTCACCATCGCCATGGAAGTGGGCCGCAGCCAGATCAGCATCCGCAACCTGCTGCAGCTGAACCAGGGTTCGGTGGTGGAGCTGGATCGGGTGGCGGGCGAGCCGCTGGACGTGCTGGTCAACGGCACCCTGATCGCCCACGGCGAGGTGGTGGTGGTAAACGACAAGTTCGGTATCCGTCTGACCGATGTCATCAGTCAGATTGAAAGGATCAAGAAACTCAAATGACCAGAATCATTGCGTTGACTGGTCTCATCATCAATCAGGCCGAAAGGATCAACAAAATCACATGATCCGCACGTTCCCGTTACTGCTGTTGTCCCTCCCGGCACTGGCCAATCCCGGTGCGGGGGCCAATCCCCCCAGCCTCACCTCCTGGCTGCTCTCCAGTCTGATGGTCATAGGCCTCATCCTGGTGCTGGGCTTTCTGCTCAAGAAGAGCAAGATAGCCACCGCCATGGGCGGCGGCCAGATGCGGGTCATCGCCAGCCTGCCGGTGGGTTACAAGGAGAAGCTGCTGGTGGTCAAGGTGGGTGAGCAGCAACTGCTGATCGGGGTGACGCCGCAGCAGGTCAACTTCCTCTATCGCCTGGAGGAGCCGCTGGACGAGAGCCAGCCCCAGGCGTTTTCCCAGCAGCTTGGCAAATTGATGGGCAAGCATGAAAAAACCTAACCGCTTATGGTCACAGCTTGGGCTGCTGGTCGGCCTGTTGGCATCCCTGCTCCTGTTGTCACCGCTGGCACTGGCCCAGGATGGCATGTCGGCTGTGACCATCAAGACCATGGCGGACGGCAGTCAGGAATACAGCCTGACCCTGCAAGTGCTGGCGCTGATGACGGCGCTCTCCTTCTTGCCGGCCATGGTCATCATGATGACCTCGTTTACCCGCATCATCATAGTGCTGGGCATACTGCGCCAGGCTATAGGTCTGCAGCAGAGCCCCTCCAACCAGGTGTTGGTCGGCATTGCGCTTTTCATGTCGTTCTTCATCATGTCGCCCGTGCTGGATCGCATCAACAACGAGGCGCTGCAGCCCTATCTGGCCGAGACGATCCAGGCCAAGGAGGCGCTGGAGAAGGCCGAGCTGCCCATCCATCAATTCATGCTGGCCCAGACCCGGATCAAGGATCTCAACACCTTCATGGAGATAGCCAACGTGCAGGTGGACAAGCCCGCCGAGGTGCCGTTGCGGGTGTTGATCCCGGCGTTCGTCACCAGCGAGCTGAAGACCGCCTTCCAGATAGGTTTCATGCTGTTTCTGCCCTTCCTGGTGATAGACCTGGTGGTGGCCAGTATCCTGATGGCCATGGGGATGATGATGCTGTCGCCTATGCTGGTATCACTGCCGTTCAAGCTGATGCTGTTCGTCATGGTGGATGGCTGGAACCTGATCCTGGGATCCCTCGCCAACAGCTTCGGGCTGGGTGCCGGTGGTTAAGGCGGACAAACGCAAGGAGCGAATGGCATGAGTCCGGAAACCTTTATCGACGTCTTTCGCGAGGCACTCTGGCTGGTGACCGTCATGGTGTGCGCCGTGATCCTGCCGAGCCTGTGCGTCGGCCTGCTGGTGGCCATCTTTCAGGCCGCCACCTCCATCAACGAACAGACCCTGAGCTTCCTGCCCCGTCTCATCGTCACCCTGTTTGCGCTGGGGGCGGGCGCGCACTGGGGCTTGCAGAGTCTGATGGACTTCTTCCTGCTGATGGTGAGCCAGATTCCCGAGGTGGTGGGATGAGCCATGCCCGGCAAGCCTCTGGGACGTCCCCTGACGGCCCGCTGATGGCGGCATCTCACGCCACCCCCGGGGTGGTGAGATGACCTACACGACCGCTCTCATCATGGAGTGGTTGTCTTCCATCCTCTGGCCGTTGGCGCGGGTGAGCGGCCTGTTGATGGTGATGGCGGTGTTTGGCAGTCGCCTGACGCCGGCCCGTATCCGTATCGGGTTGGCGCTGGCGCTGACCTTCATGATCGCCCCCCTGTTGCCTCCCATGCCCAAGATAGAGCTGTTCTCCGTCGGCAGTTTTCTGGTGTTGGCCCAGCAGTTGCTCATCGGCATAGCGCTTGGCCTCATGACCCAGTTTCTGATGGAGAGCTTCGTGATGGCCGGTCAGGTCATCGCCATGCAGACCAGTCTGGGCTTTGCCACCCTGGTGGATCCCATGAACGGCCAGTCGGCCCCCGTGGTGGGCCAGTTCTATCTGATGCTGGCGACCCTGGTGTTTCTGGCGGTGGATGGCCACCTCATCATGCTGCGCATGGTGGTGCTGAGCTTTGATACCTTGCCGGTCTCAGATGCCGGGCTCACCCTGCCCGCCATCCGCAGTCTGGTCGGATTCCTGGGGGTCATGTACCAGGCCTCGCTGGTGATGGCGCTGTCGGCCATAGTCGCGCTGCTGCTCATCAACTTTGCGTTCGGGGTCATGACGCGGGCGGCGCCCCAGCTCAACATCTTCAGCATAGGCTTCGCGGTCAGCATGATGTCCGGTCTGCTCATCCTCTGGCTCACCATAGGCGGCTTCCTCGGCCACTTCGACTCCATGTGGGAGCGGGTGCAGGAGACCAGTTGCGAGCTCATCAACGTCCAGTGCTTCGGTGGCCAGAATGGCTGATTGCGTGCAACTGGGTAGCGAACGACTCGATGCCTTCCGGGGGCGAGCACAACTGAGCAAGCTCCCGCGTGTCGGAGGTCGGCAGCATGGCTGATACCGATCAGGAACGTACCGAACAACCCACGGGCAAACGACTGCAACAGGCCCGGGCAAAAGGGCAGATTGCACGTTCCAAGGAGCTGGGTACCGCCAGCGTCCTGCTGGCGGCCGTCTTTGGTCTCTTGATGGTCAAGGAGAGTCTGGCCGGCGCCATGGTCAAGATCCTCACCATGGGTTTCACGCTCGATCGGGATCAAGCCTTCGATCCCAATGCCATGGGGGCCATGGTGCCCGCCCTGTTGAGGGAGCTGCTGCATCCGCTCGGCCTGCTGTTCATGCTGGTGGCCATCGCTGCCTTCGTCGGCAACACCCTGATGGGGGGCATGAACTTCTCCTCCGAGGCCATGCTGCCCAAGTGGAGCAAGCTGAGCCCCTTGAATGGTCTTAAGAGGATGTTCGGGGTACAATCCCTGGTCGAGCTGATCAAGTCCATCGCCAAGGTGGTGTTCATCACCCTGTTTGCCTGGTGGATGCTGTCGAGCCAGTTCAACCACCTGCTCAACCTCTCCCTCGAGGGCTACCCGGGTGGCATCATAGATGCGCTGGATCTGCTGCTGTGGATGCTGATCATCCTCTGTTGCGCCCTCATCCCCATAGTGGCCATAGACGTGCCGTTCCAGCAGTGGAACCACATGCGCCAGCTCAAGATGACCAAGCAGGAGGTCAAGGACGAGTTCAAGGACAGCGAGGGCAAGCCCGAGGTGAAGGGGCGGATCCGCCGCTTGCAGATGGAGATGGCGATGCGCCGCATGATGGGGGATGTGCCCAAGGCTGACGTGGTCATCACCAACCCGACCCACTACTCGGTGGCGCTCAAATACGACACCGCCAAGCCGGGGGCCGCGCCCAAGGTCGTAGCCAAGGGCACTGATGAGATCGCGATGAAGATCCGGGAGATAGCAAGGGAGTACGAGATCCCCATCATGCCTTCTCCCGGGCTCACCCGCGCCATCTTTCACTCCACCGAGATAGGTCACGAGATACCGGAAGGGCTGTTTGCCGCAGTGGCTCAGGTGCTGGCCTATGTGTATCAGCTCAAGAAGTTCCGCCGTGGCCGTGGCCGGCGCCCCAATCCGCTCGCCAAGGATCTGCCCATTCCGCCTGAATTTCGCAAATGACAAACTTCTGACACAGTCAAAATAAAATCATTTAAAATCAATGCATTGAATTGTTGGCTTGATGTTTGCTTTAATCTTGCACCAGCGGTTTGAGATTGAGAAAAAAGATGAAATTCCAGGCATCATTGGGCCGATTGAAAGAGCACAGGGGATTGCTGACCAAGGGGGTGGGGACACCGCTGCTGGTGCTGGCGTCTCTGGGTATGGTCGTGTTGCCCATACCGCCGCTGATGCTGGATGTACTCTTCTCCTTCAATATCGCGCTC
Source organism: Aeromonas sp. A04 (assembly GCF_047780465.1). Taxonomy (NCBI): domain Bacteria; kingdom Pseudomonadati; phylum Pseudomonadota; class Gammaproteobacteria; order Aeromonadales; family Aeromonadaceae; genus Aeromonas; species Aeromonas sp. A04. Next base: position 1,094,130 of record NZ_JBLNHP010000001.1, on the reverse strand, counting down.
TCCATAGTGGTGCTGCTGGTTGCCGTCTATACCCGACGGCCGCTGGAATTTGCCGCCTTTCCAACCGTCTTGCTGCTCGCCACCTTGCTGCGTCTGGCGCTCAACGTGGCGTCAACCCGGGTGGTCTTGCTGGAAGGCCACAACGGCAGTGCGGCGGCCGGCCATGTGATCGAGGCGTTCGGCAACGTGGTGATCGGCGGCAACTATGCCGTCGGCATCATCGTCTTTACGATCCTGATGATCATCAACTTCGTGGTGATCACCAAGGGTGCCGGGCGGATCGCCGAGGTGAGCGCCCGCTTTACTCTGGATGCCATGCCAGGCAAACAGATGGCCATAGATGCCGATTTGAACGCCGGGCTTATCAACCAGGAAGAGGCGAAGAAGCGCCGCCTGGACGTGACCCAGGAAGCCGACTTCTACGGCTCCATGGACGGTGCCTCCAAATTCGTGAAGGGTGATGCCGTCGCCGGCATCATGATCCTCTTCATCAACATCATAGGTGGCTTCATCATCGGCATGATGCAGCACCAGCTGACCTTCAGTGAGTCAGCCCAGATCTATACCCTGCTGGCCATAGGTGACGGTCTGGTGGCCCAGATCCCCTCCCTGCTGCTCTCCATTGCCGCGGCCATCATAGTGACCCGGCAGAACACGGATCAGGACATGGGCACGGCCGTGCTGGGTCAGTTGTTTGACAACCCCAAGGCGCTGATCATCTCGGCCGGCATACTGCTGATGATGGGGCTGGTACCCGGCATGCCGCACTTTGCCTTCCTGAGCCTGGGGATTCTCTCGGCTGCCGGTGCCTGGTGGCTGCTGCGCCGCGAGAAGCGGGCCGCTGCCAAGGCTGCCAAGGGCGAACTGATGCCCGCCACGACCGACCAACCCCATGAGCAGAAAGAGCTGAGCTGGGACGACGTGATGCCGGTGGACATCATAGGGCTGGAGGTGGGCTATCAGCTCATCCCGCTGGTGGATCGCAATCAGGGCGGGGAGCTGCTCAACCGGATCAAGGGGGTGCGCAAGAAACTCTCCCAGGAGCTGGGCTTTCTGGTGCCGGCCGTGCACATTCGCGACAACCTGGATCTCGCGCCCAACCAATATCGCATCACCTTGATGGGAGTCAGTACCGGCGAGGCCAATGTTTACCATGATAAGGAAATGGCCATCAATCCGGGTCAGGTGTTCGGCCAGATCCAGGGTATCGCCACCCGGGATCCCGCCTTCGGGCTGGAAGCCGTGTGGGTCGCCAAGGAGCAGGTCTCCCAGGCCCAGACCCTCGGCTATACGGTGGTGGATACCGCCACAGTGGTGGCCACTCATCTGAGCCAGATCCTCTCCAACCATGCGGCCCTGCTGCTGGGCCATGACGAGGTGCAACAGCTGCTCGACATGATAGGGAAGCATCAGAACAAGCTGGTGGAAGGACTGGTTCCTGAAGTCATCAGCATGGGTAACCTGGTGAAGGTATTGCAGAATTTGCTCAATGAAGGCGTGCCAATCCGCGATATGCGCACTATCCTGCAGACCCTGGTGGAATACGCCCCGCGCAGTCCGGATCCGGAAGTGCTGACGGCAGCCTGCCGTATCGCCCTGCGTCGCCTGATAGTGCAGGAGATTGCCGGCCCGGATCCAGAGCTGCCGGTGATCACCTTGGCACCAGAATTGGAACGTATATTGCATCAATCCCTGCAGGCAGGGGGTGGTGATGGCGCCGGCATAGAGCCGGGCCTGGCGGAGCGGATGCAACGCTCGCTGGTGGAAGCCACTCAACGACAAGAACTGGAAGGCCAACCGGCCGTGCTTCTGACATCAGGGATACTGCGCAATACCCTGGCGAAATTTGTCAAGAATGCCATTCCTGGATTACGCGTTCTGTCTTATCAGGAAGTGCCTGATGACAAGCAAATCCGCATCGTCAGTGCGGTAGGACAGAACTAGTTAGCGGAGATGACGGGTGAAGATTAAGCGGTTTTTTGCCAAGGACATGCGAACGGCTCTGGCCGAGGTCAAGGAGACTCTCGGGCCCGACGCCGTCATCATGTCCAACAAGAAGGTCACTGGTGGGGTGGAGATAGTCGCCGCTGTCGATTATCAATCCCAGGTCCCGGGACCCAAAGATGCGCCGGTTCGCCGTCAGTTGAACGATGAGAGCGTCAATATCTCGTCTGCCGGACGGCAGATGACCCGTCCTGCGCCCACCCAGGCCCAGGAACAGAACGAACACTATGCCGATACCCTGGCCGCCCTGCTGGCGCGCCAGCAGAAGTTGAACCCGGCCAATCCGGCCGGTCTCAAGGGGGCGGCACCCATTGCCGCCGCCGGTTCAGCTCCCCGCACGCTGGCCGAACAGGGCCAGTGGGGAGCGGCTCCCGAGCCCGCCAAGCCGAAGGCCAGGGCGGCTGCTCCCGGCCGCGCTTCCCAACCCGCACAGCGGGATCCCGAGATGGAAGGGATGCGCAAGGAGATGGCCAGCATCCGCAAGTTGCTGGAGCACCAGATCTCCGGGCTGATGTGGCAGGAGGTGGAACGTCGCGAGCCGATGCGTGCCCTGCTCATCAAGGAGCTCAAGAAGATAGGCTTTGACGATGCGTTTGCCGATCAGCTGGCTGGCCTCATCCCCGAGGACATGTCCATCCATCAGGCCATAGCCCAGCTGGCCGAGGTGCTGACCGCCCAGCTCAAGATCAGTGAAGACGATATTTTACGTCAGGGTGGGGCGGTTGCCCTGCTCGGACCGACCGGGGTGGGCAAGACCACCACCATCGCCAAGCTGGCGGCGCGGTTTGCCATGAAGTATGGCGCCGAGCAGGTGGCGCTTATCACCACGGACAACTACCGGATCGGCGCCCATGAGCAGTTGCAGACCTATGGTCGCATCATGGGCTGCCCGGTACGGCAGGTGAGGGATGCCGAGGAGCTGGCCACTGCGCTCTATCAGTTCCGCCATCGTCGGCTGGTACTGATCGATACCGCCGGGGTGGGGCAGCGGGATATCCGTCTGACCGAGCAGCTCGATACCCTGGTCAAGAATGCCAAGGTACGCATCCGCAGCTACCTGGTGATGTCCGCCACTTCCCAGCGTCGGGTGATGCAGGAGGCGGTAGACCATTTCCGGCGTATTCCATTAAGCGGCTGCATACTTACCAAATTGGATGAGAGTCTGAATCTGGGCGAAGTGATTAACGTGTGTATCCAGAATGCACTGCCCATCAGCTATATCACTGATGGACAAAGGGTTCCGGAAGATATTCAAGTTGCCAATGCGGCGCAGCTCGTCGGAGCTGCCATGGGCTCGCTGGAGCGGGAAACAGAAGAACCCTATTTCTGGGGTGCAGGCTTTGGCGAGGCCGAAGATTCGGAGTTTTATGAGTAACATGTATATGGATCAGGCGAGTGGTCTGCGCAAAATGCGTCAAAACAATCGAGTAAAAGTGATCGCCGTTTCCGGTGGCAAGGGTGGTGTGGGCAAGACCAACGTGACCCTGAACGTGGCTGGTGCCATGGCCGCACAAGGCAAACGGGTGATGGTGCTGGACGCCGACCTTGGCCTTGCTAACGTTGACGTCATGCTGGGGCTGCGGGTACACCGCAACCTCTCCCATGTCCTGGCTGGCGAGTGCACCATAGACGACATCATAGTCGAGGGCCCGTACGGCATGATGATAGTGCCGGCCACATCGGGCACCCAGTCCATGGTCGAGCTCTCTCCGGTGCAGCATGCCGAACTGATCCGCGCCTTCAGTGAGATGAAGACCCAGGTCGACATACTGCTGGTGGATACGGCGGCGGGGATCTCCGACATGGTGCTGAGCTTCACCCGTGCCGCTCAGGACATCATGATAGTGGTGTGCGATGAGCCGACCTCCATCACGGATGCCTACGCGCTGATCAAGATCCTCTCCAAGGATCACGGCGTGTTTCGCTTCAAGGTGGTGGCCAACATGGTGCGCAGCCTGCGCGAGGGGCAGGAGCTCTACGCCAAGCTGACCCGGGTCACGGACCGCTTTCTGGATACCTCGCTGGAGCTGGTGGCGTGCGTACCTTACGACACCAACCTGCGCGCCGCCGTGCGCAAGCAGAAGCTGATTGTCGAAGCCTTCCCCAAGTCGCCTGCGGCACTGGCGTTTCGCGCCCTCGCCAACAAGGCGGCAAGCTGGCCCATTCCTAACCAACCCGGCGGTCATCTCGAATTTTTCCTGGAAAATTTGCTGCAAAGGCCGGTCATAGCACAGGAAGGTTCCCGTGAATAAAGCCCAAGCGTACTTGCGTCATCAGGATTCCTATGTGCTGGTCGAGCGTCATGCTCCGCTGGTGAAACGGATTGCCCAGCATTTGTTGGCTCGCCTGCCAAGCAGTGTCTTGCTGGATGACCTGATCCAGGCAGGTATGATTGGGCTGCTCGAAGCTTCCCGCAACTTTGACGGCAGCAAGGGCGCCAGCTTTGAAACCTATGCCGGGATCCGCATCCGCGGCTCCATGCTCGACGAGATACGGCGGGGGGACTGGGTGCCACGCTCGGTGCACCGCAACAGCCGCTCCATCGCCGAAGCCATCGAAAATGTTGAACAAGCGCACGGTCGTGATGCCCGTGATACCGAGGTAGCCGCCCAGATGGGGGTCAGCCTCGGCGAGTATCACGCCATGCTGCAGGATGTCTCCTGCGGCAAGATCATCGGTATCGAGGATCTGGGGGTCAGCGAGGATGTGATAGGCCATCCCGACGATGCCGCAGGCAACAGCGGGTTTGACGAGCTGGCGGCCGAGCGTTTTCAAGGCGCCCTGGCCGAACACATAGGCCGTCTGCCGGAACGGGAAGCGCTGGTCCTCTCCCTTTACTACGATGAAGAACTGAACTTGCGTGAAATAGGCGAGGTATTGAATGTCAGCGAGTCTCGCGTGAGCCAGATACACAGTCAGGCCATGCACAGATTACGCGCTCGTTTAAGAGATTGGCATGTATAAGTGTTTGTACTGGCTACACTGAAACAAAACTCTAAGGCATAATCCGCAAAACAAAACCTGCGATCTGCATCATGTAAGTGAGCCGCTATGGCGGCTATTTAGGAGGGAATTTTGGACAAGAACATGAAAATCCTCATTGTTGACGATTTTTCAACGATGCGCCGGATTATCAAGAACTTGCTGCGTGACCTGGGATTTAACAATACCCACGAAGCAGATGATGGCAACACGGCCTTGCCAATGTTGAAAAATGGTGATTTTCAGTTTGTCGTCACCGACTGGAACATGCCCGGTATGCAAGGCATTGACTTGCTCAAGGCTATTCGTGTCGATGACAAGCTCAAGCATTTGCCGGTACTGATGGTAACGGCCGAAGCCAAGCGCGAACAGATCATTGAAGCCGCCCAGGCGGGCGTCAATGGCTATATCGTCAAGCCTTTCACCGCTGCAACGCTCAAAGAGAAACTCGACAAAATCTTTGAACGAATCGGCTAAGGAGCAGCAGGGATGAAGGCCAAAACGAGTGCAATGATTTCGCTCGATCAGGCAAGGATGCTTGTTGCCCATCTTGAGCAAGGCGAATTTGAACAGGCCGATACTATCATCGCAGATGCATGTGCTCCCAATGCGGCTGCTCTGTTTGACAAAGTGGGTCAGCTGACCCGACAACTGCACAGCTCCTTACAAGATTTCCGGCTGGATTCCCGGATCCCCGACCTGGCAACCCATGAAATTCCCGATGCCCGGGAACGTCTCAGCTACGTCATCGACATGACAGACAAGGCAGCCAACCGCACCATGGATGCGGTGGAGGCCAGTTTGCCGATTGCCGACCGGCTCAATGACAACATTCAGCTGGTTATGCCCAACTGGAATGCCCTGATGAGCAGGGAGATGAATGTCGGGCAATTTAAGTCTTTGTGTCACCAACTGGATGATTTTATTAAGGCTTCTGAATCTGATGCCGATAAATTACGGCAACTGCTGACAGAGATCCTGATGGCGCAAGATTTTCAGGATTTGACCGGCCAGATGATCCGCAAGGTCATCAAGTTGGTTCAGGAAGTTGAAACTAAATTAATAGAAATGCTGACTATGTTTGGTGAGGCATCTGTTGAGCATTCATCTCGCAGCCTTCCTGTAAGCGGGATTGAAGCTGAAGGCCCCATCATGAACCCTGAGACTCGTTCCGATGTGGTCAATGGTCAGGATGATGTGGACGATCTGCTGTCTAGCCTGGGATTTTAATGGAGTGACGCATGGCCTTCGAAGTTGATGAAGACATACTGCAAGACTTTTTGGTCGAAGCATCCGAAATATTGGAACAGTTGTCCGAACAACTGGTCGACTTGGAAAAGCGACCCGATGACAAGAATCTGTTGAATGCCATATTTCGCGGCTTCCATACCGTCAAAGGCGGTGCCGGTTTTCTCTCTCTGGGTGAGTTGGTAGACGTTTGTCACGGTGCCGAAAACGTGTTCGATATCTTGCGCAATGGCAAGCGAACCGTCACGGCCGAATTGATGGATGTCATTTTGCAGGCGCTGGATGCCATCAATGTGATGTTTGCCCAGGTGCAAAATCGCGAACCGCCTAGCCCAGCCTCCGCTGAAATTCTGCATGACCTGCATGAGCTCTGCAAACCAGAAGGCGAGGAGCAGTTGTTGACCGCCTCGGCGGGCAATAGTGCGCCCGCTGAGGCTGCGGCATCTGCTGACGAGGTGATCGCGGCTTCTGAGCCTGAAGCGGTTGCCGAACCCGTTGCCGTCAATGGTGGCGGCTCCATCGATGAGATCTCGGCCGATGAGTTCGAGCGCTTGCTCGATGAACTGCATGGCGTCGGCGGAGCCCCGACTCCGGTTGCGAGCCCAGTGCTGACAGGTACGGGGGATATCACAGACGACGAGTTTGAAGCCTTGCTCGACCAGTTGCATGGTCAGGGTCAGCATAGCGGCGCACCTGAGACCAATCCGTTGAAGTCGGTACAAAAAGAAGTCGATGAACTGATCGATGATGATGAGTTCGAGCGCCTGCTCGATGAGTTGCATGGTCGTGGTCAAGGGCCAAAAACCAGCATCACGCCCCCTGTTGCTTCTACAGTCGCCACGCCGGTGCCAGCAGCCCCTGTGGCGCCGGCCCCCGTTGCCAAGCCAACGCCTGCTCCTGCACCCAAACCGGCAGCCGCGCCTGTTGCTGCCGCCAAACCGGCACCAACCCCCGTCAAGCAAGCCGCTGCACCAGCAGAGAATGCGGTGCAAAGCGATACCACTGTGCGGGTGGATACCAAGACGCTGGACGTCATCATGAACATGGTGGGGGAATTGGTGCTGGTACGGAATCGTCTGGTGAGCCTGGGGATCGCCAGCAACGATGAAGACATGTCAAAAGCGGTTGCCAATCTGGATGTGGTGACCGCAGATCTGCAAGGCGCCGTGATGAAGACGCGCATGCAGCCCATCAAGAAAGTATTCGGCCGCTTCCCCCGGGTCGTGCGCGATCTGGCCCGCACCCTCAAGAAAGATATTGAGCTGGTGATGGTCGGGGAAGAGACAGATCTGGACAAGAACCTGGTCGAGGCCCTGGCCGATCCGCTGGTTCACCTGGTGCGCAACTCCTGTGACCACGGTGTCGAGATGCCGGATGTGCGGGAAAAAGCAGGCAAGCCGCGGCAGGGCACCATTACCCTGAGCGCTTCCCAGCAGGGTGACCACATTCTGCTTTGTATCGAAGACGATGGCGCCGGCATGGATCCGGAGAAGCTCAAGTCCATCGCCATCAATCGTGGCGTATTGGATGCAGACACGGCGGCGCGCATGAGCGACAGCGATGCCTATAACCTGATTTTTGCTCCCGGTTTCTCGACCAAGTCCGAGATTTCCGATATCTCCGGTCGCGGTGTCGGCATGGATGTGGTGAAGACCAGCATAGTGAGCCTCAATGGCTCTGTGCATATCGACTCTACCTGGGGTAAGGGCACTCGCCTCGAGATCAAGGTGCCCTTGACCCTGGCCATCTTGCCAACGCTGATGGTGGAAGTGGGCGAGCAGACATTTGCCTTGCCGCTGGGGTGTGTGAACGAGATTTTCCATCTGGACCTCAAGAAGGCCAACATGGTGGACGGTCAGCTCACCATCATAGTGCGCGACAAGGCCATCCCGCTCTTCTACCTGCACAAGTGGCTGGTAAAAGGGACAAACAAGAAGTCACGGCAGGATACGGGCCATGTGGTCATAGTGCAGATTGGCACTCAGCAGATAGGCTTTGTCGTGGATAATCTGATTGGCCAGGAAGAGGTGGTGATCAAGCCGCTGGACAACCTGCTGCAAGGAACCCCTGGCATGGCCGGGGCCACCATCACCAGCGATGGTGGTATTGCACTCATTCTGGATGTGCCGAGTCTGCTCAAAGCATATGCGCGTAGACATTGATAGCTCAGGCCCAAGGAGTTAGAAAAATAACAATGGCAGTCAAGGTATTAGTTGTCGACGACTCGAGCTTCTTCCGCCGCCGGGTCAGTGAGATCATCAATCAGGATCCTATGCTGACGGTGATCGATACGGCCCAGAATGGACGGGAAGCGGTAGACAAAGCGCTGGCTCTGCGGCCGGATGTGATCACCATGGACATAGAGATGCCCGTGATGGATGGCATCAGCGCCGTGCGCGAGATCATGGCCAAGTGTCCCACTCCGATCCTGATGTTCTCCTCCCTGACCCATGAAGGGGCCAAGGCCACCCTCGATGCCCTGGATGCGGGCGCTCTCGACTTCCTGCCCAAGAAGTTCGAAGACATAGCCCGTGACAAGGACGAAGCCGTTCGCTTGTTGCAACAGCGGGTCAAGGAGATATCGCGCAAGCGCTTCCTGATGGCCGCGCCCGCCAGGCCAAAAGCCCCTGAACCGGCCGCTCGCAGCCCACTGGGCGGCTCGTTGTCACGTCCCGGCGATCGTCAGGTCGAGCCACAACGGGTCGTACCGGTTGCCGCGTTTAAACGCAGCGGGAAAACCTACCAGCTGGTGGCTATCGGCACCTCTACCGGTGGCCCTGTGGCCCTGCAAAATGTGCTGACCAAACTACCGGGCGATTTCCCTCATCCCATTCTGCTGATCCAGCACATGCCGGCAACCTTTACCGCCGCGTTTGCCGCTCGTCTCAACGGTCTGTGCCAGATCGGAGTCAAGGAAGCGGAGGATGGTGATGTACTCAAACCCGGTCACGCCTATCTGGCACCAGGTGGCAAACAGATGTTGCTGGAAGGGCGCGGAGTCGGTGCCCGCATCCGGATCGTCGATGGCAATGACAAGGTCAACTACAAGCCGTGCGTGGATATCACCTTCGCATCGGCAGCCAAAACCTATGCCGACAAGGTGCTTGCCATCGTATTGACCGGCATGGGGGCGGATGGTCGGGATGGTGCGCGTCTGCTCAAGGAGCAGGGCTCCACCATCTGGGCCCAGGATGAAGCCTCTTGCGTCGTATACGGTATGCCGCAAGCTGTCGCCAAGGCGGGCATCGCCACTGAGTCACTGCCGCTGGACCGGGTAGCACAACGTATTCTGGTTGAGCTGGGTCGCTAAAGATGGGCATGTTTGGCCTGATCCTGGCTCTGGGAGCCATTGCCATTGCCCAGCTATGGCATGGCGGCACCCTGCTCACCCTGCTCGACGGACCTGCATTTGTCATCGTCGTTGGTGGCACCTGGGGGGCCGTCATTTTGCAGACTCCGCGCAAATATCTGCTCGAGGCGATCAGGCAGCTGCGCTGGATGTTGCTCCCCCCTGGTTGGGATCTGGTCAATCAGGCCGAACGCTTGCAGGCATGGGCCGTGTTTGCCCGCCAGCAGGGCCTTCTGGCGCTGGAAAATCAGGCCGATCAGGAGAGTGACGAGTTCACCCGTCAGGGGCTCACCATGATAGTGGATGGGGTGTCGATAGATGATATTCGCATGTTGTTGGAAGCGGACATCGACATCGAGCAGGAGCGTAACGAGCACTCGGCCCGGGTCTTCGAGGCCATGGGGGGATACAGTCCGACCATCGGCATCATAGGTGCCGTGATGGGTCTGATCCAGGCCATGTTCCATCTGGAGGATCCGGCAGCCCTCGGCGCCGGCATTGCCGTTGCGTTTGTTGCCACCATTTACGGGGTCGGCTTTGCCAACCTCTTTTATCTGCCGATTGCCAACCGTCTGCGCGCCTTTCATTATCATTACGCCCTGTTCCAGGAGATGACGCTGGAAGGCTTGATGGCGATTGCCCACGGTGAGAATGGCCCGCAGGTTGAGCGGCGGTTGAAGGCTTATCTGAAAGGAGAGTAGCCATGCGCAAGCGCTATCGTTTGCATCTGCAAGGTCGAGAACATCTCGATCGCTGGCTGGTTTCCTACGCCGACTACATGACGCTGATTTTTGCGCTGTTTGTGGTGCTCTATTCGGTGGCGCTGGTCAACAAAGACAAATATCGCGCCGTCATCGACGGCATGACCCAGGCGTTCAACGTCATGCAGCCACGCAGTGATGGCCTGCTGGAAGGGCAGGGGAAGTCGCTGTTGAACAACGAGGTATCGGCTGCCCCCTCAGTGCTGGAGAGTGCTCTGCCGCCTTCTCCCTCCCTCGCCCCCATCTCCGGTGTGCCCATCAAACAAGATGGCATGACGCTTGCGAAGATAGATACGCAGCTGAAAGAGAGCATGGGCACTCTGGTCGAGGCCGGTGTGGTCAAGCTCACGCTGGATGATAACTGGTTGACGGTGGAGTTGAGCTCGGGTCTCTTGTTTGGCAGCGGCAGTGCCTTTATGAGCACCAATGCCGACCCTGTGCTCAATACGCTTTCAGGTATTCTGAAACCGGTCGATAACTATGTGAGAGTGCGGGGCTACACAGATAACCAGCAGATAAATAATGAAATTTTTCGCTCCAACTGGACGCTGTCAGCAGCAAGGGCCGAGGCTGTGCTCACAGCTCTCATCGCCAAGGGCATAGTACCACAGCGGCTTGCCTACGAGGCATACGGGGAGTTTTCTCCCTTTGCCGGGAATGACAGCGAACAGGGACGCTTACAGAATCGCAAGGTGGTGGTCGCTATTTCCAAGTTCGCCTGGGCGCCACCCGCTCCCGTCAAGCCTGTGATGGTGGAGCCGGTTCCTGCAGTGCAACAGGCGGTAGAGGCAGGCGAGGTCAAGGTGATCACTCTGCCAGGTGGTGGCATACGCATAACAACAAGGCAGGATTGATACAGTGATTGTTTGGACGGTTGCCAACCAAAAAGGTGGGGTCGGTAAAACCACCACAGTGGTCTCGTTAGCCGGTATCCTGGCTCAGCGCGGCCAGCGGGTGCTATTGATTGACACCGATCCCCATGCTTCCCTGACCTCTTATCTCGATTTTGACTCGGATCGGCTGGACGGTACCCTCTATGAGCTGTTTCAGGCTGTCAAACCGACGGCCGAGCTGGTCAATAAACTGACGCTGCGAACCAAGTTTGAGAACATCCACCTGCTGCCGGCTTCCATTACCCTGGCCACTCTGGATCGGGTGATGGGCAACCGTGAAGGCATGGGGTTGGTGATCAAGCGTGCCCTGCTGCGCATTCAGGATCAGTATGACTACGTGCTCATCGACTGTCCGCCAGTGCTTGGGGTCATGATGGTCAACGCCCTGGCCGCCTGCGATCGGATCCTGGTGCCGGTTCAGACCGAGTTCCTGGCCCTCAAGGGGTTGGAGCGGATGATGAAGACCTTCGAGATCATGCAGCGATCCAAGCGGGAGAAGTTCCGCTTCACAGTGATCCCCACCATGTTTGACAAGCGTACCCGCGCCTCTCTGATGACACTGAAGTCCATCAAGGATCAACATGGCGATGCGGTATGGAACGCCGTCATCCCCATAGACACCAAGTTTCGGGATGCCAGCTTGCTCCACATTCCCCCGTCCATTTATTCGCCGAGCAGTCGCGGCACTTATGCCTATGAGACCTTGCTCAACTATCTTGATGCCCAGGAGCGTCAACGTGCTCATGAGGTGGCATCATGAGCGACACGACCCAAGTCAGGGCCATGGATGATTACTTCCACTCCCTGTTGCTGGATGAGGCGCTGTTGCCTGATCTGCCAGAGGAATCGGAACCTGCGCCCGTTGTCCGGCTGCTACGTCAGCCTCAGGTGCAGCCCGAGGTGGTGGTGCAGCCTTATCTGGAGGCAGATGAGCGGCTCGAACAACTGAGCGAGCTGCTCGCCCAGGTGGGTCAGGTGCAGTTTGAGATGGACGCCCTGAGCCACGAAGAGGTGATCAGCGAGCCGCTGCAGATCGAGGCCGAAGATGCCCTGCTGCCGGTTGAACCCGTATGGCCGGAGGAGATGCCTGCCCCTGCGGTGGCAGAGCCATCGGCGCTGGTGATGACAGAGACGGCGGTGGAACTGGCCCCTCAGGCAGAAGTCGCACCATCGACCTGGGAGAATATCGATACCGGCAAGGAGTTTCAGGCGCTCTTCTTCGAAGTCGCCGGCGTCACCTTCGCGGTGCCCCTGACCGAGCTTGGCGGTATCCATCAGCTGGGAGAGGTCTCGTCACTGTTCGGTCAGCCGGATTGGTACCGTGGCATCATGACCTCCCGCGAGCAGAAGATGAACGTGGTGGACACGGCGCAGTGGGTGATGCCGGGCCAGCATCTGGACATAGCGGATTACAAGTATCTGATCATGCTGGGCGAATCTCCCTGGGGACTCGCCTGCCATCATCTGAAGGGCACAGAGTTATTGCATCGTGATCAGGTCAAATGGCGTCACCAGGAGGGCAAGCGCCCCTGGCTGGCGGGCATGGTCAAGGAGAAGATGTGTGCCCTGCTGCACGTCAGGGAATTGCTCCTGTTGCTGGAGCGTGGGGTCAACATAGAAGGTCGCTGATAACTTCTGCACTTGTGCTGTTTTATTGCTAGTTTTACCAGTAGACGTTTTCATAAAAGGAATAAAAACATGACAGAAAAGCGCAATATTGCACAGAATCTGGCCGAAGATGAAGTGCTGCAATGGGTCACCTTCCAGCTGGAAAATGAAACCTATGGCATCAACGTGATGCAGGTGCAGGAGGTGTTGCGCTACACCGAAATCGCCCCTGTGCCAGGTGCGCCCGAGTATGTGCTGGGCATCATCAACCTGCGCGGCAACGTGGTGACTGTCATCGATACCCGCTCCCGTTTCGGCCTGCCTTCCGGCGATGTGAGCGAGAACTCGCGCATCGTCATCATCGAGGCGGAGAAGCAGGTGATCGGCATCATGGTCGACAGCGTGGCCGAGGTGGTCTATCTGCGCTCCTCTGAGATCGATGCCGCCCCTGCGGTGGGTACCGAGGAGAGTGCCAAGTTCATTCAGGGCGTCAGCAACCGCGATGGTCAGCTGCTGATCCTGGTCGATCTGAACAAGCTGCTCTCCGATGAAGAGTGGGAAGATATTGGTTCCCTCTGATAGGAAAATGATGTGTTGATGATTGAAATAGCCGCCTTGGGGGTGTCCTTGCTGGCGTTGGTGCTGGCCCTGTACGGGGTGATCAGCAGCCGACGTGGCCAGCGAGAGTCCGAGGCCAGGGTGGAGACACTGCAAGGCCAGCTTGAGAGTCTGCGCAAGCAGATGATGGAGCTGCACACGGGGGCCATCGGCATGGGTCAGCGTTTGCAGTCCGTTGAAGGGGCCATGCAGCAGGTCAATGATCGCCAGCAGGAGCTGACCCTGCAGGATCCGGAACGCCGCCTTTACAGCCGTGCCGCCAAGATGGTGGAGCTGGGCGCCGACCTCGACGAGGTCATGAATGAATGTGAATTGCCGAAGGCCGAGGCAGAACTGTTGATTTCATTGCGAAAAGGCCGCTCATAGATCCTCAGGAAGGCGCCCGCCTTCCTGATTTTTTTCACCCGTCCGGCGCGCCAAAAAGGCGGGATCTCCCCCACAAATCCTGCTGATAGTTGGCATCTTTGAAAAGACGCTCTCCAATACTGTGTTAATATGCAGGCCGCTTCTTTTCACTGATTACATCCTCATGCTGCTTCAAATTAACAATCTGAGCTGCGTGCGTGAAGATCGCACTCTGTTTGAACATCTCTCCTTTGCGGTGGCTCCCGGCGATCTGGTGCAAATTGAAGGCCCCAACGGGGTGGGGAAGACCAGCCTGCTCCGGCTGTTGACCGGCCTGTCGCAGCCATTTGCCGGTGAGGTGTGCTGGAATGGCGAGAATATCCGCAGCTGTCGTGATGAATATCATGCCAACCTGCTCTATCTGGGCCATCAGCCTGGCGTCAAGGCGGCGCTGACGCCGCTCGAAAATCTCACCTTCTATCAAAAGTTGCATCATCCGGCTCAAGGGACGGTAGATTTGTGGCAGGTGCTCGCCCAGGTCGGCCTGGCCGGGTTTGAGGACTATCCCACCGGGCAGCTCTCCGCCGGCCAACAGCGCAGGGTCGCACTGGCCCGGCTCTGGCTCAGCGACAAGCCGGCACTCTGGATCCTGGATGAGCCCTTTACCGCTATCGACAAGCAGGGCGTCAAGGTGCTGGAGCGGCTGTTCCTGGCCCATGCCGAGCGGGGTGGCATGGTGATCCTCACCACCCATCAGGACATGACTCTGATGGAAGGGCGGTTGAAGACCCTCTCCCTCACGCCCTTGCTGCAGGAGTAGTTTGATGTTGCGCGCCGTAATCCACCTTATTCATCGCGAGTTGCTGATGGCCCTGCGCCAGCGCTCCGATATACTCAACCCGCTCTGGTTCTTCCTCATCGTCATCACCTTGTTTCCCCTTGGCATAGGCCCCGAGCCCAAGCTGCTGGCCCGTATCGCCCCCGGCATCATCTGGGTGGCGGCCCTGCTGGCGGCCATGCTCTCGCTGGAGCGGCTGTTTCGCGATGACTTCAGCGACGGTGCGCTGGAGCAGATGATGCTGATGCCTCATCCGCTGGGCTTGCTGGCGCTGGCCAAAGTGATCGCTCACTGGCTGTTGACCGGCCTGCCGCTGCTGCTGATCTCCCCGCTGCTCGCCATCCTGTTGTCGCTGGACATGAACACCTATCTGGCGGTGGTCGCCACCCTGGCGCTGGGGACGCCCGTGCTGAGCCTGCTCGGGGCGGTCGGCGTCGCCCTGACGGTCGGGTTGCGCAAGGGGGGCGTACTGCTCAGCTTGCTGATCCTGCCGCTCTATATTCCGGTACTGATTTTTGCCACGTCCGCCATCGATGCGGCGGGCATGGGGCTGCCCTATTCGGGCCAGCTCGCGATTTTGGGGGCCATGCTGGCCGGTGCGCTGACCCTGACCCCCTTGGCGGTCTCGGCGGCGCTGCGGGTCAGCGTGAACTGATGAAAGCTGTGGTAAGGCGGCTCGGGATGGGCTGTTATAAAAAATATACTTGAGATAGATCAAGAGGATGGCTGCTTATTGCTTTCGGGGGATGTGATGTTTTCCGGCAGTGGGTATGGTAGGCCTCGCCACTATATTAATAACAGAAAGGTTTTGTGAGCTATGTGGAAATGGTTGCACCCTTACGCTAAACCCGAGCGCGCCTATCAGCTGGCAGGGACCTTGCTGCCCTGGTTTGCCGTGACAAGCCTGCTGGCGTTCATCATTGGCACCCTCTGGGGCCTGGCTTTTGCACCCGCTGATTATCAGCAGGGTGACTCCTTCCGGATCATCTACATCCATGTGCCGGCCGCCATCCTCTCCATGGGGGCTTATTCCACCATGGCGGTGGCCGCCTTCATCGGGCTGGTGTGGCAACTGCGAATGGCTGACATGACGGTGGCCGCCGTTGCGCCGGTCGGTGCCGTGTTCACCTTCATAGCGCTGTTTACCGGCGCCGCCTGGGGCAAACCCATGTGGGGCACCTGGTGGGTATGGGATGCCCGTCTCACCTCCGAGCTTATTCTGCTGTTCCTCTATCTGGGGGTGATCGCGCTCTACAACGCCTTCAGCGACAAGGTGCTGGCCGGTCGCGCCGCCGGCATTCTGGCGTTGGTGGGGGTGATCAACCTGCCCATCATTCACTACTCGGTGGAGTGGTGGAACACCCTGCATCAGGGCGCCAGCATCACCAAGTTTGACAAGCCCTCCATCTCCCCCGAGATGCTGTGGCCGCTGCTCATCATGATACTGGCCTTTGCCACCTTCCTCGGGGCCCTCTCCCTGATGCGTTTTCGCAACGAGCTCTTGATGCGGGAGTGGCATCGCCCCTGGGTCAAAGAGATTGCAGAGCAGGAGAAGTAAGCATGCACTTTGCCTCTTTCAGTGACTTCATGGCGATGGGCGGCTACGCCTTCTATGTCTGGCTCTCCTTCGGTCTGACCCTGATCTGCCTGGTCGGCATCGTCATTTCCACCCGGTTGAAGACCCGCAGCCTGCTCGGCGAATTGCGTAGCAAGCAGGCCCGCGAGACCCGCCGCAAGGCGGCCCAGCAGATGGAGAACACCCTATGAACCCGAGACGCAAGAAACGCCTCACCATCATATTGGCGATAAGTCTTGGCCTCGCCGCAGTGATAGGCCTAGTGCTCTATGCCCTCAGCCAGAATATCGATCTCTTCTACACCCCGAGCGAGCTGGTGGAGGGCAAGGGGCCGGACAAGATCAAGCCGGAAGAGGGGCAGCGCTTGCGCATCGGTGGCCTGGTGGTACCGGGTTCTGTGCAGCGGGATCAGCAGAGCCTCAAGGTGGCCTTCAAGCTGGTGGACAACGGCGGCCATCTGGTGACCGTCGAGTTTGACGGCATACTGCCCGACCTGTTTCGCGAAGGGCAGGGCATAGTGGCCCAGGGTACCCTCAAGAACGCCACTACTGTGGAGGCGTTCGAGGTGCTGGCCAAGCACGATGAGAACTACATGCCGCCGGAAGTGGCCGATGCCACCAATGGCATGCATTTCAAGCCGGAATATACCGAGGCGCAGTTGAAGGGAGCCAAGCAATGATCCTGACAGCATTCGCACCGCTTTCACCATTTCAAGCCGGTTTACAGGTTCGTGCTGCGGCTCATTTGAAAGGAGTTCAGCCATGATCCCGGAATTAGGACAGTTTTCACTGATCCTGGCCTTTGCCACCGCCCTGCTGCTGGGCGTCTATCCCTTGCTCGGTGCCCAGTGGGGGCGGCTCGGCATGATGTCGGCGGCCCGTCCGCTGGCCTATGCCCAGTTCCTGCTGCTGCTGCTGTCCTTCCTGTGCCTGACCTGGGCCTTCATCGACAATGACTTTACCGTGCAGTATGTGGCCACCAACTCCAATACCCTGTTGCCGCTGGCGTATCGGATCTCCGCCGTCTGGGGCGCTCATGAGGGCTCACTGCTGCTCTGGGTACTGACCCTGGGTGGCTGGACCGCGGCTGTGGCCCTGTTCAGCCGCAGCCTGCCGCTCGATGCGGTGGCGCGGGTACTCGGCGTGCTGGGGCTGATCTCGGTCGGTTTCACCGCCTTCGTGCTGTTCACCTCGGATCCTTTCACTCGTACTCTGCCTTACTTCCCGGTGGATGGACGCGACCTCAATCCGCTGTTGCAGGATCCCGGCCTCATCTTCCACCCGCCCATGCTCTACATGGGCTATGTGGGCTTCTCGGTGGCGTTTGCCTTCGCCATCGCCTCCCTGATGACGGGGCGTCTCGATGCCACCTGGGCGCGCTGGTCCCGTCCCTGGACCATGGCGGCCTGGGTCTTTCTGACACTCGGTATCGTGCTGGGCTCCTGGTGGGCTTATTACGAGCTTGGCTGGGGTGGCTGGTGGTTCTGGGATCCGGTGGAAAACGCCTCCTTCATGCCCTGGCTGGCGGGCACTGCCCTACTGCACTCGCTGGCGGTGAGCGAGAAGCGAGCTACCTTCAAGGCCTGGACAGTGCTGCTGGCGCTCTCTGCCTTCTCCCTGAGCCTGCTCGGCACCTTCCTGGTTCGCTCCGGCGTGCTGGTCTCGGTGCATGCGTTCGCCTCCGACCCGACCCGCGGCCTGTTCATCCTGGGCTTCCTGCTGGCGGTGATCGGCAGCTCGCTCTTGCTATTCGCCTTCAAGGGCTCCCAGGTGAAGAGCCACGGCAAGCACGAGCTGTGGAGCCGCGAGACCCTGTTGCTGTGCAACAACATCATGCTGGTGGCGGGTCTGCTGACCGTGCTGCTCGGCACCCTGTTGCCGCTGGTGCACAAGGAGCTGGGGCTTGGCAGCATCTCCATCGGCACCCCCTTCTTCAACCACATCTACAGCTGGCTGATCATTCCGTTTGCCCTGCTGCTGGGGATGGGCCCGCTGTTCCGCTGGCGCCGTCAGGATCTGGGTGAGCTCAAAGGCAAGGTGATCCTGGCGCTGGTATTGAGCCTGGCCGCCGCCTTCCTGCTGCCGCTGCTGCTGGCCGAGGAGTTCAAACCCTGGGCCGCGCTCGGCATAGGCCTCGGGGCCTGGATCATAGTTACCAGCGTGCAGGAGACCTGGGTGCGCGCCACCCACAAGCACAGCTTTGCCGTCGGCGTGCGTCGGCTTGGCAACAGCCACTGGGCCATGATCCTGGGCCACGTGGGGCTCGCGGTCAGCATCATAGGCATCGCCTGTACCCAGAACTACAGCATCGAAAAGGATCTGCGCATGCAGGCCGGCGATCGCGTCCAGTTTGCCGACTACGAGTTCGTCTTCACCGGCATCAAGGAGAAGAACGGCCCCAACTACGACGGCTTCAAGGGCGTGCTGGAAGTGCACAAGGATGGCAAGCAGATAGCCCTGCTCAAGCCGGAGAAACGCATGTACAAGGTGAGCCGGATGCCGATGACGGAAGCGGCCATAGACGCAGGCTTCACCCGGGATCTCTATGCTGCGCTCGGCGAGCAGCTCGACAACGGTGCCTGGGCGGTGCGGATCTACTACAAACCCTTCGTGCGCTGGATCTGGTTTGGCGGCGTCTTCATGGCCATCGGCGGTGTGCTGGCGATGCTGGACAAGCGTTACCGTTTCGGCCGTCGTGACGAGGAGGCCAAGGCATGAGCAAGAAGACCTGGTTGTTTCTGATCCCCTTCATCATCTTTCTGCTGGGGGCCGTCTTCCTGTTTCGCGGGCTCTACTCAGACCCCACCAAGCTCGAATCCGTGATGGTGGGCAAGGAGGTGCCGGTGTTCACCCTGCAGGACATTTATGACCTGAACAAGCAGCATGACAGGAGCATCCTCAAGGGACGCCCCATGCTGCTCAACGTCTGGGCCACCTGGTGCCCGACCTGCTATGGGGAGCATACCTACCTCAAGCAGCTGGCGGGGCAGGGGATCTACATAGTCGGCATGAACTACAAGGATGAGCGCGCCAAGGCCATCAACTGGCTGGCGGAGCTCGGCAATCCCTACCAGATCAACCTGTATGATCCGGATGGCATGCTGGGGTTGGATCTGGGGGTCTACGGCGCGCCCGAGACCTTCTTCATCGACAGCCAGGGCATCATCCGCTATCGCCACGTGGGGGACGTCAACCCCGAAGTCTGGGCATCGACCCTCAAACCCATCTTTGATGCCATGAAGTGAGGGAGAGCCTGATGAGAGTATTGATTGCATCCCTGCTGTTGCTGGCAGGATTGGGTGGCGCCGGTCAGGCGCTGGCCGCCATCGATGTCTACACCTTCGACAACGATGCCCAGGAGCAGACCTTTCGCGAGCTGACCAAGGAGCTGCGTTGCCCCAAGTGCCAGAACCAGGACATAGCCGATTCCAATGCCGGGCTGGCCAAGGATCTGCGCGACAAAACCTACCAGATGGTGCGCGAGGGCAAGGAGAAGCAGGAAGTGGTGGACTACATGGTCGCCCGCTACGGCAACTTCATTCTGTATAACCCGCCGCTGATGGCGTCGACCCTGATCCTCTGGCTGGGCCCGCTGCTGGTGATCGTCATAGGTGTCGTCACTGTGGTGGTGCGCAGCCGCCGTCGTCCCGCGGCAGCCAGGCCGACGGATAGCGCCCTGAGCGCGGAGGAGCAGCGTCGTCTGACTGCCCTGCTCAAAGAGGAAGAGAAACAATGACCGCATTTTGGATAGTGATCGCGGCCCTGCTGGTGCTGGTGAGTCTGGCGCTGGTACTGCCGCTGTGGCGCGGTGAGGGCAAGCAGAGCATCAGCCGATCGGCCCTCAACAAGCAGCTCTATCGCCAGCGTCTGCTGGAGATTGGCGAAGAGCGTGAACAGGGCATATTGGCGGAGGAGCCGGACTCCCTGGTCGAGCTGCAACGCAGCCTGCTGGACGACATTCCCGACGTGGAGCAGACCGCCCGTGGTGGCAAGAGTCTGATCTGGATCCCGGGTGTGCTGGTGCTGGTGGTGGTGAGTCTGGGACTCTATTACCAGCTCGGTTCCTGGCGGGAAGTCCAGCGCTGGCAGGATGCCAACAGCCGGCTCGGTGAGCTGAGCAACCGCATCCTGGTGGAGCGGGATGCCCAGGTGACCGAGCAGGATCTGATGGACTTCATGCTGGGTTTGCGCACCCGTCTGAAAGACGAACCGAACGATTACCGCGGCTGGCTGCTGCTGGGTCGCCTGTCGCTGGATGGCAATGATCCCGAGATGGCCCGTGAGGCACTGGAGCGGGCCTATGCGCTGGCACCACAGAAGGCCATGGTGGCCGTGCCCTATGCCCAGGCGCTGATGATGACAGGAGATGACGCCCAGGCCGATGAGCTGCTGCGTAGCGCCATCGCGCTGGATCCGGCCAACATAGAGGCGCGTTCCGTTTATGCCTTCATGGCGCTGCAAAAAGAGGACTTCAAGACGGCGCTGCTGCGCTGGCGCGAGATGTTGCCGCTGATGGAGAAGGGCTCGACCCGCTACGCCATGGTGGAGCGCTCCATCGACTATGCCGAGCAGCAGCTGAAGCAGCGTAGCATGGCGGCGCCAGGCGTGCCGGCGACCCAAAGTGAACAGGCACAGAGCCAGGCGCCTGCCCAAGTGCTGGAGGTGAAGGCCGGTGAGTTCCCGCTGCACGTCACCCTGGCTCCCGGCATCCAGTTGCCGGAGGATGCCCATCTGTTCGTGTTTGCGGTGATCCCCAACGGTCCGCCCATGCCCATCGCGGTCAAGCGCATCCCGGGTCCCCAGTTCCCGCTGACCCTGTCACTGGGGGATGGCGATGCCATGATGGAGGGCAGCAAGCTCGCCGCCTACCCGCAGTTGCAGTTCAAGGCGCGGCTCTCCCGCGGTGGCAACGTCATGAACAAGGAAGGGGCGTTTGAAGGGGTATCGGCTCCGATCCCGACGGACGCCATTCCGTCAGCACCGATTGACATTCGCATCGATCACGCCCTCTAATACTCCTTTGGCCCGGCCCCTCGATGGGGCCGGGCTGCCTATAATTCAGATTAATCACAATAAAAAGCTAGGACTTCCATATGTATGTGCGTTTAGGGGCATTGATGGTGGCCT
Source organism: Aeromonas sp. A04 (assembly GCF_047780465.1). Lineage (NCBI taxonomy): Bacteria > Pseudomonadati > Pseudomonadota > Gammaproteobacteria > Aeromonadales > Aeromonadaceae > Aeromonas > Aeromonas sp. A04. The sequence continues at coordinate 1,072,782 of NZ_JBLNHP010000001.1, read as the reverse complement.
TGTTGCTGGGTGGCTGTGCAGGTGGCCCGCCCAAGCCGGGTCCCGAAAGCCTTGACCTCAAGGAGACCCCGAGTCGACCAGAGGCGACCAGCACGGCCAGCGATGGCCGTGACCCGTTCCAGGGGGCCAACCGGGCCATGTGGGCGGTCAACTACGATGTGCTTGAGCCCTATGTGGCCCGCCCCGTGGTGCATGGCTATGCCCGCTACATTCCGCAAGGGATGAAGGACGGCATCGAGAACCTGGTCGAGAACTTCAACGAGCCGAGCAGCATGGTCAACCACCTGATCACGGGGGATCTGAAGGGGGCGGGGACCAACCTGGGTCGCTTTACCCTCAACACGACCCTGGGTCTGCTGGGGATCTTCGATGTGGCCAGGCACACAGGGCTCGAGCGCAACAAGCTGGAACTCAATACTGTGCTGGGGCGCGCCGACATCGGCGATGGCGCCTATCTGATGGTGCCCGTCTACGGCCCGACCACGACCCGCAAGCTGGTGGGGGACACCATAGACACCATTTACTTCCCCTATGCCCTGCTGACCTTGCCGCTGCGTATCACGCACTGGGCGCTGGATGGCTTGGGCACGCGTTCCAAGCTGATCGATCAGGAGCGGATCATCGACAACGCGCTCGATCCTTATGCCCTGACCAAGGACTTCTATCTGCAATACAACCAGAACAAGGTGACGGGTCGCCAGACCGAGATCAAGCAGGAGCAGAAGGAGAAGGTGGACGACACCAATCTGGATGAATACCTGGATGAAATCGATCAGTGATGCCACTGGTTGTGCAACAAAGGCGCCTGTGGGCGCCTTTTTCATCTTGGTGCCGCGAATGCCGCCCATAAAAAAACGCCCCGCAGTGCGGGGCGTTTTGGCAAGAAGCGGCTATCAGGCAGCCAGGTTCTTGGCCACGAATTCCCAGTTGACCAGAGTCCAGAAGGTTTCCATGTACTTGGGACGCAGGTTGCGGAAGTCGATGTAGTAGGCGTGCTCCCACAGGTCGACGGTCAGCAGCGGGGTAGTCCCGGCTTCGGTCAGCGGGCAGCCGGCGTTGGAGGTGTTGACGATGGCCAGGGAGCCGTCGGCTTTCTTCACCAACCAGGTCCAGCTGGAACCGAAGTTGCCGATGGCAGACTTGGTGAACGCATCCTTGAACTCGGCAAAGGAGCCGAACGCCTTGTTGATGGCATCAGCCAGGGCGCCGGTCGGCTCGTTGCCGCCGTTCGGGGAGAGGCAGTGCCAGTAGAAGGTGTGGTTCCAGATCTGGGCGGCGTTGTTGAAGATGCCGCCAGTGGAGGTCTTGATGATCTCTTCCAGGGACTTGCCTTCAAACTCGGTACCCGGCACCAGGTTGTTCAGGTTGACCACATAGGTGTTGTGGTGCTTGCCGTGGTGGTATTCCAGAGTTTCCTGGGAGATGTGCGGTTCCAGAGCATTGATTGCATAGGGCAGAGCGGGAAGTTCGAATGCCATTTTCTACTCTCCATTGGCTGGCCGTGCGAAGGCGACGGTTGCAAGACATTGCGTACTCTTTTCTATTTTGAAAAGAATTGTTCTTGAAATGATGGGGCCAAACGGCCCAAAGCCCGTCGATTGTACCAGCATCAAAGATGGGCTAACAACTCTTGATTCTCGCCATGACTTGGATCAAGCTGCGGCGTATTGATTCATCACTTCTTGCATCCGGGACGGTTTGTCAGTTTGTGGTCTGCCCGGATTGCAGTAGAATGGCCGCCGAAATCGCTCTAGTGAGGCACCTATGGAAACTATTGAAAAGATCAAACAGCAGCTGGCTGACAATCCCATCATCCTTTACATGAAGGGTTCCCCCAAGCTACCCAGCTGCGGTTTCTCTGCCCAGGCCTCCCAGGCTCTGATGTCCTGTGGCGAGCCGTTTGCTTACGTCGACATACTGCAAAACCCGGACATCCGTGCCGAGTTGCCGAAGTTTGCCAACTGGCCCACCTTCCCGCAGCTGTGGGTCGAGGGTGAGCTGGTCGGTGGCTGCGATATCCTGATCGAGATGTTCCAGGCCGGCGAGCTGCAGACCCTGATCAAGGAAACGGCCGCCAAGCACAAGCAGGATGACGCTGCCGCCGAATAAGGTCGCATCTGCATCATGCAAAAAGGGGAGCCAATGGCTCCCCTTTTTTTATTCCACGGCTGGCATCAGGCGATGCGTTCGATCCGCGCCATGTAGAAGCCGTCAAAACCGGTCGCGGACGGGCTGACGGTGTGGTCATCCCGCAGACGGTAGTTGTCGTTGGCAGCCAGGAACTTGTCCACCTGCTGGCGGTTCTCCTGGGGCAGGATGGAGCAGGTTGCATAGACCAGCAGACCGCCGACCTTCACCATCTGGCTGTAGCGCTGCAGTATCTCTTCCTGCAGGGCGACCAGAACAGGCAGACGCTCGGCGGTGTCGCGCCACTTGGCATCCGGGTTGCGCTTGAGCACGCCCAAGCCCGAGCAGGGCACGTCCAGCAGCACGCGATCGGCGGTGCCTTTGAGGCGCTTGACAGTCTTGCTGCTCTCGATGACGCGGGTTTCCACGTTGTGGGCACCGGCGCGGCGGGCGCGCTGCTTGAGGTTTTCCAGCTTCCACTCTTCCACATCCATCGCCAGCAGACGGCCCTTGCCGTTCATCATGGCGGCGATGTGCAGCGTCTTGCCGCCGGCGCCGGCGCAGGCGTCTATGACGCGCATGCCAGGCGTCACTTCCAGCGCGGCAGCCACCAGCTGGGAGCCTGCATCCTGCTGCTCGAAGCAGCCATCGGCAAAGGCCTTGGTGCGGAACAGGGCGGCGTCCGAGGTGACCTGCAGGGCGGTATCCACGCCCTCAACGGGAATAGTGGTGACATGCTCTTTGGCCAGAATGGCCTGCAGCTCTTCACGGGTGCACTTGAGGGTGTTGACCCGCAGGTAACGCTTGGGCATCCAGGCCAGGGCGGCGCGCTCGGCAGGCCAGGCCTCGCCGAGCTGCTCGCTGCCCAGTTTTTCCAGCCAGCTGGGGCAACCGTCCATCAGCACGGGGTTCTTCTTCGCTTCGGTCAGGCGGCGACGGAATGCCTCCTCATTGAAACGATCCAGGGTCGGATGGTTAGGTTGAGCTATCTTGTGAAAAGCGTGCCAGCTGTGCAGCAGCGGCCAGACATTCTTCTCGGCCTGACGTACCTGAATGCCGGTCAGGGCGCAATAGAGGCTGAGGCGACGCAGCAGATCGCCAGTGACCAGAGCAATCCTTGCCTGTTCTTGCGGTTTGAGTTCGATGCCGGAGAAGTGACGGGCATAGGCGCGGTCCAGAGTGAGACCCTGGCCCAGCACATCGTCAACAATGGCAACGATCAGGTCCCCGAAACGGGGCAACAGTGGGGATTTGAGCATGAGATTAACCTTGGTCAGATAAAGACGAACTGTCGTCATGGTGACGCAGCTCTAAAACTGATAAATCCGCGCAATGATAGGGGCTAGACAGGGTTGGTGCAACACTCCCCATTCGGGGAATATACAGACGATGGCGCTGGACTAATCAGACCAGCAGGAAAATGATGCCGGTTGCAGTTCAGGTGAGTGCATTTAAAAGGACTAAAAAGATGCAGTTAATGAAATATTCTCCCTTGGCGCTGGTCGTGGCCAGCCTGATGAGCTCGGGTGGCCTCGCGGCCAAGGAGTGGAACACGGTAGCGGCGCGCGCCACGGCGGCGGACGGCTATGAAGTGCGGGCCAACCAGTTCCGGGTGGCCAAGGTGCCCCTCGATTACTTTGCCGGACTGCAGGCCGGGGCGCGTCAGCTGACCCTGCCACTGCCGGACGGGGGTGAGGTGAGCTTCACCCTGCAGGCCTATGACCTGCTGCCCGCCGATCTCGCCGCCAGGTATCCCGAGATCCTGACCTTCAAGGGCCATAACCCGGCGGCGCCGGTGGAGACGGGTCGCTTCGACCTGGGCCCGCAAGGTTTCCACGCCATGTTCACCCACCAGGGCAAGACGGTGTTCGTCGATCCGCTGCGCAATGCCGAAGGCTATGCCGTCTATTATCAGCAGGATGCCTACAGCCGGCTGGAAGAGGAGGCCGACAAGGTGATCGGGGCTGACGCCAAAGCCCTGGCCCGCAAGGTGCAAGTGGATGGCAACGAGCGCAAGCGCTACATCATCGCCATCTCGGCGGCCGGGGAGTACACCCAGTTCCACGGGGGGTCCAAGGTGCTGACCATGGGCGCCCTCGCCACCCTGCTCAACCGGGTGAACGAGGTATATCAGCGCGATGTGGGGGCCGAGTTCCAGCTGGCCAGCGGCAATGACGCCATCATCTTTACCGATCCGGCGAGCGATCCGTTCAGCAATGACGACACGGATGTCGATGTCAACGGCGCGGTGCAGGCCAATGCGCAGACCTTGCCCAGCGGGGCGCTGGGACCATTCGACATAGGCCATGTGGTCAACACGGGTGGTGGTGGTCTGGCCGGATTGGGTGTGCTCTGTACGGCCACCAAGTCGGACGGCATGACGGGTTCATCCACCCCGGTGGGGGATGCCTTCTTTATCGACTATGTGGCCCACGAAATCGGCCACCAGTTCGGTGCCGATCACACCTTCAACGGCACCACTGGCAGTTGTGGCGGTGGCAACCGTGAGGCGGCACAGGCCTGGGAGCCGGGCAGTGGCACTTCCATCATGGCCTATGCCGGTATCTGTGGTGACGAGAACATCCAGCCCCACAGTGACCCCTATTTCCACAGCAAGTCCATCGAGCAGATGCGGGCGCACATGGCAACCGTGCCGACCTGTGGCACCACGCTGCCCCTTGCCAACAATGCTCCCCAGGCGGCTGCCGGGGCCAGCCATATCATTCCCGCCAACACCCCGTTTGTGCTCAAGGGTGCCGGGGCTGATCTGGACACGGATCCCCTGACCTACACCTGGGAGCAGATTGATCTGGGCAACCTGTCCAGCAGCGCCCTCGACATGATCGATGACGGCTCCCGTCCGTTGTTCCGCTTCGTGTCGCCGACCAGCTCGCCGGAGCGGATCCTGCCGAGCCTGCCATCCCTGCTCTCCGGCTCGCTGGCCAAGGGCGAGGCCTGGCCCACCACCAACCGGGATCTCAACTTCCGGCTCACTGTGCGTGACGGCAAGGGCGGCGTCGCCAGCGATGACATGAAGGTGCAAGTAGTCAACACCGGCAGCGCCTTCCGCCTGACCAGCCCCCTTGGCGTTATGGTGACGCCGGGCGCCAGCCAGGCGGTCGGCTGGGATGTGGCGGGCACCAGCGCGGCCCCGATCAACTGCAGCAAGGTAGACCTGTCCGTGACTCAGGATGAGGGCGCAAACTGGGCGACCCTGGCCAGCGGCCAGCCCAACAGCGGCTCGGCCACCGTCACCCTGCCGGCCACGCTCACCAGCAGCGTCAGGCTGAAAGTGGCCTGCAGCGACAACATCTTCTTCGCCATAAGCCCGCTCAAGTTGCCTGTGGTGCAAAGTGGCGGCAACTCGGGCGGTGGTGGTGGCGGTACGCTCGGTTTCTGGACCCTGGCGCTGGCCCTGCTCGGCTGGCAACGGAGGCGGGCATGAGAGTCACCGGCTTGCTGCTGCTCACGCTGCTCGGGGGCTGTCAGGCGGATGCCGACACCCTGGAGCAGGCGGTCAGCGCCAGCCTTGCTAAACAGGATTACCGGCTGATAGTGCGGGCCGGGCGTGGCGAAGTGGCGCCCGGCATTGCGACCGGTGAGCAGGAAGCGGCCAAGGCGCGCTGTGGCGTGCGCTATCTGGAGGGCTTGGGGGATGTCATCAAGCCCGATCAGAAAGAGGCTCAGGCCAGGCTGAGGGCCTATGCGGCCGAATATAACCAGCGCATGCTGGCCCATTGTCCACCGGCCGCCGGCAAGCAATAAGCCCGCAGCCGGGTGTGGGCAGAAAAGGGGAGGCGCAAGCCTCCCTTTCTTTTTTGGGCGCTGGCATTTGGCCGCCCTGAGGCTTGTACCCATGGCGTGCTCGTCGCACAATGCCAGCACGCATGGCCGCATCGGCGGCAAGAGAGAAGGAAAATCAAGATGATGGATGTGGCTGATCTGCGCCGTGAATACACCCAGGGCGGATTGCACCGGGCCGATCTGCCGGCCGACCCCCTGGCACTGTTCGAGAAGTGGCTGGCCCAGGCCTGCGAGGCCAAGTTGACCGATCCCACCGCCATGGTGGTGGCGACCGTGGATGCCGAGGGGCAACCCTGGCAGCGCACCGTGCTGCTCAAGCACTACGACGCCGAGGGCATGGTGTTCTACACCAACATGGGCAGCCGCAAGGCGCGCCAGCTGGAGGGCAATCCCCGCATCAGCCTGCTCTTCCCCTGGCATACCCTGGACCGCCAGGTGCACGTGACCGGCCGGGTGGAGAAGATGAGCACCTTCGAGGTGATGAAGTACTTCCACAGCCGCCCCAAGGACAGCCAGATAGCCGCCTGGGTTTCCCAGCAGTCGACCCGCATCTCGGCCCGCGGCGTGCTGGAGGCCAAATTCCTCGAACTCAAACAGAAATTTGCCAAGGGCGAGGTGCCCTTGCCGAGTTTCTGGGGCGGCTTCCGAGTGGTCATCGACACGGTCGAATTCTGGCAGGGTGGCGAGCACCGGCTGCACGATCGCTTCTACTACAGCCGGGAAGGGGAAGGCTGGCACATAGAGCGGCTGGCGCCCTGATCCCCCGTTTATCCCTCTGCAATCCTGTGCTGACAAGGAGTCTGTATGCGTCTGTATGGCGATCTGAGATCCGGCAACTGCTACAAGGGCTGGCTGCTGGCCCGCTGGCTGGCATTGCCTCTCGACTGGGTCTCTGTGGATATCCAGGCCGGTGACACCCAAACCCCGGCCTTTCTGGCCATGAATCCCAACGGCAAGATCCCGGTGCTGGAGCTGGCCCCCGGCGATACCCTGGCGGAATCCAACGCCATCCTCTTCTATCTGGCGCAGGGCTCGGCGCTCTGGCCGGCGGAGCCGCGTCAGCAGGCCGAGGTGCTCAAGTGGCTGTTCTTCGAGCAGTACAGCCACGAGCCCTACATAGCGGTGGCGCGCTTTATCGTTCACTATCTGGGCCGCCCCGAGTCCCAGGAGGCGCGACTCGACGGCCTCAAGGCCGGTGGCGAGCGGGCGCTGGCGGTGATGGAGCAGCAGCTCAAGCGTACCCCTTATCTGTGCGGCGAGGCACCGACCATCGCCGATATCGCCCTCTATGCCTACACCCATGTGGCGGAGGAGGGGATCTTCTCGCTGCAGGGCTGGCCCGCCATCCAGGCCTGGATCGCCCGCATGGAAGCCCACCCCCGCCACCTGAGCCTGCCTGCGGCCTGTCAGGCCGCCTGATGGAGCTGCTGATCGAACGGGCGCTGTGGCAACCCCATTGGGCCCAAGTGCTGCAGGCCTGGCAGCGGCAGGGCCATCACTGGCAACTGCTGCTCAGCAAGGAGGCCGAGTCCCAGCTGGCTGAGGAGGAGGATCTCTGGTCCACCTGCCGACCCGACGGCCTCCTCTCGGCCACTTCGCTGCTGGCAGCCTGGCTCGACGGCGATCTGATCGCGGATGTTCAGGCGGACCCCAGCCGCCAGATCCTCATCAGCGCCTCTGCTTCCCTGCTGACCCTGGCCAAGGAGAGCGGTCTGCTCACCCTGGGTCCGCTCGGGGCCGATCTGGTGCTGACCGCGGACGACGACATGGGCGCCGTGCTCAACCGCCTGCTCGCCCGCCGTTTGACCGTGCCCCTGCTGCGCGAGCCCGTTGCTGCGTCCTCCTCGGCTGCGCTGGTGCTGCGGCCGCTGCTGGCCGACGACGAGGCCGCAGTGGTGCGCTACTGCGGTGACGAGGCGCTCTCCCGTTATACCCTCAACATTCCCCACCCCTACCCGCCGGAGGGGGCCCGTGACTGGCTCGTCAGCAGCTGGCGCAAGGCGGCACTGGGGCTGGGCTGGAGCTGGGCCATGACGCTGCCACAGGGAGATGAGGTGGCCCCGCTGGTCGGGGTGATCTCGCTGCACTGGAACGGCGAGCTGGCCTGGTGGGTCGGCGTCCCCTGGCAGAATCAGGGGTTGGCCACCCGGGCGGCGCAAGGGGTCAAGTCCTTTGCATTCGACACCTTGCAGCTGCCGGCGCTGACTGCGCGCCACATGCCGGGCAACCTCGCCTCCGGCCGGGTGATGGCCAAGCTCGGCATGCACTATCGCGGGCTGCGCGGCCGAACCGCCCAGCAGCCTTGCGAGGTGAGTTATTGGCGACTGGACAGGGCCATCAGCCTGCCCGAGCCAATGACCCGGCAACTGGCGCCCTGGCTGGCGGACGAGCGGGTGGCCGTGGCTATCCTGCAGGGTGCCGATGCACAGACAGGGTTGGACCATGGCCGCCCGTGGCAGCTCACCCTGTTTCTGGATGAGCAGGGCTATGATCCCGACTCGCCGGGGGGCGCCTCTGATGATGGGGCCTGGCTCGATGTCATCTGCTATCCGCTCAGTGAGCTGGATCTGGCCGAACCCGAGCGGCTGCCTCTGCTGGGTGGTGTGCTGCTCAAGGACAGGGATGAGCAGGGGCTTGCCTGCCTGCTGCAACTGGCCAGCCTGCGGCGTCAGGGGCCCGTCCTGCTCACCCGCACGCAGCGACAGCAGCGGCTCGGCTGGATTGGCAAGATGGCGCGTCGCACCGGCCTGCTCGGGGCCAGTGCCGGGGAGGCGGTGGCCGGGCGCTATCGCCAGCTCTGGCTGCTGGTGGAGCTGCCTGCCCTCATCGATGAGCTGGCCGGGCATTGGCATCAGGGGCCCGAGCTGGCGTTGGCACGGCTTGAGCGAGAGGATGCCGGGCTGTTTGCGGCCTACCACGAGGCCATTGACACCCTGACGCCGGCGGCCTTGCTGGGGTTGCTGCGGCAACTTGCGGCTCGTTTTCCTGAGTCCACCCTCCCATTTCTGGACAAAGGTGCTCAGGCTGACCGGCACTTTGTGGAATAATGCCCGCTCTGCTGTACGAGGAGTAACGCTGTATGCTGAGAACCGAGCGCCCCGGCGACATGTTGCCGGTCTATGAACTGGTGAGCGCCGCCTTTGGCCGTTCCGATGAGGCCGAACTGGTCAACCGCCTGCGCGAGTGTGGCGCCGCCGTGGTGACCATGGTCGAAGAGGAAGAGTACGAGTTCATGGGGCACCTGATGCTGAGCCCGATCACCATTAACGGCCTGGAAGGGCCCTGGCTCGGCTTGGCGCCGGTGGCCGTGCATCCGGACTGGCAGGGGCAGGGCATAGGCTCGGATCTGGTGCGTGAAGGGCTGGATACGGCGCTGGAGATGGACTGGAAGGCGGTGGTGGTGCTCGGCGACCCGACCTATTACGGTCGCTTCGGTTTTCGTCCCGCCAGCGAGTTCGGCCTGCACTGCATCTACGAGGTGCCCGCCGACTGTTTTCTGGCGATGGAGCTGCAGGAAGGGGGTCTGGCCGGCATGGCCGGCGAGGTGCTCTACCACCCGCTGTTTGACGAGCTTCCCGAAGAACAATGAGCAAAGCAACGGCAGCCCTTTGGCTGCCGTTTTGTTATCTGAAAGAGCAGCAAGCGATCTGCCTTTTCCCCCTCGAATAGCCGATGAGTCGCTGTTCTCCCCCGCTTAATCATCCTGGGCAGTACCCGCGACCATGCAACGCATCTTGGCCCCGTGTCGGGATATACGGAGCAAGTCGCCATATCCCTGAATATGACGGTGCTGACCCGCTGTCTGATTGCACGCCGTTGCATTTTTCCGGACGTGTTTCGTTGCAATATCTTGTTACAATTTTGCTCTCGGCAAGATCTGTTTTTGTCTAACGGGTAACACTTTCTGGTTTGACCTCATTATTGATGTTTGACTCAAATGAGGATGTAAAGGTAGGTTGTTGAATATATAAACAAGGAGGCCTAGTGCGATTGCCATGGCTTTAATTATTCATACCTGCCCTTGTCTTATATATATTAGTAGCGTTGCTGTCATATTCGTATCAATCATTCTAATGCGGTAACCTATTTTATTCTCTCACCGGAAAACAACAACCATATGCTCGGTCATGATGATATGGCCTGCCCGGCTATTGTCTGAAAATATCGATCAATCTGGAAAAACCATTGAGCACTGATAGGGATATATTATATGAAAAAACTTTCAGAAATAATCCATCGTGAAGTTTCACAGGGTCGTCGCGATTTTCTCACTTTCTCTTCCATGTCATTGCTTGGCTTGGCGGCGAGCAGCGTTTTTCCTGCCCCGGTGAAGGCCGCTATCTCTATTATGAATAGTGGCACTTTCGCTGAACTGGATGCGATCGACTTTTACGTGATGGCGTCTAACCAGCCCACCGTTGATTCAAATCGGGTCAACTTTGTACAAGAAACCGATGAAGCTCAATATCTTGCCCAGGTGATGTTTCAAGAGTTGATGAAGTTTGAATTCCAGTATCAGAACAGCTCATTAAGCGAAGCGTTAGGCCCTGGCATGAAGCCTAATAATAATGTGCTGACAATGAGTGATGGCATCAACTCGGTCAATGCTATTTTCACCAGCAATCGACGCTATTTTACCGATAATATGGTTGAATATGTGAGTGGCTTGTTGCAGCACTCATATAGCAAACAAAAAGATGTCACAGTGGCTGACCGGAAGCTGTATAACTCTTGGGATATGGTGAAGGTAAATGCGAATATTAAGCAAGCAGAAAAGGGGGCGCAATTTAAAGAGATTATCGATCAGCTATACTCTGTCGCCACCCATTATTGTCAAAATGGAAAGTTAACCGCCTACAAAGCAGGGGGAGAAAACTGGGCTCGTCAACTTATCGGGCACTACTCCAAGAATGAGGTGTTAGACGAACTTATCAGTTCTTTTAAAGTTCAGGAGTATGTGGGGTCAGGCTCATCGTTTGAAAAGGCGATGTGGAAAGTATATAACACCATAAATAAAGTAAGAGCGCTCAATATCTCATCCGGTAGTCACATCTCCAGTGATGAGCTGAAAAAATTTGAACGCACCATGGCGGGTTCTGTTTACAGCGGGTTTGCCATGAACATGAGCTGGGGTCACCAAAGTGAGAAATACACAGTCCTGGCCAACAGGAGAAATTTCGATGATGTAGTGACCTTGTTGAGAAATGAAAGTGGTACTCAGCGCACCTTCTGGAACAATTTCTTCAACCAAAATAGCCCGGATAGCTTCTGGAATGAACTGAATAATATGAGCTTGAGAACGAGCACCTTGCAGGATGGGGATGCCCGGCAGCGTATTCTTCAAAGATACCCTGCTCTGGCAGGGGCGACGGGCAGTATGGCTCCCACAGCCTTCTCCGGTGTGGCTCCCGCTGCCTTCTCCATAGATTCATTCCTTTCCGTGTTTACCTTGTTGCTGGGGGTGGGCAACTTTACCTGGTTGACGGCGACCGATCGGGAGGAATGGAGCAACCCTGTTCCTTTGATGGAGTTGGGGGCTGCCCTTTTTGATGTGACATTGAATCTGATCCAGCTCGGTCGGTTCCTTGATAAAGTGACCATGTTTATTTATGGCAATGGTGAAGGCATCATAAATAGCATAGCCATTAATATGGGGAAATTCAGTCAATTCTTGAGCAACCTTACAGCCAAAGGCCAGCATCTCACGAATGTGCTAGAGCGGCAGATAGCCAGCAAGATGTTTCTCGCCACTCAAAATATCGCTCGGGTTATCAATATATGTTTTATTGGATTGGCGGCGCTGGGGGCAGCCCTGGCCGCGTATAACCTATATCAGGCTGTCGAGGGCGGGGATGTTGGGGATATTATATTTGCTGCAATAAATATGTTGGTCGCCACTGTGGCGTTGGGCGTTGCCATTGCCTCTTTTATGGGGGTTGCCATTGCCGGCCCCTTGGGTATTATTATTGCGGTGATAGGCATAGTGGTGGCCATCGCCCAGTGGATATACTCGTTACTCAAGAAAGAAGAGATCAAACCTACCCCAATCGCGAGATATACCAACGAATATATTAAACCTCGGGGGCTTGAGTATGAAGACCTTGGTGCATATATTTGCCGGGTATCCAGTTACTGGAAGCGTACTCTGGTATGCGCATTCGATGCAAGGACCATGAATACCGATTGGGATTACGTCCCAAGTATCGCTGATCATGATAACCCGATTTATACTCAGCCAGGGGCATTGGTAACCTCCCCAAGAAATGGCAAGATTTATAACTTTGCCAATATTCAGAAGCCAGGCTACGGAAATATATCGAATTTCTTCACGGCGGGAGCCACAACCCCAATCAGTAACTGGCGGCCGGGGAGTGATTTGCAGACCTGCTGGCATGCCGTTGAGAGTCAGGCAAGCAATAATAGTCGCGCCGCAATATTCGTGGTGCTAGGCAACGGCTCAAGCTTTTCACGCGCCTTCTTGACCTCTCATCTGGAAGATGCCCCGACAAGTAGCAATGAGCTGACGAGTCAATTAAATCTGGAGTGGCAAGAATATCCGCTGGATGTGGTTGCCATCAATGGCCTTGATGAGACCATGTTCCTTATCTTTACTACCCGACACATCTATCAGGTGAAAGGTGGTGTAGCACGCAGGATAATATCTGACTTTGTCGGTCAGCGCGATGCACCGATAACCTATGGTCTGAATGCACTGGCACTCGGTACCAACGTGAATTTGATCTATCGGTTAAATGGTCTGCAGGCTCCCGAGACCCGCTACCATTATCTGCTGACCCGGGATGACAATGGTGACTATACCAGTATGAAACTACTGCGGACCATCAATAATCCTCTGTCCTCAGACTCGCCGATTGTTGGCCGGTTGTTCAAGAAAACCAACGATCTGGTTTCGCGGATGGACTTTATGTATCACGATGGCAAAAGTGGTTATGCGCGCTATGGCGCAATTATGAATAAGACTGGCGATGCCTCATTGTCATTGCACAATGGGGTTGAGTTTCAGGTGCCGGATAATGGATTCAGATCCTTCTACAAGAATGCATTTATTCCTAAATAACGCACCCAGTACCCTCTCAATCCCTGGGCCATGAAGGGCCCGTATTGAGCGTGACAGTGCCGCAAATAAGCAGCGCCCTTATCGGCAAAACTCAAAAGCCCTCAGCGAGGGCTTTTTTTATGTCATCCCACGCTCTGCACTGGGTCTTGCTCAGGCGCTGGTATCGAGCAGGTTACCCTTGCGATCCTCGGCACCCGTCATGCCCTCCAGCTGTTTTCCAAGCGGACTCTGCCGGTATTGCAGGTAGTCGATGCGCACCTGCTGGCGCTGGTAGCGATTCTCCATCCGATAGATGTCGGTGGCGTTGGGGGAGGTTGTTTCACTGCTCTCCTGCCCGCTTGCTTGCAGGTAACGCTCCACCACGGCTTTATCCTGCTGGTGGGCGGTATAGGAGACTGCCATGGTCCTGCGGGCGCTTGCCTTCTCCTCGCTCTGCGCCTGCACCTCATCCTTCTTGTCCAGTGCCTGGTTGCGGGCCTGATTGATCTGCTCAGGCGTCACGTCGGGGTAGGAGGGATACTTGCTGTAATCGGGCAGCGGCATGGGCCGGGAGGTGATCTGCATGGTGATGCTTCTCTTCTGAACAGGGACGGACGCATGATACTGGTCCGGTTTCGCTCAAGAAAGCACCATCTGTTTGTTCGTCAAGAGTGGGTTCAGCTTCGCGAATCGATTGTTAATTGTACTGCCGCGGAGTAACAAAAAAGGCGCCATCAAGGCGCCTCTGTCGTTTCTGTCAGCCAGCAAAATCAGCTGAAGAACCAGTAACCACGGTTGACCAGACGGGTCAGCAGTTGCAGGAAACCGGCCTGATCGGTAAGCGTAACCATGTCGGCCTGAGTGATGATGTCCTTGTCACACAGCAGGGAGATGGCGGCTGCATCTTCGCTTGCCAGGGTCCAGGCTTCGCCGTCGATATAGCACTGCTGACTGTCGCCGCTGAACCAGACGGTGCGCAGGCCTGGTACCTTGATGGCGGGCTCGCCCTGGGTCAGCAGGTCGGCCACTTCCTCGGCGCTGTAGTCAGGCTCGACCGGATTGACGTCCAGATCGTGCTTGGCCTCGGAGATCATGGTGCCGAACCACTCCTTGAACAGGGTCTCGTCATCGAGGGCCTGCTGCATCAGCTCGCGCAGACGGTGCATCTCGTGGGGCAGGATCTCGCCGTGGCGGGCGCGGGGCTTGAGATCCCCATCGCCGTAACGCTCGGTGCGCACCTCGTTGTCGATCAGGTGATCGGCAAAGGAGGAGATGAGCGCCTTGGCATCCGGCGCCCGGAAGCCCACGGAGAAGTTCATGGAAGGCTCGATGGCGTAGCCTTCGTGGGGGAATCCAGGCGGAATGTAGAGGATGTCGCCCGGCTCCATGATGACGTCGATGATCGCCTCGAACGGTTCGCAGTGCAGCAGCGCAGCGTGGGCGGCAAACTCGTTGAGAGGCTTGGCATCGCCGACGCGCCAGTGACGCTTGCCCAGGCCCTGGGTGATGAACACATCGTAGTTGTCGATGTGGGGACCTACACCCGCATGAGGGGTGGAGAAGCTCACCATCACATCGTCAAAGCGCCAGCCCGGGATGAACTGGAACGGCAGTGCCAGCTCGTTGACCTCCGGGGCCCAGTGGTTGCAGGCCTGCACCAGTATGGTCCAGTTCTCCTCCCCCAGGTGATCGTAAGATTCGAAGGGGCCGTGGGCCGCTTCCCACTTGTTGTCGAAGCGGGTCACCAGACGGGACTCGATAACCTCTTCCATGGCCAGACCCGCCAGCTCGTCCGGGCTGATGGGATCCTGAAAATTCTTGAAGCCGCCCTTGATAAGGAGCGGGCGTTTCTGCCAGTAATGCTCGAGGAAGTGAGCGATATCCAGATTGAGTTCGTACATAGGTCTTCTCGTCAAAGGGTTCGACAAAGGTCAAGAGAGGTCTTGCCAGAGGCGGCTGCCGGCCTCGGGCAAGCCCTCTTGCAAACTGTGTATAGGGTGTCACATAAAATAACCGGGGCCCTGTTGCAGATCATGCACAGGGCCCCGGTAACGTCATTTATCCGCTTATTTCAGCAGATCAACCAGACGCTGAGCCTGACCGATATAGTTGGCCGGGGTCAGTTTCTTCAGCTCGACCTTGACCGCTTCCGGCAGTTCGAGGGTGTCGATGAAGGTACGCATGCCTTCGGCATCGACGCGGCGGCCACGGGTCAGCTCTTTGAGCTTCTCGTAGGGCTTCTCGATGCCGTAACGGCGCATCACTGTCTGGATCGGCTCGGCCAGCACTTCCCAGTTGGCATCCAGATCGGCGGCCATGGCACCGGCGTTGGCTTCCAGCTTGGAGATGCCCTTCAGGGTCGCCTGATAGGCAATCAGGGAGTAACCGACCGCCACACCCAGGTTGCGCAGCACGGTCGAGTCAGTGAGATCTCGCTGCCAGCGGGAGATGGGCAGCTTGGAGGCCAGGTGCTGGAACACGGCGTTGGCCAGACCCAGGTTGCCTTCGGAGTTCTCGAAGTCGATGGGGTTGACCTTGTGCGGCATGGTGGAGGAGCCGATTTCGCCCGCCACAGTGCGCTGCTTGAAGTGACCCAGCGAGATGTAGCCCCACACGTCCCGATCGAAGTCGATCAGGATGGTGTTGAAGCGAGCCATGGCGTCGAACAGCTCGGCGATGTAGTCGTGCGGCTCGATCTGGGTGGTGTAGGGGTTCCAGTTCAGGCCCAGCGAAGTGACAAACTCCTCGGAGAACTGGTGCCAGTCCACTTCCGGATAGGCGCTGACGTGGGCGTTGTAGTTGCCGACCGCACCGTTGATCTTGCCGAGGATCTCCACCGCCATGATCTGCTTGAACTGGCGCTCCAGGCGATAGGCGACGTTGGCCATCTCCTTGCCCATGGTGCTCGGGGTGGCCGGCTGGCCGTGGGTGCGCGACAGCAGCGGCATGTCACGGTACTCGTGGGCCAGACGCTTGAGCTCGCTGATGAGCTTCTCGCAGCAAGGCTTGATGACCTCGTCACGGGCGGTTTTCAGCATCAGACCGTGGGAGTTGTTGTTGATGTCTTCCGAGGTGCAGGCGAAGTGGATGAACTCGCTGACGGCGGCCAGCTCGGGGTTCACTTCGACTTTCTCTTTGAGGAAGTACTCCACCGCTTTCACATCATGGTTGGTGGTGCGCTCTATCTGTTTGATGCGGGCGGCGTCACTCTCGTTGAAGTTGAGGACTATGCCGTCGAGCAGGGCGTTGGCGGCCGCGCTCAGGGCAGGGACTTCCGGGATCCCGGCGTGGCTGGCCAGTTTCTGCAACCAGCGCACCTCAACTTCGACGCGAAAACGCAGCAGGCCGAATTCGGAGAAGATAGGGCGCAGGGCATCGGCCTTGTCGCCATAACGACCGTCAATCGGGGAAACAGCAGTCAGCGCGGACAGCTCCATGGGGTGAACTCCTGATGTTTGGTGTGGGGGATTCTCATCAACTCGCGCGCCTGTTGCGAGGCCGTTATCAAGGCTCATGTGCTGCTCGCTTGTTGGTAACCGAGAGTGCTCATTTATCGACATAAACTCCGGTACCTGCGCTGCGCTTCACCTTGCTTCTGGCCTCTCACGACGGAGCCCGAGCCGATTCTTAAAAACGTTTGGCCAATTCCACCATCTTCTTGCGAGCGAAGATGATCTGGGTGCGGCTGCCGCCGAGCTGGCGCCACAGCACGCAGGCACGTATGCCCGCCAGCAGCAGGGCGCGCACCTTGTGCTGCACCAGCGGCTGCTGCAGGAACAGCGGAGTACCCGCCACCTGGATCCTGGGGCCAATCGGGCTGATCAGATCGCTGTAGATGCTCGCCATGTTGGCCAGGATCTGCTCGTCGAGCAGATCGAAATGCTGTTGCTGGCGGCCGATCTGACCGATCCGCTCCCCCAGCATGTTGAGTATGTCCTTGCGCTTGGCCAGCTTGCGCTCCAGCGCGATCAGGCTGACCACGTAGCGGGTCAGCTCGGCGTTCTTCTGGCTGCCGTCGGCGCCCAACTGCTCGACCAGGGCGCGATAGCCATCACGAATGGCCAGGTGGTTGCCGAACACCTCCAGCGGCTGCTTGGGGTCGGTCACCAGCACGCTTTGCAGGCTCTCGCGCAGCGAGGCCTCGTCGCAGCTGCCGTCGCGGGCTACTTTCTGTACCAGATAGGCTGCCTGGCAGATGCCGGCAAAGGCCATGGTTCTGTCTTGGAATTTGTCAGTCATATGTTCACGGCCCTGTCTTGTTCGTTCACCGGCTGATGCCGCCGAAGGCCATGATCCGGCCTTGGAATTTGTCGCTCACGTTCGCGGCCTTCTGTTAATTATTCAAAGCACATTCAAGCCAGCTGGCCGAATGCGGTCTGCAAAGGGCCGCGCGTTGCGGCCCTCGTTGTTCATTTATACCGGGTGGCTGAAACGCTGTTCTATGATGCCGCCGCCCAGGCACTCTTCCCCGTCATAGAAGACGGCGGACTGGCCCGGGGTCACCGCAGCCTGCTTCTCGTCGAAGATGACCCGGATGGTTTCATCGTCGATGGGCTGAATGAGGCAGGGAATATCCTGCTGGCGATAGCGGGTCTTGACGGTGCAGCGGCGCGGGGCGCGGATCGGGGTGCGATCCACCCAGTGCAGCTGGCTGGCAACCAGGCCGTCGGAGTAGAGGCGGGGATGTTCGCCCTGCGCCACCACCAGCACGTTGCGCTCGACCTCTTTGTCGACCACATACCAGGCCTCTTCGGTGGCGTCTTTGCGACCACCGATACCGAGCCCCTTGCGCTGGCCCAGGGTGTGATACATCAGCCCCTGGTGCTCGCCGATCACCTTGCCGTCCACGGTTTCGATGGGGCCGGGCTGGGCGGGCAGGAACTTGGCCAGGAAGTCCTTGAATTTGCGCTCACCGATAAAGCAGATACCGGTGGAGTCTTTCTTCTTGGCGGTGATGAGATCCAGCTGCTCGGCGATGCGGCGCACCTCCGGTTTCTCCAGATCCCCGACCGGGAACAGGCTCTGGCCTACTTGCTTCTCGCTCAGGGTGTAGAGGAAGTAGCTCTGATCCTTGTTGCCGTCGAGACCGCGCAGCAGGCGCGGGTGGCCGGTGCTGTCGTCACGGCGCACGTAGTGGCCGGTGGCTATGTAGGTGGCACCCAGCTCTTCGGCGGCAAATTCGAGGAACGCCTTGAACTTGATCTCCTTGTTGCACAGGATATCCGGGTTCGGCGTGCGGCCTGCCTTGTACTCTTCGAGGAAGTGCTCGAACACATTGTCCCAGTACTCGGCGGCGAAATTGATGGTATGCAGTTTCATACCCAGCTTGTCGCAGACGGCCTTGGCATCAGCCAAATCCTGGGAGGCAGAGCAATACTCGTCCGTGTCGTCTTCTTCCCAGTTCTTCATGAACAAGCCTTCGACCTGATAACCCTGCTGCTGCAGCAGGTAGGCCGAGACGGAAGAATCCACGCCGCCGGACATGCCGACGATCACCTTGATTTGGCTGTTGTCTGTCATTAGTCGAAGTTACCAGTTCGTTTAAACGGGGCGTATTCTACCAGAATTTCGCGCCCCCGGTCACATATCCATGCCCTGGCTCCCATCGGGCGCGCAGCGGCAGGAAATCGTTTTTCTATTTGTCGGCACCATGATGAAAAAATGGTGCCAAACGACCTCGGATGGCCTGTTCACTATCTGTCACGAGAGGCCGGAAGCTCGGTAAAGAGCAGCGCAGGAACCTGAGTGTGTAAATACACATGAGCTTTCCTGATTACAAACAAGCGAGCAGCACATGAGCCTTGATCACGGCCTCGCAGCAAGATCGTGGGCAGGCTCTCAAATAAAGGCCTTGAGGGCCGACAGGGGCAAGCGGGTGCCCCCCAGATAATCCTGGATGCACTGCCACACCAGCGGGCTGCGCAGGGCCGGTTTGCACTCGGCTATCTCCTCCAGGGTGAGCCAGTGGCAAGCCAGCACGTCGCCGTCAGGATCCTCTGGATGGTGCTGACCCGGCGCCTTTTCAAGGTCGAAGATGACGGCGGTGCGCACAAAGGTGGCCTCGCTGTCGGCCGGTTTGAACAGATAGGTGCCTAGCCAGGCGCTGGGGGCGGCGGTCAGGCCCGTCTCCTCTTTCAGCTCGCGGCAGGCCGCTTCAATCAGGTTTTCGCCCGGTTCCACATGGCCGGCTGGTTGATTGAAGCGGCGCTGGCCCTTGATCTCCTCCTCCACCAGCAGGAAGCGGCCCTGCCAGTGCACCAGGGCGGCAACCGTCAATCTGGCTTGCATTCTCTCTTCCATCGGCGGGTGCTTGATCATCATGACTCCTTGTCTGTGGTGTGACGGGCGGGACGGCGGGCAGTGCCGCGACCACTGCTGCGGGGCTTACCGCCGGTCGGGCTAGTGGTCGATGCGGTGCTGCGGGGCCGTTGATCCCGTCTCGGTTGGTTTGCCCGCCGTGGCGCCTCGCCTGCCGGTTTGGCTGCGCTGCCATCCGGGCGGGGTGATGAGGGTTTGCGCTGGCGCTGGGCCGGCGCCAGCTCGGGGGCGGGCAGGCTGAGGCTCTGCCCGGGGGCCAGCCCGTCTTCTTGCCAGTTACCCAAGGTCCAGTCGCCGATGGCGTAGCGAATAAGGCGCAGGGTGGGGTGGCCGATATGGGCCGTCATCCGCCGCACCTGACGGTTGCGCCCCTCGATGATTTTGATCTCGAGCCAGCGGGTGGGGATCTCCTTGCGCTCGCGAATGGGCGGAGTGCGCGGCCACACATCGGGCTCATCCATGATGCGTGCCCCGGCGGGCAGGGTCATGCCGTCGTTGAGCTCGACTCCGGCGCGCAGGGCGGCCAGCGCCTCCTCGCTTGGAATCCCTTCCACCTGCACCCAGTAGGTCTTGGGGGTCTTCTCCCCCGGCTGGGTGAGGCGCGCCTGCAGCTTGCCGTCGTTGGTGAGCAGCAAGAGCCCCTCGCTGTCTCTGTCCAGCCGGCCCGCGGCATAGATGCCGGGCTCCTTGATGTAATCCTTGAGGGTCTCCCGCCCCGCCTCGTCGGTGAACTGGCACAGCACCATGTAGGGCTTGTTCAGCAGCAGCAACTTGCGATCGGCGGGGTCCACCTGCGGTTTCTGCCCGGCCTGTTCAGCCTCGTGTGCGTGCCGGGTGCCGGCCCGCGAGCGGGCAAGACCGGGCCGGTTGGCGTCATCCTGTGCGGTGCGGCCGGAGGCGGTCGTGCGGCCTTGGAGAGAGAGACGGGGGCGGGCAGATTTCATCGCATGCATACCAAAAACAGGGGATGGCGCAGTGTATCACAGGGGGCCGAGTGGATGGGGCATGGGGATGCGCTCACCCGGCAGGCCAACGCCCTGAGGGCAATGAACGGGGTGAATTGCACCTGATTCGGTGCATCTCAGCTCAGCAGTCCTTCGATGACGATGGCCTGACGGGCGGGGGCCGAGCCTGCGTGCAGCAGCGCCGTGCTGACCACCTCGTCCATCATGGCGCGGGCCAGCCGGGTGAGGGGGCGCAACTGCTCGGGGGCGAGCCCGGCAGGGATCGCCAGCAATATGATGGTCTGCACAGGCCCGAGCACCGAGCCCCACTCGATGGGCTCGGCGCAACTGAGCAGCGAGAGGGCGGGCTGGCGGATGGCGGGGCAGATCACGTGGGGCATGGCGAGGCCGGGCCGGATGATGGTGGCGGCGATCTGCTCGCGCTTGGTGATGGCCTGCTCAAGCATGGGCCTGTCGCGCACCAGCTCGGCGGGCAAGAGATCGACCAGCACCCTCAGGGCCAGGGATTTGTCCAGCGATGCCGTCGCGTGCCCCAGCTGGGCGAGGGAAAAACAGTAGTCGGGCTGGGCGAGGCCAAGGCGCTGTTCGGCCTGGGCGGCGGTGGCGGGGCGGCCAAGGGGCTGGCCCAGCTCCACGCACCAGCAGGTAAAGGCCATGTGGGCCAGCTCGGCATCCAGTCCTTCGATGAGCAGCAGACAGAGATCGCCGGGCTGGGTGGCCAGGGTGAGCAGGGAGAGCTGGTTGGTCGCCTCCACCGTCTGGCGGCGGCTGACGTTGATGAACTGGATATGGGACTTGAACAGTCCGGCCAGCCGGCTCAGCTGCTTGGCCTGGGTGATGGTCAATCCCAGCTGGCAGAAGAAGGTGAGCTCGCGGGTGAGCATTCAGGCGTCGGCGGTGGCGGTTTTGAGCACGGCGTTGGCGTCCAGCAGCACGGATTCCAGCGATACCTGGCGAACCCGGCAGCCGAGGAAGCGATCCTTCTGCTCAATCTCGATGTCGGAGGCGATCAGCACCAGATCGGCGCAGGCGATGTCCCGCGCGGTGAGAATGTTCTCCAGTCCCATGGCGCCCTGGGTTTCAACCTTGATCTTGAGCCCCAGCTTGTCGGCGGCTTTTTGCAGCGCCTCGGCGGCCATGTAGGTGTGGGCTATGCCGGTGGGGCAGGCGGTGACGGCGAGGATCTTCATCGGTTCTCGAAGCAAGGAGAGGTGGGCCAACAAGATAGCGCCAAGGGGCGGACTTTGCCAAAGCTGCGGGGCAAAAATGGGATCTTGGCAGCCCAGTGGTGCCTGCGTGCACAGAGGATGGCAATAGCCTGGATTCATCTGCTGACGATGGGGGCGACAATAAAAAACCGGCCCCGCCAGAAGGCGGGGCCGGTTGCATTCAGTTAACGCGGGTTCAGGCTGACTGGGTTGCCAGCTCGGCGGCGTTCAGTTCACGCTGGTTCAGACGGATTGAGTAGCCAGGGTAGCGGCTTTCAGTTCCCGTTTGATACGGCGGATCTTGCGCTCCTCGGCCACGGCCACGCAGGCCATCAGCACCAGACAGGCGGCGGCTGCCATGTCCAGCGCCGCGAAGGTGCCGGCCCAGCCGGTCAGACCGAAGATGGGGGTGCCATCGGCGATCATGCCCAGACCCAGCTTGGCGAAGCTGTCACCTATGAGGTAGGCGAAGGTGCCCTTGACGCCATCGGCCACGCTTATGCCCTGCTTGGGTACGAAGCCCACTGCGGCCACGCCGATCAGCAGTTGCGGACCAAACACCAGGAAGCCCAGGGTGAACAGTGAGCCCAGGAACATGAACTGGGTGGTGGCGTGCTGGTAGAGACCCAGGGTCGCGATGATCAGCGCCAGTGCCACGCAAGCCACCAGACCACGACGGCCGTTGGCCAGATCGGAGAGGTAGCCCCACATCAGGGTGCCGACCAGGGCGCCTACTTCGAAGAAGGTGAAGCCCTGGATGGCGATCTCCTTGGAGAAGCCCAGCTCCTGGTGAGCGTATACGGTGGACCACTGGTCGATGCCGATGCGCACCACGTAGAGGAAGATGTTGGCAAAGCAGAGCAGCCAGATCACCTTGTTCATCAGCACGTACTTGACGAAGATCTGGCCCTTGGTCAGCTTCTGCTCCTCGGTGGCGATATCTTCTTCGCTGGCCACCTCGTCAAACAGCTCCTCCACCTTGCCCAGGCCATAGGCTTCCGGTGAATCGCTGCCGAAACGCAGGCCAACGAAGCCGACCACCAGCGCTATGATGGACGGGAAGATGAACATGCCGAGCACGTTGCCATCGAACAGGTAGTTGGCACCGAACAGCGCCACACCGGCCGCGCCGGCACCGCCCACGTTGTGGGAGAGGTTCCACATGCCGAGATAGGTGCCGCGCTTGTTGCGGGGGGTCCACTTGGTGATGGTGGAGTAGCTGCAGGAGCCGCCACAGCTCTGGAAGAAGCCGCTCAGCGCATAGAAGAAGATCATGAAGTAGAGGCTAAAACCCGTGCCGCCCATGCTGGCGCTGAAGCCCAGCATGCAGAGGGCGGAGAGGATCAGCATCAGCGGCAGGAACTGCTTGGTGTTCTTGCCATCGGCGTAGTAGGAGACGACCGTCTTGCCCACCCCGTAGGTGATGGAGAAGCCAAGGCCAATCATACCGAGCTCAGTCATGGAGAGGCCGTACTCCTGGATCATGTCATTCTGCGCAATGTTGAAGTTCTTGCGGATCAGATACATGGTCAGATAGCCAATAAATACAACCAGATAGGATTGCATAAAGGGCTTGAACCAGAGTTTGCGCCGGGCTGCGACCGGCAAGTCCAGGGTCGGGACCCGCACCTGTTTGAGAAAATCCAACATATTCATCCTCTGCGAGATAGTCGGTATTTCCGCCGCGCCCCTCACTTTTTGGTTGGTGTTAGAGGTCGCGCCACGGAAAGGACAACAGCAAGAGGTTGGACTGTGCGCCTCGCTCTCCTGTCGATTGAACCCATGCCCACTCCCTGCGCCACTGCGAGGGTCGGGTAACTACATCAGGTAGCGTGACTTTAATGAGGCGCGGCGCAAATGGCGTGAGAGCCATCCCTAGGGGCATTAGGAAAATTTCCTAGTTTGGCGGGATCCGGCCATGAAGCGTGAAGGGGATCACAGCGTGGCGGCCCACGGCGGCCTGGTGACTGCGGCGATCCGGCGCGCAGGAGATGAGGGGACGGAGAGCAAAACGTGGGCTGGCCCGGCAGATCAACGGCCGCGCCGGTGCAACATCAGGTGCAATGAAAGAGGCCACCCGCAGGTGGCCTCTTGTCGTATGAGCGTGATAAGGGGATCAGGCCGCCTTGGCCAGTTCCACCTCGTCGGTTTTCTTCACCCGCAGTTTTTTCAGGGCAACCGCCACCACGCCGGTGACGATGGCGCCGCAGATCATGCAAAGCAGGGCCAGCAGCGGCTTGTTGACCGCGCCCAGCAAGGCGACTATGGGGCCACCGTGGGCCACGCTGTTGGTAATGCCGAACAGGAAGGCCATCACGGCGGCTGTCATGCTGCCCAGCACGTTGGCCGGAATGACCGCCAGCGGGTCGCGAGCGGCGAACGGGATCGCCCCCTCTGAGATACCCACCAGGCCCATGGCTCCGGCGGCTTTGCCCGCCTCGATTTCTGAGGCATCGAAGATACCCAGCTTGCGACCGAGTACAGTTGCGAGCGACATACCGAGCGGCGCGGCCGGGATGGCGCAGGCCATGGCACCCATGAACTGGGTCTGGCCGGAGGCTATCATGCCCACCGAAAACAGGAAGGCCACCTTGTTGACCGGGCCGCCCATATCAAAGCCGGCCATACCCCCCAGCACTATGCCCAGCAGCACCAGGCTGCCACCGCTCATGGAGAGCAGCATGGCGTTCAGACCCGTCATCATGTCGGCGATGGGCGCACCTATGATGAAGATGAAGACGGCGGCGATAAACAGCGATCCGACGATGGGCGCGATCAGGATCGGCACCAGCGGCTGCACCATCTTGTGGTAGTGACGGGTGGCGATCCAGCGCACCAGATAACCGACCAGCAGGCCCGCTATGATGGCACCGATAAAGCCGGTACCGGCGTCGGCGCCGTAGAAGCTGCCGTTGTTGGCGATCCAGCCGCCGATAAAGCCCGGGGCCAGGGCCGGGCGATCACCGATGGCGTAGGCGATGTAGCCCGCTAGAATGGGGATCATCAGGGTGAAGGCGGCCACGCCCACGTTGAGTATCTGGTTCCACATGCTCCCTTCCGGGATCTGCATGCCGCTCGGGGTCGGGTTGCCGCCGATGGCCAGCGCCAGCGCAATCAAGAGACCGCCGGTCACCACGAACGGGATCATGTGAGAAACGCCGTTCATCAGGTAGCGGTAGAGATCCGAGCTGCCGCCTGAGCTCTTCTCTTCGCTCTTGCGCTCATCCTTGTCCGCCACATAGGCGGGGGCCTTTAACGCCTGCTCAATCAGCCCCTTGCCATCCTTGATGGGGGCCTTGACGCCTGTCTTGATGAGCGGCTTGCCGTTGAAGCGGACCATGTCCACCTGTTTGTCACAGGCCACGACTATGGCGCTGGCGCGGGCGATCTCGGCCGCGGTCGGGCTGTTCTTGACGCCGATGGAGCCGTTGGTCTCCACCTTCACCTCGTAACCCAGCTCCTTGGCAGCGCGCTCAAGGGACTCCGCCGCCAGATAGGTGTGGGCGATACCGGCCGGGCAGCCGGTGACACCTATGATGAAGCCTTTGTCGGCAACAGGGGCGGCTTGCTCTTCTTTCTTCTCGAGCAGCAGGGCCAGCGCGGCGGCCGGGGTCTTGGCGGCCAGCAGTTTGGCGATAAAGCCTTCTTCGATCAGCTTGGCGGAGAGCTCGGCCAGCACCTCGATATGGTGGTTGGCGCCACCGGCCGGGGAGGCAATCATGAAGAACAACTTGGACGGCTTGCCATCCTCGGCGCCGTAGTCTATGCCGGCACGGCTGATGCCGATGGCCACCGCCGGGGTGCTCACCGCTGCGCTCTTGGCGTGGGGCAGGGCAACGCCCTCCTCGAAGCCGGTGTTGTCCAGCGCTTCCCGGGCCCACAGATCCTTGATGAACTGTTGCTCATCGCTGACCTTGCCCTGCGCGACCAGCAAGCGGGCCATCTCGCTGAAGACCTCTTCCTTGCGGGTGGCCTTTAAATCGAGCGCGATCAGCTGCTCGTTGATAAGGGTGGTGATCATGGTGTTCTCCCCGCTCCTCGATGGAGCCTGTTGGCATGCCACCCGTGCTGGCACGGCATGCAGACAAAATTGACCTCACTATTATCCCGCCCGCAGGGCAGCACACCTATCGGACAAAGCTGCGGAATACTGGATTTTTGTGCGCCATCACCTCGAGTGTGACCCCGATCGCAAAGCGGGGAGACAAGAGGGATGGGGATGGATTGAATCGCCTGTTATTTTATTTTTGTTATAAATCATGCTTTTATTCTTTTCTGTGATGAGGTGCTCTGGCTGTTCTCCGAGTGTTTGCTCGAGCGAGAGGTTATTTCTTTCTATAAATTTGTGAGGTGAAAAACTGTGGTGGTATGTGAACCAACGCACACAAATGGCAGTGATTGGGGAAGATGAGAAGAGATCACGGGAGGAAAAACTGGAGAAATGGGTTTGGCAGGAGAGGGGAGCGAAAGCTCACTTTGCGAGGCGGTTATATCATATGCGCGACCGAATCGAGCCAGTGCGGAACCCGTTGCCGATACCAGTCCAGATAGCGCTGCGCTTGCGGTTTCTCTCTTCTGGTCAGCAGATTGGTGACCTCAATAATCAGCCAGCACTTCGCCATGATGAGATGGCGCAGCAACCGGTCGCCAGAGAGAAGCGAACTGTGGCGCAGGTAGTGTTCAATGATGGCTTCATACTCCGCCAGTGAACCCACCTGTGGCACCAACGGAGCCAGATCGATGGCCGGGCTGCCATAACCAAATCGCTCCCAGTCAAACAACACCAGCTCACCATTGTCGCGGGTGCCCCAGTTACCCTCATTGCTATCCCCCGAGATGAGACAAGGCTCCGCAAACAGCTCGTGGCCAAGCTGCTGAATATGGTGAATTGTCTCACTGGCTGATTCCGGCAGACAGAGCACAGAGAGCGCCGCGTCGGTATCGGCGAGCGACCAGCTGTGCGCTTTCAGCGCAAAATCGGGTTGATAGCGACTGTTGTGCAGACTGGCCAGCTGAACAAAGGTCTGCTCGCTGTGGTGCAGTTGCGTGAGGGTGACCGGATTGGGGATCTGCTCAAGGAACAGGGCCTCCCCCTCGACTCTGAGCAGAGCCGGGGTGTTGACCCCGCGCAAATGGGGAGCTGCGCGTTGGTAAAAATGGCGCTCGACCGGTGATGCTCCGCTTTTTCTGATGCAAGGAGTGCCATCCAGCATCTGGATATTTACGGAGGCACTCCCCATCTTTGCCAGCTCGTGTTGCGTCATCCAGTCCCCCGTTAGCTATGAATGGCCAGTTGAGTGAGATAGCTATTTACCTCTGCGCGAGTCGTGAAATGGCGCTTATCACTTTGGCATCGTTCAAATAGCTCGCGATGGAATTGGCGGGAGCTTTTGCTGGCTCGCTGCCCATATTCCGATGCCCACACCAGCAGTTTGTGAAAGTTATCTTCGGCTGCCATTGCATCCCGTTGCTTGGTGTTTTCCGAGCCGCGCGATATCAGTGAATCACGGCATACAGACCAGTCGAGATCCAGAAATAGCAAGGTATCGGCGGTATCAAGCAGCTGTTCGGCCAAGGCACCAAATATCCCTTCGACCACCCATGAGGGCTCTTGGGCAAGTGTTTGAATGGCAAAGTCAATCTCATGCTGGGTCGTTTTTGGTTAAAGCCGCCTGGCTGCCAGACAAGAGTGTCCAGATTGACCTCGCGGATATTTAACCGCTCTTTTCTGGAACAGATATCTGGAGGCTGGAAAGTAGAGGTGATGACGCTGAGAGTGGATTAAAAGTAGGTTGGCGGTTCGCCGACATAGCGTGGCCGCCTATGAGAGAAATACATGCAATCACCCCCCGGAATGCGCCTATACCCCAGCCTCTCGTAGAAGTGATGGTCGATATCTGCATGGAGGAAGGTGGCGACGGCATCGGGACTACCCAGCAGCATGCCTGTCACCCCACGTAGCAGATGGGTGCCAAATCCTTGCCCCCTCATCG
Organism: Aeromonas sp. A04; assembly: GCF_047780465.1. NCBI lineage: Bacteria > Pseudomonadati > Pseudomonadota > Gammaproteobacteria > Aeromonadales > Aeromonadaceae > Aeromonas > Aeromonas sp. A04. The sequence goes on along the minus strand of NZ_JBLNHP010000001.1, from coordinate 1,045,310 downwards.
CAGGTGTCGTTGCCAGTGAACCTATGCCAAAACAGCCCTGGCCAAGGCCAAATCGGTCCCGATAGACGATAAGGGAAGAGACAGGCTGATTGTCCACAATAAGGACATACCACACACCGGAGCGGTATTTTTGACTGGCGTGGCAGCTCGCCAGATATTCAGTCGGTGACAGTCCTTCGCCCCAAGCATCAAAGCCCATCCAGAAGATGGCATTCAGTTCATCTGGGCTGGCTTTTCTTGTCTGCATCCTGCATTCATCCCTTTACCAGTGTCATGGCGATCGATATGGCTCTCGTTGCTTTCGATGAGATGTGGCGACGCTGAATTGATCCCCCCACCATTTATCCCCAGGGCGCTACAGGCTGCTGAGGGTAGGGATAGCCTAGCCCAGTTCAAGGTAGAGTCGCAGCATATCCTTGTGCTGGATGCCGTGCTCCATCAAGGGTTCCGGGTAGTGGATAAGGAAGTGATTTTTTACGACGGTATCGACGCGAAAGCCGTGGCGTTGGTAGTAGGTGAGCTGGTGGCCGAAGCTGCCGGTACCGAGCTCGACGCGGCATACCCCTTTCTCGGCCAGGCTCGTCAGTACGAAGCGCAGCAGGCCGGAGCCGATGCCTTGCTGCTGGCGGTTGGGGGCAACGGCGATATTGAAGATTTCGGCCGTTTGCTCCCCCACCAGACCGGCCACGCAGGCTCCCACTACCTCGTTGCCATTGTTGCCCGCCAGGGCGGCAAAGCCCCAGGATCCGGGCAGATAGGCGGCAATGCGCTGCTCAGCGGGATCCGCCTCCAGCAGCAGCGCCAGCGGCAGTTGACCGGGGTCCATCTCGACAAACGTCATCTTTATCTCGCTTTTATCTTGCTCTGTGTTAGTGATTATCCGGGGCGCGCCGTCCTCTGGGCCTCAATACTCCAGAAACTTCTCCCCGCAGCGCTCGCAGATCAGGTGCTTTACATGGGTGGTCTGGTAAGCCAGCGTTTCGCCAAACGCCCAGTTGGTGATGCTGCTGGAAGTAAAGGCTTGCCAGAAGGCTTTGCGCGGATCCTTGGGCATGATGTCCTGAGTGTGATCGCGGGCGACCAGCACCACGATATGGCGGGTGCGCTCCCGGCATTTGTCACAGCGATGGATTTCACTCGGCGGGTTCTGGTCGTGCGGGTTGCTCATAAAGGGGCTCGTGAAGAGAGTGGGCGCCCATCATATTCCTCTCCACTTGGCTCTCAATCTCTCCTTGCCAACGCAGTGAGCAGGCTCACGTTTTGGCGCTCGCGCTTTTCTGCTTGACCACAACTGTCGCTTGCCTGGCGCCGCAACAGGGCGCCTCAGGCCGACTCTCGTTTTTGCAGATTGGGGGTGATGATATGGCGATGGGGGGCAAGTTCCGGTTGCTGCATCCGGGTCAGCAGCCGCTGGGCGGCCTGGCGGCCAATTTCGCGGGCCGGTGAGCTGACGAAGGTGAGGGCGGGGGAGGTGAGCTCGGCTTCCGCCACGTCGTCAAAACCGAGCAGGGCGACCTGCTGACCTATGTAGTTGTCCTTGCCCACGGTGCGCCCGCTCGCCTCCACCCCGTAAATGCCGCCGAGCGCCACCTCGGGATAGTGGCAGAGCACGGCGGTCACCTTGGGATGCTGGTGCAGCAACTGGGCTATGGTGTCGGCGGCGCTGCGCTGGGTGCGTTCGCACTCGAGCACCCACTCGGGTTTGAAGGGGAGGCCGTATTGCAGCAGGCTGGCGCAGTAGCCGCCGATGCGCTCGGCGCGGGTGAGGGAGTCGGCCCGCCCGCCCACGTAGGCGATATGGCGGTGGCCCTGTTCGATGAGATAGGTGGTGGCCTGCTGGGCGGCGTGGGTGTTGTCGGGGCCGATAAAGTCCACGTCATCACGATAGTAGGAGCGTGCGGCGCACACCACCGGCAACTGTGAGCCCAGCAGGGTCTCCAGGGTTTTGGCCGCCGCGCCGCGCACCGGATTGAAGATGATGCCTGCTACCCCCTGCCGTGACAGCGACTGTATGCTCTGCTGCAACCGCTCCGGGCTGTGGCCGCACTGGGTCAGAAACAGCAGATAGCCCTGCTGCTCCAGCACCTCGCTCACCCCTGCCGTGACCTCGGTATAGAAGGGATCGGTGATGTCGCGCAGGATCAGGCCCACCAGGTTGGACTGCTGGCTGCGCAGGTTGGCGGCGGCGCTGTTGGGCACGTAATCGAGTTGCTTGATGGCCTGCTGCACCCGCTCGGCAGTCGCCGGCGAGATGCGTCCCTTGCCGCGCAATACCATGGAGACGGTAGTGACCGAGACCCCCGCCAGCTGGGCGACATCGGTGATCTTGGCGTTTTTCGATACAAGCAGTTTGGGCGACATAGGTTTGGACGGCATGGGTTGTGACGACATAGGGCGAGTGCTGCAGCCATGGGCAAAGAGACCGGAGAACCACAGCATACCCCCTCGTATACCCAAGTGAAACGTTACATCACGGCTGCGCCGATCTGGCTCACAGATTTTGATCCTCTCGCCATTCGGGCCAGCCATTCTGTGATCCTGTCGGCACTTGCGAGTTGATAAAACGTTTTATCATCCGCAAAACCTGATGCAGGCTCTCTCCGCTGTTTGCCCTCGCCGAGTGCAGTGCGGGAGATCGGCATCGAGACGCGACCTTCACTTCACAAGGATCAGACACATGGCCAAGTCCCCCGCCAAATCCACCATATGGGAGTTTCTGCAGAGCCTCGGCAAGACCTTTATGCTGCCGGTCGCCCTGCTGGCCTTCTCCGGTATCCTGCTCGGTGTCGGCAGTTCGCTCACCAGCGATGCGGTCAAGCAGAGCATGCCCTTCCTCGACAACATGGTGTTGCAACTGCTGTTCCTCTGGATGACCAAGGTGGGGCTGGTGGCCTTTATCTACCTGCCGGTGATGTTTGCGGTCGCCATTCCGCTCGGGCTGGCCCGTGAAGAGAAGGGGGTCGCAGCCTTTGCCGGTTTCGTCGGCTATGCGGCGCTCAACCTCTCCATCAACTTCTACCTCACGGTGGCCAACGTCATCGGTGATGCGGCGGCGGAGAAGGCCTACGGGGTGAAATCGATCCTCGGCATCAGCTCCATCGACACCGGCATTCTGGGGGCCATCATAGTCGGGGTGATCGTCGCCAAACTGCACGCCCGGTTCTACACCTACAAGATGCCAGATGCGCTCGCCTTCTTCGGCGGAGCCCGCTTCGTGCCCATCATCACGGCGCTGGTGCTGGGAGTGGTCGGCCTGGTGGTGCCCCTGGTCTGGCCCTGGTTCGCGGCCGGCATCAACGGCATAGGGACGCTTATCTCCCACGCCGGTCCCTTCGGCCCCTTCCTGTTCGGTACCGGCGAGCGTCTGCTGCTGCCGCTCGGCCTGCACCACATTCTGGTGGCGCTCATTCGCTTCACCGAGGCGGGCGGCACGTCGCTTGTGTGCGGCAACGAGGTAAGCGGCGCGCTCAATATCTTCTACGCCGAGCTCTCCTGCGCCGACACCACCCAGTTCTCGGTGTCGGCCACCTCCTTCCTCTCTCAGGGCAAGATGCCCGCCTTCCTCGGCGGCCTGCCGGGGGCGGCGCTCGCCATGTATCACTGCGCCCGCCCGGAAAATCGCGGCAAGATCAAGGCGCTGCTGGTCTCCGGCGTGGTGGCCTGCGTCATCGGCGGCATCACTGAGCCGCTGGAGTTTCTGTTCCTGTTCGTGGCGCCCGTGCTCTATGTCATCCACGCCATCCTGACCGGTCTGGGCTTCATGACCATGGGGCTGCTCGGCGTCACCATAGGCAACACAGACGGCAACCTCATCGATTTTCTGGTGTTCGGCGTGCTGCAGGGCACCGCCACCAAGTGGTATCTGGTGCCGATGGCGGCGGCCATCTGGTTTGCCATTTACTACGGCGTGTTCCGCTTCGCCATAGTGCGCTTCAACCTGAAAACCCCTGGTCGTGAAAAAGAGAGCCGCGAGATTGAGGCCAGCGAGGCTGCCCAACCGGCCGGCAAGAAGGCGGGCAACAGCGGTTACAACGGTGAAATCATCCTCAACGCCTTGGGCGGTGCCGATAACATACTGGCGCTGGATAACTGCATCACTCGCCTGCGGATGTCGGTACAGGACATGAGCCGGGTCGATGACAAGGTATTGAAGGCGAACGGCGCCATCGGGGTGATCAAGCTTGACGAGCACAACCTGCAGGTGGTGATAGGCCCTCAGGTGCATCTGGTGAAAAACCAGCTGCAGAGCCTGATGGGGGCATGATCCGGCCCGCCTGCTGCCTTGATCCTACGGGGGCGCCATGCCCCCTTGTTCATTCGTGTTTTTGCTGGCGAGAGAAAAAGAGATGTCCAACACAGAACCGTTTGATTTTGACCGCCTGGTCGATCGCCACGGCACCTACTGTACCCAGTGGGACTATGTGGCCGACCGCTTCGGCCACGCCGACCTGCTCCCCTTTACCATCTCCGACATGGATTTCGAGACAGCCCCCTGCATTCGCCAGACCCTGGCAACGCGCCTCGAGCACGGGGTCTTTGGCTACAGCCGCTGGAATCACGGCGACTTCAAGGGGGCGGTCAGCGACTGGTTTGCCCGCCGCTACGGGGCCAAGCTCGACCCCGAGACTCTGGTCTACGGCCCCTCTGTCATCTATGTGATCGCCCAACTGGTGAGCCTCTGGTCGGCGCCGGGGGAGGGCGTGCTGGTGCATACCCCCGCCTACGACGCCTTCGGCAATATGCTGGCTGCCAATGGCAGGGTGCTGTTGCCATGCCCGCTAATAAAGGCGCAGGGGAGTTACCAGATCGACTGGGCTTGCTTCGAGCAACAGGCCGCTCGCCCCGATTGCCGCATCCTGCTGCTGTGCAGCCCCCACAACCCCACAGGCCGGGTCTGGACGCGGGATGAGCTGAGCCGGATGGCCGCCATCTGCCAACGCCACGGGGTCAGGGCCATCTCGGATGACATCCATATGGATATCAGCTTCGCCCCCTACCTGCCCTGGAGTGAGGTGGCGGTAGATGATGGCTGGGCACTGGTCAGCTCGGGCTCCAAATCCTTCAATATCCCGGCCCTTGGCGGTGCCTACGCCTTTATCGCCAACGCGGATGCGCGGGCGGCCTACCTGCGGCGGCTCAAGGCGGCTCATGGTCTGTCATCGCCACCCATTCTCGGGGTGCTGGCCCATATCAGCGCCTATCGGGACGGTGGCTCCTGGCTCGATGCTCTGAAAAGCTATCTGCACGGCAACCTCGCTCATGTGGCGGCGCGGCTCAACACCGTTTTCCCCGCCATCGACTATCGGGTGCCCGAGGGGACCTATCTCGCCTGGATTGATCTGCGCGGCCTTGGCATCGACACCACCGAACGGATGGATGCGTTGCAAACCTTGCTGGTGGAGAAATACCGGGTCGCCATCATGCGCGGCGACACCTACGGCCCGGAAGGCACAGGCTATATCCGCCTCAACGTCGGCTGCCCGCGCTCGAAGGTAGAGCAGGGACTCGATGCCCTGATCGCCGCGCTGCAGGAGCTGCTTGCCGGATAGAGAACCGCCGCCCTCGGGCGGCGGTTGTTATTTCGAGGCCGCCTTTTCAGGCTTGTAACGGGTCTGCTCTATCTGATCGAAGCGCAGGATCAGGGTATCGCCCCCCTTGAGGCGGTAGGCGCAGTGAGAGCCGTTGCAGGCGATGCGGATATGGGGCTCATCCCCCAGCAGAGGAGACTGACTATGGGCCTCGGTCAGCGGCCACTTGCCTTGCTCTAACTGGTCTATCTGCTTTTTGGCAAAAGCTTCTCCCATCGGCTTGAGGTGTTCAGACGCCATGATGACCAACAAGGGAGGCACGACAAAAACAGCGAGTTTTAAAATAGAGCTCTGCAACCAGAGCATGATGTTGAAGGTTAAGGGGGCTGGGTAGTTATTGGCGATTTTTCCTCCCTTTAGTACGAGAAGGCTTAGGACAAAGAAGCGGATAACCCACCAGGAGAGTGTCAGACGCCACCTCACGGCAAACAACATGGCAAAGAGAGCAAGAAAAAGCGTTCCTAGCGCAACGATTACTGGGACTACGTAGGGTAAAAGCAGCTGGATCAGCAGATAGAAACCGGTAAAAAGCGTGATATCGGCGGGTGGAGAAAACTCAGTTGACTCCAGTCTGAATTGCCCCAGGTAACCTTGGTAATAGCGCATTCCCACAAAGTACACAGCCGCTGTCAGCAAGGGGATCAGAGCGCATAGAATACCGACGAATCCCAGCATGCCTCCTTTCTTTTCTTCCTCGTTTTTTGCCGCCCGCAGTTCTTGTAAATGTTTTTTAAGCCAGCGTCTGCGCAGGGTGTTCAGATCCAGATCTGGTGTCATCAAATCCCTTCTTGTGCCTTGGCCCTAGTCGGTTGGGGCGATGGATAAGCCATCGAGGATGTTTGCGTGCCTTATATGGCATGGCGGTCGGTATTCTGTCAGAGAATGGCGCGACTGCGAAACAGCACCTTGCCGCAAGCAAGGCAGGTGTGACGCAGGCGGTAATCACCGGAGCCGGTCAGCGGCTGGAATAGCACCTTGTGGGAACCGCAGGCGTAGCAGCTGGCGTTCTCGTCATCCTCGGTGGCGCACTCGGGATGCAGGTTGAGGTACTCGGGCAGGGTGGGCAGCTTGTCCCAGTCGGGCTGAGTGACAGAGCGGTTCTTGAGGATGATGCCGGCGGTCACCAGACCCGCCAGGGTGAGCAGTACGTCAGTCAATTCCATGAGCGTCAAGGCTCCGTCCGTGAGGGGCCGCAGGGCCGTGGGATATGCAGTTGCAATATGGCTCCTATCTTATCGATCCTGAGGGTGAGGGCGCTATCCCCGTTCGGGCGGCTGACGAGCGGGGCTTGCAGCTGCCTGATGCCGAGATAAAAGAAGGGGCCCTTGGCCCCTTCTGTCGTAGGTACTCTCAAGTGCCGTTATCAGGCCACCTTGCTGCCCGGCTGGGTGCGGGCCAGCAGCCCTTCCGGGTTGTGGATGGCCTCCCTGGTCTTCACATCGATGACCTCGATATTGGCGAAGCGCTCCCGGTTCTTGATGGCCACATCGTGGGCCAGGATGACACAGCGGGCATTGGCCACATCCTTGGCTGTGATGCGGTTGATGATGCCGTTGGCGCCCTGGGTTTCCACTTTGAGCTTGATGCCGGCCTTGGCGGCCGCCTTTTGCAGGCTCTTGGCGGCGAGGAAGGTGTGGGCCACGCCGGACGGGCAGGCGGTGATGGCTAGCACGTCCGCTTCCCCTTCCGCTTCGATGATCTGATAGCCGCTATCGTCGGCTGTCACTGTCTCATCCTCTGTCACCGGCTTTTTCAGCAGGTTGACGATGATGGCGGTGGTCAGGGCGCCGAGCACGGTACCCAGGATGTAGCCCATCTTGCCTTCAACAACCGGCAGCACAATCCAGCCGCCCCAGGGGGCATGGTTGATGCTGTGCATCATGAAGCCTGTGATGTTGCCGACGATCCCACCCGCGACGATTGCCGGAATGACCCGCACAGGATCGGCGGCGGCGAAGGGTATGGCACCTTCACTGATACCGATCATGCCCATGATGGCGGCCGCCTTGCCCGCTTCACGCTCTTCCTTCTTGTAGCGACGCGGTGAGAGCAGGGTTGCCAGCGCCATGCCGAGCGGTGGCACGCAGATGGCGATGCCGACCCCGCCCATCAGCCAGGGTTGGGTGTTGACCTGGGTCTGGGCGAACAGGGTCGCCACCTTGTTGACCGGGCCGCCCATATCAAAGGCGGTCATGCCGCCCAGGATGGCGCCCAGCATTACCTTGCCGGAGCCCGCCATGCTGGAGAGCCAGTGGTTCATCCCCTCCATCATGGCGGCGATGGGCGCACCTATCACCCACATGACGATGCCGCACACCAGGAAGGTGCCGATCAGCGGATAGATGAAGATGGAGCCCAGCGAACTCATGGAGTCCGGTAGCTTGATGCGTTTGAGCTGATTGACGATAAGGCCGGCGATGAAACCCACCAGGATGGCGCCGAGAAAACCTGTGTGGAACTGCTGCACCGCTATCCAGGAGCCGATCATGCCGGGCGCCAGCCCCGGTTTGTCCGCCATTGAGTAGGCGATATAGCCGCCGAGCACGGCGGTAAACAGGGTGAGCCCCGCTATCCCCATGTCGGCCATGTCCTTGAGCACGCCCGCCTCGGGCACGGCGCCCTTGCCGCTCATCATCACGGAGAGCGACAGCAAGACGCCCCCCGCGACTATGAAGGGGATCATGTGGGAGGTGCCAAACAGCAGGTGCTGCTTGAGGGTATTGAGCTGGGCCTTGATGCTGCGATCCTGGGGTTCAGGTGCACTGGCTCGCGGTTGAGTTGTTGCCTCGGCGCGCACCGGCTGCTTGCCGGCTAGGCCGATAGTCGCCGTGGCTGCCAGCAGCTTGAGCACTTCGGCCTTGCTGGTGGCCGCCTGCATCCGGGGGATAAAGCCGGGTTCCAGCAGCTTGGTGGAGAGCTCGGCCAGCACCTCGATATGGTGGTTGGCGCCGCCCGCCGGGGAGGCAATCATGAAAAACAGTTTGGACGGCAGTCCATCCTCGGCGCCGTAGTCGATCCCCTGCCGGCTGATGCCGATGACGATGGCGGGCTGCAACACGGCCTCGCTCTTCGCGTGGGGCAGGGCAACCCCCTGTTCAAAACCCGTGTTGTCGAGGTTTTCCCGTGCCCAGAGGTCGCGCACGAACTGATCCTGATTGCCTATCTTGCCGCTGGCTTTGAGCCGGGCGGCCAGTTCGACAAACAGTCCCTGCTTGTCGGTGGCTGCTATGTCGAGGCAGATCAGTCCTTCATCTATCAAGGTGGTGAGCATAGGTGTCTCCTGGCTCTGCGAGCCCTGGTGATATGAGTAACGAATGGAGCAAACGATTGACCTGCCTATTGTTTCTCCCAAGCCATGTCACCGAAATCGGATATATGTGCCCTTTACTGGATTTTTGTGTCAGTTCCCTCACCCTGTGAGCCGGTTCGCATTTTTGTTTATGCCATCTCCTTGGCCAATTTTTGATTAAAGCTTTTTAAAAACAGATGCTTGAGTTTTTCAGTCAAATGAGAATAAAGAGAAGGCGGGACATTAGCCCCCTGAACCGGCAAGCATGGATGGAGATTTGTGCGCCCTTGTCACCTTTTGAAATGTGAGCCGCTTGGCAAAAGTGTGGCCCGGGAGCCAAAGTGCACATCAGCAAGGGGAGAGAGACCGGCCTGGCCGAACCGCGTGAAAAAAATGTGCATAACCTGCTGCCCTCGATGATGGCGGTGAGAAAGCTGATGTGGTTGATTTCAATTTACTGATAATAAAAGGAAATTTATGATTTCATCACGCCGGGTCCGGATGGTTTTACATGGTCTCACAAGAGGCTTTTAGCTGCTTTTTAGATTAGCTTTTGCATAATCAATCGTTTATTTAGTTGGACAATCCAGGTGGGATCGGTGTCCAATCAGAGAGCAGGTTGGCCAACAGTGCCGTCAGCCAGTGTGTAACCCTATGATGTAAGGAGACATCCTGATGGAAAAACTTGACCAAGAGATCGACACCATGCGCCAGGAGTTTGAGTCACAAGGCCAGAAACAGGCCCACGACAAATGGCAAGCCAGGGTCGATGAACTGCAACGGGAACGGGAGCGTTCAGAAGCGTCCCAGCCGGAAGCGGCAGAACACTAGCCCGCCGACGGCCACCATAGTGATGGCCATCGGTCAAGCAGATAATAAAAACCCCCACGGCCCGCAAGGGAGGTGGGGATTTTTATTGGCCGGGCGATGGCGCCCTTGAAGGCGTCATGCGGCGCAGACTGACGAACGAAGGCGCAGCCAGGGAACAACAAGGCCATCAGTGATGGCCCTTGTTGGTTTATCCGCTCATTGAACCCGTGTCGGAGTCACGCCTTAGCAGCGGTTGCCGGCGCGGGCGACCCGGCCTTCGGTCAGCAGCTGGTAGTGGCCGGTGGCGGCAGGGACAAAGGCGGACTGGCCCTTATCGAGGCGCAGCGTCTCGTCACCCTGCTTGAGCGTCACAGTGCCATCGATGGCAAACAGGATCTCGGCGCTGGCGGTGGTGAGCGCATGTTCACCCGCCGGGTAGACGCTGAAGGTGAAGTCCGGCACCGGCACATCGAAGTGCTGCACCGCACCCTCTACGCGGGGGGCCAGCAGGATCTGGTCATCCGGCTTGGGCAGGCAGCGAGTGCAGTCCAGCAGCTCTGCCACGTCTATGTATTTGGGGGTGAGACCGGCGCGCAGCACGTTGTCCGAGTTGGCCATGATCTCGAGGCCGGTGCCGCGCACATAGGCGTGGGGGGTGCAGGCATCGAGGAACATGGCCTGACCCGGCTGCAGGGTTACTACGTTGAGCAAGAGCGGTGAGAAGAGTCCCACATCCCCCGGGTACTGGGCGGCCAGGCTGGTGATCAGCGCAAAGGTCTCCTCATCCTGGTGCGCGGCGGCATAGGCCAGCAGGCCCGCCAGGGCGTCTTCCTTGTGCGTCCCTTGTAAAATCAGCAGCTGATGGAAGAAGTGCTGCAGGCCCGCTTCGTTCTGGTTGGCGGCAAAGGCCGTGACCAGATCGGCGATGGCTGCCAGCTTGACCCGCTCGAACAGCGCCAGTATGGCGGTAATGGCGCGAAAGCCGTTCATCGCCTGATAGGGGGTGAGGGCAAACACCAGCTCCGGCTTGTGGTTGGGGTCTTTGTAGTTGCGATTGCCCGCCTTGATGGGGATGCCTGCGGCTTCTTCCTTGGCAAAGCCGGCTTCGGCCTGAGCCTTGCTCGGGTGTACCTGAATGGAGAGGGCCTTCTCGGCGCACAGCACCTTGAACAGGAACGGCAGGCTGCCGAAACGGGAGACGGTAGCCTCACCCAGCGCGGCGGCCGGGGCCGCGTCGATCACTGCCGAGAGCTTCTGGGCACTGCCCGCCAGGCTCACTTCGGAGCAGCCGTTGGGGTGGGCGCCCATCCACAGCTCGGCCTGGGGTTTGCCCGCCGGATTTGGGATGCCAAACAGGGTGGTGAGGGCATCATGGCTGCCCCAGTCGTAACCTTGAATCGGATTTTGCATTAACAAAAAAGAGGGCAGAAAGGAGGACAGATCGCGACTGCTCATAAGGGACGCCTCATTTAGTGTGAAGAAAGTCGGGTGAAGAAAAGGGTGGCATTGCTGCTGCGGACCGGACTATAACATGGGCGGCCTTTGCCGCCGCAACCGCTTGCCTCTCTCTATTTGATCAGGATCAGCATGTCACCTATCTTCAGCCAACTGCTCGATGGCGCCCTTCATGAGCAGGCCCCCTTCGAGCAGATCTGGTTTGCCCAGGATCAGGGGGTGCCGCCCGGTTTCAGCTATCAGGTCAACTTTCCCCGCCTCGAACTGGTGTTCAGCGGCGAATACCTCAACCAGATCTGGGACAAGGAGCAGGGCTGCAAGGAGATAAGTGTGTTGCCGGGGCAGGCGCTCTACATTCCTCCCAATGGTTGGAACAAGCCGCTGTGGACCACGGACTGCTCTGTGCTGAGCCTGCTGTTTGGCAAGCGCCAGCTGGGGTTCAGCCTGGTGAGCAAGCGGCGGGAAGACCCCGATTTTTTCGACGTGCAAAAGCACAGCATAATGGCGCGGGCCGGCCATGTGATCGAACACATATTGGCGGCGCTCAACGTGCTGACCGAGGATCCCGGCCGCTCCCCCACCGACAACCACTTGTTGCAGGCGCTGCTCACCAGTGCCCGCCAGCTGCTGGCGGAGTCCGCCGCCGAGCGGCCAAGAGGGGCGGACCTGTTTCACGGGATCTGCATCTATATCCAGGAGAATTTTCACCGCCCCATCACCCGCGACTCCATCGCCCACCGTTTCAACGTCTCGGCCAGTCATCTCTCTCACCTGTTTCGCGAGCAGGGCCACATGCGCCTGGCCGATTACATCAGCTGGGTGCGGATCGACAGGGCCAAATTCATGCTGAAAAAATACCGGTTTCGGCTGGAAGAGGTGGCCAGCCGCTGCGGTTACGGCGATGTGAACTATTTTTGCCGGGTGTTCAAGCAAAAGACCGGGCTGACCCCTTCCCAGTACCGCTCCCTGAGCCAGCCACAGGGGCAGGGCGAGGGGTTGGTGGGATAAGCAGGGATGCCGCTGGAACCTGCGTGAGTCAGGTGTTGGCGGGGCCGCTGTGGATCCGGGGCGGGCAGGCTGGACGCATTGTGATCCAGTACTCGACTATGGTCTGACATGCGTGCTCGCCATTTGATTATGAAAACGAATGGGCTAAGATGGCCGCGCGCAACTTACAGATTGATAACAAACGGAAGTTAGGAGATGCCGATGGAAAGCAAAGTAGTTATCCCGACCCAGGGCCAGAAAATCACAGTCGATGCCAACGGCAAGCTGCAGGTTCCCAACCATCCGATCATTCCGTTTATTGAAGGGGATGGCATAGGTGTGGACGTGACCCCGGCCATGTTGAATGTGGTCAATGCCGCGGTCGAGAACGCCTACAAAGGCGAGCGCAAGATCGCCTGGATGGAGATCTATACCGGCGAGAAGTCGACTCATATCTATGGCGAAGGTGCCTGGCTGCCGGCCGAAACCCTGGATTTCATTCGTGAATACTGCGTGGCCATCAAGGGCCCGCTGACCACCCCGGTCGGTGGCGGTATTCGCTCCCTCAACGTGGCCCTGCGTCAGGAGCTGGATCTCTACATCTGCCTGCGCCCGGTCCGTTACTACGAAGGCACCCCGAGCCCGGTCAAGCGTCCCGACCTGACCGACATGGTGATCTTCCGCGAGAACGCCGAAGACATCTACGCCGGTATCGAGTGGAAGGCGGACAGCGACGAAGCCAAGAAGGTCATCGCCTTCCTGCAAAACGAGATGGGCGTGAAGAAAATTCGCTTCCCCGAGTCCTGCGGCATCGGCATCAAGCCCATGTCCAAGGCCGGTACCGAGCGTCTGGTACGTGCCGCCATCGAGTACGCCATCGACAACGATCGCGACTCCGTGACCCTGGTGCATAAGGGCAACATCATGAAGTTCACCGAAGGTGCCTTCAAGGATTGGGGCTATGCCCTGGCCCAGAAAGAGTACGATGCCCAGCTCATCGACGGCGGCCCCTGGTGCTCCTTCAAGAACCCGAAAACCGGCAAGACTATCGTGGTCAAGGACGTCATCGCCGACGCCTTCCTGCAACAGATACTGCTGCGTCCGGCCGAGTACGACGTCATCGCCTGCATGAACCTCAACGGTGACTACATCTCCGACGCCCTGGCCGCTCAGGTCGGTGGCATCGGTATCGCCCCCGGCGCCAACATAGGTGACGGTGTGGCCCTGTTCGAGGCGACTCATGGCACCGCGCCCAAGTACGCCGGTCAGGACAAGGTCAACCCGGGTTCGCTGATCCTCTCCGCCGAGATGATGCTGCGCCACATGGGCTGGGTCGAAGCGGCCGATCTCATCATCAAGGGGATGGAAGCGGCCATCGCCAACAAGACCGTGACTTATGACTTCGAGCGACTGATGGAAGGTGCCACCCTGCGCTCCTGCTCCCAGTTCGCCCAGGACATGGTCGATCAGATGTAAACGGTGAGACTGAAATGCAAAACCGGCGCCATGAGCGCCGGTTTTTTTATGGGTGACAGGCCGCTGGCCTGAAGGTGCACCTGTGATCAGGTGGTCTTTTCCACGTGCTGTTGATAGAGCTGTTGCCACTTGCTGCTTTCGGCTTCATCGCCCTGCGTCTGCCAGAACTCGCAGATGGAGTTGGCGAGCTCGGATGCCATGGCGTGATCTCCATCGCGGCGACTCATCAGATATTGTCCCAGCCAGCTTTGATATTGTTTCATTGCCCGATCTCCTTATCTAAGGTGCCCTTGGTGGTTGCCCGTTTGGCAGACAAGCCTCTCGACCGCTGCCAGACCTGACTCAACCAGGTCACTGTTTTCCTGCGCACCTCTGTTCGTTGTTATCGCCGGATTGGGTAGCGATCTCGCCGGATAACGGCGCTAACGGGGCGCAGATGTCAAAAAACGGTCCCTATCCTATCACAAAATAACCAACTTGGGGGGATTGGCGGCCGAAGGAGGAGAGGTGAGGTGCTCACGCTCAGGGCAAAGGGTGTGCCATCTTGCTGATCCATGAAGAGAAAAACCCGCCAGGGTGGCGGGTTTGTTGGGTGAAAAAAGATCAAATTTTGGCGGTGGCCAGGTATTTTTCCATCTCCTCGGCGGGCACCATGCCGCCGCCGGTGGCCCACACCAGGTGGGTGGTCTGTGCCATGTGCTGGGCAGTCAGACCGCGCGATGCCTGCCACTCTCCATCGGCACTGACCCGCCACGGACCCGGCATGCCGGCCAGCGCCGAGGGTTCGAGTTTGATCTGCTCATCCCGTGCCAGCAGCCCCAGCAGGTCATACATCTCCTGATCGCTCAGGGTGAAGAAGCCATCGAGCAGTCGCTCCATGGCGCGGCCGACGAAGCCGGAGGCGCGCCCCACCGCCAGACCGTCGGCGGCGGTGAGGTTGTCTATCCCCAGATCCTGCACCGCTATCCCGTCGTGCAGGCCGGTGTGGACCCCCAGCAGCATGCAGGGGGAGTGGGTGGGTTCGGCAAACAGGCAGTGGACGTTATCCCCGAACGCGAGTTTCAGGCCAAAGGCCACGCCGCCGGGGCCACCGCCCACACCGCAAGGCAGATAGACGAACAGCGGGTGTTCGGCATCCACCTTGATGCCCATATCATCGAACTGCTTTTTCACCCGCTCGCCCGCTACCGAGTAGCCGAGGAACAGGGTGCGGGAGTTCTCGTCGTCGATGAAGAAGCAGTTGGGGTCGCGTTTGGCCTCCTTGCGACCCTGCTCCACCGCCACCCCGTAATCTTCGGCGTATTCCACGACTATGACCCCGTGTTCGCGCAACTTGCGCTTCTTCCACTCCCGCGCATCGGCGGACATGTGGACTGTGACGGTGAAGCCGAGCTTGGCGCTCATGATGCCGATGGACATGCCGAGGTTGCCGGTGGAGCCCACGGCAATGCTGTACTGGCCGAAGAACTGGCGAAACTCGTCCGTGAACAGCTTGCGATAGTCGTCTTCTTCGCGAAGCAACCCGGCCTTGATCGCCAGCTGTTCGGCATGGGTCAGCACCTCGTAGATGCCGCCGCGCGCCTTGATGGAGCCGGAGATGGGCAGATGGCTGTCTTTTTTCAGCAGCAACTTGCCGGTTACCTCGACACCGTAGCGCGCATTGAGCGTTGCCTGCATGGCCGGGATGGCGGCGATCTCGGACTCCAGAATGCCCTTGCTGGCGCGGGTCTCGGGGAAGGCGTCGCACATGTAGGGGGCGAAGCGGGCAAGCCGGGCGGAGGCATCCGCCACATCGCTGCCATCTAGCCCCACATAGGGAAGGCCAACCGCCAGCGTGCTGGCCTTGGGGTTGAACCAGGTCACAGGCTCGAGTGCGATCAGGGATTGCACCAGCGGGAATTGGGTAATGAGTTGTTGGACGTCGATGTTTTTCATGGGATGTCTCGGTCTTGTTACACGATATAGGAGAGCAGGAAAGTACCGGCCAGCGCCATCAGGGAGGCGACAAAGGTGGCGGTAGTGTAGTACTTGAGCGTTTCGTTCAGGGTGGCGCCGCAATACTGCTTGACCAGCCAGAACAGGGAGTCGGTCACCATGGTGCAGCCGATGGCGCCGGATCCGATGGCGAGCGTCATGATCTCGGGGCTGATGTTCGGGTAGTGCACCATGATGGGGGAGACGATGGCTGTGGCACCCATCATGGCGACGGTGGCCGAGCCGACGGCGGCGTGCAGCACTATGGCCACCAGCCAGGCCAGCAGTATGGGATGCATGTCCAGCTGGGAGAGAATGGTCGCCAGGCTGTCCCCCAGGCCGCTCGCCTTGAGCACGCCGTTGAAGGCGCCGCCTGCCCCTATGATCAGCAGGATATTGGCGATGGAGGAGAAGCACTGCTCGGTCTGGTTCAGCAGCCCTTCCATCTTCATGTGCTGACGGATCCCCAGCACGTAGTAGGCGGTGAAGGCGGCGATAAACATGGCGGTGATGGGGTTGCCGATGAACTCCAGCAGGGTATAGAGGCCGCTTGCGTGATCCATGTTGAGCTCGGCCACCGTCTTGGCCAGCATCAGCAGTATGGGCAGCAGCACGGTGAAGAGAGAGGCACTTAAGGTCGGGAGGCTTGCCTCGTCGCGCGCCTCTATATTCGCAAAAGCGGCAGGCACCTCTTTGAACGGCACCCGTTTACCGAGCAGCTTCAGAAACAGCGGGCCGCCCACCAGGGAGGCAAACAGCCCGACCGCGAGGCCGTAGACGATGACGGAACCTATGTCGGCACCCAGCTGATTGGTGACGTAGAGCGCGGCCGGGTGGGGCGGCACTATGCAGTGCACGGCCATCAGGGCGGTGCAGAGCGGGATGGCCAGGGTCAGCAGCGAGGTCCTGGTCTTGCGGGCGATGGAGAAGGCCAGCGGAATGAGCAGCACGACTCCCACTTCGACAAACAACGTGATGCCGCACACCAGACCGACCAGCACCATGATCACCTGAGGCGAGAGCCAGCGGCACTTTTGCAGGGCGAGACCTATGCGCTCCGCCGCCCCCGATACCTCCATCATCTTGCCGAGTATGGTGCCAAGGCCGATGACGGCGGCGAGAAAGCCCAGGGTGCCGCCTATGCCTTCTTCCATGGCGTTGACCATCTTGACCGGGTTCATCCCCATCATGGTGCCGACATAGAAGCTCGCCAGCAGCAAAGCCAGGAAAGGATGCACCTTGCCCTTCACTATGGTGAAGACAATCAGAATGATGCTAGTCAGCAAGGTACCGACGACCCACACTTCAGAATTCATACTGCGCCTCTATGTGTCATGAGTGATGATTAGGCGCCTATTGAATGAAAATGACGGGTGGCTGACAAATGATGAAAATGGCGTCTTGGATGATATGAGTTGATGCAAAGGTGCCACATCCATCACATTTATCGGCTTTGATGGGATTTGGGTTGTTTGGTTGCATCCAAAGGCCGGTTTTCTGGCTATCATCTGTGCGTTTTTTGGGGGCGAAGAGGCGTGCCAGATGTATACCGAAGATAACTATGTATCGAGAAACAAGCTGCTGAACGGTTATCAGCTCTCCAAGCTGCATACCTTCGAGGCGGCGGCCCGTCACAGCTCCTTTGCCCTGGCGGCGGATGAGCTGGCGCTCAGCCCGAGTGCGGTGAGCCACAGGATCAGTGCGCTGGAAGAGGAGCTCGGTTTCAAGCTGTTCCAGCGCTTTCACCGCAAGGTGATGCTGACCGCAGAGGGGCAAAGAGTCTTCTGGGCGCTCAAGTCATCGCTGGAGTTCATCAACCAGGAGATCCTGGAGATCAGGCATCAGGAACTGTCCGGTTCCCTGACCGTCTACTCCCGCCCCTCCATCGCCCAGTGCTGGCTGGTGCCCAGACTCGCGGATTTTTCTCGCCTGCATCCCCAGATCGATCTCAACGTCATGACAGGCAACGAGAACATCAATCTGCACGGCTATGGCATAGACCTGACTATCTATTTCGATGACAAGACCCCGGAGCGGCTCGCCATCCACCCGCTGATGGATGAGTACATGGTGCCGGTTTGCAGCCCCGAATATGCCGAGCAGCATGGGTTGCTGGACAATCCAGACCACTTGTCTCGCTGTCGTCTGCTGCACGACAGGCAGGCCTGGGGCCATGATTCGGACAGCGACGAGTGGAGCAGCTGGGCCCGCCAGTGCGGCATCTCCCTCGACGCCTGCCAGTCGAACATGGGGTTCGATCGCTCCGATCTCGCCATTATCGCCGCCATGAACCACGCCGGGGTCGCCATGGGCCGCAAGAACCTGGTGAGCAAGCGGCTGGCCAGAAATGAGCTGGTTGCCCCCTTCCCTGGCATGGAGGTGCGCTGCGAGCAGCGTTACTACATAGCGACCTTGCCCAACCGCCAGTGCCCCAAGATCCAGGCCTTTGTCGACTGGGTCTGTGCCCAGGCAAAGGAGACACAATAAGCGGCAGGGCCAAGCGCCGTGTTATTCCCCGTCTGGCGTGCAGGATGGAGGGTGAACACCCGGCAAAAAGCGGTACAGACGGCAGGATAGACGCCGAAGAGCGGGGAATTCGTCTGACATCCCAGCGAGTTAGCCGAATACACTGCCAGTAAAGGCTCAATCGTTCGACATAGGATGGAAACCGGACACAAATAAAAAAGGCCACTTCTTGCGAAGTGGCCTTTTCCAATGCTGGGGAGGCTGAATCAATATTTCATGTTGTTGATTTTATATAATTTGTTTTTAGTGAAAAGAGCTTAGGTGTTACTGGCAAATAAGCCACCGCACATTTTGCCATTGAGGCGTACCTGTCTACCTCGCGAAAAAGCCGGCCAGGTCTCCGGCTACTTCTAGCGCTCGCGACGCACTTCTCGGGATGCGGGTTCAAATCCCTATGACCCGGATCCCACGATTCATACTCAGCGTGTTGTTCTTCGCGCCGATGTATTTCTTTTTTCACAGGGCTGCGCAATTGCGCATTTTCCAAGCCTCTCACTCCCTCCCCAAGCCTTGCCACGCCTCTAACATCCAATATTGGGCTATTCGTTGGGTTTCGTTTTTGCGCAGAGAGGTGAGCAATTTGCGCAGTTTGTAGTGCGCTGTGCCAGTGATGGTCATACAGAACTCGTTCTACCATGGAGCAATTGCGAATGCGCACGGTTGAGATGACTTGATACTGGCCACTTGGGGGAGCGACTCATAGTCGTAACTTGGCCACAGATATGCTGTTGAGTAAAGCATGTGTTTTTTGACATTGTCGGCCCACTTCGGCGCTTAGGACTTCCCATCCCAGCCTGGGCCAAGCTCATCCATGATGGCCTGCTTGCGCTCAACTGCCTACCAGCAGCGTCCAGTGAAGGCATCAAGGGTGGCACACTCCTTGAGCAGGGTCTTACGGGTGTCATCCTTGAATGACTCGGTCACCAGCTTGCCATCGGTACTGGCCTGACGCTTACTGCCAAGCCCGTGATGTTGAGCCCCTTGGGTGGATCTTGCCGCCGGCCCTTGACCTTACCGGGTCAGGCGAAGGCGTGGTCGCACTCGGTGGACCCGGTAGATTGCTATGCCACAGAGCGTGGACGACAGTGGCAACTGAGTGTGCGAGCCGGATATGGCACAGGGCGGAACAGCCCATCCCGGAGGCTGCTACACTGGCCGAAGAGATTCGTACGGACACACCAACAAGGAAGTTGATGATGAGAGAGACTCCCAGCGCCCTCGCGGCGTGGCTGCCCCCCCAACCCCCCAGTCCGGGGCATCTGCGCGCCGATCTGGATACCTGGCGGCAACAGTTTTTTCGGGCGCTGCCCGACGCGCGGTGCCTCGAGGCCCTGTTCGATCGGGCCCCGGACATTGTTTTCTCCATCAAGGACAGGGCAGGCCGCTATGTGAGCATCAGCGAGGCCTGTACTGAGCGCTGTGGTCTGGCGAGCCGGCATGATGCCATCGGCAAGACGGCCCACGAGATCTTCCCACCCCACATGGCAGCGCGCTACCAGGCCCAGGACGATCGTCTGTTTGGCACCGGTGAGCCCGTAGTGGACAATCTCGATCTGACCCTGTTTAACGACCGCAGCCCCGGCTGGTGCCTGACCAACAAGGAGCCGCTGCGCGATGCCGGTGGCGCCATTGTAGGCCTGGTATGCATGTCACGCGATCTGCACGAGCCGAGCCGGGCCGGCTTCATCGACGATCGCTTCGTCGAGGCGGTCGATCACATCCTGACTCATTATCCCACCCCCTTGCGCATTGAATCGCTGGCAAGACGGGCCGGGGTATCAGTCGCCCAGTTTGAGCGGCGCATGAGGCGGATCTTCCAGCTCTCCGCCGGTCAGTTCATCACCAAGACTCGCATCGACATCGCGATCAACTGGCTAAAGGGCAGCGATATGGCCATCGCCGACATCGCATTGCGGTGCGGTTTTTGCGATCAGAGCGCCCTGTCGCGGCAGTTTCGAGCCCTGACAGGCCTGTCTCCACGCCAGTACCGGCAGTTGCTGCGCCGGGGGAATTGACGCGCCGCCGGTGCGGCGCGTCGTACTCACCTATTGAGCCAGCCCCACACTGAGGCTCAGATCCCGGTAGGGTGCACCGGCGTCCACCGCTATGTGGTAGTAGGTGCCACCTTCGGGGGTCTGGATGGTGACTGCCTCATCGTTACCGCCATTGGCCGAGCCCTGATCGTAGCTGTCCCGGTTCGGCCAGCCCCGGTGCATGACATAGAGGTTGGCGTCGCCACTGCCACCTCGGGTCTGCACCGTCAGCCGCGTCGTCCCCTGGGGCACGAAGACGTAGAAGTAGCGGATGTCGTCCGACGCGATACCGGTGCGGGCACAGGTCGCGTCGATGACCTGATCGTCGGGATAGCCGCAGTCCGGCTCGGGCGGCTGGCCAGCCGTGGTGGCCGTCTGCACCCAGGCGGCGAAGTCGTCGTCATAGGCCAGATCCTGCATGGTCGACCAGTAGCCGTCATAGTCGTCGGCGCGAAATCTGGTCACGGTATCGTCCACCCTGTCCCTGTGGTGTTCGAACATGTAGCGCACCGCCATATAGCCCCAGCGGTAGGCGCGGGTCCCATAGTCGTTCATGTCATAGGTATTGCTGAAGATGGTCGACAGGGGATAGGTGCCGGCCTGGGCCGCCTCGATCGCCTTGGCGTTGTCGTTGCCAAGGGACAGATACTCGGCCAGACCTTCTATCCACCAGACGGTAGGCTGGCTGATGGCTCGGGCGAAGTCGCCGGCCATGTTGAAACGTCCATCCAGATAGTGCACATACTCGTGCTCCAGATTCCACACCGAGAACAGGGGGCGCAGCCAGGAAGCCTCATGGGCGATGAAACGCGCCTGGTTGCCGGGTTGGTCGGGATCCCCTTCCAGATACATGCCGCCGTTGTCGGTGGCGATGCCGTAGATGACGCCAGCGTAGCGGCTGTAGTTGGCGTAGTCGTCGAACACCACCACCTCCAGCGCGTCGTTGACGTCGCCCGGCAGTGGCCGGTTCTGGGTCTTCAGCATGCGGTGGAAGTATTGCTCCTCGTTGGCCAAGGCTGCGCAGCTCTCGGTCAGTTGCTGCTCTGTCATATCCTGGGCTCGGATGCGCAGGGTCGACCCGCACTCGTGGCGGATCGGCAGCACTATGTCGGCCAGCCGCTGCTCGAAGTCACAGGTGCCGTACTCGGCGCAGCGGGCATTGTCATAGTATTTCACGGCACTGGCGGCCACTAACCAGAGATCGGCGCCGGGACCATCCAGACTGTTCTTTGCCAGGATCTGCTCGATCCTGGCCCGCGACGCGGCGAAGTGGGCCGGATACTGCATGTAGCGCAGGGCCTCGTTCAGGCTGTCGGTGAGCTGGTAGGCGTAGCTGGTGCCGAGCAGAGCGGCCTGGTTGCCCTGCACGAAGGCGAACAGGGCCTCGGCGTAGCTGCCGTCTTGTTCGGCCAGGGCGCGCCCCTCAGCGCGGTAATGGGACATGAACAGGACGGTCAGCAGGCCGGTGTAACCCGACCCCACCTCCCAGTGCTTGAGGGCATCGGCGGCATTCGGCTGTCCGTCTCGATTGGTGAAGCGGGCGATGAGGGGCTTGAGGCGCGGCAGGTAATAGGCCTCATCACGGAGATTGGTCATCAGGGTGAAGCTCTCTCCGATCGTGCTGCCCGCGTCCGGATTGGGGATGAACAGGGCAGGGTTGTCCAGCAGCCGATCGAGGCCAACCCGGATCGCGTCGCGCACAGTAAGCGGTGGCTCCGGATAGAGATCGCGGGCGATGGCATTGTAATAGCCAGCGCGCAGATAGAGCACCAGATTGGCGAGGCCACGGCCGCTGCCCTGATAGTCGACGGCGCGCGCCTGCAACCGTTCGGCCACCGCCAGCAGGTTGGCGGTGTCATAGATGCGGGCGCCGTCGTCCGCCGTGAGAGAGAAGAGGCCATAGGTGCACGACACCTCGGGCAGGCCCTCCAGATAGTCGGCCAGTGCAGCACCGGATTTGTCGAGGAAGCCGGCCGGATCGCGACAATCACCCCCCTCGGCCATCAGGCTCTGGGCCTGGGCGCGCCAGTCGGGCTCCCGGTCGCGCTGGACGTGGGGATCTTGCGCCAGCTCGGGGGCGGCGGGCGGCGGCAGCAGGCGGTGCAGCCGCGGCGCCGGCAGGGTTGCGAGGGACTGGCCGTGCTCGGCGCCGGCCAGATCTGCCGGCACCATGGCGGGCGAGGGCAGGGAGACGGGGGCCTCGGTAGCGGCCAGGGCGGTGGCCCAGCCAGCCAACAACAGACACGCCAGGGGTTTTAGTGCAAGCATAGGACTCTCCATGGTTGGGGTAGATGCCCGTGCCGGTGTAGTCACGCTGCTGGCGCCTCCCTGCGCCGGTCCGGGACACCTAATGTGGCAGAGAGTCCCCCCGCCCGTATTGGCATATCCCTGCGCCTTGACGGCGCAATTTGCCAAAAACGCTTCGCCCGGGCATGCCTTCGCCATCTGGTGTGGGCAGGTAGCACCCTATCATTGGGATCCGCAGATGCGGGAAGATTTGGGCACCCCTTCACCATCAGGAAATAACATGGACAGGCATTGTTCATAACAGAGCTACCAAGCCTATCTCCCAGTTCAACTTGATGCGCACCATTAGCCTGGCAATGCATCGTTTTGCACCACAAGATGAGACTCGGTACGGTTTGGGTGAGAAAAGGTGCGAGGGAGCCCTCGGCAGCGAGCCGAGTGAGAACATTTAGAGCCGCTAACAAAACCGCTCAATAAAGCGCAGGCAGATAACGGCACAAGCCAGCGTCAGCAAGGCTTGATGGATATCAAGCCGTCGCTCGAAACGAATTCGTGGGGCTAGCCAACCAGGAGTTCACTCTACGACCCAGCGGCTGCCGCCAGCTCACAGCTCCCTTGCTCATGAACCTCCCAGCCCACGCCCTTGCGGCTGTAAATGTCCTCAATCAGATGGAGGTAGTAATACTGACCCCGTATCCCAGCAGATAGAGTCCTTGCTGCCCAGCGTGGATCTCACTGAGCTGTTGCTGGAGATAAATGCTCATACCGGCTTCGCCAACGAATTTACTCATGTCAGCGAATCCAATGTCTGAGCCGAGGAGTTGGTTGTCAGTATCTGCGCAGTGTTGCTGGCGGAGGTCTGCAACATTGGATTGGAGCCGCGGCTCAAGCACCAGGTATGCCCTCTATCGCCATGGGGACTCCGAGCACCCGAGGGAGTTGCACCTCAAGTGGAATAACCTGGTGCTACCTATGGATCACCCCTGGTGGAATACCCATTCCCCGAGCAACGGGTATGGCTGCAAGTGCAAGAAGTTCCTGCTCTCGGCAGCCGACCTCAAGCGGCGCGGCCTTGAAGTCGGCAAGGCGCCGGATGATGGCGATTATGAGTGGGTGGATAAGGCGACCGGGGAGCTACACAAGATCCCCAGAGGTATCGACCCCGGCTTTGATTACCGGCCCCAGACCCCGGCTGCCTTGACCAAGGCCGTGGCCAAGCGGGAGGAAGCCAAGCCAGCGCTGGCCGAGCGGCTGCCCGAACGGATGGTGGAGAGTGCCTATTCCAGTGCCAAGGGGGTGAGTGCGCAGGGCTTGAGCGACCTGCTGGCCCAGCTGCCAGCCCCCCAGCGTGAGCCCTTGGCGGCCTTCCTCAAGGCGCATCCGGTCAAGACGCTGTTTATCAAGCAGACCGAAATGGGAAAGGGGGCCGCGGGGCTCAAGGTCGCCTCGGCCATTGCCGAGTATCTGGGCAAAGATGTTTACCAAGTCCGTGCCTTCTATCATTCTCGCCGCGCCAGCATGACCAATGGCTTTACCGCCAAAAGCTGGGATCATCTGGTTATCAAGGTAAAGGGAGGCGATACTTTAAAGGCGGTCGATATCAAGGCGGTGCAAGCGGCGGCCACCGAGGTGGTGACGGATGCCAAGGGCAACAGCGGTCCCCGGCAATGGCAGCCAAGAGGGATCAGCGGTGAGACTCTGCGCCGCCATTGAAGCGTCTCGGCCAATGTGGGGGCCAGGCAAGGTGAGTCGGCACAACGGATATCGACCTGGCTGCACGAACTGGGGCATCAGGTCCACTTTTGGGCTGGTGAACCGGATTTGACGGGGGTTGGCTTGCTGACCGAGTATGCCGGCAAGACCAGGATGGAAGCCGCCGCCGAGGCGTTTGCCTCCTGGGTATTGGCCAGGGACGCCATGGTGGTGCATTTCCCCGAGCTGGCCAAA
Source organism: Aeromonas sp. A04 (assembly GCF_047780465.1). Classification (NCBI taxonomy): domain Bacteria; kingdom Pseudomonadati; phylum Pseudomonadota; class Gammaproteobacteria; order Aeromonadales; family Aeromonadaceae; genus Aeromonas; species Aeromonas sp. A04. The sequence goes on along the minus strand of NZ_JBLNHP010000001.1, from coordinate 1,020,978 downwards.
CGGGTGGAGGCCATGTTGGCCCAGGCCACGGCTGCCAGTGGCAAAGGAGATAGAGGATGACCTTGTTGGAACAAGCCAGCGCCCTGCTGGCACAGGATGGCCCCTTTACCTTGGCACAAGCCAAGGTGCTGGATGCGCTATGCGAGCAAGCCCGTGATGCGGAAGCCGACCTGATGGGGGATCTCTGGGAGGCCGCCATGGCGAATGCGGATGACGAAGCCTTGCACTATATGACCACCTTTGAGGATGAGATCTGATGGCCGGCAGCTTTATCGCCATCAGCCACCATGGCGTGGCCGATGCTCACGAGCTGTTGGCCCACCTCTACCAGCGCACTGGTGATCTCAGCGAACCCCTGGCCGATATCGGTGAGGGGTTGGCGCTCTCCCACCGGGATCGCTGGGATGCGCAGGAGACCCCAGAAGGGGAGCCCTGGGCCCCGCTCTCGGAGAAGTACCGCGCCCGCAAGCCACGCCATGCCGATGAGGTGCTGCGCCTCAACGATGACCTGCGCGATACCCTCAACTATCAGGCCGAACCCCAGACCCTCTACTTCGGTACCCCGCTCGAATACGGCGCCGCTCACCAGTTCGGTCGCCCCGAGATCAACCTGCCCGAGCGCCCCTATCTGGGGCTCTCGGAAGCCGATCAACAAAGCGTACTGGAAACCCTAGAAGGCTATCTCACCACATAGCTTCTGTACGGCGCGATATGGAATTATTGGGTAGATGTAGGGTGATGGCAGGGAGCTGTCGTAGAAATTGATTAGCAATGGATTTAAACAGTCTTAAACGTGACGTCTGTCTCATGGCCGGAGAGGAATGGTTTGTGTAACGGTGTATGATTATCCCCGACTATTTTTTAGGGGATGATTTATGTTAATTGAAAAAATCTATGGTGTTTCTAAAGATATCGTTGGCAGCTATATAGAACGACCACTGGTGGATGAGCGATTCTCCAGCGCGTTGAGACAAACTAAGCAGATAATTATATATGGGTCATCCAAACAAGGAAAAACTGCTCTTGTACAAAAGCATGTTCCTGAAAAAAATCGGATAACGGTGCATTGTGGTCCCAACTCAACGATGGAAGATTTGTATCGTTCAATTTTACGCCAAGCAGGGGTGGAAATCGTAACAGGCTCTGCAGTTGAAACCTCACGTGAACTTGAAGCTTCAATCAGTGCAAAGTTTACTGCAATGATCCCATTTTTTGGAAAGGGTGAAGCGAATGCGGAAGGTTCTGCCACTGCGGGCCATGCTAATAATATTGAATATAAGAAAATTGAATTCAATCTTGGATTGGCTCAAGACATTGCAGAGCTTCTAAAAGAGACCAGTGCTCACAATAAATTTTTTGTTGTAGAAAATTTTCACTACCTCTCACCAGAGGTTCAATCGCATTTTGCATTTGATCTTAGAACTTTTGAAGAGCTAGGGTTACGATTTATAATCCTCGGTGTTTGGCGAGAAGCAAATCGTTTGATTCAATTTAATGGTGATTTGCAAGATCGAATTTCAGAAATTCCTGTGGAACCATGGTCAACAGCTGATTTTGAGCAAATAGTCTTGAAAGGCCAACCTCTAGCTAACGTAGTGTTTTCAGAGCAAATAAAGAACACTCTCTATCAGCAGGCCCATGGCAGTGTCGCTGTTGTGCAAGAGCTACTAAAGAAGATATGTGAGTTTGCGGGTGTTTTAGAAACTCATCAAGGAGCATCACCATTATTAATTGAAGATCAAAGCTTCGTTCGGCAGGCAATTGATGAGAAAGTTCGGGAATACTCCGCTCGTCATGTTAGAAGTCTAGAGTCCATAGCTGCAGGTTCTAGAACTCGTCGTCCAACTGAAGATACCGCTGCTCTGTACTTGCCGTACTATGTTGTTGCTGTATTAGTCGCCAGAAATTATGAACAACTCAGAGAGGGTATTGAACGAAAAGAGTTACAAGAGCTCATCAAAGCAATTCATCCGAATGAAGAAAACGTGAGGACGTCTGATGTAACAGGGATGTTGTTAAGGCTTTCAGCGTTACAAGCATCAGCTAATATCATTCCGCCATTATTTGATTACGATAGAGGTAATCGAAGAATAAAGGTTGTTGACTCTACCTTGTTCTTTTTCATTGATAACAGCGACCCTGAAGATGTTATGTCTGAAATACCTCATCCTGACCCAACTAGTCGGCAGCACTAACCCACCATAAACCCTGCACCCTCTCATGCCGCCGCACTATGGCGGCATGAGCATATCCAAGACCCCTTATTCGGCGCCCCTCGTGGCCATCCTCAATGCCAACCCCGTTAGCGGGGAGCGGCTGGCGGTGCTCGATGCGCAACTCACTTCCCAAGGCGATGACTGGTACCAGCTGCTGCCGGTCGGCCCCTTCAAGGCCCGTGACGGTCGCCCGTTCGATGTGACCATCCCCCGCGCCATCATCACCTTGGGTAGTGATGATGGCCAGGGCAGGCGGCCAACGGTATCTGGGTCAGCGGTGGCCATCAAGGCATCAGTGCGCGGGTGGTTCGGCAAGGCACTGCGGGTGAGCAACTGGCACAGAGCATTACCCATCCGCTGGTGTGTGACGTGGTGGCGGCCCGCGCCTAGGGTGTGGTGGGGCTGGCCAAGACCATGCCCAAGCGCACTCAGACCATCGAGCTGCCGTTGTCTGCCGATACGGGTCTGATCCTGCCGGGGGCGCTGCTCGTGGTAGATGGCTGGAAGGGATACAACCGGGGCGTCAGGGTCTCTGCTGCACTGCAGAACAAGGCCATGACGGTGCACCAGCAACTGAGCGTGGAGCGATTTGTATGAACCTGTTCAAGCGATTCCTGGAACTGGTACCCGGTGCTGACCCGCTGCTGGTCGGTACCGTGACAGCCATGACCAGTGCCACGACCACTTTGGATACGCTGGCGGGCGGTACCGTCACAGTGCGCGGTGTTGGTGTAGCGATCGGCAAGAAGGCGTTTTACAGGGGAGGGGAGCTGGCAGGAGAGGCGCCGGACTTACCGACCTATGAGATAGAGGTTTAATGCCGGTTTAACGGGCTTATCAAACTCGGCGATTCCTGTGCCACCAAGTTTGATAAAAGTACCAAGGGCACGGTTTTTCGTTTTAGGCAGACAGATTTTTCATTTTTCGCGGCGGACTACAAAATGGCAGGAGAGACGCCGAAGAGCGGGGGACATTCGTCTAGCGTCTCAGCGAGTTAGCCGAATACACTGCCAGTAAAGGCTCAATCGTTCGACATAGGATGGAAACCGGACACAAATAAAAAGGGCCACTTCTTGCGAAGTGGCCCTTTCCAAACGTTTGGTGGAGCTGGGGGGATTTGAACCCCCGTCCAAAATTACTACATCCTCGGTACTACATGCTTAGTCACTCTTTACATTCGCCAACCCGCTGCGGAGAGACACGCCACGAATTGACTAGCTCGATTGGTTTTAATGCTTCCGCCCCGAGCAGGACTTCCACACGATCCTGTGAAGGATGACCTTCCGATTCCCTAGGACACAGGCAAGCTAGGGTAGAAGGGCTCAGCGCAGGTTATTAAGCTGCGAGTGCGTAGTTTTCGTCGTTTGCGACTATTTTTTTGCGGTTTGTTAACGAGGCCTACCGCACCTCGGCATGCACCTTGGGTTTCGTGAATCTTGTCGAATCCAGAATCAGCCCCAAGTTGTCAAAGCCGATTGTACGCAAAAATCCTGTCATGGCAAGGCGTTGATGGCAATCGACCGGCCAAGGCCGGTCGATTGCTGGTTTATTGGACGCCGCACGGCTGCATGCGGCGCACAATCAGCCGCGATGCTTGTTCTTCATGATGCGGGCTTTCTCCCGATCCCATTCGCGGGCCTTGGTGTCTTCCCGTTTGTCGTGCTCTTTCTTGCCTTTGACCAGGCCGATCTCGACCTTGACCCAGCACTCTTTCCAGTAGAGCGCCAGCGGCACTATGGTGTAACCCTGACGGGCGGTCAGGCTCTCCAGCTTGTCGAGTTCACGGCGGCTCAGCAGGAGCTTGCGGGTGCGGGTCGGATCACACACCACGTGGCTGGAGGCGGCGTTCAGTGGTAGGAAAGTGGAGCCGAACAGGAAGGCTTCGCCCTGCAAGAAGATGACATAGGCTTCGCTGATGTTGGCCTTGCCCGCCCGCAGGGATTTGACTTCCCACCCTTGCAGGGACAGACCGGCTTCCACGCGCTCTTCGATGAAGTACTCGTGACGGGCGGTTCTGTTGAGTGCAATGGTGCTGGACCCGGCTTTGTTTTTACTGTTCTTTTTGCTCATGACGGGCGCCTTTGGCAATGATTAGGAAGGCGCATTATACGTGGGTGGCGGCGGCTGTAAAACGCGCAACTGCTCGAGTGGCGGCTTTGTGAGCGGTTTTGGGGATGATCTTGGCTGACAAGGTGATAAAATCGGCCCGATTGGATGAGGAAAGCCCATGCCCCGTATTACTCGCAGTGCCCTGGTGATGTTCAGCGCAGAACAAATGTTCAGGCTGGTCAATGATGTTCACGCTTATCCGGAGTTTCTGCCCGGTTGTGTCGGCAGCCGTGTCCACGAGACAGGCGATGACTATATGACTGCCTCGGTCGATGTGGCCAAGGCGGGGATTGCCAAGACGTTTACCACCCGCAACCTGCTCGATGCCAACCGGCAGATCAAGATGGAGCTGGTGGAGGGGCCCTTCAGCAAGCTGGCTGGCTGGTGGACCTTCACGCCGCTGGATGTGGATGCCTGCAAGGTCGAATTCGACCTCGATTTTGAGTTCACCTCCAAGCTGATTGAGCTGGCGTTTGGCCAGATTTTCCGCGATCTGGTGGGCTCCATGGTGCTCGCCTTCTCCAACCGCGCCAAGGTGGTGTACGGTGTCTGATCTGCTCAATATCGAAGTTGTGTATGCCCTGCCCGAGCGCCAGACTGTGCTGCGCATCCGGGTTGCTCCCGCCACCAGCGTGCTGGCTGCCATCGAGCAGTCCGGCATAGTGCAGAAGCACCCGGAGATCGATCTGGCGGTCAACAAGTTCGGCATCTACAGCCGGCCGGTCAAGGGGACCGAACTGCTGCAGGACGGGGATCGCATCGAGATCTACCGTCCGCTCATCGCCGATCCGAAAGAGATGCGCAAGAAGCGGGCCGAGAAGGCCAAGGAGGAGGGGCGTGCCGATGTGGTGACCGGCGGCAGGCCCAATGCCAACCGCAAGCGAGGAGAGACAGACCCGGCCTGATGCCGCACTCTGGAATAAAAAAGGCGCCTTGGCGCCTTTTTTGATCTGCTTTTCTGCGGAGCCGCCGTCAACTCGCTTCAGCGGCAAAGCGCTGTCACATCCCGTGCAGCCGCTCGTTTTCCACCACCTCGACGCCACTCTCCTGCTGGCCGAGCACTATCATGGCATGGGCTACCTGGCTGGCCTCGATGGCGCGCCAGCGGCGCAACTTGCCAACCAGCAGGGGGCGCAGCAACGGATAGACAGCCTGGAAACACTGCTCCGACAGGCGCGGTGGCTGGCGATTGCCGAGCAGCATGGCGGGGCGCACTATGGCGAGCTGTGGCCAGGCTTGTGCCAGCAATGCCTGCTCCATCTGCCCCTTGGTGCGCGGATAGAGAGCCGGCGAGCCTGGATTGGCCCCCAGACTCGAGACGACGATCAGACGTTGGCAGCCGTGGCGGCGGGCGAGTGCCGCGAAGGCCAGCACATAGTCGTGATCGACCCGGCGAAACGCCTCGTCGGACCCCGCCTGCTTGCGGGTGGTGCCTAGGCAGCAGAAGGCGATGTCGATGGGGCCGGGCAGCGAAACCTCGTCGAGGCGTTCGAAGTCGGCCGGCAGCCAGTGATGTTGGGGCCGGGGATCACCTGCCTTGCGACAGAGCAGGGTCAGTGAGTGGACGGGGTCGAGCTGACGGAGCAGCTCCCGACCGATCAGCCCGCTGGCCCCGGCGATCAGGATCTGGCTCATGCGTGCCTCCCAAGTTCAACGAGGGCCGCCAAGATCTTGCCAGCGAGCCGTCCGTGGGTATGGGGATTCTTGGGCTGGTGCATGGAGGCTTCCTCGCTAAGATGGGATGGCGGTGGCCAAATAAAACAAAACCGGCGCGGGGCCGGTTTTGTGAATGCGATCAGAGCGGGGTGTGGAAGGCCGCTGGCAACGGGAAGTCGCCGGTGACCGTGGCCAATCTGTCGTTGGCAAAGGTCAGGGTGAGCTCCTTGCGCTCCTTCTCGCCGCGACCCGGCTGGAATTCATAGAGGTAATACCAGGTGTTCGGGTCAAAGCCATCGCGCAGCATGGCGGAACCCAGCACGAACTCGACCTGTTCGCGGGTCATGCCCTGGCGCAGTTTGTCGACCTGTTTTTGTTCCACATAGTTGCCCTGGGGAATATCGATGCGATAGACCAGGCTGCAACCGGACAGGGTGAGGGCGGTCAGGGCCGCGGCAATCAGGTGTTTCATCCGCATATCGAGTTCAGATCATCCATTCAAGTCTTTTACGCTGGCCGAATCATACCTACTCCCTTGGCGGAAGTAAAAGCCATGGAAAAAATAGCCAGAGGGCGCCTGGCCCTCTGGCCGATGGGATCACTCCTCTATGGTTGGGATGGGGCGGACCAGCCGCAGCATGACGCTGGATATTCCTATTCCGCCAACGTTGAAGGTTTCCCCGCTGCCGGCAAAGTTCAGAAAGTCGTATCCTTCCCCCCCCGAGCTGTCTGAACCAAAGGCGATGTTGGTCAGTGCCCAAAGTTGTTGTTCAGCTGCGTGACATGCAGTTTTGACATCATCGGGAGCCTCGATCCACTGCTTGGTTACCTCATCCCACTTGGGCGCTGCATCAGCACACAGGGTCTCTTTGTCTGCCGCTATCTGTGATTGGAGGGATGTCGAAGGGTAACCTTGTGCCGCATAAATGGCCGGCTGGCACTGGTTGTTGTAGAGGGTAAACAGTTCCTTGATGTCGGGGGCCCGCCAGGGGTGTGCGGGTATACCAAGCCGGTCGTTGGCCTGTTTGATCACGCCCATCAAGGGATTGTCTTCAACGTTGGCGCGGGTTGAAATAAACGCTGGTGTGCCTTCGCAGCCGGTGCCATCGGCACTGGCGTGCTGACCATAAGGGCAGTAGAGCCACTGCAGACCGGTGGATCTGTCGTTGACCACGTTCAGCTTGCCCTCGGCCGTGTCGATCTGTTCGCTGACGAAGCGGCTGTTGTCGTCCTGATAGCCAGGCAGACATTCGCGTGCCTGGCTGGTGACCGGCAACAGGGTGGTGATCAACAATAGGGGGGTGAAATAGCGGTGCATTTTATTCTCCTGTGACCTTGAAGCCATCGCTGACCAGCATGACGTAATGGGGTTGATACTGGCGGGCGATACTGCCTCTGAGGTCAGAGCTGGGTCGTACCTTGTAGGCATCCGGCCCGCCATCATCCTTGTTCCAGGTACCGACCGGGCGGCTCACCGGCATGACATCTGCCGTCCAGAAGCCGTAGAAGATGCCTTCCAGCTCATTCCACTTGCCGTAGGTGTATGCCAGGCCGGAATAGAGCGGGAAATAGCGGGTGTCGAGCGCGGTGGGGTTCTCCCTGGTCAGGGTCATGATGCCGTAGAACTCCTGCTGGCTGGGGGCGCGCCAGTTGCCAAGACCACATAGCTTGCTTCGATTGACCAGCGTGGTCTGGCGTTTCAGGTTGCAACGGCTTCTGTCGCTGACCAGGGTGCCACTTTGCGGGTCATAGCAACTGCCGTTGAAGGCGTTGTCGCTCTGGATATCGTCATAGGCAAACAGACTTTTGTCATCGTGCAGGGAGGACTCCCCATCCTTGTGCTGCACCTTGGTTTCCCACACCAGTCCGCTCAAGGCGTCGGCCACGCAGGCGAAGGGCAACTGCTTGTAGGAGAGGTCTTGCCGTGGCAGAGGTTGGCCCTGGCTGTCCAGCTTGATGTAGCGAGCGCCAAGTACCCCATCCTGATTGCTGTTGACTGCCTGTCCGCTCAGGGGGTCGCAGCGGTTGTCGAGATCCCGCCCCCGCTTGCCGTCATCGTCTCCCATGCTGTGGGTGATGCGGGTATCGGCCACATGCAGCTGGCCCGCCCGATAGTGCAGTGGGGCGCTGATAGTACCGCCTTCGCCCATCACCCTTATCTGGTAGTCCTGGTAGCGAGCGAGCCCGCTCAGGGTAACGCGAGTCTGCTGGCTGCTAGCTTGCTGCTCGGCGTGTTCAATATGCTCGAACGGGGTGTGTCCCCAGCCAATCCGGTACTGACTCGCCCCCTCCTGGGGTTGCCAGCCGAGGGTGACCCAGTGGCTGCCATCCTGATCACGGCCTTGGCCCAGAATGGCCAGCCCGATCACCTGATCCGACAGTACCTCGCGCTGACAGACCGCAGAGATGGGGCTGTTGGGGTAGGGGGTGATCCAGCTGCCCGGAGTGCTGGTTCCGGGATAGAGAGGGGCATCGCTCTCCGAGTTGCGGATCAGGCCGGCCGCCGCCTTGATGATGTGGGAGATGTTCTTGTCGCTCTGGCTGTTGAGCAGTGGCCCAAGCCCGCTGTTGTCGGCGAGGGCGGTCTCCAGCTTGAACAGGTCTGGTATCTGGTTGTCACGGGAGACGGTGGAATACTCATTGGCCATGTTGATCTCCAGCCAGCTCAGCAGTTGCTGGCGAAAATCCGTGCCTTCGATCAAGTTGACGGGCTGTTGCCAGAGCTCCCCCTCGGCTTGCAGGGCGACCATGGCCGCCAGCAGCTCGACCTGGTGCCTCGGCAGCGCCTTGAGTTTTTGATCCAGCTCCGCCAGGGTCCAGGCTTGCCAGCCCAGGAATGAGCCCATACCGGCACTGAGGGTGGTTTTGAGCAGCAAGGCTTGTTGAGCCGTACTGGTATAACCCACCTGCAGGCGCGGGAATTCGCCGGCGGTGAGGATGCCGTCCCGGTTGCTGTCCTGCTTGACCAGCTCGCACAGGGAGCCCAGAACGGATCGCAACTCCACCTCGCTCTGCCCATCCTGCACCACCAGGGTGAGGGTGTCCTGCATCAGGTCGTCGCTGGTGTCGCTCTTGCCTGGCTGGCAAGTGGCGAAGCTGTTGTTGAGATCCGGCAAGGTGAGGCTGAGGCTGTACCGGTTGCCTTGCTTGACGGCGAGCCCGTCAAGCATCCGGCCATCCTGGGCCCGGATGGGGAGTCGCAGTGGCCGGATGGGGCGTTCCGGTTTGAAGTAGTACTGGTTCAGGCCATCGTGATTGGGCTTGGCGCCGATCTCCACCGTGATCGTCGGCTCGGCAAGGCGTGAGGGGAATATCCCCTGCAGGGTCAGCTGGCGGTGGGGATGGAAGGTGGTGAGCAACTGATAGGCCGGGGAGCGGGTATCCAGAGTCGCCATGGCCTTGCTGGCTGCGACCAGTTTGGTCTCGGTATCGACAGGCAGTGCCGTCCCCTGCTGGGCGGCATAGTGCAACAGCCCTTCTTGCAGTGTGCTGCCCGGCAGTGACTGCTGGCGGGCGATCACATGCCCGGCCAGCCTGGTGAGCTCGCTGGCAGGCAGTGGGATATCACCATCCAGCACGAGCTGCAGCAGTGCGGTCAGTTCGCGAGCGAAGCCGTGATTGAGTTGTGGATCGCTGACCAGCAGGGCGGTGACATCCTGCTTGCCCTCCCGTTTTTGCAGTGCCGTGGTGAGGCTCTGGTATGCCAGCAGCATGGGGGAAAGGTGCAGATGGGGTACCTCCTGCTCGGTGATGATGCCATCCCCATTCTGATCCTGTCTGAGCAGTTGCTCCAGCGAGGGCAGTTGGCTGCTGAGGATGGAGGCACTCTGCTGGCGGTGGCTGGCGGTCAGGCTCAGTGGTTTATCCTGCGGCCACTGACTCAGCTTGAGCTTTAAATCAAAGCTGCCGTCGGCCCGGATATTGGCAGGCGTACAGACCTTGTCGGCGCAGAGCTGAATCGCGAATTGGGCTCCCTGCTGGTGGCTGACGGACAGCGTGCCCGCCAGATCCAGGCTGGTGGGTTGATGGGGCTGGTCTGGCTCCTTGTCCGGTTGATCCGGCGATGTGGGCGGGGTCACAGTACCTGCGTTGCCTGCGTTGCCTGCGTTGCCTGCGTTGCCTGCGTTGCCTGCGTTGCCTGCGTTGCCTGCGTTGCCTGCGTTGCCTGCGTTGCCGCTACCGCTCCCCGAATTTGCGTTGTTGTTATTGTTGGTCCCGGTGTCCTTATCGGGTGTCGAGGTGACGGGGTCCGTGGTGGTGGGCTGCGTGGTCTGACTGCCGCCGTTATTGCCGTTGGCATTGTTGTTGCCGTTATTTCCTTCCTGCCCCGGGGTGCCCAGCTCAGCCTTGCATGCCAGCAAGGCCAGGCAGCAGAGGGCCAGGGACAGTGATCGCGTTGTCCTGAACAAGATCGACTCCATTATTGTGATTTAGATTATTAATCGGACAAACTAGCCGTTTATTGCTATTTTCATTAATAAAGCAGACTTATTTGCTGTTTTATTTATCAAAAAGACAAATTCACTCTGCGAATTATTTCTAAAGATGATAATGATATTGATTCTCGTTTAAGATCTCAATATGATGTTTCCGCTGTTTAATTTCAGGCATAAAAAACAGGGACACTAAAAATGGACATGCGAGTTTGGGATTACCTTGGGGATTATCTGAAGGATGACACCGGCGCCACGGCGATCGAGTACGGCATTCTGGCGGCCGGGCTGGCGGCCGGGATCCTGGCCATTTTCGGGTCGGACGGGATCTTTATCACGGCCTTGAAGGAGAAGTTCACCACCATAGTGGCCGGGTTGAACATGGATGCCGCCGGCAAGTGATGGCGCACGGGCAATGGCTGGCCATCCTGATGGCGTGCTGGTGCCTGGTCAGCGACCTGTTTGAACGGCGGATCCCGAACCTGGCGGTGCTGGTACTGGCACTCTGGGCACTTTGGTTGCTGCCGTTCAATCTGCTCTCGCTGAGCCTGGCTCTGCTGACCTTGCTGCTGGGACTGTTTGCCTATCACAGGGGCTGGTGCGGGGCCGGCGACAGCAAGTTGCTGGCGGTCTGCCTGTATGGCGCGTCTGAACGCTGGCCCGAGCTGCTGCTCTGGATGGCGCTCTCGGGCGGCGTACTCAGCCTGGTTTGTCTGGCCTATGCCCGTTTACGGCCATTTCCCAGCCCCGTCACTGTGCCTTATGGATTCGCCATCCTGTGGGCGGCGAGTCTGACCACTCCTCTATTTATGTAGTCACACCCAATGAAGAAACTCTTCTCTCTTATCGCTGCACTGCTGGTGCTGGCGGCGATGCTGGCTGCCTTCTGGCCGGTTGAACCGGCGCCGCAGACGGCTGTGCCACCGGGCGAACAGGCGCCGGAGCCAGCCGCCTCGGCCCGCCTCGCCCAAGTGCTGGTAGCGGCTCACCGGGTACAAGCCGGCGCCTTTATTCATCCCGAGGATCTGGTCTGGCAAACCCTGCCTGCCGCCGAGGAGATGAACCTGCCCGGGCTCTTCCTGTTCGGGTTTACCGATACCAAGGCGCTCAAGGGCAGTCTGGTCACCCGCACGCTGGAGGCGGGCCAGATCGTCTCGGCCGATGATCTGGTGCGCCCCGAGCAGAGCCATTATCTCTCCGCCATGATGGCCCCCGGCATGCGGGCCGTGACCCTGGCGCTGGGACGGGAGGCGGCCAGTCATGGCCTGATCCGGCCCGGCAACCGGGTGGATGTGATCCTCACCAGCAAGCATACCCACCAGCGCAATGCGCAGGGGGCCGAGGTGACCAGCAAGCAGTCGGCAGAGATCATCCTGACCGACATCAAGCTGCTGGCCATCGATGCCCAGGTCACCGATATCGCAGCACTCAACGGCACAGTGGCGGCGCAGGACAACTTCGATCAGGTCGCCGTGACCTTCGAGCTGGCACCGAGCGCGGCGGCCCGGCTGTTGCTGGCTCATCGGCTCGGGGATCTGGCCCTGGTGCTGCGCTCGGCCCAGGCCGCCCCGACGGGCAGTGAGGCCGTGACCCTGCCAGCAGGGAGCCTGATATGGGCCGAACAGGTGGCCCGTGGCCAGAACCCGAGGGCCCTGCCGGGTCACGGCGTCCGGATCAGCTATGGCGACGGCAACGACCGTAACCGCCAACCTTAATCAACTCAGAAAGGACACGATGTTGCGAACTCTCGCCATGGTGCTCGCCCTGCTGCCGTTATGGGCAGTGGCGGCCGAGAGCCTGACTCTCACCCCAGAGCAGTCCACCCTGCTCAATTTCGATGAACCCGTGCTGGATGCCTTCGTCGCCAACTCCGAGTTGGTTCGGGTACACAGCCCCTCCGATCAGCAATTGCTGATCTATGGCCGCAAGGTTGGCCGCACCGATCTGGTGGTGACGGCCCTGGATGGTCGCACCCTGGGTCACTACCGGGTACAGGTGGTGGCGGATCTCGCTCCCCTCAAGCAGCTGGCCAGGCAGCATTTTCCCCAAAGTCGACTCAGCTTCAGCGAGTCTGGCGGCGCCATAGTGGTGGCGGGGGAGGTGACCAGTCCGCTGCAGGCCCACGAGATCCTGACCATGGTGGAGGGGTTCGCCAAGGGTATCCAGCCGCAGGGGAGTGCCCTGGGCACGACAGCCCCCGCCCCGCCTCAGACTGGCAGCCAGGATGAGGGGGCCGCGGTCGCCGGTGGCGGCAGCGGGCAATATGCTCACGTCATCAACCAGTTGCGTCTGGCGGGATCGGATCAGATCAACATATCGGTACGCATCGTCGAGATGCAGCGTACTACCAGCGAACAGCTGGGATTGCGCTGGAGTGCCATGGGGGAGTATCTGCAACTGGGGGTCTCGCCGGGCAACCGCTTCCCCAAACCTGCCGAACGGGGCAGCTGGAGCGGCAAGAAGGATGTGGTCTACATCAACGCCATCATAGATGCGCTGGTGGAGAACAGTCTGGTCAATGTGCTGGCCGAGCCGAACCTGACCGCAAAATCCGGTGAAGCCGCCACCTTCATGTCCGGCGGCGAGTTCCCCTTTCCGGTAGGCAATGGGGACAACGGCCCGGAGATCGAGTTCAAGAAGTTTGGCATCTCGCTGGAGTTGACTCCCACCTTGCTCGACAACAACCGCATCAGCCTGACGGTGTCACCCGAGGTGTCGACCCTGAGCCGGGAGAACAGCGTCTCCATCGCCGGGGTGGTGGTGCCTGGCATAGAAACCCGTCGTACCACCACCACCATAGAGCTGGCGGATGGGCAGAGTTTCGCCCTGGCCGGTCTGGTGCGCACCCATCGCAACCAGAGCAGCGAGGCCCTGCCTTTCCTTGGCGAGATCCCCGGGCTGGCCCCCTTCTTTGGCAGCAACGGCTTCAAGAACCAGGAGAGCGAGCTGGTGATCATCGCCACCGCCCGACTGGTGCAGCCCACCAGCGATCCCCTCTCCCTGTCGACACCGCTGGATCACTATCGGGCGCCGAGCCGGTTCGAGCGGCTGTTCTTCACCGACATGGGCTCAACCGAGCGACCGGGCGCACAAGCGACCCGCCTGTTCGGCAACTATGGCTACAGCTACTGAGGGAAGTGACCATGTTAAAAGAGACACTGCTGCTGGCCCTGGCGTTACCGTTGCTGGCTTGTACCACTCAACCCCCCGCCGCCCCGCTCACGGATCGGCTGCAGTTCCGGGTTGCTCCGTCGCAACTGCAACAACGGCTGCAATGGCAGCTGGCCCCGCTGGCCAGCAGGCTGGAATCCGGCTCCCTGCACCTGCGGATCACGGGCCCGCAACCCGGGAGCCATGAGCCGACAGCGGAGGCACTGCGTCAGCAGTTGGCCCTGTGGCTGGCGCTGGAGACCCGCCTCACCTTCATTTCGGCGACCCGGCAAGAGTATGAGGTCGAGCTTGACGCCACCCTGCAACCCGAGACCTGCCGCTATGCCAGAGGGGTATCCCCGCCATCCCCCATCGCCTGTCTGGTGCTGCGCAACCAGTACCGCGCCCAGAGCCATGTCGAGCACTGGGCCCGCGGCGCCGGCTATGACGGCAGCGGCAGTGCCCTCGATGCCGGCGCCGTGCAGCGCCTCTACCAGGGCAAGGCCAAATCGGCCAAGAAACAGCAGACGACGGGGGAGTAGTGAATGAGTGAACAAGTCAAACAGCTGGTGGCCGTCACCCGCCAGCCTGCTCTGAGTGCCGGGGTCGACCTGGTACTGGCCCGGCTGGCCGACGTTGAAACCCGGCAGGTCCCGGGCTCCCTGGCCGAGGCCAGGGCCCACTGCCTGACGCAAGGGGCCCCCGATATTCTGCTGGTGGAGGTGGAGAACCCGCAGACGCTGGCGGCCGATCTGGCCGCCCTCGCCGAGTGTTGTCCACCCCAGATGCGGCTGGTACTGCTGGGGGATCGGGGGGATGTGACCCTGTTTCGCTGGCTGATTTCGGTGGGGGTGGATGATTACTATCCGGCACCGCTGGATCCCGATGCCCTGCGCACCGGCCTGTTGCGTCTGCTGGGGGTTCCCCTTGCCACCTCGTTGCGCAAGGGGCGGGTGATCTGCGTGGTGGGTGCCGCCGGCGGGGTGGGCACCAGCACTGTGGCCGCCAACCTGGCCATGGCGCTGGCCGACCGGCATCACCGCCAGGTTGCGCTGCTGGATCTCAATCTTCACCACAGTCGCCACCCCATACTGCTGGGCAGCGACTATGCCCCTCCCGGCGAGCAGTGGTGGCAGGCGACCGAGCGGCTCGACGGTACCCTGCTGGCGCATACCGCCCATCAGCTTGGTCCCAGACTCTTTCTTTTCTATGACGAGGGGCAGGAGCTGGTGCTCGGTGCCGAACAGCTGGTAGCGGCGGTCAACGTGATAGCGGAGCACTACAGCACCCTCATCATAGATGTGCCGGATCTGCGCAGTCATGCGCTGCAGGCCTTGTTGCAGCAGGCTGACGTGGCGATCTGGCTGCACGATTTCAGTCTGGGGGCGTTGCGGCTGCTGGGGCAATTCCCGCAAGGCGGGCCGGCCCAGCGCCGCCTGCTGGTGGGCAACCACTGTCGTGGCAAGGAGGGACGGGTACCGGCGCAGGCGCTTGAGCGCGTCTGTGGTCAGCCCCACGCCGCCGTGCTGCCCTACGATCACGGCGCCTTCGTGCGCGCCGAGCGAGCCGGGCAGCCGTTGATCCAGCAAAAGAGCAAGCTGGCTCGCGCCCTCACGTCATTGGCCGCCGAGCTGGTGGGGGCTCAGGTCGCGGGACGAGCCCGGGGCGGGAGGCGCTGATGTTTGGACAAGCCAATAGCCGACAGCCGTCGGTGTCAGGGGCACTGCTCACCCTGTCTGATGCCGCGCGGGAGGCTTTCTACGAGCTGGTCGAACCCTCGGTGGCGGCGACCTTGCCGCGCGCCGCGCTGCTGGAGCGGGTGGCCAGTGCCCTCGCGCAGCTCTCGGCCCGTCGCATGCTGCCCTACAACCGCCAGGAGCTGACTCAGCTCGCCCGCCAGCTGGTGGACGAGATGGTGGGGGTGGGGCCGCTGCAACCCCTGCTCGATGATCCCGAGGTATCGGATATCCTGGTCAATGGCCCTGACAAGGTCTATGTGGAGCGGCATGGTAAGTTGACTCTCTCCGGGGTGCGCTTTCGCGACCGCCAGCATGTGTTCAACGTGGCGCAGCGGATCGTCAATGCGGTGGGGCGGCGGGTGGATGAGTCCACCCCCATGGTGGATGCCCGGCTGGCCGATGGCAGCCGGGTCAACGTGATTGCGCCTCCCATCGCTCTGTGCGGCACCACCATCTCCATTCGCAAATTTCCCAGCGCCCGTCTGACCCTGGCCCATCTGGTGGAGAAGGGAGCCCTGTCCGATGCCATGGCCCGTTTTCTGGGGCTGGCGGCGCGCAGCCGCTTCAACGTGCTCATCTCCGGGGGGACTGGCTCGGGCAAAACCACCTTGCTCAACGCCCTGAGCAAGCACATCAATGATGACGAGCGGATCATCACCATAGAGGATGCCGCCGAGCTCTCCCTCGATCAGCCTCACTGGGTGCCGCTGGAGACCCGCAACGAGAGTGCCGAGGGCAAGGGGGAGGTGAGCGTTCGCGCCCTGGTGCGCAACGCCCTGCGGATGCGGCCGGACCGGATCATCCTGGGGGAGGTGCGCGGTGCCGAGGCGTTTGACATGTTGCAGGCGATGAACACTGGCCATGACGGCTCACTCTGCACCCTGCACGCCAACACCCCTGAAGATGCGCTGCTGCGTCTGACCAACATGTTGCAGATGGGGGCTGAGCGGCTCTCCGAGCAGATCATCCAGGCCCAGATCGCCAGCGCGGTGGATCTGGTGGTGCAACTGGAACGGATGCGCGACGGTCAGCGCCGCATCACCGCCATCAGCGAGATCGCCGAACTGGCAGAAGGACAAATCCGGATGCGGCCGCTGTTTCGCTTCGTGCTGGAGTCCGAGCTCAACGGCAAGCTGCAGGGGCGCTTCAGCGTCCACCCTCTCTCGGCCGCAGTAGAAGAGAAAGCCCGTCAGGCCGGCTTGCTGAGCGAGCTGCAATCCTGCATGACGGGCGATGGGGAGCCAGTCTCATGAACACGCTCATTCTGGTGTGCCTCTGCTGGGGGCTGGCCTGTCTGCTGCTCTGGCAATGGCAGAGCCGATGCGATGCCTGGCAGCAGCAGTGTCAACGTTATGGCCATCAACCCGCGCAACAGAAGAGGACAAGGCCGCTGCCCCATTGGTATCAGCAGATGGTGACCATGGTGGGCCAGGAGCAGCTGACCCGCTGGACCTGGCAGGGCCCGGCGGGTGCGGCCCTGGCCTGCGTCTTGCTGGCGGCCAATGGCATGCCGTTCTGGCTGGCGGTGTTGTTGGCGGCAGGGGGGGCTCTGGCCCTGGGGCTGGTGCTCTATCAGCAGCTGCAACAGCGGGCGCTGGAGCGGTTTCGAACCCGGTTGCCCGAGGTGATCGACGGCATGATACGGGCGCTGCGGGTGGGGGCGCCGCTGGCGGATATCTTCCTGCTGGTGGCCCGCCAGCAGCGCGGTTTGATGTCACGGCTGTTTGCCCAGATGCACGACGAGTTGCAGGTCGGCCAGCCGGTGGCGCAGGTGATGCAGCAGGCGGCTGGCCGGGTCGCGGTGGCCGAGTTTCAGTTTCTGACCATAGTGCTCAGCCTGCAGCAGGAGACAGGTGGTCGCCTCTCCGAGGTGCTGGCGCAACTGGTGGAGACACTGCGTGCCCGCCAGACCCTGGCGGCCAGCATCCAGACCATCACGGCTGAGAGCCGCAATGCCGCCAAGGTGCTGGCAGCGCTCCCCGTCATCATACTGCTGGTGCTGTTCACCACAGGGCGGGAGCACTTCACCTATCTGATGACCACGACCAGCGGCCAGTGGGTGCTGGGCTATGTCTCCATCAGCGTGGCGGTCGGGCTCTGGCTCATCCGTCGCCTCACGCGTCTGCAGGGGTAGCCCATGACGGTCATGCAACTTTTTGGATTGGCGCTGAGCTGTTTCGCGCTGGCCGCGTTTGCCGGCTGGCATGGTTACCGGCAGCAGCAGCAGTGGTTGGCCCAGAGCCGTCGCTATGGCCCGCCTCGTCAAGGCAGGGACGTGGCGCGGGACTGGCTGGCCTGGTGCGGTCGTGGTTATCCGGTCGGTGCCCGGGAGCAGGCCCGCTTGCAGCAGCTGCTGGCGCAGGCGGGGATCTTCTCCCGCCATGGCTTTGACCGGCTCAGGGCGGCCAAGCTGTTGGGCGGGCTGGGAGGGGCTATGGCGACCTTGCTGTGGCGCCTGCTGGCGGCGCCTGCCGACGGCTTCACCCTGATGTGGGTGCTGGTGGCCTATGTGGTGGGGGCCGGGGTGCCCGAGCGCTGGCTGCAATGGCGCGCCCGCAAGGTGAAGGCGGCGCAGCAGAAGGTGGTGCCCGATGCCATCGATCTGCTGGTGATCAGCGTCGAGGCGGGGCTGGCCCTCGATCGGGCCCTGCTGCGGGTCGGTCACTATCTGGGGGCGCTGGAGCCGGGCCTGGCCCGCCAGTTTTTGCGCACCCATGCGGAGATCCAGATGCGCGGCGATCAGGCAGGTTGCCTGGCACGACTCGCCTGGCGTACAGGCCTGCCCGAACTGGATCGTCTCGCCAATACCCTGCAGATGGCCCAGCAGTACGGTTCGCCGCTGGCCGAGACCATGCGCACCATCAGCCAGGAGGCGCGCCAGATGCGCCGGCTGGCGCTGGAGGAGCAGGCAGGCTCCTTGCCGGGCAAGATCACTCTCATCCAGATGGCACTCATCATGCTGCCCATGCTGGTGCTGATCATTGCTCCCACCCTCAACTTGTTGATCAACAGCCTGCGCTGAGCGGGCCACAGGACTTGAAATGCGATCACGACTTCATCACCTGCTGCTGCTGGCCCTGCTCGGGCTGGCAGGTTGCAGCAATCACGGCGATACCCGGCAGCAAAGCCAGAGCAATGGCATGGCGGTAGCCAAGGCGGCGTTCGATTCGGCCCAGTATGACAAGGCGGAGCGGCTCTATCAGGCCTTGCTGGTGGACGATGCCAGCCTGGACGAGGCGCAGCTGATGCTGGCCCGCACCCGCTATCAGCAAGACAAGAAACAGGCGGCGCGCGATGGCTTGCAGCAGTTGCTGGACAAGGGCGGCAAGCAGGGGGCTCAGGCCGCCCACTATCTTGGCAAGTTTCTGCTGGATGACGGCCTGACTGCCGAGGCTGCGCGGGTCTATCAGCAGGGGTTGGCGCTGGCCGGGCTTGATCTGGACGAACGGGCGCGGCTCAGCAACGGTCTGGGGGTGGCCAGCTTGCAGCAGGGGGCGTTTGGCAAGGGGCGCCAGCAGTTTGAGGCGGCGGTGGCGGCGGCTCCCGACGAGCCCGACTATCGTGCCAACCTGGCATTGGGCTGGCTGATGGAGGGCAACAAGGTGGCGGCCCGGCAGGCATTCGAGCCCTTGCTGCACTACCAGAGCCTGCCACCGCGGGTGGAGATGAACTATGTCTTGCTGCTGTTGGCCGAGGGCAATGAGCCCCAGGCTCGCCTCATACTGTCGCGCTTTCTCAGCGCCAGTCAGCTGGAGCACGACATCAGGCTGCTCAAGGCACAGCTGGGGCGGGGGCAAGGGGCGTGAGAGGCCAGCGCGGGGTGGCCAGCATAGAGCTGGTGATCATATTGCCGCTGCTGCTGGCACTGCTGTTGCTGGTGGTGGATGTGCTGCGGGTGCATCTGCAATACAGCACCCTGGAACATGGCTTGCGATCCGTGCTGCGTGAGCTGCAGGCCGAATCGGCAGCGGGGAGGATCCCCTCGGCCGACGGGATCCGCCTTCGCTTGCAGCAACGGGGGCGAGGGGAGCTGGACGCCGTGACTGTGAGCGTCAACCACCATGTGTCGCTGGAGGCCATGCTGGGCCAGGAGGAGGGCAGCCCGGATCTCGCCAGCGAAACCCGCTTGCCTGCGGATCCCGTGCTGGAAGTGACGGCCAGGATCCGTCCCCGTCTACAGCTCACCCCGAGCTGGCTGATTGACGAGCGCGAACTCAGCTATCGGAGCACCCTGCTGCTGCTCACCGACCGGCTACCGGCCGGAGGTGCAGGATGAGCAGTTGTTTCCGGCGGCGGTCATCTCCCGGCCCGGGCACCATGGGCGGCAGCATCAGCATGGAGGCGATGTGCTTCATTCCCGTGCTGCTGGCCCTGCTGAGCTTTGGCAATGAAGCGCTGCAACTGCTGCGTCTGGAGCAACGTCTGCACAATGTGGCCTACAACGTGACCCAGATAGTCACCCAGCAGGGCACGGGGCAAAATGCCGCCGCCGTGGCACAGCTGACTTTCTATCAGCGCTTCGTACAGGGCCAGTTGTCTGCGCTGCAAGGGGGGCAGGCGGCACTGACCATAGAGCAATACAACAGCGCCAATGGCGAGCTTGTGTCCCTGTTGCAGGGCACTGGCTGCGCCGGGCAGGGCAGCTGGCCGCCACTGCGGGTCGGCACCCTGATGCGGGTCACTCTCTGTTATCGCCTCGGGCAAGGGGAGGGTGGCATGTTCAGCCGGTTCTGGGCGGGTCGTACCCTGACCACCCACTTTATTCAGGAGATCCATTGAATGGGACAGCCCTTGCGCCAGGGGGGCGGGCTCTCCCCCGCCTTCGCCCTGATGTTGACTGGCGTGCTGGCGCTGACCGGCGTGGTCATCGAGCTGGTACGAGGCTACAGCGGCCAGAGCCTGCTCAGCGCGGCCGCCGATGCGGTGCTTTACTCGGCCGCCGACAGCGACAGTGCGGCGGAAGATGCCGCCGCGCTGGTTCAGGCCAATCTGGCGGGGCGTCATTTGCAGGTGGGCCCCCCCAGTCTGAGCCTGAACGAGCAGGAGGCTCAGGTCATCCTGCAGGGAGAGGTGCCGGCGCTGATGGCGCTCTCAGCCATCGGCAAAAGCGGCGATCTGCCGGTAGCGGCGGCAGCCCGTGCCAGCAGTGCCCGTACCCGCATAGAAATTGCCCTGGTGCTGGATGTGTCCAACTCCATGTCAGGGGCACCTATGAAGGCGATCAAGCAGGGGCTGGCGGAGTTTGGCGAGGTGCTGTTTGGCCGCGAGCGGCGCAATCAGGACAGAGTGGTCAGCATCATTCCCGCCACCGGCCTGGTCAATATCGGGGATCACCCCGAGCTGTTTCATCCAGAGAGTCTGACATTCCCCTTCGGATTGCAGACGCTGGCCCATGAGCGAGGCTGGAGCAATTTGCTGACTCGAGAGGTGCCGGGACGCCAGCGCAAGGCATTCTGCGCTCGCCCGCCGGAGCATGTGGACGGCATCGATCGGCTGGCCGAACTTACCCCTGGCTGGATCCGCAAGCTGGAACTGGCCCCGCGTGGTGAGGCGCAGCCCCGCCTGCACTACAGCACCAAGCCGCCAGCCATCCAGCAGTATGAGGATGGCACCCCCCTGCGGGCGTTTGCCCCGCGGGAGAACCCCCTGGAGCGTTATCTGGAGAACCGGCGTGACAAGCTCGGCATCTTCGATGATCCGGATTGCGGGGTGAGCCCCATTCAGGCGCACCTGTCGACCCGTGCCGCGTATCGTCAGGCACTCGATACCCTCCATGCCGCCTTCAACACCAATACGGCCGAGGGGGTGATGTGGGGCTGGCGGCTGCTCTCGCCACAGTGGCAGGGTCGCTGGCAGCAGGGGGCCGCCGAACTGCCGCGCCCTTACGAGCAGGCGGATAACCGCAAGATCCTGGTGCTGTTCTCGGATGGGGAGCACATGGGGCCCGAAGCGGCGCTGCGGGATCGCAAACAACTGCTGCTGTGTCGGGAGATGAAGCGCAAGGGGATCCAGGTATATACGGTGGCATTCGAGGGGGATGCCCGTTTCGTGGCGCAGTGTGCCAGCGAACGCTCGCTGGCCTACAAGGCCACCAGCGGCAATATCAGGACAGTGCTGACCCGGCTGGCCAGCGCCATCAACGATGTGGTGCTGACAAAATAGTGCTATATGGTGCAAAAAAGAGGGGCCAAGTTTGGCCCCTCATCTCATCTGTCGAGCATCCGGTTTACATGGCGGCGCGGAAGATGGCGACTATCTCTTCGTGGCTCGCCTGTTTCGGGTTGGTGAAGCCGCAGGCATCTTTCAGGGCGTTGCTGGCCAGGATATCGAAGTCATCGGCCTTGACGCCGAGCTGCTCCAGACCGGCCGGGATCTTCACGTCCAGCGCCAGCTGCTTGATGGCAGCGATGGCGGCAGCTGCGCCCTGTTCGTCGTTCATGGCGGTCACATCGACACCCATATGGCGGGCCACCTCTTTCAGGCGGGCGGCACTCACCTGGGCGTTGTAGGCCTGAACGTGGGGCAGCAGCACGGCGTTGCACACCCCGTGCGGCAGGTCATAGAAGCCGCCCAACTGGTGCGCCATGGCGTGCACATAACCCAGGCTTGCGTTGTTGAAGGCCATGCCGGCCAGGAACTGGGCATAGGCCATCTGCTCGCGGGCGTGCAGGTCATCGCCCTGATTGACCGCTGTACGCAGGTGCCTGGCGATGAGCTGAATAGCCATGATGGCGCTGGCATCGGTCACCGGGGTGGCGATGGTGGAGACATAGGCCTCGATGGCGTGGGTCAGGGCATCCATGCCGGTGGCGGCGGTGAGGCCGGCCGGCTTGGCCAGCATCAGTTCGGGATCGTTGACCGACATCAGCGGGGTGACGTGCTTGTCTATGATGGCCATCTTCACCTGGCGAGCCTCGTCTGTGATGATGCAGAAGCGGGTCATCTCGGAGGCGGTGCCGGCTGTGGTGTTGATGGCGATGAGCGGCAACTGCGGCTTGGCGGAGCGATCCACCCCTTCGTAATCCTGGATGTTGCCGCCGTTGGCAGCCACCAGGGCTATGCCCTTGGCGCAGTCGTGGGGCGAGCCGCCCCCCAGCGAGATGACGCAGTCGCAGCCGTTGGCCTTGATCATCCCCAGACCCGATTCGACGTTGGTCATGGTGGGGTTGGGCCTGGTTTCATCGAAAACCACGCTTTCAATGCCATGTTCTGCCAAGAGGGTGGTGAGCCTGGCGACCACGCCGATCTGGCCCAGGATCTTGTCGGTGACGATCAGCGCCTTGCGATAGCCATAACCCTGGATATCGGCTGCCGCTTCTTGCAGGCAGCCAGCTCCCATCAGGTTGATTGCGGGAATGTAGAACTTGAATGTCGCCATGATGGACTCCGTATTATTAGCCATTAAGTGGTATACGGGCGCCAACATAGCATCGTCAGTGGGGATGAAAAGGGGTCAAGGGTATCCTGTTTGCAACTTTATGGACTCGATCACGTACCGGTAAACCGGGGCGTGACAGGGATTGACAAGGCCGGATACCACGTCTTTGGCAGAAAAACGTTTTTCAAGAAATTCATCAAGTTAGCAAACGTTTTGCACGGGATTTGTCACTGTCAATGCGTGGAAGTGTGAGGAGCTTCAAGGAATTGGAAAGCGCTTTCGACCATAGTTGGCGCCTCCCCAGAGAGGGGGGTAAAGGCTTGAAAGTATCATAAAGAATCATCTTAACTTGCGCCCTGACCATGCTGGCAGGGGGCAACCAGGAGTCCACTATGTCTGATGTATTTCACTTGGGTTTGAAGAAAGCGGATCTGCAAGGCGCCACCTTGGCGATCGTCCCCGGTGACCCCGAGCGTGTAAAGCGTATCGCAGAGCTGTTGGATAACCCGGTGCACCTGGCCAGCCATCGTGAGTTCACTACCTGGCGCGGCGAGATGGACGGCAAGGCCGTGATCATCTGCTCTACCGGTATCGGTGGCCCGTCCACCTCCATCGCGGTAGAAGAGCTGGCCCAGCTGGGCATCCGCACCTTCCTGCGTATCGGCACCACTGGCGCCATCCAGCCGCACCTGAACGTGGGCGACGTGATCGTCACTACCGGTTCCGTGCGCCTCGACGGTGCCAGCCTGCACTTCGCGCCGATGGAGTTCCCGGCCGTAGCCGACTTCGACTGCACCACTGCGTTGGTCAACACCGCCAAAGAGATGGGCTCCAAGCTGCACATCGGTGTGACTGCCTCTTCCGATACCTTCTACCCAGGTCAGGAGCGTTACGACACCGTTTCCGGCCGCGTAGTGAGCCGTTTCCAGGGTTCCATGAAAGAGTGGCAAGCCATGGGCGTGCTGAACTATGAGATGGAATCTGCCACCCTGCTGACCATGTGCACCAGCCAGGGCCTGCGTGCAGGTATGGTAGCCGGCGTTATCGTCAACCGTACCCAGCAGGAAATCCCGAACGCCGAAACCATGGCGAGAACCGAATCTGATGCCATCAAGATCGTGCTGGGCGCCGCCCGCAAGCTGATCTGATAGCCACACCGAGTGGGGGGTGGGGGCCGTTGCGAAAGCACGGCCCCTATCTTTTATCTGCCGTTTGCCCCGTTTTTCCCCTGTTGCTCCTCTGTTCCCTCTGTTGTTCCCTTCGCCTGTTATCACACCACAGCTTGATGCCACGTCTCGCTAGAAGGGGCTGGCACATCTGACCGCCATCGGTTCACCGCTCACCGGATGCCGCAAATCCAGCTCGCTGGCATGCAGCATCAGCCGCGGCGCCTGCTCTGTGCCTGGCAACGCAAGACCGCCGTAGAGATCGCAGCCGAGTATGGGGTGGCCCAGCAGCTGGCTGTGGATCCGCAGCTGATGGGTACGGCCGGTTTCCGGCACCAGCCGCACGCGCGTTAATGGTACGGCCTGACCTTGCATCTGCTGCGCCAGCCGCTCAATGACCCGATAGCGGGAGCGGGCGGGCTTGCCGCTGGCGGCGCAGATGGTCATCAGCGGGAAGAGAGCCGGATCCTTGGCGATGGGGGCATCGATCACCCCCTCATCGTCGACCAGATGGCCGCACAGCAGGGCGCTGTAGGCCTTGCTTACCGCCCGCTGGCTGAACTGGTGACACAGCCGGGCGTTGATGGCCTTGTTTCTGGCCACCACCATGATGCCAGAAGTGCCAAAATCGAGGCGGTGCACCAGGGTGCAGCCGGGATAGTCCTGCACCAGCCGGTAATGGACAGAGTCGAGGTTCTGCGGGTTCTTGCCCGACAGGCTGAGCAGGCCGCTCGGCTTGTTGATGAGCAGCAGATGTTCATCCTCAAACAGGATCTCGATGGCAGCCTCGCAGGGCGGGGCGATGAAGGTATCGATGATGACGGACATAGGGCACACGGGCTGGAAACGGGGGGCGATCATACTCGAACCGGCTGCGCGGGGCGAATCGGCTGCTTGCGCCGTGCGATGCGAGGGGGTCATTCGTTCAACAGCTTGATAACACAATGGTTTAAAACGCGAGAAGGGCACCGTTTTGTGACCCCTTCCCGAGTTCATCCGGGGCTTGCTTGTTAAGGTATGGCTCCCTGTCATGTTGTAAGGAGTCTGTCCATGGCGTTGCCCGTTATTCTCGATTGTGATCCCGGCCACGATGATGCCATCGCCCTCATACTGGCGCTGGCCAGTCCCGAGCTCAAGGTGCTGGCGGTTACCACCAGTGCGGGCAATCAGACGCCGGACAAGACCCTCAACAATGCCCTGCGCATCCTGACCCTGCTCGGCCGTGACGACATCCCTGTGGCGGCGGGGGCGCCCAAACCGCTGATGCGCGAGCTCATCATAGCCGACAACGTCCACGGCGAGTCGGGCCTCGATGGCCCCAAGCTGCCGGATCCCGCCTTTGCCCCGCAAGCCATGACGGGCCTCGAATTGATGGCCAAGTGCCTGCGCGAGAGCCCGGAGCCGGTGACGCTGGTGCCGACCGGGCCGCTCACCAATATCGCCCTGCTGCTGGCGGCCCATCCTGAGTTGAAATCCAGGATTGCCCGCATCGTGCTGATGGGGGGCGCGGCGGGGGCGGGCAACTGGACCCCGGCGGCGGAATTCAATATTTATGTGGACCCGGAAGCGGCCGATATGGTGTTCAAGTCCGGCATCCCCATCACTATGTGCGGGCTGGATGTGACCCACGAGGCCCAGGTGATGGACGAGGACATAGCGCGGGTGCGCGCCATCGCCAATCCTGTGGCCCAGTGCGTGGCCGGTCTGCTCGACTTCTTCATGATCTACCACAGGGATCCCAAGTGGGGATTTGCTGGCGCGCCGCTGCACGACCCCTGTACCATTGCCTGGTTGCTGGCCCCCGAGCTGTTCCACGGGGTCGAGTGCCGGGTCGATATCGAAACCGGCGGTGCGCATACCACCGGCATGACGGTGGTGGATCGCTATGGCCTGACCGGCAAAGCGGCCAATGCGCTGGTGCTGCTGGGACTGGATCGTTCGGGCTTCATCGACCTGCTGGTCGAGCGACTGCGGGCGTTTGGCTGACCGCCATTGCACTATTGAGAGAAGGGACGGGAAATGTACAAAGCGTCGCTGGCACTGCTGGCCGGGTTGCAACTGACGGCCTGCTCCACGCCGTTTGAATCTATGTGGCAGGGGCTGGCGACCTGCGAGCTCGATGATCTCTATCTCGACAGCGAGACCGGCAAGCCGGCCCATCCTCAGCTCAAAAACTTCACCCCCTACAAGGTGACGGACGGGTTTGCCTGGTACAAGACCCGCCAGGAGCTGCATGGCCTGCCCATCAGCGGCTTTCTCATCCCCTCGTCCACCTTCGAGGTGCATGCCCTGTTCGTGGACACCCCCATCGCCAATGCGCGAAGGCTGACCCACAACGCCTATGGCAGCGAGTTCTCCGACGAGCAGAAGCACAACGAGGGACTGGCCCCCTTGCTGCTGCGCGACCCCAACAACCCCAAGCGCTCCATCATAGACTGCACCCAGGGTGAGACCCAGGAGCCGCTGCCGGAAGAGCCCTTCCCGGAATAAGCCTCCCGCCATCTCCAGAGCCTTGGCCGTCCTTCCGACATAAAAAAGCAGGGGCCAGCCTCATCGGCTGGCCCCTGTTCATCGTCCCCTCGTCGGGATCCGGGATAACCCGGCGTCTGCTTGATCACGGGCATCCCCCAGTCGCCGAGTCATGGCGCTTATGGATAACCCAGGGTCTGCTTGATCACGGGTAGTTGCGCCTTGATCCAGGCGGGATTGATGGGCCCCCAGTCGCCGATGCGATAGTGACCCTGCAGATGGCGGGCCCCCTCGGTCTGCTCGAAGCCGCAGCTGATGTCCAGCTCGGCCAGGGCGCTTAGCGTGTCCTGGGCCGTGCGTCTGGGCATGCCGGTGGCGGCCATGATGGCCGGGATTGTGTCTGTGCCCTGACTTATCAGCCAGGCCACGTAGAGTCGTCGGTAGAAGCTGGTGCGAGTCTTGCTCGGCTCTGTCATATCTCGTCCTCGAGCCGGTCGAAGTAGCGCCAGGTCGCCAGCGCGGCCTTGCCCATCACCAGTGCCCAGAGGCCGAACCAGAACCAGCGGAAGAAGCTCCAGGTGGAGGCGTCAGGCTGAGTGCTCTCGATCTTGGTGACGTTGGGGAACATGGAGAACATGTTCACGCGCCAGCCGTAGGAGGTGATGATGGCCAGACGCTTCTCGAACTCCATGGACTTGGCCTTGGCCTGCACGTCGGCGGCATTGAACTTGAAGTAGAAGGGCCAGCCCCACTCTGTGTCCTCGTTGCGAAACACGCGGATCTTCTCGCCGGGCCGCTCGGTATAGATGTAGTAGACGTCAGTGGTGGGACCGTCGGCCGGGTTTTTCTGGCTGATGGGGCCATCCTTGTCGGTGCGTTTCACCTCGACGCCCGTGATGGTGGCTATGGTGTGTTCCGGCAGATAGAAGTCGAGCCAGATGGCGGAGACGAGGGCGATGAGGCCCAGGCCGATGAAGGCCGGTTTCTTGAATTTCAGCTTCATGGTGATCTCATGTGAGGGGGAGTGACGTGCCTCTACCATACTCACATTTGGTGGGGTAGCCCAGCCCCTAATGAGGCCACCTAATAAAAAAGACCGTTTAAAACAATAACAAGTCGGCAGCGCCATTAACACTAAGGCCCCGCGAGCGGAGCCTTCGTTTGACGTGATAGCGCAGCCATTACAACTGGAACTGGGCCAGCTGCTTGCGCTGCTGTTCGGCGAGCTGTGACAGTTCGTGACTGGCGGCGGCGCTCTGGCTGATGCCGGCCGCACTCTGGTTCACTATCTCGTGGATGTTGGTGATGTTGCGGTTGATGTCGGCGGTGACGCAGGACTGCTCCTCGGCGGCGGTGGCGACCTGGGCATTGGCACCGTTGATCTGGTTGACCGCCTCCGTGATGCCGCCGAGCAGCGCCTGTACTTCGCCGGAGAGCTGCTGGTTGTGCGCCAGTATGGAGAGGGTCTCCTGCATGCCGCTGTTGGCTGACAGGGACTGGCTCTGCAACTGCTCTATGATGGCCTGGATCTCCTTGGTGGAGTCCTGGGTACGGGCCGCCAGCAGGCGTACCTCGTCGGCCACCACCGCAAAGCCACGGCCGGTTTCACCGGCGCGAGCGGCCTCGATGGCGGCATTCAGCGCCAGCAGATTGGTCTGCTCCGAGATGCTCTGAATGACCTCGATCACCTTGCCGATCTGCTCGGACTGGGACTTGAGGCGTGCCACCACGGCGGCGGCGCTCTCCAGACTGCCCGCCATGCGGCTGTTGGCCTGGATGCTCTCGGCAAACAGCGCCAAGCCCTGCTCGACCCTGTCGTTGGCATCCCGCGCCAGTTCGTCGGCCAGGGCCGCGTTGTGGTTGACGTTGTCGGCCGTGCTGGCCAGCTCGGTCACGGCGGAGGCCACCTGTTCGGTTTCGCTGCGCTGCTGCTGGGCATTGGCCTCGGACTGGGTCATGACGGCGGCCAGCTCGGTGGCGGCGGAGGCCACGTTGCCGCTGATGCCAGTCAGGGTATGCAGTGTGCTGCCCAGCTGGGTCAGGGTCTGGTTGATGTCCCTGGCCAGCTGGCTCAGCTCGTTGTCGCCCTCGGCGGCGGCCCGAACGTTGAAGCGGCCCTGGGCGACGGCGCGCATCACCTCCTGCAGCTGGCCTATGGGGCGCACTATCCGGCCGGACAACCACCAGCCGCCGAGCAGGGCCGCGATCAGGGTAGCGCTCATCAACAGCAGGGTACGCAGCAGGGTGGCGTGGTAGTGCGCCTCCTCCTCGGCGATTTCGGCCTGGATCAGCTGGTTGACGTGGGCCGACATGGTATCTATCTGCTTGATCAGCTGTTCACCCAGCTCGCGAAAGCGCAGCCTGGACTGCTCGTAGGCGGCGGGATCGCCAGCCCCCTGATATTTCTGGGCCAGCAGCGGCAGCATGTTGTTGCGGGTGTGGCCGAGATAGGCTTGCAGGGCGGCGGCCACCTGGCTGTTGTCCTGCTCGGCGCCGGCGATCGCCAGTCGGGCCAGGATGGCCCCTATCTCCTGCTCGGCCGCCGTCAGATCGCTCGGCAACTGGGCGAAGCGCTGCTGATCGTAGAGGCCATAGATGGCGTTGGTACGCATCCGGTAGGTGGCGTGGATCAGGGTGGCGATGTCGTCCTTGTGACGAGTCACGCTGGCTGTGGTCTGGTTCATGTCCGCAATGGCGCCGTCTATCTCCTGCTTGCTGATCCCGGCCATGAGGATCATCAACAGGCTGGCGAGCAGAAGCGGTATGAGAACTTGAAAACGGATAGACAGGTTATTCAATGACATGAAAGGTCCTAACCCAAAAGAGGAGTGAGGCGGCATCTTACACAGACGCGACAAAGGTTGTCACAGGGTTTTTATGGCTGAAATCGTGCTGAACGAAAAGGTTTTTCTTGTGTGAAAAGAGTGTGATAGGCAAGATCACAAGCTTGTTACCATGGAGGTGTCGCGTGTCCGACTGGATTGATCCCGCTATTCTGGCGCTGTTTATTCCCACGTTTTTCTTTGTCTCCGTCACCCCCGGCATGTGCATGACCCTGGCGATGACCCTCGGCATGAGCCTGGGGGTGCGTCGCACCTTGCACATGATGTGGGGGGAGCTCATCGGGGTGGGGCTGGTCTCAGTGCTGTCGGTGATCGGGGTGGCGGCCGTCATGCTCAACTACCCGGCGCTCTTCTCCGCCTTCAAATACGTGGGCGGCGCCTACCTCATCTGGCTCGGCATCCAGATGTGGCAGGCCAAAGGCAAGATGGCCATACCGGCGGATCTCTCGGCCGGGCAGGAGACGCGCCCCCTGGGGCTGGCCATGCAGGGTTTCGTCACCGCCATCGCCAACCCCAAGGGCTGGGCCTTCATGGTCTCCCTGCTGCCCCCCTTCATCAACGCGGCCAAGCCGATGGCCCCCCAGATCAGCGCCCTGGTGGCGCTGATCCTGGTCATAGAGTTCTCCTGCCTGCTGCTCTATGCCAGCGGTGGCCGCACCCTGCGCCACTTCCTCGCCAAGAGCGGCAACGTCACCCTGATGAACCGGATCGCCGGCTCCCTGATGTTTGGTGTCGGTGTCTGGCTGGCACTGGGTTGATATGAGGCCCCTCTTGTAGAGACCGAGCCGCAGACATCACCCGAGACGAAAATGAAACAGCCCCGGCAGTGCCGGGGCTGCTTTATTTGGTGGGCAAGGGCCCTGTCAGGTGGGGAGCGGGTACATTTGCTTACATTTTTTTTGTTTTCAATCGGCGACTATTTCATCAGTCTCGAATGGCATTAGATGCATGTGCTTTACATGTGATGATGATCCGGGCAATCCAAGTTTTATATTTTTTGGTCAAGGATGGTAATGGATGATGATGTTAATAGGCGCCGCGTTACTCACTTTTTCGGGTGTGGCAGCGGCCGACAATGGAAAGAACCTGGATTTTTACAATATAGAGGAACAGCAACTCGTTGACATGTTTGCTCAGCATCAGGGCGGCACCCCAGGCCAGTCAATAAAGGATTTCTCCCGCCTGTTTCTGGAGAATCCCTATGTTGCCAATCGGCTGGTGGGATCGAGTGATACACAAGAGAAACTGGTGGTGGATTTTGGTGAGCTGGATTGCTTCACCTATCTGGATTACGTTGAGTCACTGCGGCACTCAACGAGTGTGCATAATTTCATTGAGAACGTCATGTACACTCGTTACGTAAATGGTGAAGTCAACTATCTGACTAGAAAGCACTTTTTCTCTGACTGGGTACATGGTGGCAATAAGGTCAGCGACGTGACCCATCTGGTGGGAAATTATGTCGTGACGGCCCCCAAAATATTGAATCAGAAAGGTGATGGTGGCCACTATATTCCCGGGCTGGGAGTGAAGAACCGCGACATCAGCTATATTCCGGGTGATCGCGTGGATGAAGATACCTTGAGTCTGCTGGAGGATGGCGATTATATCGGCATCTATACCAATATTGCCGGTCTGGATGTGACCCATACCGGCATTTTCATTCGCGGTGAGAATGGCCCCGTTCTGCGCAATGCCTCGTCTGTCTCGACGAATATGAAGGTGGTGGATTCGCCCTTTCTTGAATATGTGAAGAACAAGCCGGGCATCCTGGTTTACCGGGCCACGGATGACAATGGCCAGTCGTGATAGGGCCGGGCATGAGGGCGGCGTTTTAACCTGTTGGCAATGACGGGTGTAAACATACAGGCTTGGTGAGCCGGCTCTCTTCCTGCTGTGACCACAACATAAAAACCCCCGGCCAGTGCCGGGGGTTTTTATGTTGTGGGGGCGGGGGATTGAAGCGAGCCACCGTATTCTGCTGCACCCTGCACCCTGCACCCTGCACCCTGCACCCTGCACCCTGTTCCCCCCTGCCGCCCTTGTTCGCAGCTCGGACTTGTGGCGCCCGTCTCGCCGTGGTGCCGGGTCCGGGAAGTTATGCGGTTTTGAAGCGCCTGACCCAGGGGTTGGCGCTGATGCCGTGCAGTATGACGCTGAGGATGATGGTGCAGAGCACAGTGGCTATGATGGGCTTTTGTCCCAGCAGGGCGGGCTCGTGCTGCAGCACCATGACGGCGAACACTATGCTGGCCAGCCCCCTGGGTCCGAACCAGCCGATAAAGAGCTTGAGCTCAGGTTTGAGGCCCGTGCCCAGCAGGCTCAGCCAGACCGGCAGCATGCGCAGCAGGGTGAGGCTGGCGGCGGCATAGAGCCAGTATTGCCAGTGCAGCAGCTCCGGCAGCATGGGCATCAGGGTGGCGCCGAACACCATCCAGATCACCACTGAGAGCAGATCTCCATACCCCTCGCAGCTGTCCATGTAGGCGTGTTTGTGCTCCCCCAGCCGGCGGCCGATCAAGAGGCCGCCCACGAAGGCGGCGATGAAGCCGCTGCCCCCCAGGGTCTGGGCCAGCGCGAAGCAGAGCAGAGCCAGCCCCGGCATGGTGAGCTGACGCCAGAGTGGCAACTGCCAGCCATTGAGGTAGGAGGTCTTGATCAGACGAATGGTGAGGCCGGCGAGCACCAGGGCCACCAGCAGGCCTATGCCTATCTCTTCCAGCAGCAAGGTGACCGCCAGCATGCCGGTGCCGGCGTGTTGTTCTGTGGGGGCTATGAGGGCGAGCAGCAGCAAGAGCACGGGCACGCAGATGCCGTCGTTGAGGCCGCTCTCCTGGTTGAGCCCTTCCCGGATGGGGGCGGGCACGGCCGGGTTGCTGACCACCGCCTTGCCGAGCGCCGCATCTGTGGGGGCGAGTATGGTGGAGAGGATGGCCATCTCCAGCAGCGGCAAGTCGGGGTAGAGCCAGAGGCCGAACAGGGTGCCGCCGATCAGGGTCAGCGGCAGGCCGATGAGCAGCAGCCGCATGGGCAGGGCGCGGTGGGCCGCCAGCACCTGCCAGTTGGTGTTGGCCGCATCGCTGAACAGCACTATGACCAGGGTCAGCTCCGCCAGCAGCTTGATGCCGTCGCTGTTGATGGAGAGGGAGAGCAGACCCAGTCCACCGGATCCCAGCAGCCAGCCCATCAGCAGAAACAGCAGCGGGCCGTTGACCAGCTTTGATTCGAATCGGCCCGCGATCAGGCTGTAGATCAGCAGGAAGGCGGCGAGCACCGCCAGGTTCTGGTAAATCAGGGATGCGTCCATGCAATCTCCTCAAGGCCCCGGGGGCCGCGTCAGTCAGTCAGGCAATCTGGATCGAACACATATTCACCGGCCAGCCAGCGCATGATTTCGTGCACGCAGGCCTGATCCTGGAACGGCAGGTAACGGGTCTTGAGGTGGATGATCTGCTCCGGGGTGAGCTGGGCCAGCCCTATGTCCTGAAACAGCGGCAGGTCGGCCTGGATCATGGCGGAGATCTGCGGGCCGCAGGTGGCGTTGAGGGAGGCGTGCAGCGCCTTGTCCGGATCGTACTGCTTGCCGAGCTTGTAGCTCATGGGCAGGGTGGCCAGCGGCAACACGGAGAGTGCAGCCTGTTTCATGGGGTTGACCGCGTGGCCCGCCACCAGTTCTGCCAGCTCGGCGGGGCGGTTCTCGAAGGCGCGCAGGTGCAGGAAGCTGCTGGCCTTGCTGCCGTCGTTGACCGGGTAGTTGTCCCACAGGAAGGGCTTGCGGTGCAGCCAGTCGGCGACTTGCCTGAGGTGCGGGGCCGGGTACTCGCCGGAGCAGACTTTGGGGCCGGTCCAGAAGATGTCGATGCGCCGATCCAGCCCCTGGCCCAGATCGGTCAGATAGTGGGGCGGCATGGCGCCGAACACCTTCTCCAGCACGGGATCCGTCGAGTAGTAGCTGGGACAGAACAGCAAGCGGCTGGCGCGGGTGTGGGCCGCTATGTCGTGGGCCATGGTGAGCTGCCAGTGGGCGAGATCCGGGGTATCCCCCTTCATGTCGTCAAACAGCACCGCCAGTATATCGGGCTGGAGTGCCTCGTCGATGAGCCGCACCTTCTCCAGCAGAGCCGGGCGCTTGCGGGCATAGTCGTGATGGGCGCCCATGGGGCTCAGGCCTATGCCGAAGGCGAGGCCGTTTTCACGGCACTGACGGGCCAGCTGGCGCAGGGCCTCGAGCTGGGCCGCAGGCCAGGGCTGGGTCCAGTGCTTGCGCAGATAGCCGTCTTCTTTCGGGGCATAGATATAGAAGCCATAACCGTGGCGTGGCAGCCACTGGGCGTAGCGGGCGCGGGCTTCCCAGCTCCAGCCCTTGCCGAAGAATCCCTCTATCAATCCCAGCTGGGGCGAAGGGGGTTGCAGGCCAGACAACAGGGTTTGGTAAGGCATAGATAACTCCCTTCTCGCTGAGGACGGGTCGGACGAGCGGCGTCAGACCGGGTCTTCTTCCTGAAAGCGCACCCCTATCTTGCGGGGTTCACCCTCTTCCATTTCGGCCACGGTCCAGATCAGGCCCTGCCATTCAAAGTGGTCGCCGACCACCAGATTATCGCCCAACTGGTTGGCAATAAAATGGCCAAGTGTCTGATCCGCCATCTCGCTCACATCCAGCCCGTAGAGCGGGGCCAGATCCACCAGGTTGGCGGCGGCTTCCAGCAGGAAGTCGCCGAAGAAGCGGGGGCCCAGATCCTGCTCAGGAGCCTGGCTGAACAGCTGGCCGAGGGCGGGCAGATCCCGTTCGTGGCCGATGACGCAGAGGATGTCATCGGATTGCAGGCAGGTACTGCCCGAGGGGTGCAGCAGCTCCTGATCCCGGAACAGGGCGCAGATGCGGGTCCCCCTGGGCATGCGCAGATCCCGCAGGGGCGAGCCGATGCACCACTTCTCGGCGCTGAGGCGATAGACGAAGGTCTCCCACTGGCTGTCGAGATCTATCTCTAGCCCGGAGCGGTTGATGGGCGACGGCGGCGCCGGCACTTCCACCCGCGCCAGCTTTGAGGCCAGCGGCAGCGAACTGCCCTGCAATATGAGGGAGACCAGCACCACGAAGAAGGCCACATTGAAGTAGAGCTGGGCGTTGGGCAGCCCCGCCATCATGGGGAAGACCGCCAGTATGATGGGCACGGCGCCGCGCAGGCCGACCCAGGAGATGAACCAGCGCTCGCGGGGGGCGAAGTTCTTGAACGGCAGCAGGCCAATCCAGACCGAGACGGGGCGGGCGAACAGTATCATCCACATGGCCAGCGCCAGCGCCGGCAGGGCGATGGGCAGCAGGTTGCTCGGGGTGGCCAGCAGTCCCAGCACCAGGAACATGCCGATCTGGCTGAGCCAGGTCAGGCCATCCAGTACCGACAAGGTGGTGCTGCGGCTGCGCAGGGAGAGGTTGCCGAGCAGGAGGCCGGTGAGATAGATGGCGAGGATGCCGCTGCCCCCTACGGCTGTCGTGAGGGCGAAGATCAGCAGGCCGCCGCTGACGGTGAGCAGCGGATAGAGGCCGGGGGCCAGCCTGGCGCTGTTGATGAGGCGCCACAGCAGCCAGCCGCCGCCAAGACCTATGCCGGCACCCAGGCCAAACTGCTTGCCGAGCTGCAACAGCAGGAAGCCCCAGTCCAGCCCTTGCTGCTGGGTGGCGAGGATCTCAATCAGGGTCACGGTGAGAAACACCGCCATGGGGTCGTTGCTGCCCGACTCTATCTCCAGAGTGGCGCTGACCCGCTCGTTCAGGCTGCGCCCGCCGAGCAGGGAGAAGACGGCCGCGGCGTCGGTGGAGCCGACGATGGCGCCGATCAGCATGCCCTGCATCAGGCTGAGATCGAACAGCCAGGCGGCGATGAGGCCGGTCAGGCCCGTGGTGATGGCTACCCCCACGGTCGCCAGCGAGAGTGCTGGCCAGAGCGCCACCCGAAACGAGGAGACCCGGGTGCGCATGCCGCCATCGAGCAATATGATGGCGAGCGCCAGGTTGCCCACCAGATAGGCGACCGAGTAGTCAGCGAAGTGAATGCCGCCCGGGCCATCTTCCCCGGCCAGCATGCCGACGGCGAGGAAGATCACCAGAATGGGGATGCCGAGACGAGAGGAGAGCGCGCTCAACAGGACACTGGCTCCCACCAACAAGGCCGCGATTAAAAAGAAACTGTTGATGGTGACGGCATCCAATGGCGAACTCCTTCTGTCAAAATGCAAATCAGGCACATTATATGCAGTTTGTTGGGCGCCGTGTGGCTTAATTGTGCATTAATTTGCAGTTTTTTACATTTTCGGTGCGCGGGTGGCGGGAGCATTTACGCCGAAAACAGCGGGGGGCAAGTGAAGAAAAGGGCCGCTTAATGTGAATCGGTTCACACAATCGACACGGCCTGAGGGTGGCCTGCCGGCCATGTACCCCACAAGCAGCAGGGGCGCCACAATGGCGCCCCTGGCGGGCTGGGAGGGCGGTCAGTCGTCCTCGTCGTCTTTGACTTCCCGGATCTTGTCCTTGTAGTTGGGCAGCTGTTTCTCAAGCTGTTTCATGTCCTTGATGGCATTGAGAAACAGGCCGAGCAGGAACAACAGCGGCAGGCCTATCCATAACCACAGACTCATGAGCTTTTCCTTTCATCGAGACAGAGGGTGACGTCATAACCGACCAGCAGCTCATAGAGCCGGGTCAGCATGGTCAATTTTCCTTCAATATGCCCCGTCTTCATGAGTGACTCCTCGCGTCGGGACAGAGAGTGACATAACGGGCCAGGATCTCGTCAAGCTGGGCCAGTATGGTCGACTTGCCTTCAATATCCGCCTGTTGCAGGCAAAGCGCCAGCGCATCCGGATCCAGCCGCTGTTCGCGGGACTCCAGCGCGAAGCTGATATGCCAGGGTTCGTAGGCGACGCCGCTCTCGGCCCCCGCCGGTTTGGCATAAGGCAGGAAGAAGCTGAAGTCGTTCATGTGATCCTCAAGCCAGTCGCCCAGATCGGCAAACCAGCCTCCTTCCTCATACTCCCAGGGCTCCAGCGCCAGCTTGGTGCCTGCAGGCAGGCAGTCGGGATCATAGATGTCCAGATCCGTCCCCCAGTGATGACGACTGGTGCCGGGCAGGGCGCTCCAGCGCAGGATGGCGTGCAGCCGCTCTGTGTCGCTCAGTTGCAGGGCATCCAGCGGCTGGTTGTTGGCATCCAGCAGGGGCCGCTCGCCACGCCACTTGCCATTCCAGATGGCGAGCTGACGGTCGAACCCGCGCCAGCTGGAGGCCGCCTGCAGGTTGTGCCCCTCATGGGCGGCGGCCACCTGCATGTCGTTGAAGGCCGCCGCCGTGGCCGCGGTCAGACGATGGGGCCCGCGCCCCACCAGGATGAGGTGGTGCTCGTCTCGCCCCAGCAGTTGATCCTGTGTCATGCCCATCCCGAATCCTGTGTGTTGTTGAGTGGAATACCCGCAAGCCTGCGCTGAAGCAGCGTCATGCCAGCAACCGATCCAGTATGCCCTGGTACATGTCCGCCAGCAGATCCAGGTCCCCGGCCTTCACGCACTCGTTCACCTTGTGGATGGTGGCGTTGACCGGGCCGAGCTCGATCACCTCGGCGCCGGTGGGGGCGATAAAGCGCCCGTCGGAGGTGCCGCCGGTGGTGAGCAGGGCCGGTTGCTGGCCATTGACCTGTTCGATGGCCGCGACGGCGGCATCGAGCAGATCGCCGGTGTCGGTCAGGAAGGGCTGGCCGGAGAGGGTCCAGTCGAGCTGGTAATCCAGCCCGTGTCTGTCCAGCAGCGCCTCGACCCGCTCGCGAATATCCATGTCGGTCAGTTGGGTGCTGAAACGGAAGTTGAACTGAACCTGCAGCTCGCCGGGAATGACGTTGGAGGCGCCAGTGCCCCCCTGAATGTTGGCAATCTGGAAGCTGGTGGGCGGGAAGTAGGCGTTGCCCTGATCCCATACCGTCGCCGCCAGCTCGGTCAGCGCCGGCGCCGCCTTGTGGATGGGGTTGTCCGCCAGATGGGGATAGGCGACGTGGCCCTGCACCCCGCGCACCAGCAGATCGCCGGTGATGGAGCCGCGTCGGCCGTTCTTCACCACGTCTCCCACCACGGCGGTGGAGGAGGGCTCGCCGACGATGCACCAGCGGATCTTCTCGTGGCGCGCCTCCAGGGTATCTATCACCCGGGTGGTGCCGTTGATGAAGGGTCCCTCTTCATCCGAGGTGATGAGAAAGGCGATGGACCCCTTGTGATCCGGATTGGCCGCGACGAAACGCTCGGTGGCCACCACCATGGATGCCAGCGACCCCTTCATGTCGGCGGCGCCGCGACCGTAGAGCACGCCATCCTGTATGGTCGGCTCGAACGGCGGCGTGTGCCACTTCTCCAGCGGCCCGGCGGGCACCACGTCTGTGTGGCCGGCGAAGCAGAACAGGGGGCCTTCGCTGCCACGGCGGGCCCAGAGGTTGGTGGTGTCTTCAAACACCATGGGTTCGATGACGAAACCCAGGCGTGCGAGGCGCTCCGCCATCAGGGTCTGGCACCCTTCATCGAGCGGGGTGACTGAGGGGCGGCGGATCAGATCCTTGGCCAGTGCGATGACATCCGACATCGGCGTTCCTTAACAGAAAAGTTTAACGAGAGAAGAGGGATTGGTAGTGATCGGCTTTAAAACCCAGGGTCAGCTCACCGTCCCGCTCGAGCAAGGGGCGCTTGATCATGGCCGGGTGTTCCAGCAGCAGGGCGCGGGCCTTCGCGGTGTCGAGCCCCTGTTTGGCCTCATCCGGCAGGGCGCGGAAGGTGGTGCCACGGCTGTTGAGCAAGGCTTCCCAGCCAAGCTTTGCCAGCCAGCTGTCCAGCGCGGCGGGATCCAGCCCATCGGCGCGATGGTCGTGAAAACGGTAGTCGATGCCGGCCTCATCCAGCCACTTGCGGGCTTTCTTGATGGTGTCGCAGTTTTTGATGCCATAGAGGGTGGTGGCCATGGGGAGTCCTTGTCTGCGGGCGCGGGCCCTTGGAGCTGAAACGTGAAATCGGCAACTTGAGATCTGAACGCGACATCAAGCAAAGGCCCGATTCTGGCATTGTGACTATCCCATGGCAACGGCGGAGCCGCACCTTGGGTGATTTTCCAAAGGCGAACGGGCAACAGGAAGGGGCGGGGGAGAAAAGAGCCCGGCGCCTGGGGCGCCGGCGGGATCAAAGCTCGCGCTGGGATTGGCACCAGAGGTGCAGCTCGGACTCGAACCAGTTGAGCATGGCGTGGTTGTCATCGCGGCGATGGCGGATCAGGCTGACTTCAAAGGTCGGCAGGGCGAAGCGGGTCTCGTACTCCACCAGATCCAGCAGCGGCATCAGCGGTCGCAACACCCTGGCGGGGGAGGTCAGCAGCAGGGGCGCGTAGGGCAGGATGAAGGGCGCAGCCAGAAAGCTTTGCACTATCAAGGGGGTATGCCGGGTCATGCCGTGGGCGGCCAGCAAGTCGTCGACTATGCCCCCTTCGCTGCCACGGGGGGCGACAAGCAGGTGCTGGGCCTTGGCGAAGGATTCGATGCAGAGCACCTGGCCCTGGAACGGGTGGCTGCGGTGGGCGGTGCAGATCAGCTTGTCTTCAAACAGCGGGATGCGACGAAAACGGCCGGGCACCTCGTCCTGCTTGCTGATCACCATGCTGATCACCCCCTCGTCGAGCTGACGCTCGTAGTCCGCATTGAGGGGCACCATGTGGATGCGCAGGTTGGGCGCCTGCTGCTGCAGGCGCGCCAGCAGGCTCGGCATCATCACGTACTCCACATAGGTGTGGGCACCGATGCGCAGCACGCCCTCGAACTTGCCCGGATCGAGCTGCTCCGGCTGGCTGAAGGTCTGCTCTATGTCGTGCAGTATTTCCCGCAGCGGCAGCAGCAGCGCCTGTGCCCTGGCGGTGGGTTCCATGCCCTGGGGCGTGCGGATCAGCAAGGGATCGTCATAGAGCAGCCGCAGGCGAGCCAGGGCACGACTGACGGCCGGCTGGCTCATGGCGAGCCGCTCGGCGGCCTTGGTGGTGTTGCGTTCCTCCAGCAGCGCCTTGAGCACCACCAGCAGGTTGAGGTCTACGCCTCGTAAATTCATTCTGTGCATAATGGAATACTAATAAATCATTTCCTTAAGCAGGGCCTTCACTTTAGTCTCATTCCCCGTCGATGGTCAGCATGAAGCTTGGATAAATCAGCGATTTATACAAACCCATGTTGTCCTGTTACCTCTTTCGCGTGGTGCCGGGGGTGGCAAGATTCGACAGCCTGAACTCTTTACTCTGGTCATCCAGAGCGTTGCTTGCTTAGTACCCGCCTTCGAGGCGGGTTTTTTTTGCCTGCGGTTCAGGTGAGCTGGCCCGAAGAAGTACAAAACGCGCCACCGGGCGCGTTGTTGTGATGAGGCTGTGACTCAGGGCGCTACCGGCCACTGGTAGTCAAACACCCTGGCACGTTCCCAGGGGGCGTCCGGCAGGCTGGAGGAGAGGCCGGTATATTTGCCCACGTCGTCCACCACTATGGTGGAGAGGATCGGCAGCTGGTGCTCGGTGCAGTACATGCGGATGCGTTGCAGCAGGGTGCGCAGCTCATCCTGGCTATTCTCCAGCCCGGCCTGCCTGGCCAGTTTGGAGTAACGAATGGTGGTGCGTTCCTTTGCAGACTCGACGAGGATGTCCCATAGCTGGTAGTCGCTGGTGGTCATACCCGCGGTTGCTTGGTTTGTCATAACTCTCTCCGGCGCGAAATGGTCGCTGTATCGATGCGCATCTTGGCCAGTTCACTGGCCCCTGACGTTGATCCAAAGCAAAAAAGCCTGAGGTTATCCGCCAGAACGGATGGCAAAGGGATTCTAAAGGTTTGCCTTTAGTTTAAACGACCGTTTTTTGTTAAGTAGGTAGCACTTTATTCCATCAAAGGGAGGCGAAGCCACCTTTATTGACAGGGATCAAGGGGAAAGCGAGGCCCGACCACTAGATTCCGCTCCTCGATAATTTTATCAGGAGCGAATATTGGAACTCTTATTTGTCTTGCTCGTACTGATCGCCGTGGTCTACGGCATCATCAAGGATTACAACCCGCAGGCGGTGCTGGCGCTGGCGGGCATGGCCATTTTTGCGGTGGCCTACTGGTTGGGGCTGCACCCCATTCTCCCCGCGGACAAGAGCACCGGCTTCGCCCTGTTCGACCTGTTCGAGGTGTTCAAGGGGATCTTCTCCTACCGCGCGGCCGGGCTCGGCCTCACCATAATGGCGGTGGCGGGCTTTGCCACCTACATGTCCCATATCGGTGCCTCCCAGGCGCTGGTGCGGGTGGCGGTCAAACCGGTGGCGGGCATCCAGTCCAGCTACCTGATGCTTTCAATCTGCTATCTGGTGGCGGTCTTTGTCTCCCTGTTCGTCACCTCCGCCACCGGCCTTGGCCTGCTGTTGATGGTCACCATGTATCCTGTGATGCGCAACCTCGGCATCAGCCCGGCCTCCGCCTGTGGCGTCATCGCTACCTCCCAGGCGTTTGAAATTGGCCCGACCCAGACCAATGCCATCTTCTCCGCCGGTCAATCGGGCATGGACCCGACCAGCTACTTCGTCGACTACCAGATCTGGCTGGTGGCCCCCATGCTGCTGGTGACCATGGTGCTGCACTTCTTCTGGCAGCGTCACTGCGATCGCCAGGATGGCTGGGATCCGGCCCTGCATCGCGGCGAGCACGCCGAGCTGGACGAGCAGGGCACCGAGGCCGTGCAGGCGCCGACCTGGTATGCCCTGCTGCCCATCATTCCCTTCGTGCTGATGATGACCTTCTCCAAGTTGCTGGTGACCACCATCAGCGTCAGCGTGGAGGTGGCCATGCTGCTGTCGGTCTTTATCGGCATGCTGTGCGAACTGCTGCGCAGCCGCTCGCTGCGCACCGCCATGGCCGGACTGTCGAGCTTCCTCGATGGCATGGGCAAGGTGTTCGGCCCGGTGGTGGCGCTCATCGTCTGCGCCGAGCTGTTCGCCGAATCCCTCAAGGCCATAGGTGCCATCGACACCCTGCTGCACTCGGCCAGCAATGCCGGCATCGGCAGCGCGCTGATGACGCTGGTGATGGTGGCGCTGATCATGGTGGCGGCTGTCATCATGGGTTCGGGTAACGCGGCTTTCCTCAGCTTCTCGACCCTGGCGCCGGCGGTGGCGGCCAAGTTCGGGGTGCCTGCGGTGACCATGCTGCTGCCGATGCAGCTCGCCTCCAGCATCGGCCGCACCATATCCCCCATAGCGGCCGTGCTGATCGCCTGCGCGGGGATCGCCAGGGTGTCGCCCTTCGTGGTGGTCAAGCGCACCAGCGTGCCCATGGCGGGCGCCCTGGTGACGGCGCTGGCGCTCAACTATCTGCTGTTTATGTGATGGTCTGCTGTGTATGTAATGACGGGGCGGGCAGCGCGGCTGCCCGCCCTCATCCTGTTGCTGACAGGCCTTGGCCGCGAGTGGCAAGGCTTGCATGGAGAAGATGATGACAGATGTAAAGAGCCCGTTTTCCCTCGATAGCTATCTGGCCGATCTGGCCCCGCTCATCAATCTCGATTGCGGCACCCGCACCCCGGCCGGGGTGGCTCGGGTGGCCGACATCATGACCGAAAAGTATCAGGCGATCGGCTGGCAGGTGACCCGCCACCAGTTCGCTCCTGAGTGCGGCCCCTGCCTCGAGGCAACCAATGCGCCGGGCGCCGATCACTACGACGTGATGCTGTGCGGCCACATGGATACCGTCTTCCCCGAGGGGACGGCGGCCAAGCGTCCGCTCTCCATCGAAGGCAATCAGGCCTTTGGCCCCGGCGTGTCGGACATGAAGAGCGGCCTGCTCTCTATCTGGTATGCCCTGAAAGAGATGGATCCGGCGCAACTGGCCAAACTCAAGGTGCTGGTCTGCTGCAACTGCGATGAGGAGGTGGGCTCCCCCTGGTCCAAAGATTGGCTGGTGGAGAAGGCCAAGCAGAGCGGTTGCGTGCTGGTGGCCGAGGCGGCTCGCCCCAACGGGGATCTCATCAGCGCCCGCAAGGGCAATGCCAAGTACCGCATCCTCTTCCACGGCAAGGCCTCCCACGCCGGTTCGGCCCTGAGCGAGGGGATCTCGGCCATCACAGAGCTGGCGCACTGGGTGCTGGCCATCAACGATCAGGTCAATCTTGAGACGGGCACCACAATGAACGTCGGGGTGGTGCAGGGCGGCACTGGCGTCAACGTGGTGCCGGACTTTGCCGAGGCGATCGTGGACTTGCGCTTCTGGCGCAATGAAGAGGCGGCGGCTGTGCATGAGCGGCTCGGCTTCATGGCCAACAATCCCTTCCTCGCCGGCTGCCGGGTCGAGGTGGATCGCCAGGCCTTCAAGCCGGCGATGCGCCCGAGTGGCGATACCGAAGCGCTGATGGCGCTGGTGGACGCGGCAGGCCTGGAAGAGGGGATCCCCTTCAACTGGCTGGAGGCAGGTGGCGGCTCGGATGCCAACTTCACCGCCGCCGCGGGCGTGCCGTCGCTGGACGGCTTCGGCCCCATGGGTGGCGGCTTCCACTCGGAGAGCGAATTCCTGCTGCTCGACAGCATAGAGCCGCGCATCCGCCTGTTGCAGCGGGTGCTGACCAGGCTGGCACGCTGACATATCGAATAAAAGCAGTGCAAACGGGAGGCTCAGGCCTCCCGTTTTTTATGGAAATTGGATGGTCTGGCGCAGCCCTAACTGATTAGATGGCTAGCGCCTAACTGACTAATGCCTAACTGACTAGATGGCTCGCGCCCTCTTCTGCCAGATAGGCCAGATGATCCTGCCGTGTTACCCGCCAGCCATCGAGGCGCAACGGAGCGGCAAAGCCGGGGCCGTCGGTCACCATGGTGTGGTACTCCCCCTGCTCGCCGCAGGCATCGAACCCCTGGCGCTCGGCCAGTTGCTGCAGATCGGCGAGGGTGGCTGCATTGAGCGAGCGCCCGGCCCACTCGGGAGCCAGCACCCGGGTATCGACGCAGGAGAGGTGAGCGACTATGCCGCGCGCCAGCATATCCGCCAGCAAGGTTTGGCGAGATTGCTGCCAGAGCGGGGTGTGGACGGCGAGCCCGAGCGGCTGGCTGCGCTCGCGGATCCAGTTTGGTGCGCCGCCCACGCTGTCGATATCGCCGGTCACTACCCCATCGAGCGCCCACTCCTGCTGCAAGCGGCTCAGCGCGGTTTCGTAGCTCTGCTCGAACGGCGCTTCTATGGTGACCAGCAGATGGGACAGCCCGAGGGCCGCCGCCTGACGGCGCACCAGCGGCAAGGGGTGAGCCAGAAATCGGGGCTCTAGCGGTGCAAAGGTGGCCAGTGCCACCACCTGATGGCCCGCATCGCGGGCATGGCAGAGGGCCAGCATGGCATCTTTGCCACCGCTCCAGAGCAGGATGACGCGAGACATGGGGAAGATTCCTATGGTGAACGAGGGAGCATGCTACCCAGTGGCGGGGGCGCAGGTAAAGCCGCAGCAGGAAATCGTGGCAGGAATTGACCGGGGAGAAAAGAGCAGGCCCCCATGCGGGGGCCTGCCTGGCAAGAGCGTGATAAACGCCGCCGTGATTAGAGCAGAATGGTGGTCAGCACATACCCCAGGGCGCAGGAGCTGCTGACCCCGATCAGCCCCGGAATGATGAAGCTGTGGTTGATGATGAACTTGCCGATGCGGGTGGTGCCGGAGCGGTCGAAACCGATACAGGCCAGATCGCTCGGGTAGGTCGGCAGCACGAAGTAGCCGTAGCTGGCCGGCAGGAAGGCGATCAGCAGCTTGGGCTCCACCCCCAGTGCCAGCCCCATGGGGGCGATGGCGGTGAGGGCGGCGGCCTGGCTGTTCACCAGCTTGGAGATAAGGAACAGCACCAGGGCGTAGGTCCAGGGCTGGGCCTGTACCACGTGGGCCAGGGTTTCTTTGAGCAGCGGCATGTGAGCCTGGAAGAAGGTCTCACTCATCCATGCAACCCCGAACACGGAGAAGATGGCGACCATGCCGGCCTTGAACACGGGGCCGTTGGAGATCTCGCCCGGCTTGACCTTGCAGCGCATCAGTATGATGGCGCCGGCGATCAGCATCATCATCTGGATCACCAGGTTCATGGAGAGGGGGCCCGTCTTGTCCTTGATGGTGAACACGGGGCGCAGCCCTTCATTGGCACCGAGCAAGACCACGGCGGCGATGGCGGCGAAGAAGATCCAGGTCGACCAGTAGGCCTCTTTCGGGAACTTGGTGTTGAGCAGGGTTTCACCACCGCCATAGATGAAGGTGCGCTGCTCCGGGTCTTTGATCTTGGACTGGAACTCTTCGTCCTGATCCAGATCCTTGCCGCGACGCAGGCTCCACAGGGCCGCCATGATCACGCCGGTCAGGGAGGAGGGGATGGCGATCATCAGGATGTCGAGCAGGCCGTAAGCCTGACCTATGCCATGACCGGCCGCCAGAATGGAGACCATGGAGACTACGGCAACGGAGACCGGGGAGGCGCAGATTGCCATCTGGGAGGCAACGGACGCCACTGCCATGGGGCGCTCCGGGCGGA
The DNA here is from genome assembly GCF_047780465.1 of Aeromonas sp. A04. NCBI lineage: Bacteria > Pseudomonadati > Pseudomonadota > Gammaproteobacteria > Aeromonadales > Aeromonadaceae > Aeromonas > Aeromonas sp. A04. Next base: position 976,253 of record NZ_JBLNHP010000001.1, on the reverse strand, counting down.
TGTTCTTCTGCAGCGCTATGTCGGCGATGATGGGGAACATGGTGTAGACCACGTGGCCGGTGCCGCACAGGAAGGTGAGGGTCCAGGTAGTGAGCGGTGCCAGGATTGTGATGTATTGGGGGTGACGGCGCAGCAGGCGCTCGGCAATCTGCATCATCAGGTTGAGGCCGCCTGCGGTCTGCAGGGTGGCGGCGCAGCCGATCACGGCGAGTATGGTCAACATCACCTGCACCGGTGGTTCACCCGGGGTCAGGCCGAACACGAAGGTCAGCAGGAACAGACCTATGCCGCTGATGAGACCCAGTCCCATGCCCCCAAACCGGGTACCCAGCAGCAAGCAGCCGAGCACCACAAAAAATTCCATCAAGATCATTCCATTACCTCGCGTGATTTAATCCATGTCAGTGTTGTGTTGGGTTCATGGACCAGGATTGTCTGTTTTTTATTTAGCCCTAAAGGGTTAGTGGGTATTGTGCCCTCCTAAAAGGGGTAAAAATTTGAGGTACTTCAATAACTCATCGCTTTTTGATTTAACTGCATAAAAACCACGTATTAACATCATTGTTATTTGCTGTGCCAATAAACGGCACCGTACGGGGCTCTATGTACTGCAGGGGGCGAGGGGAGTGGCGGATGGGCTGTGGGGGAGTGGAGTGGGTGATTAATTGTGGTGATCTGCAGGGCGGAATGGCGCTGCCTGGATAACAAAAAGCCGACCCTGGGGTCGGCTTTGTCGGCAAGTGGTAGTAATCAGAACTCGGCGGTACGCGGGGTACGCGGGAAGGGGATCACGTCACGCACGTTGCCCATGCCGGTCACGTAGACCACCAGACGCTCGAAACCGAGGCCGAAACCGGCGTGCGGGACTGTGCCGAAGCGGCGCAGATCGCGATACCACCAGTAATCTTCCTTGTTCAGGCCCATCTCGGCCATGCGCTGATCGAGTACCTCGAGGCGCTCTTCACGCTGGGCACCGCCGATGATCTCGCCGATCCCGGGGGCCAGTACGTCCATGGCGGCAACGGTTTTGCCGTCATCGTTGAGACGCATGTAGAAGGCCTTGATGTCTTTCGGGTAGTTCTTCACCACCACAGGAGACTTGAAGTGCTCCTCGGCCAGATAGCGCTCATGCTCGGAGGACAAGTCTATGCCCCAGGAGACAGGGAACTCGAAGGTCTTGCCACAGTTTTTCAGCACTTCGATGGCATCTGTGTAGTCGATCTGGGCGAAGTCGGAGGAGACGAAGCGTTCCAGACGACCGATGGCATCCTTGTCGACGTGCTGGGCAAAGAACTCCAGATCGTCGCGGCGCTCACTCAGCACGGCGTTGAAGACGTATTTGAGCATGGCTTCGGCCAGGGCGGCGTTATCGTCCAGGTTGGCGAAGGCAATTTCCGGCTCAACCATCCAGAACTCGGCCAGATGGCGGCTGGTGTTGGAGTTTTCGGCGCGGAAGGTGGGCCCGAAGGTGTAGACCTTGGAGAGGGCACAGGCGTAGGTTTCGACGTTGAGCTGACCGGACACGGTCAGGAAGGTCTCCTTGCCGAAGAAGTCCTTGTCGTAATCGACCTTGCCGGCATCGGTGCGCGGCAGGTTTTCCAGATCCAGGGTGGAAACGCGGAACATCTCGCCGGCACCTTCGGTGTCAGAGGCGGTGATGAGCGGAGCCGCAATCCACAGGTAACCCTCTTCATGGAAGAAGCGGTGGATGGCCTGGGCCAGGCAGTTGCGCACCCGGGTCACGGCACCGACTATGTTGGTGCGCGGACGCAGGTGGGCCTGTTCACGCAGGTACTCTATGCTGTGGCGCTTGGCGGCCATGGGGTAGGTGTCCGGATCTTCGACCCAGCCTACGACCTTGACGTCGGTGGCTTGCAGTTCGAAAGCCTGACCGTTGCCCTGGGAGGCGGCAACCACACCGGTGACTTCCACGGAGCAAGCTGTGGTCAGACGCAGCACTTCATTCTCATAATTGGCCAGGGTATTGGGGACGACGGCCTGCACCGGATGGAAACAGGAGCCATCGGATATGGCCAAAAATGAGATCCCCGCCTTGGAATCACGGCGAGTCCGGATCCACCCTTTGACTGTCTGGGTGGTGCCAACCGCATATTTACCGGTCAGCACATCTACTACGGATGCGTGCGTCATCGAAATATTGTCTCCAGCTTGTTCTTGCAGCGCTATGGGTCTTGCCCGGGCATTGATAGGCCCATCATGGCAGACTAAGCCGTCAATCTTACCCGCGCGGGTTTGATAAACAAGCAAAAATGTCGGACTCTGGAGGGGTTTTGTGTCCGGATCACTTCATGACCGGGCCACTTGGGTGAGGGATGGGCATGAAAGAGCGGCGACATGGACCCGACAGGCTGACCCGGGTGCTGCAGGGCTTGGTGATCCTCTGCTGGGGCGGCTTCATCGCCTTGCTCTCCCTCTATCACTTCGCGCGGCCACAGACGGCCTACGGTTTTCTGATCTATGGCGGGGTCAAGGTGCGCCAGAGCTGGGATCCCGTGCTGACTCCCTGGCTGGTGCACGGGCTTTGGGGTTGCTCTGTGCTGACCCTGGTGGTCTTGCTGTTCGAGCGGCAACGTTGCCGTCGTCGGGAGGATGTCGGCCTGGTGCATCTGGCCATTTTGTTGCTGATCCTCATCGCCAGCCTGCTGTTCTACTACAGGGGCTAATCTTGCTTTTTCTCGCCCCTCTCCGGGCGAGGTGCGGGGCGCTTGCCCAGCTGGCGCTCCACGCTGTCGAGCATCTGGTTGTAGGCCAGCGCGACCCGACCTATCTCGTCCCCTTCATCCCCTTCCAGTCGATGACCGAAGTCGTGCAGATCGGTGGCCTCTTCCATGGAGCGGGTCAGCTGGTTGAGGGGGCGCACTATCCAGGTGCGGATGACCCAGAGAGTCAGCAGCAGGCCCAGCCCGAAGATGACGGTGAGGCTCAGCGCCGAGGTGAGTATGTTCTGCTCGACCCGGGTGAACAGGGTATCGAGGGAGTAGTCAAAGCGCACCGCCCCCAACACGGTATTCTCCGCCACCTGATGGCAGCTGGTGCAGTCGGTGCCGCGAAAATCCTTCTTGGCCAGCAGCGGCCGGGTCACCACCAGCTTGCTGTGCATACCGTCGTGCACCACCTCCAGGCTGCCTTTGCCCGCCAGTGCCAGCTCATCGAACCTGTCTTTGGGCTGCTCGCTCTCGTGGCCGACCCCGTACTGCTTGCTCACCGATTCGCCGCGCACTATGCGGGCATCTTCCACGTGGGCGTGATCGAGAAACTTGCTGCGCAGGGTGTCGCGGGCATCCATCTTGCCGGTCAGCATCAGCATGTTGAGGCCATCGAAATAGGCCTCGGTCTGCTCGCGACTCTGCTCCTTGATCAGGGTCAGGATGAGGTCGCGCTCGCGCACCGCCTGATAGGCTGCGGAGAAGACCAGCACCATGGAGAAGATGAACAGCAGGAAGAAGTTGATTTTGGCAGCAATGGAGAGGCGCATGGGAAAGGTACGTCTGTTGGGTAAAACCCGCGCAGTCTACTCGCCCCGGCGGTCCGGGTCTGGTGCCTCGCTCACATTCTGATGAAAAAGAGTCAAAAGGCCCTGCATTCTCATGCAGGGCCTGTTCATTCAGGCTCAGAATTCGCCGCTGGCGATGGCTTCATTGATGGCGCCGGTCAATACCCTCAGCTCCTCGGGGGTGATGACGAAGGGCGGCATCAGGTAGACAAGCTTGCCAAACGGCCGGATCCAGGCCCCCAGTTCGACGAACTTGCGCTGGATGCGCGCCACGTCCACCCGCTCCTTCATCTCCACCACACCGATGGCGCCGAGCACCCGCACATCGGCCACTGCCGGGTTGAGGGTCAGTTCCACCAGCTCGGTACGCAGCTGGTGCTCTATGGCCTGCACCCGTTCCTGCCACGGGGAGGCGAGCAGCAGATCGATGGAGGCGTTGGCCACCGCGCAGGCCAATGGGTTGCCCATAAAGGTGGGACCGTGCATAAAGACGCCGGCCTTGCCGTCGCAGATGGTGCGGGCAACCTGCTCGGTAGTCAGGGTCGCCGAGAGCGTCAGATAGCCGCCGGTGAGCGCCTTGCCCAGACACATGATGTCGGGACTGATCCCCGCCCAGTCACAGGCAAACAGCTGGCCGGTGCGACCAAAGCCGGTGGCGATCTCGTCGGCGATGAGCAGCAGGCCGAACTCGTCGCACAGGGCGCGTACCCACTGCAGGTAGCGGGGATGGTAGAAGCGCATGCCGCCGGCCCCCTGCACTATGGGCTCGAGCACGATGGCGGCAATCTCTTCGTGATGATCGGCTACCAGCGTCGCCAGCTCCACCACGCTCTGCTCGTCCCACTCGGCGTGGAAGCGGCAGCTCGGTGCCGGGGCGAAATGGTGTTCCGGCAGGAAGCCTTTATAGAGCTCGTGCATGCCGCCATCCGGGTCGCAGACGCTCATGGCGCCGAAGGTGTCGCCGTGATAACCGCCGCGCAGGGTGAGGAACTTGGCTCTGGGGGTGCCCCTGGCGTGCCAGTACTGCTGGGCCATCTTGAGCGCCACCTCCACCGCCACCGAGCCGGAATCGGCAAGGAAGACTCTGTCCAGGCCGGCCGGGGTGATCTCCACCAGCTTGCGACACAGCTCGACGGCCGGGGCATGGGTCAGGCCGCCGAACATCACGTGGGACATCTTGCCGAGCTGGGCGGTGGCGGCCGCGTCCAGTTCCGGCACCTGATAGCCGTGGACGCAGGCCCACCAGGAGCTCATGCCATCCACCAGTTCGCGGCCATCGCTGAGGGTGATTTTTACCCCTTTGGCGCTGGCCACTTCATAGCAGGGCAGGGGGTGGGTGAGGGAGGTATAAGGGTGCCAAACGTGATGCAGGTCGAATTCTTGATTGGTCATTATGTGTTCTGTTGTCAATTGATTTGATCTGGTCGGTGTTGACAGTCTACGCGCGCTCTCTACACTAGCCAACAATTTCAGCCACTTGGCTCTGCCCATTGAGAAGGTGCAGGCACAGCGGCGGTTTCTGTGTTCGCTCATCCGGGATGGCCGGCGCAGGATCCCACTTATAACAATCGGAAGCCATGTATGAATGCTCTCACCCTGGGCGGCCACGCCCTTCGCCACGACTGGACCCTGTCCGAGGTTCAGGCCCTGTTTGCCCTGCCATTCAACGATCTGCTGTTCCAGGCCCAGACGGTACACCGCGCCCATTTCGATCCCAACGAGGTGCAGGTGAGCACCCTGCTCTCCATCAAGACAGGCGCCTGCCCGGAGGATTGCAAGTATTGCCCCCAGAGCGCCCGCTATCACACCGGGCTCGAGACAGAGCGGCTGATGGAGGTGGAGAAGGTACTGGAACGGGCCCGCGAGGCCAGGGCCAACGGTTCGTCCCGCTTCTGCATGGGGGCCGCCTGGCGCAACCCCAAGGAGCGGGACATGCCCTATATCCTGCGGATGATCGAGGAGGTGCGCGGGCTGGGCATGGAGACCTGCATGACCCTAGGGATGCTCACCGCCGATCAGGCGGCGCGGCTGGGGGCAGCAGGCCTTGACTACTACAACCACAACCTCGACACCTCGCCGGAGTTCTACGGCGAGATCATCTCCACCCGCACCTATCAGGACAGACTGGATACCCTGGAGCATGTGCGCGGCGCCGGCATGAAGGTCTGCTCCGGCGGCATCGTCGGCATGGGCGAGCAGGCCAAGGATAGGGCGGGCCTCTTGATGGCGCTGGCCAACCTGCCGCGCCACCCGGAGAGTGTGCCCATCAACATGCTGGTCAAGGTGAAGGGGACGCCGCTGGAGAACGAAGAGAACCTCGACTCGTTCGAATTTATCCGCACCATAGCCGTGGCGCGCATCATGATGCCCGCCTCCCACGTGCGCCTCTCCGCCGGGCGGGAGAAGATGAACGAGCAGATGCAGGCCATGTGCTTTATGGCGGGGGCAAATTCGATTTTTTATGGTTGCAAGCTGCTGACCACCCCCAATCCGGACGAGAACAGCGACATGCAGCTGTTCAAGCGGCTCGGCATTCGCCCCGCCCAGCGTGCCCAGAAGCCGGATCAGGTACAAGAAGAGGAGCTGCTGGCCGAGGTGAGCCGCCAGAGCGAGCCGGATGAGATGTTTTACGATGCCACCCGTCCCCGTGCAGGCGTAGCGCGTCCATGAAGAGCCCTGTGGTAACGGGTCCCTTTGGGTTGGGTGAGGCGCTGGCCGGGCGCGAGCAGGCCACCTTGCTGCGCCGCCGCACCGCCACAGATGGCCGCACGGGAGCCAGGCTGGTGGTCGATGGGCGCGACTACCTCAACTTCTCCGCCAACGACTATCTGGGGCTGGCGGATCACACCGCCATCAAGTCCGCCTTCAAGGAGGGGATTGACCGCTATGGAACGGGCTCCGGCGCCTCGCCGCTGGTGACCGGTTACAGCCGCGCCCACCAACAGTTGGAAGAGACGCTTGCCGACTGGTTGGGGGTGGAGGCTGTGCTGCTGTTCAACTGCGGTTTCTCCGCCAATCAGGCTGTGCTCAAAGCCCTGCTCGGCAAGGATCATCTGCTGTGGCAGGACAAACTCAACCACGCCTCCCTGCAGGAGATGGGCAGCCAGCTGCCCTGCAAGATGAAGCGTTTCGGCCACAACGATATGGCCGCTCTCGGGCGTCAACTCGAACCAAATCGGGGCTTGATCGTCTCGGAAGGGGTGTTCAGCATGGACGGGGATCAGTCCCCTTGGGCTGAACTTGCGGCATTGGCCGCCCGGAGCGGCAACTGGCTGATGATCGACGATGCCCACGGCCTCGGCGTACTGGGGCCACAAGGGCGCGGCACCCTGGCGGCGCAGGGCGTTGACCCGGCTTGCGTCCACATCCAGATGGGCACCTTTGGCAAGGCGCTCGGGGTGGCCGGGGCCTTCGTCGGCGGCAGCCGCGAGCTGGTGGACTATCTGGTCAACTTCGCCCGTCACTACGTCTACAGCACCCATATGCCCGCCGCCCAGGCTTGCGCCGTGAGCAAAAGCATCGAACTGGTGCGCGGCGCCGACGACGCCCGAGTCCGCTTGCAGCAGCTGATAGCCCGCTTTCGGCAGGGTGCCGCCGCCCTTGGCTGGCAGCTTGGGGCGAGCGACACCCCCATACAGCCGCTGCTGGTGGGAGAGAGCGCGGCTGCCTTGCAACTGGCCGAACGACTGCGCGCAGTCGGGCTCTGGGTCACCGCCATTCGCCCGCCCACTGTGCCGGCGGGCACGGCGCGGCTGCGCATCACCCTGAGCGCGGCCCACAGTGAACAGGATGTGGATCGCCTGCTCTATGCCCTCGGCCCTTGCACCCCGTCGGCCAGCGGGGATCAGGATGCCGCAGACCCGAGAGGTGCTCGCCATGCATGAGCGTTTCCAGTCGGTCGACAAGGCCCAGCTCGCCCGCCGCTTCGGGGCGGCCGCCCGCCACTACGACGCCCACGCCCGCTTCCAGCAGGAGGTGGGGCTGGCGCTGCTCGAGCGGATGCCGGACAGGCAGGTTGGTCTTGCGCTGACGGTGAGCGGGCTGGATCTGGGCTGCGGCACAGGTTTCTTCCTGCCGCACCTGGCGGGCCGTTGTCACCGGCTGCACGGGCTGGATCTCGCCCCCGGCATGCTGGCGCAGGCTGCCCTGCGCGGCAGCGGCGCTCAACTGGTGTGCGGCGATGCGGAGCAGTTGCCCTTTGCCGATCAGAGTCTGGACTGGGTCTTCTCCAGCCTGGCCTTGCAGTGGTGTGAGCGGCCGGCGCAGGCCTTTGCCGAACTGCATCGGGTGCTCAAACCCGGCGGCCGGCTGTTGTTCTCGACCCTGCTCTCGGATTCGCTCTGGCAATTGCGTGAGGCCTGGCGCACGGTTGACGACAGTCCCCATGTCAATCGCTTCCTCAGCCTGCCACAATTGCAGGATGCCATGGCCGCAGGGGGCTTCAGCGCCCCTCGCCTCGAGAGCCTGACCTGGTCGCTCGCCTATCCCGAACTGAGTGGTCTGCTGCGCGATCTCAAGGGGATAGGGGCCAGCCAGATCAATGACGAGCGTCAGCCCGGCCTCAGCAGCCGGCAGCGCTTGCAGCGCCTGAGCCTGGCTTATGAAGCCCACCGCCAGCCGGACGGCAGGCTGACCGCCAGTTACCAGGTCTGTCTGGGGCAAGCGAGCCGCCGATAAACCGATCCGAGTTTGAGCTGGCGGTGGATCTGCCGCTTTGCCTGACAGAGTTGATACGCAGGTGCTCTGTCCCCACATGCGGATAGGCACCTGATTTGCGTTGAGGAGTCATCATGGTTAAATCCTTCTTTATCACGGGCACGGACACAGATGTGGGCAAGACGCTGGTCGCCCGCACCCTGTTGCTGGAATTTGCCGCCCACGGCATCCAGTGCGCCGGTTACAAGCCGGTCTCCGCCGGTTGTGCCCGCACCCCGGATGGGCTGCGCAACCTGGACGCCGTGCTGTTGCAGGAGGCCGCGAGCCTGCCTCTGCCCTACGATTTGGTCAATCCGTTTGCCTTTGAACCGCCCATCGCGCCCCATATCGCCGCCAGCGAGGCCCGTGAGGCCATCACGCTGACGGGCTTGTCCGATGGCTTGCGCCAGATTGAGCAGGCGGGCGCCGAGCTCATCGTCGTGGAGGGGGCCGGGGGCTGGTTTTTGCCGCTGGATCGCAAGCACCTGTTGTCGGACTGGGTCAAGCAGGAGAACATGCCGGTGATCATGGTGGTGGGAGCCAAGCTGGGTTGCCTCAACCATGCGCTGCTCACCTTCGCCGCCATTCGCAATGACAACCTGCCGGTGGCGGGCTGGGTCATCAATCGGCTGCACGGCTCCATGAGTCACTACCAGGAGAACCTGGACACCTTGCGGGGCTTGCTGCCCGCCCCGTTTTTGGGTGAAATACCCTTTGTAAACAATCCGCTCGAGGCCGATCTGCGCGGGCGTCTCGACATTTCGCCCCTGCTCTGAGGCCGACATTCAGCGAACATTCATCGAATCTATCTATTATGTGGGCAGGTGTGGTCCCGGCCGGCAGTGACGCTGTGCGGGGCCACGCATCCATATCTCACAAGGAGTCAATATGAAGCGAATTATGCTATTCCTGGTGACCAACCTGGCCGTCATGCTGGTGCTGGGGGTGGTACTCAATATCCTGTTCTCGGTTCTGGGGATCAACAAGTCCAGCATTTCCGGTCTGTTGGTGTTCTGTGCCGTGTTCGGTTTTGGGGGTTCCTTTATCTCCTTGCTGATGTCCAAGTGGATGGCCAAGCGCAGCTATGGCGTCCAGGTCATCGAGCAACCCCGCAACGAGACCGAGCACTGGCTGGTCAGTACCGTGGCCCGTCAGGCCCGTGAAGCGGGCATCAAGATGCCGGAAGTGGGGATCTACGACTCCCCCGAGATGAATGCGTTCGCCACCGGTGCCCGCCGCGACGATTCGCTGGTCGCCGTCTCCTCCGGCCTGCTCTACAGCATGAGCCGGGACGAGGCGGAAGCCGTGCTGGCCCACGAGGTGAGCCACGTGGCCAACGGCGACATGGTGACCCTGACCCTGATCCAGGGGGTGGTGAACACCTTCGTGATGTTCTTCGCCCGTATCGTGGCCGGCGTTATCAGCAACTTCTTCAGCTCCAACAACAGCGAAGAGAGCAGCAGTTCGGGTGGCTTTGCCTACATGATCACCGTGTTTGTGCTGGAGATGCTGTTCGGTGTGCTGGCCTCCATGATCGTCATGTGGTTCAGCCGTCAGCGTGAGTTCCGCGCCGACGCCGGTGCCGCCAAGCTGGCCGGCCGCGACAAGATGATTGCCGCGCTGCAGCGCCTCTCCCGCGGTGCCGAGCCGCAGATGGAAGGTGCCATGATGGCCTTTGGCATCAACGGCAAGCGCTCCGTGAGCGAGCTGTTCATGAGCCACCCGCCCATCGAGCAGCGCATCGCCGCCCTGCGCGGCTGAGTGTGATGCCAGGGTGACACACCCGCATAAAAAACGGCTGCCTTTGGGCAGCCGTTTTGCTTTGTGCCATAGGATCACAGCTTGAAGTGGCCCATCTCCTGGCGCAGCAGCCGTGACAGCTGCTTGAGCTTGGCCGCCTCCTGGGAGACGTGACGGGCCGCGTCTCCCGACTGCTCTGAGAGGGAGGTGATGTTGCCGACGGTGGAGACCACCTCGTTGGCGGCGGTGGACTGCTCGCGCAGGGTGTGGCTTATCTCCCCCATCAGGCCGGTCAGGTTGGAGGCATGGCTCTTGATGCTGGCGATGGCCTCGCCTGTCTGGTTGGCCAGGCTCACCCCGCGGGAGACGTTGTTGACCGTGTTCTCCATGCTGCGGATGGAGGCATCCGCCCCGCTCTGGATCTTGCTGATCATGCCGGTGATCTGCTGGGTCGAGGCCGCGGAGCGGCTGGCGAGATTGCGCACCTCGTCGGCCACCACGGCGAAGCCGCGCCCCTGCTCACCGGCCCGCGCCGCCTCGATGGCCGCGTTGAGGGCCAGCAGGTTGGTCTGATCGGCGATGCCGCGGATCACCTCTATGATGTCCGAGATCTGCTGGGTGTGGCTGTTGAGCTCGGAGAGGCTGCTGGCCGCGTTGGATACGGTGTCCGAGATGCTCTGTATGCTGTCCAGAGTCTGCTTGATGACGCCGGATCCCTCTTCCAGGGTATTGGCGGAAACCTTGCTCAACTCGTCGGCATGGGTGGCGTTGTCGGAGAGGTGGCTGATGCTCACCACCAGCTCTTCGATGGCCGCCGCCATGGTCTGGGTACTGGTCTGCTGGGAGGTGGCAAACTGGGCGGTCTGCTCCGCTATCTGGGCTATGCTGTCGGCCGATCCCGACAGCTCCTCGGTGGAGTGGGAGACTTGGGCAATGATCCCCTTGAGGGTGGATTGCATGGTGGCCAGCAGGCCGATCAGGCTCTCCTTGGCGCCGCTCGGCACATGGATCTGGCGCGAGAAATCCCCCTGCGCCAGGCTGCCGAGATCGCTCCTGAGCTGGCTGACCGAGGTGCCGACCAGATCGAGCAGGGCCTTGTAGGTGCGCCACAGGAAGAACATCAACACCAGACCCAGGGCGATGAAGAGGTAACGCAGCATGGAGGACTGGCTGGTGGCATCGTCCACCGCCTGCTGGGTACGGTTCTCCATCATGACGTAGAAGTCATCTATGGGGGACATGATGCGTCCCTTGTTCTGGTGGTAGGCCTTGTCATGCATCATGGCGATGGCCTTTTGCTGGTTGGCGGCCTGATCACCGTCCGTCTGCTGCACCAGCTTGAAGGCCGCCACCTCTGTGTTGACCAGGGCATCCGAGTTGTTTTTGGCCTCGTTGAGCTTGGCCAGCTCCCCGTCGGTGAAGCCGGCGTCCTTCATCAGATCGATGAGGCCGCGGCGAAGATTGCCGTCGGGCCTCGGGTTCTGGCCGTTGGCGGCGACGAAGTCCCAGTAGATGCGGTTGTAGCCCTGTGGCCGGTTCTGTTCACCGTTGCGAATGGCCAGGATCCGCATGTACTGCTGTTCGTAGGCGGGATCCTTGGTGATCACATAGGTGCGACCGAGCCGGGTCAGATCGTCGGAGGATTGCCGCAGTTCATCGGCCAGCAGATAGGATTGGTAGCGTTGCTGATAACTCTGTTCGAGTCGCGTCCCTGACCAGCTGTAGGCAAAAAATACCAGCGACAGCAGGATCAGGGTGACAACGGAGAGCAGGAGGTTGAACTGAAAGGTGGGTCTGTTCTGTTCCATGGTTTGAGCGTCCTTATTCTCACCAGAGCAACCCCCTTTGTCACACGGCGAAGGCCGGTACTTCTGTGGGGTTTTATTGTTGTTGCTGTGAGTATAGGAGCCGGGCTCGGCAAGTTTGGCGGGCAGCGCCGAGAAAAGGGGGAGGGGCTTGAGGGGGAGGGCCGGGATGCATGGATGACGCCATGCTCCCGGTCCCTTGGATTATCGCGGCCCGATCACCAGATCGGTCAGCGGCACGGCGCAGCAGGTGAGGATCTTGCCCTCGGCGCGCTCGGCGGCCGTGATGGCCGGGGCATCCGGGTGATCTACCTCGCCCGAGATCAGGGTCTGCTTGCAACTGCCGCAGATGCCGGCGCGGCAGCTCCAGGGCAGCTCCACTCCCTGCTTGTGGGCCTGATCCAGCACGGTTCCCTGATTGTTGCCGGCAAAGGCCTGTTCACCTATGCGCAGCCGTATCGCCTTGTGGGGGCGCGCCACCGAGAGGATGGCGCCGCCGAAGCTCTCCTGCCGGATCTGGCTGGCGGGCACGCCAAGGGCGGTCAGTCTGGCCGCCGCATCGGCCATAAAGCCGTGAGGACCGCACAGGAACACCTCCCGCTGGTGCAGCCCCTTGATCTGGGCCAGATGGGTATCGCAGAGGCGCCCTTTCAGTCCCTGCCAGTGACCATCGGGCTGGCTCAGGATCAGGGTGAGCGCCATCCCCTGCTGCGCCATGGCGTAGAGCTCGGCGGCGGCCGGGATGTCGGCCTCGCTGCGACACAGATGCATGAAGTGAACGTCGCCAAGCTCCCCGCGCAGGGCTAAGGTGCGGGCGATGGCGAGCATGGGGGTGACACCTGAGCCGGCCGAGAGCAGCAACAGCGAGCGCTCTGTGCCGAGGTGGAACTCGCCAGCCGGGTCGGATGCCAGCAGGGTATCGCCCACCCGCAGCTGCTGGTGCAGCCAGGGAGAGATGCGCCCCTCACCGAGGCGCTTGACGCTGATGCTGTAGCGATCCGGCAGATCCGGGCTTGAGCTCAGGGTATAGCGCCGCTGCAGCCGCTCACCCTTGAGGTCGAGGCTGATGGGCAGGTGCTGGCCCGGCAGGTAGTCGGGCAGCGGCTCGCCATCGGCCGCTTCGAACCAGAAGGTTTCCAGATCCCGTGCCAGCGGTTCGCGGGCCACGCACACCAGCGCCCGCTTCCTGGGCGCCGCGTTGGGGTAGACCCGGGGACGTGTCGTCTCCAGCACCTCTATCTCGCTGCCCGCCTCAATCCAGCCCTCGTTGAGGGCCACCAGATTCTGGCCGAAATAGACATCCCCATCCTCGCCCCGGCGATAGCGGGTGAGGGTGGCGAGCGGCTCCTTGAGGGCATTGAAGCGATCCGTGCCCGCTTCCACCGTGGTCATGATGCAGCGGCTGCAGGGCTTGTCGACCCGAAACTCCACCTCGCCGATGCGGATGCGCACCCAGCTGTCCTCCTCGAACGGACGGGTGCCGCTCGCCACCAGGTTGGTGCGAAACTGGCTCATCTGGTGCAGGGCATCGGAGCGCAGGTTGAGATCATCGAGCGAACTCTGGCTGATCAGCAGCAGTGGATAACCGTCGGCAAAGCTGACCCGGGTGCCTGTCTTCTCCCGAAAGCGGTCTGATGTTTCGCCAAGCCAGAGCAGTTGCACCGGCTCCCTCGTCACCTGGCTCAGCCAGTGATCGGCCCGGGGCTGGGTCTGCAGGGCGGTGAAGCTGTCGCCCCAGACCCCTGTGGTCTTGGGCGTGCGGGAAAAATCCTGCTCTCGCAGTGTGAGTGGCTCAAGACCCGGATAGCGCAACTGCAGGCCGCCGGCCATGGGGGTGGCCACTACCTGTTGCAGCTGGGGATGGGTGCGAGCCGTGATGAAGCTGCCGTCCGGCTTGACCACCATGTAGCGGCGATCCCCCAGCAGGCCCTCTTCGGTCACCCGGGCACGGGTCAGTGGCATGCCTGCCGTCGATTTGATGGGGTAGAGATGAATGCTGTCGAGTATTGGCATGTCCGAGTCCTTGTGCAGTGGCCTGTGCAGATGAAGAGGAGGCAAGATAACGGTTCCCGCCTCGTGCAGCAATCCTTGCATGGTCGCCGCCCTGTGCCGTCCTTACCTGGCAATCCGGCGCCGACGGTACTGTGTCCGCCCTCGGTCGGATAAGCCGGTCAACGCCATCCCGTGTGCAATTGGGCAAGATGTTACAGGGGTCACGTTCCGCGCTCCAGACCCCATAAAGTGCAACATTTTTTGATCCTGATCCGCCATTCAGTACAAAAATCAGTCCACTATCGAGACAGCTTCCAGTTTCTAACGCTTTCGCTTCTTCCCTCTCCGGCCACCGTCCGCTCAGGCTAAACGGTATCAAGTGCCATCGGAGGGGGCCTGTCACACAAAAAGAAGAAAGCAATGTATGAGCAAACAACTGGATATGACCCCACAGCCGGATCTCTCCCAGAAAACGGGAACAGGCCCGGTCCGTACTCGGCTACCCGTTTGGCGGCCGGCCCTGCCACCTTGCAACCACGCCTGCCCGGCCGGCGAGAACATCCAGGCCTGGCTTGCCCTGGCCGAAGCGGGCCGCTTTGAAGCGGCCTGGCAGACGCTGATCGAAGAAAATCCCCTGCCCGCTGTCCATGGCCGGGTCTGCTATCACCCCTGCGAGAGCGCCTGCAATCGCGCCCAGGTGGATGATGCCGTCTCCATTCACGCCATCGAACGCTTCCTCGGCGACGAGGCGCTGGCCAAAGGCTGGCAGCCTGCGCCACCGGCGCCCGCCAGTGGCAAGAAGGTGCTGATCGTCGGCGCCGGCCCGTCCGGTTTGTCCTGTGCCTGGCACCTCAACCGGCTCGGCCATCAGGTGGAGATCCGCGAGGCGGGGCCGCTGGCCGGCGGCATGCTGCGCTTTGGCATTCCTGCTTACCGCTTGCCCCGCGACGTGCTGGACAGGGAGGTGGCCCGCATCCTGGCCGCCGGGGTGACCCTCACCCTCAATCACAAGGTGGAAGACGTGCTCAAAGCACGTGACGAGGGGGGCTTTGATGCCGTCTTTATGGCCATAGGCGCCCATCTGGCCAAGCGGGTCGACATTCCGGCCCGGGAGGCGGGCAAGATCCTCGATGCGGTGAGCTTCCTCGAGCAGGCGAGCCTGGCCGAGGAGCAAGGCTTACCGCCACCCAAACTGGGACGACGGGTGGCTATCTATGGCGGCGGCAACACCGCCATGGATGCGGCCCGCACCGCCCGTCGCCTCGGGGTGGAGGAGGCGATGATCATCTACCGGCGCGACCGGGATCACATGCCGGCCCACGCCTTCGAGGCCCTTGAGGCCGAGGAGGAGGGGATCAAGATCAACTGGCTGCGCAGCATTCGCCAGCTCGACAGCACCAGCATTGAAGTGGAGGTAATGGCGCTGGATGAGCAGGGCAAGCCTGTGCCCACCGGCCAGTTTGAAACACTCGAAGCGGACTCCCTCATCCTGGCGCTGGGTCAGGAGGTGGACTTGAGCGTGCTGGAGAGCATTCCCGGCGTGCGGGTCAGCCAGGAGGGGGTGGTGCAGGTGGCGGACAATCTCATGACAGACGTGCCGGGCCTCTTTGCCGGCGGCGACATGGTGCCCTCGGAGCGCACAGTCACCATAGCCACCGGCCATGGCAAGAAGGCGGCGCGCCACATGGATGCCTGGCTGCGCGGTCGCCACTACCACAAACCGCTCTCCTACCCGCTGGTGGGGCCTGAACAGCTGCAGCTCTGGTTCCAGACCCATGCGCCCGCCAGCAGTCAGCCGGTCAAACCGGCGTGGGCGCGGGACGACTTTGGCGAAATCATAGGTGGGCTGGACGAGACGGCGGCACGCTACGAGGCGGCGCGCTGCTACTCCTGCGGCAACTGCTTCGAGTGCGACGGCTGTTATGGCAGCTGCCCCGAGCAGGCCATCGAGAAGCTGGGGCCGGGCCACGGCTATCGGGTGGATGCGGATCGTTGCACCGGCTGCGGTGCTTGCCATGACCAGTGTCCCTGCCACGCCATCGAGTTGCGCCAACCGGAGGAGTCCCAATGAAACATGAACTGATCATGGTCGACGGCAACGAAGCCGCGGCCCGGGTGGCGTACCAGCTGAGCGAAGTGTGCGCCATCTATCCCATCACCCCCTCCTCGACCATGGCGGAGCTGGCCGACGCATGGGCGGACGAGGGGCAGACCAACCTCTGGGGCAACATCCCCACAGTCGTGGAGATGCAGAGCGAAGGGGGGGCAGCCGGGACTGTGCACGGCGCCCTGCAGGCGGGGGCGCTCGCCACCACCTTCACCGCCAGTCAGGGGCTGATGCTGATGCTGCCCAACATGTACAAGATCGCCGGGGAATTGACCGCTGCCGTGTTCCATGTGGCGGCCCGATCCTTGGCGGCGCAGGGGCTCTCGATTTTTGGCGACCATCAGGACGTGATGGCGGCGCGCAGCACCGGCTTTGCCATGCTCGCCTCCGGCTCCGTGCAGGAGGCGCAGGACTTGGCCTTGGTTGCCCACAGCGTCACCCTGCAGTGCCGGGTGCCCTTCATCCACTTCTTCGACGGCTTTCGTACCTCCCACGAGGTGAACAAGATCACGGCCCTGCATAGGGACGAGATCCGCGCGCTTATCGACAACGACTGGGTGCGGGCCCATCGCGCCCGGGCGCTCAACCCGGATCACCCCGTGATGCGCGGCACGGCCCAGAACCCCGATACCTATTTCCAGTCCCGAGAGAGCGTCAACCCCTTCTACGAGGCTGTGCCTGCCCGGGTGCAGCAGTGCATGGACAAGCTGGGATCCCTCACCGGCCGCCACTACCGGCTGGTGGAGTACCACGGGGCCAGCGACGCGACCGACGTCATCTTGCTGATGGGCTCGGGGGCGGCCACCGCCCGTACCACGGTCGACTGGCTCAACCGGCAGGATCGCAAGACAGGGGTGCTGGTGGTGCGCCTCTATCGCCCCTTCCCGGTGCAGGCGCTGCTCGATGCACTGCCTGCCAGCGTGCGCCGGCTGGCTGTGCTGGATCGCACCAAGGAGCCGGGCGCCGGGGGCGAGCCGCTGCTGCTGGATGTGCAGAGCGCGCTGATCGACGGCTTGCAGCGCGGCCTTATCAAGCGGCTGCCCTGGCTCAGTGGCGGTCGCTATGGCCTCTCCTCCAAGGAGTTCACTCCCGCCATGTGCGCCGCCGTGTTCGAGGAGCTGGCATCGGATGCGCCGCGCCCGCGCTTTACCGTGGGCATAGTGGATGATGTCTCGGGCCTGAGTCTGGCCTGGCATCCCATCGGTGATCTGGAGCCCGCCAGCCGGGTGCGGGCGCTCTTCTTCGGCCTGGGCGCCGACGGCACGGTCGGCGCCAACAAGAACAGCATCAAGATCATCGGCGAGCTGGAGGGCTTCCACGCCCAGGGCTACTTCGTCTACGACTCCAAGAAGTCGGGCTCGCGCACCGTCTCTCACCTGCGTTTTGGCCCCGAGCCCATAGATGCGCCCTGGCTTATCGAGCAGGCGAGCTTCATTGGCTGCCACCAGTGGAGCTTTGTCGAATCGGTGGACTTGCTGGAGCACGCCGCCGAGGGGGCCATACTGCTGCTCAACGCCCCCTGTGAGGCAAGCCAAGTCTGGGCCCGGTTGCCCGAGCGGCTGCGGGCCCGCATCCGCGCCCTCAACATCCAGCTCTACTGCATCGACGGGGATCGGGTGGCCGAGCAAAATGGCATGGGCAATCGTATCAACACCATAATGCAGACCTGCTTCTTCGCGCTGGCCGGAGTCTTGCCGCGGGACGAGGCCATTGCGCTGATCAAGGAGAGCATAGAGAAGAGCTATGCCCGCAAGGGGCCAGAGGTGGTGGCGCGCAACTTCGCGGCGGTGGACGATACCCTGGCTCACCTCTGCAAGGTGGCGATCCCGGCCGGTGATGAGCCGATCAGCGACTACCCGCTGCCACTGGCCCCCGGCGGCAGCGAGTTTGTGCAGCGGGTGACCGGCGAGATGCTGGCGGGGCGCGGCGATCTCATCCCCGTCTCCATGCTGCCGGTGGATGGCACTTACCCCACAGCCACCAGTCGCTTCGAGAAGCGGGATATCGCCCGCGAGATCCCGATTTGGCATTCGGATATCTGCATCCAGTGCGGCAACTGCGTCTTCGTCTGCCCCCATGCGGCGCTGCGGGCCAAGTTTTATCACCAGGACTGGCTGGCCACCGCCCCCGAGGCGGCCCAGTCGGTGCCCGTCACCGCCAGGGGTTTCCCCGACAGCCGCTACACCTTGCAGCTCTATCCGGAGGATTGCACCGGCTGCGGCCAGTGCGTGCAGGCCTGTCCGGTGCGGGTCGGGGCTGATGCAAGCCATCAAGGCGAGCGTGTTGAAGGAGGGCGCCACGAAGGGGATCGCGCCATCACCATGATGGACAAGGCGCCCCATCTGGCCGGCCAGAAACAGGCGCTGCGCTGGTTCGAGGGGCTGCCCTGGCCTGCCCGCGAGCGGGTGGATTTCTCCACGGTGCGCGGTGCCCAGTTCCTGGAACCCCTGTTCGAGTTCTCCGGCGCCTGCGCGGGCTGTGGCGAGACCCCTTATCTGAAGCTGCTGACCCAGCTGTTTGGCGATCGCATGCTGGTGGCCAACGCCACCGGCTGCTCCTCCATCTATGGCGGCAACCTGCCGACCACCCCCTGGGCCAAGAACGGCGAAGGCAAGGGACCGGCATGGTCCAACTCCCTGTTTGAGGACAACGCCGAGTTCGGCTTTGGTTTTCGCCTCACCGCCGATCAGCATCATGGTCAGGCGGTGGCCGCCCTCAAGGCGATGAAGGGGGAGCTGGGGGATGAGCTGGTCGAGTCGCTTGTCAGCGCCCCGCAGCGGCTGGAGTCACAGATCCGCGCCCAGCGGGGCAGGGTGGCGCAGGTGCGCGAACGACTGGAGGAGGTGAACTCGGGACAAGCCCGCGAGCTGCTGTCCCTCATCGATCAGCTGGTGCGTCGCTCGGTCTGGATCGTCGGCGGCGATGGCTGGGCCTATGACATAGGCTCGGCCGGGCTCGATCACGTGCTCGCCTCCGGGCGGGATGTGAACGTGCTGGTGATGGATACCGAGGTCTACTCCAACACCGGCGGCCAGATGTCGAAATCGACGCCGCTGGGGGCCGTCGCCAAGTTCGCGGCGGGAGGCAAGACGCTGGCCAAGAAGGATGTGGCGCTGCAGGCCATCTCCTATGGCAATGTCTATGTCGCCCGCATCGCCTTTGGCGCCAATCCGCAGCAGACGCTGCAGGCCCTGCGGGAGGCGGAGGCCTATCCGGGCCCGTCCCTCATCATCGCCTACAGCCACTGCATCGCCCACGGCATCGACATGGAGCTGGGGCTGACCCAGCAGAAACGGGCGGTGGACTCGGGCCACTGGCCGCTGCTGCGCTACAACCCGGTATTGCGCCACGCGGGGCAGAACCCCTTCAGCCTCGACAGCCTGCGCCCCTCCATTCCGCTCGCCGAGTACAGGGCAGAGGAGAACCGCTACCGGGTGCTGGCCCAGAGCCACCCGGAGGAGGCCGAGCGGCTGATGCAGGTGGCGCAAAAAGTGGCCTGGCAGAAGTGGGCCACCTACGAGGAGATGGCGACCCGGGAGGCCAGCGCCTTCCATCCTCCCGTCTGAGCCGGATCCTGAATGACGAAGCGGGCCTGTCGGCCCGCTTTTTTTATGGCTGGAGAGAGGCGTGGTTCAGGGGCTGGTGGCACGCAGCACCTTGAGGTGCAGGCTGCGCTCCTGATGGGCTTCTATCTCCTGCTCGGTGAAGCGCATGGGCTGCCACTGCTGGCGGGCAAACTGCTCGGTCTGATCGGTGAAGTGCGGGCTCTCGGGATCGTGGGACTGGCCGTAGATCAGGAAGCGCTCCGCTTTGGGTCCGGCGGCATCGAACTGCAGGGCCAGCACGAAGCTGGAGCCGTAGTTGGCGCGATAGCGCAGCTCGGGCTGCCCGTCACCGTCGTCATCCAGGCTGCGCAGCGTGGTGTCCGCCACGCTCTTGCCGGTCACTATGTTGGCGAGATCCGAGCTGCTGCGCGAAGGCAGATTGGTCTGCACCATGTTGAACAGCCCCTCGAACGAGTTGCCTCCCGGCAGCGCTATGGGGGTCAGCCCGGCCGCCTTTTGTACGAACTGCAGCGCGCCAAGTTCGGCATCCGGCGCGATACCGGCGGCCTGCAACCGCTGCTGGGCATGGGCCAGCGCCAGCAGGGCGGGATCCTGATCCGGCGCGCCGCCCCAGGGAGCCAGTCCGCTCGGCGTGGTGGCACCCCGGGCCGGATCGAAGGGGATGGCAAACAGGGTATCCTTGATGTCTCTGTGGCCGCTGGTGCGAAACGCCGTCAGCCATTCGCGCATCAGGTGGGCACCCCGGCTCTCCAGCTGATACTCGCCATCCCAGTTGGCGAGCGCATTGCAACTCGGGGTCAGGTCCAGCGGGCCGCTCGTCAGCTGGATCAGGGGATGGGCCTGGCAACGGGCCAGCAGGGGTTCCCTCAGTTCGCGGGCAAACAGGGAGCCGTTGTGGGTCAGCACCCGTTGCAGCGCCGGCAGGGTGAAGCGGCGATCGGCCCCGGTCAGTCCCATGGCCTCTGGGGTGCTGATGAGCTGGGCGTTGTAGCGAGTGCGCGGGCTGCGCACCGTCTGCTCCGGTCCGTAGAGGATGGAGTAACCCTCCAGCGGCGCCGCCAGGTTGGTCAGCCAGTGGCTGCTGTTGGCGTTGTAGACGTAGTCGCTGCGGGTCTGGCGGGGGGCCTGGCTCAGGGGAACAAGGCCGGGGGCCCGGGTCTGGCCGCTGTCGACCCACTCGAAATCGGGGTCGTTGCCCGGCAGCAGCACGCTGCCCTCGCCATCCAGCCAGACGGGGGCCAGTTGCGGGGTCTGGGAGGCCATTCGCCACCAGGCTTCGGCCTTGGCGCCGAGGCGGGGCACCTGGGTGGCATCCACATAGCTGGCCTGGCCCGCCTTGTCGATCAGCAGGATATTGACCCAGGGCACCCCCTGATGCTCGGCCAGGGCGTCGAAGAAGGCCGGGGTACTCTGGGCCCTGGCCATGGCCAGCCACTGCTCCAGCATCTTGTAGTTGCCGGCGTTGGCATCGCGGAAGCTGATGGCGCTGCTGCTGGTCCAGCCCAGGGTGGGCGAGAGGGAGGCGAGGTTGACCACGGGGCCGAAGTGGCTGGCATAGACGGTCTGGGCATAGGGTTGCAGGCTGCCATCGGCCTGACGCACTTGCAGCGTGACGGTTTTCTGGCTCATCTCCCGCCACTGGTCGCCGTAGCGGTAGCGCAGCGGATTGGCGGGATCCAGGGTGAGCTGATAGAGGGTGAAGCGCTTGGACTGGGAGACGGTATGGGTCCAGCCCAGCTGTTCGTTGAAGCCGATCAGGATGGCAGGAAAACCCATCATGGTGGCGCCGGTCACGTTGAGTTTGCCCGGGATCTGCAGGTGCTGTTCGTAGAACCTGAGCTCGCCATCCCAGGGGAAGTGGGGTTGCCGAGCAGCAAACTGTTGGCGTTGCTGCTGCGATCCGCCCCCAGTGCCCAGCCGTTGCTGCCGATCCCCTCGGCGGTGAGCAGCCACTCGGCTTCCGGGTCAGGCAAGGCGCGCGCCTGCGTCCCGCTGCCGGGGGGCTGGGCGCTCGCCATGGCGCCGATGAAGCTGCGGCCGCTGGCGAGCTGGGCGAGATCCAGGTGATAGGCCAGCAGCTGGGTCGGGGTGATGGGCTCGACCCACTCGGCCCCACGGCAGGGGGAGGGATAGTCCGCCGGGCTGGCTCGTCCCGCGAGTGAGTGGTTGAAGCCCGCCACATAGCCCTCGATGAGATCGCGGGCATCCGGCGCCAGCTTGCCATACAGAGTGGCGGCCTGGGCGGGCAGATCCAGCGAGCGATAGCCCACGTCGGAGAGCAGGTTGCGCCGCTGCTCTCCCGCCCCCAGCCAGCGGGATTTTTCCCCCCGCAGCTTCATGATCTGTTCGCTCAGGGTGCAGAGGTTCTCCTCGGCATGGGCGTAACCTGCCCCGAAGCCGAGGCTGGCGTAGTCATTCGCCTTGATGTGGGGCACCCCCTGCTCCGTGTAGGTGAGGGTGACGTCATAGTGGCGAGCGGGATCCGGCTCGCTGCTGTTCTCCTGGCAGCCGGCCAGAACGAGGCAGCCGAGCAGGGTAAGGGGAAAGGGAGATCGCATTTGAGTTCCTTCTGTTGTCCGTGCTTGTTATGGTTCTGTTGCTTTTTGCCCGCAGGAGAGGGTATTTAAGAGCAGGGCGAGCTGGCTGTCGCTCCGCTGGATGGAACCGGTCATAGTTCCAAAAACAGAATAAAAACAAGGATAAACAGGTCCGTCTCGATGGAGCCGTACCTGGGGGAGCAAGCATATGCAGTGGGAAGAAGTGGCGGCCTTGCTCAGTCTGAGCCTGGCGGGCATGTTGTTGCTGGCGGCGCTCGGCTGGCAGTGGCGGGGACGCTGGGACTCAGCCTCCGGTTATCTGCTGGCCCTGCTCGCCCTGAGCAGCGTGCAGGCGCTGGAGTATCTCTACCATCAGCAGCAGTTGTTCGAACGCTGGCCTCATCTGCTCAAACTGGCGGATCCCCTGGTGGTGATGCTGCCGTTCTGCCTCTATGGCTATATCCGGGCCCTGCAGGGGGAGCCTGTACTCGGCCGCTGGCGTGACCGCATGGTGCACAGTCTGCCGCTGTTGCTGGTGGCCGTGCTGGCGCTGCCTTACTGGTTGCTGCCTGGCGCCGAGAAGGTGCGCTGGATCCTGCTCGGCAAGCAGGGGGATGGGTTGTGGCCCGGCATCACCCTCTACGGCAATCGTTATCTGGCCATCATGGCCCTGCTGGGGCTGATCTACTGGTGGCGGCAGCAGCGGCTTGGGGTCGTCAGCCGCAAGCCGGCGCTGCGGGCCTGGGTTAGCCAGTTGCAGGGACTGCAACTGTTGGTGGCCTTGTTGCTGCTGGGGCGGATCGCCCTGAGCTGGCTCGGCTGGCCGCTCTCCACCGTCTATCTGCAGGCCCCCGTCACCGCCTATCTGCTGTTGCAGGTGCTGGCCCATGCCCGCCTGCCGCAACAGGCGGCCTCGGCAGAGATCACGCACCCCGGCGGGAGTGAGGGTCAGGCCTGCGTCATGAGCCCGGCACAGGACGCGAGCCAGCAGCCGCTGTTTGACGAGCTGGAGCGGCGGCTGAAGGAGGGGGCCTATCGGGATCCCGGCCTCTCCCTCGGCAAGCTGGCTGGCGAGTGCGGCCTGAGTACCCATCAGGCCTCCACCGCCATCAACGCCTGCTCGGGGGGCAACTTCTACGACTGGCTAAACCGTTATCGGGTGGAGGAGGCCAAACGGCTGCTGCAGGCGGGAGACGAGACGGTGGCCAGCATCTGCTACCGGGCCGGTTTCAACAGCAAGTCCACCTTCAACACCGCCTTTCGCCGCCATACGGGGCAGACCCCGAGCGAATTTCGCCGTCAGGGCCTGCCAGCGTTTCGGACGGCTTCCCCGTGACGAGACGATAAAAAGCCCGGCTTGAGCCGGGCTGGAGGGATAAGTTGCTTATCCGGGTATTCGTCGAGGCGTCTAGTGTGGATGTTGTTTGAGGATGTCGTATATCTCCTCTTTCAGTTTAAGTTTCTGTTTTTTCAGATCCTTCACCTCGGAGCTGTAGTCGCTGGCGTGATGCTTTTCCAACTTTCTAATCTCCGCATCCAGGTCGTTGTGCAAGTCAAACTTCTTCTGGAAATGGACATCACTGCTCTTCAGTTTCGAGATGAGATCTCTGTACTCTGGGAACATGTAATGAAGCCTCCTTGGTTTCGTTTGATTGTGCCTTCAAAACCAAAGTACCCCTTCCCCCCACAGATAAATGTGATCCCGATCGAATTCGGGACCAATGATTTGCTGCATCTGGGGGATGATTTTTAACTGCTTGAATCACAAGCTGATAAGCCATTTGTAAGTAAGAAACTGAGCTTCAAACTGGAATCGCGATCACAGTTGTGACGGTTTGATGACGGTGGAGGGCTGGCAAGCGGGCAGCAAAAAGGGGCCAGGGGCCCCTTCTTGAGAACAGGTGTGGCGTTTACTCTTTTTTCTTTTTCTTCTCGGGCAGCGGCTGACCGCCTCGGGCAATCACCTTGCCCACCTCGAAGCCTATCTGGGCCGCCAGCTCTTCCAGATCCGGGGCCTTGGCCTCGTTGCCGATGGCGTACTGGTAGTTGGCGATGGTGATCTTCTCGGCCACCGGGGTGCCGGGGACTATGGGCTCACGCCAGCCCTGGCCCACATGGGCCACTAGAGTGCCGTTCATGATGAGCTCGCCGACTATCTCCTGGGTGGGGATGCCCTTGCCGTAGGTGAGGCCCTGGGGGTGTTTCTTGCCGACCAGAGGTTCGGTGCTTGCGGGCATCAGCTTGGTGCGGATCAGCCACTTGGGATCCTTGTGCTTGCCCACCGCCTTGCCGGTCTGGTACTCGTTGATCTTGATGGTCTTGATCATCTGGGCCATGAAGTCCTTGGTCAGGGCCTTCTGCACCTCGCTGGTCTGGTCGATGACGATGGGGGCCACGTACCAGGTCTGGGGGGGTTGCGCCTTGGGGGCCGCCGGGGCGGTTTGTGCCATGGCGAGCGGGCTGAGCAGGATGGCCGCCAACAAGAGTCCGATTTTCTTCATTGTGATTCCGCTTATGTTTCGACAAGAATTTTGTTTTGCCAGCGACGACTGCGCCAGCGCCAGAACATGGCCAGACCGCGTACCCACTCGTCGCAGGCCAGCGCCAACCAGATGCCGACCAGGCCATAGCCCTGCATGATACCAAGGAAATAGGCGAGGGGAACGGCAATGCCCCACATGGAGACGAGCGCCATGTAGAGCGGGAAACGGGCATCCCCGGTGGCACGCAGGGCGTTGATCACCACCAGGTTGAAGGTGCGGCCCGGTTCGAGGATTAGGCTGATGAGGAACAGCTGCGCCACCTGGGTGATGATGTCTGCATCGTCGGTGAACAGGCTGATGATGGCGCGTCCGTTCAGGGCCGCGGCTATGGCAATCAGGCTGGTGACGATAAGGCCGAGCTTGAGGCTCTTGATGAGCTGGCGATAGGCCTGCTCGAAGCGACGGGCCCCCGCCAGGTGGCCGATGATGATCTCGTTGCCAAGGCCGATGGAGAGGCCGAACAGCAGGATGAACAGGCAGATCTGGAAGAAGTAGGACTGGGTCGCCAGTGCCTTGTCGCCGAGCAGGCCGACGAAGGCCGTCACCACCATGAACTGCAGCATCCAGGAGAGGTTTTCCCCCGCCGCCGGCAGGCCGATATGCAGCACCTTGTCCAGCATGGCGCGGCTTGGCCGGACTATCTCCGGCAGACGCAGCCGGATGCCGGTCTTGCACGCCACCAGCCATACCAGCAGCACCACACCGACGATGCGCCCGGCAACAGTGCTGATGGCGACCCCGGCGACCCCGAGCTGCGGCAGGCCGAACCAGCCATAGAGCAGCAGCAGGTTGCCGACGAAGGTGATGAGGTTGACGATCAGGGTCACGTACATGGCCTGACGGGTGTGGCCATGGGCGCGCAGGGTGGCGGCCAGGCAGAGGGCCGCCGCCTCCGGCAGCAGGCAGAGGCCGATGATCTGCAGGTAGAGGGTGGCATCCCCCATCAGGTGGGCGGGCAGGTTCATCAGCGCCAGCATGGTGCTGGCCCCGGCCATGACCCCGACCGCGGCCACCAGCCCCACCAGCAGGTTGAAGCCGATGGCGGTGTGGATGACCACGCGCGCCTTCTCCCTATCCCCCGCCCCCAGATACTGGGTGATCACCACGCTGGTGCCTATGCTGACGAAGCTGAACAGGGTGATGGCGAGATCGAACACCTGGTTGCCGACCGCCAGTGCCGCCACCCCCTGATAGGAGACGTGGCCCACCATGAAGGTGTTGAGGGCCCCGGTCAGAAAGTGCAGGGCGAGATCGATAAACAGCGGCCAGGTCAGGGAGAAGAGAGTGCCCGGGCCCGCGTGGGATTGAGTTTGCATGGGGTGTCCAAATACTGGGGATGGCCCTCGTCAGCGCCATCTGGACGGGCATTTAACACCAAGAGTCCGCAGGGTGCAATCCTGCCCTGAGCTGAGAGTGCGCCAGACCCTCCCAGGGGAGAGTCCGGCGCCCGATCAGGCCGGGGTGGCGCCCGCCTCCTGCTCAGAGGGGAGCGTGAGCCGCGCCGAGTCCGGCAGCGCATCATCCTGGGGCCAGTGGGAGAGGATGGCGTCCGTGGTGCTCTCCACCACGGCCTCATCCTTGAACACGGGCTCCCGGTAGCAGCGGGTCATGCGCAGCGCCTGATACATGTCGGGGCAGAGGATGACTCCCTCGTCGCCCACCCGGATCCCCGCCTGCTTGAGCCACTGGCTCATCTGGCCGTGGCGACCGGCCATCACCATGTGGATGCCGCGCCGTTTCAGATCCTTGTGCAGCTCCCCCACCATGCTCATCACGCTGATGTCCTGATGGGTGAAACAGGCCACCGCATCCACCACCAGGCATTTGGGGTTGTGGGGATCCTGCACCAGCAGCGCCAGCACCCGCCGCTTGAAGTAGGGGGCGTTGAAGTAGGTGAGCGGCGAGTTGAAGCGATAGACCAGGATGCCCGGAATGGCCTTGGCCTGCTCGTTGTCCCCCAGGGTACGCACCACCCCCTCGTCATCCATGCCGAGCAACTGGTCGGTGGGGCGCATCACGTTGCGCAGGAACTGGAACAGCCCCAGCAGCACGGCGAGGGTGATCCCTGGAATGACCCCCATGGCCAGCACGCTGACGAAGGTGATGAGCGCCAGCCAGAAGGCGGCCCGATCCGAGTGGCGCAGCGCCCACAGGCCGCGAAAATCGGTCAGCGACAGCGACGCCATCACCAGTACCACGCCGAGGGCGGCCGTGGGTATGTATTGCAGCGGCGCCGTCAGGTAGAAGGTGACCAGGGCGATGGCGGCGGCCGCTATGATGGAGACCAGCTGGCTCTTGCCGCCGTTGGCATCGTTGACCGCGGTGCGCGAATCCGCCCCGCTGATGGCAAAGCCCTGGGAGGCGGCGGCCGCCAGGTTGGCCATGCCGAGCGCCCGAAACTCCTTGTCCGCATCTATCTCGTAGCCGTTCTTGGCGGCGAAGCTGCGGGCGGTGAGCATCATGGAGACGAAGCTCACCATGGCGAGGTTGAGCGCCGGCAGCACCAGCTCGCGCATCAGACCTGGGGGAAATTCCGGCAACTGGAAGACGGGCATACCCGAGCCGATGGCCCCCAGGGTGGCGATGCCGAACTGGCCGAGATCCAGTCCCCACACCAGGGCCGCCGTCACCACCATGGCCACCATGGAGGAGGGCCAGGCCGGCTTGTAGCGCTTGGCCAGCAGCAGGGTGAACAAGGCGGTCAGGCTCATGGCCAGGGTCGGCAGATGGGTCTGGGTAATGTAGTTGGCACCGCCCGCGATCCGCTCTATGAGGTAGCGCTCGCTGAAGGTGAAGCCGAAGATCTTGGAGAGCTGGCCCACCATTATGGTGATGGCCACGCCGTTGAGCAGCCCCATCAGTATGGGGCGGGAGAGAAAGTCCGCCAGCACCCCCAGCTTGAAGCGGCTGGCGATGAGGCACCAGAAGCCGGTCATGGCGGTCATTGTCATCACCAGCTGCCAGTGGCGGGTGGCATCACCGGCGGCGAGCGGGGTGACCACGGCGGCGATCACGGCGCAGGTGGCGGCGTCCGGGCCGACGATCAGCTGGCGGGAGGTGCCAAACAGGGCGTAGACCAGCATGGGCAGTATGCAGGAGTAGAGGCCGACCAGGGGCCCCACGCCGGCGAGTTCGGCATAGGCGATGGCCACGGGCAGCGCCACGGCCGCCACCGACAGTCCAGCGCGCACATCCGGCATCAGCCAGGCCCGCTGGTATTGCAGCAGGGCGGCGAGGCCCGGTAGCCAGCGTTCGAGTGAGAAGAAGTCGCGCATTATTTAACCCATTGAGTTACAAACAGCTTTTCCCTAGTGTGCCCAAGGTTGCCGAAACATTGCAATCAGGTTATGGCCAGTTCACCACCAGGTCAGGCCACAGCCGTTGCCACTCCTTGGCCTTGACCCGCTCGGTAAAAACCCGGCTCTCCTGCCGGCAGCGCGGGTTGGGATCCACCTGCAGGGACCAGTTGGGGACAAAGCCATAGGGGGCCAGCCACTCGAACTCGCCGTCTGGCCGCAACCTGACCCCGATGCAGGTGGGCACCTCCACCCAGTGACTGAGGGCCTCCAGACTGCTGACAAAGGGGGGAACCCGTTGGCGCTGGTGCATGCGGGCCTGATTGCGCACTTCCCAGCGCTGGCCAGGCACCCTGGCGGCCAGCCAGGCCTCGTGATCGGCCTCCTTCAATCCAGCCGGATCAGCACTGTCCAGATAGATGAGATCGATATCGTTGAGCGGGGTAGGGACTGATTTACAGTGCAGATGATCCCAGATGAGGTTGCGGATAAAGCCGGCCCCCAGCGCCCAGTCGGGCAGCGCCAGCTCGCGCGCCGCCTGCAGGCAGGCCATGCGCTGGCCATCGGCCCGCAGCAGGGTTTCGGTCTGCGCTTGCAGGCGCGCCTCTTGCGTACTCTGACGCGTCTGTGCGTCAACCTGCATTGCGGCGCAGCCAGACGTCTATGTAGCTGCAACTGGGCACTATGGTGAGCCCCTCCGCCTGGGTCCAGCTGTAGAAGGTGCGCGCCAGCTGATCGGCGATGCCCTGTACCCTGAGCTCCGGCGGGACGAAGGTGCTGTAGGCGTCTATGGTCTTGGCATCGAGCCGCCGGTAACGCAGCCTGGACTCCTTGCCGTCCACCACACAGATGAATTGTTGCTGGTTGGCCTGATGAATGATCTCGCTCATGCTTGCTCCTCGGTACGGGGAATGGGGTTATCTGACCACGTTAGCAGCCCTTTGCCAACTGCACGGGCTCGCTTACACTGCGAGCCCGACCGGGTGCATACCCGCTAGCCAAGGTATAGAACAGTTAACAGAGGATGGATCCCATTATGGCCTTCGCCACGCTGGAAGATCTGATTGGCAATACCCCCCTGCTGGCGCTGCGCCGCATCAATCCCTGGCCAAAGGTCACCCTGCTGGTGAAGCTGGAGGGCAACAATCCCGCCGGTTCGGTCAAGGACAGGCCGGCGCTGAACCTCATCAAGAGTGCCGAAGCGAGCGGTCGCTTGCTGCCGGGAGCTCGGCTCATCGAGGCCACCTCCGGCAACACCGGCATAGCGCTGGCCATGGTGGCGGCGGCGCGGGGCTACCGGATGCGGCTCATCATGCCGCGCACCATGAGCCAGGAGCGGCGCGATGCCATGCAGGCCTATGGCGCCGAGCTGGTGCTGGTGGAGAACGGCATGGAAGAGGCGCGGGATCTGGCGCTGGCCATGGAGGCACGCGGGGAGGGACTGGTGCTCGATCAGTTCAACAACCCGGCCAACCCGGATGCCCACTATCAATCGACCGGCCCCGAGATCTGGCGCCAGAGCGAGGGGGCGGTCACTCACTTCGTTTCGGCCATGGGCACCACGGGCACCATAATGGGGGTCTCCCGCTACCTCAAGGAGCAGAACCCGGCGGTGCAGGTGATAGGTCTGCAACCGGCAGAGGGGAGCCAGATCCCTGGCATTCGCCGCTGGCCTGCGGCCTACCTGCCCACCATTTTCGAGCCACAAAGGGTCGATCGGGTGCTGGACGTGACCCAGCAGGAGGCGCTGCTCATGATGCGCCGGCTGGCGCGGGAGGAGGGGATCTGCTGCGGGGTCAGCTCCGGTGGCGCCGTGGCCGGTGCCCTGCGGGTGGCGGCAGAGATCAAGCAGGGAGTGGTGGTGGTTATCATCTGTGATCGGGGGGATCGCTACCTCTCCACCGGGGTCTTTACGCCGGATCCGGCAGAGCCTACCTGAGTGAACCGGTCAGTAACATGATAGTTATCAGTAAGTTGCTGACAAACTGCTTGATGTACCCTTTGTAACAATCAACAGCTTTCACAAGGTTGAATCCCTTTGTCTCCTGTTTGACACTCGGCGCCCTCTCGTCACCGATGCAAACAGGAGCGTCACATGATCTTGCCTTACTCCCTGAGTATTTCTCTCATTGGCCTGGCCCTGGCGGGCTGCACCGTCGAACCCTATGCCTACCAGTGCGGCGACAAGCACTGCGCCGTCATCGATCACAAGGGGGAGAAACATGAGCGTCCGCTGGACGAGATGAAACCCGTCTGGGAGCGCAACCAGGAGCGGGAAGAGGCCATTCGCCGCAACAAGGAGTCCATCTGGCGCGAGAAGACGCCGGAGGGAAAAGACAACTATGGCGCCGGTGCCACCATCAGCTGGTAGCAAGCGGCCCCGCCATGCGGGGCCTGGCCAAGCTGGCTATTCCCAGGCCAGCTCCAGCAGGCCGAGCAGCTGGGTCCGGTCGGCATCCTTGCGGTTGTAGAGCAGGGCGCCGTCGTTGATGGCGAGATCCCGGATCTCGGGCAGCAGGGCCTTGTCGGTGACGCCGGCTTCGCGCAGGGTGCGCGGCAGCTTTACCGCCTGCCACAGGGTATCGCGCAAGGCGCACAGGGCCTGGATGCTGGCCTGTGCCCGCTCGGCGACCGGGGTCGCCGCGAAGCGCTCGGCGCCGACCAGGGGCAGCAGCAGGCGAGCCAGCTCCTCATCTATGCCCGGCCGGTTGTAGTCGAGCACGGTCGGCAGGAAGAGGTTCATGCACAGACCGTGGGGCAGGTGACAGCGGGCCCCCAGGCTGTGGCCGAGGGCGTGCACCAGCCCCACCATGGAGTTGGAAAACGCCATGCCCGCCAGGGTGGAGCCCTCCGCCAGTTGCAGCCGCAGGCGCTTGTCCTGCGGGTTGTTCAGCACCTGGGGCAGGGCACTGGCGATCTTCTCCACCGCCATCAGGGCCAGGGCGTCGCTGACCGGGTTCTTGGCGTTGCCGATGAAGGCCTCGATGGCGTGGGTCATGGCATCCATGGCGGTGGCCGCCGTGATGTTGAGGGGCAAGCCCTGGGTGAGGCGCGGATCCAGCACCGCCAGCTGGGGCAGCAGGAAGGGGGAGGTGAAGGGCACCTTGCGCCCGCTCGCCTCATCCTTGATCACAGCCACCAGCGTCACCTCGGATCCCGTGCCCGCCGTGGTGGGTACCACCGCCAGCGGCTGCAGGGGTCTGGTCAGGCAGCCTGCGCCGGCGTAATCCAGCAGCCGCGTCCCTCCCATGGAGGCGAGGATGTTGACCGCCTTGGCGGTGTCGATGACGGAGCCGCCGCCAAGCGCCACCAGGCTATCGCATTTGAGCTCCCGATGGCGGGCCGCGATCCGCTCCACCACGGCGGTGGAGGAGTCGGCCGGGATCTCGTCCCAGATGTCGGCGACCGGCAGCTCCCCCTCGGCCAGCACATTGGCCAGCAGGGTGGCGAGTCCGGTGCCGCTGACCCCCTTGTCGGTGAGCAGCAGCGGGCGGCGTGCGCCCAATCCGGCCAGCTCGCCCGCGAGCTGCTCCAGTGCCTGTTCGCCCGCCATCAGCTTGACCGGGCAGAAAAAATCGTAATAGCGACTCATGGTGCTCATCCTCTCGTTCAGCCGGTCAACAGACCCAGGTAGATGTGGCAGGCACGCGCCAGCTTGCGGCGCGGGTCAGGATAGTGGCGCAGCAGTGGCCGCGCGATGAAGGCGGGCAGGATCAGGGCCTGCAGCTGTTCCAGCGCCCGTACCAGGTGCATGGCGACGGTGAGATCCCCCTCCACCAGCAAGCGGTTTTCGCTGAATGCCTGATTGACCCCTAGCCGAAAGCTGAGGGCGCGAAAGGCGATGCCCGGATGCTTGAAACGCACTCGCAGCGGGTGCAGATCGCCGCTGGTATGGGTCGGTGCGCCGCACTGCCAGCGACCTGCCGCCTTGTGGATGATCAGCGCCTGGCTGAGGCCCGCCACCTCCAGCCGTATGGTGAGGCCGTCGGGCAGGGGGGCGAGTTCTTGTCGCACCGCCTCATCGACCCGGGCGGCGCGGCACAGGGTGCGCCCTATGACCCAGAGCAGGGTGGCTATCCAGAGACGGCGGCCAAGGGCCGCCAGGGATTCAAGCGTCCGGTTTTGCATGAGGGTTCACTCCCGAGATGGCGGACCAGAACAGGGCGAAGGCACTGGCTTGCCAGTGAGCGTCCCGTCCCAGTTCAGGTTGGTCGACAAACAGAGAGGCGCAGGCCAGAAACTGGCTCTGGCACACCTCCAGCATCAGGGCCGGCGGGGCTTGCATCAGGGCACCGCTGGCCTGGCCCAGGCTCAGCAGGCGCGGCAGAAAGCGCAGGGTATCGCTCAGGATCTGGCTGCGCAGGGGGCGCGCCAGCAGGGGGGAGTGGAAGAACCCCAGCACGAACTTGAGCTCGTTGGGATGGTCCAGCATCCACTGCATCGCCTGCTGCCAGTAATGGCGGGCCTGCTCGCGCAGGGGCAGGGCGGCATCCGCCTCCGTGATGGCGGCGCCGAGCCGCAGTTTGACATCCTGATAGAGGCACTGGATCAGCACCTCCTTGCTGGGGAAGTGGTGAAACAGGGTGCCGTTGGCCACCCCAGCCGCCTTGGCGATGCGGGCGGTGGCGGCGCCTTGCAACCCATCCTCGGCGCACAGGGCGAGGGCGGCATCCAGGATCTGGCGGCGCTTGTCTGTCATGGGTTTGTGCATGCAGGTCTCCTACGCCCGTCAGCGCAAAAACAGCGCCATCATCAGCCGCTGGTGCCAGCGTCGATAAGGGGGGTGAACCAGGGAGCCTGTGCTGAACCTGCCACGGCTCAACACGGTTTTCGCCTTGGAGAAGGTGAGAAAGCCTTCGTGACCGTGGTAGTGGCCCATGCCGGAGGCGCCGATGCCGCCAAAGGGCACGTCATCGGCCGCCACCTGGAACAGGCTCTCGTTGATGGCCATGCCGCCTGAGTGGGTCTCCCGGGTCACTCTGGCCTGCAGCGCCGGATCCAGGCTCATCAGATAGAAGGCGAGGGGGCGCGGGCGGGCGGCTATGTAGGCGAGCGCCTCATCCAGGCTGTCGTAGGGCACCAGCGGCAACAGGGGGCCGAAGATCTCCTGCTGCATCAGCTGGCAGTGGTTGGGCACGTCGGTCAGCAGGTGGGGCACCAGCCGGTGGGCGACGTCGTCCCGGGCCGGGCTGCCGCAGGGGTGCACCTGGGCACCTGCCTGCTCGGCCTCGGCCAGCCAGCCGGTGAGCCGCTCATATTGGCGCCCGTTGATGATGGAGCCGTAATCCGGGCTCCCCAGCCCCTGGGGATAGAGGCGGGCGAAGTGGTTGCGGTAGGCCTCGATGAAGGCCTGCTCCTGGCCCCGTGGCAGCAGCACATAGTCGGGGGCCACGCAGATCTGGCCGGCGTTGAGGCTCTTGCCGAAGATCATCCGCTCTACCGCGAGCGCTATGGGCATGTCGGGGGCTATGAGGCAGGGACTCTTGCCACCGAGCTCCAGGGTGAGCGGGGTGAGCTGGGGGGCGGCGGCGGCCATCACCAGCTTGCCCACCGCGGTCGAGCCGGTGAACAGCAGATGATCGAACGGCAGGGCGCTGAACGCGGCGGCCACCTGGGCATCCCCCTCGACCACTGTGACTTCATCCTCATCGAACACCTGATCCAGCAAGGTGCGCAGCACGGCGTTGGTGTGAGGGGTGAATTCGGAGAGTTTGAGCATGGCCCGGTTGCCGGCGGCGATGGCGCTGATGAGGGGCCCCAGGCTCAGCATCACGGGGAAGTTCCACGGCACTATGATGCCGACCACCCCGAGCGGTTGATAGAACACCTCGACCCTGGCCGGGGCCAGCAGCAGCCCGGTGTGGCGGCGGTGCGGGCGCATCCAGCGCTTGATCCGGCGCTGGGTGTAGTTGATCTGCATGACGCTGGGGAGTATGTCGGCGATCAGGCTGTCGTAATCGCTGCGCTGGCCATAATCCCGGGCCAGGGCGTCACACAACGGCTGCTTGTGGGCCAGCAGGGCACGCTTGAGCTGGCTCAGGTGGGCTCTGCGTTCGCTCAGACCCGGCATGGGATTGGCCTGACAGGCCTGCCTGAGCCGGGCCAGCTTGCCCGGTAGCGACAGCTTGTCTGTGGTGGTCTCCTGCAACTGAACCGCTTCCATGGCATACCTCGCGCGTTAATTGACCGACTGATTGGTCGGTCTAAATCTAGCGGCTTGTTAATCGGCTGTAAAGTTTTGCCATCTGGCTTAGCATAGGGTCGCGGATGACTCACCTGTTAACTGTGCGACCCACCACAGTTTCGAGATTTGGTGGTTGGTGACTTATCTAATTAGGGGTAGTTTTTGGCCATCAACCTACAAGGAGTGAGCGACATGACCAGGGAACTGAACAGCTTGTTGGCCCGGCTTGATGATGTGGTCGAGCGGATGCCGGATTGCTTCAACACCTATGAATTTGCCCAGAAGCTGGCGCTGCAACACCAGCGCGAGTTCTTTGCCGCGGGTCACTCCCTGGCCGAGCAGGAGGGACGCTTGCTGCGGGTGCTGCATCAGAAGATTGCCGAGGCGCTGGCCAGCAGCGATTCGGTGATCGAGGGGGCCTTGTTGCCATGCGTCACCCCCTGGGGCGAGAAGGCCACCTCGCCGCGCTGGCATCGCAAGCACTGAGTCGGCAAACAGATAATGAGAAAGGCCCGTCACGGGCCTTTCTCATTTCTCATGGTGAGCGGGGCTCACTGCGTCAGACGGCGCGCCTGCCAGTAGCGGCTGTTCCAGTAGACATTGTCGAGGCGTGAGCGGATCACCCCCTTGCTGGTGGAGGCGTGAATGAACTCCCCGGCCCCCGTGTAGACACCGACATGGTATTGTTGCCAGCCGGTCTTGAAGAAGACCAGATCGCCGTGCTGCAAGCGGTAGCGATCGACCGGCGTGCCCAGGCTGGCCTGGGATTCAGTGGTTCTGGGCAGGTTGAAGCCGAGCACCTGCTGGTAGGCAAGCTGGGTGAAGGCGGAGCAGTCGAGCCCGGCCCGGCTGGCCCCACCCATGCGATAGGGCACGCCGCGCCATTGCTGGTAGAAGCCGTCGAAGGCACTGCTCTGACGGGGGGGCGGCGGTTCGGGCGTGCTGGAACAGGCGGCCAGCAACAGGGCCAGCAGGGGCAGCAGTAACTTGCAATGCATGGGGGCTCCTTCGACTCGACGACCCGCTCATCATAAACGGGGTTTGGGGCTCGAACATAGCCTTGTTGGCAATAAACCGCGCCTGAGCGCCCGGAAAGGGCATGAGCCGAGTGACGTCATATTATCGGTTGTATTCATTTGAATAATATTTGGCGGCTATCTTGAATGAGCATTTCAATATTAACGTAATTATTCTATTCAAGTTTGAATGATTTTATCATTAACTTTATTGACGCCGTTGCGTGATCTGTGTCACGTTATTATTTCAGGCTAATTCGTTATGATGAAACCCTATTACAGCAGGCCGCTAGACAGGCAACCCCCGTCACCAATATGGTGGCAGCAAATTAGATATATATGGGTATATTCCCGCAACTGGTTCACATAATAATATTTGGTCAATGACTGGCGTTGGCTGACAATATCACCAGACAGAGGAGGGCCACCCCATGATATCGAGCCCATAGCAGTGAGTGTTTCCTCGCGGCAGAATGCCCAAGGCATCAGGCTCCCGCTTCATCGTTCAGGCCGATGAACAGGGGCGCGAGGCTAAAGACAGGTGTCACCCGCATCCAAAATGGGCCGCGCTATCAGAGCGCGACAACCGTGTAATAGCATCGGCGAGCGCCGAATCTTCCACCTTAGACTGCACCGCAGTCCTTGTTTTGTCATATGAAATACCCGCCATGAATACGCTGTTAATTCACAGCGAGAAAAATGGCTGGCATTGAGCGGCAAGCAAGCAGAATAACACCGAAATATAACCATCAATAATAGGGTTATGCTGTTCCGCCTCATGGTGGAAATAGTCTGGTGTGATTCGACAAGGAGCTAACAATGAAAAACAAAAAACCACGCAAATTCATCACTCAGGCTCCCACTCTCAGTCTGCTCGCGCTGGCCTTGCTGGCAGGCAGCGTGCATGCCGAAGACATAGGCGAGCGTACCGATCAGGGCACCGCCATGCTGGCCAGCCTGCAATCGGAGCAGGGACTTGTCTACCTCAACGCCGGCGTCTGGCTGGCTGAGCAGCAGGCCGCCAGGGGGCTGACCTCTGATCAACTGCGCGAGCGCGTGCTGGGGCAGGGGGAGCGCGTCTTCATCGACTTCAGCGCCATCACTGACAAGGGCGAGCGGCAACAGGCCAGAAAGGCCATGGAGCAGCTGGCCGGCATTTCGTTCGATGCCGACTGGGTGCTGGTCTCAGCTTACAAGGGGGCGCTGCTGTTTACCCCGCTGGGGGGCGTCGATGATCCGGCCTTCTATCGGGTGATGGAGCGGGTCGAGAGTCTTGCGGGGCAGGGCAAACGCCACAAACGCTCCCTGACCCAGCCGGCCACCGCCGAAGCCGGCTTGCCGCACGTGGCCTTCTACCTCAACGTCAATCGCAAGATCAGCGATGCCGAGTGCACCTTCCCGCGCTCGCGCACCTGGGATCGGGGGGATCGGCTGTTCTGTGACTCGCCGAACATCTCGCTGGTCTATCGGGTGAACCTGGAGCGCTCCCTGCAATTTGGCAACACGGGCTCCGCCACGCCGGATGCCAAGATAGTGCGGATCTCGCTGGATGAGGAGTCGGCCGGTGCTGGCATCCAGCTCAACGAAGATCTCACCTGGAGCGAGAACTTTGCCGGCTACACCCTGCTCGACGGCTGGGCGCGGGACTATGCCACCGACGCCATCGCCCAGGACTACCGCTTCACCATCGAAGCCTCCAACGCCAAGGCGGCCGTGCTCAAGAGCCTGCCCACCAACCTCAACAGCAAGTATGAGCATCGCGAGATCTCCGGCTTCGAGGTTGGGGTGACCGGCGGGGTCGAGGTGAACAAGGATGGGCCCAAGGCCAAGCTGGAGGCCTCGGCCAAGTTCAGCCAGCAGCGCCAGCTCGCCTACAACACCCAGGACTATCGGGTCGAGCGCTCGGCGCCCAGCGCCCAGAAGGTGAGTTTCAGCTGGGTGCGGGATCAATACGCGACGGCGGAGTCTCTGCTCTCGTCCAAGACAGCCACCGTCTGGGGCATGGGGTACGATGTGGATCACAATCGCATCCAGCCGCTGAGCTACAAGGGCTTCGTGCCGAATCTGGACGTCATCTACAAGGCGGCGCCCAACGAGCAGGGCAGCACAGAGTTCAAGATTGACTCCTCGGTCAACATCCGCCCCATCTACACCGGCATCTACAAGCACTATTACGTGGTGGGCGCCCATGTCTCCTTCCAGGGCTTCGAGGATGTCGACAAGCGCAGACGGGTGACTGCCTCCACCAGCTTCAAGGTGGACTGGAACCACCCGGTGTTTACCGGTGGTCGCCCGGTCAACCTGCAGCTGGGCGGCTTTGACAACCGTTGCCTGAGCGCCGATGCCCAGCAAGGCGTGAGCGCCGTGACCTGTGACGAGACCTCGGCCGCCCAGTCCTTCATCTATGACCAGTACGGCCGCTATGTCAGTGCGCTGGATACCCGCCACTGCCTGGATGGCAACAACCTGGGCCAGTTGCAGAGCTGCAGCCTGAGTCTGGGACAACGCTGGGAGTGGAAAGCGGAGAGCGATGCACTCAGCAACCTGAGCGCCCATCAGCTGCTGGGTCACGACAAGCAGACGGGCGCGCTGGCGCTCTATGACGAGAATGGCCAGCCTGGTGACGTCAGCCTGCGTACCCTGACCTCCTACACCCAGATCTTCGGGCCACCGACCGGCAACTGACGGTTCGGCAGCTGATCCAGTGCCAGAGTCTTGACCAATGAAAACGCCGGCAAGTTGCCGGCGTTTTCGTGGAGGTCAGTCTAAGTTCAGGCCTTGGG
The DNA here is from genome assembly GCF_047780465.1 of Aeromonas sp. A04. Lineage (NCBI taxonomy): Bacteria > Pseudomonadati > Pseudomonadota > Gammaproteobacteria > Aeromonadales > Aeromonadaceae > Aeromonas > Aeromonas sp. A04. Next base: position 938,475 of record NZ_JBLNHP010000001.1, on the reverse strand, counting down.
TTCGATCAGCGGGGTGAGCAGCTCGGCCAACTTGTAGAAGGTCTGTACCCGGGTGGTGCTGGGACGCCACACCAGGCCTATCTCGCGGTACGGCTTCTCCCCCGGCAGGGGAATGGCCACCAGATCCGTGTTGTCGAGGATGCCGGCATCTATGGCCATCTGCGGCAGGAAGGTGGTGCCAAGCCCGGCGCCGACCATCTGCACCAGGGTGTGCAGGCTGGTGGCGGCGAACGGGTTGATCTTGCTCTTGTCCCGCAACCGGCAGGCACTGACCGCATGCTCGGTGAGGCAGTGCTCCCGCTCCAGCAGGAAGATGCTCTGATTGGGCAGCTCCTTGTAGTCGAACGGGGTGTGCAGACCGGCCGCCATGCTGGCGGGCATCACCATGTGGAAGGGGTCCTGGCCGACCATCTTGCAGTGGAAGCCGCCGATCTCCACCGGCAGCGCCAGGATCAGCAAGTCGAGCTGACCCTGCTCCAGCTGCTTGAGCAGGTTGGTGGTAGTGTCTTCACGCAGCAACAATTCCAGCTCAGGATAGGCCTTGCCACATACCTGCAGCAGCTTGCTGAGCAGGAAGGGGGCTATGGTGGGGATGCAGCCGAGCCGCACAGTGCCATGCATGACGCCGCCCTGATGCTGGCCGAGTTCCATCAGATCCCGTGCATCCGAGAGCAAATTGCGAGCCCGCTCGACGATTTCCATGCCGACCGGGGTCATAATGAAGCTCTTGTGGTCCCGCTCCACCAGTTGCAGGTTCATCATGTCTTCCAGCGTCTGGATCCCGGTACTCAGGGTGGACTGGCTGACGTGACAGGCCTTGGCGGCGCGGTTGAAGTTCTTGTGCTCGTCGAGAGCGACCAGATATTGCAGCTGTTTCAGGCTGGGCCAACGTTGCATAGGAAAACCCGATTAATGCTATCTATTTAATTTGATTTAACTAATCTACCACCGGGTCTATAGTTTGTCGCTTGAATTAGACGGACTTGGCTCTAGGTAGCCCAATCCTGACAGGATTGTTCACTTCACATAAAGAGGAATTGAATATGGTATTGGTAGGCCGTCCCGCACCCGATTTCACCGCTGCTGCCGTTCTGGGCAATGGCCAGATCGTTGACACCTTCAACCTGGCATCCCACATCAAAGGCAAGGCAGCCGTCCTGTTCTTCTATCCGCTCGATTTCACCTTCGTCTGTCCGTCCGAGCTGATTGCCTTCGATCACCGCCTGGAAGAGTTCAACAAGCGTGGCGTGGAAGTGATCGGTGTCTCCATCGACTCCGAGTTCTCCCACAACGCCTGGCGCAACACCAAGATCGAAGACGGCGGCATCGGTCCGGTCAAGTACCCGCTGGTTGCCGACATCAAGCACGAGATCTGCAAAGCCTATGACGTTGAGCACCCGGAAGCCGGTGTGGCTTTCCGTGGCTCCTTCCTGATCGACAGCCACGGCGTGGTTCGTCACCAGGTCGTGAACGATCTGCCGCTGGGTCGCAACATCGACGAGATGCTGCGCATGGTCGACGCCCTGCAATTCCACGAAGAGCACGGCGAAGTGTGCCCGGCTCAGTGGGAGAAAGGCAAAAAAGGCATGACCGCCTCCCCGGATGGCGTCGCCAAGTATCTGTCCGAGAACGCCGCTTCCCTGTAATAAGGTCTGCGTACCGGATACTGAAAAACCGATGCCAAGGCATCGGTTTTTTTATGTCTTTTTTGCGCCGGATCTCATCACCCGGCCAAATGCCGGCCATAAAAAAGCGCGCCCAGAGGCGCGCTTTTGCTAGTCAGGCCGTCAGGCTATTCGTCGAAGATACCGAAGTGATCCTTGGCGAAGTTGACCCGCTGCTCTACGTTCATCTTCACCTGGCCCAGCTTCTCTATGGTCTTGAGGTTGGGCACCAGACCACGGCCGTTGGCGATCTGGATGGCGAGGCCCGGCCGGGCGTTGAGCTCCAGCAGCATGGGGCCGCGGAACTTGTCCAGCACCATGTCGGTGCCTATGTAGCCCAGGCCCGACATCTCGTAGCAGGAGGCCGCCAGGGTCAGCAGGGTGTCCCAGTGGGGCACCTTGAGCTCATAGAGATCGAGGCCGGTATCCGGGTGATGACGCAACGGATTGCCAAACTGCACCGCCCGCAGTGCCCGACCGGTGCGCAGGCACAGGCCCACGCCCACGGCGCCCTGGTGCAGGTTCGCCTTGCCGTCGGAGGCAGCGGTGGAGAGGCGCATCATGGCCATCACAGGGAAGCCCTTGAAGATGATCACCCGGGCATCGGGCACCCCTTCGAACGAGTAGCCATCGAAGACGTCATCGAAGTTGATGAGGCCTTCCACCAGCGCCACGTCGGGCTTGCCGCCCAGCGAGTAGAGCCCGGCCAGTATGTTGGAGACATGGCGCTCCAGATCCTGACCATTGCTGGCGCTGCCGTTTGGCTTGTAGAAGAGACCCTCTTCCTGGCGCAGGATCACCAGGATCCCCTTGCCGCCCGAACCGCGCGCCGGCTTGATGCAGAAACCCGGCCAATCCTTGACCAGCTGGGTGATGCGGGTCACGTCATGCTGTTCGCGGATGGTGCCGATCAATTCCGGCACAGTCACCCCCGCATCCAGCGCGATGCGCTTGGTCTGCAGCTTGTCATCCACCAGCGGGTAGAGGCTGCGCGGGTTGTAGCGGCTGATGTAGGAGTGGTTGCGTTTGTTCATGCCGAGGATGCCTGCCTGGGACAGGCTCCACGGACTGGTGTATTTTTCCCAGAACCACATCTGTTACTTGTCCTTACCCGGGGTGGCGCCAGACTTGATCTCGTTCACCAGCGGTTTGAAACGCTTGAGCTCGCTCAGCTTGTAGCCGGTGTAGTTACCCAGCAGCAGCACGGTCGCCATCAGCACCAACTGCAGGCCGAGGAAGTTGAAGGTCAGGTGACGGATCAGCTCGTTGTCCATGGCCAGGTAGGCGATGACCGCCACCAGCAGGGAACCACCGCCCTGACGGACGACCTCTTTCGGACCCTCTTCCTCCCACAGAATGGACATCCGCTCTATGGTCCAGGAGAGGATGATCATCGGGAAGAAGGTGATCTTCATGCCATCGGTCAGCCCCAGCTTGAAGGCGAACGCGGAGAAGATGCCGATCATCGAGATCACCATGATGATGATCGCCGATATTCGGGCCACCAGCAGCAAGTTGAGCCGCGACAGGTAGGAACGGATGATGAGACCCGTGCCGACGATCAGCAGGAAGCCGATCAGACCCGTGATGAGGGAGGTCTGGATGAAGGCGACCGCGATCAGCACAGGCATGAAGGTGCCCGAGGTCTTGATACCGACTATGACCCGCAGGAACACCACCATCAGCACGCCGATGGGGATCAGCAGCAAGCCCTTGAACAGCGCCTGCTCTTCCAGCGGCAGACTGTGGATGGAGAAGTTCATCATCTCTGATTTTTCGAACTTCTGCGCCAGCGCCACGTTCACCGGTTGCTCCTGCTCGATCATCGAGAAGGTCACCTTGGAGTTGTGGCCACCGGTCACGTCCAGCAGGGCGCCCGAGTTGTATTCCCACAGCAGCAGGTTGGCAGGGCGACCCTGTTCACCGGTTTGCGGGTTGAACAGCTTGTAGTCGGTCGGGCTGTTGAACACCTGCAGGTAATCCACCAGCTCCTGGCGACGGCGGCCGTCTTCCAGGCTCAGAGCATGGACGACCCGGGCCGGGACGTCAGCGTTGCTCAGCAGCTCGGCGATCAGGTTGGCGCGGCTCTTGTGAGACTTCAGCAGCTCGGCGTTCTGCTCCTGCTTCTCGATCTCCTTGATGATCTCGCGGGTCAGGGTGTAGCCGTCGGCGGAGCGCTCCTGCGCCCGCTCGGAGATCTGCTTCATCGCGGTGGCGTAAGGCTCGCTCTCTATCTGCTTCTCGATGACGGGGGGCTGGGCCAGCGCCGCCGGTTTGGCGTGCTCGTCAGCCATCATGTCGACGCGATAGTAGAGTTCCTGCCGGCCGGAGGCGGTGCGAATGGACCACTCGGCACGGGCATCGCCATCTTTCTCGACAAACGACAGGCCATAGCCCGGGCTCGCGGCGTTCTCGTTCATCAGGGTGAAACCGGGCTGGGTGCCCGGAATGGCCAGGGAGGCGATCACAGGCTCGCCGGTGGCTTCAAATTCCAGCTTGGCCTCGATGGACCAGATCTGGCGTTTTTCACCCGGCGTCAGCGGCACGTCCAACGCTATGTGGTGATAAAACGTCATCCCCAGGCCGACAATGTACAGCAGGGCGACCAGCAAATAGAACGGCTTACGGGAAACCATGGATTATTTCACATCCTTGAGCTTGGGTTTTGGTTGGATATATTCGCGGGCCACATCAACCACGGCGATGTCTTTCAAAAATTCGCGACCCAGCAGCACGGGGAAGGTCATGTCGCTGCGGTCTTTCAGGGTAAATTCAGCTTTTTCTGTCATGTCGCCGATCCGCACAGCCAGACGCACCACGGGACGACGATCGAGATCGTCGGCGGACGCCTGACGCACCCGCACGTGACGCACCAGCGGCGCTTCGATCTGGATCTTGTCATCCATCTCCTGGTGGCTCAGGAAGAAGCGTACCCAGTTTTTGCCGTTGCGCTCGAAGATGGTGATGTCCTGGGCGCTGATGGAGGAGGTGGTGGCACCGGTATCGACCCGCGCCTGGAAGGCGTCATTGGCGGCGTCTACCCAGATCCACTCGGCTTCACCGACCAGCAGTTTGCCATCGACCGTGTGGCCCTGGCTTGGTGCCTGGCACTTCTCGGTCGGGATCGCCATGGGCTTGGGCGGCTCTGGCGGCAAGGATTCGAGCTTGCTGTCGACTTTTTTCACGGACTCTTTCATGTTGTTGACATCAGTGTTGAGCTGAACCAGCAGGTGCTGTTGCTGCACATACTGCTTCTGTTGCTGTTCCATGGATGTTTGCAGACGTTGCTCGCTCAGATTGATCTCGGTGCGAAGCTCGGCCAGCGTCAAGGTAGGTACCGGGGGCGCTTTCTCCATACTGACACACCCGCCGAGACTGAGCAGGGAGAGCAGGGTCATTCCTTTTAATTTGCTTTTCATGTCATTCATTTAACTGTGCTTCCTGGAATTGGGTCAGTGTAACTTCCACAGGCGCCATCGGCTAGTCTTTGGCCTTTCTGGCAATCAGTACGGCACGTTTCGGCGCCGGGTGTCCTTCCACCGTGAGCGCTGGATCTTGAGGGTCCAGGTAATCGCTCAGGGATTCATTTATCATCCAGTCGGTACGACGCTGTTCGTCGGTGCTGGTCATATTCTCGTCTACTATCCGCACGTCGGTGAAGCCGCAGCGCTCGACCCAGAGCTTGAGGGCCGCGCTCGAGGGGATGAACCAGACGTTGCGCATCTTGCCGTAACGGTCTGTGGGCACCAGCACGTCGTTGACGCCACCATCGATCACCAAGGTCTCCAGCACCAGCTCGCCATCGTCTTTCAGCTGGTTGCGCAGCTGCTCTATGTGCTCGATGGGGGACTTGCGGTGATAGAGCACCCCCATGGAGAAGACGGTGTCAAAGGCGCGCAGCTCCGGCAGTTCCTGAATGCCGAGCGGCAACAGGTGGGCGCGCTGGTCGCCGCCGAGAAAGTGGCGGATGGCCTCGAACTGGCAGAGAAACAGCGGGCTCGGGTCTATGCCGACCGCGAGTTTGGCGCCTTCCCCCACCATGCGCCAGAGGTGATAACCGCTGCCGCAGCCCACATCCAGCACATAGCGACCGGCCAGCGGGCTGATATGGGGCACGACCCGATCCCACTTCCAGTCGGAGCGCCATTCGGTGTCGATGTGGATGCCGTGCACGGTGAACGGGCCCTTGCGCCAGGGCATGAAGTGGCGCAGCAGGCTCTCGACCTTCTTGCGTTCCCCCTCGCCCAGGCTCTCGGCATGGCCGATCTCGACCCCATGTTGCAGTTCGATGGGGCCGGGCGCGACCGTGGGCAGCTTGTTGAGGGCACGATTCCAGCGCGGCAGATCCCCGTGCTGGTTGTCATGCTGCCAGGCGTGCAACTGGGCGGGCAGGGTATGCAGCCAGTGGCTCAGCCGGTTTTTGGCGATCAGTTGATAAAAATTGGCAAAGTCGATCATGGCTTAGTTGGCGTCGCTGGATTTGATGGCAATCATGGAACCGAAGTTGAAGCACTGGAACCAGAGATCCTGGTGAACGAAACCTGCGTCCCGCAGGCGGGCTCTGTGTATCTCCAGGCTGTCGGTGCGCATCACGTTCTCGAGGGCGTTGCGCTTCTGGCTTATCTCCAGCTCGCTGTAGCCATTGGCCCGCTTGAAATCCAGGTGCAGATCGATGAGCAGCTCGTTGACCGGCGCATCCTCGAAGCGGAACTTCTCGCTCAGGATCAGGATGCCGCCCGGGCGCAGCCCATCAAAGATGCGCTGGATCAGGGTCATCCGCTTTTCGGGGTCCACGAACTGCAAGGTGAAGTTGAGCACCACCACGGAGGCGTTCTCGATTTCGACGTCGCAGATGTCCGCTTCCACCAGCGCTACCGGCACCTCGGATTTGAAGCCGGAGAGGTGGGCGCGGGCGCGCTCGATCATGGGATGGGAGAGATCCACCGCCGTGATGGCGCAACCCGGCTGGGTCACGTGGCGACGCATGGCCTGGGTGGCGGCGCCCAGCGAACAGCCGAGGTCATAGAGCCGACTCTCGGGCTGGGCGTAGCGGGCGGCCATCATGCCGATGGCGGAGATGATGTTGCTGTAACCCGGCACCGAGCGCTGGATCATGTCGGGGAAGACGTCGACGACCTGTTCGTCAAAGCAAAAGTCCCCCAATCGGGCGATGGGGGCGGCAAAAATCTGGTCTTTGGTATGCATGCTGGCGCAACCTGACAGCCGGTATATGAACCGACTGTTTGTTCAATTGAGTCGTTGGGTGACACCCTTCAGGGTTGTTTTATCACCGGTTTACGAACGGGGTGGCTGGCCGTGAGATCCTTCGGGCCGGCCCTGTTCGCAATGGGCCATCATCCGGGCCCTTGATCCGGAGCCGCGCTGTCCTCTTGTTGCAACGAATTGCAGTGGTCAACGAAGGCCCCTTGCTTGGGGCGCTAGTGTAGAGGATTGATGGGCGTTTGTCTTGACGCCGAGCCCCGTCCAGCCACAAAAAAGCGGCTTTTTTTACGCATGCCCGATGGCCCATGAAATGGCTGACTAAAAGCGCAGCACGCCCTGGCGCGCGCGATCGTTTTCCCCCGGCCAGGGAGCCATATCCTGCCCCAACAGGCGGGTTATCTGGCGGGCCAGCTCGGGTGACTGGGCATTGTCAGCGGTATGTATAAAGAGGTAGAGATCCTTGCCTTCCGCCAGCCACTGACGCCAGTGGGGCAACCAGCTGGGCAGGAAGGGGTGATTGGCGGCCGGATCCGGCAGACCGATGAGCCGCACCACGGGGGCGCTGGCGGTGGCCAGCAGATGTACCGGCAGTCTGGGCTTCTTGCCCTGGGCATCTATCATGGCTGCCGTGGTGGCTGGCACAGAGAACAGCGGCCGGCTGTCGAGCATGATGCGGTTGATGCCTTTTTCCATCAGCATACGGTTCAGGCTGCGCTCCGCCTCGCCCTTGGCGAAGAAATCGGGGTGGCGCACCTCGAGGGCATAGCGAAACTGTGTCGGCAGCCGGTTGAAGAATTCAGCGAGACGGGGAAGGCCGCTCGGGCCGAAGCGGGCGGGCAGTTGCAGCTTGAGCAGCCCCAGCTTGTCGTGCAGCGGGGTGAGCAGCTGGATGAAGTCGGTCACCTGCTTGTCGGCGCTCACCAGATCGCTCTGGTGGCTGATTTCTTTCGGAAACTTGAAGCTGAAGCGAAAGTGGGTGGGCACCGCATCGGCCCAGCGTCGCACCGTTTCCGGGGTCGGCGAGGCGTAGAAGGTGGTGTTGCCTTCTACCGTGTTGAACACCCGGGCGTAGTGGGCGAGGTGCTCGGCGGGTTTGGCCCCCACGCCCAATAATTGACCGGGCCAGGCCGGGTGTGACCATTGTGGCAGGCCCAAAAAGAGGCTCATGGCGGATCCTGTTTGCGGGTTTATCTCGTTTTGCGCCCATTTTTTGCCTTGAGATGTAAAAAACAGGGCAAAGGGGGCTGCTGGCCATTTTACCCAAATGGGGGTTTTCCTCTATAATGCCAGCCCTTTTGTTTGCCAATTTGTTGTGACTCACGCCGCTGTGCGCATATTGTGGCGACGGTAGCGGCCATGAATTGGCCAAACAACGACGCTTTCCGATGCCCTCTGACCGACTGCCCGGCCGCTTGCCAGCCGCCTCTGGTCGAGCCGATATCGGTGGCAGGTGTCCGATCCAGGGGATCGGACGGTATGAGACAGATTTCAAACCGGGTAAGAACAAGACTCTGGCCAGCTGTGAGACAGACGGTGCTTGCCAGTCGTGCCCGGCGACCCAGGTTCACCGTCTCTCTACAATTTCGAAGGAAGAAGTCCATGCGCTCTATCTATTGCGGACAGGTCAATGAGGCCCATGCTGGGCAGACCATTACATTGTGCGGTTGGGTTCATCGTCGTCGCGACCTCGGCGGTCTGATCTTTATCGACATGCGTGACCGGGAAGGGATCGTGCAGGTGTTCTTCGATCCGGACAAGCCGGACGCCTTCGCCCTGGCCTCCGAGCTGCGCGGCGAGTTCTGCATCCAGGTGACCGGTGTGGTGCGTACCCGTCCGGACTCCCAGCGCAACAGCGACATGGCCACTGGCGCCATCGAAGTGTTCGCCCACGAACTCAACATCATCAACCGTGCCGAGCCGCTGCCCCTTGACTTCAACCAGGTCAACAGCGAAGAAATCAGCCTCAAGTATCGCTACCTGGATCTGCGTCGCCCCGAGATGGCCAAGTACCTGAAGACCCGTGCCAAGGCCAGCGCCTTCGTACGCCGCTTCATGGACGAGCACGGCTTCCTCGACATCGAAACCCCCATGCTGACCAAGGCCACTCCGGAAGGTGCCCGTGACTATCTGGTACCTAGCCGCGTGCACAAGGGCAAGTTCTACGCCCTGCCGCAATCTCCCCAGCTGTTCAAGCAGTTGCTGATGATGTCCGGCTTCGACCGTTACTACCAGATCGTCAAGTGCTTCCGTGACGAAGACCTGCGTGCCGACCGCCAGCCGGAATTCACCCAGATCGACGTGGAGACCTCCTTCATGACGGCGCCGCAAGTGCGTGAAATCATGGAAGAGATGATCCGCAAACTGTGGATGCACATCCTGAATGTGGATCTGGGCGACTTCCCGATCATGACCTTCGACGAGGCCATGCGCCGTTTCGGCTCCGACAAGCCGGATCTGCGTCTGCCGATGGAGCTGGTCGATGTGGCTGATCTGCTGACCGCCGTCGAGTTCGCCGTGTTCGCCGGCCCCGCCAACGACCCGAAAGGCCGTGTGGCGGCCCTGAAAGTGCCGGGCGGCGCCGAGCTGTCCCGCAAGCAAATCGACGAGTACACCAAGTTTGTCGGCATCTACGGTGCCAAGGGCCTGGCCTGGATGAAGGTCAACGAAGCCGCCAACGGCCTCGAAGGCGTACAGTCTCCGGTGGCCAAGTTCCTGTCTGACGAGATAGTGCGCGAGATCCTGGCCCGTACCGGCGCAGCTGACGGCGACATCATCTTCTTCGGCGCTGACTCCAAGAAAGTGGTCTGCGATGCCATGGGCGCTCTGCGCCTGAAAGTGGGTCGCGATCTGGGTCTGATGGAAAACAGCTGGAAGCCGCTGTGGGTCATCGACTTCCCCATGTTCGAGGAAGACAGCGAAGGCGGCCTGGCGGCCATGCACCACCCCTTCACCGCACCGAGCAACCTGGGCCCGAGCGAGCTGAAAGCCAACCCGCTCAGCGCCTATGCCAACGCCTACGACATGGTCATCAACGGCTACGAAGTGGGTGGCGGTTCTGTGCGTATCCACAACAGCGAGATGCAGGCCACCGTCTTCGACATCCTGGGTATTACTCCGGCCGAGCAGCGCCTGAAGTTCGGCTTCCTGCTGGATGCGCTGAAGTACGGTACCCCGCCGCACGCCGGTCTGGCCTTCGGCCTGGATCGCCTCAGCATGCTGCTGACCGGTACCGACAACATCCGGGACGTGATTGCCTTCCCGAAAACCACGGCGGCCGCCTGTCTGATGACAGACGCCCCCAGCTTTGCCAACCAGGCGCAGATGAGCGAACTGGCGATTGCGACGACCGTCAAGGGTGATGAATAAGCCGGCATCCGGCACAGTCCCGGCCGCGCCCGGCGCGGCCTACCCGGTCACTTTGTGTTATTGAAATCTAAAAAATATAACGGAGAGTCTCTATGGCAGGTCACAGTAAGTGGGCCAACATCAAACACCGCAAGGCAGCTCAGGATGCCAAGCGCGGCAAGATCTTCACCAAGCTGATCCGTGAAATCACCACCTCGGCTCGTATCGGCGATCCGGATCCCGCCAACAACCCACGCCTGCGTGCGGCGGTGGCGGCAGCCCTGACCGGCAACATGACCCGCGACACCATCAACCGCGCCATCGCACGTGGGGCCGGTGGTGGCGACGGCGAGCAGCTCGAGACCATAGTTTACGAAGGCTACGGCCCGGCTGGCTCCGCCGTCATGGTGGAGTGCCTGACCGACAACCGCAACCGTACCGTGGCGGAAGTGCGTCATGCCTTCAGCAAGTGCGGCGGCAACCTGGGCACCGACGGCTCGGTCGCCTACCTGTTCAGCAAGAAAGGTCTGCTGACCTTCGTCGGTGTCGATGAAGATGCCCTGATGGATGCGGCCCTGGAAGCGGGCGCCGATGACGTGGTGACCGAGGAAGATGGTTCCATCGAGGTGTACACCACCCCGAACGACTTCGGGACCGTGCTGGATGCGCTGGAAGCCGCCGGCTTCAAGGCCGAGAGCGCCGAAGTGACCATGATCCCTTCCACCGAAGCCGAGCTGGATGCGGAAACCGCCCCCAAGCTGATGCGCCTCATCGACATGCTGGAAGATCTGGACGACGTGCAGGAGGTGTACCACAACGGCTCCATCTCCGACGAAGTCGCCGCGACCCTGTAATCCGGTTCGTGAACACTCAGGTGGCGACGCTCTGTTCGCCCCCGCTAAAACGGCAGCCTCGGCTGCCGTTTTTCTTATGATGAGCTGGCACCTGAAGATCGTGCCGACCATGGCATTGCCCGCCTTAATTTTCCCTTAAGTTTGGCGACTTAAGCTGCCTGCCGTGTCCGGGCGCCCAGCCCCTTGCCGCGCTTGCCCTCAGGAAGAGGTGCGCGGCAAGCGAGCACTCACAACGGGTGCCCCCATGCAGGGGACCCAGTCCTGCCTGGTTTGTCGGAGTATCGTTATGCGCATCACCCTGGGAGTGATGAAGGTGAATCTGTTGCTGGTGCTGCTGTTTGCACTGGTGTTCAACTGGCCCATCTTCCTGCACTTTTACCACATTCTCACCCAGCTGGAGCACGTCAAGGCGGGCTTTGCCCTCTCTATCCCCCTGGTGCTGCTGGCCGCGCTCAATGCGGTGTTTCTGCCCTTTACCTTCCGCTATCTGCTCAAGCCCTTCTTCGTGCTGCTGATCCTGATGGGCTCTGTGGTCAGCTACGCCATGCTCAAGTACGGCGTCATCTTCGACGTGAGCATGGTGCAGAACATAGTCGAGACCAACAGCGGGGAGGCGACGGCCTACCTCAATGGCTCGGTCGCGCTCTGGTTCCTGCTGACCGGCCTGCTGCCGGCGCTGGCCTTGCTGTGGGTGAAAATAGCCTATCCCAGCCCCTGGTATAAGGGACTGGGGTTGCGTCTTGGTTCCATCGCCCTGTCGCTGCTGTTTCTGGTGGGGGTGGCCGCGCTTTATTACCAGGATTACGCCTCGGTCGGGCGCAACAACAAGTCCCTCGGCAAGGAGATAGTGCCCGCCAACTATGTGCACGGTCTCTATCGCTATGCCACCGACATCCTGTTTGCCACCCCCATCCCGTACCAGCCGCTGGGGACGGATGCCAAAGTGGTGGGGCAGGGCGGCAAGCCGACCCTGATGTTCCTGGTGGTGGGGGAGACGGCCCGTAGCCAGAACTACTCCCTCAACGGCTACGGGAAGCAGACCAACAGCTTCACCGCGCAGGAGGCGGGCATGGTCTCGTTTCGCAACGTGCGCTCCTGCGGCACAGCCACGGCTGTCTCCGTGCCCTGCATGTTCTCCAATCTCACGCGCCGGGAATATGACGACACCCTGGCCCAGTCGCGGGATGGCATGCTGGATGTGCTGCAACACGCCGGCATCTCCGTGCTGTGGAAGGAGAACGACGGCGGCTGCAAGGGGGTGTGCAAGAACGTGCCCACCATAGACATAGAGGCCAAGGCGTTCCCGCAGTATTGCCAGAGAGGCTCCTGCTACGACGAGGTGATGCTGGAGGGGCTGGATCAGCAGATAGCGCAGATGAAGGGCAACAAGCTGGTGGCTTTTCACCTGATGGGCAGCCACGGCCCGACCTACTATCGGCGCTACCCCGCCTCCGAGCGCTTCTTCGTGCCGGACTGCCCGCGCAGCGACATCGAAAACTGCACCAATGAAGAGCTGGTCAACAGCTATGACAACACCATACGTTACACCGACAAGGTGGTGGCACGGCTGATCGACAAGCTCAAGACGCTGCAGAACGACTACAACGTGGGGCTGGTCTATCTCTCCGATCACGGCGAGTCCCTCGGTGCCATGGGGCTCTACCTGCACGGCACCCCTTACAAGTTCGCGCCGGACGATCAGACCCGGGTGCCGCTGCTGACCTGGCTCTCCCCCCAGTTGCAGGCAGATCGGCGGCTGAACATGGATTGCCTGCAGCAGGAGGCGGCCAGCCAGCGCTTCTCCCACGACAACCTGTTCCACTCAATGCTGGGGATCATGGATGTGCAGACAAAGGTGTATGACGGGGCCCTGGATCTGTTCAAACCGTGCCGGGCGGGGTAAACCGGCGAACAGCACACAATAAAAAAACGGCAGCCAGTGGCTGCCGTTTTTTATCTCGCAAGGCCAGCGCCTTACTTCTGCTCCATGATGATCTGCAACAGATCACCCTCCAGCAGGGCCCGTTTCACCAGGGCGAAGCCGCCTATGGTGGGTTGGTTCTGGAAGCGCGCCTTCACTATGGGCAGGCCACGGTGGAAGCTCGGCAGAGACTGGTGCTCCACGCAGCGGCGGATGGCCGGGAACAGAATCTCTTCGGCGGCGGTGATTTCACCGGCGATCAGCACCTTCTGCGGGTTGAACAGGTTGACCGTGATGGCCACCGCCCGTCCCAGATGCTCACCCACGTTCTCGATCACGCTGCGGGCCAGTTCATCACCGGCCATGGCGGCCTTGCACACCTCCTGGATGGTGATGTGCTTCTCCTGCAGCGAGCTCAGGTGGCCGCGGCTGATGAGCTCTTTCACCTTGTCGACGATGGCCTCGTTGGAGGCTATGGTCTCCAGACAGCCAAAGTTGCCGCAGTGGCAGCGCTTGCCGAGCGGTTCGACCTGGATGTGGCCGATCTCGCCGACGTTGCGGTTCTGACCGAGGAACACCTTGCCCTTGGTGATGATGCCGGAGCCGGCCCCCTGGTGCACGCTCACCAGGATGGAGTCCATGCAGTCGCGGGATTCACCGAAGAAGTGCTCGGCCAGCGCCAGGGAACGGGTGTCGTTGCCCACGTAGCAGGGCAGGTTGAAGTGGTTCTCCAGCAGCTTGGCCAGCGCCAGATTGCGGATCTGGTACTTGGGGGTATAGATGACCATGCCCGATTCCGGATTGACCAGACCCGGCATGGTCAGCGCTATGCTGATCAGGTTGCGGCTGCGCTCCTGCTGGGCGTCGATGAAGGCACCAATTTCGCGCAGCAGCATGTCGACCACGGGCTGCTGGTCGATCTCGGTCACCTGGGTGATGTGCTGATCGAGCTCCTTGCCGTCGAGATCGTACAGGCTCAGCTGCAAATAGCCGCGGCCGAGCTTGGCGGACACAAACTGAAAGCGATGCTTGATGGTGGTCAGGGAGATGGCGCGCCGCCCGCCGGTAGAGGCTTGCGGTGAGGTCTCCTTGATCAGGCCATGTTCGATCAGTTGCCGGGTTATTTTGGTCACGCTGGCCGGGGCCAGCTGACTCAACTCGGCAATTTTGACCCGCGAGATGGGGCCTTGCAGGTCGATGAGCCGATATACGGCCGCACTGTTGACCTGCTTGATAAGATCTACGTTTGCTATTTGTCCGCCAGTCATAGTGTCACTGTGTTGTGTAGTGTCCGTTAACCACGGTCCCGCAGACCGTGAAGGCCTGATCAAAGACAGTCAGGTTGGCTATTTTTCCGACCTGGATACTACCGAGACGTGAGTCCCATCCAATGGCGCGAGCGGGATATAGGGTGGCCATTCTCAGTGCTTCATCGAGCGGTAATCCGACCTGTTTGACCAGATTTTCCACCCCTTCAATCATGGTGAGGGCAGAACCGCCGAGTGTACCATTCTCGTCGACGCACTGACCATCGCGGAAATAGACGGTTGCGCCACAAAAATCAAACTTCTCAAAGCCTTCCGGCGCACCGGCTGCGGCGGTGGCGTCGGTGACCAGCACCAGCCGATCCCCCAGCATCTTGTGGGCCAGCCGCACGTTGGCCCAGTGCACGTGATGCCCATCGACGATGACGCCGGCATAGACATCCTTGCGATCGTAGATGGCGCCCACTACGCCCGGCTCGCGGCCGTTCACGGTCGGGGTCATGGCGTTGTAGAGGTGGGTGGCAAAGCGGATGCCGTTGTTAAAGCCGGCCATGGCCTGATCGTAGTTGGCGGCGGTATGGCCGGCAGAGACCAGGATGCCCGCTTCCACCAGCTGGCGTATGTGCTCCGGCTTGTTGCGCTCCGGCGCCAGGGTGATCTTGGCGATGGCGTCGCTGTTGGCACAGAAGAAGTCGATCATCTCGTCGGCGGGCTGGCGGATCTGCTCGGCCGGGTGAATACCCTTGCGCTTGAGGTTGGTGTAGGGCCCCTCCAGATGCACGCCCAGCACCTCGTTGGGGTGGGCGGCCATGTAGTCGCGGGTCACGGCGACGGCCTGCTTCATGTCCGCATCCGGGCTGGTGATCAGGGTTGGCAGGAAGCTGGTGGTACCGGATTTCAGGTTGGCGGCCTGCATGGTCGCCAGGGTTTGGGTGGTGATGTGGCCGTTGAACATGACGCCGCCGCAGCCGTTGAGCTGCACGTCGATGAAGCCGGCGCAGAGGTTGGCGCCGTGCAGATCATGTTGTTCTATGCCGGCGGGCAGTTCGGCCCGGCGGGAGATGGCGACAATCTTGTCGCCCTCGATCACCACCCCGTAACCGGTCAGCACACAGCTGCCGGTGTAGAGGGTGCAGTTGGTCAATGCGTACATGGTGGCTCCTTACAGACGGCCGATGTTGGCGGCTTCCAGCTGCTGGAAGTAACGCACCGTCTTGACTTTGAGCTCCATGGTGGAGGGCTCGTCGCACACCATCATTCCCTTCGGATGCAGTTGCAGGGTGGAGATGGTCCACATGTGGTTGACGCTGCCTTCCACCGCGGCTTGCAGGGCCTGGGCCTTGCCGTGACCGGTCACCAGGATCATGATCTCTTCGGCGTCCATCAGGGTGCCGACACCCACGGTCAGCGCCAGCTTGGGCACCTGCTCCATGTCGCCGCCAAAGAAGCGGGAGTTGGCGATGCGGGTGTCTTCGGTCAGGGTCTTGACCCGGGTTCGGGAGGAGAGGGAAGAGGCCGGTTCGTTGAACGCTATGTGGCCGTCATTGCCGACCCCGCCCATGAAGAGGTTGATCTTGCCGTAGGACTTGATCTTCTCCTCGTAGCGCTTGCACTCGGCCACCAGATCCGGGGCGTTGCCATTGAGGATGTTGATGTTCTCGGGGCGGATGTCGATGTGACAGAAGAAGTTGTTGTGCATGAAGCTGTGGTAGCTCTCGGGGTGATCTTCCGGCAGGCCGACGTATTCGTCCATGTTGAAGCTGACCACGTGCTCGAAGCTCACCTCGCCCGCTTTATGCAGCTCGATCAGGCGCTTGTAAGTGTTGAGCGGGGTGCCGCCGGTGGGCAGGCCCAGTACGAAGGGGCGATCGGCAGTGGGTTTGAACGCATTGATACGGTCAACGATGTAACGGGCAGACCACAGGCCCACTTGGCTGGCAGATTTCAACGGGATCAGGCGCATTGTAGATACCTCTGTACGGGTTGCTGCCGGGGTGTCGGCGGCAAATAGGCTGAGACGGATTCAAGTTGTTTTATAGCGTAAATAAAGATTGCGAACTAAGCCACATGTATCCGCTACCTTTATCTCGTTTGGGTGATAATGATCACGAATATACGTTTATTAATTTGCGCAGCGAAATAAAAGCCCTAGACTGCCAAACAAGCCTTGATGGCTTATGCGTCAAACGTGATAAGCACTTAATTTCTAGAAAAACATTAACTAAGGAGAGGAACCGTGAACATTCTCGGTTATTTGCAAAAGATCGGCCGTGCCCTGATGGTGCCGGTAGCGGTATTGCCTGCCGCCGCGATCCTGATGGGGGTTGGCTACTGGATTGATCCGAACGGTTGGGGTGGTGACAGCGCGCTGGCTGCCTTCCTGATCAAGGCGGGTGCCGCCATTATCGACAAGATGGCCATACTGTTTGCTGTCGGTGTCGCCTATGGCATGTCCAAGGATAAAGACGGTTCTGCTGCCCTGGCAGGTCTGGTCGGCTACCTGGTGGTGACCACCTTGCTGAGCCCAGGCGCCGTGTCGCAAATCCAGCAGATCCCGCTGGATCAAGTGCCTGCCGCATTCGGCAAGATTGAGAACCAGTTCATCGGTATCTTGACCGGTGTGATCGCCGCCGAGCTTTACAACCGCTTCAGCAGCGTCGAACTGCACAAGGCGCTGGCCTTCTTCTCTGGCCGTCGTCTGGTGCCGATCGTGACCTCAGTGGTGATGATAGTCGTCGCCTTCATCCTGATGGCCGTCTGGCCGGTCATTTACGGTGGTCTGGTGAGCTTTGGTGAATCCATCGTCAACCTGGGCTCTACCGGTGCCGGTATCTACGCCTTCTTCAACCGCCTGCTGATCCCCGTCGGTCTGCACCACGCCCTGAACTCCGTGTTCTGGTTCGACGTGGCCGGCATCAACGACATCCCGAACTTCCTGGGTGGCCAATCCTCCATCGACGCCGGTAAAGCGGTTGTGGGTGTCACTGGTATGTACCAGGCTGGCTTCTTCCCCATCATGATGTTCGGTCTGCCGGGCGCCGCGCTGGCCATCTATCACTCCGCCAAGAAAGAGAACAAGGACAAGGTTGCATCCATCATGATCGCCGCCGCCTTCGCCGCCTTCTTCACCGGTGTGACCGAGCCGCTCGAATTCTCCTTCATGTTCGTGGCACCTGTGCTCTATGTCATCCACGCCCTGCTGACCGGTATCTCCGTGTTCATCGCCGCCAGCATGCAGTGGATTGCCGGTTTCGGCTTCAGTGCCGGTCTGGTGGATATGGTGCTCTCCAGCCGCAACCCGCTGGCGACTCACTGGTACATGCTGCTGGCACAGGGTCTGGTGTTCTTCGGCCTCTACTACGTCATATTCCGTGCCGTCATCGTCAAGTTCAACCTGAAAACCCCGGGTCGTGAAGATGACGAAGCCGTACCGGTACAGGCTCAGACCACAGACCGCACCGAACTGGCTCGCCAGTATCTGGAAGTGCTGGGTGGTCAAGAGAACCTGGTCACCATAGATGCCTGCATCACCCGTCTGCGTCTGACCCTGAAAGACCGCAGCATAGTGGATGAGCGCAAGCTGAAAGCCCTGGGCGCGGCCGGTGTGGTCAAGCTCGGTGAACAGAACCTGCAGGTGATTCTGGGCCCCTTGGCCGAAATCATCGCCGGTGAGATGAAGGCCCTGCGTTAATCGGGCGCCAAGCTCGCCTCAAGTCTAAGTCCATTGTTGACATAACTAGGGCCCCGCCTCGGGGCCCAATATAAAAAAAGCCAAGAAATTCCAACCTTTACTTCAAATGAGAGCAGCAGTTATGAACTTGAAACATTCTCTGTTAGCCATTGCCATGTCTACCGTTTTCGTCAGCCAGGTACAGGCAGCCGATGCCGCCAAGCAAGCCGTGGTCGATTCACTCGCCAGCAACCTCGTCGTCAAGTACGAAGTCGTCACCAACGACGGTGCCGGCGCCGGCCTCGATTGCCAGGCGCTGGGTTCCGAGTGGGCGAGCTGTGGCGTTGCCAAGCTGCACCTGACCAATACAGGTGCTGACGTGACTTCCAAGGACTGGAGCATCTATGTCTCCTCCATCCGTCGCATCCAGCGGGTCGACAACGACCAGTTCACCATCACCCATCTGACCGGCGACCTCTATCGTTTGACGCCAACCGAGCAGTTTAAGGGCTTTGCCAAGGATGCCACGGTCGAAGTGCCGTTGGTGGTGGAATACTGGGTACTGTTCGAATCTGACATTATGCCGAACTGGTATGTCGCCAGCGAAGGTGCCGAGCCGAAAGTGCTGGCCAGCATGAGCAACATCGATGACGCCAGCACCTACGAGAAGCCGATGCCGGCCGACGGCTGGAAGCGCACCAAGGATGACAACAACATCCTGATGAACAGCGAAACCCGTTTCGCCGCCAACCTGACCAGCAACCTGCTGCCGGCCAGCAAGATTGATGACCAGATACTGCCGACCCCGCTCAAGCAAGTCATCAAGGCGGGCCCGCAGGTTGACTTCTCCAGCATCAAGCTCAATGCGCTGGACCTGCCGAGCGATCGTGCCGACGCCCTGAAGGCTCAACTGACCAAGCTGGGTGTTACCCTCTCCGACACCGGCTATCCAGTGACCGTCAAGCTCGGCAGCAAGCTCAAGCAGGCCGAAGGTTATGACATGACCGTAGGTCCGAAAGGCACTGTGATCCAGGGTCATGACATCGAAGGCGCCTTCTGGGGCGCGCAGTCCCTGATCTCCCTCTTGGGGGTCAACGACAAGCTGGTCAGCCAGATGAGCGTCGAGGATGCGCCGCGCTTTGAATACCGCGGCATGCAGACCGACGTGGCTCGTCACTTCAGAAGCCCGGAAACCTTGCACAAGCTGATCGACCAGATGTCGGCCATGAAGCTCAACAAGCTGCACCTGGGCCTGACCAACGATGAAGGCTGGCGTCTGGAGATCCCGGGTCTGCCGGAGCTGACCGAAGTGGGCAGCCAGCGTTGCCACGATCTCTCCGAGACCAAGTGTCTGATGCCGCAGTTGGGTTCCGGCCCGACCAGCGACAACCAGGGCTCCGGTTTCTACAGCAAGTCCGACTACATCGACCTGGTGCGTTATGCCAAGGCCCGCGGCGTGACCGTGATCCCCGAGATCAACATGCCGGCTCACGCCCGTGCCGCCGTGGTCTCCATGGAGGCGCGCTACCAGCGGCTGATGGCCGAGGGCAAGGAAGCGGAAGCCAACCAGTTCCGTCTGACCGACCCGGCGGATACCTCCAACGTCACCTCGGTGCAGTTCTACGACAAGATGTCCTTCATCAACCCTTGCCAGCCGGGTGCTGCCACCTTCGTGAGCAAGGTGATGGATGAAGTGGCCCAGATGCACCAGGCCGCCGGCCAGCCGCTGACTGCCTGGCACTACGGTGGTGACGAGGCGAAGAACATCATGCAGGGCGGTGGCTATCAGGATCCGGCCGTCACCAAGAAAGAAGAGCTGGTCGCCTGGAAGGGCAACGTCGACTCCAGCAAGCAGGACAAGCCGTTCGGCAAGTCGCCGGTCTGCCAGAAGATGATCGACGATGGCAAGATCAAGGACGTGGCCGAGCTGCCTGTCTATTTCGCCAAGGAAGTGAGCGAGCTGGCCAAGAGCCGTGGCTTCTCCACCCTGCAGGCATGGGAAGATGGCCTCAAGTACGCCAATAGCGCCAAGGATTTTGCCACCGACAAGACAGTGGTCAACTTCTGGGAAACCCTTTACTGGGGTGGCTTCAACGAGGCGATGAAGTGGGCGCACAAGGGCTATGACGTCGTGCTCTCCAACCCGGATTACCTCTACTTCGACTTCCCGAACGAGGTGCACCCGGCCGAGCGCGGCTACTACTGGGCAACCCGCGTCAACGACACCCGCAAGGTGTTCGCCTTCGCCCCGGAAAACCTGCCGCAGAACGCCGAGACTTCGGTTGACCGCGACGGCAACGCCTTCGTGGCCAAGGGTGACCAGGATCCGGTCAAGTTCCGCGGGATCTCCGGTCAGCAGTGGAGTGAAACCGTGCGTACCGATGCTCAATATGAGTACATGGTCTACCCGCGCATCTTCTCCATGGCCGAGCGTGCCTGGCACAAGGGCGGCTTCGAGCTGAACTATGTGAAGGGTCGCGAGTTCTCCGGTGAGACCAAGCATGTCAACAAGGCCACCCTGAACAAGGAGTGGAACCAGTTCGCCAACCTGCTGGGGCAGCGCATCCTGCCGAAACTGGATGTCCAGGGCGTTGAGTATCGTCTCTCCGTGCCGGGCGCCAAGGTCATCGACGGCAAGCTGGAAGCGAACGTGGATCTGCCGGGCCTGCCCATCCAGTACAGCCTGGACGGCAAGAGCTGGAGTGCCTACGACGCCGCGGCCAAGCCAAGCGTAACCGGCAAGGTCTACCTGCGTACCACCAGCTTCGATGGCAAGCGCACCAGCCGCGTCACCGAGCTGAACTGATAGTCCTCAATCCATAACGCAAGGTGGGTCGCAAGACCCGCCTTTCCCAAGCCCGATAACGCATCGGCCTTGGGAAAGGTTGACTGTGCGTGTGAGCCTTTGTTGTGTGTGTGTATTGTCTGTTTTTGTTTTTTCATCACCTTGAACCCCGCCCAGTGCGGGGTTTTTTTTTATCCGTCATGACATTCAGCCGGCGGGCGCGTGCCGTTTTGGCCTGCCCGCGCCCCGAATTGGGTAAATTCAGGTTGAGACAGGGCGCGTAATGAGGGATCATAACCGGCTTGACGGCGGGGGTATGAGGGTGCCAGCCGGCACAACTTCCGCCAGTGACGCATTTTTGAGGTGAGCCATGAGTCAGGCGAACAGCCCAACTAACTTTATTCGTCAGATCATTGATGAAGATCTGGCCAGCGGTAAGCACAAGAGCGTGCATACCCGTTTTCCGCCCGAGCCGAACGGTTATCTCCATATCGGCCACGCCAAGTCCATCTGCCTGAACTTCGGCATCGCCCGTGACTATCAGGGTCAGTGCAACCTGCGTTTCGATGACACCAACCCGGTGAAAGAAGACATCGAATACGTGGAGTCCATCAAGCAGGACGTGCAGTGGCTCGGCTTCCAGTGGAACGGCGAGATCTGCTACTCCTCCGACTATTTCGACAAGCTGCACGGCTACGCCATCGAGCTTATCGAAAAGGGTCTGGCCTATGTGGACGAGCTGTCTGCCGAGCAGATGCGCGAATACCGCGGCACCCTGACCGAAGCCGGCAAGAACAGCCCGTTCCGCGATCGCAGCGTGGAAGAGAACCTGGCGCTGTTTGCCAAGATGAAGAACGGCGAGTTCACCGAAGGCAGCGCCTGCCTGCGCGCCAAGATCGACATGGCGTCCCCCTTCATGGTGATGCGCGATCCGGTCATCTATCGCATCAAGTTTGCCCACCACCACCAGACAGGTGACAAGTGGTGCATCTATCCGATGTATGACTTCACCCACTGCATCTCGGACGCGCTGGAAGGGATCACCCACTCCATCTGTACCCTGGAATTCCAGGACAACCGTCGTCTGTATGACTGGGTGCTGGACAACATCACCATCGACTGCCACCCGCGTCAGTACGAGTTCTCTCGTCTGAACCTCGAATACACCGTCATGTCCAAGCGCAAGCTGAACCTGCTGGTGACCGAGAAGCACGTGGATGGCTGGGACGATCCGCGCATGCTGACCGTTTCCGGTCTGCGTCGTCGTGGCTATACCTCTGCCTCCATCCGCGAGTTCTGCAAGCGCATCGGCGTGACCAAGCAGGACAACATAGTCGAGATGAGCATGCTGGAAGCCTGCATCCGTGACGATCTCAACGAGAATGCACCGCGCGCCATGGCCGTGCTGCATCCGGTGAAGGTGGTCATCGAGAACCTGGCGGCCGACGAGGTGCTGACCGCACCGGCGCACCCGAACAACGCCGAGATGGGTACCCGCGAGTTGAACTTTACCCGCGAGATCTTCATCGACGAAGCGGACTTCAAAGAAGAAGCGAACAAGCAGTTCAAGCGGCTGGTGCTGGGCAAGGAAGTGCGCCTGCGCAACGCCTATGTGATCAAGGCCGAGCGGGTCGAGAAGGATGCGGATGGCAAGGTGACTTGTATCTACTGCTCCTACGATCCCGAGACCCTGGGCAAGGATCCGGCCGATGGCCGCAAGGTGAAGGGTGTGATCCACTGGGTCTCCGCCACTCACTCCCTGCCGGCCGAGATCCGTCTTTATGACCGTCTGTTCAAGATGCCGAACCCGGGTGCCGAGGCTGACTTCGAGGCGGCGCTCAACCCGGACTCCCTGGTGATCATCGAAGGCGCCCGCGTGGAAGCCTCCCTGCAGAACGCCAAGCCGGAGTTTGCCTACCAGTTCGAGCGCGAAGGCTACTTCTGCGCCGACAACAAGCTCTCCAGCGCCGAGCACCTGGTGTTCAACCGCACCGTGGCCCTGCGTGACGTCTGGGGCAAGGCCGAGGCCTGACAAGCAGAGGGGCAGGGGAGACCCTGCCCCTCTTGTCCGGATTGCGGACACAAAAAAAGCCAGCGCTATGCTGGCTTTTTTATTGACCGGTGCAAGCCGCTATCAATCGTCGTGCTTGCAGTCGCCGTTGGCGCAGTGGCCGTACAGATAGAGGCTGTGATTGGTCAGGCGAATGTTGTGCAGCTTGGCGATGTCGCGCTGGCGCTGCTCGATCACCTCGTCGGAGAACTCGATCACCTTGCCACAATCGAGGCAGACCAGGTGGTCGTGGTGTTCCTGGGTGGCCAGCTCGAACACCGATTTGCCCCCTTCGAAGTGGTGACGGGTAACAATACCGGCATCATCAAACTGGTTGAGAACGCGATATACGGTAGCGAGACCAATCTCTTCACCCTGGTCGATCAGTCGTTTGTACAGATCTTCCGCACTGGTGTGCTGGCAATCCGGCTGTTGCAGGATTTCCAGGATTTTGACGCGGGGCAAGGTGATCTTGAGCCCGGCCTTTTTTAACGCTTGGTTGTTGTCTGCCATATTCTACTTATTCGCATTCTCGAAGGTGTGGTTATTCTGATTGACTGCCGCTGGAATGGCAACCACGAACTCGCTTGGCCTGTCATTATAGGTCGTAGCTTACCTAAAAATAAACCCAGTAATTCAAGGGCTTTAGCGCAAAGTCCGCCATCTGGCCGAATTGGTGAAATCGCAGCACCGGCTTGCTCGCCCGTCGAATGTTGATAAGATGTAACCTTCTTCATTGTCTGGTCGGATGAGATCCATGGATTGGCTTTTTGACAACG
The DNA here is from genome assembly GCF_047780465.1 of Aeromonas sp. A04. Classification (NCBI taxonomy): domain Bacteria; kingdom Pseudomonadati; phylum Pseudomonadota; class Gammaproteobacteria; order Aeromonadales; family Aeromonadaceae; genus Aeromonas; species Aeromonas sp. A04. The sequence continues at coordinate 914,919 of NZ_JBLNHP010000001.1, read as the reverse complement.
CGGCCTGGGTGCGCCGCGCCCTCAACGCCTGGCCCCCCTTCTGGGGCGCAGGTATCAAGATAGAGGCGCTGAGCGATGATTTTCGCTACTGCCGGGTGACGCTCAAGTCCCGCTGGTGGAACAAGAACGCCAACCGTACCCAGTTTGGCGGCAGCATGTTTGCGATGACGGATCCCATCTATCCGCTGATGCTGATGGGCTATTTCAAGAACCGCTATTACGTCTGGGACAAGGCGGGCAGCATCAACTACATCAAGCCGGGCAAGGGCAAGCTGGTGGCCGAATTCAACCTGACCGACGGCAAGCTGGCCGAGATAGCGGCGGCGACCGAGGGGGGCAACAAGCACTTCCCCGAGTTCGAGGTGACGGTGCAGGACAAGGGGGGCGAGCTGGTGGCCCAGGTCAAACGCACCCTCTATGTGCGCGCCAAACCCGAACACAGAGGGGGTTGAAAAGCGCATGTCGCAGAAACAACAAGGGCCCCGATGGGGCCCTTGTTGTCAGAGGTGGCTGGCTTGCCGGATCACTCCAGCTCGGCCAGGCACATCTCTTCATGCAGCTGCTTGCACCAGCCCTTGACGCGCTCGGCGGTCAGCTCCGGCTGGCGATCTTCGTCGATACCCAGACCGACGAAGTGCTTGTCATCCACCACAGCCTTGGAGGCTTCAAACTCGTAACCGGCGGTTGGCCAGTTGCCGATGATGATGGCGCCTTTGGCTTCGACTATGTCACGCAGTGTGCCCATGGCGTCGAGGAAGTACTCGGCATAGTCTTCCTGATCGCCGCATCCGAAGATGGCGACCAGCTTGTTGGTGAAGTCGATCTCTTCCAGCTCGGGGAAAAAGTCATCCCAATCGGCTTGGGCTTCGCCGTAGTACCAAGTCGGGATACCGAACATCAGCAGATCGAAGCTGTCGATGTCGGCCTTGCTGCTCTTGGCAATGTCACGGACTTCAATCAGTTGTTTGCCCAGTTCTTTCTGGATCATCTTGGCGACAGCTTCGGTATTACCGGTATCGCTGCCGAAAAACAGACCTACACTAGCCATAGTGTTTAGTTACCCGTATCTGGTGTTAATGCTTAACGGTCAGATTGCGATGCCTGCTGCGAAAGCAGACTCAATCTGTTGCTTCAGGATAGATTGGATCAGCTCGGCTCGGCTGACGTTCTGTTGTAACGCAAGTTGGTTCAGGCGCTCCAGCAACTCGGCCTCCACCTTTAACTCAACCCGTTTCAGGCCATTCTCTCGATCGCGCTTAAGCTGGTTGCGCTTGTTGATCTTGAGCTGGGTCTCACGGGGGAGTGGATTGGTCTTTGGCCTGCCGGGGCGCTTCTCATTTGCGAACAGATCCAGTGTTGTTCGATCAGTTTGCTGTTTGGCCATACATCACAGATGAAAATAAGTTAGCCGATCCCTGAGCCTTCCCAGCCCAATTCGATCAGCCCCTTGGCGACAAAACCCGCGCAACCGAGAAAGAGAACCAACCAGACGATGAGTCGACCGAAACGGGGCACATTACCGCGTTTGAGCACGTCGTGAATGGCCAGGCCAATCAATATGAAAATGGCCAGAAAGAACAACTTCAGGCCCAGACTCTCGATAAGATCGATATGTTCACTCAGCATGGATTGCGCACACTCCTTATGACGGGCGCACTATATCACAAAGGATTTGAAACTGTTAACCGCCTGTCGACAGGAAATCCACAACCAATTTGTTGAACAAAACCGGCTTTTCGGCGTGCAGCCAGTGGCCGGTTCCGGCGATGACCCGGGCCCTTGCCGCCGGGAATTGCGCCATCACAGTCTCTGTATGCTGGGGCTGCATGTAGTCAGAATCTCCCCCCTTGATGAAGAGCGCGGGCCCCTCGAAGCGGCTCTGGTCGTCGGGCCAGCCCATGATGTTGGCGTAGTTGTGCTCCAGCGCCGGCACGTTGAAGCGCCAGCCCCAACCCGACTCCCCCTTGGCGAAAGACTTGAGCAGGAACTGGCGCACGCCGGGGATCTCGACGTATTGGGCCAGCAGGGCTTCCGCCTCGCTGCGGCTCTGCACCGGCTGGCGCAGGGTGGCGTTGAGGCCGGCAAACACATTCTGATGGCGGGCATGGGGATAGGCGACCGGCGCTATGTCGGCCACCACCAGCTTGCCGATCCGGGCGGGGGCCTGCTTGGCCAGTTGCATGGCGACCTTGCCGCCCATGGAGTGACCGACCAGGGATACCTGATCCAGCGCCAGGGCATCGAGCAGGTCGAGCACGTCGGCGGCCTGCTGGGGATAGCTCATCTCGTCGCTGTGGAAGGAGGCGCCATGGTTGCGCAGATCCACGCTGATGACGCGATAGTGCTCGCCGAGTGCACGGGCCAGCAGCCCCAGGTTGTCGAGGCTGCCGAACAGACCGTGGATCAGCACGACGGCCGGGCCCTGGCCCTGTTCCTTGAAGTTCAATAATGAGTTTTGTTGCAAAATGACACCTTGCCGGTCGTGGGCTTTTTCGCCTGTTTTTTAACACACTGAAAGAAAAGGATTTCATTCCCTGGGAGGCATTTTTTTGTGGTTTTTTTTCAAAAAAATGGCCCCGTATGCGCTATCAGTGCGGAGGATCACACACTTGGCCCGCCATTATGCCGTATTCTCGATGAGATTCATGCACATCTGCCAGCCCTTGGCTTGGGCTGCCGGGTTTGCCTATGTATAATCGCCGCATCCGAATTTCGACGAGTCCAGCGCATCCCTATGAAAACCATCGAGCTTGATGACGATCTCTACTTCTATATCGCCAGCCAGACCCGGCACATTGGTGAGAGTGCCTCCGATATCCTGCGCCGTCTGCTGGAACACCCCACGCACATCGCAGTGCCGCCGGCCGAGCCGGTCGCCCTTGCCCAGCCGCGCGTCGTCGCCGACCCCATAGGGCTGCAGGCCCTGCTCGACTCGGGTGAGCTGCAAAAAGAAGAGAAGTCCATCAACCGCTTCATGCAGGTGCTCAGTACCCTCTACCGGGATGACCCGGTCGGGTTTACCCAGGCCACCGAAATCAAGGGGCGCAAGCGCGTCTATTTCTCGCAGGATCCCGAGGCACTGCGTGCCAGCGGTAGCACTACCAAGCCCAAGCCGGTGCCACAGACCCCGTTCTGGGTGATCACCAATACCAATACCAGTCGCAAGCAGAACATGGTGGCCCAGCTGATGGCCAGCATGGGCTATGGCGAAGAGGTGATCGCGCAGGTGTGCAGCGCAATTTAACGCTTCATCAGACTCAGGCCTTGCCGGGCAAGGCCGCCATCAAGCAAGGACAACGCCATGGCACAGCATTCCCACGCCGGTCAGCCGGCCCGTTTAAGTGACCTGACCAACATTCCCCGTCTGGTCAGCGCCTACTACCTCAACAAGCCGGACATGAGCCGCCCCGAGCAGCGGGTGGCCTTCGGCACCTCCGGCCACCGTGGCAGCGCCCTGCACAACGCCTTCACCGAATCCCACATCTTGGCGGTGACCCAGGCACTGGTGGAATATCGCCAGCAGGCCGGCATCCAGGGCCCGCTGTTTGTCGGCATGGACACCCACGCTCTGTCTGAATCCGCCTTTGCCAGCGCGGTGGAAGTACTGGCCGCCAACGGGGTCGAGACGCGCATTCAGGCAGGCCTCGGCTTCACGCCGACCCCGGTCATCTCTCACGCCATCCTGCGCTACAACGCTGGCAAGGAAGGGGCTGGCAAGCCGGCGGCGCTGGCGGACGGCGTGGTGATCACCCCGTCCCACAACCCGCCGGAAGATGGCGGCTTCAAGTACAACCCGCCCCACGGCGGCCCAGCAGAAGGGGAGATCACCAAGTGGGTGGAAGACCGCGCCAACGCCATTCTGGAAGCCGGCCTGGCCGGGGTGAAACGGATGCCGTTTGCAGAGGCGCTCAAGAGCCCCTTCGTGGTTGAGCACGACTATGTCACCCCCTATGTGGATGACCTGAAAAACGTGCTGGATCTGGACGCCATCAAGAAAGCGGGCATCAAGATAGGTGTGGATCCGCTGGGCGGCTCAGGTGTCGCCTACTGGGACGTCATCGCCAAGACCTATGGTCTGAACATAGAGGTGGTCAACTACAAGGTAGATCCCACCTTTTCCTTCATGACCCTGGACAAGGACGGCAAGATCCGGATGGACTGCTCCAGTCCGTTCGCCATGGCGAGCCTGATCGCGCTCAAAGACAAGTTCGACATCGCCCTTGGCAACGACCCTGACTACGACCGTCACGGCATAGTCACCAAGGCGGGGCTGATGAACCCTAACCACTATCTGGCGGTGGCGATCCAGTATCTGTTCACCCATCGTACCGGCTGGCCCAAAGCGGCAGCCGTCGGCAAGACACTGGTCTCTTCCTCCATGATCGACCGGGTCGCCGGCGAGATTGGCCGGACCCTCAAAGAGGTGCCGGTCGGCTTCAAGTGGTTCGTGGATGGTCTCTACAGCGGCGAGTTCGGCTTTGGTGGCGAGGAGAGCGCCGGCGCCTCCTTCCTGCGCAAGGACGGCACCGTCTGGACCACCGACAAGGATGGTTTCATTCTGGCGCTGCTGGCCGCCGAGATCCTGGCCGTTACCGGCAAGGATCCCCAGGCCCACTACGATGTGCTGGAAGCCAAGTTCGGTCGCTCCAGCTATCGCCGCATCGATGCCCCGGCCAACAGCGCCCAGAAAGCTGTGCTCTCCAAGCTGGATCCGGCGCTGGTTGAAGCCTCTACCCTGGCCGGTGAGCCCATCATCGCCAAGCTGACCAAGGCACCGGGTAACGATGCCGCCATCGGCGGCCTCAAGGTGGTGACCGAGAACGGCTGGTTTGCGGCGCGCCCCTCCGGCACAGAGTCCATCTACAAGATCTACATGGAGAGCTTCAAGGGCGAGGCGCACCTGGATCTAATCCAGCAGGAAGCCCAGCAGATCGTCTCCGCTGCGCTGGCCAAGGCGGGTGTTTAAGCCTGCATCGAGCCGCTGAAAGCTGAATAAACAGAGGAGCCGCAATGGCTCCTCTTTTTTATTCCTCTCGGCCGAGGCGGTCTGGCACTCACGCCTGGTCGCACTGGCCAGTGCTCGCCCTGCGGGCCTGCCAGCGCTTGAAGAAGGGCCGCGCCGGCAGCTTCATCAGGAAGAGGGAGAGCAGGATCACTCCTATGCCGAGCCACTGGCGACCATCCAGGGTTTCACCCACCATCAGCACGCCGCAGGAGACTGCCACCATGGGGTTGGTGAGGGCCAGCATGCCCATCACTTCCGGGCCGTGGCGCTTGAGCCCCCACAACCAGGCCCAGTAGGCCAGCGCCGTGTTGAGCAGAATAAGCCAGATCAGCCCTGGCGCACTCGCCGAATGGGGCAGCGGCATGGGGCCGGCCAGCCACCAGGCGAGCGGGATCAGCATCAGGCCACCGAGCAGCAACTGCCAGGCGGTCAGCGCCAGCAGATCGCTCACCGGCCAGCGCTGCATCCAGCGGCTGGATTGGCCGATGAGCAGGGTGGCCAGCAGGGCGCAGGTCACGCCTACGGGATCCAGATTGGCGGAGGGGTTGAGCAGCAGCAAGACCCCGGCCAGCCCCATCAACCCCAGCAGCAGCCACTTCAGGCTGGGCCGCGTGCCATCCTGCAGCCAGGCCAGCAACATGAGCACCAGCGGCAGTGTGGCGCCGAGTGTGCCCGCCACGGCCCCCGGCAGCCGGAAGGCAGCGACGAACAGCAGGGCGAAGAAGGCGGCTATGTTGCAAAACGCCAGCAGGAATTGCTTGCCCCATGGCAGGGGCGGCAGGCGCGGGTGCAGCAACAGCAGTAGCAGCCCGGCGGGCAAGGCGCGCCACACCGCCACCCAGTAGGGGGAGTAGTCGGTCAGATAGAGGCTGACGACGGCATAGGTGCTGCCCCACAACAGGGGAGCCAGCAGGGCGATCAGCAGAGGCATGATTTATCTCTTTGTGAAGTATCTTTAAGTAAAGATAATCTAGTCCTGGATTGGTTTACTATCAAGTATCTCGATGAAAAGATAAGTGACCTGAGATGGACAGTGATCATGTAGACCTGCTGCTGGCCCAGTGGGCCCGGCAGAGACCGGATCTCGACTGCTCGCCCATGGGGGTGCTGGGTCGGGTGGCGCGGATGGCGGCGATCGCCGGACGGGAGGTGAGCGAAGAGCTCAAGGAGTGCGGCCTGCTCGGCAGCGACTTCGATATTCTGGCGACCCTGCGCCGGGCCGGCGAGCCGCTGACGCCGACCGTGCTCTATCAATCCGCCATGCTGAGCTCGGGGGCCATGACGGCCCGGCTCGACAAGCTGGCCGAGCGGGGGCTGGTAGAGCGGCAGGCGGCGCCAAGCGACAGGCGTAGTCTGCTGGTCTGCCTGACGGAGTCGGGCAAGACCTTGATCGACCGGGCGGTCGAGCTGCACGTGGCCAACGAGCGGCGTCTGCTGGCCCCCTTGACTCAGGCAGAGCAGGCCCAGCTGGCGGCCCTGCTCAAGCGCTGGTTGCTGGAAAACGAATAAAAAAACGGGCCCGCGGGCCCGTTTTTTTGGCTGCACGCCTGACTCAGTAACCGCCTCTGGCATCCTTCACCGCCAGCCCCAGTTGCCACACCGCCATGGCGTAGTGGGTGCTGTGGTTGTAGCGGGTGATGGCGTAGAAGTTGGGCAGACCGTACCAGTACTGGTAGCCGGTGCCGACATCCAGGCGCAGCAGGCTCGACTCGCTGTGATTGCCCAGAGGGCTGGTGGGGGTCAGCCCGGCGCGGCGCAGGGAGGCGACGGGGTAGCGGGTCTGGAAGCCGTGCTCATAGCCGGGCAGCTGGCCCTGACCGCGCACCGCCACCGGCTGGCCCTTCTCCCAGCCGTGGGCCTTGAAGTAGTTGGCCACGCTGCCGATGGCATCCACCGGATCCCACAGGTTGGTGTGGCCGTTGCCGTTGAAGTCCACCGCGTAGCGCTGGAAGCTGGACGGCATGAACTGGCCGTAGCCCATGGCGCCGGCGTAGGAGCCCTTGGGTTCGGTAGGATCCATCCCCTCATCCCGGGTCATCACCAGGAAGGATTCCAGCTCGCTGGTGAAGAACTCGGCCCGGCGCGGGTAGTCAAACGCCAGGGTCGCCAGTGCATCCAGGATGCGGGTCTTGCCCATCACCCGACCCCAGCGGGTCTCCACCCCTATGATGCCGACTATGATCTCCGGCGGCACCCCATACACCTGCTGGGCGCGGTTGAGCTCGCTCTCGTATTCGCGCCAGAAGCTGACGCCATTTTGCACGTTGTCCGGGGTGATGAACTTGGCGCGGTAGCGATTCCAGGCGCCGGTCGGGCCCGTGGGCTTGCTCGGCGTGGGGGCCTGGGCATCCATCAGCCGGATGATCCAGTCATAACGCTGTGCCTGGGCCAGCACACCGTGCAGCTCTGCGCCGTCAAACCCGTGCTTTTGCACCATGCGTTGCACGAACTGATCCACGTTGCTGCGATTGGCAAAATCCCCCTTGCTGACCCCCTGGCCGTAGACGGGGCGGCTAGGCGGCGTCTGGTTGATGAAGGCGCTGTTGGGCTGGGGTTTGACCACGGGTTTGGCAGCCGGCGTGCTGCTGCAGCCGTAGAGCAGGGGAAACAGGGAAAGCGTGAGCACGGAGACAAGGCGACGCATAAGGTTCTCATGAGCCTGAAAAAGAGTGCCGCCATGGTAAAACATTGTCATCCATGCGCAAGTGCTCAGTGCATCGCAGGGCCTGTTCATCACTCCCTGTGCCCTTGCTGCCGCAGGGTGTGGTAACCGCTCCAGAGCCGGGTCAGGGTGGTGATGAGGCAGAGCAGGGCAAAGCCGTAGGCGAGCGGTGCAAACGCCGCGGGCCAGAGGCACATCAGCACGAACAGGGCTATGGTCTCGCTCCCCTCGGTGAGCCCGCCCAGATAGTAGAGGGACTTGTGGTGGTAGACGGGGTTTTCGATCCCCCGCTTGCCCGCCATGATGGCGAAGGCCAGAAAGCTCGAACCTGTGCCCATGAAGGCGAACAGCAGGGTAGCGGCGGGCAGCGCATTGGCGGGGGCGGCGAGGGCAAAGCCCAGCACCACGGCGGCGTAGAAAATAAAGTCCAGCGTGATGTCGAGAAAGCCGCCGCAGTCGGTGATCCCGGTTTCCCGTGCCACGGAGCCGTCCAGCCCGTCCAGCAAGCGGTTGAGCAGTATGACGACCAGCGCCAGCGGATAGAGGCCGAACGCCAGCAGCGGCAGCGCCAGCATGCCGATGGCAAAGCCGGTGAGGCTTATCTGGTTGGCGCTGATCCCAGCCCGGCACAGGGGCCTGGCCAGCCGGGTGAGGGGGCTGCGGATCAGGGGAATAAGGTGACGATCAAACAAGGTCGGGGTCCTCGGTTGGCAGACAAAGAGAGGGTGTGAGATCGAGTATGGTACCGGGGGCATCCTCCTCGTCATGGGTCACCAGGATGGCAGGTATGCCTCTGGCCTTGAGCCGCTCGAACACCAGGGTTCTGAACGCGGCGCGCAGCGGTTTGTCGAGGCGCGAGAAGGGCTCGTCCAGCAGCAGGGCTTGCGGCTCGGCCAGCAGGGCCCGCAGCAGGCTGACCCGCGCCTTCTGGCCGCCGGAGAGCGCCCCCGGCAACTTGTCGGCCTGATCCGCCAGCGCCACCTGTGCCAGTGCGGCCAACGCGGCTGCCCGTCTGGCCGCCAATCCCTTGAGGGTGGCGGGCATGCCGAACATCAGGTTCTCGGCCACCGTCAGGTGGGCAAACAGCAGATCATCCTGAAACAGCATGCCGATGCGCCGCGCCTGGGGAGGCAGGGGGGTGAGCAGCCGCTCGTCGAGCCGTATCTCCCCCTCCAGCCGGATGGGGCCCCTGGGGGGCAAGACTCCCGCCAGCGCCGCCAGCAGCGAGCTCTTGCCGCAGCCGCTTGGCCCCATCAGGGTCAGCACCTCGCCGGGGGCCACCTGCAGGGCAGGGAGCGAGAGCAGCAAGTTTTCATCTAGGTAGAGGCGCAGGGGCGTGGTGCTCAGCATCGGCAAGTTCTCATGTTCAGCGGGCGCCCTTGAGCGCCGGGTTGAGCCTGGCCGGCAGCCAGAGCGCCAGCAGATAGATAAAGAGCGGCAGCAGCAGTTGCAGCAGGCCGTAGAGGCCCGCCAGCCGCCGGTTGAGGCCGCTGCCGATGGCCACCGCCTCTGTGGTGATGGTGACCACTCTTCCTGCCCCAAACAGCAGGGTCGGCAGATACTGGGCCAGGCTCACCGCCGCTCCCACCGCGAAGGCGAACAGCAGCGGGCGGGCCAGCAGAGGCCCCTTCACCCGCCACCAGGTGCGCCAGGGGCTGGCCCCCAGCGTCAGCGCGGCTTGCACCAGGCGCGGGTCGAACTGACGATAGGGGCCGTGCAGGCAAAGGTAAACGTAGGGGAAGACAAACAGCAGCTGGCTCCAGAGCACCCAGCCCCAGCCGATGCCATTGCCTGTCCAGCGAAGGCTTAGCCAGTCGAGCCCGAGGCGGACGCCAAACAGCAGGCTGGCCTGGGGCAGCAAGAGCGGCAGACAGATGAGCCAGAGCGGCCAGGGGCGGCGGCCCTGTTGCGCCTCCAGGCTCAGCACCACCAGGATCAGCGCCAGCAGCCCGCTCGCCAGCGCCAGCAGGGCGCTGTCAATGAGCAGCGGCATCAGGCCCGGCAGCAGATCTTGCCAATGCTGGCTGCTCCATTGGCTCGGCCACAGGTCGGGGAAGGACCAGCGCCGGGTCAGCGACCAGAGCAGCAGCGCCCCCAGCACCACCAGATTGACCGCGATCAGGGCAAATACGCTGCCGCTGGCCAGGCCGGCGGCCAGCAGACCAGGCTCGGTCCGGCGGCCATCGAGCCAGACGTGCTTGCCGATGCTCGTGTGGCCCCACTCCAGCAGCCGGAGGCAGGCGAGCAGCAGCAGGCTGAGGGCGAGCAGCAAGAGGGCCCCGCTGGCGGTGGTGCTACGCCAGACGAGATCCGGATCCTGATACCAGAGCCACAACCTGACCGCCAGCGGGGCGGGGGCATCGGGCCCCAGCAGCTGGGCCAGATCCACCACGGCCACCCCGTAGGCGGCCACCGCATAGAGGGGCAGGCGCAGGGCGGGCCACAGCGCCGGCAGCAGCAGGCGCCACCAGATCTGCGTCGCACTGAACCCCAGGCTGGCGCCGAGCCACTGCTGGCGCGCCAGCTTGGCGGGCTCCAGTGCGGCCAGCGCCATCAGCAGCAGAAAGGGGGTTTCCTTCAGGATCAGGGCGAAGATCAGCCCAAGGCCCAGCGGATCCTTGATGGTCTGCCAGTCGGGGGGAAACTCGAAACCTGTGAGCACTGGCGAGACGAGGCGCAGCAGCCAGCCGGAGGGGGCGAGCAGAAAGGCCAAGCCGATGGCGAAGGCGACGTGGGGCAGCGCCAGCAGGGGAGATAGCAGGCGCTGCAGCAGCGAGAAGGCCCGGCTCTTTGCCCCCTGCGTGCCGCTGTGCGCCAGCAGCAGGGCGGTCAGCAGCAGGCTGCCCAGGGTCGAGGCGGCGCCAATCCAGAGGCTCAGGGTTGCCGAGTGCCAGAGCCCGGGCTGGGCCAGCAGCCGTTGAAGGTGCGGGGGGGCCACCCCTTCGGCCAGCAGCAATCCCAGCCCCGCCAGCAAGGGGGCGGCCAGCAGGGCGGCGCAGCCAGCGCCAAACAAGGGGCGCCAGTTGGACTCTAGGTGACCGGCCGGGCTCATCAGTGACCGTAACGCTCGGCCCAGGCCGCTTCGAGCCTGAGCTGCCAGCTGGGGTGGGGCTCAGGCTTAGCCTTGAAGCGCAGCGCAGGCGCCTGTTTGGCCGAGACCGGCAGGGCGCTGGCTTGCAGCACGCTGGGATCGCCCCAGAAGGCGGGCTCGGCCTTGCGGGCCTGGGCCACCGGGCTCAGCAGGAAGTTGGCCACCACCTTGGCGCCGGCCCGGGCCGTGGCGTTGAAGGGGATGGCGAGAAAGTGGCTGTTGGTCAGCGCCCCCTTCTCCATTGCGACCGCCACCACATTGGGTGGCAGGGTGCCGTTTTGCACCGCGCTCTGGGCCTCCTGGGGGTTGAAGCTGATGGCCATGGCGAGCTCGCCATCATCGAGCAGCTGGCGGGTCTCGGCGGCGCTGGCGGGGAACAGCTTGCCTTTGCGCCAGAGTGCCGGATGCAGCTCATCGAGCCAGGCCCAGAGCGGTGCCGTGAGTCGGTCAAAGTCGGCGTCGGTCGCCTCCCGATAGAGGGGGGCGGGATCGGCCGTCAACTCCAGCAGGATCTGCTTGAGGAAGCTGGAACCATGAAACTGGGGCGGCTTGGGATAGGTGAAGCGACCGGGATGTTCCTTGACCCAGGCGAGCAGGGTTGCCGCCGAGGTGGGCGGGGTGGCCACCTCGTCCCCATTGACCATGAGGTTGAGCTGGCCTATGCCCCAGGGGGCTTCCAGCCCTTCGACCGGCACAGTGAAGTCCTCACTCACCGGCAGCGTCTTGTCTACCTGCGCCATATTGGGCAGATCACCGGTAAAGGGGGCACCCAGCAGCCCCTGCTCCTTGAGCGCCTTGAAGTTCTCGCCGTTGACCCAGAGCAGATCGATGGGGCCGCCCGTGTCCTTGCCCGCCTGCTTGTTGGCAAGCAGCTGGCTGACGCTCTGAGCTATGTCATCCACCTTCACCTGCACCAGCTTGACCTGATACTGGCGCTCAAGCTCCTGGCCGGCCCACACCAGATAGGCGTTGATCTCAGGGCTGCCGCCCCAGGCGTTGAAGTAGACTGTCTGCCCCTTCGCCTGGGCCAGGGTTTGCTGCCAGTGGGCATCCTTGGCTTCGTTGGCACTGGCATGGGCAAAGAGGGCGCCGCCTGCCAGCAGGGGCAGGGCGCACAACAGGGATTTGAGCAAGGGCAGTGTCGTGATCATGTGAGTTACCTTGGGCAAAGGATCAGGCGCCGCGGCGCCAGCTATGATAACGGGCCAGCAGGGCCAGCACCCGGGTGGGCTGATGGGCCCGCTTCCACTCACCGGCCAGGTACTTGTTCCCCTCCATCAGGGTGGGATAAGCGTGTATGGTGGCGAGGATCTTGCCAAGCCCCAGCCGGTGGCGCATGGCGAGCACAAATTCGGCGATCCGCTCGCCGGCGTGAGTGCCCACTATGGTGGCACCCAGGATCTGGTCCTTGCCGGGCACGGTCAGCACCTCGATAAAGCCGTGGCGCTCCCCGTCGGCGATGGCGCGATCCAGCTCGGCCAGTTCGAAGCGGGTCGCCTCGAAGGGGATACCCTCGGCTTCGGCCTCCTTGCGGTTGAGGCCGACCCGGGCGATTTCCGGCGTGGTGTAGGTGGCCGCCGGGATCACCCTGTAGTCCGCCTTGAACCGCTTGAACTGACCGAACAGGGCATTGACGGCGGCATACCAGGCCTGATGGGCGGCAACATGGGTGAACTGGTAAGGGCCGGCTACGTCCCCCACCGCCAAAATGCTGGGGTAGTTGGTGGCCAGAAAACCATCGACGGCCACAGTGCCGCGGGGCGCCAGTTCCACCCCCAGTGCCTCCAGCCCGAAGCCGCTCACATTGGCGACGCGGCCCAGCGCCAGCAGCAGTTGATCCCCCTCAATCACTCGCACGTCATCGCCCCGGCGCAGTTGCAGCCGAATGGGCAAGGCGCTTTGCGCTTCCCCTGATTGCGGCTGCGGGTCTGATGCCTGCTCCTCCTCTGGCCGATAGTCGACCCGTTCGGCGCGCCAGCCGGTGAGCACTGTGACACAGTCACGGGTCAGTTGGGATTGCAGCGCGTCGGCCACCTCCCGCTCTTCTCGTGGCAGCAGCTGATCGGCCAGTTCCACCAGCGTGACCGGCACGCCGAGCAGGGCAAGGCTCTGGGCCAGCTCGCAGCCGATGGGGCCGCCGCCAAGCACCAGCAGGCGGCGCGGCGGGGTGCGCAGCTGCCAGACGGTGTCCGAGGTGAGATAAGGCACGTCGGCCACTCCTGGCAGATCCGGCACCCAGGGTCTGGCGCCGGTGGCGAGCACTATATGGCGGCTGGCAAGGCGCCGGCCGTTCACCTCCAGCTCCCAGGGGGAGACCAGTGTTGCCTCCCCGGCGATGCACTCCACCCCCAGCGCCCGATAGCGTTCCATCGAGTCGTGCGGTTCGACTTCCTTTACCACCCTGGCGACCCGTTCCATCACGGCGGCAAAGTCGGCGCGGGCCTGGCTCGGACTGAAGCCCAGCTCGCTTGCCCTGCGTTGCTCGGCGGCAAAGCGGGCGCTTCGGATCAGCGCCTTGGAGGGGACGCAGCCGCTGTTGAGGCAATCACCCCCCATCTTGTGTTTCTCGATCAGCGCCACCTTGGCCTTCACCGCCGCGGCGATATAGCTGGTGACCAGACCGCCGGCGCCGGCCCCGATCACCAGCAGGTTGTAGTCATAACGGGCAGGCTTTCGATAGGGGGCATGGAGGCGGCGCAGGGCAAGCTGTTGCATGGCGCGCCTGATCAAGAAAGGCATCAGCCCCAGCAGGGTCAGCGCCACCATCAGGCCGGGGGAGAGGATATTGCCCGTGCTGGTGAGGGTCGCAAGTTCGCTGCCCGCCAGCACATAGACGAAGGTGCCGGGCAGCATGCCGAGCTGGCTCACCCAGTAGTAGGTACTGACTCTGATGGGGGTGAGCCCCATCAGCAGGTTGACCAGAAAGAAGGGGAAGAGGGGGATGAGGCGCAGACTCAGCAGGTAGAAGGCGCCGTCCTTCTCCATCCCGGCCTGGAAGGTGGCCAGCTTGTCGCCAAAGCGGGCCCTGACCCAGTCGCGCAGCAGGAAGCGGGCGCTGAGAAAGGCCAGGGTGGCGCCCAGGGTGCTGGCAAAGGAGACCAGCAGCAGCCCCCAGCCGATCCCGAATATTGCGCTGCCGCCCAGGGTCAGCAGGCTGGCGCCGGGCAGGGAGAGGGCCGTGCTCAGCACATAGAGGACCACGAACATCAGGGCGGCGCTGACGAAATGGCTATCGACCAGGGCGGCCAGCTCGGCCTGGCGGGCCTGCAACTGGGCCAGGTTCAGGTAGCGGCCGAGATCGAATGCGAAGAAGGCGCCGATGAGGCACCCCATCACCAGCAGGAGCAGCAGGCGGGCCCGTGTCATCAGGCGTCCTTGCCGGGTTGCTGATCGGGGGCCGCGGCGGGGCGCTCGGGTTGCACCGGCAGCTGGCAGAAGCCCTGGGGGGCTATGTCGAGGGCCGCATTGAACTTGGCCGACATGTTCTGGAAGGCGATGAGGCCGGTCAGCTCCACCATGGCATCGTCGTCGAACCAGGGCTTGAGGCGCGCAGCCTGTGCGTCGCTCACCCCATCCAGGCCTGTCATGGCTTCTGTGTAGTCGAGCACCGCCTTTTCCCGCTCATCGAACAGGGGGCTGCTGCGCCAGTGGGCCAGCGCCTCCACCTTGGCGCTGGAGCCGGCCCGCTTGATGAGGGTCATGGCGTTGATGTCGACGCAGAAGCGGCACCAGTTGAGCTGGGAGACCCGCACCGTCACCAGGGAGCGCAGCACGGGATCGATGGGCGAGCGCTTGCGGTTGATGACGCCGTAGAGAGTGGCCACGGCGGCAAACAGCCATGGCGAGCGGCCCCAGCATTTGCCCGGGATCAGCACCTGGCCGTAGTTGCGTTTCTGCAGCCAGAAAAAGGGGCGGATGAACCAGGCATATTCCCGATCTGGCTTGACCTCGACGCGCATTGATTACCTTCTATTGCTTCAAATTGGGTTTGTAGGCCTGACCGAGCCGCTCGTTGAGGCGAGTCAGAAACTCCTCGATCCGTGCCCGGTTGGTGCCCAGATCACTGCGCCCCTGACGGGAGGCCGATCGCATGTCGATGCGGGTCTCTTTAGGGCCGGCAAAGACCCGCAGCGCCACGTCATCCTGAAAACCGAACCAGCCGGTGGTGGCCACCGCATCTAGGCCATCCTGGCTTGGTCGCACCTGCCAGCCCAGCTCCTCCATCAGCTCGTTCGCCTCGGTGATCACCTCGATCGGGGAGGCGCTGGTATAGAGAGGACCGGGTTTGCTCTCGAATGCTTTCAAGGGGGCCGCATTGATGGGCAGATCCTGCGCCGTTCTCAGCTCGGCGGCCCAGCGCAGGGGCGGCGGGTTATAGGGATCCGTGCTGATGTCGTTGAGCGGCGGCATGCGCAGTGCCTGCACCAGAAACAGCAGGGGCAGCAGCAGCGGGGTTATCCCCCACAGGCCAGGGACCTTGCGCCGGCTCCAGGGCAGGCGGACCAGCAACAGGAGCGATATCAGCGCACCGAGCAGACAGAGGGCGAACCCCAGCCACCAGGGCCAGAGGTGAAGGCGGCTGCCGAGGGCGCCAGCGAGGGGCAGCAACCAGGCCAGCAGGGGCCACCACAAATAACTGGGCATAACGGGGATCCACTGGTTATGATGGACTAGTGCCCAGAAGGATAAACTTAATTGACTGATAACGTTAGTAAATTTATCTCAATCCTGCTGCTTTTCCCAAGCGCTTCGCTGTGGGCAGATACAGCAATGCTGGCGGCGGGTGACATGTGGCGCGCCGAGATCGTCTATGAGGCCGTGCCCGGGGTGACGCGGGTCGAACCCGGCTATGTCATTCCCTTGCCCGAGGAAACCACGCCTGCACAGGGGGCGGCGCGCCGCCAGGCGGTGCGCATCGATTACGATCCGGCCCTGGTGGGTTATGGGGATCTGCTCAATGTCTTCTGGCAGCTGGTGGATGGGCACGATGGTGGCGGGCAATATTGCAATCGCGGTCAGGAATTTGTCCCGGCCCTGCTGCCCAGGGATGACTATCAGTGGCGTCTGGCCCAGGTGAGCCTGACGCGCTGGCAGGCGCTGCATGGCCGCGCGAGCCGGGTGTCGCTCTGGCCGGATAGCCGCTTCACGCCGGCACCCGAGATGGAGGACTGGGCGCAGCGCCATCCCTGGCGCTTCGGCTTCTATGCCCGCCGTTGCGGCGGCTGGCCGGTGACATTGACACCCGAGCCCTGAGCCATCAGTTGCGGTAGAGCACCTTGATGAGGTGAAAGCCGAACTTGGTGCGTATCGGGCCGAGCACTGTCAGCAGTTCGCCCTTGAACACGGCATCGTCAAACGGCTTGACCATGTCGCCCTTCGAAAACTCCCCCAGATCCCCCGAACGTTTGGACGAGGCACAGGTGGAAAAACGCTTGGCCATCTGACCAAAGTCGGCCCCCTTGGCAAGTTTCTCCTTGATCTCCAGACACTGCTTCTCTGTCTTGACCAGGATGTGCTGGGCACAGGCTTTCTTCATGATGTTGGCGCTCCTCTGCGGCGGGCAAATCGGGGCGCAAGATTACTCCAATTCCCGCCGCGCGTCAGCCGTCATGCAGGGATTAACTGCGGGCGCGGGCGCCGAGGCGGGCCCTTGGACGCGATTGCCACAGGATCTCCAGCCCCAGCAGGGCATGCAGGCTCCAGATGGCCAAGGGGTTGAGCCAGTCGCCCCCCAGTTGCAGGGTGGCCAGGGCGCAGCCCGCCAGCAAGAGGGTGATGCCCGGCAGACGCCAGTGCGCCGGCAGGGGCGCCAGCATGGCCATGCCCAGCAGTATGGCGAGCCCGAACGGCAGATTGAGGGCGGTAAAGGCCAGCGCCTGCTGGCCGTTCATGCCGGTCAGCAGGGCAAGCAGGGCACTGCAACAGGCGAGAAAGGTGATGAACTCGAGTCGGTCGGCAATGTAGTCAGCCATCTGTTCGCTGCGTGCATGCATGATGTGTCTCCTTCGGTTGAGAGCGTCGGGGGCGACGGGCCCCTGGACTCATGACGCCGGTGCGGGCGATGCGTTTTCTTTGGTAGATGAACCCAGTGTGGGCGAGACGAGCGGCGGGGGGCAGCGGGATAAATCGATTGAGGCGAACGAGGCTTTGATTATTCAGATTCAACCAGTTGATTTTTATCATCTAAATAAGCTTTTGATCGAACAGGGAGGCAGGGGCTCAGGGGGCAGGTAGCGGGCCGGCCGTCGTCATCTTGACCAGTTGCCGACAGTTGATGTCGCGTGGGCGAGGGGGCGTTGGCGCAAGGGGGAGGCGAGACGAACCGCCGTTTGTGATGCCTGTCATGGCCTGATGGCTGAGGAATGGCCCTTTTTTACCCACAATGGCATAAGTCTGTGGGGCAGGCGGGAGAAAAGTGAGCAAGCCGAGCGGCAAAGGCTTCAATAATAGGGCGAATTTCGATGTCGCTCCGCTCTGATGTTGCACCGGGGATATGCTAGGATGAGGCGCGCTTGCCATCGAGTGAGCCTCATATTCATTCTAAATATTGCATTATTTTAATCATGTTCTTCGGGGAAATTGACGTTTGACAGGATGCAATCCGCCCCTGCCTGCAGGGATCTCATCGCCCGGACGGGTTTTCCGTCGTGGGCTCCGCGCGCTGGGCCTGAGCCTCTGTCTGCTGCTGTTCGTCACGCCGGCCATGGCGGCCAAACTCACCTATCAGATCAAGGGTCTGAGAGGGGAGACCAAGGATAACGTCGAAGCCTATCTCAATGCGCTGCCTGTCTATCAGGAGCGCCAATACCGGCCGGCCCGCGCCAAGATCACCGAGAGCGTGCAAAAAGCCCTGCAGGTCTATGGCTACTACCAGCCCAAGATCACCCTGAGCCGCGACAAAAAAGCCCCCGCCAGGGTGGTGGTCGAGGTGGACGCGGGCAAGCCCGTCATCATCTCCCGCCTCGACATACTGCTGGAAGGGGACGCGGGCAGCGACGAGATCTACAGCGAGCTGCTGGACAAGCTGCCCCTGAAGGAGGGGGATCCCCTCAACCACGGCAAATACGAATCCATCAAGGCGGATCTCGGCAGCCTGGGGCTGGCCCGCGGCTATTTCGACGCCAAGATCAGCAAGAGTCAGGTCAAGGTGTTCCCGGATCAGGGCACGGCCGAGATCTACATACTGTTTCGCTCCGGCCCCCGCTATCACTTCGGCGAGATCCACTACGACGCCACGCCGGAGGCGCTGCGCCTCATTCGGCCGCTCATCAACATCAAGAGCGGCGACCCCTATCTGGCGATCCGGCTGGCCGAGATGTCGCAGGATGTCTCCTCCACCAAGCTGTTCAAGCAGGTGGATATCAAGCCCATGATCAGCCAGGCCGAGGGCAACCGGGTGCCGGTGCAGGTGACCCTCTCCAACCGGGTCGACCACGAGATCGAGACGGGTATCGGCTTTGCCACCGACGTGGGCCCGCGCATGAGCGCCACCTGGGAGAAGCCCTGGGTCAACCGCTACGGCCATCGCCTCAACGCCACCGCCAAGGTTTCGCAACCCGAGGCCGAGCTGAGCTTTGACTACCAGATCCCGGTGGGCAACCCGCTGCGGGATTACTACTCGCTGCAGGCGGGTTATCAATACAAGGACAGCAACGATACCCGCTCCGACCTGACTACCGTCAGCGTGCACCGCTGGAAGCGGCGGCCGGAGAGCTGGGACAGAGACGTCTTCATCCGGCTCGAGAACGAGATCTATACCCAGGGCGCCGACGAGGGGAACAGCTTGCTGTTGATCCCCGGTGTCTCCTGGTCGCGGCTGCGGGTGCGCGGCGGTCTGGTGCCCGACTGGGGCGATCGCCAGCAGCTGACCCTGGAGTTTTCCGACCCTTACTGGGGCTCCGACATCAGCTTCGTGCGGGTGTGGGGGCGCAGCAAGTGGCTGCGCACCCTGGGTGAGGATCACCGCTTCCTGCTGCGGGCCGAACAGGGCGCCATCATAGGGGACAGCTTCTCGCTGGTGCCGCCTTCCCTGCGCTTCTTCACAGGTGGTGACCAGACGGTGCGTGGCTATGGCTACGAGACCATATCGCCGCGCGGCAGTGACGGCAAGCTGCTGGGGGGCCGTTACGTGAGCGTCGCCAGCGCCGAATACAACTACCGCTTCAGCGACAAGTGGCTAGGCGCCCTGTTCGTGGATGGCGGGACGGCCACGGTCGACTACAGCGAGGCCTGGAAGATAGGCACCGGGATCGGCGTGCGCTGGGTCACCCCCATAGGTCAGGTCAGGCTCGATCTGGCGGTGGGCATTTCCGAGGAAGACAAGCCGCTGCGACTCCACTTCGCGCTGGGGCCTGAATTATGATCCGGTTTGAACCCACTCATTCTCTCTGTTTTCTTTCCTGGCCGCTGCGGCTGCATGTTTCGCGGGGGTCTGCGCTGTGATCTGGGTAAAACGCATTTTTCTCTGGCTGATGGGGCTCGTCTTCCTGCTGCTCATCGGCGTCAGCCTGCTGGGCTTCACCCATCAGGGCAACAAGTGGCTGTGGCTGCAGGCCAGGGCGGCGCTGCCCTCCCTCAAGGGGGAGCTGGTGGCGGGCCAACTCGGTTATGGCTGGACCCTGGAAGGGGTCGGCTGGCAGGACGAGCTGGTGGATGTCACAGTCGATCGCGCCGTGCTGGACTGGGATCTGGGCAAGTTGTTGCAGGGCAAGCTCTGGATCAAATCCCTGACGGTCACCCACCCCGTGGTCAAGGTCGCCGAGTCAGAGCCTGTGCCGGAAGAGCCGTCAGAGCCCTTCGTCTGGCATCCGCTGCCCCTCAGGATCCAGGTCGACAGCCTCAAGGTGGCGGATCTCGATCTGGCGGTGCCCGGTGTGGGTGTGACTCTCAAGTCCCTCGACATAGGCGCCACCCTCAGTCGCAAGGGGCTCATAGTGCGCGGGCCCGTGCTGGACGGTCTGAACGTCACTCTGGCCGAGACACCGGCTGCCGATGCCGCCAAACCTGCTGCCGGCAAGGCAACCTCTCAAGACAAGGCTGCGGCCAAGTCGCCTGTCACCGCCAAGGCGAAGCCGGCGGATGAGAGCAAGGCGCAGAAGGCAACCAAGGCGGCACCCATCGAGCTGCCCGCCATCCGGCTGCCTTTCCCCATCCAGCTGGAAGGATTGCAGGCCACGGCGTTTCGCTATCAGCAAGGGGAGCTGATCGAAGGGCTCGACACCCTGCGGCTGTCGGCCAGTGCCAAAGAGGAGCGCATCGAGGTGCGTGAGCTCTCCCTGCGCCATGCCATGGCGGATCTGGCGCTCAAGGGCCATGTCCGGCTGATCGAGGACTATCCGCTCGAGTTGACCCTGGATGCCAAGGCCCGCAAGGGGCTGCTGGATGGCGAACTCAAAGGGCAGCAGGCGACCCTGACCCTGGGTGGCTCGGTAGGCAAGCTGGCGCTGGCATTGCAAGCCAAGGGGCCTGTGGCCGCCAACCTCAAGGGATCATTGGCCGCCCTCAACCCTGACTTGCCGTTTGACTTGGGGCTGGAGTGGAAGCGCCTCGGTTGGCCGCTGCACAAACCGACTCAAGATGAGCCCAGCTATCAGCTGGACAAGGGCAGCCTGACCGCCAAGGGCAAGCTCTCCGGCTATCAGTTTGCCTTGAATACCGCCGGCAAGGGCACGGACGTGCCCCCCTTCAAGCTGGCGCTGACGGGCAAGGGGGATCTGGCACAACTGCACCAGATAAACCTGCTGCTCAACGCCCTGAAAGGGGAGCTCAAGCTCGATGGCAAGCTGGCCTGGGACCAGGGGGTTCGCTGGCAGGGCACCACGGAGTTCAAGGGGATCAATCCGGCCGAGCTGGTGCCCGAGCTCAAGGGGTCCCTGGCGGGCAAGATTGCCAGCCGTTTCGAACTCGATGACGCCGGCCATTGGCAGCTGCAACTGCCCGAGCTTAAGGTGGACGGCAAGCTCAACCAGTATCCGCTGGCCATCAAGGGCAGCGCGAGCGGCAACGACAAGATGGAGTGGACCATCCCCGCGCTGGCGCTGCAAAGCGGCCCCAACCAGTTGCAGGCCAAGGGCAGCCTGAGCCAGCAGACCTGGAAGCTGGACGCGGATATCGATGCCCCCAACCTGGCCGGGCTCTACCCCGGCCTGAAGGGGGACATCAAGGGGCAGGTGCGCCTCACCGGCAATCAGCAGGCACCGCGGGTCACCACAGATCTGGCCGCCAGCCGGCTCTACTATGCGGGCACGGATCTGAAAGGGATTGCCATCAAGGGCAATGTCCTGGTCGGCGACAAGCCGGCCGGCGAGCTGGCGCTGACGGTGGCGAGCCTGGCGCAGGGTGCCAACGCGCTCAGCCAGCTGGCCCTGAACCTGAGCGGCGACCTCAATCAGCATGTCTTGTCGCTGACCATGAAGGGCGATCCCGTGGCCGCCAACCTCAAGCTGAGCGGTGGCCTGCGCGGGGATCGCTGGCGCGGCGCCCTCGGGGAACTCAAGTTGAAGACGCCGCTGCGCCGTTGGGAGCTGACCGCCCCCTGGGCGCTGGACCTCGATCTGCCGCGCCAGCGGCTGACCATGGGGGATCTCTGCCTGGGATCTCAGGGGGCCAGCCTCTGCGTCAAGGGCAGCCAGGTGTCGGCCCAGCAGGGCAGCCTCGAATTTGCCCTGAGCGGCTTCGATCTCAAGCGCTTGCGCCCCTGGCTGCCGGACAACTTCCGCTGGCTGGCGGTGCTCTCCGCCGATGGCCGGGCCAGCTGGCGAGGCAACCAGCCGACCCTGCACGCCACAGTGCGTACCACGCCGGGCACCCTGGTCGCCGATGAGCTCAAGACCGACTACCAGCGCCTCGAGCTCGGGGTCGATTTCGAGCGTCAGCAGGCGGCGATCCGGCTCGACTTCGTCTCCAAGCAGATAGGCACTATCGATACCGATATGCTGATCAAGGATCCGTCCGGCCGTGGCCAGCTGTCGGGTCAGCTCAAATTTGACGATCTCAAGCTGACCACCTTCGCCCCGCTCATCCCCGAGGTGCGCTCTCTGCAGGGGATCATCTCCGCCGATGCCCGCTTCGATGGCACCCTGGCCGCCCCCCTGCTGTTTGGTCAGCTCAACCTGCTGGATGGGGAGGTGCAGACCCATTCCGACATGGTGACCCTCTCCAAGCTGGTGACCCGGCTCAAGATCGAGGGCAACCGGGCCGAGCTCGACGGCACCATGCTGGTGGGCAAGGGCCCGCTGGCGCTGGGGGGCTGGCTGAGCTGGGCCAGGATGCCGGTCAGCGGCAGCCTCACCATTCAGGGCAAGGAGCTGGAAGCCCAGTATCCTGGCATGGGACGGGTGCGGGTCTCCCCCGACATCGCCATCTCGCTGGGAGAGGAGACCCTGATCACGGGTCAGGTCGACATTCCCTGGGCGCGGATCCTGGTCAAGAGCCTGCCCGAGAGTGCGGTGGCCGTCTCCGACGACGTGACCGTGGTCTATGACGATCTGCCGCCGCTGCCGAAGACGGCGCCGCTGCCGATGGCGATCAAGCTGGCGATCCGGCTCGGTGACGACGTGCGGCTGGAGGCCATGGGCCTCAAGACCAAGGTGGGGGGGGGCATCAACATCCGCCAGGAGCCGTCCCGGCCGCTGGCGGGCAACGGCCAGCTGGTGCTCAATGATGGCCGCTTCAAGGCCTATGGCCAGAACCTCATCATCAAGGATGGCCGCATCCTCTTCTCCGGCCCCCTCGATCAGCCCTTCCTCAACATAGAGGCGTATCGGGATCCCGATACCATAGAGGACAAGGTGACGGTGGGGGTGCGGGTGACCGGGCCGGCCAGCAAGCCCAAAATCACCGTCTACTCGGAGCCGCAGATGGCCCAGTCAGAGCAGCTCTCCTATCTGCTGCGCGGCAAGGGGCTGCAGACCAGTGGCGAGGATGGCGGTTTCAACGGTCTGCTGGTGGCCGGTGCCGTCAGCCAGGCCAACGGCGTTGTCTCCAGTCTGGGGGAATCTCTCGGCATGAGCGATGTGGCGCTCGATACCGCCGGCAGCGGTGACAACACCCAGGTAACCCTGTCGGCCTATCTGCTGCCCGGCTTGCAGTTCCAGTACGGGGTTGGTGTGTTCAGCCCCATCGCCGAGTTCAAGCTGCGCTACGAGCTGATGCCCAGACTCTACCTGCAGGCCATGAGCGGGGTGGCCCAGGCGGTGGACATCTTCTATCGTTTCACCCTGTAAGGCAGGTTGATGCAAAACGGGAGGCTCAGGCCTCCCGTTTTTTTATGTGAGTTGTTGAATGCGGCTCGGCCGGTCGCGCCTGGCCAGAAATGCGAAAACCCGGCGCAGGCCGGGTTTTCTGAAGGGTGGTGGAGGGAGAAGGATTCGAACCTTCGAAGGCAGAGCCGTCAGATTTACAGTCTGATCCCTTTGGCCGCTCGGGAACCCCTCCACGGGGTATTGCCAATTTTTATCCACGACTCGCGCCGTGATTGCACTTGAAATGGTGGAGGGAGAAGGATTCGAACCTTCGAAGGCAGAGCCGTCAGATTTACAGTCTGATCCCTTTGGCCGCTCGGGAACCCCTCCACGGGGTATTGCCAATTTTTATCCACGACTCGCGCCGTGATTGCACTTGAAATGGTGGAGGGAGAAGGATTCGAACCTTCGAAGGCAGAGCCGTCAGATTTACAGTCTGATCCCTTTGGCCGCTCGGGAACCCCTCCACAAGTGCGAGGCGCATACTAACAGATCTTCCGCTGTTGTGAACCCCTTGGCGGGATTTTTCCTGCTCACAGGATCCGATTTGCGGCCGATAAGCGATGAAACCACCATTTCCAAGAGTTATCTCATGCTACCCAGCGCGATACGTGATCAGCTGTTGGTTGACGAGGCCCAACTGGGGCAACGTCTCAACCGGGATCTCCAGCACGGCGACAGGGCCGACTTTCGTCTGCACCTGGCCCTGCTGACCGACGCTGTGGAAGAGCAGCCCTGGTTCGATCCGGCGGCCGTGTCCAGACCGGATCCCCAGGATTGGCGCAGCCGCTTTGCGCTGCCGGCGGTGGCCCCCCTGCAAGGGGGTGAGGACGACGGGGAGGGTGTGCGGCTCAACGAGCGGCTGCAGCAGGGGGGCTCCATGGTGGATGTCAGGCTCTGGCTGGCGCTGCGCTCGCCGCCCTTGCTGGGCCCGCAGCCGGCGCTGGAGCCCGCCGTGTATGACAACCTCTCGCCCCTGGGTCGCGAGCGCTGGCAACGCAAGCTGGCGGATCAACCGAGGCGCGACGATCCGCTGCTCATGCTGCCCATACTGGATGCGCTGCAACAGGGGGTGGATGCCCGCCTGCACTGGTTAAGCTGAGACGGGGCAAGGAGGGGGGGAGTACCGGCTCGCGGCAACGTCAGGATGCAAAAAGGCGGGAAGATCCCGCCTTGGTATTTGATTCGTGTGATGTGCGGCAGATTATGCGTCGGCTTCATCCGCTTGGGGGACGACGTCCTTGGCACTGGCGGCCGCACGACGGGCCATGGGCTTCTCGATGTGGCGGTTGAGCTGACGTTCCAGCTTTTGCCCCAGTTCGGTGATGGCGGCGTACATATCCTCGTGTTCTGCCTGGGCAAACAGTTTGCCGTTGGGGATGCCAGCACTGGCTTCAACGATAAACATCAGACGCTCTTTGGAGACAATCACATGGGGTGTGATAAGAGGCACCTGAAGACGTTCGAGCTTTTCAAAGCGGGATTCAATGCGCTCGCGGATAGCCGGGGTGATGTCGATGATTTTGCTGGTAATTTCGATTTTCATATTGGCCCCCTTCGGGTCGTCTTGCTTGTGTCTTCACCTTCAGATTACTCATGGCGGAATATTGAAATGTGATCTGTGTCACGAAATGAATCCTTTACTATCACGCGACTTATAAATTGTGATCTTTTCCCGTTCTGCGCCAAAAAGCGCTTGAGCTCCATGAAACTGGCAGGCAGTATGGGGAAACTTGGATCGTTTCTGTCCCCTCTTGGCAGCGCCGCATGTCGACCTCATGTCCGGTTTTCACCGCATAGTCTCGCCTCTTTTGCACTCCTCACGTATCGCCCTATGCCCTTAGTGCGAGAGGGGGTTGTGGGCTCTATCAAGTTGTCAGGGTAGTGAACGTGGTTGTCGTGGTGTTGGAGTAGTAGATGAAACAGCAGGCCACTCAGATGATGTGGTTTTATGATCGGCAACATGAGCAGTGGAGCCTGTCCGATCATGCCTCTTACCAGCTATGGCAAGGGGAGGGGCCACACCCCTGGGCCGGTCAGCTGGCCGTGGACGATGAACCCGGCTTCTCTGATTTTCTCTCCAGACTTTATCATTCACGCCAGCCAGCCCAGTTCATCGGTCACCTGATGGACGAGAATGGCGAGGTGCGCCATGTGCTCTGGAGCGGCCAGTACGTCTCTGCCCAGCAGGTATGCTGTGGCTGGCTGGCCCCGCTCGATACCACCCGCAGCACGCCGCTGCCCGCCGAGCTGTCCCAGCAACTGCCCCTGTTGCAAGATCCCCTGCTGGCCCAGCTGGCCCAGGCGCTCTCCGCCAGAACCGGGCTCGACTTTTTCGATACCCTGATCAACCAGCTCGCCCATATTCTGGTCGCGGATGCGGTCTGGCTGGCGGAGCGCACCAGCAGCGATCGCCTCAAGGTATTGGCCTGTCACGGGATCGACCTCAAGGAGTACGAACTCGCCGGCATGCCCTGCCAGCAGGTCTATCGGCGTGGTGAGGCCTGCGTGGTCACCATCGAGGCCGATTGCCAGCTCAATCCGCAGTTGAAAGCGGGGCAGCGTTATTACGCCCAGCCGCTGTTCGACCGACACGGTCAGATCCTGGGTCATCTGGCGCTGCTCTTCTCCAGCGAGATAGAGATCCCCAACCTGGGCTCAGTGCTGACCATTTTCTCCGTGCGTATGGTGGCCGAGCTGGAGCGATTGCAGAGCGATGCCCAGCTGCGGCTCTCAGCGGTGGCCTTCGAAACCCATGAAGGCATCATCATCACGGATCCCGACTTCAAGATATTGCGGGTCAACCATGCTTTCAGCCAGATCACCGGCTTTGACAGCCAGCGGGTGATAGGTCTGCATCTTGGCAATGATCTCTGGTCAGGGCTGGGGGGGCTGGGCTATGAGCTCAACACCCTGAGCCGCTGGCAGGGAGAGACCCTGCGCCTGCACGTCGATGGTCACATCTATCCCCAGTGGGAAATCGTCACGCCCGTGCAGGATGACAAGGGGGTGATCAGCCACTTCGTCATCTGTTTCGAAGACATCTCCGAGCGCAAGGAGGCCGAGCGCCGCATCCAGGATCTCGCCTACTACGACGAGCTGACCGGCCTGCCCAATCGCCGCCAGCTGCACGAAACCCTGGCGCAGGCATTCAGCGAGGCGAGCCGCGACAACCTGATCGGGGCCCTGCTGTTCATCGATCTGGATCACTTCAAGACCATCAACGACTCCCTGGGTCACGCCACCGGCGACTGGCTGCTCAAGGAGGTGGCCACGCGTCTCAAACGGCTGGTGCGCCAGGGGGATTGCCTGGCGAGGCTGGGTGGCGACGAATTCGTGCTGCTGCTGCCTTCCCTGTCGGCCAGTCCGCCCCAGGCGGAGATGCAGGCCGACCTCATCGCCGAGCGGCTCATCAGCGAGATCGCCGCCCCCTACACCCATGGCGGGCAGGTGCTGCACATAGGCGCTAGCGTCGGCATTACCCTCTTCCCCGGCCGTGAGCAGGGGGTGGACGATCTGCTCAAGCAGGCGGATACCGCCATGTATCAGGCCAAATCGGCGGGCCGCAAGACTAGGCGCTTCTTCGATGCCTCCATGCAGCAGCAGGCGGATCGTCGGCTGCTCATTCACAACGAGCTGCGCAATGCCTTGAGCCAGCAGGAGCTGACCCTCTACTACCAGCCGCAGCACATGGTGGAAGGGGGGGACATCATCGGCGTCGAGGCGCTGATCCGCTGGCAACCGCCGGGGCGGGCACTGGTCTCGCCCGCCGAGTTCATTCCCATCGCCGAGGAGACGGATCTCATCGTCGACATCGGCAACTGGGTGCTGCACGAGGCGTGCGCCCAATATGTGCTGTGGGAAGAGAACGGCATCCACATCCCCCAGCTGTCGGTCAATGTCAGTGCCAAGCAGTTCCATGCCACCGACTTTGTCGAGCGCATTCACGATGTGCTGGCCGCCACCGGTATGGATCCCGCCTGCCTGAATCTGGAGATCACCGAGTCCGTGGTGCTCGGCCATGCGGAAGACACCATCAGCAAGATGAGCGAGCTCAAGGTGCTCGGCATCAGTTTCGCCATCGATGATTTCGGCGCCGGCTACTCCTCCCTGAGCTACCTCAAGCGGCTGCCGGCCGATGAGCTCAAGATAGATCGCTCCTTCATCCAGGACATTCCCAAGGATGGCGACAACATGGCCATCGTCGAGGCCGTCATCGCCATGGCGCGTCACATGGGATTCAACGTGACGGCAGAGGGGGTGGAGTCACGCCAGCAGCTGGAGTTTCTGCAGGCACAGGGCTGCCATTTCTATCAGGGCTACCTGGCCTCCAAGCCGCTGCCCGTCCCCTATCTGGAGCGTTATGTCAAACGTCTTGCCCGCCCTGATGGCGCCGTTTCAGGGGCGAAAAATAGTGTGGTGAGCGAGCTGTAGCCCTGGGCGTTAACGGGTAGAATGAGGGGATACAAGACCACCGCCAGCGGGCGGTGGCATTGCCTCTCAAGGGAGAAGTCTTTCGTGAAAGCCGTGCAGGGAATCATTTTATCGGCGCTGTGCGTGCCAGGGCTGCTGGCGCAAGTCGCGGCGCAAACCACGGAGCAGTCTCTCTATCGACAGGCCTATGATGCGGTTCGTGCCGACGATCAGGCCCGTTTCCAGCAAATTCGTGCCCGTTTGACCCATTATCCGCTGCTGCCCTATCTGGATTACTACCAGCTGGCCTTCCGGCCCGGGGCGGCAGAGTATGACGACGTGACCCGTTTCATCCGACAGCACGGTGACACGCCGCAATCCAACCGGCTGGAACGCAGCTACCTCACCTATCTGGCCCAGAGCCAGCAGTGGTCCCAGTTCCTGCGCTTCTACCCGGCCAAGCCGAGTTCCACCGATCTGCTCTGCATGCACTATCAGGCGCGCTACTACACGGGGCAGCAGACGCAGGCCTTGCAGGAGGCGGGCAAGCTCTGGCTCAGTGGCCAGTCTCGTCCCGATGCCTGCACCCCCTTGTTCCAGCTCTGGCAGCAGGCCGGTTTGCGCACCCAGGAGAAAATCTGGACCCGCATGACCTTGGCGTTTGAAGCTGAGAACCCGAATCTGATCCGCCATCTCGGCGTCCAGCTTGGCAGCGGCATGCAGCCTTATGGCGATCAGATGATCGCCCTGTTCGAGCAGCCCGCCAAGGCGATGAACCCGGCCTATTTTTCCACCGCGGCCCCCTCAAAGCGACTGTTGCTGCTGGGCCTGGCCCGTTATGCCAATCAGCAGCCCGAATCCGTGCTGAGACAATTGCCCGCGATGCGTACGCGCTTCGGGCTGACCCCCACAGAGCTCAAACCGGTGGAGCGAGCCGTGGCGCGCCGTCTGCTGCTGGATCGTGCCACTGCCCAGCGCGGCTGGGTGGATGCCACAGTCGTGCGGCTGGTCGATCCGGATCTGCTGGAGCTGCGGGCCCGGCTCGCCATCTGGGAGCAGGACTGGCGCGGGCTCTCCGGCTGGGTCAAGCGCATGCCCATCGCCCTGCAGAAGGAGGATCGCTGGCGTTACTGGCTGGCCCGCTCGCTGGAGGTGCAGGGTCAGAAGAAACCGGCGCGGGATCTCTATCTGGAAACCGCCAATTTGCGCGGCTTCTACGGCTTCATGGCGGCGCAACGCAGCGGCGTACCCTATCGAATGAAGAACCAGAGTGCGGTGAAGCGGGTGCCGGACTGGCGCACCGCCAGCGCCCGTTGGCCCTTCCTGCTGCGGGTGCGTGAACTGCTCGACATGAACGAGATCACGGCGGCGCGTTCTGAGTGGATCCACAACATGGATCGCAACCCCGTGGCCCAGCGCATCGAGTTTGGCCACATCGCCCTCAATCAGGGCTGGCATGAGCTGGCGATCCTGGCCAGCATCCGGGCCGAGGCCTGGGATGCGCTCGACCTGCGCTTCCCGTTGCCGCTCAAGCGCACCTTCTCCCAGATGGCGCAGGAGCGGACCATGAACACCAGCCTGCTCTACGCCATCTCCCGCCAGGAGAGCGCCCTCTATCCGCTGGCGCAATCGCCGGTCGGGGCGCGCGGTCTGATGCAACTGATGCCGGCCACCGCCAGGGAGACCGCCAGCAAGCTGGGGGTGCCCTATCGCAACGAGCAGCAGTTGTTCGATCCCGCCATGAACATCCGCCTCGGCAGCGCCTATCTCAAGCGGCTGCTGGATGTGTATGACGGCAACCGCATCCTGGCTGCGGCGGCCTACAACGCCGGGCCTGGCCGGGTCAAACGCTGGCGCGACCAGAGTGCGGACAAGCCGATGGATGTCTGGGTCGAGAGCATCCCCTACAAGGAGACGCGCAACTATGTGCAGAACGTGTTGTCGTTCGATCTCATCTATCAGCACAAGCTGCAGCAGCCGCTGCGTTTCATGTCCGATCGCGAGCTGAGTCACGCTTATTGAGACGGCAGCCGCCCCGGCGGCTGCCAGATTCCCTTTCCTTCCCCAAAATGGTTATTATCCCATAAGGTTTTGTTACAAAAGGAAACCTGTCAGGTGATCGGGCGCCACGTCTTGGTCTGA
Organism: Aeromonas sp. A04; assembly: GCF_047780465.1. NCBI lineage: Bacteria > Pseudomonadati > Pseudomonadota > Gammaproteobacteria > Aeromonadales > Aeromonadaceae > Aeromonas > Aeromonas sp. A04. The sequence goes on along the minus strand of NZ_JBLNHP010000001.1, from coordinate 885,364 downwards.
CAGGTTCGATATAATCGCTCGATCAACACAGACAGGCTTCCCCAACAAAGGAATTGATAGTGGCAACGATTAAAGACGTTTCTCGGTTGGCTAATGTGTCCATTTCAACTGTGTCGCGGGTGATCAACAACACGGCTCAGGTGGCACCAGAAAAGCGTGAGGCCGTATTGGCGGCCATGAAGGAACTGAATTTTCGTCCCAACAGTTTTGCCCAGGCACTGGTCAGCAAGCGTTCCAACTGCATCGGCGTGCTGGTGGGGGACCTGTGTGGTGGCCCCTTCTTCGCCCAGATGATGCGCGGCATCGAGACCATGGTCGACAAGGCGGACAAGTTCACCATCGTCATGTCCGGCAACCACGATGCGGTGCGCGAGCGTCACGCCATCCAGGCGCTGCTGCAGCGTCAGTGCGATGCGCTGATCCTGCACAGCAAGGCGCTGCCCGACGAGGAGCTGAGCGAGCTGGTGGCCGGCAATACCCCCATCGTCTTCATCAACCGCCAGGTGCCGGGCGCCGAGGATCGTTGTGTCTGGCTGGACAACCAGGCCGGCATCACCACCGCCTGCCAGCATCTGCTGGATGCGGGTCACCGCAAGATCGCCTTCGTGACCTCGGATGATGAAGAGTTCGTCGACGGCCAGCAGCGGATGGCGGGTTACCGTCATGCCTTGCAACGGGCGGGCATCGAGCTGGATCCCGCCTTGATTGGTCGTGCCTTCGCCGATGAGAATGGCGGTTATGTGGCCATGGGTGAGCTGCTGGAGCGGGGCGTCGAATTTACCGCCGTGCTCGGTTTCAACGATGCCATGGTGGCGGGGGCCATCTCCTGCCTGCTGGAGCGCGGCTACAAGATACCGCAGCAGATCTCTGTGGTGGGTTTCGATGACATACCCTACGCCCGCTACATCTACCCCAAGCTCACCACTGTGCGCTATCCCATCGAGGAGATGGGGGGACGGGCGGCCGAGCTGGCCCTGCGCCTGCTGGATCACAAGCCGGTCGACGGGCTGGCGCTCAAGTTCGAAGCCGAGCTGGTCAGACGGGAATCCGTCGCCTGACGAGACAGAATTGGCCCTGAATGGGCCAATTCTTCGTCGATGCGCAGCCAAAAAATTGAAAGCGTTTTCAGAAATCCTTTTCAACTGTGATCCGCTTCAAAGCTTTTTGGCCTGCCTGCCACTAGCATAGGCCCCACGAATTAGGAGCCTGCGCTCCCGATTTTCCCGCTGTGGGAGGTAACTGGTCAATCCAGCTATTTCCTTCGTTACTTTCGACGGTCATCATGGATGGCCGTTTTTTTTTGCCAGGATTTTGCCAATGACAACAGAATGTAAACAGCAGACGGGGATAGTGGGGGCGGGTTGGCTGGGGCTGCCGCTGGCGAGGGCATTGCAGGCGCAAGGCAAGGCCGTGGTGGTGACGGTCAGCTCGGCTGAGAAGGCCGCGCGCCTGACGGCCGAAGGGGTAGCGGCCTGGCCGCTGCAGTTGTCGGCCCAGCTGGACGCCTTGTCGCTGCACTGCCGCGAGCTGGTGATCTGTGTGCCACCGAGCAAGACGGAGGATTACCCGGCGGCCATCGCCCGCCTGTGCCAGCTGGCAAAGGCTGCGGGTGTGCAGCGGGTACTGTTCGTGAGCGCCACCTCGGTATGGGCGCCTGGGCAGGGGGAGGATGAGCAGCCGGCTCCTGCCCACGCCCGCGGGATGCGGATGCTGGCCGCCGAGCAGGCGGTGCTGGATGCAGGTTTTAAGTGTGCCATGGTGCTGCGTCCCGCCGGCCTGTACGGCCCGGAACGCCATCCAGGGCGTTTCCTGGCGGGCAAGACCCTGGAGGGTGGTGGCCAGGCGGTGAACCTGGTGCATCTGGATGACGTGGTGGCCGCCTGCCAGCTGATGCTGGCACAAGGCAAGGATGGCGATGCCTACAACCTGAGTGCGCCGGTCCATCCGCGCCGCGAGCAGTTTTATCCCTTTGCGGCCCGCCAGCTCGGCTTGCCGGTACCCGTCTTCATCGAGCCTGCCGGGATCTTTGCCCCGGTCGAGGGTCAGCGCATCTGTGAGCAACTCGGTTTTGCCTATCGCTGGCCCGATCCGGCCCACTGGTTTGCCGAGCTGGCCGCACAGGGCAGCTGAGCATACCGCCCGGTTCTATGGGGTGGCATGGCGGTGGGGCACAGGCGGCTCCAATGGCTTGGCACGGCGGGCAATTGAGGTTTGCCAAGGCGGGGCTCGCCCCCTATCATGCCGCCATCCATGATAGAGAGAGCGGTAATGATGGTAGATACAAGACGTCACCCCGATGGGGAGCTGTTGCTGAGAACCCTGGCAATGCCAGCCGATACCAACCCCAATGGCGACATCTTCGGGGGCTGGATCATGTCCCAGATGGATATAGGTGGGGGCATAATGGCCAAGGAGCTGGCAAAAGGACGTATTTGTACCGTTTCCGTCGAGGGCATGACCTTTCACAGCCCGGTCAAGGTAGGCGATGTGGTGTGCTGCTACGGGCGTTGCCTGAAGATTGGCCGCAGCTCCATGCGTCTTAAACTGGAGGTCTGGGTCAAGCCGGTGCTGCGTGCAAACGAAGCCCAGCGTTACTGCGTGACCGAGGGGATTTTCACCTACGTCGCTATCGACGATCAGGGCAAATCCCGCCCGGTTCCAGTCTGATCCGGCTCAGATCAGCCGGGCGTTGATGATGGATATTTCCTGCTCAAAGCCGGTTTTTTGCCGTATCATGCGTTCCAGCATCTCTTCCGAGCCGACACACTGCTCAGTGTCGAACAGGCAGAGATCGCACTGGGGATCCCGTCTGATCTGATAGACGGTGGAAAGCTCCACTTGATGACAATTTCCTTGTTGATCATAAAATGTCACGCGGTACTGGTGCTGTCTCGCCATCGTTGAATTCCTTCTGGATGCGCCGGGCCGGACACGAGTCATGAGCCTAGTCGGCTGCGATGACATTTGTGATGGTCATGACACAATGCAGAGGCAGGTGGTTGTTAGCCAATGAAAAATAGTTATCGCATTCTGGGAACGTCGCTGCTGACGTTGGGGTTGGTCGGCTGTTTCGAGGTGCCGGATCAGGATCATCTGGTGACGGCGCAGGGCATCATTCCCGGCGTCAATTGCCAGAAGCCGCCGCTGGTAGCGCTGGCGTCCACCGCCTTGCCCCGCGAGTTTGGCATCACAGTCTGGAACCTCTACAAGGGTCAGCGTAAAAACTGGCGAGAGGGGCTGGACGAGTATGCGAAATCCCAGGATCTGGTGCTGCTGCAGGAGTCGGCGACCCGTCCGGACATGCTGGCGTGGCTCAAGGCCGGTGAGTTCCAGTGGCAACAGTTGCAGGCGTTCACCCAGGGTGGCGTCTCGTTTGGCGTCATGACGGTCGCCAAAACGCCACAGGCCTTCGTCTGCGGCGTTCGTTCGCCAGAGCCTCTGCTACGCATTCCCAAGTCCGGTCTGGTCAGCCTGTACCCCTTGCAGGGCGATCCTGACGGTGTGCTGGTGGTGAACCTGCATGCGGTCAACTTCGAACTGGGCATGGCTACCTTCCGCGAGCAGCTCAATGATCTGACCGCCCTCATCCATCGCCATCAGGGGCCTGTCATTCTGGCGGGGGATTTCAACACCTGGAGCGACAAGCGCGAATTCTGGCTGAACAAGCTGGTGGGCGAGCTAGGGCTGCAGGAAGCCATTCCGGTGCCGGATCTGCGCCGTACCGCATTTGGCCGTCCGCTGGATCACCTCTACTACCGCAATCTGGACCTGGTGGAAGTGAGCAGCCCGGCGACCGACGCATCGGATCACAATCCCATCATGGCGCGCTTCGCGGCCCAGGCCATCACTCCCTGATGGCCCGCGGCTGCACCAGCAGTCGGCATCGATAAAAAAACACCCCGCACTTGGCGGGGTGTTTTTTTATGAAGTGACGGCGGCTCAGCTGTTGTTCTTCACGAACAGGGTCAGTTCCTGACCCGGCTTGAGGTAGTCGCTCTTGCCGAGCTGATTCCAGCGCATCACATCCATCACGGCGACCTGAAAGCGGGCGGCGATGGAGGAGAGGGAGTCACCCCGACGAACCTGATAGACCATGGACTTGTTGCTGCTCTTGCCCTGCTTGGGCCAGACCACCAGTTTCATGCCGGGTTTCAGGGCCGACTTGGCGTTAAGACCGTTCCACTTGGCCAGCTGATCATGGGTCACCCCGTGTGCCTGGCTGATGCTCCAGAGATTGTCACCGGAACGCACCTTGTACTGGATCTTGCTGCCGCTGCGACTGGCAATCTGCTGCGACTTGCTCTGGGCTGCCTGACTGCTGACCTGTTTGCTGCCACCGGTCGGGATCATCAGGGTCTGGCCACGGCGCAGGTTGTTGCCACGCAGATTGTTGGCCAGCTTGAGCTGTTGCACGCTCACCCCGTGATTTTGGGCGATGCGGGAGAGGGTATCGCCACTGGTGACCTGATAGGAGCGGGTGCGGATGCGCTCGCTCTGGGGCAGATCGGCCAGGGCCAGTTCCAGGGTATCGGCATATTCGACCGGTACCAGCAGGCGATAGGGGCCCTGAGGCGAGGTCGACCAGCGGCTCAGGGCCGGATTGACCTCTTTCAACTGGGCCGGGCGCAGACCCGCCAGCTGGGCAGCCACGTTCAAATCGATCTGACCCCCGGTGTTGACCACCCGCAGCTGCGGTTTGTTGGCCAGTACCGGCAGGGTGACATTGTATTTGTCCGCGTTGCGGATCATGTCAGCCATGGCCAGGATCTTGGGCACATACATCCGGGTCTCACGGGGCAGATCGAGGGACCAGTAGTCGGTTGGACGACCGGCCTTCTGATTACGGACTATGGCATTGCGCACGCGCCCTTCACCGGCATTGTAGGCGGCCAGCGTTTGCAGCCAGTCACCATCAAAGAAGCGGTTCAGGTACTCCAGATAATCCAGCGCGGCATTGGTGGAAGCCAATACATCGCGGCGGCCGTCATACCAGCTGTCGTGGCGCAGGCCGAAGTTCTTGCCGGTCGCAGGGACGAATTGCCACAGACCGACTGCATTGCTGCGGGAGCGGGCGTGGGGATCGAACATGCTCTCGATCATGGGGATGGTAATAAGCTCCATTGGCAGCTCACGCCGTTCGATTTCCTCTACCATCAGATACAGGTAGGGCTCAGCCCGGCTGGCAATGGTCGCCAGATGCTTATCATTGCGTAGTAACCAATCGCGCTGCTGGCGGACACGGTCGTTCTCCTGCGGATCAAACTGCATATCATCGCTGATACGCACCCACAGGTTCTCGGTGTCATCCAGTTCGTCTATCTGTTCGTCACCAAACAGGAAGCGCGCAGAATGTTTTTTATACGCTTTTTTGTTGACTTGGGGGGACTTGATCGGCTCGATTGCCGTTAGCGCCCGGTCATCCTGATGGCTCAGGTTTTGGCAGCCGCTGAGAAACAGCGCCGCCAATAAGGCCGTTCGTACCTTCATCTCGCTCAGGTCATCTCTTGAAAAACAGCTGGCATCATAAGGGGCAATGGCCCCCTGATCAAGGTTTGTTCAAAAAACGTCCTTCCAGCTGCGTAGCACGGCGAAGGTATCCTCTGGATTTTCCAAGCATTTTAAGGCGTGTTTCTCAGCAGAAAATTTCACGGAATCCTGTTCGCAGCGCAGAAAAACGTTGAACTCACGCTCATCACCCAGCCGGGAGGGGAGACTCGGCAGGCCCTGCTGGCGCAGTTTGCTGATCAGCCCGATCCGCTGCTGGATCGCTCTGTTGTCGGGCTCGACCGCGTAGGCGAAACGCAGGTTGGAGAGGGTGTACTCATGGGCACAATAGATGAGGGTGTCGTCGGGCAGGGCGGCGAGCCGTTGCAGCGAGTCATGCATCTGGGCCGGGGTCCCTTCGAACAGGCGACCACAACCGGCGGAGAAGAGGGTATCACCACAGAACAGCATGCCATGGCCGTGGTAGGCGATGTGGCCACGGGTATGGCCTGGCACGTGGATGACATCCAGGCTCAGGCCATGCCAGTTGATCTGATCCCCGTCATCGAGCCACTGACCGTGGTGATCAGGCATGGGATCATGTTTGGGGCCATAGAGTCTTGCATGGGGGAAGTGAGTGAGCAGGGCGGTGACGCCGCCCACATGATCCTGGTGGTGGTGAGTCAGCAGGATGGCGTCGAGTTGCAGCTCCAGCACCGCCAGCCGCTCCAGCACGGGGGCCGCATCGCCAGGGTCGACCACCAGACAGTGATTTTCGTGTCGGATCAACCAGATGTAGTTGTCGTTAAAGGCTGGAACTGTGATCACTGGATACATGAGTCTGCTTCTCTTTATGGAGGGTATCTTATATAACTGGATGGCGTTCGAACCCCAAGTTGAGCCCTATTATGCAGTTGGCACGTACCGAACAACAAATCGAGATCCCGACCAGCTGGTCGGCGTTACCCATGGGGGACTGGGTGGCGGCCGAGATCCAGGAGCGGCTCGACAGCTGGTGCCCACATCTGTTTGGTTATCATCTGCTTAAAGTCGGCGCCCTGAGCGCCGAGCTCTCCTGTGGCTGCTCTTCCATCCGCCACCAGATAGGGGTGGCGACCAGTGGTCGGCTGCTGGATATCCAGGGCGATCCACTGGCCTTGCCGGTACGAACCGGCAGCGTGGATGCCTGTCTGCTCGCCCATTGTCTCGATTTCTCGCCCGATCCCCATCAGGTGCTGCGTGAAGCCGAACGTGTGTTGACCGACGATGGCTGGCTCATCGTCAGCGGCTATAACCCGCTCAGTCTGGTCGGTATCGGTCATTGTCTGCCTTTCCTGCGTCAACATCTGCCCTGGTCGGCTCGCATGTTCACCCCGGCGCGGGTCACCGACTGGTTGCAACTGCTCGGTTGCGAGGTGATGTTTGATGAGCGCTTCGGCTATTCGTTCATGAGCAAGCAGAGCCGGATCGGCTGGTGGCGGGAGAGTGTGGGGCGGGATTACTTCAGACCCTTTGCATCTGTCTATGTGATAGCGGCGCGCAAGCGGCGTTTTCCACTCATCCCGGTGCGCCGTCGCTGGCGTTTGCCTGAGTCGATAGCGGCACCGGGCATGGCGCGTCAGGGCTGGTAACCCATATCCTAGACGAACAACTCGCGACCGCTCTGGTCAAAGACGCTCGTCACCCTTTGACAGGTGGGATCAGGGTTGATAGCCGGTGTCTTCGGCGAGCTGCTTGCCACTGGCGGCATCGCGCGCCAGCTCATCGCAGCGTTCATTCTCGGGGTGACCCGAGTGCCCCTTGACCCAGAGCCACTCGATCTGATGGCGGGCCACTTCCGCATCCAGTTCCTTCCAGAGATCGACGTTCTTGACCGGCTGGCGGTTTGAGGTCATCCATCCTTTCTTCTTCCAGCCGATGATCCACTGGGTGATCCCCTGGCGCACATACTGGCTGTCGGTGGTGAGCCGTACCTGACAGGCCGCATTGAGGGTGCGCAGCCCCATGATGGCGGCCATCAGCTCCATCCGGTTATTGGTGGTCAGCCGAAAACCACCGGAAATCTCCTTGCGGTGATCGCCATAGACCAGGACGGCGCCATAGCCACCCGGGCCAGGATTGCCTAGGCAGGAACCATCCGTGTATAAATCAATGTGTTTTAACATGAGCAATCGATCTTTTTTAGCATGAGTCTTGGGGTAAACTAGCGGGTAAGGCCGAAGTTTGACATAGATTGGATCATGAACACACCCCAACTGAATCGCCAGATCATTCTGGATACTGAAACCACAGGTATGAACACAGCCGGTGGCCCCATCTATCTGGGACACCGCATCATAGAGATCGGCTGTGTGGAGGTGATCAACCGCAAGCTGACCGGCAATCACTACCACGTCTATATCAAGCCGGATCGGCTGGTGGATCCCGAGGCCATCCAGGTGCACGGCATCACGGATGCCTTCCTGGTCGACAAGCCCCCGTTCAGCCAGATCGCCAACGACTTCATCGAGTTCATCCGTGGCGCCGAGCTTATCGCCCACAACGCGCCTTTTGACGTGAGCTTCATGGACTACGAGTTCGGCAAGCTCGGACTCAACTTCAAGACCAAGGATATCTGCAGCATCACAGATACCCTGGCGATGGCGAGGGATCTCTTCCCGGGCAAACGCAACAACCTGGATGTGCTGTGCGATCGCTATGGCATAGACAACTCCCACCGGACCTTGCACGGGGCTTTGCTCGATGCGGAGATCCTGGCCGACGTTTACCTGCTGATGACGGGTGGCCAGACCAAGCTGAACCTGGCCACCGAAAGCCAGGAGAACGAGCGCAATCAGGACACCAGCATCCGTCGACTGGAGAGCAACCGTCCGCCACTCAAGGTCGTGCGTGCCGGCGCCGACATCGAAGCCGTGCACGAGGCGAGGCTGGATCTGGTCCAGAAGAAAGGAGGAGCCTGCTTGTGGCGGCAATGAGCAAGCTATGGAGCGGTCTGCTGCTGCTGACCTCGCTGACGGCCGGGGCCAACGAGGTGTTTGCCCCCTCCGACATTCCCCTGCTCGATAATCGCTTTCGCATCGATTACGGGGTGAAGGAGATCACCTTCATAGTGACGCGCAAGCCGGGCACCCCTTCGGTGATCCTGGTGCGGCCCGATGGCAGCAAGTTGTATGTCGGCAAGGTGACGCCGCCCGAGGTGGGCTGGCTGGCGCTCAAGGATCAGGATCTCATCACCATCCGTGATCCCATGCCGGGTCCCTGGCAGGCCATAGGTGAGGTGGATCCTGAAAACAGGGTGCGCATCCTGTCGAACATCAAACTGGAAACCGATCTGCTGCCGACCCAGCTCTATCAGGGGGAAATCGTCAAGCTCAAGTCCTGGTTGCTGATCGACGATGCCCCGCCCAAGGAGGGTTACTACCTCACGGATCTCGGCATGACGGTGAAGCTGCAGCGCTTCAATGATGCCAAGCAGCAGGGCGAGCCCATTCTGGATGAGGTGCTCGGCCACTATCGCGATGATGGCAAGGGGCTCGACGAGGTGCCGGGTGATGGCATCATGACCGCCAAGGCGGTGCTGGATGTCCCGGCCGGCAAATACAGAGCGCTCTACAGCACCGGCAATCAGGTCTTCTCGCGCGCCCGCTATCAGGATGTGCTGATCTATCCGCTACCGGTCGGTTATACCCTGGCGGCGCCGTCGAAAGAGTACGGTGCCCGGCTCTCCTTCCTGATTGACGGCGATGAGCTGGATCCCGCCTCGGTGATCATCAAGGGCAAGGCAACCAATACCGTAGGGGCCAGCATGGCGTTCAGCGCGGTGGCGACCGAACCCAGGGTGGAGGTCGATCTCTCCGTCATCAAGGAGGTGGGCCAGTATGACGTGACCGCCACCCTGTTCGGGACCACCCGCCTGGGCCGCGAGATCCAGGTCACTCTGCCGGTCAAGTCATTCAACATCTTCCCCGTGCTGGCGGCGCCCCCTTCGGCCGCGTCCGCGGCTTCGGCAGCCGTACCCGACCAGGTGAAATTTGAGGAGAAAGAGAGCAGCGGCTGGCTGCTCTGGTTGCTGGGCGGCGTCGGTATCCTAGTGACTCTGCTCGGCGGGGTTGGGTTCATCCTGTTGCAAAAACGCCGGGCATTGCAAAAGGCGATGGCTGCGCAGAAGGCAGAGAATGAGGGGGCCAAATCCGAGGCCAAGCTGGACTTGAACCTGCCCGAGCAGTAAGAGTCTGCCCTGAATGAAAAAGCCGCCCTGTTGAGGCGGCTTTTTCATGTGTAGCGGTTGGCCAGTCGGGGTGAGGGAGGATCAGTGATCCCCGACGTAGATATCCTTGTGCTGATCGCGGATCTCGAGGAACTTGTCCAGATTGGCCAGCATCAGCTCCACCAGCCGGGGATCGAAGTGCTGTCCCTTCTCCTCTTCAATCAGCGCCAGTACCTTGTCCAATGGCCACGCCTTCTTGTAGCAGCGATCCGAGCCCAGGGCATCGAACACGTCGGCCAGCGCTACCACTCGCCCTTCGAGCGGTATTGAATCGCCCTTGAGGCCGCGGGGATAGCCGCTGCCATTCCATTTCTCATGGTGGTTGCCGGCTATGGTGGCGCCTATCTGGAACAGCGCCAGATCGCTGCCGGAGAGCATGTCCTGCCCCAGCTGGGCGTGGGTCTTCATGATCTCCCACTCTTCCGGGGTCAGCTTGCCCGGCTTGTGGAGGATGGCATCCGGGATCCCCACCTTGCCGATGTCGTGCAGGGGAGAGGCGCGCTTGATGAGCTCGCTCTGTTCTTCGCTCATGCCGAGCAACTGGCAGAACAGCTCTGTGTAGAGGGCGACCCGCTTGACGTGCAGGCCAGACTCCTTGGATCGGGTCTCCACCAGCTCACCGATGCGGTAGATGATCTCGCGCTGGTTGTCGGCGATGACCTCGTTGAGCCGGATATTTTCCAGCGCCACTATGATGTTTTCGGTAAACAGGCTCAGCAGGCCCGTGTCCATCTGGCTGAGATGGCGGGTCGTCTCGATATGAAACAGCAGGTGATGACGGGGATTCTGGCAGTAGAGCACCATCTGGTTGCCGTCATAGACGTTGGTGCGATTGGCCATGGCCTGGCGCAAGATCAGGGGGGCATCGACCAGCCGCACGGACGGATGGCCAGGCAGCAGGGGCTCCAGGATCTGATCCCGCACCTCGTAGGCAAACTGCTTTACATCATAGATCTGGGACTCTTCCAGATTGAGCAGGGCACCGAGCTGCTCCTGAGCTCCTTCGACAAACTGGCGCAGCGCCCGTTTCTCGAAGATCCCCTTGGAGGCCTCGATGACCTTCTCAAGCCCCTGGCGATTGCTCTCCAGAGTACGAATATCGCGGTATGAACGCAGGCTGGCCCGCAGCAGGGTCCTCAGCTTCTGGGAGGTAAGTTCTGTCTTGTCCTTGTAATCGTTGATGTCGTAGTTGGTGACCACATCATCTTCCGGCGCCTGACCCGGTTGTCCGGTCCGCAGCACTATGCGCACCATCTTGTTCTGCAGATCCTCGCGTACGAACTTGACTACATCGAGACCGGCGTGATCGACTTCCATGACGACGTCGAGCAGCAACAAGGCTACATCCGGGGTCTTGGCGAGCAACTCCTTGGCCTGCGCGGCTGAATAAGCATGCAAAAATTCAATGGGTTTGTTATCGAATTCAAACTTGCTCAGGGTGATCTTGGTGATGCGATGCACTTCGGGTTCATCGTCCACAATCATCACCTTCCATCCAGCCTGCTGGTTATCGAGAAGGGGCAGATCGTCATCGTCAATAATCAGGATTTGGTCATCCATCATGCAATCCTGTTTGGGATCCTGTGCTTACATTAACTGCTTCACTAAGGATAGGAAACTTATTGGGAAATAAAATTTGATCTGTGAAATCTCTTTGTTGTCATCGTGATCCAGGCCCATAAAAAACGCCTCCACATGGGAGGCGTTTGACTATTTTCCTGTGGGTCAGGCTGCTCTGTGATAGGCCGATGGCTCGAACAGGGCCTTGTTGGCAACCAGGTCGATGGGGTCAAAATCATCGACGTTGATGGTGCGCAGGCGGCTCTCTTCGGCACGGCGCAGCAAGTCAGCCTCGGTCTGGTTGAGCACTCCCAGTGCCAGACCTGCATCCGCCACCTTGTTCAGCTGCATAAACGGACGCTTGATACCGTCAGCCTTGCATACTTTCTCAAACAGCGGTTCGGCAGAGAGCACGTCATCGAGTGCCTGTTCCAGCAGACCGAAGGGGTTGCCCTCTTCGCGGGTCAGATACTGGCCCATGGCCAGACGGCTGCGAGTCTCGCTCGGCGTCTGCAGCAGACGGGCAACCTGGCTGTCCAGCTTGTCGCTCGGGCGCTTCATGTCACGGCCAAGGGGCAGCACTATGACGCGCAGGGCCAAGCCAATCCAGCGGTTCGGGAAGTTGCGCAGCAGCTCGTCGATCGCCTCTTGCGCCTTGAACATGGCATCCTGCAGCGCCCAGTGCAGCAGCGGCAGATCCGCCTGCTGACGACCCTCATCCTGATAACGCTTGAGGGCACTCGAAGCCAGATAGAGCTGACTCAGCACATCGCCCAGGCGGGCGGAGACCCGCTCCTTGCGCTTGAGCTCGCCGCCCAGGGTGCCCATCGCCATGTCTGACAGGAAGGCCAGGTTGGCAGAGAGGCGGGAGAGTTGCTGGTAGTAGCCCTTGGTCTGATCCTTGAACGGTGCGGGCGCAAGGCGGGCACCGGTCAGGCCCAGCCAGAAGCTGCGCACCAGATTGCTGATGGTAAAACCGACGTGACTGAACATCGCCTTGTCAAAATCCTTCAGCGCCTGATCCTTGTCAGGGTGGCTGGCGGCCAGCATCTCCGGCAACACATAAGGGTGGCAGCGGATGGCGCCCTGACCGTAGATGATCATGCTGCGGGTCAGGATGTTGGCACCCTCTACCGTGACGGCGATGGGCGCACCCTGATAGCCACGGGCCAGATAGTTGTTGGGGCCCATGCAGATGGCCTTGCCGCCGTGGATGTCCATGGCATCTATGATGCACTTCTGGGCACGGTCGGTGAGGTGGTATTTGACGATGGCGGAGATGACCGAGGGTTTTTCCCCCAGATCGATGCCGGTCACCGTCAGGTTGGCGGCGGCGCCCATGATGTAGGCGTTGCCACCGAGACGGGCCAGCGGCTCTTCAATGCCTTCCATCTTGCCGATGGGAAGCTTGAACTGGCGACGGATGCGGCTGTAGGCGCCGGTCGCCAGGGCCAGCATCTTGACGCCGCCCGTGCTGTTGGAAGGCAGCGTGATGCCGCGACCAACCGAGAGGCATTCGACCAGCATGCGCCAGCCCTGACCGGCCATGGCCGGGCCGCCTATGATGAAATCGAGCGGTACGAACACATTGTCGCCACGGGTCGGGCCATTCTGGAACGGCACGTTGAGCGGGAAGTGGCGGCGACCGATCTCGACCCCCTTGATGTGGGTCGGGATCAGGGCACAGGTGATCCCCAGCTCCTCGTCTTCACCCAGCAGGTGATCCGGGTCGCGCAGCTTGAAGGCCAGGCCCAGTACGGTGGCGATGGGTGCGAGCGTGATGTAGCGCTTGTTCCAGGTCAGCCGCATGCCGAGCACCTCTTCCCCTTCCCATTCACCCTTGCAGATGATGCCGAAGTCGGGGATGGAGCCGGCGTCTGAACCCGCTTCCGGGCTGGTCAGTGCGAAGCAGGGGATCTCCTTGCCGATTGCCAGACGGGGCAGGTAGTGGTCTTTCTGCTCATCGGTGCCGTAGTGCTGCAGCAGCTCACCCGGGCCGAGGGAGTTGGGCACGCCCACGGTGGAGGCCAGCACGGCGCTGGCGCCACACAGTTTTTGCAGTACGCAGGACTGGGCATAGGCGGAGAATTCCAGACCACCGTATTTCTTCTTGATGATCATGGCGAAGAACTTGTTGTCCTTCAGGTATTGCCACACCTCAGGGGAGAGATCGGCCCGCTCGTGGGTCACTTCCCAGTCGTTGACCATGCGGCAGACTTCTTCAACCGGACCGTCCATGAAGGCTTGCTCTTCGGCTGACAGCACGCTGACAGGGATGGCGTGCAGCTTCTTCCAGTTCGGGTTGCCGGCAAACAGATCGGCTTCCCACCAGGTGGTGCCCGCTTCGATGGCTTCCTTCTCGGTGCGGGACATCTCCGGCATGATGGACTTGTAGAGCTTGAACAGCGGCTTGGTCAGCTGATTGCGGCGAAAATCCACCAGATTGAGGGGGATGGCAATCACGGCGAACAGTGCCCACACCAGCAGGGGGACATGGCCATAGAATGTGCCGGCGACCAGGGCGGCGGCCGTGGCAAGCGTGGATGTGAACAGAGACGCCCGGCGATAAGCCATGGCGCCGATCACCAGGATCACCCCGAGCAGAGTGAGGGTCGTCGTCATTTTTCGCTCCTTGCATGAGTTGCCGAAGTTGGGTGAAAAGTGGGTTGGCTGATCCAGAGGTCTGACCTGTTGGATATGGCCCCTGTTGTAATTCATACGCACAAACTTATCAAGCTGTTTACAAGCTTGTTACCTTGGCTCTGTGATCGGCATAACGTCCTGCAGGCGGCATCTTGACGGGCGGGGGGGCGACTCCGGGATTGGCTTGTGCGACAATGACATCGCCCATATTTTGGAAGAGACATCATGTACCAAGAACTGATCCGCAATGAATTGACCGAAGCTGCCGGCGTGCTCCAGGCGTTCCTGGCAGATGAGCAGAATCTGAAAAACATTGAAGCTGCCGCTAGGCTGCTCGCCGACTCCTTCAAGCAGGAAGGCAAGGTGCTCTCCTGTGGCAATGGGGGCTCCCACTGTGATGCCATGCATTTTGCCGAAGAGCTGACCGGCCGCTATCGCGAGAACCGTCCTGGTTATGCCGGCATCGCCATCTCGGATCCCAGCCACCTCTCCTGCGTCTCCAACGACTTTGGCTACGACTACGTCTTCTCCCGTTATGTGGAAGCGGTCGGCCGTCGTGGTGACGTGCTGCTCGGCATTTCCACCAGCGGCAACTCAGGCAACATCCTCAAGGCCATCGAAGCCGCCCATGCCAAGGGCATGAAGGTGATAGCGCTGACCGGCAAGGATGGTGGCAAGATGGCGGGTCTGGCCGACGTCGAGATCCGTGTGCCGCATTTTGGCTATGCCGACCGCATTCAGGAAGTGCACATCAAGGTGATCCATATCCTGATCCAGCTGGTCGAAAAAGAGATGGCCAAGTAAGGCAGCATGTCCAGCCGGGATGTGTGGCCTCGCCAGGCCATGTCCCGGTTGTGCCTGCCCCGATAAGCGGCGGGATCGGCAGGGGTGCTTCGCATCAGGCTGGTCCCGCTGATTGAAAAAGATGGCCCAGTAATTAAGGAGTCCGCTGCTTATGTGCGAACTGCTCGGCATGAGTGCCAATGTGCCGACCGACATCTGCTTCAGCTTTACCGGTCTGATGCTGCGCGGCGGCAAGACGGGGCCACACAAGGATGGCTGGGGGATCACCTTCTATGAGGGGAGGGGGTTTCGCACCTTCAAGGATCCCGAGCCCAGTGCCCAGTCGCCGATAGCCAAGCTGGTCCAGGCGTTGCCCATCAAGAGCCGCGCCGTGGTCAGTCATATCCGGCAGGCGAACCGCGGCTGCGTGTCGCTGGAAAATACCCATCCGTTCACCCGTGAACTGTGGGGCCGCTACTGGACCTTCGCCCACAATGGCCAGCTGACCGGTTACAAGCGACTCGCCACCGGGCGGCACCGCCCGGTGGGGGACACCGACAGCGAGCACGCATTTTGCTGGCTGCTCAATCGGCTGGAACAGAAATATCCCAAGCGTCCTGCCAACTTCCCTGCCATGTTTCGCCATCTGGCCACCCTGTGCGACGAGTTGCGCGGACTCGGGGTATTCAACATGCTGCTGTCGGATGGGGAATTTGTGATGACCTATTGCAGCAACAACCTGCACTGGCTTACCCGGCGGGCGCCATTTGGCGAGGCCAGGCTGCTGGATGAAGATGTGGCCATCGATTTTCAGAGTGAGACGACCCCGGATGACGTGGTGACCCTGATCGCGACCCGTCCGCTGACCGGCAATGAAGATTGGGTCAGAATGGCGCCCGGCGAGTTCAGCCTGTTTCGGCTGGGTGAGCGCGTATGCGGCAGTCAGGATCGGTAATCATCTGATTTAAATATAAAAAAATACCAGGGTAGAATCCTACCCTGGTTCTTCGCAGCAGCCATACAGGCAAAAGGGATGAGAGAGGTGTTGCTGAGTCGCATCATTCTCACGGCCTCCATTGTTATTTATATGTTAATTTGTTGGCAACATTTATGTTTCAATCCGGCCTGCCTATCGCCACATTACTAGAACCGGATCACACTTTTCGTTTTGCGGCCGCTCGCCGGTCGACAAGCAGAAGGTGGGTGAGGGGATGACGCTGTCGCGCCGGGCATCTATAGTATGTTCTGTTTGAATACCGCCAAATGAGGACTGAGGGATGGAATGGTTGGATCAGAAGGTGCTGCGACAGCTGGCGGAAGACATAGGCCAGGAGATGATGCCTGTGGTGATCTCGGTGTTTATCGAGGAAGTGGGAGAGCAGCTCGCCCAGCTGCGACCACTCTATGAACGGCGGGACTGGCCTGCGCTGGCGCGGCTTGCCCACAGCATGAAATCCTCCTGCGGCAGCTACGGCGCCCAGCTCAGCTACCAGCAGGTGGTGGCATTGGAGCTGGCCTGCAAGCATGAAGATGCCGATGACGTCGCCCGGCTGCTGACCCAGCTGGAGCAATCCCTGCCCCAGGTGCTCTCTCACCTTGCCAACTACCACTGAGCTTGCTGCACAGCGGGGAACCAGCCGGTTCACCGCTGCGCGTAGCTGCCATCAGCGTTGATTGACCAGTTGCTGGATCACCCGATCCAGCGCCAGCTTGAGTTTCAGTCTGTCGTGGCGATGGGGGAGCTCGGCCTCACCCAGCTCGGCCTGGATCAGGCGGCTGGCCAACTCGGCCGGATACTCCCCTGTGGGCGCTAGAATGGCATCGACACGACCCGTACCGACCCGTGACTCCAGCCAGCGCCATTGGTTGATCAGACTCAGCTGACTGGCGGGGCCATTCTCGGCCACCAGATTGCAGATGAACACCAGCATGGCATCGCTCTCATTGATGGCTTGCGCCACCTCGGCCAGCAGCAGGGGCGGCATGATGGAGGTGAGGAAGCTGCCGGGCCCGAGTATAATCATGTCGGCCTGAGCCAGCGCCTGCACCGCCTCGCGAGTCGCCGGTACTTCCGGGCTCAGGCTCAGGGAGAGCGGTGGCGTATCGAGCTGATCGATGGAGACCTCTCCCAGGATCTGCTTGCCACAGACGGTGTGGGCACACAGGTCGGTGGGAAATTCTGACATGGGTAACAATTGTGACTCTATTTTCAGCATGTCACTGATGAGCTTGATAGCATCAAGAGGCCGCACGCAGAGGTTGTCGAGCGCCAGCAGCATCAGGTTGCCGAGGTTGTGACCCGCCAGCTCACCGCGGCCGGCGAAGCGATATTCAAACAACAGACTGCCGATGCTGGGATCCGTCACCAGCTGATTGAGGCAGTTGCGCAGATCTCCCCAGGCGATACACTCCTGGCTCTTGCGCAGGCGCCCAGTGGATCCGCCATCGTCCGTGGTGGCGACTATGCCGGTCAGCCGCTGGCCGAGAAACGAGAGTGAAGAGAGCACGCGGCCCATGCCGTGGCCGCCACCGATGGCGACGACCCGGTCAAAGTCATTGATGTTTTTCTGCCACATGCAGCTGTCCTGTGGTTGGGCTCAATTGAGGGCCATTCTAGCCGATGAAATCAGATAATTGTTTGATAAAGGTATGATTTTTGCTTACCCCCAGCATCATGAACAACTAGGAGATGGTGTTGAACTTTCTGACGGCTCACTCTCTTGAAGAGACCTCCCTGCTGGCTGCCCGGCAGGTCAGTGAGCGGCTGCTCGCTCAATCGCCCCATTCCCCTTCGCTGTTACTGGTCTATTTTACTCAGGCTCACGATGCCGAGGAACTGCGTCTTCACCTCAAGCAGCAGTTTCCGACGACCCGACTGATAGGGTGCAGCTCCTGCGGCGGCGTCATGACCCAGGTTGGCCACCACGCCCGTCAGGGGATAGGGCTGGCGGTGGCCGCCCTCTACGATGACAAGGGAGCCTATGGGGTGGCGGGACAGGCGGGGGATGAGGTGGATATTCGCCAGCTGTTGCGCGCCGCCATCGCCGATGGGGGGCGTCCCGGCGAGCTGCCTCAGCTCATACTGTTGCACGCCAGCCCGGGTCAGGAGGAGGCGATGCTGGCCAGTATCGAAGCCGAGCTGGGAACGACCGTCCCTGTCGTGGGAGGCTCGGCGGCCGACAACAGTGTCAGCGGCGATTGGCAGTTGTGCTGGGATGAGGGCAGTGCCCGCGAGGGCGTGGTGCTGGCTGTGCTCTATCCCGATTGCCAGCTGGCGTTCCAGTTTCATTCGGGCTATGTCCCGACCGAGCATCGCGGCACCATCACCGCCCTGGCAGGGCGCGAGATCCTCACCATAGATCATGAGCCCGCCGCCGAGGTCTACGCTCGCTGGACCGGACGAACCACTGCCTGGCCTGTGGGGCCCATACTGCGGGATACCACCCTCTCGCCGCTGGCCCGCCAGGTGGGCACCCTGGACGACATGCCCTACTACAAGCTATCTCATCCCGAGGCGGTGACAGAAGGTGGCGGATTGCGCCTCTTCACCGATACCCGGCTCGGCGAGCGGCTGCTGTTGATGTACAGCAGTCAGGAAGGCTTGCTGCAGCGCAGTCTGAATGCGACCCGCATCGAACCCGAGTACGGCATGACCGCCGAGATGCAGCCGTTCGGGGCCCTAGTGATCTTTTGTGCTGGTTGTCGCTTGGCTCTTGGTGATAGCTTATGCCAATTCGTCGATCAATTTCACACCCGGCTGGGGGAGATCCCCTTCATTACCCCGTTCACCTTCGGTGAACAGGGGCGTCTGCCCCACGGTGAGCTGGCACACGGCAACCTGATGGTATCGAGCGTGATCTTCCTCGACAGCTGATATATGGCGCTGGAAACAAGATGATAGGTAATACGGAATTGGAAGCCCTGGGTGACAAGCTGCAGACCACGCTGGTGGAGCTGGTGCGTTGTCGGGAACGCGAGGCCAAGTACCGCCAGGAGTCACAGACCCTGCTGTGCGGGGTCGCGACGCTGGCCGATGCCCAGACCCTGGAGCAGGTGCTGGACAGCCTCATCCAGGCGCTCAAGCCCTTCATCGGTTTCGAACATGCGGATGTGGTGGCCTGGGAAGCTGGCGGCGGCATCACCCACCTCAGCACCCAGGATGACGAGGTGGGGCGCCACTGGCAGCTGACCCCGCTCTTCTCTCGCGCCATCGAGGGGGAGACCCTGGTCATCTATGACCCGACCCAGTTGCCCGAGCTGGCGCCACTGGCCGATGTGGCCGGCTGGGCCAGCGTCATGATGACGGGGTTGCGCGCCCCCGGTTTCTCCGGCGTCCTCATCTGCCGTCACGCCGTGATGGGCACCTTCGATCTCAAGAGCAAGGCGGCGATGCAACGCTGCCGTCCGCTCATCTCCCAGGCGCTGGTCAACATCGCCTATCGGGCCCGCTTGCAGGAGCAGGTCGAGCTCAAGACGCTGGCGCTGCAGACCAGCGAGCAGCGTTTTCGCAGCTTCGCCGGCATGGCCTCCGACTGGTTCTGGGAGACGGACACGGAACACAGGCTCAGCTATGTGTCGGCGCCCGGCTATCAGGGGGATGTGAAAGCGCATCCACCCGGTCAGAGCCTCTACGATTACGTCTATGATCGGCGGGATCCCGAGTGGGGCAAGTACCGTCGCCTCATCGAGCTGCATCTGCCGGTGCGGGCGGTGCGGGCTCAGGTCAGCTTGGCCAGGGGGCCCTGCTGGATGGAGATCAATGCCGAGCCCTGCTTTGACGCCGCCGGTGTCTTCATCGGCTATCGGGGCACGGCGCGGGATGTGGGCAACCAGATCCGCCGCGAGCAGGAGCTGGCCCGGGCACGGGATGAGGCCGAGGCGGCCAACCGTGCCAAGTCGCAGTTCTTGGCCATGATGACCCACGAGATCCGCTCCCCCATGAATGCGGTGCTGGGCATGCTGGATCTGTTGCAACATGCCCAGCTCGAGCCTCAGCAGCAGACCCTGCTCGGGCATGCCACTCACTCGGCCCGTCTGCTGCAGACCATCATCGACGATGTGCTCGATTTCTCGAAAATCGAATCCCATACCCTGGAGTTTCACTGCGAGACCCTGCTCCCCACCCAGCTGTGCCAATCCCTGATCGAACCGCTGCAAGAGCGCGCCAGGAGCAAGGGCATAGCCCTGCGCTGGCGGGTGGATGAGGCGGTTCCGCCCCAGTTGCAGGGGGATCCGGTGCGGCTGTCACAGGTGATCAGCAACCTGCTCGGCAACGCGGTGAAGTTCACCAGCCAGGGCAGCGTCTTGCTGCAACTGGACTGGCACGAGCAACGGCTGCGGGTGTCGGTGACCGATACCGGGATCGGCATCTCGGCCGAGGATCAGGCGCTCCTGTTCGAGCCCTTCTCCCAGGTCGACAGCTCGGCGACCCGCCGTTTCTCCGGGACCGGGCTGGGGCTGGCCATCAGCAAACGGCTGGTGGAGCTGATGGGCGGGGAGATCCGTCTGCAGAGCGCGCCCGGTCAGGGCAGCAGCTTCTGGTTCGAGCTGCCCGGCATGGCGCTGCCGTGCGAGTGCAGCAGCCGGCCCGAGCCGGATCAATTGCCCATTCAGGATCTGGATGTGCTGGTGGTGGAAGACAGCCCGGTCAACCAACTGGTGGTGTCCCTCATGCTGCAAAAACTGGTGAGCCGGGTGCGGCTCGCGGCCAATGGCCTGGAGGCGTTGGCCCAGGTGGCGGAGCAGCAGCCGGATCTCATCCTGATGGACATGCGGATGCCGCAGATGGATGGGCTGGAGGCGACTCGCCGCTTGCGGGAACTGGGCTGCAAGGTGCCCATCGTGGCCTTGACGGCCAATGCCATGGCCGAAGACAGGGCCCGTTGTCTGGCCCAGGGAATGGATGATTTTCTGGCCAAGCCCATCAGCCTGATGCGACTGAGAGAGTGCCTGCAGCGCCATATCAGCCCAGTGTTGCCGGATCGCAGGTAAAAAAAATGGTCAACCTGGGTGGTTGACCAATTCTTCAGCAAATACTGAAGAGAGCACGGGATAAATCGGGTTGTACGATTCTATATGAAAAAGTCGTGCCAACTTTTCAGAACCTGTTTATGCGGCTTGCGGCTGTGTTATTGCTTTTTATCGATCACCGCGGTTTGCAAAATGCGAAATTATTATTTTCATTGTGGGAATATTCGCATTTTGCAATGTTCTCTTTGACTCACTGTGCGATCAGTCGGCGCAGGAATTGACGGGCCGCTTCGCTATTTTGTTTGGCAATCAACATCTGTTTTTCGTAGATGGGCATAGGCAGAATTTCGAGCCAGCGTTGGCAGAGCCAGGCTGCATCGTCAAACTGCTTGTCCGGGTAGAGCTCATCGAGCTCCGGATACTGCTCGAACACTTCCCGCAGCCGGGTGACCAGCGGTTTGTCACTGAAGTCTGAATGGGCGCTCGGCCAGTTGGGCAGCGCTTCGACCTTGGCCCGGCGCAATCCCATCTCGTCCGTTTCCATCTCATGGATGCAGAAACGTTCCATGCCGAGCACAGTGACGCCGAGCAGGCCGTCATTCAGGGTGTAGAAATCGGTCACCTTTACCCGGGTTCCGACCGGCAGTATGCGCCCGGACTTGCCCGTGGTGGTCGCCTCTTCCATCACTATGCCGAAACCCTGGTCATTGATGAATGACTCTTTGAGCATCTGCAGGTGGCGCGGTTCAAACAAACGCAGCGGAAGCTTGCCACCAGGCAGTATGTGGGAAGGCAAGGGGAACAATGCCAAGGGTTGAAGTTTCATGTTCCGTCCTCCATTGAGTAGTTGCTGAATAGGACAATGCAGCGACTGTGCCAGAGGATGAAAAAGGCCCCGGAATGGGGGTGTCAGTCTCCAAATTGAGTCTGAAATTTATTAATAATCAGATATTTATATTTTTATCTTTTTTGCCAAAGTGATCCCGTAGTCAGCTGAATACGGCCGGATCCTGAGTACTCGGCCCTCGCTCTCTTCGCGTCCAGAATTGAAGCGCATCGCATCTTGCAAAGAGCCAAGTGCAAAATGCGCATGGCCGTTGCGGCGGCGTGCAAGCCGCGTCGCCGGCCTGAGTACAAGGTGTGAGCAGGCAGGGGAGTCCGGTTCGAGAAATGAGAAGATAGAAGTGCGCCGCAGTGACGGATGCGGTGAATCGGCGGGTGAATCCCGCTTCCACACAAGCGGGAGTGTGTGGTCGCGCATCTTGCTTGTTGTGGGGTAAAGGGTGGTGGGGCGGGTTTCGCGCGGATGTAGCGCAGATAAGGAAAGCCCCGACGATGCGGGGCTTTGGTTTTTCTCTCAAGCTGATCAAGGCATGTGCATAGAGCGCAACAAAGTGCTCTGTTGAATGCGTTCATCCACCTCTGCCAGCGCGTTAGTTACGCTGCTCCAGGTACATGACGGCCGCTTCGACGCGGCTCTGGGCCTCGAGCTTCTTCAGCAGACTCTTCACGTGTACCTTGACCGTGCCCTCGGAAATATGGAGCACGGAGGCGACCTGTTTGTTGGAGAGGCCCTTGGCAATCTCGCGCAGGATCTGCATCTCGCGACGGGTCAGGCTCTCCAGCTTCTGTTGCAGATGATCCAGCTCGTAGATGTTCTCGAGGTAGGGGCGCAGCGGCTCGCTCAGGATCTGTTTGCCGGTCATCACGTCCGCCAGCTGGGCGAGCAACATCTCTGGCTCGGTATCCTTGAGCAGATAGCCATCGGCGCCGGCCTTGAGCAGGGCGACCACGTCCTGGCGGGCATCCGAAACGGTCAGGATCACCACCCGGGAGGTGACCTCTTCGGTGCGCAGCGCCTTGAGGGTATCCAGACCGGAGAGGCCTTTCATGTTGAGGTCGAGCAGGATCAGATCCGGTTCGGACTCCTTGGCCATGGCGACGGCGTCGGTGCCGTTGGACGCTTCACCGACCACCTCTATGTTCTCTTCCAGGGCCAGCAATTGCACAATCCCTTTGCGCATGAGGGGATGGTCATCCACGACCAGAACACTATATTTCATCTCGTCCATCAGGCATCTCTTGTTAGGCTGGTGGGAAAGGTCAGATGTACGCAGGTGCCTCTGGGCGGCTGCTCGCTGATGGTCAGCAGACCATGCAACTTGCTGGCACGCTCATTCATGATGCTAAGGCCATAGTGGTTGACCGCCGAGCTTGCGATCCCTATTCCAACACCGTCATCTGAAATCTGAACCTGAATGTTACCATTGGCGAGGGTCTCACAGCTAACATCAATCACTTGCGCGTTGGCATGTTTGATGGCGTTGAGCACTGCCTCACGGATCAGCTGCAGGATATGGATATGCTGGCCCGCCTCCAGATCCGTATCGGCCAGACCGTAATGGAGCCCGATCTCGGCCTGGGTCTGTGGCTTGAGCTGTTCCAGCATCACCTTGATGGCTTCCCCCAGATTGGCGTCACCTATGCTGAGGCGGAAGGTGCCGAGCAGCTCGCGCAGCTGGGTGTAGGCGCTGCTGAGCCCCTCGTCGATCTGTTGCATGGCGGCCTCTGTCTTGGCGGATTCCCCCTTGGCGAAGGCGCGTTTGAGCAGGGTGGACTGGATCTTGAGATAGGAGAGCGCCTGGGCCAGCGAGTCGTGCAGCTCGCGGGCGATGACGGCTCTCTCTTCCATCAGCAGCAGCCGCTGATGTTGCAGCAGGGTCTGATCCTTGTGCAGCACCTGGGCCAGCAGCATGGAGAAGTTCTTCATCAGCCGCTCGTCTATGGGATGGCTGCTGATCACGTCAAGCCGGCCGTACTCCTGCTCATCCATCTGCAGATGAAAGCTCACCACTGAGTCGAGATCGCCGGGCCAGCCCTTGCGCCCCGTGATGTAGTCCGGCATGGCGTTGTGTTCGAAGCGGGTCAGCCGTATGTGGTCTATGTGCTGATGGGCCGCGGCCCGCTCCAGCAGCTTGAGCAGGGTGCGCCGGCTCAGCGGCGCCGCATGCAGCTTCTGGGCTGTGCTGTAGAGGAAGGAGAGGGTGTCGTTGGCCTGCTGCAGCTTGGCGGTCTTCTCTTCCACCTTGCTCTCCAGCTCCCGATAGAGCTTGCCCAGCTCGTCGGCCATGGTGACGAAGGCACCCGACAACTCCCCCAGCTCGTTCTCGCAATGGGGGGGCAGGGTGAGATCGAACTCCTGGCGCTGGATCTGGCGGGCGCAATAGACCAGCTGGTTGAGCGGTGCCACCACCTGCTGGCGGGTAAACCGCACGGTAAACCAGGCGATGGTGATGATGGAGAGCAGCCCCAGCCCTTCGGCCAGCGCCAGCATGCGTACCTTGAACTCCACGTGGTACTGCATCTGGTTGACGAAATCGTCGATGGCCGCCACAAACTGCTCAGTGTTGTCTGTGTAGCGTCTGGGGGTGGCATTCTCGATGTGCTCGCGCATCACCTGCCATTGCAGCAACACCTCGCCATAGGTGCGGCGCAGGGAGGCAGGGGTGATCCAGCGCTGGGTCTCCTGCAACTCGGCCGCATGCAGCGTCTGTTCAAACTGATCGAGTCGTCCCAGCACGGGCTGCCCCTGCTCTATCTCGTAGGCCATGCGGTAGGCCTGCATCCGCAGCGAACCCGACAGGTTGATCGCCTTGGCATCGGGCACCGAGTAGAACAGGGTCACCATGGCCACCACGGCGATCAGGCTTGCCATGAACAGAATGAGCACCATGGAGCGCCCGATGGCGCTGCTGACCGAATGCACTTTGAACCACTTTCCCATGCTGATCGTCTTCCTTCGCATCAGACAATAACCCCACAAAGTAGCATGGGAGTGTACTCCAACTTGTGCTAGCATCGAAAAACTAGATGAACTCCGAGCTGTTTTGCCTAAGTCCTTGCGATAGGGGAAAACCGCCGTCAGCCGATGTTCGAGCTGTAAGGGTCAGGAAAGAAATGCCCTGGCCTCCCGTATTTGGAAAGGTGTTTATGTCGCCACTGCAAGATGGTTTTTCCCGTCGTTTTTACTATTTGCGCCTGTCGGTTACCGATGTGTGCAATTTTCGTTGTACCTACTGTTTGCCCGACGGCTATCGCCCTCCGGACGGGAACAAAGAGGGGCGCAAGTCGTTTCTCTCGCTGGACGAGATCCGCCGCATTGTCTCGGGCTTCGCCGCCATGGGCACCCGCAAGGTGCGCCTGACCGGAGGCGAGCCCTCCCTGCGCCGGGACTTCACCGCCATCATAGAGACGGTGGCCAATACCCCTGGCATAGAGAAGGTGGCTATGACCACCAATGGCTACCGCTTGAAAGAGCGCGCCCAGGAGTGGTTCGATGCGGGCCTCACCGCCCTCAACGTCAGCGTCGACAGTCTGGATCCCCGTCAGTTTCACCAGATCACCGGTGAGAACAAGCTGGCGGAGGTGATGGACGGGATCGAAGCGGCGCTGGCCGCCGGTTTCAAATCGGTGAAGATCAATGCGGTTCTGCTCAAGGGGCTCAATGACCATCAACTGGATGCGTTTCTGGCCTGGATCAGGCACAAGCCCATCGAGCTGCGTTTCATCGAGCTGATGCAGACCGGCGAGATGGATACCCTGTTTCAGAACCATCACGCCAGCGGTGACCTCATCAAGCAGCGGCTGCTCGAGAGTGGCTGGGTCCAGCAGTTGCGTGGTGCGGACGATGGTCCGGCCCAGGTCTTCATGCATCCTGAGTCAATGGGGGGCGTGGGGCTCATCATGCCCTACAGCAAGGATTTCTGTGCCGGTTGCAACCGGCTGCGGGTCTCCTCCGTGGGCAAGCTGCACCTGTGTCTGTTCGGTGATAACGGGGTGGAGCTGCGTGACCTGCTGGCGGCAGACAACCAGCAGGATGCACTGCAACAGCGCATTCGTGCCGCCCTCACCGGCAAGGCTGCATCCCACCGCTTGCACGAGGGCAATGCCGGCATGACCCCGCATCTGGCCTCCATCGGCGGCTAACCCTCAGGTGGGCTTGAAAAAATAGCCATCGATTAATAAGCAATCCTCAAATGGGGGTATTTTCACCGGCCCCCCTTCTCTCTCTTGACGCCAAGGGTTTGATCCAGCGCAAGAATCCCCCCTGTTTATCTCCCTAGTGGTATATCCCTGACCTTGTCAGGGCCGCAATATACACCCACTCTTATAATAGGTATTGAAAATGCCTGTCATGGGACTCGCTCGTGCGCTATCAACCACCAGAAAGGAGTCGATATGCCGGATGGGGTCAACCTGTCGCGTCGTGGTCTGTTTCGAGGTCGCCTGACATCGAGCGACCCTCAGGTTCAGTTGCCCTGGTCCGTCTCCTGGCCCGAGTTCGTGGCCGACTGCACCCGCTGTGGCGATTGCCTGGCGGCCTGCCCGGAGCAGATCCTGATCAAGGGTGACGGTGGTTATCCTGCGGTGGATTTCCTGCGTGGCGAGTGCACCTTCTGCGGTGATTGCGTCACGGCCTGCAAGGCGCCGGTATTTCGTCCCATGACGGAGGCGCCCTGGCGATACATAGCCCATATTGAAGCCAGCTGTCTGGCCAGTACCCAGGTCTTCTGCCAGCGTTGCCAGGATAGCTGCGAAACCCGCGCAATCCGCTTTTCTCCCGTGCTGGGCCGGGTACCGACCCCCAGCATAGATGCCGCCTCGTGTACCGGCTGTGGCGCCTGCGTGATGGACTGTCCGGTGGGCAGCATCCGGGTCGGCGCACCCAAATCCGAGGATCCAACATGAGTCAGGATGTGTGTGAAGCAGGAGCCACAATGAACCAAGAGTTCCATGTATCGAGCCTGGTGGTGCTGACCCAGCCCTCCCTGCGTCACCAGCTCGCAGAACAGATAGCATCCCTTGAGGGGGCCGAGGTCCACGCCGTCAGTGAGATCGGCAAGCTGGTGGTGACCCTGGAAGGGCCAAGCCAGCGCCCCATCATGGATGCCATAGATGCGATAAATGCCATGCCGGGCGTGTTGTCCGCCGCCCTGATCTACCATCAGTTCGATGAGCTCGATGTCGAATGCAAGGAATAGAAACGCCGTGAGGGCGGGGCCGCGAGGTTCGCGATGCCCGATAAAAGCAATAAAGCGCCATGAAGCTGAGCCAGCGCGGCTCGTCACTATGGCTGTCATTGATGTGATTAAGCAATGTGAGGATATGTCATGAAGCTGAGTCGACGCGACTTTATGAAGGCCAATGCGGTGGCTGCTGCCGCGGCCGTGGCCGGAGTCAGTGCCCCCACGCTGGCGGCCAACCTGATCACCAGCACCGACAAGACCGCCATCACCTGGGACAAGGCGCCGTGCCGCTTCTGTGGTACCGGCTGTTCCGTGCTGGTGGGTTCCCAGAATGGGCGCGTCGTGGCGACCCAGGGCGATCCCGATGCACCGGTCAACCGTGGCCTGAACTGCATCAAGGGTTACTTCCTGTCCAAGATCATGTATGGCCAGGACCGGCTGACCCAGCCCATGCTGCGCATGACGGATGGCAAGTTCGACAAGAACGGTGACTTTGCCCCCATCAGCTGGGATCAGGCATTCGACATCATGGCCGAGAAGTTCAAGACGACCCTGAAAGAGAAGGGGCCGACCGCCGTCGGCATGTTTGGCTCCGGCCAGTGGACAGTGTGGGAAGGCTACGCCGCCGCCAAGCTGATGAAGGCGGGGCTGCGGACCAACAACCTGGATCCCAATGCCCGTCACTGCATGGCCTCGGCCGTGGTGGGGTTCATGCGCACCTTCGGCATGGACGAGCCCATGGGTTGCTACGACGACATAGAGCAGGCCGATGCCTTCGTGTTGTGGGGCTCGAACATGGCCGAGATGCACCCCATCCTCTGGTCACGCATCTCGGATCGCCGCTTGTCCCATCAAGAGGTGCAGGTGCACGTGCTCTCCACCTTCGAGCACCGCAGCTTCGAACTGGCCGACAACGGCATGGTGTTCACGCCGCAGACCGACTTGGCGATCCTCAACTACATAGCCAACTACATCATCCAGAACGACAAGGTGAACTGGGAGTTCGTCAACAAGCACACCCAGTTCCGCAAGGGGGTCACCGACATCGGCTATGGCCTGCGTCCGACTCACCCGCTGCAACAGCAGGCGAAGAACCCGGACAGTGGCGACTCCACCCCCATGAGCTTCGATGACTTCGCGAAATTCGTGGCGGATTACGATGTCGACTCGGTTGCCAAGCTCTCCGGCGTCTCCAAAGACAAGCTCGAGAAGCTGGCCCAGCTCTATGCCGACCCGAGCAAGAAAGTGGTCTCCTACTGGACCATGGGCTTCAACCAGCACACTCGTGGCGTCTGGGCCAACAACCTCTGCTACAACATCCACCTGTTGACCGGCAAGATCTCCACCCCGGGTTCGGGCCCCTTCTCCCTGACCGGTCAGCCCTCCGCCTGCGGTACCGCGCGTGAAGTGGGCACCTTCGCCCACCGTCTGCCGGCCGACATGGTGGTGACCGAGCCCAAGCACCGTGCCATCGCCGAGAAGATCTGGAAACTGCCGGAAGGCACCATACCGGAGAAGGTGGGTTACCACGCCGTGCTGCAAAACCGCATGCTCAAGGACGGCAAGCTCAACGCCTACTGGGTGATGTGCAACAACAACATGCAGGCCGGCCCCAACATGAACGAGGAGGGGCTGCCCGGTTACCGCAACCCGGCCAACTTCATTGTGGTGTCCGATCCCTATCCTACCGTGACTGCCCAGGCTGCGGATCTCATCCTGCCCACCGCCATGTGGGTGGAGAAAGAGGGGGCCTATGGCAACGCCGAGCGCCGCACCCAGTTCTGGCACCAGCAGGTCAAGCCGCCGGAAGGGGCCAAGTCCGACCTGTGGCAGCTGATGGAGTTTGCCAAGCGCTTCACCGTGGAAGAGGTGTGGCCGGCCGAGCTTATCGCCAAGATGCCGGAAGTGAAGGGCAAGACCCTGTATGAGGTGCTCTACAAGAACGGTCAGGTCGATCAGTTCCCGAAAGAGCAGAGCAAGGGCGTCCTCAACGACGAGGCTGAACACTTCGGTTTCTACGTCCAGAAGGGGCTGTTCGAGGAGTACGCCAGCTTCGGCCGCGGTCATGGTCACGATCTGGCCCCCTTCGATCAGTACCACGAGGCGCGCGGTCTGCGCTGGCCCGTGGTGGATGGCAAGGAGACCCTGTGGCGCTACCGTGAAGGGTTCGACCCCTATGTGAAGGCGGGCGAGGGGGTGCGTTTCTACGGCAAGCCCGATGGCAAGGCGGTGATCTTCGCGCTGCCCTACGAGCCGGCCGCCGAGGCACCGGACAAAGAGTACGACATGTGGCTCTCTACCGGCCGCGTGCTGGAACACTGGCACACAGGCACCATGACCCGTCGCGTGCCCGAGCTCTATCGCGCCTTCCCGGATGCTGTGCTCTTCATGCACCCGGAAGATGCCAAGGCCCGTGGCGTGCGTCGTGGCGAAGAGGTGATCGTCTCCTCCCGTCGTGGCGAGGTGAAGACCCGGGTCGAGACCCGCGGCCGCAACCGTCCGCCCAAAGGCCTGGTGTTCATGCCCTTCTTCGACGCGAGCCAGCTGGTCAACAAGCTGACCCTGGACGCGACGGATCCGCTCTCCAAAGAGACGGATTACAAGAAGTGCGCCGTCAAGGTCGTCAAGGCATAAGGCGGGGGAGCGCGAGATGAGTCGTAGTCGGCGCCAGTTTCTGGCCGACATGGCCAAG
This sequence comes from Aeromonas sp. A04, assembly GCF_047780465.1. NCBI lineage: Bacteria > Pseudomonadati > Pseudomonadota > Gammaproteobacteria > Aeromonadales > Aeromonadaceae > Aeromonas > Aeromonas sp. A04. The sequence continues at coordinate 855,939 of NZ_JBLNHP010000001.1, read as the reverse complement.
GGGGCCTGCGGTGTGGGCCTGCTTGGTGTGGGGCTCGGCGGCATGGCGCGCCAGCAGGTGCAAGCCGTGCCTGCCCAGGCGCTGCGCCCGCCAGCCGCCCTCGACGAGGCCGAGTTCCTCAGCGCCTGCGTGCGCTGCGGGCTCTGCGTCGAGGCCTGCCCCTACGACACTCTCAAGCTTGCCCGGCTGTTTGAACCCGTGACCACCGGCACCCCCTATTTTGATGCGCGGGCCGTGCCGTGCGAGATGTGTGACGACATTCCCTGCGTGGTGGCCTGCCCGAGCGGGGCGCTGGATCAGGGGATGACCGACATCGATCAGGCGCGCATGGGGGTGGCAGTGCTCATCGATCACGAGACCTGCCTCAACTACCTGGGGCTGCGCTGCGATGTCTGCTACCGGGTCTGCCCCTTGATTGACAAGGCGATCACCCTCGAGCTGCAGCACAATCAGCGCACCGGCAAGCACGCCATGTTTCTGCCCACTGTGCACAGCGACAGCTGCACCGGCTGCGGTAAGTGCGAGCATGCCTGCGTGCTGGAGGCGTCTGCCATCAAGGTGGTGCCCCGTCAGCTCGCCAAGGGGGAGCTGGGCCATCACTACCGGCTCGGCTGGGAAGAGAAGCGCAAGGCAGGCAAGTCGCTCATCGGTGAGCGGCTCACCCTGCCGACCCGCAAACCGGAGGGGCTATGAGTCGTTATCCGGGGGCAGAGGCTAGCGCGCGGCTCGGCTGGTGGCGGTCACATCGCTTCCTGCTGCTGCGGCGTCTGACCCAGTGCTGCGTGCTGGGGTTGTTCCTGCTGGGGCCACTGGCGGGCGTCTGGATCCTCAAGGGCAACCTCTCCAGCTCACTCTTGCTGGAGACGGTCCCGCTCACGGATCCCCTCACCCTGCTGCAATCGGTGGCGGCGGGCCATTGGCCCATCACCACCCTCTGGCTGGGGGCGGCCCTGGTGTTGCTGGGGTACTGGCTGGTCGGGGGGCGGGTGTTCTGCTCCTGGGTCTGTCCGGTCAACCTCATCACGGACGCCGCCGCCTGGGCCAGGGCCCGGTTTGGCCTCAAGGGCAATGGTCAGTTCAACCGCAATACGCGCTACTGGCTGCTGGCCATGGTGCTGGTGGCCCCGGCCATCGCGGGCGTGCTGGTGTGGGAGCTGGTCAATCCGGTCTCGCTCGCCCTGCGCGGTCTGCTGTTTGGCATGGGGGCTGGGTGGGCCTTGCTGGCGGTGCTCTTCCTGTTCGACCTCTTTGTGGTGGAGCGGGGCTGGTGTGGTCATCTCTGCCCTGTGGGGGCCTTCTATGCCCTGGTCAACCGGGTCGGGTTCATCAAGATTTCTGCCAGGGGGCGCGAGCGGTGCAGCAACTGCATGGATTGTTATGCGGTCTGCCCCGAGCGCCCCATTCTGCGCGGCCCCGTTCACGGTGCCAAGCGTGGTCACGGGCCCTTGATTGTGGCTCAAGAGTGTACCAACTGCGGCCGTTGCATTGATGTCTGCGCGGAGCAAGTTTTTGAAATCACTGTAGGTTTTGCCGTCAAGGCTGATAAAACGTCGGAGAACAGATAATGAAAAAGCTGATTGGAGCAATGCTGGCCTGCCTGGTGGCGGGGTCCTTGATGGCAGCACAGAATCCCGAAATCACGACGGAGACCGGTGGCATCAAGTCTGAACGGGGCACCACGGATCTCGGGACCGAGGCCGAAGCCGCCCCCATGAAGAACTTTCGCAAGGATGGCGACCTCTACGATCGCCAGTACATGCATCAGCCACCGCTGATCCCCCACGACACCCGCAACTATGAAGTGGACAACAAGGTCAACAAGTGCCTGGCCTGTCACAGCTTCAAGAATGCCAGCAAGATGAAGGCCCCCAAGATCAGCCCGACTCACTTCGAGACCCGTGACGGCATGACCTTGGGGGAGGTCTCGCCCCGTCGCTACTTCTGCCTGCAGTGCCACGTGCCGCAAACGGATGCCAAGCCGCTGGTGGAAAATACGTTTAAACCGGTTGAAGCGCTGAACTGAGGAACCCATAGATGAAATTACCTGGTTTTGTGCAACGACTGTGGACCACCTTCAAGTCTCCCTCCAAGGCCGCCCTCTGGGTGTTGCTGATGATGGGCTTCTTTGGCGGGGTCATCTTCTGGGGCGGTTTCAACACCGCCATGGAAGCCTCCAACACCGAGAAGTTTTGTACCGGTTGTCACGAGATGAAGGACAACGTGTTCGTGGAGTACCGCGACACCATCCACTACGCCAACCGTTCCGGCGTGCGCGCTAGCTGCCCGGATTGCCACGTGCCCCACGAATGGACCTACAAGATCATTCGCAAGGTGCAGGCGTCCAAGGAGCTGTGGGGCATGCTGACCGGCAAGGTGGATACCCGCGAGAAGTTCGAGAGCCACCGCCGCGAGATGGCCGAGCGGGAGTGGAAGCGCATGAAGGACACGGATTCGAGGGAGTGTCGCAACTGCCACAACTTCGAGTACATGGACTTCTCCCTGCAAGGCAAGCGTGGGGCCCAGATGCACTCCACCAGTCTGGCCAGTGGCGAGAGCACCTGCATCGACTGCCACAAGGGCATAGCTCACCAGCTGCCTGACATGACAGGGGTGAAGGGCTTCTAAGACAGCCAGATCCAGGCCGGGCTTGCCCGGCCTGTTCATATTGCAGCCAACCGCGCCAAAACGGCATTTGTGTGTCCTTTAAATCCCCCCTCTGGCACGAGTTTTGGTAGAATCGGGCCGCCGTGAGTCGCAGCGAGTGACCATGTGGTAAGGGTCATGCCTGCGCAGGTATGGATCCTCCCCGGATCAAGCGCTGCACACCAGGATCCTGGCTACTCTCTTCTTCTCTTTGCTCACGGTCCTTTGTTATCAGGAGCTGCCCATGGGACAGAACATGACCGCATTCATTCCCCTCAAGATCGCCGTGTTGACGGTCTCCGACAGTCGTACCAGCGCCAATGACAGCTCGGGCGACTATCTGGTCTCGGCCGTGACCGACGCCGGTCACCAGCTGGCCGATCGGGCCCTGCTCGCCGACAACCTCTATCAAGTTCGCTCCCGGGTCAGCCAGTGGATCGCCGATGAGGGCATCCAGGTGGTGCTGATCAATGGCGGCACGGGTTTCACTGATCAGAACTGGGTGCCGGAGGCGGTCGGCGTCTTGTTTGACCGCACCGTCAAGGGCTTTGGCGAGCTGTTCCGTCAGCTCTCGTTTGCCGAGATCGAAGGCTCTGCCATGCAGAGCCGTGCCCTGGCCGGGCTCGCCAACCGCACCCTGGTCTGCTGTCTGCCTGGTTCTCCCGGCGCCTGCCAGCTGGGCTGGGAGCAGCTCATCCGGGATCAGCTTGATGCCCGTACCCAGCCCTGCAACTTCGTGACCCATCTCTGAGCCACGAGCCATGGATCCCAGCACTCTTTCAGCCTTCAAGGGGAACCTGATGAACCTGACCCATCTCAACCAAAGCGGCGAAGCCCACATGGTGGACGTGACCGACAAGCAGGTCACCGAACGTGAGGCCCGCGCCGAGGCTTTCGTCGCCATGGCACCGGAAACCCTGGCGCTGATCCTGAGCGGTCAGCACCACAAGGGGGACGTGTTCGCCACCGCCCGCATCGCCGGCATCATGGCGGCCAAGAAAACGGCGGATCTCATCCCCCTCTGCCACCCCCTGGCCCTTACCCGGGTGGAGGTAGAGATCGAACCTCTGCCGGCGGACAATAGGGTCCATATTCGCACCCTCTGCAAGCTCTCCGGCAAGACAGGGGTGGAGATGGAGGCGCTGACCGCGGCCTCGGTGGCGGCGCTGACCATCTACGACATGTGCAAGGCGGTGCAAAAGGACATGGTGATCGAACAGGTGCGACTGGTGGAGAAAAAGGGCGGCAAGTCCGGCCACTTTCAGCTGGGCGCGAATGCAGGGGAGCAGGCATGATCAAGGTACTGTTTTTTGCGCAAGTAAGAGAGCTGGTGGCCTGTGACGAACTGAGCCTGCCCTGCGACTACGCTACCGCCGAGCAACTGCGGGCGGCCCTGTGTGAGCGCGGTGACAAGTGGGCACTGGCGCTGGAGGCGGGCAAGCTGCTGGTGGCGGTCAACCAGACCCTGGTGCCCCTCGATACCCCCATCAATGATGGCGATGAAGTGGCCTTCTTCCCCCCCGTGACCGGAGGCTGAGGATGAGCGAGATAACGACCGTGGATCGCACCACTGAGCTGTGGGACGGGGATGAGGCCGCCTTCTTCCCTCTCCTTCCAGTCACGACCGGAGGCTGAGCCATGTCTCAAGCAACCACGACGCCCATAGATCGCATCCTGGTGCAGCGGGAAGACTTCTCACTGGCCGATGAGTATGCCCGTCTCGCCACCCGCGCCGACAGTGGCGCCATCGTCACCTTCGTCGGCAAGGTGCGCGACTTCAATCAGGGGGAGGAGGTGAAGGGGCTGGCCCTCGAGCACTATCCCGGCATGACCGAGAAGGCGCTGGCCGACATAGTGCAGGAGGCACGCCGCCGCTGGCCGCTGCAGGAGTGCATCCTCATTCACCGCATCGGCGAGTTGCTGCTCGGCGATCAGATAGTGCTGGTGGCGGTGAGCAGTGCCCACCGCGATGCCGCGTTTGATGCCTGTCACTTCATCATGGATTTTCTGAAAACCCGGGCACCGTTCTGGAAAAAAGAGCTGACCGCCGAGGGGATTCAACGCTGGGTCGAGGCCAAGGAGAGCGACAGCGCTGCCGCCGCCCGCTGGAAAATTTGACCTGTTCATCGTAGGGGCTCAGGTTCAACGGGAACCTTGCCCCTGTTTTCGGGCCTGGTGAGACCAGGCCCACATCAGGAGGAAGGGAATGAAACCGTTGTTATCTGTTGTCATTGCAGGCGTCTGTGCTGCGGCGCTTAACCCCATTGCCGTACAAGCCGACGAGGTGAAGGTGGCCGTGGCCGCCAACTTCAAGGGCACCATAGAGCGCATCGGCAAGGAGTTCACCGCCAAGACCGGCCACAGCGTCATCATCAGCTCTGCCGCCACCGGCGTGCTCTATACCCAGATCAGTCACGGCGCGCCGTTCGACCTCTTCCTCTCCGCCGATGTGGCCACCCCCGAGAAGCTGGAGAAAGAGGGCAAGGGCAGCGATCGTTTCACCTATGCCATCGGCCAGCTGGGCTTGTGGAAGAAGGGCGGCCCGGCCCCCGACGAGGCGAGCCTGCGCAGCTGGAAAGGCAACCTGGCCATCGCCAATGCCCGTACCGCCCCCTATGGCGCCGCTGCCATGGCGACCCTGGAGAGCCTCAAGATCGATCCCAAACAGTACCGTCTGCTGACCGGCGCCAACATAGGTCAGACCTGGCAGTTCGTCGATACCGGCAACGCCGAGCTGGGCTTCGTCGCCTGGGCCAACCTGGTGGAGGCGGGCAAAACAGGCGAAGCCTGGGCTGTGCCGAACACGCTGTATCCGGCCATCGAACAGCAGGGGCTGGTGCTGAAGAAGGGCGCCGCCGTCGAGGCGCTGGTCGCCTGGCTCAAGGGACCGGGTCAGGCGCAGATCAAGGCCGCGGGCTATGCCCTGCCCCAATAAGGACATGAGCCTGATGCGCAACCATGAGTGGTCGGCCTTGGGGTCGACCACGCTTTGTCAGGAGGATGCACACCATGCCGTTGGCTGATCCCAACCGGGAGCTTGGCGATGAATAAAAGGGATCTGCTGGCGATGGCCTGCCTGACTCAGGATCAGGTCTATCGGGAGATCTACTCATTCGCGGTGTCTGGTGCTGAACTTGGCGTTGGGAGTGAGTCCTATGAGTGAAGGGGATCTGCAGGCCATCTGGCTCACCCTGAAGCTGGCGGCCAGCACCACCGGCATTCTATTGCTGCTGTCGCCGCCGCTGGCCTGGTGGCTGTCCCGCAGCCAGAACAAGTTGCGGCCCTTGGTGGAGGCGCTGGTGGCCCTGCCTCTGGTGCTGCCCCCCACGGTACTCGGCTTCTATCTGCTGCTCGCCTTCTCACCCTCATACGGCCTAGGTGCCTGGTGGCGTGACACCTTCGGCGCACCGCTTGCCTTCAGCTTTCTCGGTCTGCTGCTGGCCTCCATCCTCTACTCACTCCCCTTCGTGGTGCAGCCGCTCACCTCCGCCTTCGTCAACATGGGCAACAAGGAGCTGGAAGCCGCCGCCACCCTGGGGCTCGGGCCGCTGGAGCGTTTCTTTCACATCATTTTGCCGATGACGCTGCCCAGCTTCGTGATGGCGGCGGCGCTCGGCTTTGCCCACACCCTGGGGGAGTTTGGCGTTGTGCTGATGATCGGCGGCAACATCCCGGGGGAGACCCAGGTGCTCTCCATCGCCCTGTTTGATCATGTGGAGGCGATGGATTACCAAAACGCCCATATTCTGGCGGGCGGCCTGATGGGTTTCTCGCTGGTGATGCTGGTGCTGGTCTATGGCGTATTGCAGCGCCGGCAACGGAGGCTGTTCGGATGAAGCCGTCAGCCAATATTCCGCAGGGCCACGCCCTGCACCGCCAGTCCTTGCAACTTAATGCCAGGCGCGAGTTTGGCGCCTTCACCCTCGACTGCGAACTGGCCCTCGAGCCGGGGGGGATTCTCGGCCTGTTCGGCCCCTCCGGCTGCGGCAAGAGCACACTGCTGCGCATCATGGCCGGGCTGGATCGCCAGAGCGGCGATCGCCTGTGGTGGCGAGGGCGTGAACTGGCCGATCTGCTGCCCGAAGCGCGTCGCATCGGACTGGTGTTTCAGGATTCGCGGCTCTTCCCCCATCTGAGCGTGCTGGGTAATCTGCAGCTGGCGGCCCGCAAGGGGCGAGGGCGCTGGCAGCCCGAAGCGCTGGCGGCGCGACTCGGCTTTGCCGAGTTGCTGGCGCAGCCGGCCCATGGCCTCTCCGGCGGCCAGCGCCAGCGGGTGGCACTGGCTCGGGCCCTGCTGGCGGAGCCCGATCTGCTGCTGCTGGATGAGCCTTTTTCTGCGCTGGACAGGCACAGCCGCATCCATCAGGCCCACGTGCTCAAGGGGTTGCAGCAGGAGAGCGGCATCCCCATGATCTTCGTCAGCCACGCCATGGAGGAGGTGAGCCTCTTGTGTGATCAGCTGGTGTTGCTGGAGGGGGGCAGGGTGGAGGCGCAGGGGCGGCCGAGCGAGATCTTCGCCCGCACCGATCTCTCGCTCGCCAGTCGCGACGATGCCGGTGTGATGCTGGATGCCACCCTGGCCCACTACGATGAGGACGAGCAGATGGCGACCCTGCAGCTCGGCGAGCAGACATTGCGGGTCACCATGAACCATGTACCGGACGAGCGCGGCCCCTTGCAGATCAAGGTGGCGGGGCGGGACGTGGTGATCGCCACCGCCCCCATAGAGCACTCCAGCCTCTCCAACTGCCTTGTCACTCGCTTGCTGGCGGTGCGCGAGGTGCGCCCCGGCCAGACCCTGTTGCAGTTGGCGCTGGGTGAGCAGATACTGCTGGCCCGGATCACCAGCCGCTCCGCCACCCGGCTGGCGCTGGCGCCGGAGCAGCAGATCTACGCTTATATCAAGGCGGTGAGTCTGGTCAGCGAAGGCTGAGTCGGCGTCGTTCTGGTACATTATGGAGCGGCATCCCTGGCGGGTGCTGGGGTATGGCCGCACGCTGGCGGATGACTATCGGGATAAACAAGGCATGGTTCAGGCGATGAGTCGAGAGGCAATGAGCTGATGCGTCGCAATCAGGTGATGAAATCCAACGGTCTGGCCCTGCGCAGTGCGGGGGAGGGCCCCTTGCTGTTGCTGCTGCACGGGCTGGGTTCCTCCAGTCTCGACTGGCAGGCGCAGATAGAGCGCTTCTCCGAACACTATCGGGTGGTGGCCCTCGATCTGCGCGGCCATGGTCAGAGCATGCAGGAGGGGCCGTTCGACGTGGCCACCCTGGCTGCCGACGTGGTGCGCTGGCTCGACGAGCAACCTGAGCCCGCCTGGGTGGTGGGTCTCTCTCTGGGGGCCATGGTGGCACTGGAGCTGGTCTTGCAACTTCCTCACAAGGTACGAGGTCTGGTGCTGGTCAACGGTGTTAGCGAGTTTCTGCTGGAAACCCCCAAAGAGCAGGAGCGCTACGCCCAGCGCCTCAAGTGGCTGCGCTGGTTTGGCATGCGTCCGCTTGCCTGGTGGCTCGGGCGCGAGCTCTTCCCCGGCCCGGATCTCGCCCAGGTGCGCCACACCTTCCGGCTGCGCTTCGTGCGTAGCAACAAAAAGAAGACCTATCGGGCGCTGCTCGACGCCTTGCCCGGCTGGTCGGTGCGCGCCCGGCTCGGCGCCATCTGGCAGCCGGTGGCCATCATCTCCACCAGCCACGACTATTTGCCGCTCGCCAAGCGGGTGGAGCAGTTCGCCTCCCTGCCCAACGCCACCATCCACACCCCCAATGGCCACCACGCCTGGCCGGCAGAAGATCCCTCGGGGTTCAACCACCTGCTGCAGCGGATCCTCTCCACCCACTGAACGCGGGTCCGGGATACGAAAAAGCCGACCCCGTGGGGTCGGCTTTTTTGTGGGTATCGCTCGGGTTCAAGGATGGGAGCAAACCGGGCAATCGGGGCGTTTGGGCAGCTTCATCTCGCGGAAGGTGCCGGTGAGGCCATCGATCATCAAGAGGCGGCCGCTGTAGCTGCGCCCCGTGCCCGCCAGCAATTTTATCGCCTCCAGCGCCTGCAGGCTGCCCACCAGTCCTACCACGGGGGCGAGCACACCCGCCTCGACGCAGGTAAGGGCCTGCTCGCCAAACAGGGCGCTGAGGCAGGCGTAGCAGGGCTCACCCTCCTGCCAGGTGAAGCTGCATAGCTGCCCCTCCAGCCGGATGGCGGCGCCGCTGACCAGCGGTACCCTGTGCTTGCGCGCGTATTGGTTGAGCAGATTGCGGATGGTCAGGTTGTCGGTACAGTCGAGCACCAGCTGATGGCTGGGTAGCAGGGCATCGAGCAGCGCCTCGTCGGCAACAGAGGCGTGAGTCTCCACCTTGAGCCAGGGGTTGAGCGCGCGCAGGGACTGGGCGGCGGAGTCCACCTTGTAGTGGCCGATGCGCTCATCGGTGTGCAGTACCTGGCGTTGCAGATTGGATAGCTCCACCTTGTCAAAATCCACCAGGGTGAGCTGGCCGACCCCGGCCACCGCCAGATACTGGCTGGCGGCGCAGCCCAGGCCCCCCGCACCTATCACCAGCACGCTGGCCTGCTTGAGCGCCTCCTGCCCCTCGAAGTCGAAGGATTTGAGGATGATCTGGCGGTTGTAGCGCAAGAGCTCGGCGTCCGAGAGAATGTCGCTCACAGCAGCAAGCCCCCGAACGGTTCGACGGTGACGGTTTCACCCGCCGCCACCTTGCCCCGCTCACGCTCAAGCACTATGTAGCAGTTGGCCCGCGACAGTGAGCTGAACACGGCGGAATCCTGGGAGCCTGTGCTGCGCACCTCCAGGCCGTCTGGCCCCTGGCTCAGAATGCCGCGCTGGAAGTCGAGTCGGCCCGGCGCTTTTTTCAGAGGCTCGCTGGCGATGGCCTGCAGTTGCAGCGGACGCTCGAACTGCTGCCCGGCCAGCTTGGCCAGCGCAGGCTGCACCAGCTGATCGAAGGTGACCATGGCGGAAACCGGATTGCCCGGCAGACCGAAGAACCAGGCGTTGGGCAGGCGGCCGAAGGCGAATGGCTTGCCCGGCTTGATGGCCAGCTTCCAGAAGCCGATCTCGCCGAGCTCCTCGAGCAACTGCTTGGTGAAGTCTGCCTCACCGACCGAGACGCCTCCCGTGGTGATCAGGGCATCGGCCTCGCGGTCGGCCTGCAGGAAGGCGGCGCGCAGCTGCGCGGGATCGTCCGGTATGATGCCAAGGTCGAGGCACTCACAGCCCATGCGCGCCAGCATGGCCTTGACCCCGTAGCGGTTGGAGTCATAGATGTCGCCATGGGCGAGCGGGGTGCCGACCGGCTTGAGTTCGTCGCCTGTGCTGAAGATGGCCACTCGCAGCGGGCGGCGCACGCTGATGGTGGCTATGCCGAGGGAGGCCAGCAGCGGCAGCTCGCGGGGGGTGAGCCGGGTACCGGCGCAGAGCACGCTGGCTCCCTCGCGGATATCTTCGCCGCGGCGGCGGATATTCTGGCCCGGGGCGGGCGGCACCAGAAAAGCGATCTTGTCACCGTCAGCCTGGGTTTCTTCCTGCATCACCACCGCATCCGTCCCCTCTGGCACGGGCGCGCCCGTCATGATCCGCACGCAGTGACCCGCGGGCCATTCCCCCTGATAGGGCTGACCGGCGAAGGCCTTGCCCGCCATGATGAGCGGGGTGCCGGCAGCGAGATCGGCCAGCCGCACGGCGTAACCGTCCATGGCGGCGTTGTCGAACGGAGGCACTGACAAGGGGGAGGCGATATCTGCCGCGAGCACCCGGCCGAGGGCCTGGGGCAGGGGCACTTGCTCGGTGTCGCAGCAGCAGGCGAGTTGGTCCAGCATCCCTTGCAGGGCATAGCTCAGGGGGAGTAGTCCGCTGGTATCAAATCCCATCGTCATTACCTCTTTGGTGTGGTTGAGGGCGGATTATCCCAAAAATCAGGGTGGATGGGCAGGCTTATCAGGAGCCGACACCAGGCTGTCTGGCACAGGGGGGGCGGAAGAGGGATTGTTTGTTGCAACCCTCCCCGTATGGGGGGGCCATCAAGGGGTAAAAGTCGACGGATTGGCATAAAGTCAGGAGACGGACTTGAGTTAGCTTGAATTATGGCAATAATCGCCGTTTACTATTGCGCCATAACAAAGTGCCGTCACAGACAAGGCGGCCATCACAGTCCCTGAGCGTGGGAGAGGAACAAGATGACGAGCTTAAGCCAGGAAGCCCTGTTGGTCAGGGCAGCCCTCGAGGCCGAGGGCCTCGAGACACCTCTGGTGGCCAATGCACTGGATGGTCAGCAGAAGAGGGAGAAGATCGAAGGCCATATGCGCGCCATCATGGAGACGCTGGGGCTGGATCTGACCGATGACAGCCTGGCGGAGACGCCGCACCGCATCGCCAAGATGTACGTGAACGAGATCTTCTCCGGCCTCGATTACAGCACCTTCCCCAAGGTGACAGTGATCGAGAACAAGATGAAGGTGGACGAGATGATCATGGTGCGGGACATCAGTCTCACCAGCACCTGTGAACACCACTTCGTCACTATCGACGGGCTGGCCCACGTGGCCTACATCCCCCGTGGCAAGGTGATCGGGCTGTCGAAAATCAACCGCATAGTGCAGTTCTTCGCCCGTCGTCCCCAGGTGCAGGAGCGGCTCACCCAGCAGATCCTGCTGGCGTTGCAGACCCTGCTCGGCACCAAGGATGTGGCCATCAGCATCAAGGCGACCCACTTCTGCGTGAAGGCGCGCGGCGTGATGGACTCCACCTCCCATACCACCACCACCTCTCTTGGTGGTGTGTTCAAGACCCAGCCCGACACCCGTGCCGAGTTTCTGGGCGGCCTGAAAGGCTAGCAGACAGGGGCATGTCGCATCGACATGCCCCTGTTGTCTTCTATCCCCTTTTGCTGTGCCCGACACTTTCGTCAGAAAAGTGCTAAAGCCATGCGCGAATGGGCCGATACAGCTCACCATGCCGGTCTAACGCTGCCCTGGCCATTGCCCTTTCAGGGCAAGGGCGCTTCAGGGGACAGGCCACGGCTACCCCTGGAACTTGCCTCATCCCTGTCATCAGGATGTAGGCGGCTCGATGAACTGCTATGGATGGCAGGTATCCTGATCCGTGCCGGGAAGGCACAGTACAGACGAATACCACTCGCTCACCCATTGCAGGACATGCCATGAACACCATGACCATAGGTAAGAAACTCACCGCAGGCTTTGCGGTGCTCGGCCTGATGATGGCCTTTATCGGCGGCTTCTCGCTGCTGCAGTTTGGCAACATGAACCGGGCCGCTACCGGCTTCACCGACAGCATCCTGCCTGCCGTCGTTCGCACCAGCACCCTGGGTGAGACCATCAATGCCCTGCGCCGCTATGAGCTGGATGTGTTCCTGGTGGCGGACGACCCCCAGCAGAAAGCCCATTACCGCGATGCCAGCGAGCAGAGCCTGCGCGAAGCAGATCGCCAGGTAGCGGCCCACGATGCCACCATCTGGGCGGAGGATCTGGAAGAGCGACGGGCCTTCGACATCGTCAAGGCGGACTGGAGCAAGTACGTCGCCCTGCACCAGCGCATCAAACAGATGCAGGACAACGGCCAGATGGCGGAGGCCCAGCGCATCTTCATGGCGGAGGGGGTCACGCTGTACACCACCCTGTCCAAGTCGGTGGCCGAGCTCATTCGCATCAATCACGGCTATGCCGCCAACTCCCGCGCCCAGGTAGTGGGGGCGTTTGACAGCGCCAAGCTGAGCATCATCATTTCCCTGCTGCTGGGACTGGGGTTGGCGGCCGTGCTCTCCACCGTGCTGACCCGCCAGATCCGGGATCCCCTGGTGATGCTGGCCCGTCAGGCGCAGCGCATCGCGAGCGGTGATCTTGGCAAGGGTGAACTGCAGGAGTGGATCCGCGGCAGTCGCTTCAAGCGTGACGAGCTCGGTCAGCTCGGCGCCGCCATCGATCGCATGCAGGGCGCGCTCGCGGATCTGGTGAGCGAAATTGCCGGCTCGGTGAGCCAGCTCAGCAGCGCCGTGGAGGAGGTGAGTGCCATCTCCGAACAGTCCGCCACCGGCATGGCCCGCCAGCAGAGCGAGGTCTCCCAGGTGGCCACCGCCATGAACGAGATGCAGTCCACGGTCAATGAAGTGGCCCGCAATACCACGGATGCCATGAGTGCCGCCAAGGATGCCTCCCGCACCTCGTCCCAGGGCAACCAGGTGGTGCGCAGCGCCATCAGCAGCATCGAAGATGTGTCGGTCAAGATTGAACAGGCTGGCGCCGTGGTGCAGCAGCTGGAGACCGACAGCGCCAACATCAGCATGGTGCTGGATGTGATCCGTGACATCGCCGGTCAGACCAACCTGCTGGCGCTCAACGCCGCCATCGAGGCCGCCCGTGCCGGCGAACAGGGACGCGGTTTCGCCGTGGTGGCGGACGAGGTGCGCTCCCTGGCCCAGCGGACTCAGGACTCCACCGCCGAGATCAGCAAGATGATAGAGCTGCTGCAGAGCCGCGCCGCCGAGGCGGGCAGCGCCATGCAGCTGAGCCGTCAGCAGATGCAGGAGAGCGTCGGGCTGGCGCGGGATGCCGGCAGCAGCATAGATACCATCAATGGGGCCGTCACCCAGATCACCGACATGAACACCCTGATCGCCACCGCGACCGAGGAGCAGAATGCGGTGACCGAGGAGCTCAACCGCAGCATAGTCAACATCCACAATGCCGCCGACGAGAACGCCCAGGGGGCGCAGCAGACAGCCCAGGCCTGCGTCGAGCTGAGCAAGCTGGCGACCTCGCTGCACCATATGACCCAGCGCTTCACCCTCTAGGGGCAGGCTGGCGAGTTGTATGGCTACTAACAACAAGGCCCCGCCAATTGGCGGGGCCTTGTTGTTTCCGACGATCTTGAGCGTGGAGGCTGTCGGCTTAGCCTGCAGCTGCCACTCACCATCAGCTCAGTCCGACGATCTCGCCGTCATCATCGATGTCGATATGGCGATAGGCCGGCAGGCTGCCGAGCCCAGGCATTGTCATGATGGGGCCCGCCAGCGCATAGACGAAGCCGGCACCGGCGCACAGCTTCACCTCGTCGATGGGCACCTCGAAGTCCGTCGGCACTCCCTTGAGGGCGGGGTCATGGCTGATGGAGAGCGGCGTCTTGGCCACGCAGATGGGCAGGTGATCCCAGCCTGCGGCCGAGAGCGCCGCCAGCTGGCGGCGTGCCTTGTCAGAGAGCAGGACACCACGCCCGCCATAGCCGCACTCCACCAGGGTGGCGAGCTTGGCACACAGGCTCATCTCATCGGGATAGAGCAGCTGGATTTGGCTTGGCATCTCGCAGGCGGCGACCACGGCACGGGCCAGCTCGCTGGCACCCGCGCCTCCTTGAGTGAAGGCGCTGGAGATGGCCGTGCCGCAGGCGCCGGCTTGGCGCGCCTCGCGCATCAGCAGATCCAGCTCGGCCTGGCTGTCGGTGGGGAAGCGGTTGACCGCCACCACCACGGGCACGCCATAACGGCGGGCATTGTTGATATGCCAGGCGAGGTTGGCACAGCCTTTCTCAAGGGTGGGCAAGTCTTCCCCCAGCAGGCTCTCGGGCAGCGGCTGACCGGGACGGATATCGAGCAGGCCGCTGTTGGCCTTGAGGCCGCGCACCGTGGCCACCAGCACCACGCAGGCCGGCGCTATGCCGGACTGGCGGTGCTTGATGTTGAAGAACTTCTCCAGCCCCATGTCGGAGCCAAAACCCGCCTCTGTCACCACATAGTCGGTCAGTTGCAGCGCCATGCGATCGGCGATCACCGAGGAGTTGCCATGGGCTATGTTGGCGAAGGGGCCGGCGTGCACCAGTACCGGGGTTTGCTCCGTGGTCTGCATCAGGGTCGGCTGCAGCGCGTCTTTGAGCAGCACCGTCATGGCGCCCGCGACTTCCAGCTGCTCGGCTGTGATGGGGTTGCCCTGGCTATCGAGGGCCAGCTGGATGCGGCCGATGCGCTCGCGCAAGTCTTTCAGATCGCTGGCCAGCGCCAGAATGGCCATCAGCTCGGAGGCGGCTGTGATGACGAAGCGATCCTGGCGTTCAACGCCATCGGCGGCACCCCCCTGTCCAATTGTGAGGTGGCGCAGGGCGCGGTCATTCATGTCGAGGGTGCGCGGCCAGAGGATGTTGGCGGGATCGATATCGAGCCGTGCCAGCCCCGTCCTGGCGGTGAACTCGGCGCCGAGGCGGGTCTCGTGGAACAGGCGGGCATCCAGCGCGGCGGCCGCCAGGTTGTGGGCGGCGGTGAGGGCGTGAAAGTCACCGGTCAGGTGCAGGTTCATCTCCTCCATCGGCACCACCTGGGCGTGGCCGCCACCGGCGGCGCCCCCCTTGACCCCGAACACCGGGCCCAGGCTCGGCTGGCGAATGGTGGCCATGCTGGGCTGGCCTATGTGGTTGAGCCCCATGGAGAGACCCAGGGTGGTGACCGTCTTGCCCTCGCCGAGGGGCGTCGGCGTGATGGCGCTCACCAGCACCAGCTTGCCCGCCTTGCCAGCGGGTTGCCTGAGCAGATCCAGGCTGAGTTTGCCCTTGTAGTGACCGTGAGGGCTGAGCAGTTGAGCCGGTATGCACAAACGCTCGGCCAGCGCATGGATGGGAAGGCGGGGGGACTGGCGGGAGATCTCGATATCGCTTAGCATCAGCACCTCGTTGGCATGTCAGGTCAAATATGCGGCGCAGTCTAGTGGAATCAACAGGGTTATCCAATGAGTAATAACATTTTATCCGGCAGTCGTGAGCTGCATCTAACGCCCATACTGCTGGATCTCAACGCCCTCTACCACCCGCCCAAGCGGCCGCTCACCGCCCTTGGCATCGTCAGCGCCTTCATGCCGCTGTTCGGTTATGGCTGGCAGGCGATGACCCAGGATCCCGAGACCCACTTTCGCCAGGAGCTGGGCAAGCGCATCAACAAGCACAAGACGGATGAGGCCAATCTCATCCTGATGTTGCAGCTGGCCGGCATGCTCGATTGCCACTGCCTGCACATCACACTGCCCTATGCCTTGAGCGAGGAGCAGCTCACCACCTTGCGGCGCCGCCTGCCGCGCTGGCAACTGATGCAGACCGATCAACTGCTGGTGGCCGAGCTGCCGCTGCCCGCCGATCATACAGCGCCCCCCGAGACCCACTCCTGAACATCAGCCTCGCTTCCCGCCATGGGAGGCGAGGCCGCTTCCATCATCGAACCAATGCCACCGGTTAGACCTCCCGATCCCAGTAGTGGGGGGCGAGATAGCGCTCCTGCACGAATTCGATGAAACAGCGCACCTTGGCCGACACGAAACGGCGGTGCGGATAGAGGGCATAGAGCCCCACCTGCCCCTTCTCCCACTCCGGCAGCAGTGACACCAGCTCCCCCGAGCGCAGCGCATCGCCGACGATGAAGGTGGGCTGCAATATGATGCCCTGATGATCGCAGGCGGCCCGGGTCAGGGCCACGCCGTTGTTGGCGCGCAGCGGCCCCTGCGGGCGCACGCTCAGCTGCTCCCCATCCCGCTTGAAGACCCAGTCCGGCTGGGTCAGGGTGTAGATGAGGCAGTCGTGCTGCTTGAGATCCTCCGGGGTCTTGGGAGCGCCCTTGCGGGCCAGGTAGGCAGGGCTGGCACACACCTCCAGCCTCATCATGGCCAGCGGCTTGGCCACCAGGGAGGAGTCCGGCAGGTTGCCGATGCGCAGCGCCAGATCGAACCCCTCTTCCACCAGGGCCACCCGTCGGTCGCTGTACTCTATCTCCAGCTTCAGGTCCGGGAAGCGTTCACGAAACAGCGGCAGGGCGGGGGAGAGGTGCAGGTAGCCAAAGTCCATCGGCACCGACAGCTTGAGGGTGCCCTGGGGCTGCTGGTTGTTGCGGGTGAGCTGGCTGTGGGTCTCTTCGAGCTCCGCCAGCAGGGCCTGGGAGCGCTGGTAGTAGAACTGGCCGGCCTCTGTGGGGTTGACCTGACGGGTGGTGCGCGACAGCAAGCGGGTGGAGAGGGACTCCTCCAGCTGCTGCATCAGCTTGGAGGTCATGGCGACCGAGATGCCGAGCTGGTTGGCGGCCTTGGTAAAACTCTGACACTCCACCACCTTGATGAAGGTGCGCATGGCGGCTATCTGGTCCATCTTTTACTCTCAGTTGATAATTATTTTAATAAATCGCTGATTATCTATTCCGATATGGAGGTTAGCATCTTGGTTGTTGTTGTGAACCCCCAATATGAAGGAACGAACGGATGAAAATGACCAAGGCCCTGCTGGCCTCCTGCCTGTTTATGGCGGCCCCCCTGATGGCGGCCGATTACGATGTCGATGCGGCTCACACCACTGTCCAGTTCAAGGTGGGGCACCTCGGCTTCTCCGAGCTGGTCGGTCGTTTCAACACCTTCAGCGGCACCTTCAGCATGGACGATGCCAACCCGGCAGCGGCCAAGGCGAGCTTCGAAATCGACGCCGCCAGCGTGGACTCCAACCACGAGCCGCGCGACAAACATCTGCGCAGCCCCGATTTTCTGGATGTGAAACAGTACCCCAAGATGACCTTCGTCAGCACCGGCTATGAAGGGACCAAGGAGAAGGGCGTGTTGAAAGGCACCCTGACCCTGCACGGCATCAGCAAGCCGGTGGCATTCGAGCTGGTTCACATCGGTGAAGGCAAGGATCCCTGGGGCGGCTATCGCAGCGGCTTCAACGCCTCCACCACCATCAAGCGCAGTGACTTTGGCGTGAGCTACATGTTGCCCGGCATTCCGGACGAGATGAGCATCAACCTGTTCGTCGAAGGCGTGCGCAAGTAATGGGCGCCGCACTCCTGCTACAAACCCTGGCGGCTCCTTTGGGGGCCGCTTTGCTGTCATGGCGCTGGCCACGACTGGGGTATCTGTGGGGCGCCCTGGCGCTCTGGCTGGTGGGCTGCCTGCTGGGTGGCGCCTATGGGCTGCCGGTCAAGGCGTGGCAGTGGCTGCCGCTGACCCTGCTGGTGCCGGCGATGGCGGCGCAACTGGCGGACAAGCGGGCCGCGCTCTTGCTGTTCGCGGCGCTCGGTGCCCTGGTGTGGTGGCAGGGGCTCGCCTCTGTGCTGAGCAGTGAGCCGCGCATCTGGCTGGCGCTGCTGCCCGCCATTGCCTGGTTGGGGTGGAGTGAGCTGCGCGGTGACAGCCGCGAGGGGCTGGGCTTTGCGCTTGGCTTCATCTGGCTGGCGCTGGTGATCGGCATAGACGGCAGTTTGCTGATTGCCCAGCTGGCGGGGGCCCTGGCTGCCTTTGCCGGTTTCCGTGCCCTGCTTGGCGCTTTTGCCGGCGTCAAGGCGGCGCCTGCCGCGCTCGGGTTGGCACTGGCCTTCATGCAGATGCTCGCCTGGCAATACGTGGAAGTGCCGCTTGCGGTCTTGCTGCCGGTCTGGCTGCTGCCGCTGCTGGAGTGGGCCTTGCGCAACAAGCCCTGGATCCAGCGTTGGGCCCTGCTGATCCTGCTGGCGGGAGTCGGCACCGGATTGAGTCTGTGGAAGGTATGGCCCGAGGCCTCTTTGTACTGATTTTTAGCATAAAAAACAGGCAATTAACCCTAAAGTTGACGACTTCGTCATAGTCTGCACAGATAAAGATTGAGCCCCCTTGTGGATTCAGATAAAAAGGATTTTCAATTATCTGGACACACACAGAACCCGGTCATGCCGGGTTCTGTTTGCCTGCTTGTTTGCGGCGCGCTAAGGAGGCCACAGTTGCGCAGTCAAGGATCTGAGCATCTGTTTTTTCGCCATTTCACCGAGCAGGGACGCCTCGACGGCCTCTGCATCCTGCTGGTTACCCATCTGCTTCCCGATCGCCCCCAGTTTATCCAGGCTCTCGATCAAATCGGGCGGATCGGCGCCATCCTGCCCAAACCCAAGTCAGTGCACGGACCGACCCTGACCTGGGCCCAGCAGCACTACCCGGTGCTGCCGCTCAACCGCCAGTGGACCAACACGCCGCAGGGGGTGATAGAGCACATACCCCCCTTGGTGGCCCCCCATGAACGGTTGATCATTCTGGACATAGGCGGCTACTTTGCCAAGACCCAGGCGACCCTGAGTGAGTATTTCGGCCCCCGCTTCCTCGGGGTGGTGGAGATGACCGAAAACGGCCATCAGCGCTACGAGCAGGAGGTGCTGGCCACCCCTGTCATCTCGGTGGCGCGCAGCCCCCTCAAGCAGGCCGAGGATATCCAGATTGGCCTGAGCGTGGTCTACTCTGCCGAGTCCCTGGCCCGCACCCTCAACCGTACCTTCAACGTCTGTCAGGCCGCCCTGTTCGGCTATGGCAAGGTGGGGCGCAGCATCGCCCGCGAGCTCAGGTGCCGCAACCTGCACCTGGAGCTGGTGGAGACAGACGTGCTGCGCCAGGTGGAGGCGCTCTCCCACGGCTTCAAGCTGGTGGGCAAGGCCGAGGCGTTGAGCCGGGCCGAGCTGGTGATCTGCTCCACCGGCAACGGTGCGCTGGATCTGGCCGACCTGCAGCAGTTGCGCCCCGGCGCCATGCTGGCCTCGGTCACCTCGGCCGACGACGAGTTTGCATTTTGTCTCTCCCAGCTGCCCTGGCCGAGCGAGGAGGTGTGCCCCCATGTGCTGGCGCTGACCCGGCCCGATGGCAGCACCATCTTCCTGCTCAACCGGGGGGAGGCGGTCAATTTCGTCCACGGCGCCGTCATCGGCGAATACGTCTATCTGGTGCTGGCGGAGATCATCGAGGGGGTACGTCAGCTGGCGCAGCAGCCGCTGGCTCCCGGCCTGTTCGATCTGCCGCAGTCCACCATGCGCACCATAGCCCGCCACTGGTTGACCGATTTCCACGGGGTCAGCCAGTGAGCCAGGCGCTGCTTTTTGCTATTGCAGCCGGCATGGCGGGCCATCATTATCCCCATTTCCCGCTGGCCGATTTTTATGGAGTCACCCAATGACAGAGTCGTTAACCCCCATCAGCAAGCCCCGCATCGAGATCCGCTACTGCACCCTCTGTCGCTGGATGCTGCGCGCCGCCTGGCTGGCGCAGGAGCTGCTCTCCACCTTCGACAGCGATCTTGGCGAGGTGGCGCTGGTGCCCGCCAGCAAGGGGGAATTTCGCATCCTGGTCAATGGCGTGCTGGTGTGGGACAGGGTGGCCGACGAGGGCTTCCCCGAGGCGAAAGAGATCAAGCAGCGGGTGCGCGATGTCATCGCCCCCGAGCGGGATCTGGGTCACTCGGATCGCAAACCTGCCGCACAGTGATGGCGGTGGCTTGCACGACAAACAGGGAGGCTGCGGCCTCCCTGTTTGTTGTTGGTCAGTCCGCGGTTGAGCATGTTCCGCCGCGCTCGGTGCCGGTGGTCGGCGTGGCGCGCTGAGTGCGGCTCGGGTCATCCAGGGAGCTGCCGATATAGCGGGCCCGCTTGTGGGGTTTGAGGCGGCTTGTGTCCACCCACACCAGGCCGTCGATGCAGTGGTTGAAGTCGGGGTCTATGCCAAAGTCCATGAACTGCACGCCGCCCGGCTCGCACAGCTCGGAATACTGCTTGTAGAGGGTGGGGATGGCGCAGCCCAGATTGTCGAGCCGGGCCTTGAGCTCCCGCAGATCGGCGGCGTAATCCTGCCCCGCAAACAGCGGCGCTGTGGCGGGGTAGGGGCGGCGCGACGGGGCTAGTGCCAGCTCGGGGGCAAAGTGCTGGCGGTAGAAACTCACCAGCAGATCCTTGGCCGGCGGCGGCAGGCTGCCGGACAGCGACACAGGGCCGAACAGATAGCGGTAGTGGGGATAGCGGGCCAGGTAGGCACCTATGCCGAACCAGAGGTAATCCAGCCCCCGCTTGCCCCAGTAGGCGGGCTGGATGAAGCTGCGGCCCAGCTCGATGGCGAGCTCCAGCCGGGGCAGCAGCTTCTCCTCGAAACCGAACAGAGTATGGCTGTAGAGGCCGGCCAGTCCCTTGTTCGCCATCAGTTCGGCTACGGGGGCGAAGCGGTAGGCGCCTATGATCTCGAGCCGGGCCGGATCCCACAGGATCAGGTGGTGATAGTCATCGTCGAAGGCGTCGAGATCCCGCCGCTTGCCCGAGCCTTCTCCCACGGCGCGAAAGGCTATTTCCCTCAGCCGTCCCAGCTCGCGCAGGATCACCGAGTGGCTCAGCTCATGGCGCCGGTAGAGGTAGATCCCCTGGCCGTCCGGGGTGTGGCCGAGGGCCTCGCAAGCCTCGATGGCCTGCTTGAGCTGACGGCGTTCCTCCGGCAGGGCTATGGGGGCCTCGGTCGCGAGTTTGCCCCGCTTGCCCTTGCCGATCCGGTAGAGGTGACTGCGCACCAGTTGCGCCGCCGTCTTGGCGGGGAGTCCGGCCAGGCTGGCCGGCGGAATGCGCGCCCCTATGGTGACGGCAATGCGCCCGCCCTGCTGGCGAAACAGCTGCTTGACCAGCAAGAGACCCGCCCAGGCGTTGTTGAGCCAGGCGGCGAGATAGAAACCCAGACCGTTGCGCCCACCCAGGTGAATGGGCACCAGCGGGGTGCGGGTACGCTGGGCCAGTTTGACGAAGCCCCCCTGCCAGGGACCATCCTTCACCCCCCTGGGGCCGAGACGCGACACTTCGCCGGCGGGGAAGATCACCAGGGCCCCTTCGCTCGCCAGGTGTTCCCCCATCGCCAGGATGGCACGTCGGTCGGTCTTGCCCCCCAGGTTGTCCACCGGCAACAGCAAGGGGCGCAGCGGCGCCAGCTGGGCCAGCAGCTGGTTGGCCACTATCTTGACGTCCGGCCGGATGCGACCTAGCAGGCGCAGCAGCGCCAGCCCGTCCAGCGAGCCTATGGGGTGATTGGCGACGATAATGACCCGGCCAGAGGTCGGTATGTGCTCCAGCTGTGTCTCGCTCACCCGGTAGTCAAAATCGAGCTGTTGCAGCGCCTGCTCAACGAAATCGAGTCCGCGCAGATGGGGGTAGCGGCCGGCAAAGTGCTGGAAGGCCTCTTCGTGCAGCAGCCAGCGCAGGCCCCGGCCGAGCAGGGGGCGTAGCGGCGTCTTGTCCGGGAGGTGGGGCAGGTATTGTCGTAGCAGGGTATCGACGCTGAACATGGGCAAAGCTCCGGTGAACCTTTGCCCCAGCATGTGCGGTTTCTGTTCCCGCCATGTGGCAGCGGTATGACGGTTTGATGGCAGGGGCAGGGAATGGCCGTGTTCTGTTCCCTCCCTTGCTGGCAGCGGTATGACTGCTTGCTAGCAAAGAGGGGAGCCCGCTAACCGGCTCCCCTCTTTGTGGTCATGATAGCGCTGGTTACCCGATTAACTGCGCCAGGCCGAGGTCAGCCGCACCAGCTCGACCAGGGTGGCGACCGCTTTCTCCATGGATTGCAGCGGGATGAACTCGTGCTTGCCGTGGAAGTTGTGGCCACCGGTAAAAATGTTGGGGCAGGGCAGGCCCATGAAGGAGAGGCGGGCGCCATCTGTGCCACCGCGAATGGGTTTGATCTTGGGCACCACGTCGGCAGCCAGCATGGCGGCCCTGGCCAGCTCGATGATGTGCATGTGCGGCTCTATCTGGCTGCGCATGTTGCGATAGCTGTCGGTCAGGGTGAGCTCGATGCGTGCCTTGGGGGCATCCAGCTGCGAAGAGGCGACCCGCTCCTTGAGCTGGGCCTTGCGGGCGGCGAAGCTGTCGTCATCGAAGTCGCGGATGATGTAATGCAGGGTACTCTCCTCCACAGTGCCGCTCATCTGGGCCAGGTGGAAGAAGCCCTCGTAGCCGTCGGTCGCCTCCGGGGTCTGCTCGGGGGGCATGGCGGCGTGGAAGCGGGCGGCCAGGGTCTGGCTGTTGATCATGCTGCCCTTGGCGGTGCCCGGGTGCACGTTGTTGCCGACAAACCGCACAGTGGCGCTGGCGGCGTTGAAGTTTTCATACTCCAGCTCGCCCAGTTCACCGCCATCGACCGTGTAGGCCCATTTGGCCGGGAAGCGGTCCAGCGGGAACAGATCGGCGCCGCGGCCTATCTCCTCGTCCGGGGTGAGGCAGACCCAGACGTCGCCACGGGGGATCTCGGGGTGGGCCTGCAGATGGGCGATGGCGCTGAGGATCTCGGCGATGCCCGCCTTGTCATCGGCGCCCAGCAGGGTAGTGCCATCCGTGGTGATGAGATCCTGGCCCAGGTAGTTTTTCAGGCAGCGATACTGGCGAATGGCCAGCACCTCGTCCCCCTTGCCCAGGCAGATGTCCCCTCCCTGATAGTTCTCGATGATCTGGGGCACCACCTGCTCGGCCTCGTAGTCGGCGGTGTCCATGTGGGCAATCAGGCCGATGGCCGGCGCATCCGGCTGGTTGCCCGGCAGGCAGGCGGTGAGGTAGCCGTGCTCGTCCAGGGTGACCTGGGTCAGCCCCATCTGCTGCATCTCACCTTGCAGGGCGCGGGCGAAGATAAGCTGCCCCTCGCTGCTGGGACAGACGGGATTGGTCGCATCGGAGCGGGTATGAAAAGTCACGTAACGCAGAAAACGCTCAAGCAGGGTATCCATTGGCAAGCCTCAAACCTGTGGTGAAGGGCCATTGTGGCCAATCTTGCCGGGGCGCTTATTGCGTCAGCGCAGTTTTTGTCACATTTTTTGGCGAAGATGTGGCGTGAAGCGTGTAAGGTAGAGCAAGCGGTGGCTACTGATATTCCACGCAGAATAAAATAACGAGAAATCGGCATTTTTAAGCGTGTTGTCATTAAGCCCCATCCGGTGTGCGGCGTGGTGTCACAAGGGCTCTGCCCGAGGGGGCCAATCCCGCGCTATTTTCAGGGGCAAGAATGGCCTGCGGGCTAGCCTCGGCATCCCAGTGCCAGCCTCATCGGCAGCAAGATTTGATCGCCTTATTAAAAGCAGTTTTTGAACACTATTTT
Organism: Aeromonas sp. A04; assembly: GCF_047780465.1. NCBI lineage: Bacteria > Pseudomonadati > Pseudomonadota > Gammaproteobacteria > Aeromonadales > Aeromonadaceae > Aeromonas > Aeromonas sp. A04. The sequence goes on along the minus strand of NZ_JBLNHP010000001.1, from coordinate 832,413 downwards.
TTATTGTCACCGCTGGCGGTAAGTGTGTACACTCCGCGCCGATCCAAGGGTAACCCTGAAGCAGGCAGAGGCCGCCAGAAACCTGAAAGATCATACGCCTATAGGGCGAGGCACGCAGAAACGACAGACACTGCTGGGGTATGGTTTCTTTAATACCGGTTAGGCTCCGGTATCAGGGAGAACAACGGACACTCATTATCCATCTGACCGAGTGAGCCAATGGCTCATCATCTTCCCTTGTCATGGGCGGTCACTGGTGTTGAGTTGGGCTGTGGTCGTGGTCGTCCATCAACACGCTTGCGTGCTGGCGCCTTCGCTTTCTTCTTTGAAACCTCCCTTGTCGTCGTGATGCGGCCGAGTGATGAACTGACGGCGTGGCTGATGTCGTCTGTCATCAAAGTACCGCGGCGCTGTTTGCGCAGCACCGCATACCGTTGAGCTTGATGTAAAGCCACCAGCCCCACATCAAGACTCGTTACTTCCCAAAATCCACCAGGCAGCCACAGGCTTGCCGCGATGTGCAAAGAGATGGTCTGGATGTGACAGAGAGTCACGGTCGAGGTCAAGCGGCCCTGCGCCGCAGGCTCAGACAGATGACTTTCCAGACGCCAGCAGGCAGCCTTGGCTCGCCACGCTTTGCACTCGATGGTCTGGATGTGATTGAGGGTAACGAAGGCGGCCACTGGCCGCTCATTTGCGAGGCATAGCCCATGACTAACTGGTCCAGCAAGGACTCCTTGAAGGTCTACAACGTTCCCTACTGGGGTGCGGGTTTTTTCAACATCAATGACGCCGGTCATGTGACCGTCGCTCCCGACAAGTCACGCCCTGACGCACACATCGTCATCTCTGATGCCATCGAACAGTTGCGTCAGTCCGGGCTGACCACCCCAGTGTTGCTGCGCTTCCCCGACATCCTCAAGAGCCGGGTCGATGCGCTGTTCAACGCCTTTGGCCAGGCCATCGAGAAGTCAGGCTATGAAGGGGACTACCTGTGCGTTTACCCGATCAAGGTAAACCAGCAGCGTCGTGTCATCGAGACCATCAGCCAGTCCTACAGCGACAAGCCCCGGCTTGGCCTGGAAGCTGGTTCCAAACCGGAACTGCTGGCCGTGCTGTCCCATCACCATGAGCAAGGCTCGGTGATCGTCTGCAACGGTTACAAAGACCGCGAATATATCCGCCACGCCCTCCTGGGCAACCTGATGGGCCACAAGGTCTATATAGTGGTGGAAAAACCCTCCGAGCTGGAAATGGTGCTGGACGAGTCAGCTCGCCTCAACATCAAGCCCAACATAGGGGTGCGTGCCAAGCTTGCCTCCACCGGCTCCGGCATGTGGGAATCGAGCGGCGGCTCCATGTCCAAATTCGGCCTCTCCGCCTCCCAGATCCTGGCGCTGGTCGAGCGCCTGCGCAGCGTCGGCAAGCTGGATTGCCTGCAACTGCTGCACTTCCATCTGGGCTCCCAGATCGCCAATATCCGTGACATCCAGGGCGGTATCCGCGAGTGCGGCCGCTTCTATTCCGAGTTGCGTCGTTTGGGCGTGCCCATCGACGTGGTCGACGTGGGTGGTGGTCTGGGTGTGGACTATGAGGGCACCCGCTCCCAGAGTCACTGCTCCGCCAACTACAGCCTGTCCGAGTACGCCAACAACGTGGTGTGGGGCATAGGCGATGTGTGCCGCGAGTTCGACTTGCCGCACCCGACCATCATCAGCGAGTCCGGCCGTGCCCTGACCGCCCACCACGCCGTGCTGGTCACCAATCTGATTGGTGCCGAAGGGGTGGAGATGAGCGACATCAGCGCGCCTGATGACGACGCCCCCACCATTTTGCAGAACATGTGGAAAGGCTGGCTGGACCTGCGCAGCGAAGATCCCTCCCTGCTGGAGATCTTCCACGACTCGGTGGCGGATCTGGGCGACGTGAACACCCAGTACACCATGGGTCTGCTCAACCTGGAGCAACGCGCCTGGGCGGAGATGCTGCACCAGAACACCTGCCTGGCGCTCAAAGAGCTGCTCAACCCGGTCAACCGCAACCACCGCGCGCTGGCTGACGAGCTCTCCGAGAAACTGGCCGACAAGTGCTTTGCCAACTTCTCCCTGTTCCAGTCCCTGCCGGATGCCTGGGGTATCGGCCAGGTGTTCCCCGTGATGCCGCTGACCGGTCTTGAGCGTCCGCTCAGCCGCCGTGGCATCCTGATGGACATCACCTGCGACTCGGACGGTCAGGTGGAGCACTACGTCGACGGTCTGGGTGTCGAGAGCACGCTGCCGATGCCGGAGTACGCCGAGAACGAAGTGTGCCACGTCGGCTTCTTCCTGGTCGGTGCCTATCAGGAGATCCTGGGGGATCTGCACAACCTGTTCGGTGACACCCACTGCGCGGAAGTGTGGCTCGATGACGAAGGCAAGATGGACATTCGCAACGTGGTGCGCGGCGACACCGTCGATCAGCTGCTGCGTTACGTCAACATAGACCCCTCCGTCATTCGCGAGAACTATCAGCGCATCGTCTCCCACCCGGCGCTGGACGACGCGACCCGCAAGGCCCTGCTCGACGAGCTGGAGCTGGGTTTGCAAGGCTACGCCTATCTGGAAGACGAATAAGCCTCTGGCTTGTTCGCCCCGTCGGTGGAAACAAAAAGACGGGAATGAAAAACGGCGCCTTCGGGCGCCGTTTTTGTTGATGGCATCGCCATCCTCTTGCGGTGCGCGGGAGGCGGGGCGGCCATTGTCATTTGAGTAGTGGATGTTTGCAGTAGGGGGCTCAAGGCCCGGATCCGGCAGATATCGGCCTTAGTCCGCCTCTTCTCTTGATCTGCATCAAGCCTGCCGCGGGCGGGTTATTTTACGGTCAGGAGTGATGTTGGTGGTATGTAACAAAAGGATGTGAATATGGAACTTGAAAGGGACCCGAGATGCTATACCGACGTCTGTATCGACGGTAAGTGGTATCACTATGACCACTGCAGCACGCAAGTTTACATGCTGATGGGGGGCGCAGCACCGAGACTGGAGCTGGCCTGTGAGCCCAGCAGCGAGGAGGAGCTGATCGCCATGCTCCAGCAACTGGCCCGCTTCTGAGCCGGGCTGTCTGATGGTCATCGGGCAATGCGCCGCGATGGCCATCTTCTGTTTCTTTCCCGTCAGCCGTTCGTCTTGCGCTCAAACAGCTGCTTGCCCATCTCCATCAGGGCGCTCGCCGCGGCGTAGCTGCTGTCTGACTTGCCCACCTCATCGGCCACGTAGAGGAAGTTGGATCTGTACTTCTCCACCGCCTCTTCCCGGCTGTGCGCATCGATAAAATCCTCTTCCACCTCGAACCCCTGCGCCAGCAGCGCCTCTTTCTCAATCAGAAAGGTGGGGGAGGCCATGTCGACAAAGGTGTACTGCTGCCGGTTGGATGCCGGGACGGTAAAAAACTGGTATCTGGCCATCTGCGATTCCTCGCCTGAACGGGTGATAAATGATGTGACCTTCATCTTGTCGAACTGATCCCCGCACCTCTTGCAGGCAAAAAAGGTAACGTTCGAATCTTGTTGTGGCTGGAGATTACCCTGCTTTCACCGCATCGCACAATGGGTGGCCGATACTTTTTTCGCCAGACAAAACAATGGGCTCTGCCTGGCAGGGCAAACAAAAAAACCAGCCTCATCACGAGGCTGGCGGCAGGGTTGTCGAACGAGCCATCAACCGGCGTCAGAGCGTGAAGCTCTGCACCATGGTACGCATCTGCTCTGTGAGCTGGTGTATCTGGCGGGCGGCATCGCGGGCGGCGTTGGCCACCTGCAGCGCCTCGTCGCTGCCATCCGAGATGCGCACTACGTTGCGTTCTATCTCGTTGACCACGGCCCCTTGCTGCTCGATGGCGCTGGCGATGACGGAGTTGGTATCGACCATGCGATCCACCTTCTCGGTGATGGCGCCAAAGGCCTGTTTCGCCTCCCGGGCCAGACCGACCCCCTCCTGCGCCTCATGGCTGGCCGACGACATGGCGCTGACCGAGGCGCGGGCGCCGGACTGCAACTGCTCTATCATCTGCTGGATCTCGACGGTCGCCCCCTGGGTGCGGTTGGCAAGGGAGCGCACCTCGTCGGCCACCACCGCGAAGCCGCGTCCCTGCTCGCCGGCCCGCGCCGCCTCGATGGCGGCGTTGAGGGCCAGCAGGTTGGTCTGCTCGGCGATGCCGCGGATCACGCTGATGACGCCGCCTATCTGGCTGCATCTTTGTTCCAGCTGGCCGATGGCGTCGGCGGTGCGCAGCACCTCGCGGTTGATGTGGTCGATGGCCGCAATGGTACGCTCGACCACGGCCTCGCCCTGGCCAACCACGGTTTGCGCCTCCTGGGTCATGCGGGCGGCCTGCAGGGCGTTGCCCGCCATGTCGTGGGAGGTGGCGGACAGCTCCTTGATGGCGGTGGCGACCTGGTGGGTCTCCCCTTGCTGATCGGAAATCACCTCCTGGGAGCGGCAGGTGCGCGCCTCTATGTCGGTGGCACTCTCCACCACGGTGACGCCGTTTTCCCGCACCCGCAGCATCAGGGTGCGCAGCGTCTGCAGCGTCACGTTGTAATCCCGGCTGATGTCAGCCAGCTCATCCTGACCGACGATCTCGATCTGCTGGCTGAGATCCTGGGCATTGACCCGGGCGGCTATCTCCCGCACCTGGCCCACTGTGCCGCGCAGGGAGAGGTAGGCGCCGATCATCAGATAGAGATAGAGCAGCAGTATGGCGGTCAGCGGCGCCGTCACCCACCAGAAGTGGCGCTGGTTGGCGGCCAGCCGCTGGTGCAGATCCGCCTCCAGCCGCTGGCGCACCTGGCCAGCCAGTGCCGTGATGGCGGTGTCCATGCCATCCCCCAGCGCCAGCACCTCTTTGGTCGAGAGCTGTACCAGCTGATCCTTCATCATCTTGTTTTCCAGGGTATCGACTCCCTGGCGCAGCTGCTGCAACAGGGCGTCGGTCTGCTGGCCCAGCTCGGTGCGGTAGGCGGGAGCTATCTGGTAGAGCAGGGTCAGGTCGGCCTCCAGCTCCTGCAGGGTGGCGCTGATGAGATCGAGGCGAAAGCGCAGGCCGCTGTAGCCCTCTGCCTGAAACAGGCCGAAGTCGGCTATGGTGGCGGCCCTGTCCCGCACCTGGGCCAGCAGATCGCGCAATTGGGGCAGCCGCTCGCTGGCCAGGATCACCATGTAGTAGGTGCCGAGCGCAGGATCCTGGATCAGGCTGCTGGCGGCCGTGGTGCTCTTGTAGAGGTGGCGCACCTCGGTCAGCAGCTTGTCGTGGCGCAGGTTGCTCTGCTCCACCTCCAGGGTGAGCGCCTCGCTTTGCAGGCTTGACCAGCCTTGCGCCAGGGCGTCGAAGGCGGGGTTGCTCTGTTTGGTCTCGACGAAGGCGGCAAGGCTCGCCTCCACGGCCCGGGCCGCCGCCTTGACCTCCTCCTCGGTGGCCGGGGCCTGCTCATAGGCGTGGCGGGTGACCAGATTGCGATGGGTCAGCAGCGCCTGCTCGATGGCGGGGACAGGGGCCAGCTTGACCACGCCCGCCAGCTCCCTGCGGGCCAGGTTGTTGTCATCCTGCAATCGCCCCAGCAGGTTGGTCATGCTGTAGGCCAGCGGCAACAGCATCAGGCAGGACCAGAGCAGGAACTTGTATTTGAAGGAGAGCTGATTGCCCAGCCGGATGGCCGGGGTGAAAATCCATTTCATGTGAAGCCTCGATACCCGAAGTGGCGGGTGTGTACCGCGATGGCTGGATATTACCCTTAGCCGGCGAGGTCCGGTGAGACTGGGGTGCAAGTTGTGATCCCCTTGGCTTTTTCGGGGCAGGGCGGGGCTGTATGAGTCAGACAAACGGGCCACCCAGAGGGTGGCCCGTTATTGGTTGAACATTGGGCCGCGCGGCCCGGTTGGCGGTGGGTCAGTTGAACGCCAGGAAGGGCGAGACGCACAGCAGCAGGCCGGTGATTATGATGACGTAGAGGGAGGCGCCCTTGTACTTGTGCAGCGCCGGCACCTGATAGACCAGATAGGCCGGGATCAGGCACCCTACCATGCCGAAGATGGGGCTGCAGATGGAGGTGAAGCTCAGCACGGGGGCGTTGAGCACGATGGCGCCCCAGGAGAGCAGCACGGTGAACAGCATGATGCCGCGACCCACCAGCCCCTTGTTGATGCGATCTTCCGGCATGACGCGGCGCAGCAGGTTCATCGCCAGCCCCTGGCAGGCTTCACGAAAGCCCAGGTAGACGCCGAAGTAGGCGGTCATCACGGCGAAGATGTTGAGGGTCAGGCTCAAGAGCTTGAGGGTCTGGCCCGGCATGCCTTGCGCCACCATGGCCAGCGCGGAGATGTTCTCTTCGGAGGCCTTGACCGCCTGCTCGTGGCCCATGGCCAGGGTGAAGGAGACGGCGTAGAAGAAGACCACCACGAACAGGATGCCGAAGGCGATGTTCATGGCGCGCATCGCCTTGAAGCGGGCCACTTCCAGCGACTTCTCCCGCGAGCGGTAGGAGATCACCATGGGGCTCAGGCTCTGGATGAAGAGGATGGAGGTGAGGGTGAAGGGCAGCATTATGATGGCGTCCTTCATCCAGTCACCGGCCGCCGGCATGGCGGTGATGTTGGCCGCGTCCCACTTGTCGACCATCATGAGGCCGAGCACGGCCACCACACTTATCTTGGTCAGCACCATGAAGGTGGAGATCTTGAACAGCAGGTTCTCGCCGCGTGACGCCAGCGCCACCAGGCCGCAGATCAGCACCAGGCCGTAGAAGGGGTTCTCGGAGAGCAGCTGTTGGGTGACCCCGAAGCTCTGCAGGAAGGAGGCGCTGTCATTGGTGATGGCGGTGGAGTAGACGAACACCCAGATCACCAGCATCACGAAGTAGAGGGCGCCGAGCAGCATGCCCCAGTTCTTGCCGAGGTAGCCGGTGATGACGCTGGGGTAATCCTTGCATTCGGGCGAGGTGGCCAGGGTATTGATGAAGAGGCGCTGGAACATGTACATGGCCGGGTAGCCGATCACCGCCGACAGCAGGAAGACCCACAGGCCCATCAGCCCCACCTGCACCGGCAAAAAGACGATCCCTGCGCCTATGGCCATGCCGATGCTCATGATGATCCAGCCCCAGTCGGTGCTGTCAAAACGAACTGCTTCTTTCCATTCCAGCGTGCCCATGGCGGGCCGGGTGAGTGTCGTGCTGTGAGCGTCCATGGTTGACCTTGTTGTTATGTGAGTGATTGTTTGCGCAAATATAGTTGAATAAAAAACCCTAAACAATGGCGGGTTTCTCTCATCGGCTCAAATCGGAATGGCGCTCACAGTTTGTGTTAATGCGGCGTTATCGCGCTAATCTGGTTTTAAATTTATAAAATAGTTGAACGGATGGCTTTAAAAGCAAATAATGTTGCATGAAACAAATTGCACAAGTGCAACATTATTTGAATGTAAGTGGAGGCCATATGAAAACCATCATCACATCAGCCGCAGCACCCGATGCCATCGGTCCCTACAGCCATGGCACCGCCTATGGCGACCTCATCTTTACCTCAGGCCAGCTGCCGGTGTGCAAGCAGCAGGGCGGCGTGGTGGAGGGGGGGATCGCAGCCCAGACCCGCCAATCGCTGGAAAACCTGAGATCCGTGCTGGAAGCGGCCGGTGGCAGCCTGGATACGGTGCTCAAGACCACCTGTTATCTGGCGGAGATCGGCGATTTTGCCCAGTTCAACGCCGTCTACAAAGACTACTTCCAGCAAGATTGCCCGGCCCGCAGCTGCTTTGCAGTGAAGGATCTGCCGATGGGCGTCAAGGTTGAAATCGAAGCGATCGCCCACATCGCCCGTTAATGCTGATAAAAAGGTCCCCGCAATGAAGCAAGCATGGCAGCAGTATCTGCAGATTATTCAACAGGTTGTCAAACCGGCGCTGGGCTGTACCGAGCCCATCGCCGCGGCTTATGCCGCCGCCGTCGCCGCTCGGCAACTGGGCTGTGAAGTCCGGCGCATCGAGGTCGCGGTGTCGGATAATCTCTACAAGAACTCCATGGGGGTCTATGTGCCCGGCACCGGCAAGATAGGGCTGGCCATAGCCGCGGCCGCCGGTGCCATCGGCGGCGATGCCGATGCCGGACTGGAGGTGCTGGCCGCCATCACCCCGGCGCAGGTTGCCCGTGCCCAGACCCTGATCGATGCCGGTGGCGTCCAGGTCAGCCGCACCGAGGCGCCCGAGTTCATCTACTGCCGCGTGAGTGTGTTCGGCGCTGATGAGAAGGGGGAGGAGCACAGCGCCGACGTGACCCTGTGCGGCGGCCATACCCGCATCGTCGAGCAGCGCCGCGACGGCGAGGTGACCTTCACCGCCGATCAGAGCCAGCGTGGGGCCACAGGCGCCATCTGTGACGGCGTCGACATCAGCATCGCCGCCATCCATGAGTTCGCTACCCAGGTGGAATTTGAGCAGATCCGCTTCATCCTCCAGGCCTCCGAGCTCAACGGCAAGCTCTCCGACGAGGGGATGAATCACCCCTATGGCCTGGAGATAGGTCGCACCATGCAAAAGAGCATCAGCGCCGGTTTCATCGGTGAGGATGTGATGAACCGCATAGTGATGCGTACCGCCGCCGCCTCCGACGCCCGCATGGGGGGCGCCAGCCTGCCGGCCATGAGCAACTTCGGCAGCGGCAACCAGGGCATAGCCGCCACCATCCCCGTGGTGGTGATCGCCGAGCGTTACGGCGCCAGCGAGGAGCAGTTGGCGCGGGCCCTCATCATGAGCCACCTGGGGGCCATCTACATCAAGTCCCACTATCCGCCCTTGTCGGCGTTCTGTGGCAACACTGTCACCAGCGCGGCCGCCGCCATGGCCATGGTCTATCTGGCGGGCGGCAGCCTGGCGCAATCCTGTCACGCCATCCAGAACGTGCTGAGCGACAGCGCCGGCATGGTGTGTGACGGGGCGAAAGCCTCCTGCGCCATGAAGGTGAGCACCTCCTCCGGCGCGGCCGTGCGCGGCTTCCTGATGGCCATCAACAGCCATTCGGTGTCGGGGCAGGGGATCGTCTCGCACGATGTCGAGCAAACTATCAAAAATATCGGGCAGATGGTAAAAGACGGCATGTCTGCCACAGACACCACCATTATCGACATCATGTCTGCTTGATCACGCGACCTGGCTGCTGCCGGTGACGGGCAGCAGCACTACCATGAAGGCCCCCATGAAACTGCAAGAGTTGACCCCGACTGACTTCGAGATCCTCAAGGCGATGGAGATCATAGTGGACGGCATAGCCGCCATGTATGGCCAGCACACCGAGGTGCTGCTGCACAGCCTGGATGTGCGCAATCCTGCCATCATCAAGATTGCCAACGGCCATATCACGGGCCGCAGTGTCGGGGCCCCCATCACCAACCTGGCGATGATGAAGCTCAAGAGCGGGCAGGATATCTCCAGCCCCTACATGACCAAGTGCGCCACCGGCAAGACGTTGCGCTCCCTCACCACCGTCATTCGCAACGGCGAGGGGCAGGCCATAGGGCTGCTCTGCATCAACACCGACATGGACGCCCCGCTGCAATCCGTGCTGCGCACCATGATGCCAGAGTGCATGCAGCACCATGAGCCGAGCGGCACGCCGGAAGTGTTCGCCCGCAACATAGACGAGGCCCTCAACAGCACCATAGACACAGTCAGTGCCGAGGTGCGTGGCAACGACGCAGTGCCGCCATCCCAGAAGACCCGGGTCATGGTCAACCAGCTGCATGATCTGGGGATCTTCGAGCTCAAAGACAGTGCCCAGATAGCCGCCCGCCAGCTCGACATCTCGGTGCACTCCATCTACCGCTATCTGCGTGAAATCAAGAAAGGCTGAGCCCGTCCAGCCTGAACGTCGTGGCAGGAACCGGGTCAGCCCTGACCCGTTTGCCCGCCCCTTGCTGCCAGCTGAGTCTCCATCGCCCCGCTCATCTGTTATCATCTGCCCTTTCGTCTATCTCAACTTGCTGGAGAAACCATGCCTCGCACCCTCTATCTGCTGCGCCACGGCCAAACCCGCTATAACGCCGAGCTGAGGCTGCAGGGGCGCTGCAACTCGGATCTGACCGCCAAGGGGGAGGCGCAAGCCGCCGCCATGGGCGCTCGCCTGCACGACCTGCTGGATGACGCCGCACGCTGGACCCTCTATGCCAGCCCGCTCGGTCGGGCGCGGCAGACGGCGCAACTGGTGTGCCAACAGCTTGGGTTCGATAGCGAGCGCATCGTCTGGGACGAGCGGCTGGTGGAGCTGGACATGGGGGAGTGGGAGAGTCGTCGGGTGCCCGAGCTGCTGGCGGCCCACCCCGAGCTAGACCTCGATCAACCCGACTGGTATCTGCAGGCTCCCGAGGGCGAGAGTTTTGAGAGCATACAGCGCCGGGCCCGGAGCTGGCTGCAGGATGAGCGCATTGCCGAGCGCGCCATCGTGGTTTCCCACGGCCTGTTCGGCGCCATGCTGCGGGGCGCCTATGCCGATCTCGACTACACCACCACCTGGTCACAAGAGCTGCCGCAGGATGCCTTCTTCAAACTCAGCGGCGGCCGCATCGAGCGGATCGCCTGCTAACCCCGACAAAAACGGCTCGCCACTGGCGAGCCGTTTTTTTTGAGTGCTGGAAGGGGCTTTATTCTCGCACCAGCCGGGACAGCTGTTGGTAGAGGGCTTCACGTTTCTGCGCCTTATTGGCGCCATAGTGCAGCTCGCGGTGGCAATTGGGGCAGAGCGCTACCGTGTTGCTGACCCTATCCGAGCCCCCTTCCGCCAAGGTTCGCAGATGATGCACCTCCAGAAAGGGTTCCCCGGTGGCCGTGATAAAGGGCGCCAGGTTACCGCAGCCTTCGCACTTCTGTGCCGCCATCATGAGTACCCAGGCTTTTACCTGCGGATCCCTCACATAACTGGTTGTGGTGGCGTAGCTCTGGGTCGGCTCCTGGATCCCCTCAGGCATGGGCAGCGCTGGTTTGGCCTTGTAACGGATGACCCTGTGTTCAAACTCGGCCCGCCCCGTATAAGGCTGGCCGTCGAGTTCACAGATTAAGCGCTCTATGATAGGCGCATTATGCGGGCCCACGTTTTTGGCAGGCTTTAAGCCTGAGATCCAGGCTAGGCCCATCAAGGAGCAGATGTAGGAGATATTCTGCATTCGATACTCGAATGCCTTCTCGGTGCGGCCGAACTGATTGGCGAGTTCGGCGTAATGATGCTTTTTAACGAAGGGGATACCGTTTAACTCTTTCGAGCGCATCTCCATGTAAGCCGCTACCGTCGCTCTTAACTCTTCTTCCGTCCAATTGCCGCTCAAGACCGACTCCTATCATTCAGGACGCAATGCCGATGGCGCCACCCTTAACCGTTTTACACGATAGGGTTGGTTTCATCCGGATTGCATTATATCGGTCTGCATCTTAATCCAAACGACACCATTATTCAGTTGGCATCTCACTATAATGTGCGCGCAATCAATGGATTTTTGTAAATAAATCAGTAGGCTAGTTTTTGCTCTTTCGTCTTAGGCGGTGAATGTATGTGGTGAAGGGATCGCCATATCGTGGAGCATGCCATAACAACCACAGGGAGGTGGTGATGGATCCGGTTTCTTATCTTTTTTCGGCCTATCTCAATCTGGTGCAGCAGCAGGTATCGGATATTTATGGCGCTGAGCCCAAGTCGCTGGTGGTGGAGTATGAGGGGGAGCAGATCCCCTTTGTCTTCCAGTTCTGGCAGCTTCAGCCCAAAAGCGTCTGTCGCAGCTACGAGCAGGATGCGCGACGCTTCAGCCAATGCACCGTCAAGGCGTCCGCCCTGTTTGGCAAGCTGTGTGACGAGTTGTCTCGCCAGGAGAGTAACTGGCAGCAACCTCAGTATCGCGCCATGTACTGCGCGGCGTCAGTCAGCTATCGCCCCATGATCGCCGACATTCGCGAGAGCAAACAGGATCCTGCCCGGCAGGCTGAACGCGCCTGTAATCAGGCCATTCTGGCGGCCATGGACAGTGATGATGAAACCCTGCTGGCTCAGCGAGACAAAGCGTGCGCCGCGGTGCAGTGAGGCGGATTTATCTGACAACATACTCACTTGGCCTGTCTGTGCGTGCCACGACACACATCTGCTCCTCCTTGCCGGGTTGCCCACGGTTGTGGAAAGCGTCGAGCATTCATGGGCATATGCCGGTCACATCAGCCACATCCACAACCAGGAGATAACCATGATCAGCCACATCGACCATCTGGTATTGACGGTGAGCGACATAGAGCGGGCCGTCGCGTTTTACAGTTCGGTGCTCAATATGGAGGCCATCACCTTTGGTGCGGGGCGCCGGGCGCTGCGCTTTGGCAACCAGAAGATCAATCTGCAACTGCCGGGGCAGGAGCCGCGCAACCGGGCGCAGGTGGGGGCGGGGGATCTTTGCCTCATCACCCATTGGCCGCTGGCACAGGTCATCGCCCAGCTTGCCAGCCACGGGGTGGCGATAGTCGAAGGGCCCGTCACCAAGAGCGGCGCCTGCGGGCCCATCGAATCCGTCTACTGCCTGGATCCGGATCAGAACCTGGTCGAGATCAGCCGCTATCCCTGATGGCGCGGTCTTATCCCTGCCGGCGAATGTTGTGGGCCCTGCCATGGCTTGGACCCGCCAGCCCCTATCGCAATCAGCTGCCTCTGGAGGGGGGATGACGCCCCTCCGCTGACGGCTCGCGCTTGACTGTCTGCCGACCGCCCTAAAAGGGCGAGTCCGGCGTATCCGCTTCATCCAAAAACGCGTCTATGTCGGCCCGATAGTCGGCATCGCTGCGCTCGTTGCCGACCTGTGCCGGCTGCCCCATGGCCGCTGACGGGAGCTGGGTTGGCGCCGCCAGCGTCTCCATCACCCGCGCCTGCAGATAGGGGTAGAAGGGGTTGGAAGAGGTGCGGGTGAGGGTGCCGGGATTGACGATCAGCACCCCGCGCTCGCCGCGCAGGGCCAGGCCACCCAGGTTGATGCCGTACTGGTTCATCTGCTCGGGGCGTGGCGCCATGCCATAGAGGGGATCGTCCATGGGGAAGGGCAGGGCCACGTGGGAGAGGGAGTAGATCTCCTTGGGATAGTCGATGCCAAGGGGCAGGATCTGCTGCGGCCCGCCGCCCGCGGCCAGGGTGCTGGCCTGGGTCTGTGGACGGGACGTCGCCTCGTTGCCCACTACCGTCAGCCGATAGGGCTGGGGCTGGCTCGGCAGCAGGTGACTCAGGGCCAGCTCGGAGGCGCTGTTCATCAGGGGGCCGAAGACAGAGCCGCGATTGATGTCGAACAGCACCAGCTCGCTGCCGTTGGCCGGCAGGAAGTGGTAGAGATCGGCGATGATGGAGCGGGTGCTGACCGTGTAGTCCATCACCGACTGGAAGGTGAGGGCCGGGGGAAATGCCGCCAGCTCGCCACTGGTTGCCAGCTGGCGCACCTGCTGCTGGATGGCGTGGGTCAGCCGGTAGGATTGGCGCGCCCCGTTGACCGGGAAGGAGTTGTATTTGAACGGATTGAACTCCGGCATGATGCCGAGCCAGGCCGCGTTGGCAAAGGCGGGCAGCAGGGCGGGCACCGCCTTCAGGCCGGCGAAGCGGGCAAAGCGGGTCACTCCTATCATGGGGGAGATGAGCACCAGCCGATCCGGCCTTGCCAAGGTGCCCGTCTTGTCTTCCAGCGCATCCAGCGCGTATTTCACCGCCAGCGCGCCGCCGTTGGAAAAGCCCACCAGATGCAGCGGCAACTTGCCCGGGGCCAGCACCCTGGCCTCGCGTACCGCCAGTCGGGTGGCCGCCAGCCAGGTTTCCCACTCCATCTTGACCAGCCCGGCGGGCACTGTGCCGTGGCCGGGAATACGCAGGCCCAGGGCGATGAAGCCCTGCTCGCGATAGCGCTGGGCCAGGTGACGCAGACTGTAGGGGGAGTCTGTCAGGCCGTGCAGGAACACGGCCACCCCCTTCACCTCGCCATCCGGGCGCAGCAGGTAGGATCGGTTCCAGTTATCGCGAAAGTGGGCGGGATTGATGGGCGCATCCTGAAAGTAGCGATTGCCCGCCAGCTGTTGCTCCGGCGGCGTCTTGGCGACCACCTCCCGCTCCACCAGACTGAACAACTGCTGCTCGCGGGTTAGATAGGCTTGCCAGTCGCTGCTATCGAGCTCCTCGGCACTGAGTTCGGGTGGCACAAAGGTGTGCCACAGTTGTAGCGGCGCCGCCTGCCAGGCGAGGTAGGCGATCACCCCCCAGCCGAGCAACAGCGCCAGCAACAGGGTCAGCAGAGAGAGGCGAAGGAGGCGACGGGTACGAGCCAGCATGAAACTGTCCTTGGCGATGAAGAGGGGGCCGGCACAGGTTGGGCCGGGCTGCCGGGATGAGCGCTGCGATTTGAATGCAGAAATATGGTCTAAAGCCTAATGGAAACAAGGTGATAAGTACAGGCGATGGCAGGTGGCAAGGCCATGAAAAACGCGGCAGCCCCTGGGCTGCCGCGCTGTGTGTTGAGCCTGGTCAGCCGAGCTGAACTAGCAGACCCCCTGCGCCAGCATGGCATCGGCCACCTTGACGAAGCCGGCGATGTTGGCGCCGCTCTCGTAGTTCACATGGCCCTCGCCATCCTGTCCGAAGCGGACACAGGTGGCGTGTATGCTGGTCATGATCTCCCTGAGGCGGGCATCCACCTCTTCCCGGCTCCAGGAGAGGCGCTGGGCATTTTGGCTCATCTCGAGGCCCGAGGTGGCCACGCCCCCCGCATTGGCCGCCTTGCCCGGGGCAAATAGCACCCGGGCCTCGTGGAATAGCTTGATGGCGGCGGCGCTGCTCGGCATGTTGGCCCCCTCGGCCACCAGCTGCACGCCGTTCGCGATGAGGGTGACGGCGTCCTCTTCCCCCAATTCGTTCTGGGTGGCGCAGGGCAGGGCAATCTGGGTGGGCAGATGCCAGGGCGTGCGGCCGCTCAAAAACTCCAGCCCCAGCTCGTGGGCATAATCGGCAACCCGCTTGCGCTGCTCGTTCTTGAGCGCCATCAGGCGAGCCAGCTTGTCGGGGGTGAAACCATCCGGATCGTACACTGTGCCACCGGAGTCGGAAGCGGTGATCACCCGGGCGCCGAGCGCCATCGCTTTCTCGATGGCGTATTGGGCCACGTTGCCCGAGCCCGACACTGACACCGTCATGCCCGCCAGTGACTGATCGCGATGGGCCAGCATGGCCTGGGCGAAATAGAGCAGGCCGTAGCCGGTGGCCTCGGGGCGAATGAGGCTGCCGCCAAAGGAGAGTCCCTTGCCGGTGAAGACGCACTCGGCGCTGTTGGTGAGCTTCTTCATCATGCCCGCCATGTAGCTCACCTCGCGCCCGCCCACCCCGATATCGCCGGCCGGCACGTCTGTGTTGGCCCCCAGGTGGCGATAGAGCTCCAGCATCAGCGCCTGGCAGAAGCGCATCACCTCTCCCTCGCTCTTGCCCTTGGGGTCAAAATCGCTGCCGCCCTTGCCGCCGCCCATGGGCAAGGTGGTGAGGGCGTTCTTGAAGGTCTGCTCGAAGGCGAGGAATTTCAGTACCGAGAGATCCACCGAGGGGTGAAAGCGCATGCCGCCCTTGAAGGGACCTATGGCCGAGCTGTGCTGGATGCGATAGCCGCGATTGACCTGTACCCGGCCCTGGTCGTCGACCCAGCTCACCCGAAACTGGATCAGCCGCTCCGGCTCCACCAGCCGCTCCAGCAGGCCGTGCTGCAAATAGCGGGGGTGGCGTTCCACATAGGGCCAGATGGAGGCGACCACCTCGCTCACCGCCTGAATGAACTCGGGCTGGTGGGGGTTGCGGCTGGCCACCTGGGCCAGAAAATCCGTCTGGGATAGGGAATGACTCATCTGTAACTCCTGTAGTGAATGATGAAATTGGCCTCTTGCCAGAGAAAAGCGCATGCCGTGCATCCAAATTTATGATTTGTGTTGGGGATGAATGCGGACAAAGATTTGGTTTTGTGTCTGCTTTGCCAACGATTGTTATGTTGGCCGCCGAAAGTCACAGAAAACCGGGATGGCTGCAGCAAGATAATTCGCGACAACGAAAATCTTTTTATGCATTTTAAGTTAATAAATAGCAAGTGGTTATTGGTGGCGCAGGGCACGGGGGCAAGCCGGTTGCATATGGCGTGAATGTTTTCAGGGTGAAAATGGGAGGCTCTTCTGCCTCGCCCTGGTCGCCATTTTTTAACCTTTCTCTTGGCCGCATCCCGGCCTTGCCGTGTTGGGCGCGGAGCAAGGCGCCAGCGGTGCGGCTTCATAATGGCATGACGCCACGCACATTTTGCTGCGGCGCGTCGCCGTGGATGGCAAGTATCCGGCGTGCTGGACGGGGCAATATGCTACTGTAGCGGCGTTTTTTGATGGTTAAGCTGGCCTTGGCCTTTTTGAAGATGGAATGGTATGCAGAACTTTGACGTAGTGAATCGGCTGATGCAGCAGACAGCCTCCCCGGCCTGGCCGGAACCGGCAACCGCGCAACTGGATGGGGCTATCGGCCTGTGGCAGGTGACTCATGCTGGCTGATGAATCCATGCGCCTGAACAAATACATCAGCGAGAGCGGCATCTGCTCGCGCCGTGAGGCCGATCGCTTCATCGAGCAGGGCCAGGTCTTTATCAATGGCAAGCGGGCCGGGATCGGTGATCAGGTGTTTGCCGGGGATCTGGTCAAGGTCAATGGTCAGGTGATCGAGGCGCGGGAAGCCGACAGCCTGGTCTTCATCGTGCTCAACAAGCCGGTGGGCATAGTCTCCACCACGGAGGCGGGCGAGAAGGACAATATCGTCGACTTCGTCAACCACAGCACCCGCGTTTTCCCCATAGGGCGGCTCGACAAGGACTCTCAGGGGCTCATCTTCCTGACCAACCACGGCGATCTGGTCAACAAGATACTGAGGGCGGGCAACGATCACGAGAAAGAGTACCTGGTGACCGTCGACAAGCCGGTGACCGACGAGTTTGTGCGCGGGATGGCGGCTGGGGTGCCTATCCTCGGCGCCGTCACCAAGAAGTGCAAGGTGAAGAAAGAGGCGCCCTTCGTGTTTCGCATCACCCTGGTGCAGGGGCTCAATCGCCAGATCCGCCGCATGTGCGAACACTTCGGCTTCGAGGTGACCAAGCTCGAGCGCATCCGCATCATGAACGTCAGCCTCAAGGGGTTGCCGGTGGGCGAGTGGCGGGATCTGACCGATGATGAGCTGATCGAGCTGTTCAAGCTGATCGAGGACTCCTCCTCCGAGGTGAAACCAGCCAAAGGCGACAAGCCCAAGGTGGCCAAAGCCGCTGTTGCTCAAACCGGCAAAGCGGCGCAAGGCAAGAAGCCGCGCCGGGATGATGACCACGAGATAGGCGGCCGCCCCAATGTGCCGGGCCCGGAAGCCTTCGAGAAGAAGAGCCCGGTGGGCAAGGTCGGATCCGGTAAAGGGGCTGCCAACAAAGGCGGCGCTGGAAAAGCCGCCGCAGGCAAAGGGGCCCCCAACAAGGGCGGCAAACCGGCCGCAGCCAAACCACGCGCCGGCCAGGGTGGGCGGCAGAAGAAGGGGCGCTAAGCGCCCTCTCATTCCCCGCGTTGACAGCGAAAAACACCGGCTACAGGCCGGTGTTTTTGTATTGATGAACCGCGATTCAGAGTTCGTCGCGAGGCTGGGTGACGTAATCAGTCAAGGTGCTGATAGCACTCTCTTCCTGAGGCACGCTGGCAGGATCCAGATCGCCGCCGACGTTGCGCGGATCCGTTGGTATGGTGGAGGGGATCACCACTGCCTGCTCCGCCAGGCGCCATCCCAATATGGTTTCGAGGCGCCCGCCTTCTTCTTCCTGTCCTGTGATGGCGTCCAGTTGCAGTGGCAAGGGGTGACCAATCAGGCGACTGACCTCATCAACGGCGCCGGGATCGGCCAGTGTCTGCTGGGTCGCATAGAGGCGGGGCAGCGCGGCGCGCGGCACATACACCCGCAGCAGCACGCCATTGCGGATGCGGCCACGGGCATCCGCTTCCTGATCCTGGGCGTAACCATAGGCGAGGGCCGGATCGCCAGCGACATAGAAGCCTTGCCAGGGGGCGATCGAGGATTGATCCCGTTCATGAACCCCCTCAAACACTATGCTGTGGGCGGCTTCAAGGAAGGTGCCGTGATAGCCGACGAAGAGGTAACCGCGCGCCAGCAGCTGGCGATGGGCCTGATCCAGGCGGGGCACCGACCAGTTGCGAGTACCGGCCGTGCTGAAGCTGACCTCGTCCCCTTCACCCAGGAAGCTGGCACCATTCGGATAATCCCGCTCCTGCAGGGCATCGGCACTGTCGGCCGGCGCCAGGCAGTTAAGATCGGCGGCGGGGCAGGTGAGATTGACCACGTCGGCGCTGGCTGCCTGCTGTTGGGTATTGCCCGCACGCTGGTGGGTGAAGGCATCGCTCTGGGCGGCCGCCATGCTCAGGGCCAGCCGTGCCTGGGCCGGGTTTTCCCGAATGGCTTGCGCCAGCTGCCCCTGGGGCGTTTCGCCATCTTCGGGTGTGGTGTTGGCCAGCGCCTGGGTGATCACAGTATCAAGCTGGGACCATGGCAGGCGGGTCAGCAGATAGAGGGTGATGAGATTGTGGACCGGATAGCCGCACTGGCTGAGCTCTTCCCAGCCTCTGGGTTGACGGCTTCTGGCCAGGGATTCAAGCGGTATGGCGCAAACCTGATGAGTGGTGAGGGCCGCCAGACCGTCTCCCTTGGCAAAGTGCAGACGATGACTGATGGCGGTCGGCACGATATGGGTGTCGTGAGAGGCGGGCGCACCGGCCAATACCCGGTAGACCTTGCCTTCCCATGTATCGCCCAGGTTGCAGGTGCGCTGAGACAGGTAGTTGTAGACCGCATCCAGCGGATCCAGCAGGCACAACACCTTGCCGGTGTGCCACTCGCTCCAGCGCTTCTGACGACTGTGCTGGGTGGGCGCCGCCACGAAGCCGACACCGGCTGCACTGAGGGTGAGGGTGCGATTGATCTGATTGTTTTCCACGTGCCTGACGAAGAGCGTAGAGTTGCTGGCCATGCTGCGCAGCAGGTCGTCGCTCACTTCAATGCTGTAGATGGGGGAGATATGGCTCACCTCGGATCCTGCATCCAGCTCGTGGAAGAAGACCTTGATGCTGGCGGGGGCATCGTCGCCGACGGGGACCAGCCAATGCAGCGACCAGTTGCCGCGTCCCTGGCGGGTATAGCTGTATGTGCGCGGGCCCTTGCCTGCGGTGGGACTGGTCAGGGTGATGGTGGTGCCATCCGTGCGCAGGGTCAGCGCATTGCCGATGGCCAGCTTGAGGCTGTCTCCCCCTTCCTCCAATACCATGGAGTAGTGCAGTACCCCGGATTCTGCCTGTTCACCCAGCAGGCCGGTGAGATCGAGCTGGCTGGCGCGAACCCCCTGAGCCAGATCCAGAGTGCAACGGGTGGCGCACTCCTGCCACAGGTTGAATTACTCTTCGGCCATGACCGGTGAGATGGCACCACCTAGCATGGCCAAGCCACCGAGTAGAGAAGCCCATTTTGTGTTTGTCTGCATGTGATTTCCTTTGAGTGATATCAAAGCCACTGGCTCGTGGCGTTCTCCTCCTTGATGAATACAGCCTCTTCCCTGTCAGAAGAAACGAGATTAATTCTCGTCTGAGTGCCTTACCTTAATGGGCTCAGACGGCAGCACAACCCTCCATATGGGAAGGCTTAATGTGTTATAAATCAAATGGATATGTAGCTTGTTGCTGATGATTTTCTCAGCTGGCCCGATACAGGAAAGCGAGCAAGGGATGGGTAGGGGCTGGAGGGCGGTGAGTTTGCCTCCTCATCCGGGAAAGAGGAGGCGAGTGCAGATCAGTTGATGGAGGTGGGTGCGGGAGACGGTGTGGCCAGCTTCATGGCGCTGGGGTAGCCGCGCGGATCGAGGCGCAGCACCAGCAGGCTCATCAGCAGCAGGCCTCCCAGCTGCCACTGCCAGGCAGCGGCGAAGTCGCCACTCAGGTGATGGAGGCGGGCGGCCACCCAGGGGCCGGTCGCTGCCAGCATGAAGCCAAATCCCTGCATCAGGGCGCTGAGGGTGCCGGCGCGGCGCGGGTCGGGCAGGTGATCCAGCGCTATCACCATGATGAGGGAGAAGCTGCCGCCGAGCCCTGCGCCGCACAGCATGCACCAGAGGATGGGGGCGGCTTGTGGGGCGAGCCAGAGGCCGCCAAATCCCGCCAGTTGCATGACAATCGCCAACCCCATCCAGGGACGCCGGTCTGTGTTGCGGGCCGCCAGCAGTGGCAGGCCGAGACCGCTGGCGGTCTGGGCCAGTGCCAGCCAGGCCACCAGCTCGCCTCCCTGCTGGGCGCTCCACCCTTGCGCCATGTAGGCGGGTGCCAGCCAGGCGACGACTATGCCGTAGCCGCTGTTGATGATGCCAAAGCAGCCGATCAGCAGCCAGCTGCGGGGCAGGGCAATAAGCCGCTGCTCGCCGTGGGGAATTGCGATCGCGGCGGCGCCTGGCAGCCGTACCCGCCAGATGAGCCAGACCATGGCCAGCAGCACCGGCAGGCTCCACAGCGCCAGCGCCCGCGACCAGTCGAGGCTCGCCGCCAGCTGCGGGGTGAGGCTGGCTCCCAGCGCCCCGCCTCCCATCATGCAGGCGGAGAAGATCCCCATCACCAGCGGCACCTTGTGGGCGAAGCGCTGCTTGATAAGGCCGGGCAGCACCCCTTGCACCAGCGCCGAACCCAGGCCACAGAGCGCCGCGCTGGCGATCAGCAGGGCGCCGCTCTGGGCATCGAAGCGCATGGCATTGCCCATCCCCAGCAGCAAGAGGGCGGCCCCCAGCAGCTGGCGCGGGCCTGTGAGACGACGCAGGCCAGGGGTGATCAGCACGCCGACCCCGATAAGCCAGAGTGGCAGCAGGGTCAGCCAGGCCAGGGTATCCATGCCCAGCGCCAGCGCGTCGGCAATGTCGCGGCTCAGGGGGCCAATGGCGGTGAGAAAGGGGCGCAGGTTGAGGCCAATCAGGATCACCAGCACCAGCAGGGCCAGTGCCTGCTTGCCATCGGAGGCGGCACCGGCGGGCAGGCCCTTACTCATGAGTCGGCTCCGCCTGCGGCCTGGGAGCCTCATCGCCATAGAGGCAGGCGGCGCTGATGGAGCTCGGCAGCTTGATGAGGGGCAGGGGGGGCGGCTTGAGGGGCAGTCGCAGCTTGTCATAGCTCGATGTGCTGTCAAAGCCGAAGGGGGCCGCATCCTGATTGTCGAAGGCGTAATAGACGGCGGCAATGCCGTTCATCACCAGGGCGCTCAGGCACATGGGGCAGGGGTGACCGCTGGCATAGACGATGGCCCCCGCCAGCGGCCCCGCCTGGCTGGCCTGGCGCAGGGCCTCCAGCTCCGCATGGCGGGTGGGATCGCCGTCCAGATGCATGGCGTTGACGGCGCTCGCTACCAGCCGCTCATCGTGCACCAGCAGGGCGGCGAAGGGGCGACCACCCTGCCGGCGGTTGCAAAGGGCCAGCTGCAACGCCTGCTCCAGCCACCCTTGATGGGCGGGATCCGTGAGGGCGGTCAGCGAAGGGGCAAGGCGAGTGCCTGTGGGGTCGACAGGGGTATGGGACATGAGAGAGACCTTGAGCCAATGAGGGGAGCAGACCAGCCTAGCGGGGGATCCAGTCATGGGGAAATTAAATGATAGAATGGCATTCAGTGGTTTTGTAAATGGAGTGCCCCATGCTGGATCCCCTGTTGCTACGCAGCTTCGTCGCCATCGTCGACACCGGCAGCTTCACCCGCGCCGGTGAGCGGGTGCACCTGACCCAGTCCACCATCAGCCAGCAGATGCGACGCCTCGAGCAGCAGCTCGGCTGCCCGCTGCTTGACCGCTCCGGCCGCCAGGTGGTGACCACGACGGAGGGTGAAAAGCTGTTGGGGCTGGCTCGCCGCATCCTGGCGCTGCTGATGCAGGCCGAGGAGCAGGTGACCGAAGGGAGCCTGCAACTGAGCCTGGGGGTGCCGGAGGATTTTGCCGCCGGCGCCATGGCCCCTGTGCTGGCGGCCTTTGCCCGCGACCATCCGCAGGTACGGCTGGAGGTGCACAGCGGCCTCAGCCACGAGATCTGGCAGCGGTTCGAGGCTGGCGAGCTGGACTTGGCGCTGGTCAAGCAGGCGCGGGGGCAGGGGGCGCCGCGCGCCAGCTGGCGTGAACCCCTGGCCTGGGTCGACAGTCGCGACTGGCCCGCCAGCGAGCGGGATCCCCTGCCGCTGGTGGTGTTCCCGAGCGAGGGGCTCTATCGGCGGCAGATCACCGAGGCGCTCGATGGACAGGGGCTGCGCTGGCGCATCGCCTATGTCAGCGCCAGCCTCGCCAGTTTGCAGGGGGCCGTGAGTGCGGGGATCGGGGTCAGTCTGTTGCCAAGACGGCTGCTGCAACCGGATCAGCGGGAGCTGAGCCACTGGCCGGCGGTGGCGCCGGTGGAGCTGGCACTGCATTTGGGGGCGGAGCGCGGCGAGCCGCTGACTCGCCTCGGCGAGGCCCTCATCAGCCTGTGCGACCAAGTTATGGGGCCTGCCTGAATGGTTGGGCTAGCTGTCGAGGGACCAGCCTCAGGCCATGGCCTGGCGCGGCAGCACGGCGAGCCAGAGCTCGACCTCGCCGCTGCCGGTGTGCGGGTCAAAGGCCGCGCCATAGCGTTCGAAATCGGGCTTGTGGGCAGACTGGTAACCGGACTGCGCCAGCCAGTCCAGCGCCTGCTGCCAGGTATTCGGCATGGTCGAGACATGCCCCTGATGCAGGAAGACGGCATAGGTCTGGGGTTCGATGCGCATTCGCCCCAGGGTCTTGGGCAGCACCTCCAGCGCGGCGACTTCCACCGCGCACATGTATTCGCATTGGGTGGCGGTCACGCCGCAGATGACGCCATAGGCATGCTCGCCCAGCTGGCCCGGCAACGGGCCCAGGGCGCTGAAGTCACGCCATTGGCCACCGAAGTCGGCGTGGGCGAAGGCATGATGACGGCGCAGGCCGCCAAACAGCATGGGGCGGCCGGTTTCGAAACGGATAGGGCCTGTCATGGTACCTCCTGTGCGGGGTGGGGCGGCAGCGCTGCCGCGCTCAGCAATCCTTGCCTTCTTTCAGCTTGCGTTGATAGTCCTCGGATACGATGGCCAGTGCCGCCAGGGCCAGCGCTGGATCGATCCGGTTGGTCTCCAGCAGCTCGATGAGATCCACCGCGAGCTTGACCTCGGGTGGGGCATTTTCCAGTGACATGACAGACTCCGTAATGGGCAAAACGCCATTATACAGAGCCGCACCCGGATAGGGATCGGCCCCGTGTCACGGGCGATCCGGCTCAGAGGTGCTGGCGCATCTCTTTGTCTATCTCCTCGCGCAGGGCCATCAGCTTTTTGGCGTACTGCTGCAACTGCCGATCGGCGGCCGAGACAGGTTGCCACTGGGGCACTGGGGTCGGTGTGCCCGTCTCGTCCATGGCCACGAAGATGATGATGCAGTGGGTGGTCTTGTGGCGCTCCCGGCTGGCCGGGTGGCGGCTGTAGACATCCACCGCCAGGTGCATGCTGGTGGTGCCTGTGTGGATCACCTGGGCGTGTACCTCCACCAGCTGGCCTATCTGGATGGGGCGCAGGAAGCGGATCCCCCCCACGTAGACGGTGACCGCATAGCCGCCGCACCAGCCGGCTGCGCAGGCGTAACCTGCCTGATCGATCCACTTCATCACCATGCCGCCGTGTACCTTGCCGCCAAAGTTGACGTCGGCGGGCTCGGCCAGAAACTGCAGGGTCAGCTCGCGGGGTGGGGTCAGGTTCTCTCCAGGGGCCGGGTTCATTGACGGTAACTCTTGCGATAGGCATCGGCCTGCTGGCAGGGGGGCAGGCTGTTGAGATCGGGCCGCTTGTTGCCCTCCCGCTGGCCGAAGCTGGCGAACTCCTGCTCGCATTTTGCGGCCTTGCCACCCGCCTTGATGCAGGCGTCGATCCGCTGTTGCTTGCCCTGTTCGACCAGCTGTTGCTGGGCTTGCTGGCAGGCGGCATCCAGTTTGGCCTGCTGGGCTTCCCTGTCTTCTACCGCGGCCAGCAGGCTGGCCGAGAGGCTGCAACCGAGCAGCAGTATGGCAATTTTCATGGCTTGTCTCCTGAAGGGGGGCGTCCCGCTATGACCAGGGCTATGCCCCCCAGAATGCCCAGTGATGACAATAACAACCGCAGTGACCAGGACTCATCCAACCAGATGAGACCGGCCAGCGCCGCGAGCAGGGGCACCAGCAACTGCACGCTGGCGGCCAGGGTGCGCCCCAGCTGGGGCAGCACCTTGTACCAGAGTGAATAGCCCAGGCCGGAGGCGAGAGCCCCCGAGGCCAGGGCATAGCCGATGGCGGCCGGGCTGGCCTCAAGCTGACCCAGCAGCAGATAAAGGAGGCTGGCCGGCAGGCTGGCGCGCAGGAAGTGGCCGGCATTGGCGGCGACCGGATCGGCAAAACGCGATGCCCGCAGGGTATAGCAGGCCCAGGCGATGCCGGCCGCGATCATCAGGGCCGCGCCCAGGGGATCTGGCGCCCGGATACCGGGCAACAGCAGCAGTACCAGCCCCGCCATGGCGAGCAGCAGACCGGCCCACTGGCGCCGTGGCAGAGACTCCCCGCGCAGCAGAGGGGGCGCCAGCATGCTGAGCTGAACGGCGGCAAACAGCAGCAGGGCGCCAGTGCCCGTGGTCAGGGTGAGATAGGCAAAGGAGAAGGCGGCAGCGTAGACGAGGAGGGCCAGGGCGCCGCCCCAGTCTCCCTGGCGAGGCGACGGTTGACGGGCCCGGCACAGCAGGAGCAGCACCAGGGCGCCACTGGTCAGCCGCAGCAGGGTGAACAGGGCCGGATCCATCCGTTCTTCAAACAGGGCAAGACGGCAGAGCACAGAGTTGGCGGCGAACGCCGTCAGGGTCAGCAGGGTCAGCAGAAACAGGCGTGGCAGTGGCATCCATTCACCTTGAGTTCAGTGGGCGCGGCCCAGCATGGAAAATCATGCAAAGCGGAGGTCTTATGAAACAGATGCTGGAGCAATTAATGGGCGCTGGCAAGGGCTGGCTCAACGAAGGCGGCGACAGCCGCAAGTCGCAGATGAAGGGCATGGCGCAGGGCGGCCTGGCTGCCGGCGCCATGGCCTTGCTGCTTGGCAACAAGAAGGTGCGCAAGTATGGCGGCAAGGTGGCGGCGGTAGGCGGCGCGGCGGCCCTCGGCGGCCTCGCCTACAAGCTCTATCAGGATTGGCAGGCCCAGCAGAGCGGGGCCGCCCAACCTGCCCAGTCCCTCGATACCCTGCAGGGTCAGGCGCTGGATGCGCGTGCCACCCTGCTGGTGCGCGCCATGGTGGCGGCGGCCCGGGCCGACGGCCATATCGACGCCGCCGAGCGCCAGAAGATCCAGGACTACCTGACCGAGCAGGGCCAAAGCGATGCGGCGCGCTGGATTGACGCCGAGCTGGCCCGTCCCCTGGATCCGCAGGCGTTGGCCCGGGATGTGACCGACATGGAGCAGGCCACCGAGGTCTACCTCGCCTCCCTGCTCGCCATCGACGTGGACCATTTCATGGAACGCGGCTATCTGGATGAGCTGGCGCGGGCCTTGAAACTCGATGACAACCTCAAGGGAAGTATCGAGCGGCAGGTGGCCCAGCTGGGATCCCCGAGCTGACGCCTTAGCGGGAATAGCCATAACGCCCCGTCACGGGGCGTTGTTGTTGCCAGCAGCGAGACCGGCCATCGGCCATGACAGGATACGATTGACCCTTTTTGTTGCCGCTGACTCCCACTATGATGGGTCTCTCGCCCATCTCAAAGAGGATGGACGACCCCACCTGTAAGCCAACACCAGAGCAAGGAGCACATGTTGGAGATACGCAAGGCAACCGAGCAGGATATCGACGCCATTCTCGAGCTGAATCGGCAGATAGGCTTGATCCACTTTGAACATGCCCCCGAGGTGTTCTGTCCGCCATCACCGCAGGAGCGGGATTTTCTGCTCAATGCCATCGGCAGCGAAGGGCGACTGTTTTGCGTTGCCGAGCAGGAGGGCGCCGTGGTGGGCTTTTTGACTGCGCGCATCGACATCAACGAAACCATCCCGTTTCTCAGCAAGCAGCCCATCTGCCGCATCGGCTCAGTGGTGGTTGACGAAAACCACAGATCCCGAGGCATAGGCAAGGCGCTGATCGCCCATTGCGATGACTGGGGCAAGGCGCACGGTGCCCACCAGATCCGGCTGGAGGTGATGTCGTTCAACGAACGAGCCAAGGCACTCTACGAATCCCTGGGGTTCACGCGCCAGTCGGAAATTTATGCCAGATAGCCTGCTCAAGCCGGGCAAGCCAGTCGGGCCCCGTTACGGGGCCTTGTTGTTTTTGGCTGGGACGACGGCCAGTTGCTGATGGATAAGCTCGACCAGCCGGGCGAGGGCGGCTTCCTGTTGCGGGCTCCAGGGATGTGAGCTGTTGAGGCGCAGGCAGTGGTTGTGCATCCCCTGGCTGGAGAAGAGGGCGCCGGGCGCCAGCGAGAAGCCGCAACTGAGCGCCTGGGCGTGCAGTGAACGACTGTCCATGCGAGGGTCAAACTCCAGCCAGAGGAAGTGACCGCCATCGGGTGCGCTGATGCGCACCTCATCCGGGAAGAGGCGCAGCAGGGCCGCCCGCATCTGCTGCTGGCGCTGGGCCAGGGTGTGGCGCAGGCGACGAAAGTGGGCATCGACGCCGCCGTTGAGCAGCATGTCGGCGAGCGCCAGCTGACTCGGCACATTGGTGGAGAGGGTCGACATCAGCTGCAGTCGCTGCACCCGCTCGGCGTGGCGGCCGGCCACCACCCAGCCGACCCGAAAGCCCGGTGCCAGGCACTTTGAAAACGAGCTGCAGAGCAGGCTCTCGCCACGCGCATCCCAATACTTGATGGGGCGAGGCCGCTCGCGGCCAAAATAGAGCTCGGCGTAGACGTCGTCCTCCACCAGCGGCACTTCATGCGCGTTGAGCAGCGCCATCAGCGCCTGCTTGTGTCCATCCGGCATCGTATGGCCGAGCGGGTGCTGCACGTTGCCCATCAGCCAGCACGCCTTGATAGGGCGCTGGGCCAGCGCCTCGGCCAGCAGCGCCAGATCGATACCGACCCCCGGGATCACCGGGATCTCCACCGCGTTCAGTTTCAGCCGCTCCATGGCCTGCAGGGCGCCGTAGAAGGTGGGGGTCTCCACCACCACCCAGTCCCCCGGCTCGGTCAGCACCTGCAGGCCGAGGGAGAGCGCCTCCATGGCGCCTGTGGTGATGATGATCTGCTGGGGGTCGACCGCCAGCCCGTCACCGGCATAACGCTGGGCGATGGCGCGGCGCAGCGCCTCGTTGCCGGGGGGAAGGTCTGCCACCGTGCTGAAGGGGTCGAGCCGACGCATGCAGCTGGCCAGGGCCCGGCCGAGCTGGGGGTGGGGGAAGAGGGCGGGATCCGCCACCGCCATGCCGAGCGGCACCAGTTCGCGGGACTTGCTCGCCTGCAACACCTCGAACACCAGATCGTTGATGTCCACCGAGCCGCTGTAGTGGGCCTGTTGCGGCGCGCTGGCCCGCAGCGGGGAGGGGGCGGCCTTGACGTAGTAGCCGGACTGGGGCCGCGCCAGTATCAGGCCGCGGCTCTCCAGCAGCTGATAGGCCTGCAGCACCGTCATGGGGCTGAGGGCGTGGGTCTTGCAGCTCTGGCGGATGGAGGGAATGCGCTCGCCGGGTTGCCATACCCCGGCTTCAATCTGCTGTTGCAGGCGGTCGGCCAGCTGACGGTAAAGGGACATGCGATAAGACAACTGTTATAGGTGTAATTCAATATAACTGCATCTGTTATAGGTGTCATGACTCATGTTGTACTTGGCAGGCGAAAACCTGTCTGTTAAATGCAACATAGAGAGTCCTGCATGATTAGCCTGGATGATGTGGTAAGCCTGTCCCGATTGCAGTTCGGGGCCACGGCCATGTTTCACTTCCTGTTTGTGCCCCTCACCCTGGGGCTGTCCTGGATCCTGGTGATCGCCGAATCCGCCTACGTGATGACCGGCAAGGTGATCTACAAGGACATCACCCGTTTCTGGGGCAAGCTGTTTGGTATCAACTTCGTGATGGGGGTGACCACGGGGATCACCCTGGAGTTTCAGTTCGGCACCAACTGGGCCTACTACTCCCACTATGTCGGCGACATCTTCGGCGCCCCCCTGGCGGTGGAAGGGCTGATGGCCTTCTTCCTCGAATCCACCCTGGTGGGCCTGTTCTTCTTTGGCTGGGACAGGCTCTCCCGTGGTCAGCACCTGCTGGTGACCATGCTGGTGGCGCTGGGCTCCAACCTCTCCGCGCTCTGGATCCTGATCGCCAACGGCTGGATGCAGAACCCGGTCGGCGCCGAGTTCAATCCCATGACGATGCGCATGGAGCTGACCGACGTCACCGCCGTGCTGTTCAACCCTGTGGCCCAGGTCAAGTTTGTGCACACTGTGGCGGCGGGTTACGTGGCCGCCTCCCTGTTCGTGATGGGGGTGAGCAGCTGGTATCTGCTGCGCCGCATGGAGGTGCGCTTCGCCTTGCGCTCCTTCGCCATCGCCTCCGGCTTCGGCCTGGCCGCCATCCTCTCGGTCATCGTCCTCGGCGACGAGTCAGGTTATCGCACCGGTGAGGTTCAGAAGGTCAAGCTCGCCGCCATCGAGGCGGAGTGGGAGACAGAGCCCGCCCCGGCGGCCTTCACCCTGTTCGGCTGGCCCGATCAGCACGCCGAGACCACCCATGCGGCCGTCAAGATCCCCTATCTGATGGGCATCATAGCCACCCGCTCCCTCGATGAGGCGGTGACCGGCATCAAGGATCTCAAGGCCGAGCACGAGGTGCGCATCCGCAGCGGCATGCTGGCCTATGGCGCCCTGGAGGCGCTGCGCCAGGACGGTGGCAACGGCGCCGCCCGCGCCACCTTCGAGCAGCACCGCCAGGATCTCGGCTACGGCCTGTTGCTGACTCCCCATGCCAAGGACATAGCCCAGGCCGACGAGGCGGCCATCGCCCTGGCGGTGGAGGATTCAGTGCCCCAGGTGGCGCCGCTGTTCTGGAGCTTCCGGCTGATGGTGGGCATAGGGGTTGTGTTGCTCGTGCTCTTTGCCGCCTCCTTCCTGCAACTGTGCCGGGGCCGGCTGGTGCAATCGCCGCGCTTGCTGAGGGTGCTGTTCTGGAGCATACCGCTGCCCTGGATCGCCATCGAGGCGGGCTGGTTCGTGGCCGAGTTTGGCCGCCAGCCCTGGACCATCAGTGAGGTGCTGCCGGTCTCGGCCTCGGTCTCCTTGCTGCAGCCGGGCCAGATCTGGTTCAGCCTCATCTCCATCAGCCTCATCTACACCAGCCTGCTGGTGGTGGAGCTGTTCTTGTTGCGTCATGTGATCCGCAAAGGGCCCGCCAGCCTGAAGACGGGTCGTTATCAAGGTGAAGTCTTGGCAAGCGGGAGTGCGCTCTGATGGATTACGAAACCCTGAAATTGATCTGGTGGGGCCTGGTGCTGTTCATGCTCATCGGCTTCGTGGTGATGGACGGCTTCGATCTGGGGGTGGGCCTGTTGCTGCCCATCGTCGGCAAGACAGATGAGGAACGGCGGGTGTTGCTCAACAGCGTGGGCCCGGTGTGGGAGGGCAACCAGGTGTGGCTCATCGCCGGTGCCGGCGCCCTGTTCGCCGCCTGGCCGCTGGTCTATGCCGCCGCCTTCTCGGCGCTCTACGTGCCCTTCATGTTCCTGCTGTTCGGCCTCTTCCTGCGCCCGGTGGGCTTTGACTATCGCAGCAAGCTGGAATCGGCCCAGTGGCGCCGCTGGTGGGATAGGGCCCTGGTGACGGGGGCCCTGCTGCCGACCTTGGTGTTCGGCGCGACCCTCGGCTTCCTGCTGCAAGGCCTGCCGTTTCGCTTCGATTCGCACCTGCGCATCCACTACGGCGCTTTCGAGTTCAACTGGCCGCTGCTCTTGACCTGCATGGGCACGGCGCTGGCCCTGCTGATGCTGCACGGCGCCAGTTTCCTGCAGTGCAAGACCCAAGGGGTGATCGCCGAGCGCTGTGCCCGCCAGAGCCTCTGGCTCGGCCCCCTGGCGAGCGGCCTGTTCGCCCTCGGCGGCGTCTGGCTCAGCCAGATGGAAGGCTACCGCTTGCAGGAGATCGGCGATCTCAACGGCGCCCTCACCCCGCTGATGAAGCAGGTGGCGCTGGCACCGGACGGCTGGTTCAGCAACTTCGCGGCGCAGCCCTGGCTCTGGTGCGTGCCGGCCCTGGGCCTGCTGCTGCCCATGGTGAGCAGCCTGGCCAGTGCCCGCGGCCTGCCGCGTCTGGCGATCATGGCCAGTGGTGGCGCCTGCGCCACCATGATGCTGACCATCGCCATCGCCCTGTTCCCCTTCGTGCTGCCCTCGTCCCTGGATCCGTCGAGCAGCCTGACCCTGTGGGACGGCACCTCCAGTGAGGGCACCCTGCTGATCATGCTGGGGATAGTGGGGGTGCTGATGCCCATCAACATCGGTTACACCCTCTGGGTCTACCGGGTGGTGCGCGGCAAGGTCAGCACGGATCAGGTGCGCCAGCACGGTCACAGCCTCTACTAACCGTCTTCTACTCAAGGGAGTTTCGACTATGTGGTATTTCACCTGGATTCTGGGGCTGGGCTTTGCCCTGCTCTGCGGCCTGGTCAACCTGCTCTGGCTGGAGGCGCGCTGGGCTGCGGACGAGGATCTCAAGGAGTCTTGAGCCCCGCCGGAAATGAAAAAGGCCGACACCCAGTGTCGGCCTTTTCGTTTGAGGGGGGTTACACCGCCAGCGCCAATCTGGCCTCGCGCTTCTCGCTGACGTGGGTCAGGCCGTAGGCCAGCAGCACGATCAGCGCACCTATCCAGGGGGTGTGCATCAGCCCAAGGTGCTCCACCACGAAACCACCGACAACCGAGCCCAGCGCGATGCCGACGTTGAAGGCGGCGATGTTGAGGCCGGAGGCCACGTCCACGGCGTTGGGGGTATGGATCTCGGCCTGCTTGACCACCAGTACCTGCAGCCCAGGCACGTTGCCAAAGGCGAAGGCACCCCATACCAGCACGGTCAGTACCGCCAGCACCGGATGGGGCGCGGTGAAGGTGAGCAGCAGCAAGATGACAGCCAATCCGGCAAACATCAGCTTCAGGGCGGGCAATGGGCCCATCTTGTCCGCCAGCTTGCCGCCCCAGATGTTGCCGAACGCCACCGATACCCCGTACACCAGCAGGATCAGGCTGACCGCGTTGGCCCCGAAGCCGCTCACCTGTTGCAGTATGGGAGCGAGGAAGGTAAACGCCGTGAAGGCGCCGCCGTAACCGAGCGCTGTCTTGGCGTAGACCAGCAGCAGCGGCTTCTTGGTCAGCACCAGCAGTTGTTCACGGATACTGGAGGCCGCTCCCTTGGGCAGGTTGCTCGGGATCAGCAGCAGGCTGCCCACCATGGCGATGAGGCCGAGCAGGCTGACCACCAGGAAGGTCTCGCGCCAGCCAAACTGTTGGCCAATCCAGGTGCCGAGCGGCACGCCGGTCACCAGGGCGACGGTCAGGCCGCTGAACATGATGGCGATGGCGCTGGCCGCCTTCTCCTTGGCCACGAGGCCGGTGGCTATGGTAGAGCCCACCGAGAAGAAGACCCCGTGGGCCAGACCGGTCAGCACCCGGGCGACGATCAGACTCTCGTAGCCGGGGGCCTGCCAGGCGAGCAGGTTGCCGGCGGTGAACAGCGCCATCAAGCCGACCAGCAGCCACTTGCGCGGCAGCTTGCCGGTCAGCGCCGTCAACAGCGGCGCGCCTATGGCGACGCCGAGGGCGTAGAGGCTGACCAGCAGGCCCGCCGAGGGCAGGGAGACATGAAGTTGCTCGGCGATGGTGGGAATGAGCCCCACTATCACAAATTCGGTGGTGCCGATCGCAAAGGCACTCAGGGTGAGGGCAAATAACGCCAGTGGCATACAAACTCCTTGGATGGGGACTCCCGACGGGAGAATGGCGCCAGTATGCCGATGACCTTTGTTGGCAAAAATGACGATGACATCAAATTACTTTTGCTTAATTAGCAGCAATGGCACCGTGGCATGGGGTGATGGAAACAAGAGGGGTCATGCAGGGGAGTAGATAGTAGCGAGAATAAATAGCGTGCGAAGCGCGCGCAACCAGACAATGGACAACAGAAGGTGGCGGGAAGATGCCAGCTGCACAGGCGGCAGTGGCGTGTGGCATTGGAGACAAAAAAAGCGGGAGGCATGGTGCCTCCCGCTTGGGGTCGAAGAGATGTCCCGAACTGTTGTTCTCCCTTCTCCCCTGGCGGGAGAAGGGCCGGGGATGAGGGGGATCAGTCCCAGGCCGGTGCGAAGTCCGGGTTGGCGCAGCGCTCGCCTCGCTCCAGGGTGGCGATTTGGGCCATCTCGTCGGGGCTGAGCTGCACCTTGAGGGCGGCCAGGTTGGCGGCCTGGTTCTCCCGCTTGGTGGAGCTCGGGATCACCGTCATGCCCTGGGCCAGCAGCCAGGCCAGCGACACCTGGGCCGCCGAGACGCCGTGGTGTTTGCCGATCTCTATCAGGAGCGGCTCGGTGAGCACCTTGCCATAGGCCAGCGGCATATAGGCGGTGATGGCGATGCCCTGCTCGCGGCAGAACGCCACCACCTTGCGGTTTTGCAGCAATGGGTGGATCTCCACCTGCTGGTGGGCGATGGCGCCCGGCCCCAGGATCTCGATGGCCTGTTTGAGCTGGGCCACCGTGAAGTTGGATACCCCTATCTCCCGGGTCAGGCCTTGCGCCCTGGCCTCGGCCAGCTGCTCCAGATAGACCGCCATCGGCACCTCATCCTTGGGGGAGGGCCAGTGAATCAGCGCCAGATCCAGATAATCGGTGCGCAGTTTCGCCAAGCTGGTCTTGAGGCTGGGGATCAGCTTGCCCGGGCCAAACTCGCTGGTCCACACCTTGGTGGTGAGGTAGATATTCGAGCGAGGGACAGCCGTGCTGGCCAGCACCTCGCCCACTTCGCTTTCGTTGTCGTAAATCTGGGCGGTATCGATATGGCGATAGCCGAGCGCCAGGCCGGTATTCAGGGTTGCAAGCAGGGGCTCACCTTTCAGGCGAAAGGTGCCCAGACCCATGGCGGGCATTTTCATCATCTATTTCCTCAAATGGGGTGGTTGGCCCTTGCCCAGAGCAAGGGGGTTGGCTCGGTGCACAGGCCGTGGCGGCGTTGCAAGTTGGCAGCGCCATCGTCAACGAGTCTCGGGATACTCAGGCCGGCAGTCGGCGGTAATTGCGAATAAGGCTGCTGGCAAACCAGGGCTTGGCCCTGGCGACAAACGCGAGGAAGTGAGCTTGCTGCTGGTGGGCTTTGAGCGCGGCTTCGCTTTCCCACTCCTCGTGCAGCATCCAGCCATGGGGGTTGTCCAGGCTCTGGTGCAACTGGTAACGTAGGCAGCCGGCCTCCTGCAGGGTGGCCGCTATCAACGGCTCAAGGGCGGCCCGAAACTGGGCGGAAAATTCGGGTTTGGCTTCAAGTTGGGCAATCACAATCACGGGTGATGACATCTGAACCTCCTTGCGAAAACGAAAGTCAGTATGCCTGCCGCAGGGGGAGGGAAATAGGGCAACAGCCGCAAAACACTATTGAGAGAAGAGCAGCAATGAATGGACAAACGCGATGTGGGGGTGAAGAGGTCAATGAAGCAAATGGAGCAGGGAGCGCCGGGGCACCCCCTTGCCATCAGGTATTGGCGGGCTCAGACCAGACTGCAAATTCATTGCCGCTGGGCTCGACAAAGTGGAAGCGACGGCCACCGGGGAAGTCGAACAGGGGGCGAATGATGGTGCCACCATGCTGGCTCACCTTGGCCTGGGTCGCTTCGATATCGGCGCTGTAGAACACCAGCAGGGCGCCACCTTGAGCCGTGCTGCTGCACAGATCCGCTTTATAGAAACCGCCGTCAAGCCCCTCATCGGCAAAGGCGCAGTAGTCGGGGCCATAATCGACAAACTGCCAGTCAAAGGCGGCCTGAAAGAAGGCCTTGGTGGCCGCGAGATCCCGCGCCGCAAACTCCACATAGTTCAGTTTTTCATGGATTTTCATGCTGCTTTGCTCCCTGCGTGTCCATCTTGTATCAAGAAGAGGCTGATTAAAGAGTGCCTAGTTAACAATACCCCATCAAATCATTTCCCTGAAATTGTGGCGCTGGCAAAATGGAAGGCTATTTGAACTCTTCGCCGTGGTTTTCCAGTCGCTCCAGTCCGCACTGCTGGCACACCACATAGCGGTCTAGCAGCTCAAGTTGGCCACCGACCCCGGAGAAAAATCCGTTGAGAAACGCCCTGAACTGGCCGCTGCGGGTCTTGGGATAAGGGGAAGGCTTCTGCTTTATCCGTTCGCTATGCTCTGTATCCATCCCGCAGCGGGGGCAACACTGTCTGGTCATGCCTGATCCTTGGTGCTGCTGGTACCGACATGTTCTGCCAGCTGCTCCCATGGGGTCAATTTCAGTTGCTTGCAGCGAAACCAGAACCAGCTCGCCATGGTGGGGCCAAAGAAACTGACAAACAGGGCCGTTTGATACAGAGCCGCTGCCGGCGCTATTCCCGTCCCGCGCCAGCTGAAAAACCACATCAACAGACCCCAGAACAGCCCTATGCTGATGCCAAACCCGAGAACGTTGGCGAGCCAGCCCTGATAGTGAGGCGGTTTGACCGGGCAACCCAGCCTGCGCAGCAGTCTGAACAGAGGCGGATTGTAGTTGGCGTGCCATACCCCTTTGCTGGCCAGCTCCTGATGGGCTGCTACCAGCCGCGCTTCGAATGTCATGGTTTCCTTCCTGGTTATATTGTGGCGCCATACGATGCCGTTTTGGCTGCATTGTACCGGCAATGGGCGAGTCTGGTTTGAGCTGGCCATCACGTTATTTATCTGTGCAAACAAAGATGTGGCACCAGAGCTCACTTGCCAATCCACAGCCACTGCGCCTATAAAGGCCCATTACTCTTGTCTGGATAACAGCAATGAAGACCCATTCCGATGAACTGACCCTGTTTGTGGCCGTGGTGGAGGCGGGCAGTTTTCGCCAGGCGGCGGAGAACCTGGGGATGGACAACTCCGTAGTGAGCCGCGGCATCAAACGGCTGGAGGAGAAGCTTGCGACCGTGCTGCTCAACCGTACCACCCGCCGGGTCAGCCTGACCGAGGAGGGGAGCTGGTTCTATCAGCGGGCGGTGAAGATTTTGACCGAGATGAGCGAGGCTGAGGGGCACCTGCTCAGCCGCAAGGAGCAGCCGGAGGGGATTTTGCGGGTCGATGCGGCCACTCCCTTCATCCTTCACCGGCTGGTGCCCATCATAGGCGAGTTTCGCCGCCGCTATCCCGGCATCGAGCTGCAGCTGCACAGCTCGGAGGGTTTCATCAACCTGATGGAGCGGCGGGTGGACATGGCCATCCGCATCGGCGAGCTGACCGACTCTTCCCTGCGCGCCCTGCCGCTCGGCCACTCGCGGCTGCGGTTGCTGGCATCCCCCGCTTACCTGAGCGAGCGCGGCACCCCGCGCCAGCCAGTGGATCTGCTGGCGGGTCACGAGCTGCTGGGCTTTTTGCACCCCGATCACCTCAACCACTGGCCGCTGCTCAGTGCCGAGCAGGGCGATCGCTTTCCCATTACCCCGACCCTGCGCGCCAGCAGCGGCGAGACCTTGCGCCAGCTGGCGCTGGCGGGGCAGGGGATCGTCTGCCTGTCTGACTTCATGACAGGGCCGGATCGGGCGAGCGGCGCCCTGGTGGAGGTGCTGGCCCGCAGCAACAGCGGTGCCTCGCGTCCCGTCAATGCGGTGTTTTACTCCGATGCCCAGCGCGACATCCGGCTGCGGGTCTGGCTCGACTTTATCAAGGAGCAGCTCGGTAGCCATACCCTGTGATGGCGGCATGTTAAGGGCCTACACTCTCCCGGCCAAAGGGGAGGGGATGTTGGCGACCGGCCATGACAACCAGGTTGCATAGGCTGGCGTCTTCCCTTGGCGACAGAAGGGGCGAGGTAGCCTCTGGCAGGTCCGACAAGCGGTAGGGAAGAAAGAGCCGGCCTCCATTCATGACAAGAGAAAGGGTGCCGACCGGCTGTCCGCCAGAGGTGGTGAATGACCACTGTGGATGCTTGACTGAATAAAGAAGAGGCCGACATCGCTGTCGGCCTCTTTGTATTTTCATCTCGGAAAGATGTCGGTTGCCCGATTAATCCTCTTCGGCCCAGCGGCGTGAGCGTTCAACCGCTTTCTGCCAGCCGTGGTAGAGCTTGTTGCGCTCTTCGTGGCTCATCTGCGGGATGAATTCGCGATCCACGCTGAACTTGTCTTCCAGCTCGTCCGAGCTCTTCCAGAAGCCGACGGCTAGACCGGCCAGGAAGGCGGCGCCCATGGCAGTGGTCTCGATGCGGGTCGGACGCACAACCGGGGTGTGCATCATGTCGGACTGGAACTGCATCAGGAAGTCGTTGGCTACCGCGCCACCGTCCACCTTGAGGGCGGCCAGCTTGATGCCGGAGTCCTGCTGCATGGCATCCAGCACATCGCGGCTCTGGTAGGCGATGGATTCCAGTGCGGCACGAATGATGTGGTTGCGGTTGGCGCCACGGGTCAGGCCGACCATGGTGCCGCGAGCATACGGATCCCAGTAGGGCGCGCCCAGACCGACGAAGGCCGGTACCAGGTAAACGCCGTTGGTGTCACCCACCTTGGAGGCGAAGTAGTCGGTATCGCGGGCATCGTGGATGAGCTTCAGCTCGTCACGCAGCCACTGCACTGTGGCGCCGCCCATAAAGACAGCCCCTTCCAGCGCGTAGTTCACTTCCCCTTTCGGGCCGATGGCGACCGTGGTCAGCAGGCCGTTGCTGGAGCGAACCGGCTCTGTGCCCGTGTTCATCAGCAAGAAGCAGCCGGTGCCATAGGTGTTCTTGGCCATCCCTTTTTCGAAGCAGAGCTGGCCGAACAGGGCAGACTGCTGGTCACCGGCAATGCCGGCGATGGGGATGCGGGAACCGCCGCCACGGGTGGTGTAGCCGTAGACTTCGGAAGAGGGTTTGACCTCTGGCAGCATGGACAAGGGGATGCCCAGCTCGTCCAGCATCTTTTCGTCCCACTTCAGGTCGCGGATGTTGTAGAGCATGGTACGGGAGGCGTTGGTCGGGTCGGTGACGTGCACTTCGCCGTTGGTCATCTTCCAGACCAGCCAGGTATCGATGGTGCCGAACAGCAGCTCGCCGTTCATCGCCTTCTCGCGGGCCCCTTCGACGTTGTCGAGGATCCACTTCACCTTGGTGCCGGAGAAGTAGGCGTCCAGCACCAGACCGGTGTTCTCGCGCACGTACTCTTCCAGGCCACGGGCCTTGAGCTCTTCACAGATGGCCGCGGTGCGGCGGCACTGCCAGACGATGGCGTTGTAGATGGGTTTGCCGGTGGCCTTTTCCCACACCACTGTGGTTTCACGCTGGTTGGTGATGCCGATGGCGGCGATCTCTTCGCTGCGCAGGCCTGTCTTGGCCAGCACTTCGGTGAACACGGAGGACTGGGTCGCCCAGATCTCCATGGGGTCGTGCTCTACCCAGCCCGCTTTCGGGTAGTGCTGGGTGAATTCGCGCTGGGAGGTGCCGACGATATTGGCATCCTGGTCAAACACGATGGCGCGGGAAGAGGTAGTACCCTGGTCCAGAGCGACGACATATTTTTTTTCAGCAGACATGATGTTCTCCACGTTTTTATTTTCCACGTTTTTACACGTTGGGGAGGGCCGCTCTTATGCGGCGGCCTCTTCTTTGGCGGTTTGGGCAGCTTGCTCGGTGTCGGCAACACGGTTGCCAGGCACGCAGGGAGCCAACACTTTCACATACAGGGCGGTACCAAGCTGGGCACCGACGATGGGGCCAAGGATGGGGACCCAGAAGTAGGGGTTGTCACGACCACCTGTCATGGCCACGTCACCCCAGCCTGCCAGGAAGGCAAACAGTTTGGGGCCGAAATCACGAGCCGGGTTCATGGCAAAACCGGTTAACGGGCCGAGGGAGGCACCGATCACGGCGATCAGGATACCGATCAGCAGGGCGGCGGCGAAGCCTTTGGGGGCGCCGTTGTTGTTGTCACCCAGCGCCATGATGCCCAGCATCAGGACGGCGGTGATCACCAGCTCGACCGCGAAGGCTTGCATGTTGGAGAGCAGGGCGTTCGGGTAGGTAGAGAAGATGCCGGCGGTGCCGAGGCTCTCGACGCTGCCGCGCACCACGTTGTGGGTCACTTCCCACTGGGTGAACAGGCCGCCGTAGAGGAAGTAGACAAGGGCGGCGAAGCAGAAGGCGCCTGCGACCTGAGCGATGATGTAGGGCACCACTTTACGCTTGTCGAACCCGCAGAAGGTCATCAGCGCCAGGGTCACGGCCGGGTTCAGGTGGGCACCTGAAATACCGCCGGTCACATAGATGGCGATGGCGACACCCAGACCCCAGGTAATGGAGATTTCCCATTGTCCGAAGTTGGCACCGGCCAGCACCAGGGCGGCCACACAACCGACGCCGAAAAATATCAGCAGGCCGGTTCCGATAAACTCGGCAATGCACTCGCCAAGCAGGGTATTGGGTCTTTGTATGCTCATACCGTTATTCCTTATATCCACCCAGAGTAGGTTTGATGTTCCGTTTTGTTGTTTTTTCAGTCCCATTGTTGCGTCCGAAAACGTTTTTTCTTGTTTTTTGAGCTGGCGCAAACGTTATGCTCGTTTGCGCTCGTTCTCGGACGAGAGAGAAAATAAACCTAAATCGAACATTCACCACGCCCTCCCCGCAGGAAATGTGGACAAGATCCCACTCATTGCTAAGAAAATGTGACGGAAAGCAAGTTGCAACAGTGGTTATACCACTTAGTGGGTAGCTGAAAGCCTTGCTATACAAGGGATTGCGGCTGATGAGTGACTACTCACTTGGCACTTTCTTTTGTAATAAAACTGCAATATTTGAGCCTCCATCACAGATTAAATGTTCACATATGAGCACAATAGGCTCGCTTTCGAATCAGGACTCCTCTGGTTGGTCAGCATGGACAGGGCACCCTCAACCGCCCACAACAACAATAAGGAAGCAGAACATGCTTAGTCTCTTCAGGCCTGCACCACATATAGACAGGCTCCCGGCCGACAAGGTCGACCCCTTCTACAAACGCATGCGTTGGCAGGTGTTTTTCGGGATCTTCTTCGGTTATGCCGGTTACTACCTGGTACGGAAAAACTTCAGTCTGGCGATGCCTTATCTGATCGAACAGGGATTCTCCCGCGGCGATCTGGGCCTGGCCCTGTCCGGGGTCTCCATCGCTTATGGTCTGTCCAAGTTCCTGATGGGGAACGTGTCTGACCGCTCCAATGCGCGCTACTTCCTCTCCGCCGGCCTGCTGCTGTCGGCGGGCATCATGTTCATGATGGGGACAGTGCACTGGGCCACCTCCAGCATCGGCATCATGTTTGTGCTGTTGTTCCTGAACGGCTGGGCACAGGGCATGGGCTGGCCGCCCTGCGGTCGCACCATGGTGCACTGGTGGTCACAGAAGGAGCGTGGCGAAGTGGTCGCGGTCTGGAACGTGGCACACAACGTCGGCGGCGGCATGATAGGCCCGCTGTTCATCCTGGGGATGGGTTGGTTCAACGACTGGCGCAGTGCCTTCTATGTGCCGGCGGCGGCGGCGGCGGCCATCGCGGTGATCGCCTTCTTCGTGATGCGCGACACCCCGCAATCCGTGGGTCTGCCTCCCATCGAAGAGCACAAGAACGACTATCCGAAGGACTATAACGAAAGCCACGAGCAGGAGTTTTCCGCCAAGGAGATCTTCGTCAAGTACGTGCTGCACAACAAGCTGCTGTGGTACATCGCCATTGCCAACGCCTTCGTTTACCTCATTCGTTACGGCGTGCTGGACTGGGCTCCGACCTACCTGAAAGAGGCCAAGGACTTCAGCGTCGACAACTCCTCCTGGGCTTACTTCCTGTACGAGTGGGCCGGTATTCCGGGCACCCTACTGTGCGGCTGGATCTCGGACAAGATGTTCCAGGGTCGCCGTGCCCCGGCCGGTATCCTGTTCATGGTGCTGGTGACCCTGGCCGTGCTGGTTTACTGGTTCAACCCGGCTGGCAACCCGACCATCGACATGATGGCGCTGGTGGCCATCGGCTTCCTGATCTACGGTCCCGTCATGCTGATCGGTCTGTATGCGCTGGAGCTGGCACCCAAGAAGGCGGCCGGTACCGCGGCAGGCTTCACCGGGCTGTTCGGTTATCTGGGTGGCGCCGTGGCGGCCAACGCCATGCTGGGCTACACGGTTGACCACTTCGGCTGGGATGGTGGCTTCATGGTGCTGACCGCGTCTTGCGTGCTCTCCATCATCTTGCTGGCCATGACCCTCAAGCACGAGAACATTGCCGTCGCGGCCAAGAAAGCGGCTGCCGATAAGGCATAAAACGTGATCCTGCCCTTATCGATCCGAAAAGGGATCAGGTAAACTGCCAAAGGCCCCGCATCT
Source organism: Aeromonas sp. A04 (assembly GCF_047780465.1). Lineage (NCBI taxonomy): Bacteria > Pseudomonadati > Pseudomonadota > Gammaproteobacteria > Aeromonadales > Aeromonadaceae > Aeromonas > Aeromonas sp. A04. The sequence goes on along the minus strand of NZ_JBLNHP010000001.1, from coordinate 791,771 downwards.
GCCGGGGCCTTTTTTCGTCTCATCATCGGAGTTCAAGCGTGAAGCAAACCCAACGACATCTGGAGATCCTGGACGTCCTGACGCGGCAGGGCTTTGTCTCGACCGAGGATCTGGTGACCCACTTTGACGTCAGCCCCCAGACCATTCGCCGCGATCTGAATGATCTCGCCGAACAGAACAAGATCCGGCGCCATCATGGCGGTGCCTCCCTGCATTCGAGTACCGTCAATACCGCCTACAGCGCCCGTAAAGTGATGCAGCTCAAGGAGAAAGAGCGCATCGCCCGCGAAGTGGCCGCCAACATTCCCGACGGTTCATCGCTCTTCATCGACATAGGCACCACCACAGAAGCCATCGCCCGCGCCCTGCTCGATCACCGCGAGCTGCGCGTGGTCACCAACAACCTCAACGTGGCCAGCATTCTCACCGCCAAGGATGACTTCACCGTCATCATAGCCGGTGGCGAGATCCGCAACCGGGATGGCGGCATAGTGGGGGAGGCGACCCGCGACTTCATCGGCCAGTTTCGCATGGACTACGGTGTCATCGGCATCTCGGGCATCGACAATGACGGCTCTCTGCTCGATTTTGACTACCACGAGGTGAAGATTGCCCAGGCCATCATAGCCCACTCCCGCCAGGTGTTTCTGGCCGCCGACCACACCAAGTTTGGCCGCAATGCCATGGTCAATCTGGGCAACCTCAACCAGATCCACGCCCTGTTCACCGATCAGGAGCCACCCGAGAAGCTGATGCGGCTGATGTCCCAGCACCAGATCGAGTGCCACATCTGCTGAGCCGCCGTTAACCCCTCTCTGGCATCAGGCCGCCGCACTGGCGGCCGCTTCTTTTTCGCTTTCTCCCCTCTGCCTGCACACCTGCCGCGCCCCACTGCTTAGATGTTCCCCGACATGAGCTCGTTCTCGCGCACGTTTTCGGGCCCGGCAGCCCGGTGCTGACGCCCTGATCACCGACTGGCAGCATTTTTAGCATTGCCAAAACAATCGCGATCACATTTTCTCCATAAAATGTTCGTTTATCATTTTTTCATGCTCTAATATGAGCGAAATCAAACATTGCCGTCATGGCAACACAAAATAAGAAAGAGTAGGTGAACATGAGCGAACATTATGATCTGGTCGTCGTTGGCGGCGGCATCAATGGGGTGGGCATTGCGGCTGATGCAGCGGGTCGGGGTCTGAAGGTTGCCCTGTTCGAGGCACAGGATCTCGCCTCTGCCACCTCTTCCAATTCCAGCAAGCTGATCCACGGTGGCTTGCGTTACCTCGAACATTACGAATTCCGGCTGGTGAAAGAGGCGCTGGCGGAGCGGGAAGTGCTGCTCGGCATGGCCCCCCACATCGCCCGTCCCATGCGTTTTCGGCTGCCCCATCGCCCGCACCTGCGCCCGGCCTGGATGATCCGCGCCGGTCTGTTCCTGTATGACAACCTGGCCAAGCGCGACAAGCTCAAGGGCAGCTGCGGCGTGCGCTTCCTGCCGCAAGACGGTCTCAAGAGCGGCATCAACAAGGGCTTCGAATACTCGGATGCCTGGGTCGATGACGCTCGCCTGGTGGTGCTCAATGCCATGATGGCCCGCGACAAGGGCGCCGACGTGCAGACCCGTACCCGCTGCGTCAAGGCGGTGCGCGGCTCCAAACACTGGACCCTGACCCTGGAGCGGGAAGGGGGCGAGCAGTTCACCGTCACCTGCCGCGGTCTGGTCAATGCGGCCGGCCCCTGGGTCAAGACCTTCTATGATGAGAGCCTGCACGAGAAATCTCCCCGTGGCATCCGCCTCATCAAGGGCAGCCACATCATAGTGCCGCGCATCCATGAGCGCGAAGAGGCCTATATCCTGCAAAACGAGGACAACCGCATCGTCTTCGTCATCCCCTATCAGCAGGACTACTCCCTCATCGGCACCACGGACGTGGAGCATCACGGCAGCCCGCGGGAAGCGAAGATCAGCGACGCCGAGATCAGCTACCTGTGCAAGGTGGTCAACGCCCACTTCACCCGCCAGATAGCACCCAAAGAGGTCATCTGGACCTATGCCGGCGTGCGCCCACTGTGCGATGACGAATCCGATTCCCCCCAGGCGGTGACCCGCGACTACACCCTGGAGCTCTCCGGCGAATCCGACGGCGCGCCGCTCCTGTCCGTGTTTGGCGGCAAGCTCACCACCTATCGCAAGCTGGCCCAGGCCGCCTGCAACAAGCTCAAGCCCTGGTTCAGCCAGATGGGCGAAGATTGGACCGCGAGCAGCCGTCTGCCCGGTGGCGAGTTCGACTGCTCCACCACAGAGCTGGCCCGTGCCTACATGCTCGAGTTCGACTGGCTGGATGAGCGCAACGCCCGTCGTATCGCCGAGGCCTATGGCAGTCATGCCCGCCTCTGGTTGCACGAGGAGCGCGGCCAGCACTTTGGCGCCGGCCTGTACGAGTCGGAAGTGCGTTATCTGATGAGCCGCGAGTGGGCCCATTCGATGGAAGACATATTGTGGCGCCGCAGCAAGCTGGGGCTGCGCCTGTCCCAGCCTGAGCAGCAGCAACTGCACGCCTGGTTGGAGCAACACCAGCACGCCCTGCCCAAGGCCAGCTGATGAAGAGGCGGGCGGCCCCTTGGCCGCCCGTCGTTAAAATGCAATAAACCTCTGTTATAACAATAACCTACACCCAATAAACAATAACAAAGAGCACCGCGCATGAAAAAACTCTCTCTCTCCCTGATCGCCCTTGGCCTGGGGGCCGCCCTCGCATTGCCCGTTCTGGCTGCCGATGAAGGTAAAATCGTGATCGCCCACCGTGGCGCTTCCGGCTATCTGCCCGAGCACACCCTGGAATCCAAGGCGCTGGCCTATGGCATGGGGGCCGACTATCTGGAGCAGGATCTGGTGATGACCAGGGATGACCAGCTGGTGGTGATGCACGATCACTTCCTCGACGGCATCACGGACGTGGCCGAGCGCTTCCCCGGCCGGGCCCGTCCGGACGGTCGCTACTATGTGGTGGACTTTACCCTGGCCGAGGTGCGCTCCCTGCGCATGACGGAGCCGTTCCAGCTGGTGGATGGCAAGCAGGTGCCCGTCTATCCGGCCCGCTTCCCGTTGTGGAAGTCCAGCTTCAAGATCCACACCTTCCAGGAAGAGATAGAGATGATCCAGGGGCTCAACAAGAGCACCGGCAAGAACATAGGTATCTACCCGGAGATCAAGGCTCCCTGGCTGTTCCGCCACGAGGGCAAGGACATCTCCAAGGCAGTGCTCAAGGTGCTGAAGGAGTACGGCTACACCAGCAAGAACGACAAGGTCTATCTGCAGTGCTTCGATGCCGACGAGCTCAAGCGCATCAACAGCGAGCTGATGCCAGCCATGGGGATGGACTTGAAACTGGTGCAGCTGATGGCCGAGACCGACTGGAACGAGACCATGGTCTATGATGCCAAGGGCAAGGCAACCCCTTACGACTATGACTGGATGTTCAAGCCGGGCGCCATGAAGACCATAGCCGGCTACGCGGAAGGGATAGGCCCCTGGAAGCCGATGATAGTCACTGAGCCGGGTACCCTGGGCAAACCAGTGTTTACCAATATGGTGAAAGAGGCCCATGCCGCCGGTCTCAAGGTGCATCCTTATACCTTCCGCCAGGATGAGGGGCAGATCCCGGCCTATGCCAAGGACTTCAGCGATCTGCTCAACATCTTCCTCTATCAGGCCGATGTGGACGGGGTGTTCAGCGACTTCCCGGACAAGGCGGTCGAAGCCATCAAGGCACACGGCAAATCATAAAAGAAGAGCAACACGGGAACGCAAGCGGGGCCAGGTGCCCCGCTTTTTTTATAAAATGGAGGCAGGCACTGGGGTGGGATTGTGGTCGAGCAGCGCTGACGGCAGTATTGGGATGTAACAATATGTTTACGATTTTGTCGGGTTAGGGGCTTTTTATCCGCTACTTTCTGGCTGTTTAGAACGCCATGTTGGTCGTTTATCCATCTATTAGACAGTTAATTCGCTAGTTTCACTTGATTGTTTGTTTTTCCTTGGTAAGGTGAGGGCGGTTGCGTAACAAAGTGCTGACTTGTGTAAATAAAATAATACACTCGGTGCAATTGGCTTAAATACTGTAGAGAGAATGAGAAAATGCAAAGAGACCCCCTGAACAACATCCATATCCAGTCCGAACAAGTGATGATCACGCCTGCTCAGCTCAAGGAGAAGCTACCCATCTCCGACCAGGCGCTGGCATTTGTGCAAGGGGCCCGCACTACCATAGCCGACATCATCCACCGTCGCGATCACCGCCTGCTGGTGATCTGTGGACCCTGTTCCATCCACGACATGGACGCCGCCAAAGAGTACGCAACCAGACTCAAAGCGCTGCATGATGCCTACCAGGATTCTCTCTACATTGTCATGCGGGTCTACTTTGAGAAGCCGCGCACCACGGTCGGCTGGAAAGGGTTCATCAATGACCCGAACCTGGATGGCACCTTCGATGTGGAGCTGGGGCTGCATCGTGCCCGCGAGCTGCTCTGCTGGCTGGCGGAGCTGGAATTGCCGCTGGCGACCGAGGCGCTCGACCCCATCAGCCCGCAATACCTGGCGGAGCTCTTCTCCTGGTCGGCCATAGGTGCACGCACCACAGAATCCCAGACCCACAGGGAGATGGCGTCCGGCCTCTCCATGCCGGTGGGCTTCAAGAACGGCACAGACGGCAACCTGGGTACCGCCATCAATGCGCTGCAGGCGGCTTCCAGCCCCCACGCCTTCATGGGGATCAACCAGCAGGGCCAGGTCGCCTTGCTGCAGACCCAGGGCAACCCGGATGGCCACGTGATACTGCGCGGCGGCAAGCACCCGAACTACGACTCGGTCAATGTGTCGCTGGCGGAAGAGGCGTTGGAGAAAGCGGGCCTGCTGCCTGGCCTGGTGGTGGATTGCAGCCACGGCAACTCCAGTAAGGATCACCGCCTGCAGCCCAAGGTGGCCGACAACGTCATCCACCAGATCCAGGAGGGCAACCGCTCCATCATAGGGGTGATGCTCGAATCCAACCTGTTCGAGGGCAATCAGTCCAGCGAGCAGCCCAAGGAGCAGATGCGCTACGGCGTCTCCATCACGGATGCCTGCATCGACTGGGATAGCACCGCCAATCTGCTGGCGCGATGCCATCGCGAGCTAGCGGTGCCGCTCAGGGGCAGAACCGGGCGTTAAGCCGTGGTATCTTGTCGTAACTGATTGAACCATAGAGGTATCACCGCCCATGCAGTGATACCTTGTTGCCTCTTGAATCACAGGGCGCCGCCGCCAGCGGCGCCAGCAGGGACTGGATATGGCTGAAGAGTTGAATGCCCTCAGGGACAAGATAGATGCGGTGGACAGGCAGCTGATCGATCTGCTGGCCGCCCGTCTGGCTCTGGTGGGAGAAGTGGGTGAGGTGAAGAGCCGCCATGGCCTGCCCATCTATGCGCCGGACAGGGAGGCGAGCATGCTGGCCCGCCGCCGAGCCGAGGCCGAGCTGCTGGGGGTGCCCGGCGATCTCATCGAAGACGTGCTGCGCCGGGTGATGCGCGAATCCTACATCCTCGAATCGGCCAGCGAAAAAGAGAACCACTTCAAGTGCATGAAACCGGAGCTTGGCAAGGTGGTCATCATAGGCGGCCAGGGCCAGCTAGGGCGCTTGTTCGGCCAGATGTTCGGCCTCTCCGGCTACCGGGTCGAGACCCTGGAACAAGCCGATTGGCCAAGGGCTGACGCCATCCTGGCCGATGCGGGTCTGGTGATGGTGGCCGTGCCCATCGATATCACCTGCCAGATCATCGACCGGCTCGGCAACTTGCCCGCCGATTGCCTGCTGGTGGATGTCACCAGCGTGAAGGCGGCGCCACTCGAGCACATGCTGGCGGTGCACAAAGGCCCGGTGTTGGGGCTGCACCCCATGTTCGGACCGGATGTGGCGAGCCTCGCCAAGCAGGTGATCGTCTGCTGTCAGGGCCGTGACGCGGCCGCCAGTCAGTGGCTGCTGGATCAGATGACCATCTGGGGCGCCCGTCTGCAACAGGTGGAAGCCAAGGCTCACGACGAGGCCATGACCCTCATCCAGGCGCTGCGCCACTTCGCCACCTTCGCCTACGGCTGGCACCTCTCCCGGGAGCAGGCCAATCTGGATCGCCTGCTGAGCCTGAGCTCCCCCATCTACCGGCTGGAGCTGGCCATGGTGGGGCGGCTGTTTGCCCAGGACCCCGAGCTCTATGCCGACATCATATTGTCGTCCCCGCAGAATCTGGCGATGATCCGCCGCTACTACCAGAACTTTGGCGAGGTGCTGGGGCTGCTGGAGCAGGGGGACAGGGCCGGCTTCATCGATGCCTTCTCGCAGGTGTCCGGTTTCTTCGGCGAACATGCCGACGAGTTCCTGCGTGAGAGCCGCATGCTGCTGGCCCAGGCCAACGACCGCCGCCAGCACGGCTGACGAGATCGCACACAAGCATCATAAAAAAGGGGCCTGTTCGGCCCCTTTTCTGTCTGTGCTATCCGGCCCGAAGTTATTCGAGCTGCGGCAGGCGCAGATCGGCGCCATCCCAACCGAGCGGCAGGGTCAGCAGCTGATCGATCAGCTCCCGGCGATCGGATTTCTCCAGATAGGCGAGGTAGAGCGGACGACTGAGCGGCTGGCCTCCCTCCACCAGATGCAGCCGTCCCTGCTCCAGGAAGGGGCTCACCATGCGCCGTGGCAGATAGGCGGCGCCACCGTTGGCCAGCACGAACTGCAGTGCCATGTTGGCAGAGCTCGAGTGCAGCACCGGGGTCTTTTGCAGGCTCTGCAAGCGGCTGGGCTGCGGCTCGAAGCTGGTGCCCCAATCCAGATGAATGTGGGGCATCTGCATCAGGCTGTCGGCGTTGGCGGCGGCATCCCGGCTCACCAGTTCAAACACCAGCTCGCCTATGGGGTGCAGGGCTATCTCGTCGATCTTGGTCGGCTCGGAGAGCAGGGCAAGATCGAGGGAGCGCTCCAGCAACTGGCGGCACAGGTGCTCGCGGGAAGCCGTTTCGAGCCGCACCGCGAGGCCGGGGGCCAGGGCATAGACATGGTTGAGCCAGTCGTTGAAATCGAGCTCCCAAAACACGGCGGGCGCACCTATGGCGAGCTGCTGGCTGAAACCGGGGGAGAGGGCCACATCCTGCCTGGCGCGGCCCAGGGTATGCAAAATGGCGTCTGCATAGGGCAGCAGACGCTCACCGGAGGCGGTCAGGCGGATGTTGTTGCGATGACGGGCAAACAGACTGACCCCGAGTTGCTGCTCGAGCTGGCGGATCCGAAAGCTCACCGCCGACTGGGTCAGGTAGAGATTCTCAGCAGCCCGGCCAAAGTGCCGGGTCTTGCTGACCTCGATAAAGGTCCGAAGCAGTTCGGTATCCATTAATCGATGGACTCGTCGCTGCCGCCGCCACTGCCACCTTCAAACCCGCCGCCACCGGTTTCCTCGTTGGCGCCACCCGCGACTGTGCACAGACGATGCACGCGCTTGGGACCTATTACCTTCAGATACTTGAACCACACCTTGGCGTGGGGGTTGCTGCCGGCGGCGCCGGATTTGATCTGTTCGAGAAAGGCGCTTTCTATGTCATCGCGCGGCGTCAGGTTGCCCTGATAGAGCGCCAGCATGGCGGTGCCGTATTTTTCCAGACTGTCCGCTTCGGCCACAGTGAATTCGCCACTGCGACGCAGGCCACGGGGAAAATGTTTGAAGTCGTTGAAACGCTTGTCGGATTCGAAGCTCATAGTGCTCTTTTTCTGGTTAGTTTGACCTTTGCGGGCAAGTATCATCAGGCCGTCGCAGAGTGCAAAATCAATTTTTTCACTATATGGATAAATCTCTTTCATCGAAAGTGATTTCGCCATGATCCAGTGGGCATTCAGGGGAAGCAGGAGCAAAAAAGCGAGAAAAAAAGCGGAGTTATGTCAGGTTCTGTAAAGGTTTGGCGCGCGGGGCAGACGATTTCGGGCCAAAAATAAAGCGCCATTCGGCGCTCTATTTTACATCAATCATGAACCAAAGCGGGAGGTTTGGTCTCGATGGAGACTTACTCTATCATGGCTGGCTGGGCCAGGTTGTCGGCACGCCACAGACGGTAGCGCACTTCATACTCCTGCGGGACGTAGAGCACGAACGGCAGCTTGGAGTTGTAGTTCACGAAGAAGCCCTGACCGTAGATCTGGACGAAGGTCTCTTTCTTCTGGCCATCCGGGCAGGCCATCAGGGTGCTGATGGGATCGGACACCTTGCCGAGCATCAGGTAGTTGTAGCCCCAGCCCTTGACACTGTGCTGCTCCAGATTGCCCGCGAAGCGCGGCACATTGCAATCGACCATCATTTTCTTGCCGACCTGCAGCTCGACCATCATGTCGGCTTCGTTCTCGACTTCCGGCAGGCGGATCACGACACGTTCCTGGTTTACTTCGGCGGCCGGGAACATGCTGATATCAAATTTTTTCGGTTCGGCGGCGAAGGCATGGCCGCCCAGCAACAAGGCGCCCAGCAGGCTAAAACGCAATACGGTTTTCATCTGTACCTCATGGGGTTGGTTCAACGCCGCTAGACTAACCGCTCTGCCCGTTTCATGCCAGCGATCTGCGGTGCAAATCATGCCGGATCCGGCACAGGATGACGTGTTCTGGCTGTTTTCTGACAGGGCGCACACTCCTTGTACGCCTCACCGGCAAGGGGCTGGGGTGGCCGGAAGCGGATCCTGTTTTCAGCAGTACCCCCGGCTCCCCCTGCGCACTCAGCGCACCAGGAGCAGCTGCTTGGCCCAGGCACCGGGCGCCCGCATGCCAACGGAGCCACTGGTGATATCCAGATAGGCGACGCTCTTGCTGGCCGGCACCGGGGTCGAGGACCAGAGATAGACGTAACCGTCGTTGACCTCTTTCCCTTCCCCGGCCATGGCGCGGGGGAATATGGTCTCGTTCAGCGCAGGCTTGTAGCAGGCGGATTCCAGCACGCTGGTCAGCTCCTTGATGGTAGGCAGGCGCCAATCCCGGTAACCGCCAAAGCCGTACAGGGCATGACTGGGCTCGGTGCGGATCCGCTCTGCCGTCAGCAGGGCCTGCTGCCAGTAAAGCCGGGTCGGCTCGCCGCTGCAGCTCTGGTCGCGCCAGGTCTGGCCGAGCTGGCAGCGCATCCAGGTCAGGCCCGTGCTCCTGTCCGTGACTGTGCCGTTGCCGCGATCGATGAAGCGGGCGGTGGGGCTGGTTCTTGGCATGGTGTCGTCGCAGATGGCGGTGGCCAGGGCGAGGGGGCTGCCGAGGGTCAGCAGCAGGGTCAGCATCAATCGGTTCATCGGGTTACCTCCGCCACCAGTCGCAGTTGCAGACCGTTGGCATCATCGCTGTTTTGAACTGTGGTGGCGTAGTCGGTGCCGGCGTCATCGCCGAGGAAGATATGGGCGATAGCGCTCAGGGGGGCGCTCTCCAGCCGACGGGATGGGGTCAGGGTCTGGCTCCAGTAGTAGCCGCTGAAATCCTTGGTCGTGGTGCCGACATCGGGGAAGTAGCGCACATCCAGGGTGACCAGCTGGCCATACTGGCGGGCGAGCGAGCCGTAGTGTTGCAGGCTCATCAGCTCGCGCGAGTGGGGCATGCGCCAGCTGGTGATGCCGCACAGCTGCTGGGCGTTGAGCCACTGGCGATACTGCTCCGTGGTACAGATGGCCTCGCCTTGCGGGCAGGCGTAGTCGCGTTCCTCCTGGGTGGGGTGATAGTCGCCAAGCTCCCAGGCGAAGGTGCGGTGCAGGTCGCGGGGGCTCTTCGCATCATCCTGCTTTTTCTCCCAGATGAGGCGGGTAGTGAGATCCTCCACACACTCCCAGACGGGGGCGTCATCCGGCAGGGGCTGGCCCTTGCCATCCAGCTTGCGATAGCGCAGGGGGGCCTTGTTCAGGCTGGCTTCCTGGCCCGGGTGGTCGGCGGGCTCCTCTGTGAGCAGGTAGTCGACGCCATCCGTGTAGGTAGTGACGCCGCTGCCAGTGACCAGGGGATGGGAGTATTGCTGTTGCAGCAGGCGGGAGACGCTCTCCTGCCTGCTGGTTAGCTCGCCGTGCTGGGCGAAGTGGCTGGCCAGCTCGGGCAGCAGGCTGCCGAGGGCCGGCCACACCACGGCTTGCACGAGGACGGGCGAAAGGTCCGATATTCCCGGCTCGGCATCGATCACCGCCTGCAGCAGTTGCCCCAGCGCCAGGTTGAAGTCGGCCAGTTGCGACAGGGCGGCCAGCCCCTGACCTGGTTGCAGCGGCGCCAGCGCGCTCAGCATCTGGTCGAGTGCCTGTTTGGGGGGATGTCCCTCGGCGATGCGGCTTTGCAGCAGGGTGCTGAGCAGGCTGGGGGTCAGGGTCTGGCCATCCAGTCGGGCGGCCGGATGCAGCAGCGTCGGCGCCGCCGGATTGGTTGGCAGGAACAGCAGCGGACTGGTCAGCAGGGCGGGGGAGGTGCCGCTCAGCTGACGGGCACCGGCCACGCCGCTGACGCCGGGCTCCCCCTCGTCACAACTGGTGTTCTGGTTGAGATTGACGCACAGGGTGCCACTTTCGGGCAGATTGACGTTCAGGGTATAGGCTGGCGCCGCCAGCGGCGCCTCATCCGAGCCACCGCCACCGCAGGCGGTGAGCAGGGGGGCCAGCAGGCAGGCCAGACGGGAATAGGTTGGGTTCATCTCTTGTCCTTGGGAAGGGGCTCTGGACCCCTTCTTCTTATATATGGGTGGATTACTCAGCCGCGCTGGCGAAGGCGGCGCCAGACTGCCAGCGGCAGCAGCCAGAGCAGGTTGGCGGCGCCACCGCCGCTGCTGTCGGAAACGTTGAAATGGATGATGCCGTCATCCGGCGGGGCGACCGGTTCACCACACTGGGCGCCGATGCGCTGGCTGATGCTCCAGCCATTGATGCGGCCCTGGTGCCCGGGTTTGCTGTCCACCACTTCCAGCGTCCATCTGCCGGCCAGCGGCTCTCCCAGCAAGGGGGTGAAGGGTTGCAGGGACTGCAGCTCGGTGGGGAAGAGCCCCTTCAGCCGTGGCAAGGGGCTGTAGCCCTTGTCCCAGATCTGGATGCGGGTGCCGGAGGGGGAGTTGAGCCAGACCTCCAGCTCATCCAGGGCATCGTGTTGCAGATCCAGGCTCAGTTGCAGCTGCTCACTCACCTTGGCACTGCTCTGCTCCAGCAACAGGCTGGCTTGGCTCAAGCCGCGAACCTCCTCGCTCTGGGCATCGTTGAGGAGCAGCGGCTGACCAGTGGCGCGGCTGATGATGGGCGTGCCTATGGGCAGGCTCAGTGGTTGCTGCCACTGGCGCTCGGTCGGGCTGGTCCCCGTCATGGCGAGGCTCACCGGCAGGCTCACCTCATCGCCGCAGGCCAGCGGGCTCTGGGCCAGCAGCCGCAGCGTGGTGGTGGTGCTGGCACCCGCCGCCAGTGTGGTGGCTTGCCACTGATAGGGATCGGCCTGCAGCCCGGCGGGCAGGGTCAGGGCCAGCTCATTGAGGGTCACAGGTGCCGGACCCTGGTTGGTGAGGGTCAGCTGCACGGATTGGCGCTGCCCCAGCTCGATGGCGCTGCCCTCGGCCAGGGCGATATTGACCGGCGCCAGCAAGAGGCCGTGCTGGCGGAAGGCCTGCTCCAGATGGCTGGCGTAGTGACGGGCCGGGTAGAGCCGCGCCGCCGTGTCCACGGTGATGCGGGCCAGTTGCGGCATGCGAATGGCCGGGCCCAGCCCGAAGTGGGATTCGATGATGACGCGGTCAAACTCGTCCCGGGCCCCTTCGCCATGCTCGGTCACCGACGCCAGCAGGGCCTGGAACAGCGGTGTGCCCCATAACTGATCGCCGTTGCTGCCGTTGATGGTGCGGTGGGCCGGATAGCTGTAGTCCGGGTGGTAGCGGGCCCGCAGATCGTCCAGCTGACGCGGGGTGCGGTCGGTGAAACGGGCATCCCAGTTGAACACCATGGCCGGTTCGAACTGGCGACCCGCCTCGCTGCGCTGGCGGTGGCTGGCGGCCAGGTAGTCGCTGAAACCCTCGCCGATGGCGCCCCAGTCCGCCTCGTCCCCGAGATCAGGCACTATGTGGTGTTGCACCGCGTGGCCGAACTCGTGCCAGATCACCATGGGATCCTCGGCATCGGGTACGCCGCTGCGGCCCAGCTCCAGCCTGCGCTCGAACGGATCATAGAGGGAGTTGTCCTGATAGCCGGCCTCTGTGTCTATGTCGAGGGCCCCCGGGATGAGCCCGCTAAAGCCCAGCTTCTTGATGTGGCGCTGGGCCAAGTCCAGATGGTAATAGGCGTTGATGTCGGCGAAGCCCCGATCGTCCCGGGTCAGCCGGAACGCCTGCGGGGTGTCGCCGCTGAAGGGGGCCGTATCGGGCTCCATGGCATCCACCACCCGGGCGTGGGGGCCGCTCAGCAGATAGTGGCCGCCCGCCAGGGTGACCGGCAGCACCACCTTGTCCTGATAGGCGGCGTCCGCCAGTACCAGCTCGTCGTGCCAGACCAGGCTGGCGTCTTGCAACTGGGTGCGGGGATCCGGGTCGAATACTCGTGCTTCCACCTGGGTGTCGCCGGCGTCGGCGGTGCGGCTGGCCTGGGTGCTGGCCGCATCCATCCAGCGGCCCAGCTCCCGGCTGCCGTCGCAACTGGCGAACAGCTGCACATAGCTGGCCTTGGCGTTGCCCGCCTGGTGCTCGCGCACCCGCTGGCGCAGGGCGGGCACCAGGGTGTCGCCGTCGCGCCAGTACCAGGCTTCGACCGCGCCCAGCGTGTCGATCTCGTTGCCCGCATCGCGCAACTGGCTGAGCAGGGGATCCAGGTTGCCGGCGGCATCGCAGCCGGGCTCACTGCTCTGCAGGGGGCGGCTGTTGTGATAGAGGCGCCAGGGCTTGCCGGCCTTGTCGACGCTGACGGCGGCCTGGATGGTGGCTACCGGCAGGCCGTTGACCAGCTGGCGGAAGCTGTAGTGATGGCCGAGCAGGCTGGCTCTGTCGTAGTCGGGGGCGAGTGTCACGCCGAGACGCTGTTCGAGCCACTGCTGCGGCGTCGTAGTCAGCGGTTGTTCATCGACAAACTGCAGCTCGGCCGCCAGCAGAGGCTGGGAGAGCAAGGTCGCCAGCCAGAGGGCCAGGGAAGAGGGTTTCATGGTTTACTCCAACACAAAAATGAGAAAAGGGATCACTGGCTGACACCCGCCAGGGTGAGCAGGAAGGCATACTCGCGGGCCGCCTGCTGGCGCGCCTTGCCGGCGCTGGCCTGGTGGCCGCTGTCGAGGGCCGTGCTCAGCAGATAGGGGCCCGTGCCTGTGCTGTGCTCCCGCAACCGGGCGACCCACTTGAGCGGCTCCCAGTAGGGCACCTGGCTGTCGTGCAGCCCGGCCGTCACATAGACGGGGGGATAGGGGGCCGCGTGCAGGTTGTCGTAAGGGCTCAGGCGGCGCATGGCGGCATAGTCGGCGGGGATGGCCGGGTTGCCCCACTCGGCGTACTCCTGACGGGTGAGCGGCAGTTCGGGATCGCTCATGGTGCCGAGCAGATCGACGAAGGGCACCTGCAGCACGGCCCCGGCGAAGCGGGTCGGCGCCTGGTTGAGGGCCGCCGCCACCAGCAGGCCGCCGGCACTGCCACCCATGGCGAACAGCCGGGCGGGATCGATGGACGGATCCCGGGCCAGCGCCTCGGCCACGGCCAGGAAGTCGTCCACGCTGTGCTGCTTGTGCCGGCCGCGCCCCGCCAGATACCAGTCGTCCCCCAGCATGCCGCCGCCGCGTACATGAGCGATGGCGTAGACAAAGCCGCGATCCAGCAGGCTCAGCACCTGCGGCTGGTAGTAGGGGCGCATGGGGGTGCCATAGGCGCCGTAGCCGTAGAGCAGCAGCGCCTTGGGCTTGATGATGTCGGTGCGCCACACCAGGGAGACCGGCACCTTGACGCCGTCCTTGCCCACCACCCAGCGGCGTTCGCTCCGGTAGGGGGAGGGGCGCGGTGCCTGCGCATCGGCTTGCCACTGGCCGCTCGCCAGATTGAGCCAGCGCTGGTGCGGCGGCTCGGCCATGCCCTGGCGGCGGATCAGGATCTGCTCGCTGGCGGGGTCGTGGGCACCCTGGATCCAGGCCGTGCCGGCCCCCTCGGTCAGGAGCAGGCTGTGGCTGAGCTTGCCGCCACCGTCCAGCACGTCGAGCCAGTCATCCCCGTGGTGGCGATACTGCAGGACCGTATGGTCGGCAAACAGGCGCCACTTCTCGAGACTCTTGTCCTCGCCGGACCAGAGCGGTTGCCAGCGGCCCTCGGCCACCTGGGCCAGGCTGGCCGCTTGATAGAGACCCAGGGCACCGTCCCGGTTGCTCTTGAGCAGCACCCGCTCCCCCTGGGTATCCAGGTAGTACTCGAGCCCGGCCTGACGGGCCTTGAGCAGAGAGGGTGTCCCCTCGTCCAGCAGGTACTGCTCCGAGCTGTCGTGGTTGTTGCTCTGCAGCAGCAGGTGGCGTTTGTCCGTGGTGCGATAGAGGCTGAGCAGCCAGGCGGGATCGGCCTCCTGGTGTACTAGCCGCTCCTTGCCATCCTGCCAGGCCCACAGCTGCCAGGGGCGCAGGGTGCGGCGCTCGTTGGCCAGGGTGTAGAGGGTCTTGCCATCCAGGCTCCAGAGCAGATCGGCTGCTCGGTGCGCCAGAGTAGCGAGAGTCTTGCCATCGGCCAGATCCAGCAGGCTGATGCGATAATCCCGATCGCCGCGCAGATCTTCGGCCAGCGCCAGCCAGCGCCCGTTCGGGTGCAGGGCCCAGCTGGCCAGCTCGTAATAGCCGCTGGCAGGTTGGCGCGAAGCCAACCGCTGGCGGGGTGGATCCTGGTCGCTGGTCCGCTGCCACAGGCTGCCGTCGGCCTCCATCCGCCACTGGCTGCCCGCCTCGCTTATCCATTCGTCCGGCATGGGCTCGCCGCGCGGCTGCGCCTGCCACTCGGCCTGCAGCGTCTGCTCCAGCGGCCGCTGGCCGGCGAGCTGTTGCTCGGTCCAGCGGTTCTGTTCGCCCAGCATGGCCAGCAGGGCGGGATCCTGGCGACTGTCGTCACGCCAGCCGCCATAGGGATCGCGCCGCGCCGTGTCGCCCTTCATCAGCAGGGGCCGCTTGGCAATGGCGGGTGCGCTTTGTGGCGCCGCGGTGGTGACCGTCATGCCCGCGGCCTCGGTGGGGGAGGCCGCCGCCGGATTGGCCAGCAGAGCCGTCATTATCAAGAGCGCGTGCATCAGATCCCCACGAAGGTGTAGCGCAGGCTGGCGCTCAGGGAGCGGCCCGTCTGGGTGTAGAGGCCCGCATCCGTGCCCGCTTCCAGCCCGGCCACATCCTGATAGCGGGTGTAGCGGGTATCGAGCAGGTTATCGAGCTTGAGGTTGGCCTTGAGGGCGTCTGTGATCTGCCAGTCGGCGGTCAGGGCGAAGCTGAGCCAGCCGGCGGTCTTCATGCACTCACCCTGCTGCTGGGTCAGGCTGTTGCCGCAGGTGGGCACCCGGCTCATGGCGGTGGCGTAGTCGGCCTGCAGTCCCAGGCTCCAGTCGTTGGCCTGATAGCTGAGGCGGGTGTTGCCCTCGAGCGGGGTGAGGGCGCGCGGCGATTCGCCCTGGCTGTCCTTGCCGTCGACCCAGCCAAGCTTGGTGGCCAGTTCCCACTGCTGGGTCAGCCAGTAGCTGGCGGCGATCTCGGCGCCCCAGGTCTCGGACTTGGCCACGTTGCGGTATTGGCGCAGCATGACGCCGTCGCTCAGGCGAAAGCCCACCTCGCGCCAGTCGACGAAGTTGTAGTAGCGGTTGTAGAAGAGCGCCGGCTTGATGCTCCACTCATCCCCTTCGCCGCTCATACCCCACTCGAAGCTGTGGCTGGTCTCCTCCTTGAGAGCCGGGTTGGCGATGATCTCGAACGGCGGCAGGGCAAAGTAGTGGGGAATGTTGCCGTACACCTTGTCGTAGGAGGGGGCACGGAAGCCGTTGGCGTAGCTGAGCCAGCTGCGCCACTGCTCGTTGAAGTGGTAGCTGGTGGCCAGACTCGGGGAGAGGTGCCAGCTGTGGTTGCTCTCGCCCCGGCCATCCTGCGGGCTCAGCCACTGGTGATCCATGCGCAGCGTGGGGGTGAACTGCCACTTGCCCAGGGTCGCCACGTCCCCCAGCCAGATGCCGGCCCGATCGGTGCGGGCGCTGCTGAAGGGGGCGGACTGGCGGGGCTGGGGGATGCCTGCCTCCAGAGTCAGCTTGTCGACCGGTCGCTCGTGGCGGGTACGCTCCAGCTCGACGCCATAACTCAGCTGGTGTGCGACGGCGCCTGTGGTCAGGTCACGGCGGATATCCAGCTCGCTGCCGACCAGATCCTCGGTGAAGGTGGCCAGCTCCCGCTCGCTGCGATAGCGCGGGTAGCCGCTCAGCTCGTCATTTTGCAGCAGGCTGCGCTTGTTGGCCGTGTTCTTGGCCTGGTTGCCGTGCAGGCTCCAGGTGAACTGATCCGCCAGCAGATGATCCAGACTGCGGGCCTCCCAGCTCAGCTTGCCGCCCTGGGTCTGCTGGGCGCCGTTTTCCCGGTACTGGCGCACCTGCCACTTGCCGTCGGGTTGGGGTATTTCGCGTGGGCCCTGATCCCGCTTGGCGTTGTCTTCGAAGTAGTCGAGCTCGAGGCGCAGCAGATGGTGCTCATTCAGGGTGAAACGAGAGCTGGTGGAGGCACTGAGGCCGTCGAGATCCGCCGGGATGCGACTCTGGTCGTAGTTGGCGGTCTCGTGCCCCTGCCAGCCGGAGAGGCGCAGCAGGTGGGCGCTCTCGCCCCAGCGGGCGGCGCCGGTGGCGCTCAGTTTCTGCTTGTAGCTGCTGCCGTCGTGCAGCACCTTGCTGCTGAGGTAGGCATCCTGCCCCTGCAGGTAATCTTCCGGCTGCTTGGTGGTGATGACCACTGTGCCGCCGATGGCGTCCGAGCCGTGCAGGGCGGAGCCAGCCCCCTTGGCCACCTCTATCTGCTTGACGTCATCCAGATCGAAGTTGAAACGGCCCACCTTGTCGTTGAGATCGTCGGCGCCGAAGCCGTCGCTGACTCTGACTCCGTCCTTGATGATCAGCACCCGGTTGCCGCCGATGCCGCGGATGCTGATGTTCTGCGGCCGGCCCGCCGAGCCGGTCACAGAGACGCCGGGTTCGTTCTTGAACACGTCTGTGAGCTCGGTGGCGATCTGGCGCTCCAAGTCCTCTTCGGTGATGACTGTGATGGAGCCCGAGATATCGGACAGTTTCTGTTCGACCCGCTGTCCCTTGACCACTATGGTCTCGCGCGCCTTGGGCGGGGTGGTGCCGGAGGTGTCTATTCCTGCGGGATCGCCGGCGGCCAGCGCTGTACCGGACAGCAGCATGGGCCAGTAGTGAAGTAGTGTTTTCATGTTGAGAATAATTATTATTTGAGCCTGAAGGCCGCGGATTATTGCAGAGAGGTCCAGCCAGATCAACGATTGATAATCATTATCATTTTGTTTTTATGATCCTGATCAGACTGGTGTTTTTGATAGCAAGCTCAGCAAGGGAGGGGCGAACGTTTGCGTTTGTCTGGGAGGCGATCTGGCGTGTCACTGGGGACGAAAGGCACCGATTGGCTATGAGTGCCGAGGTGCTCTCTTCAGGTTGTGTTGACGGAGACGCAATAAAAAGCCCGCTGCGAGAGCGGGCTGTTCAGTGCGAGCGGGCTTGGCCTCAGGGGGCGCGATAGAAGCGGTTCAGCTCGTTCATCACCTGGATCATGACGCCCATGTCGGGGGTGCCGTGCTTGATGGGTCGGTAGCTGTTGCGCTCCAGCAACTCGAAGTCACCCTGCTTGTTGAAGTGGGTGATGGTGTTGCCCTGATAGATGGCAAAGTCGCGCTGATCTCCCGCCAGCAGCCAGTTGCGCGGGCTGGTGTCGAACAGGTTGCGGCCTATGCTGTAGTCCCGCGCCGGATTGCGTACCCCCAGCATGCTTTGCATCAGGGTCGGCACCAGATCCAGGTGACTGCTCACCTGACTCTGCGGCAGGCTGTCATTGCCCGGCCAGGCCAGCACGAAGGGCACCTGCACCTGATAGGGCGAGTAGTTGGTGCCATAGCCCCAGCTGTTGTTCTGGGTTTCGTTGAACTCCTGACCGTGGTTGGAGGTCACCACGACTATGGTCTGCTCATTGAGCCCCTGCTGTTGCAACTGGGTCAGCATCTGTTCCAGCAACTGATCGGTATAGAAGACGGTGTTCTTGTAGCGATTCTCCAGCTTTTGCAGGTTCTCGGCCTGATAGGCGGTGGCCGGATTGAACTTGGTCAGCTCGGGCTGGAAGGGCCCCTTGATGTTGGCCGGCAGCTGGTAATCACCCGGGCTTGACAGATAGACCAACGAGAACCAGGGCCTGTCCGGTGAACGCTTGGCGAGCCATTGCTGCCAGTCGCCGATCAGCTGGTTGTCATCGGTCTGCTCTGAGACGAACACCTGCTTGCGCAGGCCAGAGAGTATGCTCTGGCGATACTTCTGGGCATCTTCCAGCGCGCCGAACAGGCCGAACTGATAGTCCTGGCGCAGCATCTCGTCGAACAGCACAGGCGGCGTCTTGTCGTTGCGAATGTCGTCGTAATAGTGGCCGGGCAGGCCATAGAAGAGGCTGAACATCCCCATCACATCATCGTTGCCGCCACTCATGTGGTTACGGAAGTTGAGGTGCTGATCCGCATAGCGCTGCAGATTGGGCATGTTGATGTTGTTGAGCATGTCGGCCCGCAGCGAGTCCACCACCACGATCAGCAGATTCTTGTGCTCGACGGGGGCATTGACGCTGAGCGGCCGCAGCGGGTAGCGCAAGCGGCTCGCGCTGTCACCGTCCTGGGATTCGGCCTTCTTCTCGTACTGATCCAGATCCAGCCAGCCGTGTTTGGCCAGGAAGCTCTTGGCAGTCATGGGGTAGGAGAGCGGGAAGTTGGCGCGCTGCATTGTGATGGGCTGATACAGGGTGGCATCGGCCCAGCTGTTGACCACGTGGGTCAGAATGAAGCAGACCAGCAGGGCCAGCCCCACCTGATTGCCATACTGGCGGCGTTTGCGCTTGTTGATCTTGCGCCACACATAGGCCGACAGCAGCAGTTGCAGCAGGAAGATGGTCGGCACAGCCACGAAGATGATGCTCCAGATCGAGCCCTCCTCGGTTTGTGCCTGATCCAGCAGCAACTGCCACACCTGACCGTTCAGGTGGAACTTGAACAGCTGGAACACCTGGGTGTCGATGAGCAGCAGCACCAGCGCCAGGGTGGCTATGATGGCCGAAATGAAGCGCAGCGCCTTCTCTTTGGGCAGCACGAAGCTCAGCGGAAATACCGTCAACAGGTAGGTGACAAAGCTCAGAAACGAGAAGTGACCTATCCAGCTGATGATGAGATAGGTCACGCCGAGCGTGGTCGACGGCCAGCTGATCGCCCCCAGATAGCGGGTGGCAATCAGCATGGCCAGTATGATGTTGAAGAAGGAGAACCAATGCCCCCAGGTGATCAGGCGAGAGACATTATCACGATAGGGGTTGCCGGTTTCGACCATAGTGATCCATCTGCTTTGAGAAACGTCAAAAAAAAGCGGCGATTCAGTGTGCGTCGTGGCGATTGTCGACCGAGGAAGTCAGTGCCTGGACAAATTTTTCAGTGATCGCCTGGCGTTGTGCCGGGGCCATGCCGTTAATGATATTGGTTGTCACGTTACCCAGCACCATCAGGCTGAGGTCGACTGGCGCTTTGTGCTTCTCCAGTACTGTGATCAGGTCATTCATCAGGTCATCAAATTGCTGGTTTGTGTACTTTGATACGATGGGCATAATCTTGGGTTCATCTCGGTTCAAAGCGCCTTATAATACTTCACCCTTTCGGCTAACACTATGGCTTTGTGACATGAGTCTCGATATCGACAAGATCATTCTTCACTCCCTGCGCCAGGGCGGCGATGGTCAACCTCACGCCGACACCCGCAGCCAGACCCTGCCTGCCGATGAGGCGGTACAGGGGCTGATGGCGGAGCTGCATCGCATTTACAACGGCAAGGGTGGCAAGGGCTTCGGCTTCTTTGCCGACCCCGAAGCCGCCGTCGCCGAGCTGGCCGACGGTGAGGACGCCCCCAAGCAGCCTTCTCCCGCCTTTCGCATCGCCCTCGAGCAACTGCTCGGCGAACAGACCGAATTCGTGCCCTTTTCGGTCAACATGACCCAGCTGCTGGTGAAAAACCTGGTGGATCACGCCCTCGATGAGCAGGGGGTGCTGCTGTTTGCCAAATACAACTACGTCGGGGTCGATTACCTGATGCTTGCCCTGCTGGAAGGCAAGGAGAGCGTCACCGTCAGCGAGGCGCTGGACTTGCGCCATATCCATTATCTGGATATCGGCAAACTCAATCTGGTGGCCCGCATCGATCTGACCGAATGGAAAACCCAGCCAGACTCTCGCCGATATATCACCTTCAGCAAGGGGCGGGTCGGTCGCAAACTGGGCGACTTCTTCATGGATCTGCTGGGTGCCCGCGAGGGGATGGATGCCAAGGTGCAAAATAAGGGCTTGCTGCAGGCGGTGGACGATTATTGCGACAGCCGTCAGCTGGAGCCGGCCGAGCGCAACGACTACAAGAAGCAGGTCTTCAAATATTGCACCGAGCAGGCCAGCGCCGGTGAAGAGATCGAAATCAAGGAGCTCTCCGCCGAACTCTCTGCAAAAGAAGCGGGCGAGGGCGACCTCGATTTTTACAGCTTCATCGGCCAGGAGTATGAGCTGGAGGATCGCTTCCCCGCCGATCGCTCCACCCTGCGCGGCCTGACCAAGTTCGTCGGATCCGGCGGTGGTCTGACCCTGAGCTTCGAGCAGAAGTTGCTGAACAGCCGGGTGTTTTATGATCCCCAGACCGACACCCTGACCATTCGTGGCGTGCCGCCCAATCTCAAGGATCAGCTGCTGCGCCAGTCGTAATGTGATCTGCTTTCCACTTTTGGCAAAAAGACACCGCACTTCGCTGCGGTGTCTTTTTATTTAAGGGGGTAAGTCGCATCGAAACCAACTCGGTGCTTTGTTAACAAATTAAACAGAATAACCACCATGAAAGGGTTTTCAATGAGGTGAAAACCCTTTCATTCGTGTTTTTTTATTTCCATTTGGTAATTTAATTTCCATTTTTGGCGAGGAATATGCCAATAAATGGCGATAACCCCCTGAAATAAGAAAATGTTTTCAGAACTTTCTGGAAGAAAATACGTAATTGCATTTCAAAAATGCGAGTTGCGTCATGTGAGGCGGTGACGGCTTGGGATAATATTCATCTCGCACACAATGCTCTTACAGCGCGGAACTAATACAAGGAAAGGCTCATGAAAAAGAAATTGCTGTCATCCCTGATCGGTCTGGCTACTCTGGGCGTGGCTTGCTCTGCCACTGCCGCCATTGACGAAGGTCAACTGACCATCTGGATTAACGGTGACAAGGGATACAATGGTCTGGCTGAAGTCGGCAAGAAGTTTGAAGCCGAAACCGGCATCAAGGTGACGGTTGCTCACCCTGATCAGGTGGAAGTGAAATTCCAGCAAGCCGCTGCCACCGGCAACGGTCCGGACATCTTCTTCTGGGCTCACGACCGTTACGGTGAGTGGGTCAAGGCCGGTCTGCTGGTCCCCGTGACCCCGAACGCAGCCACCAAAGCCAAGTTTGAACAGTTCGCCTGGGATGCCATGGCAGTCGATGGCAAGACCTACGGTTATCCGGTTGCGGTGGAAGCCGTCAGCCTGATTTACAACAAGGATCTGCTGCCTGAGCCGCCGAAGACCTTCGAAGAGATCGCCAAGATTGACGAGACTCTGAAGAAGAACGGCAAGCGCGCCATCATGTGGGCCTATGACACCCCCTATTTCAGCTATCCGCTGGTGGCTGCCAACGGTGGCTACGCCTTCAAGAAAACCGCTACCGGTTATGACGTGAAAGATACCGGCGTGAACAACGCAGGCGCCAAGGCCGGTGTGGGCTACATCTCCGAGATGATCAAATCCGGTCACCTGGAAAAAGGCATCGACTACGGTGTGATGGACGCCAAGTTCAACAAGGGCGAAGTGGCCATGATGATCAATGGTCCCTGGGCCTGGAGCAACCTGGACAAGAGCGGCATCAAGTACGGCGTAGCGCCGCTGCCGACCCTGAACGGCAAGCCGGCCAAAGCCTTCGTTGGCGTATTGGGTGCCACCATCAACGCCGCCAGCCCGAACAAGGATCTGGCCATCGAGTTCCTGGAAAACTACCTGCTGACCGACGCCGGTCTGGCTCCGGTGAACGCCGACAAACCGCTGGGCGCCGTGGCACTGAAGTCCTTCCAGAAGACCCTGGAATCCGATGCCAACATCAAGGCGACCATGCAAAACGCCCAGAATGGCGAGCCTATGCCGTCCGTGCCTGAGATGAGCCGTTTCTGGTCTTCCTTCGAAACTGCCCTCAAGAACGTGACCTCCGGCCGTCAGAGCGTTGACGAAGCCCTGGATACCGCTGCCAAGCGTATCGTTCAGTAAGCATGCACTACCCGGGAGGCCGCAATGGCCTCCCACTCTCTCAAATCTCTCTTGGCGTTATAAAGGTTAATTGGCATGGAAGTAGTACCTTCTATTGAATCCTATGCCGGTCCGAAGGATAAGCACACCTGGCTTAAGTGGACCATCGCTGCTCTGGTAGCCATCCTCAACGGTTATGCGGCCGTGATGATGTACGCCAGCGGTGAGTGGGTATTCGCTCTGCTCGATCTGGTGGTGGTCTCCGTCGGTCTGTATGTCTTCATGAACAAGAAGACCTATGCCCACCGCTATATCTTCCCCGGTGTGGCTGGCATGGTTGTGTTTATCATCTTCCCTCTTGCCTACACGATCGGCATCGCCTTCACCAACTATTCGGGATCCAACTTGCTCTCCCTCGAGCAGGCACGGGATTACCATCTGAAAAAAAGCTACAAGGTGGCGGGCGGTGAGTTCGATTTCACCCTGCTGGGTGGTGAGAACAATCAGTTTCAGCTGCTGCTGAAACAGGACGACCAATCCTTTATCAGTCCACCTGTTTCCCTGATGAACAACAAGGCGCGTGAGCTGGCGACCCGTGAGGGCCGAGTGCAAAGCACCCAGCAAGTGGTCGAACTGCAGCCCTTCACTGGCGAAGCGGTCAGCAAGGCCGCCCCGATCCGTGCCATCGTTGAGCATCGTACTCACCTGAGTGACCTGGATCTGGTCCTGCCGGATGGCGGCACCCACCTGACCCTGAGCAGCCTGCGCAAGTTTGCCGCCCAGAAACAGCAATACACCCGTCTGATGGATGGCGCCGTGCTCAAGTCCGGCGTGGTGATCAAGGACAGCAACCTGCTGCGTGACACCCAGACCGGCGAGCTGATGCTGCCCAATGGCGACACCGGCTTCTATCAATACATAGACGAGCAGGGACAGTTTGTCGGCAAGGGCATGGCCCCCGGCTTCGTGGTGAGCGTGGGGTGGAAAAACTTCGTGCGCATCATGACAGACCCGGGTATCCAGGGTCCCTTCATGCAGATCTTCGTCTGGACAGTGATCTTCTCCGCCGGTTCAGTGGCCTTCACCCTGGCCATCGGCATGGTGATGGCGTGCCTGGTGCAGTGGGAGCAGCTCAGAGGTCGTGGCTTCTACCGGGTCATGCTGATTTTGCCCTACGCGATACCTGCCTTCATCTCCATCCTGGTGTTCAAGGGCTTGTTCAACCAGAACTTCGGCGAGATCAACCTGTTCCTGGAAGCGGCGTTCGGCATCAAGCCGGACTGGTACACCACCCCCTTCCTGGCCAAGGTGATGATCCTCATCGTCAATACCTGGCTCGGCTATCCCTACATGATGATCCTCTGCATGGGCCTGCTCAAGGCCATCCCGGAAGATCTCTATGAGGCGTCGGCCATGGACGGTGCGGGTCCGGTGCAGAACTTCTTCAAGATCACGGTTCCGCTCTTGATGAAGCCGCTCACGCCGCTGCTGATCGCATCCTTTGCCTTCAACTTCAACAACTTCGTACTTATCCAGTTGTTGACCAACGGGGCACCGGACATCATAGGCGCCAGTACCCCGGCCGGGACCACGGATCTGTTGGTGAACTACACCTACCGGATCGCGTTCCAGGGCTCGGGTGGTCAGGACTACGGTCTGGCCAGTGCCATTGCCACCGCCATCTTCCTGATCGTCGGCGCGCTTGCACTGCTCAACCTGAAATTGTCCAAAGCCGACAAGCAACAGTAAGGAGGCTTCTCAATGGCTATCGTACAACCCAAATCAGTCAAATACCGGGTGTGGGCAACCCACCTGGTCATGTGGGGCTTCCTGGCGCTGATCATCTTCCCGGTGATCATGGTCATCGCCATCTCGTTTCGTAACGGCAACTTCTCGGTGGGGGAGATCATCCCCTCCAATCCGACCCTGGATCACTGGAAGCTGGCGCTCGGCATGTCCATCACCAACGCCGATGGCAGCATAACGCCGCCGCCGTTCCCCGTGCTGACCTGGCTGTGGAACTCCATCAAGATCGCGTGCATCACGGCGCTGATGATAGTGACGCTGTCGACCACCTGTGCCTATGCGTTTGCCCGCCTGCGTTTTCGTGGCAAGCAGACCATATTGCAAGGCATGCTGATCTTCCAGATGTTCCCGGCCGTGCTGGCGCTGGTGGCCATCTATGCGCTGTTCAACAAGATAGGCGACTATGTGCCCTGGCTGGGTCTCAACACCCACGGCGGCCTGATCCTGGCCTACATGGGCGGCATAGCGCTGCACGTGTGGACCATCAAGGGCTACTTCGAGACCATAGACTCTTCGCTTGAAGAAGCGGCGGCCATCGACGGTGCGACCCCCTGGCAGGCGTTCCGCCTGATCCTGTTGCCCCTGTCGGTGCCCATACTGGCGGTGGTGTTCATTCTGGCCTTCATCGGCACCATCACAGAGGTGCCCGTGGCCTCCATCCTGCTGCAGGATGTGAACAACCTGACCCTGGCGGTCGGTGCCCAGCAATACCTCTATCCGCAGAACTATCTGTGGGGTGACTTCGCCGCGGCCGCCGTGCTGTCTGGCCTGCCCATCACAGTGGTGTTCCTGATGGCGCAGCGCTGGCTGGTCGGTGGCCTCACTGCCGGTGGCGTGAAAGGTTAAGTGTGTTGCCGCATGCGCCACACAGCCAGCACCATGGTGTTCCTGCTGGTTTATCGCAGGGCTGGCTGGTCGGTGGCCTCACTGCCGGTGGCGTGAAAGGTTAAGTGTGTTGCCGCATGCGCCACACAGCCAGCACCAAGGTGTTCCTGCTGGTCTGTCACAGGGCTGGCTGGTCGGTGGCCTCACTGCTGGTGGTGTGAAAGGTTAAGGTTTTAATGGTCGGGGGAGCTGACTCCCCCCGCCGTCACGATTTGCACAGATTTAAGAGCGGAGCTCGTCATGGCTGAAGTAGTACTCAACAACGTTCGCAAGAACTACGATCCGGCTGTCCACAAGGACACGCTGCGCAACATCAACCTGGCCATCAAGGAAGGGGAGTTCATCGTCTTCGTCGGCCCGTCTGGCTGCGGCAAGTCCACCCTGCTGCGCATGATCGCAGGCCTGGAGGACATCACCAGCGGTGAGCTGACCATAGGCGGTCGTTACATGAACGACGTGCCGCCGGTGGAGCGCAACGTGGGCATGGTGTTCCAGTCCTACGCCCTCTACCCGCACATGAACATCTACGAGAACATGGCGTTTGGCCTCAAGCTCAAGAAGATGGACAAGGAAAACATCCACAAGCGGGTGATGCGCGCCGCCGAGATCCTGGGGCTTGAGCCCCTGCTGGACAGAAAGCCCAAGGCCCTCTCCGGCGGTCAGCGCCAGCGGGTGGCCATAGGTCGCTCCATCGTCCAGCAGCCCCAGGTGTTCCTGTTCGACGAACCCCTGTCGAACCTGGATGCCGCCCTGCGGGTCAAGATGCGCATCGAGATCGCCAAGCTGCACAAGGAGCTCAACTCCACCATCATCTACGTGACCCACGATCAGGTGGAGGCCATGACGCTGGCCAACCGCATCGTGGTGCTGAGCCCGCTCAAGGGCGATGCCGAGACCAACCTGGAGCAGTTCGGCACCCCGCTCGATCTCTACCACAACCCGGACAACAAGTTCGTGGCGGGCTTCATCGGCTCCCCCAAGATGAACTTCCTGGCGGGCGAGTTGCTGGAAATCGGCGAGCAGGAGTGCGTGGTCAAGCTGACTTCCGGCGATACGGTGCGGGCGCGGGTGGATGCCCGTCGCGGCGCAGTCGGTGACAAGGTGGAACTGGGCATTCGCCCCGAGCACCTGGTGACCCTGGATCACCCCCATGCGCACAGCAAGGTGACCGGCGTCGTGCAGGTGGCCGAGCATCTGGGCGCCGAGTCCTTCGTCTATATGGATGTGGATGGCCACGACTTCACCGTCAAGGCGCACTCGGATATCGACGTGGCCACGGGTCAGGCGTACAGCGTCGGCATTCCGGCCGAAGCCTGCTACCTGTTCGATGCCAACGAACAAGCCTTCCCGCGCATGGCTCGCTATGTAAGAGCCTGATGGCGCCGAGGTTTTCCACTAAATTCAATGCCTTTTTGCCGGTCGCAAGACCGGCTTTTTATTGCCTGCCGTTCGGGGCCCGTCCGGCAGGCCTGGCTCCCTGGCCTCTGCTCAGGTCTCCAGCGCGGCCGTGATGTCGGGCACGAAGGTCTGGCTGGTCAGGGGCGGGCGCTCATAGCCCTCGGTCTTGATGGGGGGGAGTGTGATGGGCTCGTAGTGGATCGCCTCGTAGGGCACCTTGCTGAGCAGGTGGGCGACGCAGTTGAGGCGGGCCCGGCGCTTGTCGTCCGCCTCCACCACGAACCAGGGACTGTCTTGCGTGTCCGTGTAGGTGAACATGTCATCCTTGGCGCGGGAGTACTCCACCCAGCGCGAACGGGATTGCAGATCCATGGGGCTGAACTTCCAGCGTTTGATGGGGGTGTTAATGCGCTCCTTGAAGCGCTTCTCCTGCTCTTCGTCCGACACAGAGAACCAGTACTTGATCAGGGTGATCCCCGAGCGGATCAGCATGCGTTCGAACTCGGGGCAGGCGCGCAGAAACTCGCGATACTCGTTGTCGCTGCAAAAGCCCATCACCCGCTCGACCCCGGCCCGGTTGTACCAGGAGCGGTCGAACAGCACCATCTCGCCGGCGGCGGGCAGGTGGGCGGCATAGCGCTGAAAATACCACTGGGATCGCTCCCGATCCGAGGGGGCGGGCAGGGCCGTGACCCGGCAGACCCGGGGGTTGAGGGGCTCGGTGATCGCCTTGATGACGCCCCCCTTGCCGGCGGCATCCCGTCCCTCGAACAGCACCACCACTTTCAGTCCCTCCTGCTTGACCCACTCCTGCAGCTTGACCAGCTCCTCCTGCAGGTGGGCGAGGTGGTGCTCGTAGCATTTCTTGTCCAGGCGCGGGCGTTTCTTGCTCTTTTCCTTGGGCATGGCTCTCTCCTTTTTGAGTCCTTTTTGTGCGTCACCCCAGCTTGCACCAGGGAGGCGCCACTGCCAAGGCCGACGTGTTACACTGCCGCCCCGTTAACAGATGGCAACGGAAACAGAAGAAAACATGAGGCGGTGTATGGCGCTTGTGATGGCCGCCTCATCAGCCGCTGGCAATAGAAAAAACATGAAGCCATTTATGGCGATTGATACGGCCGCCTCATCAGCCGCTGGCAATGGAAAAAACATGAAGCCATTTATGGCGATTTGCACTGCCGTCTCATCATCAGCAGCTGGCAACAGGAGAAAACATGAAGCAATTTATGGAGATATCGGGCCGCCAAATGGCCTATCTGGACGAGGGGCAGGGCCCGGTTCTGTTGTTTGGTCACAGCTACCTGTGGGACAGCGCCATGTGGGCGCCGCAAGTCGCCGCGCTCAAGAGCCAGTACCGCTGCATAGTGCCCGAGCTGTGGGGCCACGGTGATTCCGACCTGCTGCCGGAAGGCCCTTGCACCCTGGCGACCCTGGCGCGGGATCACCTGGCCCTGCTCGACGGCCTCGGCATCGACGAGTGCGTGCTGGTGGGCCTCTCCATCGGTGGCATGTGGGGCGTCGAGCTGGCACGCATGGCACCCGCGCGTCTCAAGGGCCTGGTGCTGATGGACAGCTTCGTCGGCCTGGAGCCGCAGATCACCTGCGAACGTTACCTCGGCATGCTGGGCATGATTGGACAGCTCGGCACCATACCGGCCCCCATCGTCGAGCAGGTGGCGCCGCTGTTCTTTGCCAACCAGCCGGATGCGGCCCTGATGGCCGACTTCAAGGGGCGTCTCGCCGCCTGGCCAGGGGAGAAGATCGCCGCCATGGTGGCGGTGGGTCGCAGTTTCGTGACCCGGGAAGATCGCATCGACTGGCTGGAAGAGATGACCATGCCTGCGCTGGTGATGACGGGGTGCGAGGACAAGGCGCGCCCCGTGCTGGAAGGCTACCTGATGGCCGAGGTGCTGGGCTGCCCCTTCAAGGAGATCCCGGCTGCGGGCCATATCTCGTCGCTGGAAAATCCCGCCTTCGTCAATCAGGCTCTGGCGGCGTTTCTGGCCGACCTCTGATACAGCTACGGCCATGTTGCCAGACCAGGAAGGGAGCCATGGGCTCCCTTCCTGCTTGTGATGGCGTGGCGGCGCGGCTTACCAGATATAGCCGATCCCGAAGCCGGCGTAGAGCTCCCCCTGGTGCTGGACCAGGGGGCTGTTGGCAACCTCCTCGTCATAGCGTTCGTAGTTGGCTGCGAACATGCCGATCCAGTTGGGGGTGAAGCGGTAGCTGGTGACTATGGCCACCATGGGTGAGAGGGTTGCCCCCGTGTCCCATGCCGGTCGCTGCGCCGTGGCCTCGCTCTCGGAAACGCCGCCGAAGTAGTAGTTCGCCAGCTTGCTGCTGCGGATCATCATCCCCATGCCGGGCATGATGAGCAGCCGGTCGCGGATGATGGGAAAGTCGGCCCACAGCAGCAGCTCCTGGCCCTGGCTGCGGCCGGTCACGTCCGTGCTGAGGCGGGTGCTGAGCAGGGCGTAGGGGGTGATCAGGCTGGCTCCCATGCCCCCTTCCAGTTCCCACTTGCGCGGTTCCATGCCGTTGAACTGCGCATATTCGTCGGGATCCAGGTTGCCAAAGCGCAGCCGGCCATAGCCGTAGGCGGCCAGGGTCTCATCCTTGTAGAAGTAGTAGCGGGCCCGATCGCCCAGGTACATGAACTGGTCGCCAAAGTAGATGAAGCCGGGAATGACGTAGCCTGCGGCATCTTGCGCCTGATAGCGCGCATCTCCGCCTATGACCGCCGTCCCCAGCACCAGCCCCTTGGGAACAGGACTGGTGGGGCTGTCGTGGGCGAACACGTCGAGGGAGCCCAGATCGATCTCGGCATGGGCCGCGGTACTGAGCAGTGTGAGGGCTGTGAGTGCGCTGGCAAGCCGGCGTGCGCTAGGTAGGGTCATTGTCGCTCGGGCTCCATGAACATGAGGCGTCCATCCTGGTCGGTTGGCACTGTGAGGCTGGATATTAGCGCACTTTATCAGGGTGCTGACAGCGCCAGCTAGCAGATGTTCAAGATGACACAGGGCATGTCCGAAGAGATGCCCTGTGGGGATGCAGCGGGCGTGCGGGAAGTCGCCTCGTCAGGCTCCAGGCTGGGGGGCGTCATCGCGCTTGGGCCAGGCGTTGAGCACGGCCTTGACCAGGGTGGCGAGGGGAATGGCGAAGAAGACACCCCAGAATCCCCAGAGCCCGCCAAACACCAGCACGGCTATGATGATGGCCACCGGATGGAGGTTGAGCGCCTCGGAGAAGAGCACGGGCTCCAGCACGTTGCCGGTGAGCACCTGGATCACCGTATGCACCACTATCAGCCAGGTGAATTCAGGGGTCAGCCCCCACTGGAACAGGGCTACCATGGCGACCGGTACCGTCACGGCGGCGGCCCCTATGTAGGGAATGAGCACGGAGAAGCCGACCGCCACCGCCAGCAGCACAGAATAGCGCAGCCCCAGCATGGCAAAGGCGCCGTAGCTGATGACCCCGACGATGAGGATCTCGATCACCTTGCCGCGAATGTAGTTGAGGATCTGCTCGTTCATCTCCACCCAGACCCGGTTGACCAGGGTGCGGTTGCGCGGCAGGAAGCGGCGCAGGCTGCCCATCAGCACCTGCTTGTCCTTGAGCATGAAGAACGCCATCAAGGGGACCAGTATGAGGTAGATGAGGATGGCCACCACGTTGACCAGCGAGTTCAGGGAGGCGCTCACCAGCTGTTCGCCACCGGTCAGAATGCGCTGGCGAATGTTGTCTATGATGGTCTCGACCAGGGTCACGTTGATGAGCTCGGGATACTGCTCCGGCAGGGTGCGCACATAGTCCTGGGCATGGGCCAGCATGGAGGGGGACTCCTTGGCCAGGTTGATGCCCTGGCTTACAAGCGTCGGGATCAGGCCCAGGAATGCCATGACCGTCAGGGCGATGAACAGCAGCAGGATCAGGCTGGTGCCCAGGGTTCGGGAGAGACCTAGGCGCTGCAGCCGGCTCACCGGCCACTCCAGCAGGTAGGCCATCACCAGCGCCACCAGCAGCGGTGCCAGCAGATCGCCAAACAGCCAGAGCACGGCGAAGCAGGCCACCAGCAACAGGAAGAGGGTGACCGCATCGGGGTCGGAGAAGCGGGTCTGATACCAGCGTTTGAGCACATCTAACATGACAGCATCCTTTCGTTACCGGGGCTCATGATGGTGCTGTGCCCCGACGACCAACTGCAAAGAGAGCGTATTGTCCTGCGCCTGCTGCACAGTGAAGGGGTGACCCTGACGTTGCAGATAGGCCGGAATGTCCTGCCGGGAGCCGGCATCGGCCAGCCGAATGGTCACGGTTTGACCGCTTTTGGCCTCCCTTAGCCAGAGCTTGAGCCGGATCAGCGGCTCGGGGCAGCGCCAGGGGGTCAGATCGAGGTGTTCCATGAGGGCTCCAGCAGGCGTGAGGCGGCTATTATGGCCGTGATGAGAGCACGAAACAACGCTTGTAGCCCTTGAGGGGCAAGGGTATTCTGCCGAGGCCCCTTCTGATGGAGATAGAGATAACGTGGCACGCTTTTCCCCCCTGATGGCATCGCTTCCCCTGCTGGCTTCCCTGATGGGTGCCACCTTCCATGCCCAGGCGAACAACCAGCTTCCCGACATAGGCACAGCCGGGGTGGCCGCCCTGCCCATCGAGCAGGAGGTGCGCTATGGCAACGCCTTCATGCGTTTCGCCCGGGCCGGCCTGCCGATCATAGATGATCCCGTGCTGAGCCAGTACATAGACGATCTCGGCCAGCGGCTGCTCTCCAACGCCGATGGGGTACGTTTCCCGTTTACCTTCTTCCTCATCAATGACCCCAGCATCAACGCGGCCGCCTTCCTGGGCGGGCGGGTCAAGGTGCACACAGGCCTGTTCCTCTACGCCGACAGCGAGAGCGAGCTGGCCTCGGTGCTGGCGCACGAAATCACCCACGTGACCCAGCGCCACATAGCCCGCTACATGGAAGCGCAGGCGAGCAGCTCCGCCATGACCCTGGCCGGGCTGGTGGGCTCCATCGCGCTGGCGGTGATCAACCCCACCGCCGGTATCGCCGCCCTGCAGACCACGCTCGGCCTCTCCATGCAGTCGGCCATCAACTACACCCGCGACAACGAATACGAAGCGGACCGGATCGGCATGAAGACCCTGTATGACGCAGGCTTCGATCCCATGGGCATGGCCAACTTCTTCCAGAAACTGGCGGCCGAGTATCGTTACGCCAGCAAGCCGCCCGAGATGCTGCTGACTCACCCGTTGCCCGAGACCCGGATCTCCGAGGCCCGTGGTCGCGCCTCCAGCTATGCTCGCCGCAATCTGCCCCCCAGCCTCGACTTCTGGCTGGCCAAGGTGCGCATCCAGGTGCGCTATGGCACCGAAAGCCCGCAGGCGCTGCTCAGCTATTTCGACAACCGCCTGCAGAAAGGGGATTACCCGCTCAAGGATGCGGCCACCTACGGCAAGGCGCTGGCGCTGTTGCAGCTCAAGCGCACCGACGAGGCTGACACCCTGATGCAGGAGCTGGCGAGCCGTCACCCGGAAGATCTGTTCGTGGTGGATGCCCTCACCGACATCGATCTCGCCAAGGGGCGCAGCGCCCAGGCCATCGCCCGGCTGGAGAAATTCCGCACCCGCATGCCGGACAACGAAGTGGTGGTGGTCAACCTCGGCAATGCCTATCTGGAAGGGGGCAACTACAAGAAATCCATCGCCATCCTGGATCCCTATGCCCGCGAGCACGAAGAGAACAACCTGGCCTGGAGCCTGCTCTCCGATGCCTATCGCAAGGCGGGACGGATGACGGACCTGCACATGGCGCGGGCCGAGATGCTCTCCCTGCGCGGGGATTATCAGGCCGCCATCGACGAGCTGATCGTGGCCCGTGGCACCACCAGCGACAAGCTGACCCTGGCCAGGCTGGAGGCGCGCATCACTGAGCTGGAGCGGGCGAAGAAGGATCTCGACAGCCTGAAGGGGTGATGCATCAGAGGTGCGGTGAAACGGGGTGTGCCAGCAATGGGACACCCCGTTTCCTTTTCCACCGGTACCCTGGCGTTGTGCAGGTCAATCCCGTCGTCGTGTGTGGGTGTGATGGGCCCCTTACTTGCCAAGGAGAGGGGAGGGATCACTCTAGCGAACCGCCGCAGCCTGCGCCTTGAGGGCGGCAATCTGCGGCGCATCGAGTTCGCCGACGATCGTCTGTTGCAGCTTGCCCTCTGCATCGAGCAGATAGCTGGTGGGCAGCCCGGTGGGGTGGGGGAAAGGCAGCGTTGCCTTGTCATTGGCGATCAACAGCGGCAGGCTGACCTGGTAGCGGCTCGCCAGCGCCGCCAGCTCGGCCGGGGTGGCCGGATCATAGTGGATGGCCACCACGGCGAGGGCGCCCTCCTGCGCCAGCGCCTCCAACAGCGGCAATTCCCGCAGGCAGGGGGCGCACCAGGGGGCGAAGTAGTTGACCAAGAGCGGCTTGCCGGCAAACTGGGCCAGTGCCACCGGCTGGCCCTGGCCGTTGGTGAACTCGGGCGCCGGGGAGCAGGCGCTCAGCAGACCGGCCACAATCAGCCAACAAATTCGTTTCAATTCCTTTCCAGTGCCGCTTACCCTGACCATCAGTTTCCCCTACAATAGCGCCGTTTCTTGTCCCATCTTGCGATCAATCAGGGAGTTACCATGAGCGAGACCCAAATTTACCACAATCCGCGCTGCTCAAAGAGCCGTGAAACCCTGGCCCTGCTGGAGCAGCACGGGATCGCCCCTGATGTGGTGCTCTATCTGGAGCAGGCCCCGAGCGAGGCGCAAATCTGCACCCTGCTGAGCCAGCTAGGCTTCACCGATCCGCGCCAGCTGATGCGCACCAAGGAAGAGCTCTACAAGGAGCTGGGGCTGGGCGAGGTGAACGGCGATGCCCTTATTCGCGCCATGCATCAGCACCCCAAGCTCATCGAGCGCCCCATCGTCATCAAGGATGGTCAGGCCCGCATCGGCCGTCCGCCCGAGCAGGTGCTGGAGATCCTCAAGTGAGCACCCGCTTCGCCCGTCTGCTGACCCTGGTCGGCTTCTTTGGCCTGCTGGGCTGGGTCATCCTCTGGCATCTGTGGCTCTCGCCCCACCCTGAGCTCAACCCCTGGCTGCTGCCGGTGATCTGGACTGTGCCGCTGCTGTTCCCGCTCAAGGGAATCGTGCAGGGCAACCCCTACACCCACGCCTGGGGCAACTTCGTGCTGATGCCCTATTTCCTGCACGCCCTGACCCTGATCACCACGGACGAGGGAGAGCGTTGGCTGGCGGTGGTGGAGCTGGTATTCACCATACTCGCCTTCGTCGGCACCATCTATTACGCCCGCCTGCGTGGCCGTGAGCTGGGGCTCAGCATCCGCAAGAAGAAGGGTGAGCCGTCACAGCAAGAGAAATAAGGCCCGCGTCAGCGCACCTTTATCTGCAAACCGGACCCTGGGTCCGGTTTTTTTATGGATGTGCAGCCTGGCATGACGTGACCGGGGTTGACGTGACAGCGGCTGGGCCAAAAGTCTGCTGGCAACGCAGATGCCAGGTGTATCTCGCTGATCTTGCTGTAACTATGTCGACATGATCACATCTTGGCCGCAGCGAGGTGGGAGCGTGGCGGGCGGCTGACTATCCTCATTAAGCTCCCATACAGCGGTAGCCGTTAGCCTGTCGTTTTCACCAGCCTGAGTGATGCATCCTATGAAACGCCAATCCAGCCCCCTGTTCCAGAAAACCCTGTTGGCATTGACCATGGCCCTGTCGGTCAGCTCGCTGGCCGATGCCTGCACCCGCGCCGTTTATCAGGGCGACGGCGGTCTGGTGGTAACCGGCCGCACCATGGACTGGCGCGCCGCCATGCCGACCAACCTCTGGGCCTTGCCGCGTGGCATCGATCGGAGCGGGGCGGCCGGTCCGCACTCCATGAAGTGGAACGCGCGCTATGGCTCCCTGGTCGCCGCGGGTTTTGACGCGGGTACCGCCGATGGCATGAACGAAAAGGGGCTGGTGGCCAATTTGCTCTATCTGACCGAGTCCGAGTATGTGACTCCGAGCGACAAGGATCCGCGCAAGACGCTCTCCATCTCCCTCTGGGCCCAGTATGTGCTGGACAATTTTGCCACCGTCACTGAGGCGGTTGCCGCCTTGTCGAAGGACGAGTTCTATGTGGTGACCACTCTGACGCCGGATGGCAAGCCGGGCCAGCTGCACCTCTCCATCTCGGATGCCAGCGGTGACTCGGCCATTTTCCAGTACGTGGATGGCAAGTTGCAGATCCACCACGACCGCAGCTATCAGGTGATGACCAACTCCCCCGTTTTCGACAAGCAGCTGGCACTCAACGAGTACTGGGAGGAGATAGGCGGGCTCACCATGCTGCCGGGCACCAACCGTTCGGCGGATCGTTTCGCCCGGGCCTCTTTTTATATCAAGACCCTGCCCAAGACGGATCAGGCCAATGAAGCCGTTGCCGGTGTGATGAGCGTGATGCGCAACGTCTCGGTGCCCATGGGGATCAGTACACAGGATCAACCCAACATCTCCACCACTCTTTGGCGCAGCGTGTCGGATCAACAGCATCGCCGCTACTTCTTCGAGCTGACTCATTTGCCCAACACCTTCTGGGTGAGCATGGATCAGCTGGATCTGAGTGCGGGCGCCCCGGTCAAGAAACTCCCGCTGACTGAGCGTCAACTCTATGCGGGGGAAACGGCGGACAAGTTTGTGCCGGCCAAGGCGTTCACCTTCCTGCCTGCCACGCCAGGGGCCTGATGAAGAGTTGGTAGAAGAAGGCCCCTCACGGGGTCTTTTTTATGGCCGCACGCCGGCGTGACCGCCAGTCTCGCGATAGTGGGTGAGCTGCTGCTCGCTAAAGCGCATCAACTGGGGATAGAAGCGCAGAAATCCCTGCTCGCCATTGTGCCAGCTGGCATCGTCCAGGGTGGCGAGGGCATCGCCCAGCAAGATGGGGCGGCGCAGCCGGTGGCCTATGCCGTTGAGGGCGCGGCCCAGCCCCTCCCTGTGGCGATAGGAGGCGATCCAGTTCTGCTCCGCCATCCGCGTGAGCGCAACGGGCAAGCCATCCGGCAGGCGCCGATGATCCGCCAGCAGCTGCCCATAACTCTGTTGCAGAAAGCGGGGCAGGGGGTCTTCGCCAAATTGTGGCCAGTGCAGGCTGAGCCAGTGGTCGTAGAGCATGTCCACCAGGATGCCGCCGAAGCGGCGCCAGGGCGCCTCGAAACAGGCCACCGCCGCCCTGTGCTCTGGGTGGGCATCGGTGAAGGCATCGATTTTGCGGTGCAGCCAGATCCCCTCATCGAAGGCGGGACCGAGCGTGCTTGGCAAAGGGCCCTTGACGAAATCCCCCAGCAGGTTGCCGGTGAGGGAGCTTCGGGTATGGGCGGCCAGGTGCAGGTGAGCCAGATAGTTCATGACGGTGGATGTCGACCAGCAAACGGGAATTGCTGGTGAGCCTAGCCGATCCCCTCTCCCTTGCCTATGCCGATCATGGCAAACTGGCCGGCAGGCACTGCCGTTACCGAGAGGCCAATGGTGGGCAAATAGCGATTTCTCTCTTTTCCCCGCAGGGGATAGCTTGCAAGGAGTAGCCATTATGTTGACCCTGATCGAGGGCGCCGAGATCTTCAGTCCCACCCACCTCGGCCAGCAGGATCTGCTGGTGGCCGATGGCCGCATCGCCTGGATTGGCAAGGGGTTGACGGCCCCCGCTGATTGGCCGTTGACGCGGGTCGATGGTCGCGGTCGCTATCTGGTGCCCGGGCTGGTGGATCCGCTGGCCCATATCACCGGGGGCGGCGGCGAGGGGGGCTTTGCCTTTCGCACGCCCGAACTCGCCGCGAGTGAGGCCCTCAAGGCGGGGGTGACCACCCTGGTGGCGGCGCTCGGCACCGACAGCCTGACCCGCACGCCGGCCCAGGTGCTCGGCAAGGTGCGTGAGTTTCGCGCCGCCGGGGTGAGCGCCTTCATGTATACCGGCTCCTACCATCTGCCCGTCAAGACACTCACCGGCACGGTGGAGTCCGACATCATGCTCATTCCCGAAGTGCTGGGGGTGGGGGAGCTGGCCATCAGCGATCACAGATCCAGCGCCCCCACCCACGACGAGCTGGCCCGGCTGGTGAGCGAGGCGCGGGTGGCCGGGCTGCTCGCCGGCAAGAGCGGCGTCAGCTTCTTCCATCTGGGGGATGGCCGCGGGGCGCTGGCACCGCTGCGGGCCCTGCGCGATGAAACCGACATTCCGCTGCGCCAGCTCTATCCTACCCACTGCAACCGCAACCCCTGGCTGTTTGCCGAGGCGATCGCCTGGGGCAAGGCGGGAGGCTGGGTCGATCTCACCACTTCCAGCTTCCCCGATCTGGTGGAGGATGGCGAACGGCTGGCCGCCGATGGATTGACCGAATTGTTGGCCGCCGGCGTGCCTGCCGATCGCATCACGTTCAGCTCAGATGCCAACGCCAGCCTGCCGCGCTTCGATGCGGAGGGGCGATTGATCGAAATGCGCTGCGGCCAGATTGCCAGCCTGTGGCAGGAGTGCGTACGTGCCTGCCAGCTCGGGGTGTCGCTCGAGGTGGCGCTGGCGGTAGTGAGTACCCATCCGGCACGAGTGCTGGGATTGGCCGCAAAGGGGAGGATCGCAGTGGGGCAGGATGCGGATCTGCTGCTGATCCATCCTCACTCTTTCGCCATAGAGCGGGTAATGAGCGGCGGTCAGTGGCGCGGATAAACGGCGGATAGCGCGAGAGTGCGGTATATCCAGATGAAAGAAGCCCGACAGCAATGTCGGGCTTCTTTGATTCTGCGGGCGGCAGGTGTGGCCTAGATCGCCAGGAAGCCCAGGATCAGGATGGGGCCGAGCAGGCTCAGGATAAAGCCGGAGACGATGGCCACAGGCACCATCTGGATGCCACCGGATTTTTGAATGACCGGCAGGGTGAAGTCCAGTGCGGTGGCGCCGCCGTAGCCGATGGCGGCGGAGGGGTGACGTCGCATCAGCATGGGAATGATGAGGATGGCGATGAGCTCGCGGCCCAGATCGTTGATGAAGGCGGCGGAGCCGAGCACGGGCCCCAGTTTGTCGGCCACCAGAATGCCCGACAGCGAGTACCAGCCGAAGCTGGAGCTGAGCGCCAGGGCGTGGCTCAGCGGCATGCCCAGCAGCTGGGCCGCCACCACGCTGCCCAGCCAGCTGCTGATGATGACGGTGAAGGCGATCTTCATGCCCCAGGGGTTGAGCAGGATCTGGCGCAGCCGCATACCGGAGTTGCGCATCTGCACCCCGATGAGCAACAGCAGCAGCATCAGGGCCCACTCACCCAAGCGATCGATAGGCAGGGCTTGCAGATCGACCAGCAGCCCCAGCAGCACGCCCCCCAGCACCACGAAGCAGAGCTGGAGGGATTCCCACAGCAGGTGCAGCTTGCTCGGCATCTTGGCGTCGCTGGCCTCGTGGGTCGGCGGGCTGCGCTTGTCCAGCCACCAGAGCGCCAGCAGGTTGCACAGGGTAATGGCGGCCAGCATGACACCGGCCACCTTGAAGATCACCGCCAGATTGCTGCCGAGGTTTTCCACATAGGCCAGTCCCAGCCCCATCAGAAACAGGATGAGATAGACCATCTTGCCGAGGGACTGATTGACCAGCTTGATGAGCCGGGCGGAGGAGAGGGGGATCAGATAGCCGACGCCTAACGGCAGCAGGATCAGCAATACATTGAGCAACATCGGGGCCTCGATCACAAAAACTGATAAAAATGACACCTTATCACTACTTATTGGCTCTGTGTCACATTTCTGTGAGTTTGGATGGCTCATCCGGGGCTTTTTATCAGGTTGTTATGTTTTTGGTGCAAGCAGCTGCACTCATTTGGCTCAAAGGCCCACCTTGGTGCGGTAAGCGTGCCGCCATAAAATCACTCTCATCGCCCATTTTTCAACAAGATGCAAACATCGATGGGGTGAATAAAGTCGCTTTCGCCATCTTGCTGTCATGATGTCGGAATTTTCTTGCCACCCTTGCGATCAGGGTATAAAAAGGCGGTGTCGCTCGACGGGTCCAAACCGAGTTTTATGCAGACAAAGTGCTGAAAAATACCAGTGAGACCAATAAAAATACAGACAAAACACCAAAGACCTCTGTTCTGTATTGTTTTTTAACTATTCGAGTGATATTTTCGCTGAAGGTTGCCATCGGTTAACTTTTTGTTAAATCCATGATGGTGTGAGTCACGCCCCAGCGGCGTCTAGGGACAGACAAGGTTGTAATGGATGAGTGACGTTGCCGCACTGGAAGTTCGTGAACTGCACAAGTATTTCGGCACCCACGAAGTGCTCAAGGGCATCGATATGACAGCCCGCAAGGGGGATGTCATTTCCCTGATCGGCTCCTCCGGCTCGGGGAAGTCGACCTTTCTTCGTTGTATCAATCTGCTGGAAACACCCTCTTCCGGCACAGTTTCACTCCATGGCGAGCTTATTCGCATGAAATCCAACCGGGCCGGTGAGCGGCTGCCAGAGGACATGCGTCAGGTGGAGCGCATTCGCAGCCGGCTGGCCATGGTGTTTCAAAGTTTCAACCTCTGGTCGCACATGACCATAATGCAGAACATCATAGAGGTGCCTATCCAGGTGCTGAAAGTCCCCCGCGCCGAGGCCATCGCCAAGGCGGAACACCTGCTCAACCGGGTGGGTCTGTGGGAGCGGCGCGACTATTATCCCGGTCACCTCTCCGGCGGCCAGCAGCAGCGGGCGGCCATTGCCCGGGCACTGGCGGTGGAGCCCGAGGTGATGCTGTTTGACGAACCCACCTCGGCGCTGGACCCCGAGCTGGTGGGGGAGGTACTCGGCCTGATGCGCGAGCTGGCCGAAGAGGGGCGCACCATGCTGGTGGTGACCCACGAGATGTCGTTTGCCCGTGATGTGTCGAACAAGGTAATGTTTCTGCATCAGGGGCGCGTGGAAGAGGAGGGCAATCCCAAGGAGATCTTCGCCCATCCCAAGTCGGAACGGTTCAAGCAATTCATCTCCTCCATCTATTGATGGGCGGGATCTGTTTTCAACAAGCTGCAACTTCAACAGTCGACGATTTTATCAAGGAGAGATACATGAACAAGCTGATGCTGGCGACTGCCATAGTCACTGCCCTGTCTTCCGGCAGCCTGATGGCCAAGGAGTGGAAAGAGGTGCGGATCGGGGTCGAGGGTGCATACCCTCCCTTCTCTTGGACCGAGCCCAGTGGCGAGGTGAAAGGCTTCGATATCGACATCGCCAACGCCCTGTGCGAAGAGATGAAGGTGAAGTGTACCCTGGTCAAGCAAGACTGGGACGGCATCATTCCGGCGCTGCTGTCGCGCAAATATGACGCCATCATAGCCACCATGGACATCACCGAAGAGCGCAAGAAGAAGGTGGACTTCACCCAGAAGTATCAGCACATTCCGGCCCGCTTCGCCGCCAAGAAGGGCACAGAGGTCAAGCTCGACAAGGCCTTCATGGACGGTAAAACCGTGGCGGTGCAACGCGCCACTTCCATGGATACCTACATCACGGACAACTTCCCGAACGCCACCATCAAGCGTTATGGCACCGCAGATGAAGCCTATCTCGATCTGAAATCCGGTCGGGTTGACTATGTGATGGCCGACTCCGCCGCCATCAGCGACGGTCTGCTGAAGAAGGAAGGGGGCGATGCCTACGAGTTCGTCGGCCCGAAACTGACCGATCCCAAGTGGTTTGGCGAGGGTGCCGGCATAGCGGTACGCAAGGCTGACAAGGATCTGAAAGAGAAATTCAACGCCGCCATCCTGGCGCTGCGCGCCAACGGCAAGTACAAGGCAATCAACGACAAGTACTTCGACTTCGACGTCTACGGCGAGTAACCCCCAGGCGCGCTACACCGAGTAGCAGCCGAAGGGATTGCGGCGAATCATCACGACAGGTTGACCCTCGTCTGTAGTCATCGGGCCCGTTGTCTCTCGCAAGGGAGCGATGGGCCCGCTTAGTTGCAATGGAGCTGCATGTGTTTGGTTTGAAAGGATATTGGGACGGGCTGGCCTGCTCAATGCGTTGCAATGGAGCCGCATATGTTTGATTTGAAAGGATACGAAGCCTCCCTGCTGGAGGGCGCCTGGATCACCCTGGAGGTGGCGCTGGCCTCGCTGCTGCTGGCGTTGCTGCTGGGCATGCTGGGGGCACTCGCCAAGCTCTCCCCCTACAAGTGGGCACGTGGCATCGCCACCGCCTATACCACAGTCATTCGCGGCATTCCCGATCTGGTGCTGATGATGCTGCTGTTCTTCGGCGGCCAGGTGCTGATCAACAACCTCTGCAGCTGGATCAACGAGAGCTACAACAACTACCTGCTGGCGAGCGATCCGAACCAGGAGTGGGTCTCCCTGCTGCCTGACTACATCGACATCAGCCCGTTCGCGGCTGGTGTGGCCACCATAGGCTTCATCTTCGGCGCCTACATGACAGAGACCTTCCGCGGCGCCATTCTGGCGGTGGACAAGGGGGAGCTGGAAGCGGCTCGCGCCTTTGGCATGCGGGCGACCCAGGTGTTTGTGCGGATCCTCTTCCCCCAGATGATGCGCCACGCCCTGCCGGGTTTTGGCAACAACTGGCTGGTGCTGCTGAAAACCACGGCGCTGGTCTCCATCATCGGGCTCGATGACATGGTGCGCAAAGCATCCCTGGCGGCGGGGTCGACCCAGCAGCCCTTCACCTTCTACATGGCGGTGGCCCTGATCTTCCTGGTCTTCACTGCGGTCTCCACCTCGGCACTGAAATGGGCCGAGCGTCACTACGCGATAAAGACGAGGTAAGCCATGGATTTCTCAATCATTCTCAAAGAGTGGCCCACCTACTGGGAGGGGCTTTACACCACAGTGCTGCTGGTGGCGGCTTCTCTGGTGCTCGGCCTGGCTCTGGCGGTGCCCATGGGGATACTGCGCAACAGCCGCAACTGGCTGATCAAGGGGCCGATCTGGGCCTACATCTACTTCTTCCGTGGCACCCCGCTGCTGGTGCAGCTGTTCATCATCTACTACGGCGCCGCCCAGTGGGAGTGGCTGAAAAACAGCGCCGCCTGGGAGCTGTTCGCCCAGGCCTGGTTCTGCGCCCTGCTGGCGTTCACCCTCAATACGGGGGCCTATACCGCCGAGATAGTGCGCGGCGCCGTGCTCAACATGCCCAAGGGGCAGATTGAAGCGGCCAACGCCTTTGGCATGACCCGCTGGCAGACCCTGACCCGTATCATATTACCCAACTCGTTTCGCCGTGCGCTGCCCGCCTACAGCAACGAGGTGATCTTCATGCTGCAGGGCTCGGCGGTGGCCGGCATCATCACCATAGTCGACCTGACAGGTGCGGCGAGGATCATCAACTCCCGCTACTACAGCCCGTTCGAGGCGTTTTTGACCGCAGGCCTGCTCTATATGCTGCTGACCTTCGTCATCGTCTGGCTGTTCAAGAAGTGGGAAGCCCGCTGGCACGCCCACCTGCGTCCCCGCACCGTGTAATCCCCATAAAAAAAGCCCGCAATCGCGGGCTTTTTTGTGTCTCTGTGTTGCTTACAAGGTGGCGATGGGGGTCAGCATCTCTTCGGCCATGAAACCCAGGGCACTGAGCGCGCCGATGGCGCCTATGACGCTGGACGGCGCCAGTGCCTGCTTGCCCTGTTTGACGGGCAGGGCCTGCTCGCTGTGCTGATGGATCTTCTGCATCACTGCCATGGCGCTCAGTTCCAGGTGGCGGTAGAAGCTGGCATTGAGCTGGGTCAGATGGAGCAGGGACTGGCGCATGCGCTCGAAGGTCTCGCTGCAAACCGGGCTCTGCTTGTGCCAGAACTTAGCCAGGGTGCCACGGGTGGTGAGACCCGCCAGATCATACAGGGCTCGCCCCATGCAGAAGGTCGGCACATCGTGCAGCAGGGCGGAGAGGCCAACCGTGCTGTTGATGGTGATGACCCCCTTGAGCAGTGGATAGAGGGTGGGCAGGGGTAACTCGTAGCCATAAAACACCCGTCCCTCCAAGCCAAGCAGCGTCACCAGCCGGTTTATCTGGGACTGGTAGCTGACATAACCCCGGTCCATGGGGTGGTGCTTGAACAGCAACACATCTTCGCTGCGGGCGTGCTCGGCAAAGGAATTCATTACCTGAGAGATAAAGTCCTCAATCCCACTAAGATCAGAATGTTCGCGTAGTTGAAAGTCCTCGGTAACTTGCAGAGGGGCAAAGAAGACATGTCCCTTGTAGCTGCTTATGTGTTTTAAGAGGGCCCGATCGCTCCAGAGGCGCCATAATTTTACCCCTCCACTTTTTATCCACCCCATTGTCTCCTGATACAGGCTCCAGGGTCTGTGGTTGACGAAATGCGGATAACGCCAGCGAAACAGTGTTTTGTTGATGTGGTAGCGGCTGGCATACCAGGCGCGGCGGGCAAAGGTCTTGCCTACCTGCAACGGTGCTTCGTAGGGGGCGGGCCATGTCATCTCGGCCAGCTGGTCGCGTTTGGCATAGATCGGGCTGAAAGCATTGACGCCCTCCTGCTCCAGGGTCACATAGTCCGGGCGCAGATACCCCTCTTCCATGGCCCAGACGGCGATCTTCTTCAGCTTGCAGATGCGAATCGCCTGCAGGTGGTAATAGCGGCAATCGCCGTAGCAGATCAGGCTGTCGATACCATTTCGCTTGATAAAGCGGCGAAAAAAGGTGTTCCAGGTCTCAGGCTTGCCGGTGAAGCGTTCGTTATGGCCTGCGCAGGGCCAGCACTCGTCGCCGCCATTGAAAT
This sequence comes from Aeromonas sp. A04, assembly GCF_047780465.1. Classification (NCBI taxonomy): domain Bacteria; kingdom Pseudomonadati; phylum Pseudomonadota; class Gammaproteobacteria; order Aeromonadales; family Aeromonadaceae; genus Aeromonas; species Aeromonas sp. A04. The sequence continues at coordinate 748,310 of NZ_JBLNHP010000001.1, read as the reverse complement.
GGATCTTGTAAACCTCGTGGCCCGCCTCGCTCAGGGTCTGGCTCAGGGTCTGAAAGAAGGGGCCGAGTGGTCCTTGCAACAACAAAATCTTCATGTACGGCTTATCTCATGAACTGGGGGAGGGAGGGGCGCTGCAACAGCGTCTGTGCCAGGTAACTCAGCTTGATTTGCCAGCGTTGCCACAGGCTCGACTTCTGGGTCGATGAGTGCCCTTGCTCTGCCAGCTGGCGGATCAACTGCTCCGGACTTATCCAGAGCCCTGTCTGCCAATCGATGTAGAGCGGATAGGCGACCAGCGTCAGGTAAACCAGCGCCGCCAATGGCAGGCTGCGCTGGCGCCGGGCCGGGGGATGGGCATCTGTCGTCAGTCCCCAGCCGCTGTAGAAGGGCTGGCCCCATGTCGTGACCTTGACCCCCTGCACCAGGGCTTCGAAGCCGCTCAGCGAGGTCATGGTATGCAGCTCGTCCACGTGGGGGTAAAGACTGGTCAGCCCTATGTCCAGCACCTGACTGTCGACACACTCTGCCAGGCAGGCGGCAGAGATGGCACCTGCCCGATTGCCGGCCACCACATCCGGGTGCGGCTTGAACAGGATATGCGCCTCTGGCTTGGCGGCGCGCACGGCCCACAGCAACTGTTCATTGCTGCGAATGGTCGGGCTGCCGGTCAGGATGGAGGCATCCCCATCCACCTGGCCCACCACCAGCACCAGCGGGCGACCATCGGCAGGGGGCGTGTAGCGCTGTGGCGTGCCCACGTTGTACTTGCTGACCCTGTGCTGCAGGAGCAGTTCAATCAGGGCGGCGCCCCGATTGACGTCGACTTCCGTCAGTTGCTGATAGTTGAGCAACTGTTCGAGCCCGCTTGGCATGCGGCTGTCGAAATAGATCCCGACCGGATCGATGGAGAGGGAAGAGGGGCGACACAGGTTGGAGCCCAGCCCTTTGGATCGGATAAAGCCATCCTCCACCCGGATAGCCGAGGTAAGATCCGGGTGGCGGCTGCCCCAGACCAGCACCTGCTCATCACCGGTCAGGCGTTTGGGCGGTCTGCGCACAAAGCGCAGTTCATCGGCCAGGTGGTGGCAGAACGCCTGCATGAAGGCGCGCTTCCACAGGGAGAAGCCGACCAGATAGAGCCTGCGCCAACGAGGGGCGGGCTTTTGCTGGCGCGCTATGATGGCCAGCACCTCCTCCACCTCACAGCGCTGACCCAGTACCGGATCCAGATAGCGCGGATAGAGGATGAGCGCCGCTGCGACCAGCTGAGCCAGCGAGATGTGGGTACTACGTCGCTCGCACTGCTTGCTATCAAAGGTCAGGCCCCAGCCGGCGTAGAACGGCATGCCGAAGCAATATACCGGCTTGCCGAGCAGCAGGGCCTCAAATCCGAGCTGGGAAGAGACGGTATAGACAGCCTCCACCCGGCTGAGCAGGGCATGGGGATGGCAGTGTTCGGCAACCACTTCCACGTCATCCAGCTGCAGTCGGGCCAGCACGCCGCTCTTCTTGCCAAAGCGGGTGTCTGGGTGAGTGCGCAGCAGCAGACGGGCATTGGGGTGATTGCGACGCGCCGCCTCGACCATGGCCACAAAATCGGCTTCACTGGCCAGGGCCCCCGGAATGGAGAGATCGCCGGCCACCTGATCCACCAGCAGCACTCTGGGTCTGGCGTCTTGCAGCAGGCGCTGGGCCAGCGCCGCTGGCAAACCACCATGCTCACCTCGCGCAGAGAGCCGGGCTGAGGAATCGCAAGCGGGATCGGCAGGGCGAGTGGCATAGCAGTTGTATTTGGTCACCCCGAGGCGTACCAGTTCACCCATGAGTCGCTGCGCCCGCTCAAGCAGGGCGTCATCCACAGGAGTGGCAATCAGCTGTTCAAGCTGGCTGGGCTGGCGTGCATCGTAATAGATGCCGATGGGGTCTGCGATAAGTGAGACCGCCTTGCCGCCCTTGGCGGGATGACCGATATAACCGATAAAGCCATCTTCCAGCTGCCAATAGGGCAGGCCCAATGCCTGCGCCTGTTGTTTGATCTGACGGGTATTGGCCTTCTGGCCCCAGCCCGCAAACAGATCACCAGACATCAGTCGTGATTGTGACGTATAACGTGCAACCACCTGACCAAGCAAAGGGGCAATCTGATGGTTGCGGGCATAAATACCCTTGCTGCCGACCCAAATTGTCATTCTGCCGTTACAACCTCAGATTCGAAATGGCGCTGGATACGGGCCAGATCAGCTGGGGTATCTACTCCGTGTGGCGGTGCTTGCTCAACACGGGCAACGGCGATCTTGATGCCATGCCAGAGCGCGCGCAACTGTTCTAGTGATTCCAGCTGTTCCAGAGGAGAGGGCGCCAGATGGCTAAGTGCCATTAGCGTATTGACTCGGTACGCATACAGACCAATATGGCGCAGCCAATGTGGAGCAATAATGCCGTCTTGAACCGCGTGGATGTCGGTAGACTGCAACTGCGTGAATTTATCTCGATCCCATGGGATCGGCGCTCGGGAAAAATAGAGTGCCTGGCCTGCCATATTTGTCACTACTTTGACACATTGAGGGGCCATGACTTGCTCAAAATCCACGATAGGACAACCCAGTGTGGCAATGCCGCTTTCACAATCCGCAGCGAGTGTATCTGCTGCCAGTTGGATAAGATGAGCGGGCAATAACGGTTCATCACCCTGAACATTGACCACAATGTCGCTTTGATCCCATCCCCGTAGCGCAACCACTTCAGCCAGCCTGTCGGTGCCACAGCTGTGGTTAACACTGGTCATGAGTACATTTGCCCCAAATGCGGCAACGGCGTCATAAATGCGCTGATCATCGGTTGCAACCCAGATATCGGTAGCGGGAATACCAGTCTCCAATGCTCGTTGCCAAACATGCCACACCATGGGGCGTCCACTGATCAGTGCAAGTGGTTTTCCTGGTAGACGGCTTGAACCATATCGGGCCGGAATTACAATCTTGTACGACATATGAAATCCAGAAATTCAGTTCGATCAAAAACGAAAAAGGAGCACCCGCAGGTACCCCCTCTTTTTATATAAGATGGAAATAATGTCTGAGTCTAAGCACTTAGACCAGCGTATCTTCCAGAAAACGGTGGGCACGGGTGACCTGATCGAGCTCAGCCAATACGGTCAGCATCTCTTCCATGACAGAGAGAGGCAACATATTGGGGCCATCACTCAGTGCCTTGGCAGGTTCTGGGTGGGTTTCCATAAAAAGACCATCCACACCGACGGCGATGGCTGCACGAGCCAAGACGGGCACGAATTCACGTTGGCCCCCACTGGTGGCACCTTGTCCACCCGGTTGCTGTACTGAGTGAGTCGCATCAAACACGACTTTGCAACCGGTACGGCGCATGATCGGCAAGCCCCGCATATCCGAGATCAGGGTGTTATAGCCAAACGAAGTGCCACGGTCGCACAACCAGATATCCTGGTTACCTACTTCATGGCACTTTTTGACGACCTGTTCCATATCCCAAGGGGCCTGGAACTGGCCCTTTTTGATATTGACCGGCTTGCCGCAGCGAGCCACCCGCTGGATGAAGTTGGTCTGGCGAACCAGGAAGGCTGGTGTTTGCAAGACATCGACGACGCTAGCAACTTCTTCTACCGGAGTATCTTCATGGACGTCGGTGAGTACCCGCAAGCCATAAGTCTCTTTAACTTTCTGCAGTATTTGCAGACCACGCTCCATACCCGGGCCACGGAAACTGCCGGTAGAGCTGCGGTTGGCTTTGTCAAAGCTGGATTTGAAAATATATTCCATACCCAGTTTATCGGTGATTTCTTTAATTCGACCAGCAACATCCATAACCAGTTGCTCGGATTCAATAACACAAGGTCCCGCGATTAAAAACATTTACATCCCTTTTATTTATATGAAAAACCATTGTCGTTAAAATAATTTATTGTGTTTAGTATCGTTTCTTTACTTAGGCAGTCAACAGTATGGCCTTGCCATTTTGTCTTCCTAATCAAGAACAAACCTTCAGAGTCTAATACTGAGGATATAAACTTTCTTGCTGCAAGTTCATCAGCTCTATACTCACCATACTCAATATAAACAAATGGCTTGTGTTCAAACTTAAAATATAATTCTGATAAATCGTACCATTGACTCCCTGTACTTCTAACAGAGCGCTCCCAATTTTGATAACTGTGAGCTCTAGTACTAGTATAATCCAGCTGTGGATTAGCTACAATAGCGCCTTTCAAGCCGAGCAAAGAGGCATAATATATGGCAGCATACCCTCCCATTGAACCACCAACGGTGTAAACTGATTGCTCAGATACATTTGCCAGAGACATATAGTGAAGTATTATTTTCCTAAATGTTTGAGATAGTGGTTTTTCATCATCACCAAGGAAATATTTGAACGAATCATCCTTGATAAATAAATAAGCATAATCACACCATTGCTCATCTTCTGACCAAAACCAAGAATATCGGTCAAATCTATCCTTACCCATAGAGGAAAATATTACAATTAATCCCTTTGCATTTTCACATGGATAGTAAATGCCAAATTGCCCAAGCATTTGAAATCCATACTTTCCTCTTACATAATCACGATCCCATTTCATAATGAGTACCTTATTTTTTAATCTGAATGAGTGCCTTATCTTTTTTCTTAAAACATGGGATCAAAATTATATTGTATCCATGAGATAAAATTATTTTTTTTGCTATGGAAAATAATAACGGGTTGTCAAAAATTATGACTCTACACTGATTTTTATGCAACTCATTATAAATGAAATCAATTTTTTTTATATTATCCAAGGGGTTTTCTAGAGTACTACCTATAGATACATGTCGATATGTATTCTTCTGTGTCATATCGAAGCTATAATTGCCCTCGTTAGGAGTATCTATATTTTCCTCATTAATATAGTACAGGCCGTGTGTTATTGTATTTCTGAATATGGAATATATGGCTTTAGCAGTGATTTTTGTGAACAATTGAATAGATTCACTCCATGTTTTTGCAATGCTTGATAAGCATCTCTAATGTTTTTTATTTGTACACAGGTAAAGTTATCTATGGGTGCTGGGTTTTTTTCTTTATAAAATCTAGGTTTATCTTTTGGATATGTCAAATCAACTCCAACAAGATATATATTTTTTGCCCCTAAGTAAGCGGCTAACTGTATTGAAAACATTGTTGTGGTACATCCAAAATAAAAGCCATTCGTAAGGTTGAAGCTGAAACCATCACGACCAATAGCATTTACATAGTATGTGGCATCAATTAAATTTGCTGCATCGTGCTTTTTTAATTCACTCCTGAAAACTCTTATTGTCTTATCATTTATGACTTCGGTAGCTATTTTGAATTTTTCATTATCTTTTATGAAGCGCTCATCACTTACAGTGTAATAGCTTAATTTTAATGAATATTCTTTACAAAGAAGTGGAGTTGCGTTCATTCCAATGATGACTTTGTCAGATAATTTATCAATTACGGACTTGTCATTTGCGGAATGACCATTTGCAACAATATAAATATCTCTGCCACGCTCTTTGTTTTTAAGATTACTAACTTTCATAGAGAACCTTTATAAATATCAATCAAGCGAGCTGCTGTTCTTTGTGGAGATAAATATTTCTTATAAAATCTTAGTGATGCTTGTTGAGTTGAGTAAACAAAATCTTTGTTCGATAAAACTTCTGGTAATTTCTCCGATACATTTTTATCATTCATCCTAATGAATGGAACATTCTCTGAGGATTTAGATAACGTCTCAAGAAAAATATTACTGAAATAGTCGCTATTATTTACAACTAAGTTACCAGCAGCCAAACCTTCGAGTGATATCTGATGATATGAGCCAGTAGATATTTCATCGATAGTGATATTGCATGTTTTACGTAATTCAAATAGCGTTGAGGGTGATACTTTGTTTGGTGTAATAATTTCTAAATTTTTATCTTTAGTAATAAGCTTCAATGTCCGTTCAAGCTCATTAGATACTTTATCATTCCATCTCCCACCCGTTCTTGTATGGCTAGGGCTGAATAGTAGCCTAATCTTTCCATCAACACTTTTTACTTTGGGTGGAGCTTTAAACGGTACGATATTCAACAATGGAATAAAGTCAGGGTAATGTCTTGGATGATACTGACCGACAACAATTTTTTTATAAAACTCTATCCCAAGTGTTTTATACACCTCGAAGAATAGCGGTCCTTCTCGAAGAGGTGAGTGAACATGATAAACAAATTTACAGCTGGGCTCTTGATCCATAATAAAACGTAGGCAATCTGCACTTAAATCATTATGAATATGGATGATATCAGCAGAAGAAATAGCATGCTTTAATATATCCCATGAGCTACCACAGTCTAACAATATACTGTTATAGATAAATTTACCGCATAGTTCGCCAGGGTAATCTCTCTCAATGAATGCTAGCGAAGATATGTCGTTCACTTTATTGACTTCATCAGACAGTCGACCAGGGCTGCCAGCTAGAGGGGTTTTGCTTATGTGTATTATATGCATCACTCGCTTACCTCAATGCGTAATCCATCCTTCGTCGTTGCTAGAATAAACTTACCAATGTCTCCTCTGATAATAACATCTTCATATCGTTGATATATAGATTCTTTACATAGGACAAAAGAAGTTTTTTCTGCAATTGCAGTTGATAGTTCTTCAAACGTAAATTGTTTGGATTGGGTAGAAATCTTACTATTTATTTTTATGTAGACATCATGGCCTTCTTCATTTAGGTCATCAATGCCATTTAAAAATGGAACATTTCCAAAGCATGGTATTAATAAATCATATGGTTTTGAACCATTGATGAGGATAATATCCGCAATGCCTTTAAGTAGCTGAGCTGTTGTAGAAAAAAAATGTGTCCGATTAACTGAAAAAGAAAAATCTTTATGGCTTGAATGTAATATTGCGGTGTCTACATTTCCAGACCATCTTATGCAACGTTCAATGTCATCAGTGGATGACTTTTCTGTAAAGACACAATGTACAAAAACAGATGGAGATGTTGATTTTATTAAGCTTGGTAAATTGTTGTGAGGGTCGATTAAAAATATGTTTTTGTATGAAGAAAAAGGAGTGGATAACCAGAATTTATTTTGAAACGCCTCTTTGAAATCTAGAAAACTATCCAAAGTGTTCTCGTGCGCATCAAGAAGACTGATGTTGGTATCTCTAAACCCGATAAAATTATTTGGATTATCTAGTATGTTCGAATAAATAGGCTCATTTCTGGGAGAGCTACTTTTTCTCTCTTTTATAACAATAGATGAAAATGCCTGATTAGTTGGCTTTTTACTGCCGACAAAATTAATGCTAATAGCATTATCATCATTTAAAAAAATCTTCCCTATGGAATTATGAGATATTGCAGGCTTAATTAATTCTGGGGTGTCTCTTTTTATTACTGTGGGCAATACTTTTGAATCTTTAAAAAAACCTTTGGGATCTCTGAGTAGTTTTTTAAACTTTCTCTGTAATCTATCGGTATTCATTTAATTAACCCGTAAATGTCATGGTAACGTGATGCTATTTCTTTCCATTCTTGCGGCATGCGTTTAAAATCTTGCTTTATATTTTTTTTTGTGGATGCCGCATGCTTGAAGATAAGCTCTATATCTGTATCTATGTCAAATGTGATGATGTCATCATCTCGAATAAACTCATTTGCCATGCCACAATTAGATGATATAACGCTGCAACCTGCTGAAATTGCTTCAGGAAGAGATGCTGGACCTCCTTCATAAGGACTAAAGATAAAAACAATATTTATTATGCTGTATATGCGAATAAGGGCTTGATAATCATCAGGCTGTAGTATTTTGACATTGCCAAACTTATGTAGTGAACATTGTTCCCACTCTGCTCCGATGAGAAAAATATTAAACTTATTCTTAGGCAATTTTTTCACAACTTTTTCAAGATATTTATTTCCTTTGCGACCATCCTTATAATACTTCGAAAAAATACCTATGTTTATTTTTGAACATGGATATTTTTCTTTTCTTAATAATAGTGAGGAGTCATACCCATGGTTTATTAAATGTTTTTCTGCAAATTTAAAGTTCCAGCGTTCATATTCATTTCTATTTATAAAAACAAGATGTTTAAATGAATCTAACTTATCTAATGTATGATTGATGCTGGGATGCTGTCTTAGATCTAAAAGATCATAGTGTATAGTACAGACAGAGTTCTCTCGAATGTCATGGCATTTATTTGGGCGATGATAGTGATATATATCACTATCATCTATTGGTTCAATGGAAATTAGGTGTCGATATCCTATTGGGTCAAATAATGACAACCTTTTAATAAAGTCATCAAAAATCGATGACTTTGAATCAACACTCATTACATGGTTGATTATTCGCATTTTTATAGCAGTACTAATGCTCTGGCCGAAATGGCGATTTGATAGAGCACCTCGGTAATATCCTTGGTGATCTGCAGTGACTTGGTATCGACCTGCGGCAGAACGAAGATCTCGTCACCCGGCTTGATGGTGATATCTTTATTTTCCAGATCGCTCTTCTCGATCTGGCTGAAGGTGCCATCACGATGCAGCAACAAAATACGGGAGTTGCTGGCTTTCTGGGTAAAGCCGCCAGCCAGATTGATGTAATCGGCCACGGTACGCTTGTTGTCCATCAGGATGGCATTCGGGAACATGACATCGCCGTGCACCATGATGAGGTTGGTCTGGCGCGGAATGCGGATGATATCGCCCGGTTCGAGCCGCACATCTTCCATATTGGTGCCATTGGCGAGTACCACCTGACCGTTGGGTTGAATATCCTTGGCGCGCTCAACCCACTGCATCAGCAGTTGGGCTTCGCTGTTGCGCAGCTTGGCTTCCCCCTCGGAAGAGGAGCGGGCGGTCAGAATACTGGCTTCCAGCGCCTTGAGTGAGGAGTTCAACATCTCCTTCTGGCGCACCTTGACCGAGTCACGATAGAGCTGGATGGCGCTCAGGTCCGCATCCTGGGTCAGTTTCAGGCCGTTGAGGATGTCGCCGAGACGGGCACCGTACTTGAGCACATACTCCTGCGCGCTGTCGTGTTCCCCTTCGACCCGCACCGCGATGGAGGCATAGCGTTTGTCGGCGATCACTTCCACCGTATCGCCCGAGCTGACCATGTGGCTGGCGAGCTGCTCATCATTGATGGGGTAGTAATCCATGCGAATATCTTCCCCCTGATTGCGGCTCACCCGAATATGCGTGGCATCGGGATCGGGACTGGCCATCTGCATCAGCTCGGCCAGGGTGACATGGGGTTTGCTCAGCTCGAACTTGTTGGCATTCGCCACCTTGCCGCGCACCGTGGTCTGATAACGCAGCGGCGCCACCACTATGATGTCGCCATCGCGCAGCTGGGTCGGCAGCAGGGTGCCATTGACCAGGAACTGGTAGAGGTTGTAGTGGCGCAGGGTCTGGCCATTGCGCTTGAGGGCCACATCCAGATAGCTGCCGCGCTCGGGGGCGATACCGCCAGCCTTGTCGAGGAAGTAGAGGATGGAGTCGCCAGACTGGCCAGCAAACAGCCCTGGTTGTTTGACAAAGCCGGTCACGAAGATCTTGACCGGCTGACTCACGTCCAGGGTGGCGTAGACGCTGACGTTCTTCTGATAGACGGTGGTGACGGCGCCGAGCAGGGTGTCGTTCAGTTGCTCGTTGCGTACTCCGGCCACCTTGATGGGGCCCACCTTGGGCAGGAAGATATTGCCCTGGTGATCGACCGTCAGGGGTTGATCAAACTCGACCCCTCCCCACAGTTGCACCTGCAGGCGATCGCCGATGGCGATGCGGTAATCCGGGTTGAAGCCATTGAAGGATTCACGGGCAAACTCACCGCGAAACAGCCAGTTGCCAAACACAGGATCCCGAGTCTGGGTATCCGTGATGACCTTGCGCACCGGAGCCCCTTCCTGGGAGATTTCCAGGGCATAAGCGGGTTGCAACAAGAGGCCCAGACTCAGAGCCAGCAGACTCGGCTTGATATTCAGTGATCTAGTAAAGAAGGTATTCAACGACATACTCCTGTCAGTCCTGATGTTCGCGCAGGGTGGCAAGACCCATCACGACCAGGCCGTAGAAAAGGCAAAGCAGAACGCCTATGGTGGCCAGATTGTAGAGACGACGGGGATATTCGGCCTCTTCGGCCTGAGTGGGCTGGCTCACCACCAGCAGGTGTTTCAATTTTCGGTAGGCTTCGACGCGTGCCTGCTCCATGCTGACCAGACCCGTCTTGTAGACATCGGCCGCCAGCTGGGTTTGAACCTGCACCGCCTGATAGTCGGCATTGACCTCGTTGAGGGACTGTTTCTCGTTGCCGGTCAGGCGCTTCTTCTCTTGCGCCAGCTGGCGGGTGAGGGCATCGACCCTGTCTTTTACTGCCACCACGTCAGGGGCATTGGGGTTCATGTAGATTTGCAGTCGTTTGAGTTCGGCATCCTGGCGCACCAGTTCTGCTTCGAGTTCCGACACCACCCCCATCATGGCGGTACTGGTGGCTTCCGGGCTCATCAGCTGGTGCTGGTTCTGGAAGGCCAGCATCTTTTCCCGTTCACTGAGCAGTCGCTCGTGTGAGCGGGCCACTTCGGTTTCCACGAATTTGAGCTGCTCCATCGCCACCTGGCGGCTTAACCGGTTGATAAAACCTTCGCTCTCTTTGAGCATCAGACTGACAACCTGTTTGGCATAGTCAGGCTCGAAGGCTTGCAGGCTGACGGTCAGTACCCCGGAGAGTTCATCCAGACTGACGGTGAGGTGATCCCGATAAAATGCCAAAAACTCTTCGCGGGTGGCATCTGCCGGCAGGCGCGAGAACATATCGGCACTGTCGCTCTGAAAGTGTTTTTTCAGTTGCAGCTCTTTATCCAGGGTGTTGAGCATATCCCAGGACTTGAGGTAGTCCTGGATCACCAGCACATCCTGATGATTGCTGCCCCCAAGCCCCAGCATGGAGAGGGCATCCGGCAGCATCTTGAGCTGATCGGCCTGCTTGATGATGAGACTCGCCTGGCTGACATAGCGATCGCTGGCAAGAGTACCGTAATAGAGAGTGGCCAGGCTGAAGCAGACTACCACCCAGAGAAAACTGCCAAGCTTGATGGCTTTTTTCCAAGAGAACTGGGCTACCTGATAACCTTTGGAATCAATGAGAAATAATTTTGGGTCTCGTTTCAGCTTGCGTAACTTTCGCCCGAAAGGAGAGATAAATCTGGCCATGTTCATAATTTAACAACGTATTTTGAAGTGGGAAGGTTAGAGGTGGTTGTAGCGTTCAATTGCCTCTTCAATATCTGGATATAAGCGTAATTCACCATGGTGTAATAAAATTCCCATATCACATTGGCGTCGAAGCGTTCCCATATCATGAGATACCATAATAAGATTTGCGCTTTCCTTCTTCTTGTCAAAAACATCCACGCACTTTTGTTTAAAACGAGCATCACCAACAGCGGTGATTTCGTCAATAAGATAAGTATCAAAATCAAAAGCCATACTGACAGAAAATGAAAATTTTGATTTCATTCCACTAGAGTAACCTTTTATTGGCAGCTCATAGTGGAGCCCAATTTCTGAGAACTCCTTGACCCACTCCTCCACCGCTTTCGTATCATGGATGCCATGAATACGGCATATAAAGCGAGTATTTTCACGGCCCGTCATGCTGCCTTGAAAACCACCGCTCAGGGCCAGTGGCCAGGATACTCTGTTATGGCGTTGGACCTTGCCCCTGTTGGGCATATCCATTCCGCCCAGTAACCTGAGCAGCGTCGATTTTCCTGCTCCGTTGGCTCCCAAAATACCGATGTTTTTTTCACTGGGTAGAGTGAAACTGACATTTTTTAATACGTAATAGCGACCAAATTTGGTGGGGTAATACTTGGTGACATTGTCTAGGATGATCATTTTTAGGTCGCAATCAATTTCTGATGACTCAAGCGGTAACTGCTCATGGCCAGAGTTAATGTTATCAACGTAAATGCTCCCAGATAGAACCAGCTTCCTCCTGGTGTTTTGAAACCGGCAATCCAACCGCTTCTTATCAACTCAAGGGCATGAACAATGGGGTTCCATAGCAATAAGTGTTGATAGCTTTGTGGAACCGCAGCAAGAGGGAAAAATACGGCTGATACCCAAAGCATGGGTCTCATCACAATTGGAATTAATCTTTCAGCCTCACTTGATAAACTGGCCGCAATACAGAACAGCATTCCAATAGCAAACGAAAGCATCATCAGCAACCCGTAGCCCAGTAATACGGCCAGTGGATCTGCAGGCATGGCATTGAAGCCAAACCACACTAGCCCTGAGATCAGCACTACTGCGACAAGTACGCCAATTGTCACTTCCAGCAAGAAGCGAGAAAACAAGGTAGTAAAGGGGGTGACTTGTCGATAACAGAACAAGCCTCTGTTGGCACTAACCGCTGATTGTAGACGGCTGGCGGTGTTTTGAAACATCAGAAATGGCAAGTAACCTGAGGCAACGAAAACGGGGGCTTCTACCCCCCCGAATCCATTTCTCTGTCTGAGTCCAAAAATCACACAGAAAACGGCAATGGTGATAAGAGGATCCAGCAGTGCCCATGCATATCCCATTCGATAGTTACCAAAACGGGTTTTAAGTTCCCGCATTAATAAACCGAAGGTGACGTCACGCAGTACCTGTAGTGATGTTCGTGAAGTGAGTGTGGTCATCAGTTAAAGAAATCGACAATTCCAACCGGTATTTTGGCGTCATCAACAACCAGCAGTTGTTTGATTTGACGTTCGCGCATCAAGTCTTCAGCGTCACTCAACATAGAGTGTTGGGATGCAGTGATTGGGCTTTGAGTCATGATGTCTTTAGCTTTGAAAGTGTTCAAATCAAAATCTTGACGTGTCATGGCACGGCGTAAGTCACCATCGGTAATGACACCAATCAAAGAGGCTTCTTCAATAACCAGCGCAATGCCGTGTTGATCTTGTGTCATTCCAACAATGACGTCCTTAAGGGCTGCATCGGGAGAGACCTTGGTCAGTCTGGGGCTCATGACATCTTTAAGACGCGTCAGCAGACGACGGCCCAAGCTACCGCCAGGATGGAATCGGGCAAAGTCATTGGGCATGAAATGGCGTTTGTTCATCAGAGCGGATGCCAGCGCATCACCAATGGCCATTGTCAATGTTGTTGATGTCGTTGGAGCCAGATTGTTGGGACAAGACTCACCTTGCATTCTTATTTCAAGCACTGAGTCCGCATTCTTCGCCAAAGTGGACTGAACACCACCTGTGATAGCAATAACGCGATTGCCGAAATTTTTGAGAGAGGGGATAAGCTTCAGAATTTCATCAGTTTCACCACTGTTGGAGATCAGTATGACAACGTCATCACTGGTAATCATGCCCAGATCACCGTGAAATGCTTCAGCGGGGTGTACGAAGAAACTCGGTGTACCAGTTGATGCCAATGTGGCTGAAATTTTGCGTCCGACATGACCAGATTTGCCCATACCACAAACAATCACATGGCCTTTACATTGAATCATCAGAGAGAGAGCCAGTTTGTACTGAGCCTTGTTGAACTCTTCTGACAAACGCATCAAGGTATCGCCTTGTTGTTTAAACGTTTGCTTGATGCTATCCGTGATGTCTCCGTCGAAAGGTACTTCATCATAGAAGCTACGGATATCGACAGTTTTTTTCTGTTGCTGCATTTTAATTCCCTGTGCAATTTATGTTTTAATTTTGTTGGTTTTTCCGCTTAATGATGTTGCGGTTAGACGGTTCACTTTTTCGGTGTGAACTCTGAGATCATTGAATGAGCAAATTTTGGGATGGCTACCGCACGGAAATGACTTATTCCCGGGCTATACAATGAAATGTTGAGCGATTTGGGGATGATAGCGAGGGACTGCGTGTTTAAAAAACAAACAGAATTCAACTTACAAAGGTAAGCAACCAACCCGTGCATATGGCGCCATTATGTGACGCACGTCATGCTTCATTTTATTTATGGCGCATAGTACCTACCAGCTACAATTGAGTCAACACATGATAGTTAATCAGTTCAATGTCAGTCGTCACCTGTAACATATTGTTATGTAAGGAATAGTTGTGTTCTTAGGCAAAAAAGCATGCAGGTCAGATGAGTATTCGTGACGATAAGCCGATTAATTCAGCAGTTGCTAACATAAGCCAGTGACGTCATTTTATCTTTTTTTTGTGATCTGTATTTATTGTATTTTCTGTGACGTTATGAAATTAAATTCCTATGGTTTGATTGGTCAAATAATGACCTTTCGTTGTTGGTTCATCTGAATTGAAAGTCATGGTGCTATCATTGCTAGACTATTTATCCTGAAATGATGTTTTTTTTAGTTTTATCCATCGCGTTGACAAGCCTCCATCCCACTGACTATTCCTGATATGTGCCCGTTCGGATGGCACCATAGATAACAAGGATGTAGGAGGGGACATGGACGCTAACACTCTCTTGCTCTCAGGACTGCTGGCTTCGTTGGTCGCGAGTTCAGGGGCAATCGCCAATGACGATATTGTTGCACTGCAATTGGGTACACCTGCCGAGAGCGAGAAGCTCGACATCTTTACTGCTGACGTGAAATTTCATCACATGTTCTGGCGCTGGGGTGATTCAGGCTGCCAGTTTGGTCTCGGCGTACGGGGAGGCATGCTGAAGGTGGGGGATGAGAACACCGCCAGGCTGGGCACGGGTGCTCGCGCCGAATGCCTGTGGGGTAACTGGGTGATCTGGCTGCCGGCTGAGGTGCTCTGGCTGGCGGACCATGAGTTTGGTCATCGCGGCAATGGCTTCAAGGATTACGGCGGTCCTTTCCAGTTTTCCACCGGTATCGGTCTTGGCTATGCAATCACCAGCAACTGGCTGATTGGCTATCAGTATGAGCACATGTCCAACGCCAACATGTATGAGCAGAACCCGGGTCTGGATAGTCACTCCCTTCATATCGAATACCGGTTTTAAGCCTTCCTTCTCTTCTTGTTACCAAGCCCCTGCTCGCCAGGGGCTTTTTGTCTGCCCGTGAGTATTGAGTCGTTGGCAGACAAGCATGGCGTTCGGGGTCAGCGCCCCAGGTATTCCCGATCGAAGAAGGTGTTGACCCAGTGGGGGCGATAGATGGCGAGCAGCGTCATTGTCATGCCGTTGAGCAGGGCTTCGGGGAAGAGCAGCAGCGGCCAGATGGAGAGGTAGTCGGCGCTGATGGTGTGCCACGGATAGGTGCCACTCATGCCCATCAGCAGGGCGCTGGCGATCACCTTGACCGAGATGCTCAGCGCCCCGCCGCCGAAGGCGACCACGAACAGGTAGACGAACAGGTGGCGGGGCATCCAGGCCCAGCTGGCCAGAAACAGCAGCCAAGTGGTGGCCACGGGCAGGGCGATGCCGATCAGCGCCTGCCAGCCGATGTCGGCGAGCTCGATGACATCGAAGTAGCCGAGCACCAGCAGTGTCAGGCAGGGAGCGAGCAGGGCGAGGCGCCACCCCAGCAGCAGGGTCAGGCTGGTGAGACCGAGAAAATGCACCTCCAGCCCCTCGTGCAGGCCGGCACGCAAGACCCAGAGTGGTACCAGCGCTATGGCGCCGCCAAGGCAGAGGTGCTGATAGAGTGGCTGGGCAAGCAGGGTTCGCAGCAGGGCGCCGCGCAGGCTGAATATAAGCAGCAATAGCCAGAGCAGGAGGGCTGCGGCTTGTCCTTCACTCATGGCATGTCCTTGTCATGTGATGGCGTACTGAGCGAGCAGGGGTGACGGATAACAATAACAAGGGCTGGCGTCTTCCCTGCCAGCCCTGCTGTAACAATCAGTATTTGACGAGCTTGTGATACTTGCTGAGGATGCCCTGGACGCGGTCCATGGTCTCCTTGCTGGGGGGCTTGATCCCGGTCAGATCATAGTTCTCACCCAGTACGTCCCACTTGTGCTTGCCCAGTTCGTGGTAGGGCAGCAGCTCCACCTTCTCGACGCAATCACCCAGCTCGGCGATGAACTGGCCCAGCCCTTCGGCGCTCTCGTCATCGTCTGACCAGGTCGGCACCACCACGTAGCGGATCCACATGGTCTTGCCCCTGGCGGCCAGATAGCGGGCGAACTCCAGGGTGTACTTGTTGCTGACGTGGGTGAGCGGTATGTGCTTCTCGTCATTGATCTGCTTGATGTCGAGCAGCACCAGATCCGTGTTGTCGAGCACCTTGTCGAGCTGTTCGTCGTAGTGACGCACGAAGCCGTTGGTATCGAGACAGGTGTGTATGCCTTTCTCTTTGCAGGCGGCGAACAGTTCGGCGATGAAGTTTTGTTGCAACATGGCTTCGCCACCCGAGGCGGTCACGCCACCGCCGGAGGCATTCATGAAGTGGCGATAGCTGGTGATGTCGCTCATCAACTCCGGCACAGTCACTTCGCGGCCACCCTGGGTGTCCCAGGTATCCCGGTTGTGGCAGTACTTGCAGCGCATCAGGCAGCCTTGCATGAACACGATAAACCGTATCCCGGGGCCATCGACGGTGCCGCAGGTTTCAACGGAATGGATCCGGCCAATGATCCCGGACGCGCTGGTTTCAGCGACCACACCGCTGGTTTCGACAGCAGGGATCCGATTAATGACAGACATAGACAACTCCAACGATTCGAGCAGGTCGTTATTTTATTACATAAAGCCCTATAAATCCTACATGTTTAGCCCGGTTGGGGCGAACCCAGCAGGCTCTCCAGGGCCCTGACAGTGAGTGGCCGACTGGTCAGGAAGCCTTGATAATGCTGGCATCCCAGTGCTTTGAGGATGGCGAGCTGCTCCTCATCTTCCACCCCTTCGGCGGTGACGGTAAAGCGGAAAACCTTGGCCAAGTCCAGGATCGCCTTGACGATGGCCTTGTCCTGTTCGCTGTGCACCAGGGTCTGAATGAAACTTCTGTCTAGCTTCACCTCGTCCGCCGGCAAGTCGCGCAGGTAGGCGAGCGACGAGTAGCCGGTGCCGAAGTCGTCGATGGAGAGCAGGATGCCGAGATCCTTGAGTTGCCGCATGCGGGCTATGCTTTCCAGCCGGTTCTCCAGTACCACGGATTCGGTCACCTCCAGCAGCAGGCGGGAGGGGGGCACGCCTGTGTCGCGCAATATGTACTCCACCTGCTGCACGAACCCCGCGGTGTGGAACTGGCGGGCGCTGACGTTGACCGACAGGTGGGGAATGGCAAAGCCGCGGTTGAGCCAGAAGCTGTACTGGGCGCAGGCGGTCTTCATCACCCAGTATCCTATGTCCTGGATGAGGCTGGTCTCCTCGGCGATGGGGATGAAGTCTCCCGGCGGCACCATGGTGCCGTCGCTGCGCTGCCAGCGCAGCAGCGCCTCTATCCCTGACAAGCTGCCGTTGTCGACCCTGTATTGCGGCTGGTAGTAAAGCAGCAGCTCGTGGTTGCGCAGGGCATCGCGCAGCTGGTTGTTGAGGGCAAGCTTGTTCTTCTCCTTCTCCGCCATGGCCTCGCTGAAGAACACATAGTTGCCCTGACCAGAGCGCTTGGCCATGTGCGTGGCGGTATCGGCCTGCTGCATCAGCACCAGGTGATCCTGATCCTCGTTGGAGAAGAGGCTGATCCCCACAGAGGCGCTGCAATGCAGCTTGTGATCCTCGATGTCGAACGGGGTGCGAAACAGCCCCATCAGTTCGCGGGCGAAGTGCTCGGCCAGGATCTTGGCGGTGACATAGCCCTGACCCAGGGCGGTGAACAGCAGGGCGAACTCGTCCCCCGAGATACGGGCCAGCACCAGGTTGTCCTGGGGCAGCCCCTTGAGCCGCTCCACCACGGCTTGCAGCAGCAGATCGCCGCAGGCGTGGCCGAGGGAGTCGTTGATCGACTTGAAGTTGTCCAGATCCACCAGCAACAGGGCGCCCCACTGGCCACTGGGCGCCTGCAGGGTGCGCTGCATGATGTCGTTGAGGCTGCGCCTGTTGTAGAGGCCGCACAGATCGTCGTAATAGGCGAGCTGCTCTATGTGGCGGGCGGCGTCCTTCTCCCGGGTGATGTCGTAGAAACTGCAGACGTAATGGCTGAGCTCGCCATGCTCATCCTTGACGCCGCTCACCATCAGCCGTACCGGGAACAGGTGACCATCCTGGTGCAGGCAGCGCTCCTCGCCCATCCAGAACTCCTGCTCATCGACCGCCCGTCTGACATCCTCTTTCAGGTGATCGCCGTAATAGGTGGGCCTCAGCTTGACGATATGCTGGCCGATCATCTCATCATCGCCAAAGCCGGTGATGCGGCCAAAGGAGCGGTTGACCTTGAGGATGATCCCCTGGTGATCCATCACCAGCAGGCCATCGTGGGTGTTGAAGGCCACTTCCGCCAGGCGCAGGGCATCGTCGGCGGCGAGCCGCTGCAGTTCGATGGCGGCCCGCTCGTGCTGGCTGCTGAGGGCATCGAGCAGGGGCATGGGGTCGGCCAGCGGCTCGTCGAGCAGCAGGGTGAGCTGGCCCATGGGGGCGCCGCTCGGCCCGTGCAGCGGTATGCCGACATAGGCCCTGGCATTGAGGGCCAGCAGCTGGGCCGCCTGGGGGTAGCGCAGGGGCAGGTCTTCCACATAGACAGCCTGACCGTGCTGGAACAGCTCCTGGCCGGGGCCCGGATCCATTTGTATGGGCTTGAGGACGGAGAAGGTCTCCCCCTCCAGCACGCAGCGCGGAATGATCCAGAGATCCTGGCCGCGCGGCTGGTACTCACCGATCCAGCCTATGCGGGCGCCACAGGCGGTCATGGCCCAGTGCACCAGGGCACGGCAATAGGCGATGCCGGTCAGCAGGGTCAGCTCGGTCGGCAGGGCCAGCCCGGGGCTGAGCAGGGGCTCGGGTTCCGGCTGCCAGTGGCCGAGCAGTTGGGCGCTGTGGCGCACCAGCTGGAGCATCTCCTCGCTGAGCGGAGTGGCGTTGAGGTATTCGAGGCTCAGCACGCCGATGAGTTTTTCCTGCTCCAGCAGGGCGCCGTCGAGGCGCGAGCTTATCCCCTCGCAGGCCAGGTAGTAGTGCTGGCTCAGCATGGGCTGGTGGGCGGCTTCGGAAAAGCTCAAGGATTTGCGGGTGCGCAGGGCGCGTATGTAGCGGCTGTCACCCCGGATGGCCGAGAGCCCCTCGGCGCCGAGGGCAAAGACAGGGGTCAGCTGCTCGCTGCCGAGCGAGCCGTTGGCCTGATAGTGCCAAAGAATGAGGCGATCAGCCCCCAGGCTCTCCTTGAGGGCTTCCAGCATGGCGGCAAACTGCTGCTGGCTGGCCATCTGGCTCAGCCGTGGCAGCTGCAACGCCAGATCGGCGATGGGCTCCTGGCGCAGGGTCTGCAGGCAGATGAGCCAGAAGGCATCCTGCTCGTGAGAGAGGGCTATGTGCCACTGCTGGCCGGCGAAGCGCAGTACCAGCTTGCCTCCCTGGCCGCTGGCAAGGGCTTGCTCTATGGGCAGGCGCAGGGCATCGGGCAACTGGGCGGGCCAGGCGCTTCTCGGTTCATCCAGCCAGTAGAGCGGGGTTTGCATCACATCGGTCAGGGCGACCAGCCGTTGGCTGCGCACATCCAGACGAAAGAACAGGGGGGTCTGGCTGGCAGGGGGAAGGTGACTGAGCGCGGTAGACGACATGAACTGATAACATCCTGTTGAACAACTGTCGGGTGGCAAGAATACTGCAAAATCGATGCAAACAAAATTTCATTGAAATCTAAATTAGAAGTTACTAATGTAATGGCAATCTGTAGTTAACCGGAGTCTTGCTGATGAAACGGATCCTGATTGTAGGCGGTGTGGCCGGTGGTGCCTCTGCGGCGGCCAGAGCCCGCCGCCTGAGCGAAACGGCCGAGATAGTGATGTTCGAGCGGGGCGAGTTTGTCAGCTTCGCCAACTGTGGCCTGCCTTATCATATCGGCGGCGATATTCAGGACCGTTCGGCCCTGCTGCTGCAGACGCCGCAAAGCTTCAAGCGCCGTTTCAACGTGGATGTGCGGGTCTTTCACGATGTGATCGACATCGACAAAGCTGGCAAGACGCTCTTGGTGCGCAACCTGCTCACCGGTGAAGAGCGGTGCGAATCTTATGATCAGCTGTTGCTGAGCCCGGGGGCGGCCCCCATTCGCCCGCCTTTCCCCGGCATCGACAGCCCGGGCGTGCATACCCTGCGCAATATTCCCGACATGGACCGCATACTGGCGGCCCTGCAGCGCGATGATCCGCGCCATGTCACTGTGGTGGGGGGCGGCTTCATCGGGCTGGAGATGATGGAGGCACTGCACCAGCGCAAGCTGAATGTCACCCTGCTGGAGCTCTCCGATCAGGTGATGGCACCGGTGGACAGAGAGATGGCCAACATGCTCCATGCCCGCATCCGCGAAGAGGGGATCGACCT
The DNA here is from genome assembly GCF_047780465.1 of Aeromonas sp. A04. Classification (NCBI taxonomy): domain Bacteria; kingdom Pseudomonadati; phylum Pseudomonadota; class Gammaproteobacteria; order Aeromonadales; family Aeromonadaceae; genus Aeromonas; species Aeromonas sp. A04. The sequence continues at coordinate 727,876 of NZ_JBLNHP010000001.1, read as the reverse complement.
GCGGCTGCGCACCGGCCTCTCGGCCATCGAGCGCCAGGACGGGCAGCCGGCGCAAGCGGCCAGCACCGGCTTGCGGCTGACCCTGAGTGATGGCACCCGGCTCGACACCGACCTGCTGATCCTGGCCATCGGCGTCAAGCCCGAGACCTTGCTCGCCGCCAAGGCGGGGCTTGAGCTGGGGCCGCGCGGCGGCATCAAGGTGGATGCAGGCATGCGCACCTCGGATCCCTTTATCTATGCGGTGGGGGATGCGGTGGAAGAGACCGACTTCGTCACCGGCGAGTCCGTGCTGATCCCGCTGGCGGGCCCGGCCAACCGGCAGGGGCGGATCGCCGCTGACAACATGCTGGGCCGCGCTGAAACCTACAAGAAGACCCAGGGCACCGCCATCTGCAAGCTGTTCGACCTGGCGGTGGCCAGCACGGGCCTCAACGAGAAACGGCTGCTGCAACTGGGGCTGCCGTTCGAGAAGGCCTATGTGCATCCGGGCAGTCACGCCGGTTACTACCCGGGCGCCCACCCGGTCAGTCTCAAGCTGCTGTTTGCCCCCGATGGCAAGATCTACGGCGCCCAGGCCATCGGCAAGGACGGGGTCGACAAGCGTATCGATGTGCTGGCAGTGGCACAGCGCGCCGGGCTCAGCGTGTTTGATCTGCAGGATCTGGAGCTTACCTATGCGCCGCCGTTCGGCTCGGCCAAGGATGTGATCAACATGGCGGGTTTCGTGGCGAGCAACCACTTGAAAGGGGATACCCTGCTCTGTCACGCCGCCGAGGTGCAGGCCCGTCATCCCCATCAAAAGGTGCTGGATGTGCGCAATGGCCCCGAGCTCGACAAGCTGGGTCGCATCCCGGATGCCCTGCACATCCCCCTTGATGAGCTGCGTGGCCGGCTGGATGAACTGCCCAGGGATAAAGAGCTGCTCATCAGCTGTCAGGTGGGCTTGCGCGGTCACGTGGCCTGTCGCCTGCTCAGCCAGCACGGCTTCAAGGTGAAGAACCTCTCCGGCGGCTTCAAAACCTGGCAGATGGCCACCGCCGAATAGCGCTGACCCCGAGGGGGCAGTGTCAACATCAGTCAAAAGGCTACTCGGGGGAGTGGCCTTTTTGTTTTCGTTATTTGCCTGATGAATGGCTAGTGCGGCGTGTTGCCCAGTTGCTTGCGAACATGGTGTTGCAGGATCGCCAGCATGCAGGCGCCGGAGAGGCCTATCATCAGGGCGCCGTTGACCGCCTCGAGCGGTCCGAGCAGCTTCCACTGCGGGCTCATGACGATGTCGCCATAGCCCAGGGTGGCGAAGTTGACCCCGGAGTGGTAGACGGCCTCCTGCAGGGTGTCGAACTCCCCGAGCCACAGGAAGAGCCCGCCCCAGACGCCGATCTGGGCCAGGTTGCCCAGCATCACCAGGGTGATGATGCCAAACAGCGCCAACACCCCGGCGAGCATGCCTTCCCGCTCACTGAATCGCTTGACGTAGAAGCGGATGCACCAGACGGACATCAGGGATTGCAACAGCATGTTGGCCAGGATCACCGGGATGCCGACCAGAAAAATGGAAAACATATCAGTCTCCTATCGATGCTTCTGCCAGTGGCCGGCCGACGGGCCAGCACTGTTCGAGCAGCCAGATACACAGCCAGCCGTAACCGGCCACCAACAGATAGAGGCCGCAGCGCATCGCGGCCGCCAGCCAGACATCCTTGCCGGTGGCACTGTCCTCGATTGCCGGACCAAACAGGATCAGCGCCGTGATCCAGGCGTTGCTCCAGAACGACGGCGAGCAGCGGCTCGCCACCAGCCGGATCAGACGCCGCGCCAGCCAGAGGGTCATCAGGGCCAGCATCAGCACCAGCATCAAGAGCGAGGGCCAGAGGCTGAGACCCAGCCAGAGTGCGCAGGCCAGCAGGGCGCCCATCAGGGTCGAGAGCACCAGCTCCTGGCCCGCCTGTCTGGCGTTGAGGGAGGTACTCTGCTGGGCCAGCGCCACCGTCTTCATCACCGCCGGAATGTAGAATGCCGGGTTGCCGAGGGCCAGCAGCCACACCGGCAGCACTATGGCGACGGCGCGCAGCGCCAGCCGTTTGGGATGTTCGGGGGGCAATGGCACCGGCCTTGACGCCGCTCCCGCCACCGGCAGGGGAGGGAAGAGTGCGTGAGCCATGCGGTTGACCAGGGTACCTATCAGGATCCCCAGCCCCATCATCTGGGCGATGGCGATGGCAAGGGACTGCTCGATGAGCCCGGCCACCGGGATCACCGTAATGGCCATGATGAGCAGCATGGCGGCGGCCCCCTTGCCGGCCATCGACTGCTGCATCAGCAGGTAGAGCAGCAGGCCGATGAGCAGCACGGCCGCCAGGGCATAGTGGGTCAGCAGAGGGACCAGCAGCACTCCGGCGGCCATGATCCCCAGCAGCAGGAGCCCCCCTGCCAGCCCCTTCTTCAGGCCGAGCGCCTCCCCGGGGCGGCACAGCACCACCCAGGCCATGATGACGCCGAGGTGGGGCATGGGCAGGGCCAATCCGTAACAGATCCCCGCCGCGAGCCCGATGCCCGTGCCAATGCGCAGTACAGCCCTGTCGGCGTTATGCATATGGCGCCTCAATAGAGGAAGGAGAAGAGGCTCATCAGCCGGATATAGAGCGCCCCCAGGAAGTGCATCACCCCGCTCTCGCCGGTGTAGACCAGCACATCGGCCTGGCCGCCGACCCGCAGCGCCTCGACCGGCGGAAAGTCATCACTCTGGAAGGCGATTTTGACCGGGAAACGCTGCGCCTGACGCAGCCAGTCGCGGTTGTTGTCCACCGTGGGCAGGGCACCGGCGGGCTGGCTCTTGCCATCGCCTACCCCGTAGCCGACGCTGCGGATCTCTCCCTTGAACAGCTGTCCGGGCAAGCTGTCGAGCAAGATGGTGACCTTGTCCCCTGGCCGGACGTTGCCCAGGTTGTTCTCCGTCAGATCCGCCGACACCCAGACGTCATGGATGGCGATCAGTGTCATGGCCGGTGCGCCGGCCCCGATGAACTGGCCGGCATCCGTACTGAGATCCGTGATGAGGCCGCGACCCGGTGCCACTACTCGGGTGTTCTGGCGATCCAGTTGCGCCTTATGGACCGCCGAGCGGGCGCTGAGCAGCTGGGAGTTGTCATCACCGCTCGCCCCGGCGGCCTCGATGGCGCGACGGACGTCGGCTTCCGCTGCCGCCACCTGGCTCCTGGCCGTCTCGCGGCTGGCCTGGGCCACCTCGAGGCGACGTACCGAGATGGCGCCCGGATCCTCGCGATAGAGCCGCTCCTGGCGCTCCGCATCCTTGGCCGCGTTGTCATAGGCGGCGCGCATGGCCATCAGGGAGGCCTCGGCCGCCTTGACCCCTTCGGTGTTCGCCTTGACGCCGCTCAAGACCGTCTGGTAGTCGGAGTTGGCCTTGGCCAGGGCAATGTCATAGGGTTCGGGGTCTATCTCGAACAGGGGGGAGCCTGCGTCCACGTCCTGATTGTCGTGGACATAGACCCGCTTGATCTGGCCGGACACCTCGGCGGCGACGGGGATCACGAAGGCCTGCACGCGAGCCTGGGAGCTGTAAGGCGTCAGCCGGTCGGCCAGCAGATACCAGCCAAGCAGCAGGACGATTAACCCCAGCAGCCCTTGGGTGGCGCGGCGGCTGGCCTGACCGGGCGAGGCAGATCTGTCAGTCATGGGGGATTACCTTGATGGTCGTGGGTGGGGGCCGGGTGGCATCGAGCAGGGGAGCCCAGTCTGCGCGGGCTCTGAGCCGGGCATCGACCTCCGGGGTCACCAGGGCGCGCGATCGTCCCGGTTCCCAGCCACCGCCGAGAGCCTTGTAGAGCGTGATGAGGTCGCGCATCTGGGCACCGCGACTGTTGACCAGGCGCTCCTGCTGGTTGAACAGGGCGCGCTGGGAGTCGAGTACCCGCTGGAAGTCGGCCATCCCCTCGCGGTACTGGGTGTTGGCGATGTCCAGAGAGCGACGGGCCGCCGCCCCTGTCTGGATCAGCAGGGCGAGTTCATCCTGGTCGTTGGCATAGGCCACGGCTGCATCGTCCACCTCGCGAGCCGCCTTGAACACGGTATCGCGATAGCGTTCGTGCAACTGCTGGAAGCGAGCATCCTGCACCAGGATCTGGTTGCCGAGCCGCCCCTGATCGAGCAGGTTCCAGCTCAGTGACGGCCCGACGGCCCAGGAGAAGGTCTCGTTGCTGCCGCTGGTCGCGCTGATCCCCAGGGTGCCGAGCAGGGTGATGGCGGGGTAGAGTTCGGCCTCTGCGACCCCGATCAGCGCCGACTGGGCGGCCAGTTGCCGCTCCGCGACGCGCACGTCGGGGCGACGGCGCAGCAAGTCTGCCGGCATCTCGGCGACCAGTGCGAGCGCACCTTGCGGGATCTTCCCGGTATGGCGGCTCATCTCCGGCAGCGGCCCCGGAGCCCTGGCAAGCAGGGTACTGAGGGCATTCTGACTCTGGCGCAGGTTGGTTTCGAGCTGCGGGATGCCGGAGAGGGTGCCGAGGTACTGGGTCTTGGCCTGCTGCACATCCAGTTCGGCGCTGTTGCCGCTTTTGAACAGCCGCTCGGTGATCTCCAGGCTGCGCTGCTGGATGCGGGCGTTCTCATTGGCTATCTGCAGGCGGGCCTCGACTGTGCGTATGCTCACATAGAGCTGGGCCACCTGGGCAATCATCAACACCTGCACATCGTCATACTGCGCCAGGGTGGCAAAGTAGTTGGCATCCGCCGACTCGACACCACGCTGGAACCTGCCCCAGAAGTCGAGTTCCCAGCCGAGGTTGAAGCCAGCGCCATAGCGACTGCCCGCGCTGCTGTGGCCGCTCTGGGTCTGGCCGGCCTGCAGCCATTCCCCCGTGCCCACAGTGGCTTGCGGGCCGAGCAGGCTCTCGGCTATGCCGAGCTGGGCCTGGGCCTCGAGGATGCGCAGGCCCGCGATCCGTACGTCCGGGTTTTTGACCAGAGCCTCCTCGACCAGCGCAGTCAGCACGGGGTCATTCAGCCGCTGCCACCACTGGTGATAGTCGAGAGAGCGAGCCGCTGCTGGCATCTCGTGCTGGCTGGCGTTCTGCCAGCTGGCTATCTCCTCGACTCGGGGCGTCTGATAGTCGGGGCCGAGCAGAGTACAGGCGCCGAGCAACAGGCATGCGCCCCCGGCAAGCAGGGGGCGCATGAGAGGCAGGTCGGGAGCCATAGGGTTATTGGCCCGTGCTGGCCAGACCTTCGTTGACCCAGGCCATGAAGATGCGATAGCCGATGGAGAGCAGGGTGGCCCCGATGAACATGCCGAGGATACCGCTGGTGGCCATGCCGCCCAGGGCGCCGAGCAGCACCACCGGCATGGGGGCATCGACACCACGCCCCAGCAGCAGCGGCTTGAGCACGTTGTCTGCCATGCCCGCTACTATCAGCAGTACAGAGTAAATGATGTTCACTACTGTGCCGTGATCGCCCGCCGCCCACATGTAAGCGATGGCGGGGCCTGTCACCAGAATAACGGGGACCTGGGCTATGCCCAGGATGAGGGCCAGGATAAAGAAGATGCCGACCGCCGGGATCCCTGCCAAGGACATGACGATGCCTGCCAGCAGGGCCTGAATGAAGGCGACCCCGATGACCCCTTGAGCGACGGCCCGTATGGTGCTGGTGCACAGCTTGGTCAGGGCGAGGCCCTTGCGCTCATCCGTGATGCGCATGGCGATGCGGTCGGCACTGACGGCACCTGCCGTGCCCCAGGCCATCATGATGCCGGCGACGATGAAGGAGACAACGAAGCCAAGCAAGCCGCCCCCCATGCTGGCCAGCATGCCGACGACTTGCTTGGCCAGATCTCCCAACTGCGGCCGGTAGCTGTTCACCAGGCTGGGCAGATCCTGCGAGGCTTTTGACCAGATGCCATGCAGCTTGGCGCCCACCAGCGGAATGCTGGCGATGTCAGCAGAAGGTGCCGGGATCACCAGAGTATTGTTGTCCATCTTGTCGACCAGGGCGCTGACGCTGTCGCCCAGCGAGCTGAGCATGGCCACGGTGGGGGCCACGATCAGCAGCACGCCAAGCAGCACCAACAGGGTCGATGCCCGCCCTTGCTTTCCCCCCAGCCGTGCGGCAAAGCGCTGGTGCAGCGGATAGAGGGTCACGGCCAGGATAAGGGCCCATAGCATCATGTTCATGAAGGGTGAAAAGACGGTAAAGCAGAAAGAACCCAACCCCATGATCAGACCAAACTTGATGAACATATCTAGGAATCTGGCAACTAGTCGTTTTTCAAAAAGAGACTGGTCATTATTTTCCATTTTGACGAAACCTCATGATTAACAAAGGGGGCATACTATTCGGTGTGGCTAACGTCCAAGCCGGCAATCACATAAATATAATTGGATCTTTCATGTCGCTATATTCATGGCTGCACATCATCTCGGATGATGTTTGTCGCAATGCATTGAATAAATTAGATGTTTATCAAGCTTCTTAAAGATGGATTCTCTTTGTAATTTCCATTTCGACATGTTCTAAAAACAGTTGCTGTCTGAGCGTGAACCATCGTTAACTTCAGTAAAGATGGCAGTGACATTCAGTTTAGCCGGGGTTGATAGAAAGCATGTGGGTAGCGTCACACCAAGCATGGGTTTCGTAAGAGGTGCCCAATGACATGTCTGCCGGCTTGTTATTCGAACGACAACGCTATGGCCGTCTGGAATCACTGCTGAACAGCGAGGCGCTTGGCCTCCAGGAAATGAGTTTTGTGTCAAGCGAGTCGGATGTCTTATCCTGTTGCCTATCGCGCTGCTGTGGCAGCGATCCAATCCGGGATGGAACCTATGCGCCCCTTTGACCCTCGCCCTGCTGCCCACCACCTTGCTCCCCTGCGGCTTGCGCCGCGCCGGCGTCGCTGGTCTGCCTTGTTGTTGAGCGGACTGGCCGGTCTGCTCCTGGCCGGCTGCGGCCCTGACAAGCCCGCCACTCATGCCACAGCCAGTGCGCCGACTACGCAAACCGGCGCGCAGCAGGAGGCAGGAGCACCTGGCTCAGTGGTGCAGGCCAATGCCCGCCAATATAGAGACGCACCGGCGTTGGCGCTGGTCTTCTCCGGCCCGCTGGCGCCCAGGGCGAACTGGCAGAGCTGGCTGGCGGTGAGCCAGGGGGGCAAGCAGGTGCAGGGGGAGTGGATCCTGGCCGAGGATGGCCGCACCCTCTACTTCCCGCAGGTCGCACCCGACCAAAGCTACGAGGTGACCCTCAAATCGGGCCTGGGTCCTGAGCCCCAGCGCTGGACCCTCAAGACCCGGCCGCTGGAGGCGGGGGCCTCGTTTACCGCCAGCGGCATGGTGTTGCCGCTGCGCCAGGAGCTGCGCCTGCCCATCAGCGCGGTCAACGTGGATGAGGTCAATATCGACTTCTTCCGGGTCGATGCCGGCTATCTGCCGCGCTTCTTGGCCGAGTACAGACCCGGCGCCGGCATGGGCAACTGGGAGCTGGATCAGATCACCAGCCGCGCCAAGCGGGTATTCAGCGGCCGCTACGCGCTGGCGCTGGATGCCAACCGCCGCGAGACCCGCCTCATCAACGTCAAGGAGCCGCAGCTGGCCGAGGCCGGTGTTTACTTCGCCGTCATGTCCCCCCTTGGCAACTACGACTGGCGCAAGGAGACCACCTATTTCGCGGTGAGCGACATGGGGCTCAGTGCCCGCCGTTACCGGGATCAGCTGGAGGTGTTTGTCAGCTCGCTGGCGAGTGCGGATCCCCTCAAGGAGGTACAGCTCTCCCTGCTCGATGAGAAGGGCAACCGGCTGCAGGTGCAGACCAGTGACAATCAGGGCCATCGCCGCTTCGACCAGGTGCAGGGCGCCCGCCTGCTGCTGGCCGAGCAGGGCAGCCATCTGGCTGTGCTGCGCCTCGATGGCGCCGCGCTGGATCTCGCCGCCTTCGATCTCGGCACCCAGCCCTGGCAGGCCCAGCAGTTGTATCTGTTCAGCGGGCGGGATCTCTATCGTCCCGGCGAGCGGCTGGACAGCGAGATCCTGCTCAAGGGGCAGGATGGCCAGCTGCTGCCGGGAATGGCGGTGGAGCTGGAGGTGAAACAGCCGGACGGCCAGCTGCTCGAACAGAAACGGCTGCTGCCGGACAGCCTGGGGGCCGCCCACTACGGTCTGCGCCTGCCGGATGACGCGCCGCTCGGGCGTTGGACCATCAGCCTGAAAACCGCCGCTGGCAGCCGCTTCGAGTGGCCCTTCCTGGTGGAGGAGTTCCTGCCGGAGCGGCTCAAGCTGCAACTTGGCAAGGGGCCGGATGGCGAATTGCTGACCCCGCAAGAGGCGCTCACCCTGCCGTTGCAGGGTGATTATCTCTACGGCGCCCCCGCCAGCAACACCAAGGCGAAGGCCGACGTGAAAATAAGCCGTGCGGCCATGCCCTTCACCCAGTGGCAGGAATTCACCCTGGGGGACGTGTTGCTCGCCGAGCAAACCAAGGAGCTGGAACCCCTCAACCTCACCCTGAATGAACAGGGGCAGGGGACCTTCTCGCTGGCAGATGAGCTGGATGGCGTGCACGCCCTCGGACCGCTGGAGGTAGCCTATCGGGTGTCGCTCTCCGAGCCCGGCGGTCGCGCCGTCAATCGCAGTCGCACCCAGTACGGCTGGCCGGCGGGCAGCCAGTGGCCGGCCCTCAGGGCCGATTTCGTGGCGGACAGGGTGGAAGGGGGCAAGCCGCTGCCCTTCCAGATCCTCAACCTGGATGACAAGGGCCAGCCGGTGGCGGGCGAGGTGAAGGTGCGGCTGGTCAACGAATACCGCGACTACTACTGGCACTACGCCGACGGCGAGGGGTGGAAGTACGAGTTCAACAGCCAGCCCTATCTGGAACAGGAGCAGACCTTGCAACTCGATGGCAAGGGGCCGACCGCCCTCAGTTTGCAACTGGCGGCGGGCTGGTATCGATTGGAGGTGGAGAACAGTCAGGGCCATCAATCCAGCCTGAGGGTCGAGATCGGCAGTTACGCCTGGGGCGGTGGTGGTGAGCAGGCGCGGCCTGACAAGATTGCCATCAGCCTCGACAAGCGCGCCTATCAGGCCGGCGACAAGGCGAAGGTGACCCTGGTTGCCCCCCGTGCAGGCAAGGGGCTGCTGCTGGTGGAAGATGGCGACGGCCTGTGCTGGTGGCAGCGTATCGAGCTGCGAGCCGAAGGCGGTGGCTCAGCAGAGGCGCGTGGCGAGTTCGAGATCCCCATCAGCCCTGAGTGGCAGCGTCACGATCTGCATATCTCAGCCCAGATCGCCGCTCCCGACAGCGAATCAAAGCCGGTGAGCCAAAAGAGCGTGCAGAGTCTGCGCTCGGTCGGCCTGGTGCCGCTCACCCTGGACAGAGAAGCCCGCCGCCTGCCGCTCAGCCTGAGTGCGCCGGACAAGGCGGTGCCGCTCACCCGTTTCGAGGTAACCGCCACCTCCACCCCCAACAGTCAGGGGCGAGTGGTATTGGCGGCGGTGGATCGGGGCGTGCTCAATATCAGCGATTACCAGCCCCTCTCCCCGTTCGAGATCTTCTTTGGCCGCAAGCGCTTCGCGCAAGACTTGTTCGACAACTACGGTCAGGTGATACCGCCGCAGGATGGCAAGCTGGCCCGCCTCAACTACGGCGGCGATGCCCCGGCGCTGAAGAAGGGCGGTGCGCTGGAGAGCCGGGTCGAGATCGCCGCGCTCTGGAGCGGTGAGGTGAGTTTTGACGAGAGTGGCAAGGCGGTGATCCCGCTCGATCTGCCCAACTTCAACGGCGAGCTGGCACTGATGGCGCTGGCCTGGAACGCGCAGCAGGTGGGGGAGGCCGAGCGCGCCGTCAAGGTGGTGGCACCGCTGGTGGCCGAGATCGGCTGGCCGCGCTTTGGGGCCAGGGGGGATCAGACCCGCGCCCTGATGCAGCTGCGCAACATGAGCGGCGAGGATCAGAGCCTGTCGCTGGTCTGGACCCTGACCGGCGGCTTGCAGGCGGGCGGTGAACTGCCCGAGACGCTGACGCTTAAAAACGGCGAGGAGCAGTGGCTGACCCTGCCGCTCACAGTGACCGGGGCGAGCGGGGTGGCCCGCCTGCAACTGGCGGCGAGCGGCAAGGGCTTTGCGATAAGCCGCGACTGGTCGCTGCCGCTGCGCTCCCCCTGGCCTGCCCAGACGCGCCAGCGCTACCAGATGCTGACACCAGGTCAGCAGATGAGCTTTGCCCAGAGCGAACTGGCCGGGCTGGATCCCGCCAACCTGCAAGGGCTGCTCAGCCTCTCAGGTACGCCCCCCTGGGATCCGGCGGCCCAGTGGCAGGCGCTGGCCGATTACCCCTACGCCTGTCTGGAGCAGACCCTGTCCCGCGCCTGGCCTTACTTGCTGACCACGGCGGATGAGCGTGCGGCCTGGTCCAAACCTGTGCAGGGGAGCAAGCCGGTGAGCGAGGCGGATCTGCAGCGCACCCTGCTGCAGCGGCTGCAACGGTTACAACTGCCGAGCGGCGGCTTTGGCCTGTGGGACGGTCGATCCGACGAGGAGCAGTGGCTCACCGCCTATGCGGCCGACTACCTGCTGACCCGCAAGGAGGCCGGGGACGCCGTGCCCGAGGCCATGTTGAGTCAGGCCCTCAATCGCCTGCAGAGCTACCTCACCGACAGCCAGTACGGCGATCGCTGGAGCAGTGCCCCAGAGCACAGCCGGTTGGCCTATCAGGCCTACAGCGCCTATGTGCTGGCGCGGGTGGGCAAGGCGCCACTCGCCACCCTGCGCCTCATCTGGGAGCAGCAGGCGGATCACGCCCGCTCAGGCCTGCCGCTCTTGCACCTCTCGCTGGCGCTTTCGGCCATGGGGGATGAGCAGAATGCCGCCAAGGCCCTGGCTCGGGCATTGGCGACCGAGCGCGGTGAGGATTATCTGGGGGATTACGGTTCACCGTTGCGCGACCAAGCTCTTGCGCTTTCGCTGCTGCGCCAGCACAAGCTGGCCGAGGATCGCTGGCCTGCGCTGAGCGCCAGGGTGGCCGATACCCTGGCTCACCGTCAGTGGCTCAGCACCCAGGAGCGCCTCGCCTTGCTGCGACTGGCGCAAGTTGATCCCGCTGCCGACTGGCAGGCAAGGCTAGTGTCAATCAATGGCGATCATCCCGTTGCCGGTCAAAACAGCCTGCAGATCGGCGCACCCGAGGCGCTGGCGGCGAGCGCCGTCACCAACGAGGGCAAGGGCTCCCTGTATGTGCAACGCACCCTGGTAGGCTACCCGGAGCAGGCGCCCGCACGCATCAGCCAGGGCATGAGCGTGACCCGTAGCTGGTTCAATGCCGATGGTAAGCCGCTCGATCCCGCCAAGGTGCGGGTCGGCGATCTGGTGGTGGTGCGGCTCAATGTGAGCAGCGAGCAGACGGTGCCCGACGCCCTGCTGGTGGAGATGCTGCCGGCGGGCTTCGAGCTGGAAAACCCGGCCCTTGGCACCAGTATCAAGCTCGAGGAGCTCAGCATAGAGGGCAAACCTGCGTGGCAGAGCGAGTGGAACGACTACCTCAAGCATCAGGAGTTTCGTGACGACCGCTACACGGCGGCGCTGGATTTGAGCGAGGGGGGCAATCAGCAGCTGGTCTACCTGATGCGGGCCGTGACCCCGGGCCGTTATCAGGTGCCGCCGACCCAGGTGGAGGATATGTACCGGCCGGAGCTGCGGGCGGTCGGGCAGGATATTCACGAGGTGATCATCTCTGAGTAACGCCCCCTTGCTGGAGACGATTCTCCCGGCCACCTTCTGGCAACGTGGCCGTTTGTGGTTGCGCCAGACTTGGCTTGTGCTGCGGCATCTACCCCGCTGGCTGCGCCTGACTGGGCTGTTATTGGCTGGCGTGATCCTGTTGTTGCTGGTGCTGGATCGCGCCTTCCCGCCGCCACCGCTGGATCCCGCCTTTGCGCGGGTGGTGCTCGACATCAAGGGGCGGCCGCTGCGGGCCTTCGCCGATACCAGCGGGGTGTGGCGCTATCCCGTGACCCTGGAGCAGGTCTCCCCCCGCTATATAGAGGCGCTGCTGGGCTACGAGGATCGCTATTTCTGGCGCCATCCCGGGGTCAACCCTGTGGCCATGGTGCGCGGCATCGGTCAGTGGCTGCGCTATGGGCGGGCTGTTTCGGGGGGCTCGACTCTCACCATGCAGGTGGCCCGCCTCATCGAACCCTATCACAGGAGCGTGCCCGGCAAGCTGCGCCAGATGGCGCGGGCGCTGCAACTGGAGTGGCACTACGACAAGCGCACCCTGCTTACCGTTTACCTCAATCGGGCGCCGTTTGGCGGCAACCTCGAAGGGGTGCAGGCGGCCAGCTTTGCCTATCTGGGCAAGAGTGCGGCCAAACTCACCCATGCCGAGGCCGCCCTGCTGGCGGTGCTGCCGCAGGCACCCAGCCGTTACCGGCCGGACAGGCACCCGGATCGCGCCCGCGCCGCCCGTGACAAGGTGATGCAGCGACTGGTCAGGCAGGGGGCCTGGCCAGCGGCAGTCTGGACGGAGGGGCGCATCGAACCCGTGCTGGCGCGCGGCCACTTCACCCCCATGGAGGCGCCGCTGTTTGCCCGCCTCGCCGCCGACAGCCAGCCGGGGGCCCTGGTGCACACCACCATAGACGGGGATCTGCAGCGCTGGCTTGAGGCGCGGGTGGAGAGCTATATCCGCCGTTTCCCGGAGCAGACCTCCGCCGCCCTGTTGCTGGTGGACAACAGAACCATGGCGGTGCGCGCCTACGTGGGCAGCGCCGAGTACGGCAACTTGAGGCGCCACGGCTACCTCGACATGGTGCAGGCGATCCGCTCCCCCGGCTCCACCCTCAAGCCGTTCATCTATGGTCTGGCGCTCGATGCCGGGCTGGTGCACTCCGCCTCCCTGCTCTCCGATGCCCCCAGATTGGGATCCGACTATAGACCCGCCAATTTTACCGGGGCCTTTCAGGGACCCGTGACCCTGACCCGGGCGCTGCAGCAATCTCTCAACGTGCCGGCCGTGCAGGTACTGGAGGCGCTGGGGCCAGCTACCCTGGTCAATCGACTGGACAACGCCGGGGTCAGGCTGGCCCTCTCCGACAAGCCCAACCCCGCCATTGCGCTGGGGGCGGCGGGCATTCGGCTGGAGCAGCTGGTGGCCCTCTACAGTGCGCTCACCCGGCAGGGACAGGTGGCGATGCCGGTCTGGCTGGCGGGACAACAGGCGGTCTCGCGACCCTTGCTGAGCCCGGGCGCCGCCTGGATCGTCTGGCAGATCTTGAGTGCGCAGGGGCGGGCGGATCAGCCCTTTGCCAGCGAGGCGACCGGCCGGGTCAACCGGCTGGCCTGGAAGACGGGCACCAGCTACGGCTATCGCGACAGCTGGGCGCTGGGGGTCTCCGGTCGCTGGACCATTGGTGTCTGGCTGGGGCGCCCGGACGGCACCCCCTTGCCCGGTTTTTACGGCCAGAGCGCGGCCGTGCCGCTGCTGCTCTCCGTTTATTCGCGGCTGGGGGACAACAGCCCCTTGCCGGCGCAGCCCAATACGGTGAGCGAGGCCGACATCTGCTGGCCGCTCGGGCGGCGGGTGAGTGCCACCCTGCCAGAGGCCTGCCTGCAACAACAGAGCGCCTGGCTGCTGGATGAGCGGGATCCCCCCACCTTGCCGGACCCCATGGATTGGCCCTCGCCGCTGCGCCAGGTGGCGCTGACCGAGCAGGGAAACCCCACCCTGGCGCGCTGCAGTGATGCGACCCATTCAAGCTGGCGAGCACTCTGGCCGCTCTCGCTGGAACCCTGGCGGGCGCCGGGGGAACGGCGCACGGCGCTGCTGGCAAGCCATTGCGCGGGGGAGGGGCAGAGTGCCGATCTGCAGGCGCCCATTCGCATCGTGGCGCTGGGGGAGGGCAACCTTATCCGCAGCCAGCGCTATCGCCTGCAACCCAGGGTGCTGGGTGGCGTGGGCAAGCCGTTCTGGTTTCTCAACGGCCAGCGGCTGCGTTGGGACGGGGATCAGGTATTGAGCGAGGCGGGACGCTACCAGCTGGTGGTGGTGGATGAGGCGGGCAACAGCGACAGAGTCGAATTTCGGCTGGAAAACCCCTCCTGAGGAGACTCCTGATCCGCGCTGACCAAGCGCCAGAATATTGACGGCGCCTCATGTCACCAAGACGGGATCAGACGGTGATCCGATCCCGTTGGACCCTGTTGGCGGCCGGCGGGCTCAGGGTTTGACTTGCCCCAGCCGGGTGAAGAAGTGCTGGCTCTTGCGCTGGTGAAAATGACTCTTCTTGATGGGATGGAAGATGAGGCTGCTCTTTGGGTGGCTCGCCTTGAGCTGGTGGATCATCGCCATGGCGGGCAGGCCTGTGCTGACCAGCGTGGTGAGCGGCAGGCTTTGAGTCTCTGGCCCCAGCAGCTGATTGAGCCCTTGCTGCGCCAGCTCGAAACGAGTCAGGGCCGTTGGCTCGGCATAGCCACTGCCGAGCATGGCCAGCAGGGCATCGAGGGCCTGATGAAACTCGGCCAGCTGCTGGCGAAAGCCGCTGCGGGCGCGCAGGGCAATCAGCTCGGCAAACGGGATCTCGCTCAGGTGAGTGGGCACTTGCAATGGTATCTCGAGGTGGAAGCAGTCCTGCCCGCCCCGGTTGTGGTAGCGGGATTCGAGCAGGTGCAGCAGCCGGTCCAGATAGTCGTGATCCGTGATGAGGGCACCCTCATTGGCGAGTGCCCACTCACGGGCTAGGCGCATGGAGAGCAGATTCGCGAAGCGCCGCGCCATCCTGATCCCCCCCTCATCTTGCGTAGCAAAGCCGTGAGTCAGGCAAAAGCCGTGCAGCCGCTCGAGACCGGCCTGGGTCGGGCAGAAGCAGTCGTGGTTGGCGCCTTGGCGCCAGCGAGTGATCAGCTCCTTGTTGCCGAACACCTTGTGGCGAGTGAAGTCAGGGGCTATGAGGCCGCCGAGCTGGCTCTCCAGCTGCGGGGTGATGTCTGCAAAGAAGCCAGGCTCAGGCCGCTCTGCCAGCAGATCGGTCTGCTCTTCCAGGGTATGGAGCAGGGCGGTGAGGCCGCTCTTTTCACTGACGGTAAAGACGAAGGCGAGTCGCTCTAGATAGAGCAGGGCAAACTTGAGCCAGAGCTCGTCGCGTACCTCCATGCCGGGGTAGTAGATATAGGTCTTCATCGGATCAGTCTGTTGTCAGGGGGTTGCCAGGGCGCAGGCTTGGGAATATACGCAAGATTGCCGCCGCGTCGCAAACGTTGCGTGGGGGAATGTGAGCAAACGCGCATCCAGTAGGCGCCGGCCAGAAAGTTCTGATATAATTCGCGCCCTTAAATCAAGGCCACCCGAGTCAAAACCATGAAGTTCATTATCAAGCTGTTCCCGGAAATCACCATCAAGAGCAAGTCAGTTCGCCAGCGCTTCACCAAGATGTTGCAGGGCAACATTCGCAACGTGTTGCGCCGTTTCGACGAAGACGCCCGCGTACGGATGGATTGGGACAAGCTGGTAGTGAGCTCCCGCAACGATCAGTTCCACGCCCAGTATCTGGAGACGCTGGCCTGCATCCCGGGCATCCAGTATTTCCTCGAAGTGAAGCTGAGCAACTTTACCGACCTGCACGACATCTTCGAGCAGACCCGCGCCGTCTGGGGCGATCGCCTGAAAGGCAAGACCTTCTGCGTGCGTGCCCGCCGCGTCGGCAAGCACGACTTCAGCTCGCTGGAGCTGGAGCGTTATGTGGGCGGCGGCCTCAATCAGCATTGCGAAACCGCCGGTGTGCGTCTGAAGAAGCCCGATATCCAGGTCAACCTGGAAGTGGAAAATGACGAGCTCTACATCATCAGCGCCGTTCACCACGGCATGGGGGGCTTCCCCATGGCGACTCAGGAAGATGTGCTGAGCCTGCTCTCCGGCGGCTTTGACTCGGGCGTGGCCTCCTACCAGTTCATCAAGCGCGGTTGCCGGGTGCACTACTGCTTCTTCAATCTCGGCGGCGCCGCCCACGAGATCGGTGTCAAGCAGGTGGCCTACTACCTGTGGAACAAGTTTGGTGCCTCCCACAAGGTGCGTTTCACCGCCATCGATTTTGAACCCGTGGTGGCCGAGATCCTCGAGAAGATCGACAACGGTCAGATGGGCGTGGTGCTCAAGCGGATGATGATGCGTGCCGCCGGTCAGGTTGCCGACTACTTCCAGATCCCGGCGCTGGTGACGGGGGAGTGCGTGGGTCAGGTCTCCAGCCAGACCCTCACCAACCTCAACGTCATCGACCGGGTGACCGACAAGGTGATCCTGCGCCCGCTCATCACCTGGGACAAGCCGGACATCATCAGCGAAGCCCGCCGCATCGGCACCCTGGAGTTTGCCGAAACCATGCCGGAGTATTGCGGCGTCATCTCCAAGAAGCCGACCATCAAGGCTGTGCTGTCCAACATAGAGGCTGAAGAGGCCAACTTTGACTTCGCCATCCTGGACAAGGTGGTCTCCGAGGCCCGTTACCTCGACATCCGCCGCATCGGTGAAGAGACTGCCGCCGAGGTACAGGAGGTGGAGACCACGCAAGTGCTGGCCGCCGATGAGGTGATCCTGGATATCCGCTCCAGTGATGAGCGCGACGAGAAGCCGCTGGTGGTGGAAGGGCGCGAGGTACAGCACCTTCCCTTCTTCAAGCTGGCCACCGCCTTTGGTGATCTGCCAAAAGAGAAGACCTACCTGCTCTACTGCGATCGC
Source organism: Aeromonas sp. A04 (assembly GCF_047780465.1). Classification (NCBI taxonomy): domain Bacteria; kingdom Pseudomonadati; phylum Pseudomonadota; class Gammaproteobacteria; order Aeromonadales; family Aeromonadaceae; genus Aeromonas; species Aeromonas sp. A04. The sequence goes on along the minus strand of NZ_JBLNHP010000001.1, from coordinate 711,148 downwards.
GGTGTGATGAGCAAGCTGCAGGCGCTCTATCTGAAAGAGAAGGGCTTTGACAATGTGAAGGTGTACCGCCCGTAACGGCATGCGCTTTCCATAAAAAAATCCGGCCAATGTGCCGGATTTTTTTATTTCACGCTGATTGCATCCTGACGTCGTGCGCGGCTCAGGGGCAGGGGACGGGTGTAAAGGTCGATTGCCCCTGACAGCGCCAGCCCATTTCGGCTTGCCGCATCTGCCACAGGTTGTTGCTGCGAAACAGGGTCAGGATGTAGATCATGTCGCTCTTGTTGCCATCGAGGGCCACCGAGAGCACCAGATCGTTGTCCAGCTGTTGTGCCTGGATACGACTGGGTATGTCGCTGTGGCCGACGAAACGCAGCGCCACTTCACGATAATCATTGACCCAGGTTTGCTGGGCAGTGCTTGCCTGGCGGATCTGCTGGTTGAACTGCTGTACCGGGGTAGAAGCCAGTCGTCCGAACAGTACCTGTGCATCGGCTTGCGCCGTTGCCACATTCATCAGTAACAGGGAAGTGATGAGCCCAAGTTTTTGCATGAGGGATTCCGGCTTACAACGACTGGATCCTATGACAACAGAAAAGCCTGCTTGGTTCAACGTAACGAGGCCGGGAGTGCGACATGGCGCCCCCGGCCTGGATATCAATGGCGTTGCAGCGAGAAGGTGGGCAGTGACAGGTGCCAGTAGATGGCGGCAACCCGCAAACCGAACACGGCCGTCATGCAGATGAGCATGGCGGTGACCCTGTCCATATTGACCTCAAGCGCCAGGGTGTAGAGGATGCCGCCCAGGATGCAGGCGGTGGCATAGATCTCCTTTTGCAGCACCATGGGCACCTCCCGGGCCAGCACATCGCGGATCATGCCGCCAGCCACCCCTGTCATGGTTCCCATGATCACGGCAATCAGGCCGGGGGAACCAAAGTTGAGGGCCTTCTGGGTGCCGATCACGGTGAAGAGGGCCAGCCCGAAGGCATCCGCCACCGGCAGCACATACCAGGGCATGCGACGGGGCAGCTTGACCATCCACATGCCGATCAGCGCCGTGGCGATAACGACCCAGATATAGAGAGGGTCACGCACCCAGAACACGGGGGTGGCCCCCAGGATCATGTCACGTATGGTACCGCCACCAATGGCGGTGACGGCTGCCAGCACCATGACGCCGAAGCCATCCATCCTGAGCCGCCCCGCAACCAGCACGCCAGAAAACGCGAATACCGCAGTACCAAACATGTCGCTGATGTAAACAATCTGCTCAACCAGTGTCTGCATGGAGAACAACTCACGTCCAATTGTTGATGGGGCCGCGATTTTAGGGGCTGGGCCAGCATCTGACCAATGGCTGCCTGCAAAAGTGGGAGCCAGACCAAGTTTTTGCAGGCGGGATGGGTGGGAGGCAGAGGGGACGTGGCTGCTGGCTTGAGGCGGGAGCCGCAGCTGGCAAGGGGGCTGTGCTTCTCATTGTCCTCCGCCTGTGCCTGCATCCTGCTGATAAGGGGCACTTTTTGAATTTTTTCCCTTAAGTCCTGCGAGAATGTGCCGATAAATAGGGTAAGCGGCGTTAATGCGATGAAGCGTTAAAAATAATGCTAAAGACATCGAAAAAGAGGCCGTTAAATAAGACGCATCGGACATGAAAGACAATAAAGTTCGAGCAAATTAGATAGTAAATTTAATAGCTTAGGAGAATGGTCATGGGTCTTTATATCAATACGAACGTTTCATCGCTCAACGCTCAGCGTAACCTGATGAACACCAACAAATCTCTGGATACTTCCTACACCCGCCTGGCATCTGGTCTGCGCATCAACAGCGCAAAAGATGATGCCGCCGGTCTGCAAATATCCAACCGTTTGACCTCCCAGATCAATGGTCTGGATCAAGGTAACCGCAACGCCAACGATGGTATTTCCGTTGCCCAGACCGCTGAAGGCGCCATGGACGAAGTGACCTCCATGCTGCAACGGATGCGTACCCTGGCTCAGCAATCCGCTAACGGCTCAAACAACACGGATGACCGTACCGCGTTGCAGCAAGAGTACTCCCAGCTGATGACTGAAATCGACCGCGTGGCCAAAGACACCACCTTCGGTGGCCAGAACCTGCTCAAGGGCGGTTACGTGGGCTCCTTCCAGGTCGGTGCCGATGCGGGTCAGACCATTACCTTCCGGATGACCACAGCCTTTACCATCTCGGGCATGGCTTCAGCAACCAGCGGCAGTGCGACTGTGGCGACCACTGCCTCAGGTGAACCTTATGCAATCACCAAGACGGCGGGAACACCGGTCAGCTCCACCAGTATGTCGACCATCACTGCAGCAAGTTCCGCCCAGTCGGCCATGGCCAACTTGGACTTCATGATCAAGGTTGTGGACAGCAAACGAGCTGAATTGGGTGCGGTACAGAACCGGTTTGACTCGACCATTCGCAACCAGGCGAACGTGTCCGAGAACGTTAGTGCGGCCCGCTCACGGATCCGTGATGCAGATTTCGCGACAGAAACCGCCAACCTGACCAAGCAGAACATTCTGCAACAGGCTGCATCGACCATACTGTCACAGGCAAACCAGCGTCCTCAGTCAGCCCTCTCGCTGCTGCAGGGCTAACAAAAGAAAACAGGGCGGTTGTTCAGGCCGCCCTGGTCAAGAGATGGAACAAAGGGGTGTTCGGGTTTGCACTCTGTTCTATCGGGAGAGAATCAATTCTCTATTACTAATGCCAAGTGTTGTCCAGCTGTTCAGTTCTGTCACCCTTGGTCGTATTCTCCTGAGCATATGCTCATTTTAGGCCGGATTTTCCGGCCTCTTTTTTATTGTGCCGTCAAATTGACGCCACTCCATCATAGCAAGCACAAACCGTGCCAAAACCAATCTCTCCTGTGTGCATGTCGTCATGGTGCCTGACGTCACATGGCGAGTCTTCTGATGCCTGCGATTTGCCGCTTGCCGGATAAAACTTGCCGCCTTCGGCAATTATTTTCCTAAAGCTTGTGTCCATGCGGCCGTTAAATAAAGTGAAGCAATCGAGGGGTGTTCGGAATCCAACGTTTGCACTACTGCGGGTGGCCTGTTCGTTCAAACAGACACCCGCCAGAAGACACAGGATTGTTCAACCTGTTCTTCTAACGGTGGGACGTCGCTTTGGCGGCGCAACCCGCAGTCGCATGTTCTTCGGGAGAATATTTTATGGCCATGTATATCAACACGAATACTTCATCACTGAACGCCCAGCGTAACCTGATGAACACCAACAAGTCCCTGGATACGTCCTATACCAGACTGGCCTCAGGTCTGCGTATCAACACCGCCAAGGATGACGCAGCCGGTCTGCAGATCTCCAACCGTTTGACCTCACAAGTCAATGGCCTGGATCAAGGTAACCGCAACGCCAACGATGGCATCTCTGTTGCTCAGACCGCTGAAGGCGCCATGGATGAAGTCACCTCCATGCTGCAGCGTATGCGTACCCTGGCCCAGCAATCGGCCAACGGTTCCAACAACACTGACGACCGTACAGCACTGCAGCAGGAATTCGACCAGCTGACCACAGAGATCGACCGTATCTCCACCGATACTTCCTTTGGTGGTCAAAAACTGCTGGATGGCAACTACAAAGGTTCCTTCCAGGTCGGTGCCGATGCCGGTCAGACCATCACCTTCAAGATGACATCTGCCTTCACGATCAGCGGTATTGCGTCATCGACCAAGGGCAGTGCTACCGTTGCAACCAGCGCTACCGGTGAACCCTACACGGTAACCAAGGGCACCACTGCTGTGACTTCCACCAGTGTAAGCAGCATCAGTACTGCTAAGGATGCCCAGACCGCCATGGCCAACCTTGATTTCATGATCAAGGCGGTTGACAGCAAGCGGGCAGAGTTGGGTGCGGTGCAGAACCGTTTTGACTCGACCATTCGCAACCAGTCCAACGTCTCCGAGAACCTGAGTGCAGCACGCTCTCGTATTCGTGACGCAGACTTCGCGACTGAGACGGCCAACCTGACCAAGCAAAACATCCTGCAACAGGCTGCCTCCAGCATCCTGGCGCAAGCCAACCAAAGACCGCAATCTGCCCTGTCCCTGCTGGGTTAACAGACAGGCTGTGATGAGATAGAAAGAGGAGCGACGATATGGCCAATGAAATTGGAATCCCGTCATCGGTCACTCCTTCTTCTCTTCAGTCAAGTAGCAAGAGCGGCCAATCGGCCGCTCAAGTGCTATCTGGCACGACAGAAGAGCAGCGGGTGACGGCACAGGATGTGAAAAAACAGCAAGAGGTCAAAGCTGAAGAAAAAAGCAGCAAGCAGGACACCTCCGAGATTGATGTTGAAAAAGAGGTTCAAAACTTGCAGGAGTTCAGTAAGTTGCAAGGATGGACAGTAAATTTCAGTGTTGAGAAGGATCTCGAGCAGGTCGTCATCAAGGTGATGGATGCTGAAACCAAATCTATGATTCGCCAGATACCCAGTGAAGAGTTGCTGGCCATCAGCAAACGGATCAAGGATTTGCGCGAAGGCGATGTGGCCGGTGGAGGCTCGCGCGTCGGGTTGTTGCTCGATAAAGAGATCTAATACGCAAGCGTTACGAGGAGAGTGAGTATGACCACGATTACTTCTGCAGGTGCGGGTTCGGGACTCGACCTGGAGTCAGTGATTGCTGCCAGTGTCGATGCCAAGAAGGCACAGCTGCTGCAGCCTATCACCACCAAGAAGACCAACACTCAGATCACTCTCTCAGGGGTTGGGCAGCTGAAATCCGCAATTGCCTCTTTCGTGACCACGCTCAAGGCGATGTCCAAGGATGATGCCTTCAACAAGCGGGCCATCTCTATCACCCAGGACAAGGATAATCCTGTCCTCAAAATCGAGAGTAAAGCGGGAGCTTCCAACGGGCAGTATGACATTACCGTCGAAAAATTGGCAAAGACCAGCAGGTTTGAAGGTGTGTTCGACAAATCCACCGACCCTCTTATTACCCAGGATGGTGTCCTGACCTTCAAGGCCGGTGACAAGACCTTTGACGTGGATGTCAAGGCGGGGGATACGCTGCAATCCATTCGCAAGCGCATCAATAATGACGGTGACAACTTCGGCCTGAGCGTCAACATCATGAACACATCCGATGGCAAGTCCAAACTTGTCATCGACTCTGGCATCAGTGGTACAGGCAAGGATCTGCAGATTACCGGCAATACCACTGAGCTGACTGACAACCTTGTCTCCAAGCTGAGCCAAAAACAAGCTGCTCAAGATGCCCAGATCAAAGTGGATGGCAGCACGCTGACCAGTGCGACCAACACATTCGATGGCACCATTGCAGGACTCAAGCTCACTGTGTTGAGGGAATCGGACAGTACCACGGTCGGGACCACGACTACTTACAAGTCGAACAAGGTTGACGTGACCACCGACAAGGGCGGCATCAAGGACATGGTCAAAAGCTTCATCGATGGCTATAACGCCTTGGTGAAGAAGAGCAGTGACCTTGGCAAACGCAACTCGATTGTGGCAGGGGTCAGTCAAAATGATGGCGGTGCCTTGGCCGGTGACGCCACGACTCGCGCCGTGGCCAACATGATGAGCGGTGCGATCACAGAGCCTTCCAATAACTCCTCCACTTTTTCGACCATCTTCCAGTTGGGTGTCAAGATGGACAACAAGGGAGTACTCTCCCTCGATAGTGAAAAATTTAATGAGGCTATCGACAAGAACTTCGACCAGGTAGTTGCCGTATTTGGTGGCAAGGATGGTGTGGCGGGCAAGTTGGCCGGGCAGCTTGAAAGTTACTCAAAAACGGGCGGGTTGCTTGCCAAACGTGAAGAGAGCCTCAATTCGGATCTGCGCGATGTCAATCGCAAGCAGTCGGATGTCGCGGCCCAGCTGACCAAGTATGAAGAGACCCTGCGTGCCCGCTACGGGAGTCTGGATAGCATGCTGGCCAAGATGAACAAGTCGGCCTCATATTTGAATCTGCTCAACACCAAGAGCAGCTAATTTGTAGTCAGGATCGGTGTTTCATATGTATCGGAAAAATATCAAAGCCTATACCACCCAGAGTCTGCAATCCGAGCTGGCAGTCGCAGACCCTTATCGCGTCATCCAGCTGTTGATGCAGGGGTGTCTCGAACGTCTTGCTCAGGCGCGTGGTGCGATTGAGCGCCGTGATTTTGAGAGCAAGTCCCAATCCATTTCCAAAACCATGGCCATCATCAACGGGTTGCAGGACTCGCTGGATCTCTCCTATGGCAAGGTGCCAGAAGATCTCTTTGCACTTTATGACTATATGAAGGTACGGATGATGGATGCCAGCCGCGACATGGATATCGCCGTCGTTGACGAGGTGATGGCCCTGATGTTGACCGTGAAAAGCGGGTGGGATGCGATTCCTGTTGAAGAGCGTGACAAGGCGCTGGCTCAGCAAAAAGTGGGCCGGCCGGAATGAGCCATGTCCCGTTATCCGAGCTGATTGAGCATGGTAACCAGCTGTTGGCCCTGCTGGAGCAGGGCGACATGCTTGCGGCAGACAAGCTGACGGCTCATTACTTGAGCGCGCTTGATGGTGTGTTTCAACACATTGAACTTGGAACTGCATTGAGTGTGGAACAGCAACAAGTATTGCTGCAGTTTCAAACCATCCACGACTGGGTAGAAAAAGCGAAGCATCTGACAGAACAAGAGTTACTGCAGTTTTCCAAGGCCGGTCGAGCCTCTGATCTTTACAAATTGAATGCAGGTTAGGCATATAGAATGGATTTTAATAAAAATATTACTCAGGTCGAGAATGAATTATCCCGCCTCGAACTGCAAAAAAAGCAGGAGGCCGCCATGCTGGATGTGCTGCCTGCCCGTTATGAACTCAATATGGCGGCCTTCGAAAAATACATGCCTGGCATTCATGAATTTTTCAAAGATTACCAGCCTGTCAGGCCGTTTCGCTTCTTCTGCAATGAGAATGGTATTCCCAACGTCTTATGGCTTGATGAACAAGTGTCACTCTATGGGGAAGACCCACTTGTCGAAGCACAAGCACAGATAACCGAAGTGATTGAACAGAGTGTGTTGCAATGCATCGATTTTGTTCCCCAGTGGTACATCGATGGTCAAATCCATATAAAATACAACAATGAAATATCCAATCTTAAAGACAAGGCCGCGTTGGAAGGACTTAGATTAAATAAGGTATTGAATTCAGATATTCCATTGTCACTCATGTTTGGCATTGGTCTGGGTTACCAGCTGGGTTATCTCTATGAGCGGTGCAAGATAAGGAATCTCTTTGCCTTCGAGCCTGATCTCGACATGTTCTATGCTTCCCTCTACTGCTTCGACTGGCATACTTTGCTTGAGTATATGGAGCAAGAGTCACTGACTCTGCACCTGTTCATCGGTGTAGATGAACAATTGCTGGTAGCGGACATGATGGAGGCCCTCCATCGCAAGGGGGCATTCTGGTCGGCCAGTTATTTCTCGTTTTGTCATTATCATTCACCAAAATTACATGAATTGATAGATCAGGTAGAGCGCGAGTTCTATTTGCTCAAGACGGGTTGGGGATTTTTTGACGATAATATTTATGCGCTTGCCCATAGCCATAATCATCTGCAGGAGGGAACGCCATTCCTCAAGCGGCAGCGTGATACATCTGCATTCAGCCAGGTCCCTGTATTTGTTGTAGGTAATGGGCCGTCTCTGGACCAGAGCATAGATTTTATCAAGCAGCACCAGCAGCAGGCCATTATCATCGCCTGTGGTACGGCCGTCAGCGCGCTTCACAAGGCAGGAGTCAAACCAGATATCTATGTGGCGGTAGAGCGAACCAAGAGTTCGGCCGATTTTCTGCGTATCCTGGATGCCGATGATTTTATCAAGGATACCGTCTTCCTGAGTGTTGATGTCATCCACCCTGAGTGCAAAGAATTCTTCCGCAAGACGGGATTGACGTTCAAACCGAACGAGCCCATGTTCTCCATGCTGATAAGTGTCTTTGGCCAAGCATTTGAATATGACTCCATTGAGTTTTCCAACCCGTTTGTTGGGAATACAGGTCTCAACTATGCAGCCTTGCTGGGTTTCAAACAGGTTTATCTGTTCGGCATCGACAATGGTTACAAGTCTGCTGGAAAACACCACTCCAGTTTGAGCCTGTATTATAACGACAAGAAAGAAGCAAAATATGACGAGGATCTGAAAGACACTTTCCCCGCACCAGGCAACTTTGGTGGCGAGGTGCGCATCAACCATTTGTTTGGGCTCGCTATCCATAATATGGAGCGGGTACTGAATGATTATCCTGATTTGCGCTGTATCAACAGCAGCGATGGTGCCTATATAGAAGGCGCCAAACCTCAGCGTATCGAATCTCTGCAGCCATTCTGGCCTGAACTGAATAAAGTTCACTTGATGGATGAGGTGATGGAACGTTGTTTCCAACCTTTTGACATGTCCAGTTTTGATTTCAATGCTGCGCTCAATGCGCCACTCTTCGATGAGCTGATAGATAAACTTCGAGCAGACTGGCAAGTCGTGCCGTGCGAGCACAATGCCATATTAGCCCTGATGCAACGGCACCATGATTATCTCCTCTACTTGCTCATGAGTCGGGAATGCCATTTCTATCGTGTACTGATTGGTTCGATAAACTATTTCTATGCCAATATCATCAGCTTGATGATGGCATTGGTGAATGCAGAGTCTGACGAGTTTGAAATAAAGCTGAAAGAGGCTGAAGCAATACTCGGTCACTTCTTTGATGAGAGTAAGGTCATGTATGCCGATGCGTTCCAGCGGCAGGATTCTACCTACTTCGCCGGGCTTGATGTCTTCAAACATACCTGACAAGCAGGCCATGCCTTCTACTGAAAAGATGCCTGTTCAGGCATAACGAGACGCCGGCTGATGCCGGCGTCTCTGTTTTCAATATCTTGGTGTCATGACCAGATCTGGTTGCTACTTGGTTTGCAACTGCGCGATGGCATCACACACCTGCTGTACGGCATTGAGTGCCCTCGGGGTGAAGCGGTGCAACTCGTCCGAGTTGATGAGTTGCAGGCGCTGGTGCTTGACCGCATCGATCATGGGCCACTGCTGCCAGTGACGCAGGGCGTCGGGATCTTGACTCCCCGCCAGGATCAGTGCCGGGTTGGCCTTGATGATCTGCTCCAGGCTGACCTGTGGGTAGGGAGTACGGGCTTCCGCCATCACATTCTCTCCGCCACACAGTTCGATGGCCTGAGCCGGCCAGGCGGAACCGCTTACGCTGGTCAGGGGGGGATCCCAGAGCTGATAAAACACCTTGATATGCTTGGGCTGGCCGTAGCGTTGCTTGAGGTCGGCCAACCTGGCGAGATAGGCATCAGCCTGGGCATTGGCCGCTTGCTCCAGCTCCAGCCGTGTTCCCAGTGCGCGTATTTCCGTGGCCAGGGAGGCGAAATCCGTGGGCTCGGAGTAGAACACCGGAATACCCAGCTGCTCTATGGGAGCCAGCATGCGGGATTGGGCCGAGTGCCAGGCCACCACCAGATCCGGTTTCTGGGCCAGCAGGGCTTCCAGGTTGATGCTGCGGTAGTTGGCCACGTGTGGCCGTGTCGCCACCTCGGGTGGAAAGTCGGAGGCATCATCGGTGGCGACGATGCGATCGCCTGCACCGATGGCAAACAGCAGCTCGGTCAGATGGGGGGTTAGGCTGACGATGCGCATCGGCGCAGCCGCCTGCAGCATCAGTGGCCAGCAGAGCAGGCAGATCAGGGCGACATGCCTAGCCATGCAGTTGCTCCAGCGCGGTGAAGAGGACGGCCAGTGCCAGCCAGCCCCAGCCAATTTGTTGCAACCGGTTGAGCAAGCGCAGTGCACTGCTGGCATCAGGGTCGCTCACTGCATCGAACACAGGGAAGCGAAACAGGGTGTCCTGGTAATAGCGTGGGCCGCCCAGCCGGATCCCCAGCGAGTGGGAAAGCAGCGTGAGCAAGGCGCCCATGGCAGGGTAGGGCCACCGTATGGCCGTGCGCAGGCGAGCCCCCAGTTGGCGCAGCTGGGTCAGGCACAGGGGCAATGCCAGCAGCAGAATGGCGGGGGTACAGAGCCCCTGGTAAAGCACGGTAGCGGCACGGCCGAAGTGACTGAATGCCGCTTGCTTGGGGCTCCAGCCCTGGTTCATCAACTGAGCGAGTCGCCACAGCAGGGCACCCTGAACGCCCGCCAGTGCAAACCCGAGCAGGGGACCGGCCCATTGTCCTGTCAGTCGCAGCGCGCAGGTCTCGCTGACCGCCTTGGCGACCCCCATCACGGAGAGTTTGCCGGTATCGCGCCTGAGCCAGGGGGCGGCCTGCAGCCGGGCAACCACTAGTGTCTCCTGACTTGCCAGCGAACGGGTGGCCTTGGCCAGCTCTCGCAGCGGGCGCGACTCTATCATCAGCAGCAGAAACAGCAGATCAAACAACGGCTCCGAGAGGGAAAGGTTGCGCACCGCCCAGAGTCCGGCGGCGCACGGCAGCCAGACAACCAGCAAGGCCAGCAGACCGGCCTGGAATTGCTGCCTGGGCGCGCCATCTGGCCTGTGTACCTTGTGGCCGAGGCGGGTCAGCAGGGGCACCAGAGCGGAGAGCCTGAACTGGGCAGGCCAGGGCAGTATGGCTTCCAGCAGCGCGGCCCCGAGCAAAATGGCCGCCGGAGTGGCGGCCATTTGTTCCAGCGTGGCGAGGTCGATCACAGCTTGCCGAGCATCTTTATGATCATCTCGGCCGAATGCTGGCCCGCCACCTCGATGAAGGCGTCGAAGGATTCAACTTGTTCCTTGCCGGCGATGTCCGACATGGCGCGGACTACCAGGTAGGGAACCTTGAACATGTGGCACACCTGGCCGATGGCGGCCCCTTCCATCTCAACTGCCAGCATCTGCGGGAAATCGGCACGGGCTTTCGCAATCGCCTCGGGCTTGCACATAAACTGATCGCCGGTGCAGATGAGGCCAACTTTGGTCTGATGTTTGCCTTGCTCGGCGATGCAATCCTGGGCCACCGCGATCAGCTTCTCGTTGCAGGGGAAGGCGGCGGGTTGTTGCGCCATCTGGCCCATCTCGTAGCCGAAGGCGGTTACATCCACGTCGTGGAAGCGCATTTCGCTGGCGATGACCACGTCACCTATATGCAGATCCTGGGCAAAGCCGCCGGCGGAGCCTGTGTTGATCACGCAATCCGGGGCAAATTTTTCCAGCAGCAGGCTGGTGGCGACGCTGGCGGCGACCTTACCGATGCCGGAGCGAGTCAGGATCACCTCTTTGCCCGCCAGCATCCCCTGATAGAACTCGCAACCGCCCAGTTGCAGGGTGGTTGGCTCGCTCATCTGGCTGCGCAGCAGGGCCACTTCCTGTTCCATGGCGCCGATAATACCTACTTTCATCACTCACCTCGTCTCGATGGCCGCGTGGCCGAATAAGTTGTTGTGGATCATAACAAAAGTTGGCGATGGCGCCGAGCATTCCGAGAGGGTCGTCAGGAGGAAGATAAAAGGGGAAAGAGGCGGAAGTGACGTGTCCCCGCTCAGCGGTATTGTTCCACCAGCCTGGTCAGCGCGCCGCTGTCGGCCAGTTGCTGCAGCGTGCTGGCAAACAGGGCCAGCCGTGCGGGCGAGGTGTGTTGATGAAACAGTATGTAGAAAGGGGTCTCCTCCATGACGGTGGGGAGTATGCGCACCTGGCCGGTGAGCCTGTGCTGGCGAATATCGAATTCGAAGCCGGGTGAGCGGTAATAGATGAAGCGCCCCCGTTTCATCCGCAGCTTGTCGTAGTTGGCCGTGCTGTTGATCCCGCCGCTGTCGATGAGGAGCCCGCCGATGGCTTGCAGCCGCTCTATGGCTCCGCTGCCATGGTTGATGAGGATGATGCCCTCCTTGCCGAGGGCCCTGACATCGTCCCAGTGACGAATATGGATAGGGTCGTCGCTGCGCACCGCCAAGTGGTAGCGCACCGTGAAGATGGGCGGTTGCAGATAGATGAAGTGGTTGCGGCGGGCCGGGTTGTCGCCGACGCCACAGATAAAATCGAGCTGGCCGTGCAGTACGCTCTTCTCCAGCCGTTTCAGCGGCAGGAAGATCTGATCGCCCTGGATGCGCAGGGTGGGCTCTCGCTGCTCCATGAGTCGAAACAGGTCGACGCAGATCCCGCCGACGTGTCCATCCGGGTTTTCAATGTATTTTGGGGCCGACTCCGGCTGCGCCGCCGTGTGATAGACCTCTATGGCACTGGCTGCCCAGAGCGCAGGGGCAAGCAGGAAAAGCAGTGAGGCCACCCAGGATCTCATCTCATGCAGGCCCTCGATGAAGGCTCGGGGAGATCCCGATGCCAGCTATGTCAGTATCGTCAACGAATGAGACATTGGGCTATTTATCAGCATCTTATCAACCCAATGCGGTGTCGAGCGTCATCATGAGGGCAAAGCCGGCCATCAGCCCCAGGGTGGCGTGGGTCTGGTGACCATTGCGATGAGTCTCGGGGATCACCTCGTGGGAGACCACAAACAGCATGGCGCCGGCGGCCAGCCCCAGCCCTATGGGGTAGGCGATGGCCATGCCGCTGGAGAGGCCCACCCCGAGCAGGGCGCCGAGCGGTTCCAGCAGACCGCTGCCGATGGCGACCAGTACGGCTTTGCCTGGATGAAAACCGGCGGCGCACATGGCCAGCGCCACCGCCAGCCCTTCCGGAATGTCCTGCAGTGCGATGGCTGTGGTGAGCGGCAATCCCACCGACATGTCTCCTTGGGAGAAGCTCACCCCGATGGCCATGCCCTCCGGCAGGTTGTGCAGGGCGATGGCAAACACGAACAACCAGACCCGGGAGCAACTCTCATGGCCCGGGCCGCAGGGGCCCGTCTTGTCATGTTCATGGGGGGTGAACTGATCCAGTCCCAGCATCAACAGTACCCCCAGCGTCATACCGGCTACCACCACGGCGGCGGCGAGGAAGCCATCCCCGGTGATCCCTTCCGCCGCCTCGAGTCCCGGCAGCAGCAGGGAGAAGGCACTGGCGGCCAGCATCATGCCGGCGGCAAAGCCCAGCATGCTGTCTTCCACCCGTTGTGGCACGGCGCGCAGGAAGAGGGCCGGCAGGGCCCCGAGGGTGGTGGCGGCAAAACCGGCCAGTCCACCGATGAGGCCATAACGGGCTCCCGGACTGATGTCGCCAGCTGCCAGCATGATGAGGCTCTGCAACAGCAGCAACAACACGGCTGCCAGGGCGATGAGCAGGCCGATCGCGGTCAGCGGGCGAGCCTGCATCTGCTCGCGCAGCTGAATTGACCAGGAGGAAACCGGCAGCGCCGACGCGTTATCCATAAGCATGACCTCGATTGGCAGCGGATGAGGGGGCTCATCACCATGGTCTTGCATTACACCGAGACGGGCCTGCTTTGTCCATGCCCGCTGACCGATTGCCTTCATCGGTTAACTATTTGATATGTTTTGGTCGCTATAAAAAGTTTGTGATGAAAGTCCGGTTGTACGGAAAAACAACTTGCTTTCACGCCGCGAAATCCGGTGAAGGAGTAGGCAGATCTGTGGTAAAGTGCCGCCCTCGCGAAACCAGCCCTTCCCTTGGTTTTTCGCAACGTCCCATCTCCCGTCAGGAATGTCCGGGTATCAGCTCATACGGATGTGATCGCCACAGTGCACCTGCTTGTCAGCAGTTGAGGATCACCAGCCACCATGTTTTATAAAAATCTGTCTATCGGCAAGAAGATTGCCGTGGTCTTTGCGGTCATTGCCGCCGTCAACGTGATATTCGGTATTTTTCTCTCCAGCGAGCTGCGCGGCGTGCGCGACCGCGTGCTGAACTTTACCGACTCCACCCTGCCGAGCGTGCTCTCGGTGGAAACGCTGCTCTACGATGTCTCCTACGTGCGTCGGGCCCAGTTCGCCCTGCTGATGGTTGACGATGCCGCCGATCTGCAGGCCCGCCGTGGCCGCATTCAGGACAATGTCCAGAAGGTCGAGCGTGCCTTTCGTGCTTACGAGTCAACGGTTGGTGCCGATCATGAGCGCCAGGTGTTCAACCGCGCCAAGCAGGACTGGCAGCAGTACCTGAACTCGGTCAATGCGGTCGATCAGCTGCTGGTACAAGGCCAGCTGGCCCAGGCCAAGGCGCAGCTGTTCCAGTCCAACGCCGCCTATGGTGCGCTGGAACAGTCGGTCAACAGCCTGGTGGAGGTGAACCTCGGCTTCGTGAAGGAGAATCGGGGCAGCCTGCTCGACAGCGTCAACATGGTGACCAGCTTTGCCATGGTGAGCATAGGCGGCCTGCTGCTGTTCATGATGGCCATGACCTGGTTCCTGACTCGCCAGATCTGCCTGCCACTGCAAGCCGTGGTGGCGCAGGCCAACGCCATCGCCGCCGGTGATCTGACCCATCAGCTGGATCGCCAGCACATAGGCCGAGATGAGCTTGGCATGCTGGCCAAGGCATCCCTCAAGATGCAGGACAACCTGCGTGGCTTGATCGAAGAGGTGGTAGCCGCGGTGACCCAGCTTGGCGCCGCCATCGAAGAGGTGAGCGCTGTTTCCGAACAGTCGGCGCAAGGGATCCAGAGCCAGCAGCAGGAGATCTCCCTGGTGGCAACCGCCATGACCCAGATGAAGGCGACCGTGGCCGACGTGGCCGGCAACACTGAGACCGCGTCCGAATCGGCCAGCTCTGCCAACGCCCTGGCCCGTCGCGGCAATCAGGATGTGCAGAGCTCGCTGGTGGCCATTACCCGGGTCGCCGAGGAGATTGAACAGGCGGGGACCCTGGTCGCCGAGCTGGAGCGTGAATCTGCCCAGATCAACGTGGTGGTGGATGTGATCCGTGGCATCGCCGATCAGACCAACCTGCTGGCGCTCAACGCCGCCATCGAGGCGGCCCGTGCCGGCGAGCAGGGTCGCGGCTTTGCCGTGGTGGCCGATGAGGTGCGTACCCTGGCGGGCCGTACCCAGGCATCCACCGGCGAGATAGTGGCCATCATAGAAACCCTGCAGGCGCGCGCCAACCAGGCGAAAGAGGTGACAGGTCAAAGCTGTGACATGATCCGCCAGTGCGTGGTGCAGAGCGAGCAGACCAGCAACGGCATCCAGCAGATCGAAGAGGCGGTCGCCCAGATTGCCGACATGGCCATTCAGATTGCCAGTGCCTGTGGCGAGCAGGATGCGGTCTCCGATGAGCTGGGTCGCAACGTGGAGCGGATCAATGAATCCTCCAACGAGGTTGCCATCGGTGCCGATCACACCGCCCGCGCCTGTCTGGAGCTGAGCCAGCTGGCAGCCGGTCTGAAGCAGACCATAGGTCGCTTCCGCCTGGCCTGATGAGGGCAATGCTGGCTTGGTCTAGGCTGAGCCGGCCAATGCCCGCTGGACACACAACAAAACCCGGCGCTTGCCGGGTTTTGTTGTTTTACAGGGCGCCAGGGGAGGCGGATACCCGGTGCATAGTGAATCCTGATCTTCACGCCGGGCCTGCGACAGCGGGCGGATGGCCGCGGGCAAGGGATTGATGTCGGCAGTGACGCCTGGTGAAACCCGGTTGGCAGGAAAGGGGGTATGAGGATTTGCGTTGATAACGCTCATGCCAGCTGAGCTGAAAGGGAGGCTCAGCACTGCCACGGGATGGCCTGGCCTCGTTGCTGTAGCAATAAAAAAACCCGGCCAAGGCCGGGTTTTTTGTGCGTGCGCTGCGAGAGGCTGGCTTATTTGGCCAGGGACTCCGGCAGGTTTTCGCGGATCTTGCCGAGCATCTCTTTCAGGACACGCGGGTTGGCAACCACTATGTTGCCGGAGTTTTCGTAGTTGTGACCACCTACGAAGTCGGTGACGATGGCACCGGACTCTTTGGCCAGCAGCTCACCGGCAGCGGTATCCCAAGGCTTGAGGCCGATTTCCCAGAAACCGTCGACGCGACCGGCGGCCACATAGGCCAGATCCAGCGCGGCAGAGCCGGAGCGACGGATGTCGGCACATTCGATGAACATGCTCTGGAACATCTTCAGGTACGGCTCTATGTGGTGCTTCTGCTTGAACGGGAAACCTGTGGCCAGTACTGTGCCAGCCAGCTCTTTGGCCTTGCCGACACGGATGCGGTAGCCGTTCAGCTGGGCGCCGTTACCACGGGTCGCGGTAAACAGCTCGTCACGGATGGGATCGTAAACGACGGCCTGTTCGGTCTTGCCCTTGACGCGCAGGGCGATGGAGACGGCAAAGTGCGGAATGCCCTTGACGAGGTTGGTCGTGCCATCCAGTGGGTCAATGATCCATTGGTAGTCCGGATTGGTACCGGCAATCTCACCAGACTCTTCAGCTATGATGCTGTGTTCCGGGTAAGATTTTTTGATGGTGTGAATGATGGCCGCTTCGGCGTCACGGTCAACGTTGGTCACGAAGTCATTGCTGCCTTTCTGGATGGCCTCGATGTTCTCGGGCTGGGAGAAGGCTTTTACTACTACTTGACCGGCGTTGCGCGCAGCGCGCACGGCGATATTCAGCATCGGATGCATAGGTTCACCACTGGATGTTAAAGAACGGGGGATAAAAGGACGCGGTATAATACCAGTCTTTTCGATAATGGCAACCGTTATACGCCTTCTCCCTGACCTTGGCGACTGCCAGATCTGACGGCTCCAATATAGGCTTCTTTTGGTCTAGTCTTATGGCAGCAGCCGAATAACAGGCTGCATTGAGCATAGGGACGTGGATCATGAATCTGTCATTAGTCAGTCAAAAACCGTCGGCAGCGAGCACTCAAGGGCTGCTGGCTGCCTTGAGAGCATCAACCGGATATGGCGACTACTTCAATGAGGTGAGCATTGCCCAGCCATCACAGTGGCAACCGGGCAAAGAAGAGGCGGCCATACTGCTGCTCGATGGCGATACCCCCTGGCCCGAGTTTGCCTGGCAGCGCAGCGGCGAGACGTTCGGCTTGCCGGTATTGCCGTTGCTGATGCGCGGCGGGGATGAGACCCTCACCATTCAGGGGCCGGATGTGCGGGATCCGCGCTTCTATTTTGTCTCCAACGGCATAGTGCTGGACGAATCCGAGCTGGCCGATCCCGCCTGCAGCAGAGTGCTGTTGAGCAAGCTTGAGTCCTACTTCCCGCTGTTGTCCCGCCTCATTTTGCTGCGCCAGCGCCAACCCGTGGGGCTGTGCAACTAGCGCTTATCTTCCGGCTTCCGGGCTGTTCAAGCGGTGCAATATTTGTCATAACTGACCCGTATTGCGCCGCTTTGCCATGCCGGAGCCGGGAAAATGTCCGCATGGCGTCTATCCCGTAGTCTTTACCTGCTTGGCATCAGCACAGCAGTGGTCGTGTCTGTGCCAATGTGTGGATCACAAGGAGTTCATGATGATCGATTTTTATACCGCAGCCACCCCCAATGGTTTCAAGGTGGCGATCGCCCTCGAAGAGCTGGGGCTGCCCTATCGGGTGATCCCGCTGGATTTGTCGGCGCTGGATCAGAAAACCCCCGCGTTTCTGGCCATCAACCCCAACGGACGCATCCCGGCCATCATCGATCGGGATAACGGTGACTTCGCCGTGTTCGAGTCCGGCGCCATCCTGCTCTATCTGGCAGAGAAGGCGGGCAAGTTGTTGCCGCAGGATCCCAAGCGTCGTTCCCAGGCCATCCAGTGGCTGATGTTCCAGATGGGCGGGGTCGGCCCCATGATGGGGCAGGCCAACGTCTTCTATCGCTACTTCCCGGAGAAGATCCCGGCGGCCATCGAGCGCTATCAGAAGGAGGGGCGCCGCCTGTTCGAGGTGCTCGACAGCCACCTGGCGCAGCACGAATACCTGGCCGATGAGTACAGCATCGCCGACATCGCCACCTGGCCCTGGGTACGCATTCATGACTGGAGTGGCATCTCCATCGAGGGTCTGCCGCATCTGCAAGCCTGGATGGCGCGCATGGCAGAAAAACCCGCCTGCCAGAAGGGGATCACCATACCGCCACGCAACGAGACACCGGAGGATCTGGTCAAGCAGGCCCAGCAGATGGTAACGCGTTGATTTTTATTGCTGACGGGGCAAATTGCCCCGTTACATTAGAAAAACTAGGGAAAGCTGATTACAAAGATTCGTTCGTTTTTCGTGATCTGAATCACTAAGATCACGCCAAGCCAAGGGAGTGTCCTGCTCCCGGCCGGTGCGGGTTCTCCGCCTTGTATTTTCACCTTTGATTGACTCTGTTTTTTGGATCCCCTCTGCAGGTTTCTGCCAGGGGTGCGGCAGCTTTTTGATGATTTGCGGGACTGAGATATGTATCGGCACAGTTTTTACCCTCTGTTTTTTCTGACCATCCTGATGGTCGCCGTGGGTCAGATGACCCAGACCCTGTATGTGCCCTCCATTCCCATGATGGCGGGGGACTTCAACGTGGCCTCCGGCCAGTTGCAGGCGGTGATGGCCTGTTACCTCATTCCGTACGGGCTCTCCCAGTTTGTCTATGGCCCGCTGTCGGATCGCATCGGTCGTCGTCCTGTGCTGCTCATCGGCATGATGGTGTTTCTGGTGGGGACCCTGACCATTCAGCTGATCCCGAGCTTCACCGCGCTGCTGGTGGGCAGCCTGATCCAGGGGATGGGCACGGGTGCCGGCGGTGCCATGAGCCGGACCGTGATGCGCGATCGTTACAGCGGCGCCGAACTGAACCGGGCCAACAGCCTGGTGAGCATGGGGGTGATCTTCTCCCCGCTGCTGGCCCCCGTCCTGGGTGGCTGGTTGACCGAGCTGTTCAACTGGCGTGCCGGTTACTGGTTCCTGTTTGGCTTTGGCGCCGTGACCACCCTGGCCCTGCTGGCCTGGTTTGGTGAAACCCTGCCGCAGGCGGCTCGCCAACAGCCGCTGCGGGTCGGCGCTGCCTACCGCCACGTGCTGGGCAATCCGCGCTTTCAGGGCAATCTGCTCTGCCTGATGGCGACCTTCGCCGGTCTGGCGGTGTTTGAAGCGGCGGCCGGCGTGCTGCTCGGCGATGTGCTCAAGCTGAGCGCCCGCACAGTGAGCGTGCTGTTCGTGTTGCCGCTGCCCGGCTACCTGTTCGGCGCCTGGCTCTCCGCCAAGCTGAGCTTCCGGCTGAGTCAGGGCAAGCTGATGCGCCTTGGTATCGTCTTCCTGGCGCTGGGCTCCCTCATCATACTGTTGCCTGGCTTGTTCGGGGTGGTGAGTGCGGCCTCGCTGGTGGGGGGCGCGGCCGTCTACTTCATCGGTAGCGGCATCCTCTATCCGACCGCCACCTCCTGCGCCATCGAGCCCTTCCCGGGGCAGGCGGGCACCGCCGGCGCCATCCTGGGTGGCATGCAGAACCTGGGGGCGGGGATAGTCACCCTGCTGGCAGCCTGCTTCCCGATGGAAGGCCAGGTGACCCTGGGAGCCATCATGACGCTCATGGTCCTGCTGGTGGCCCTGAGCTTTGCCTGGCTGCGCCACCACGGCTCGCCGCACGAGCAGATGGCCGTCTGATCGCCTCGTGACAGTGACAAGCCCGCCCTCGCCGGCGGGCTTTTTATTGGCTCGATACTGGGTGTCGTGGGGGCCTGGGTTAGGGGAGAAGTAGGGGATGAACCTGAGCAGACAAGAATGAGCTGTCGCGCTGGGTCCCTGTAAACGAGAGACAAAGAAAAAGCCCGTCATCGTGATGACGGGCTTTTTGCTGTTGGTACCCCGGAGATGCCGTTGCCGGTTTGGGCCCTTGAACCGTAGGTTCAAGGCGGGAATCGAATCTGACCGCAGGCTTCTCGGTCGTGCCGAGCATGCGCAATAGCCAGAAGGCCGATCCCCTGGTGGGTATGATTATCGGCTCGGGGACTTGAACCGGCTGACGCACATCCCAGGGAATTTTAAAACGGTGCGCGATTAGGGCTGCAGGCCCTCGCCGCTGGATTCGCCATACTGTCCGTGCTCGATCAAGGCCGCTTCTATGGTGCGTTGCAGCATCTTGATCCGCTTGTCCATGGTCTCAGAGTATTGGTGATTCTTCTCTTTTTCAAGGCAGAGCTCATGGCAAAAATTGAGCGCTGCCATGATCGCCAATTGCTCGTTGCTGGAGACCTTGGAACGTTGACGCAGCTCGATGAGTTTGTCAGTCAGCTGGTCGGCGGCCTGGCGCAGGGCATCCTGCTGTCCCAAGGGACAGGATACCTTGTAGGGACGTCCCAAAATGACGATTTCTACGGCCTCTGTGCTCATGCCTTCCTCAATACGGCGGTGCTGATTTCCGCCTTTATCCACGTGGACAACTGGGCGGGACTATATAGCGCAGATGCAGAAGTTTCAAGGCCTTGCTGGCTCTGGAAGGGGGAGAATGCTAGGATCCTGACCATTAATTTTGCATATTTGCCTGAACTTTGAGCGGATCTTCGATGAGCAAAACGAACCCCCTGAAATACACGGCCGTGGCCGACCTGATGGAACAGCATGAGCTGATGGCAACGGCGGTGGAGGCCCATGGCGTGATCTGCGGTCTCGTCTGCGGTGGCGTGGCACTGGATGACAAGAGCTGGCTGCCGCCCTTCAACGATCTGGTCAACGACGGTTTCGGCTTGCCGGCCCCGGTGCGCCAGGTGATGACAGATCTCTATCACGAGATAGTCGAGAGCCTGATGGCCCAGAAGGGCGTCGAGCTGCTGCTGCCAAGCGATGAGGCGCCGCTCGATGAGCGCATCGATTCGCTGGTGGACTGGTCACAGGCATTTCTGGCCGGGTTTGGCGTGGTGCAACAGGAGCTTTCCAGGGCGTCCGAAGAGTTGCAGGAGATGATCCAGGACATCGCCAGCATCACCCAGGTCTCTGCCGAGTTCGATCAGGAAGACGACGAGAACGAAGCCTCCTTCCTGGTGCTCTACGAGCATGTACGCCTGGGGGTCATGATGACCTTCGAGGAGTTTGGCAAGCGTCCCGATACCCCGATCGCGCCGCCGACCCTGCACTGATCGCCCCTGCGACAGAAACAGCAAAAAACAAAGCAGAGCGCCCCGGTGGCGCTCTGCTTTTATCCGGCCGTATGGGGGAGCCAGCTCAGCATTTTTTCAACCAGATCATGGTCGTGACGCCGTTTTTTGCCCGTGGCCTCGCATCCCGGCCCCCCGCTTTGTGATAGCATGAGGTCACGTTCCCAGCTTCTTCCTCTCATCTCATGTCTCAATCTGATCTGGTTCACGTCGACGTGGCTATCGTCGGCGGTGGAATGAGCGGTGCCGTGCTGGCGCTCTCTCTTGCCGCGTTGCGAGGTGCCGACGGCGAGCCCCTGCAGATCCTGCTGCTGGAGGCGAGCGCCCCCGAGCTCAATGCCCATCCGGGCTTCGATGCCCGCGCCATCGCGCTCTCTGCTGGCACTTGCGAGGCGCTGGTCCGTCACGGGCTCTGGCCTCGCTTCGCCCCTCACTGCTCCCCCATCACCCAAATCCATGTCTCGGATCGGGGCCATTTCGGCCAGGCCAGCTTGTCGGCGGCGGAATATGGTCTGCCCGCGCTCGGCCAGGTGATCGAGCTGTCGGCGGCTGGCATAACACTGCAGCAGGGGATGGCGGCCTGCCCCCACATCCATATGCTGTGCCCGGCCCAGCTCTCGACCATTGAGCCGCTTGAGGAGGGCGTGACCCTGACGCTGGCCGGTGGCGAGCGTTACCAGACCCGGCTGCTGGTGGCGGCCGATGGCGGCCACTCCTTCGTGCGCCAGCACTTCAAGATGGCCGTCACTCGTCACGACTTTGAGCAAAGTGCCATCATAGCCACGGTCAAGACCGCCGAGGATCCCGCCGGGCGGGCGTTCGAGCGCTTCACCCAGGGGGGGCCGCTGGCCTTGCTGCCGATGCAGGATGGGCTCTCCTCCCTGGTGTGGAGCGTCGGGCGGGAGCAGGCGGATGAACTGATGGGGCTGGATGAGGCCGCCTTTCTCGCCCGGTTGCAGCAGGCGTTTGGCTGGCGGCTGGGCCGTTTCGAGCGATGCGGCCAGCGCCACGTCTATCCGCTGGTACAGACGGCCACCGACTACCCGCTGGCCCAGCGCACCGTGCTGGTGGGCAATGCCGCCCACCTGCTGCACCCCATCGCCGGGCAGGGCTTCAACCTCGGTATGCGCGATCTGGACCTGCTCACCCAGGCGGTTGCCGGCGCGCTCGCGGCGGGGGAGGACATAGGCAGCTTTGCGGTGCTGAACGGTTACTGGCAGCTGCGCAAGGAGGATCAGGCCCGGACCATCTGGCTCACCTCCTCGCTGGCCCAGCTCTTCTCCAATGGCCACGATCCGCTGGTGGCGGGCCGCAACCTGGCGCTCTCCCTGATGGGACGGCTGACTTGCCTCAAGGCGCCGCTGGCCTCCCGTACCCTGGGGTTTGTGGCCGACCTGTGCCGTAAATGAGGGGCGCCGCCCACCCGCGGCGGTCAATCGCGAATTGAAAGGGGCTATGCCAACGGGCGTCCCCTGCTGACCCGGCGGTCAGCCACGAAAGGAACAGATGATGCAGATGCAAAATGTGGATGTGGTGATAGTGGGGGGCGGCATGGTGGGCCTGGGGCTCGCCGCCGCGCTCAAGCAGAGTGGCCTCAAGATTGCCATCGTGGAGGGGCAGTTGCCCGATCCTGAGCTCGGGGACGCGCCGGACAACCGGGTCAGTGCCCTGAGTCTGGCCAGCCAGCGCATCTTGCAGCAGGTCGGCGCCTGGGCCGGGATAGAGGCGCGGCGCCTGCAGCCCTACGAGAAGATGCAGGTGTGGGAGCAGGACAGCTTCGGCCAGATTGGCTTTGATGCCGCCAGCCTGCGCCAGGGGGCACTCGGTCACATAGTTGAGAACCGGGTCATCCAGCTGGCACTGCTGGAGGCGATTCTTGTTGGCAATGCAGGGGATGCAGACAACATACAGCTGCTGAGCCCGGCCCGGGCCGCCAGCCTGCAAAGTGGCGAGGCGGGGTCGCTCCTGCTGCTGGACGATGGCCGCGCGCTGTCGGCCAAGCTGGTGGTGGCCGCCGATGGCGCCCACTCCTGGGTGCGCCGCCAGGCGGACATTCCGCTCACCAGCTGGGATTACGGCCATCACGCCCTGGTGGCGACGGTGCGCTGTGCCGAGCCCCACGAGGCGGTGGCCCGCCAGATCTTCACCCCGGATGGCCCGCTCGCCTTCCTGCCCCTGTGGCAACCGGATCTCTGCTCCATCGTCTGGTCCGTGCCCGCCAGCCGGGCCGAGGCACTGTGCGCCTGCGATGACGAACGGTTCAACCGCCAGCTCACCACCGCCTTCGATGGCCGGCTGGGGTTGTGCAAGGTGGAAGGGGCGCGCAGCGCCATCCCGCTCACCGCCCGCTATGCCCGCGACTTCGCTCGCGAGCGGCTGGTGTTGGTGGGGGATGCGGCTCACACCATACATCCGCTGGCGGGGCAGGGAGTCAACCTGGGCCTGCTGGATGCGGCGGCGCTGGCGGAGCAGATTGTGCAAACGCATCGTGCCGGTGGGGACATAGGTCTGCTGGCCAACCTGCGCAGCTACGAGCGCTGGCGCAAGAGCGAGGCGGCCCGCATGCTGGCGGCCATGGAAGGGCTCAAGCGGCTGTTCAGCGGGGCCAACCCCCTCAAGAAGCTGGTGCGCGGGGTGGGATTGTGCGCCTTCGACGCGCTGGCGCCGCTCAAGCAGGGGGTGATCCGGGCTGCCATGGGGCTCGATGGCGAACTGCCCGCCCTGGCCAAGGGTGAAAAAATCTAATACTACTCAGGTTTTTTTACAACAAAACTAATCTGACGAGGCTGATGACCCATTTTGGGCATCAGCCTTTAATCTGGGTGGCAGGCGAAACGTTTTTCTTCAAATTGTGACGAAACGGTAAAAATCAAAATTTAATCTCGTGTGAGTCGCTGTTCGACTGTTTTTATCACTGTTTTTACCTTAGTGTCTGGGGTCTGTTTACTGGCGGTGGATTAGTTTTTTTTGAGCGGCAGGCTCGCCCGCTTGTCATATAATCCGCTGCGTTCAAGGAATCACTCTTGCCCCGCGGGGCTGGAACGAGCACAGACTCCGACTGTCTTTTCTCTTTCTGTTGCACAGGCGATTGCATGTCCTGTTGGCTGTCAGGGGAGGGCGGATTGCGAGTGTTGTCGCGAACGCTTAAGGAAACACAGCGATGATCCAGACTACAGTACTGCATCCCAAGCACCTGGAAGCCGGCGCCAAAATGGTGGACTTCCACGGTTGGGAAATGCCCATCAACTACGGCTCCCAGCTGGAAGAGCACCACGCGGTGCGCACCGATGCCGGCATGTTCGACGTCTCCCACATGACCATAGTCGACTTGACCGGCGAACGGGTCAAAGCCTTCCTGCAACACCTGCTGGCCAACGACGTGGCCAAACTCACAGTCCCGGGCAAGGCCCTCTACAGCGGCATGCTCAATCCGGAAGGCGGCGTCATCGACGACCTCATCACCTATTATCTTGGCGATACGTTTTACCGCCTGGTGGTGAACTCCGCCACCCGCGAGAAGGATCTGGCCTGGATCCGCCACCACGCCATCGATTTTGCCGTGAGCGTGACCGAACGTCCCGAGCTCGCCATGATCGCGGTGCAGGGCCCCAACGCCAAGGCCAAGACGGCCAAGGTGTTCACTCCTGAGCAAAATGCGGCAGTGGAGGGGATGAAGCCCTTCTTCGGCGTGCAGGCAGGAGATCTCTTCATCGCCACCACAGGCTACACAGGCGAAGACGGCTATGAAATCGTGGTGCCACAAGAGAAGGCGTGCGACCTGTGGCAGGCGCTGCTGGACAACGGCGTGGCCCCCTGCGGGCTGGGCGCGCGGGATACCCTGCGCCTCGAAGCCGGCATGAACCTCTACAGCCAGGACATGGACGAGAGCATCAGCCCGCTCGCCGCCAACATGGCCTGGACCCTGGCCTTCGAGCCGGCCTCCCGCCAATTTATCGGTCGCGCCGCGCTGGAAGCACAGAAGGCGGCGGGCACTCAGCCCAAGCAGGTCGGTCTGGTGATGGAAGAGAAGGGCGTACTGCGTGCCGGCATGCCGGTCACCTTCACCACCGCCAGCGGCGAGAAGCGGGAAGGTGTGATCACCTCGGGTTCTTTCTCGCCGACCCTGGGCTACAGTATTGCCTTGGCGCGGGTGCCCCGCGACATCGGCGAACAGGCCGAGGTGGAGATCCGCAAGAAGCTGGTCACCGTCAAAGTCACCAAGCCCGCTTTCGTGCGCAACGGCCAGAAGCTGGTGTAACAACCCCATTGCGGCGAAGGGGCTGCCCTTCGCCAGTACCCCTTGTACGCGGTCCAGGTACAAGTGATCCAAGTGAATAAGAAGGAAGCACAAATGAGCCATATCCCGAGCGAACTGAAATATGCCACCTCCCACGAGTGGATCCGTGTTGAAGCCAACGGCGAGGCCGTGGTCGGTATCACCGAGCACGCCCAGGATCTGCTGGGAGACATGGTGTTTATCGATCTGCCGGAAGTGGGCAAGCAAATTGGCGCCGGTGATGACTGCGCCGTGGCCGAGTCGGTCAAGGCCGCCTCCGACATCTACAGCCCGGTGAGCGGCGAAATCATCGCCATCAACGAAGAGCTGGAAGGCAGCCCGGAACTGGTCAACTCAGACCCCTACGGCGCCGGCTGGCTGTTCCGCATCAAGCTGGATGACGCGGGCGAGCTCGCCAATCTGCTGGATGCCGAAGGCTACCAGAACCTGGTGGACGAAGAGTAATGCCCCCGGGCCCTGCCAACACAGCAGGGCCCCTTTGTATGACCGCCAGCCGGGCACATGCCGGCCGGTGGAAGGGTGAAGTCGCCCGCGCCTGCCGTTTGCCAGCCTGGCCTTGCCAGGGGGCAAGCGGGCCGGTACGCAACAAGGCGATCCCCTGTCGATGCTGGCGCAGCATCCGGTGCCGCACCCAGCCTGCGGGACCCAGAACATGAGTGGAGTCGGTATCAACCGGCTATCAGGAACATCAGGTCTTGGTTATCAGGACTTAATACCAGGAATAGGGAAATGACCCAGTCACTGTTTGAACTCGAGCAAAAAACCGATTTCATCCGTCGCCACATAGGCCCGGGTGAGGAAGAAGTGCGCGCCCTGTTGGCCACCGTGGGCGCAGAGAGCCTGGACGATCTGATTGAGCAGACGGTCCCCGCCGCCATTCGCCGGCCGGGCCCGCTCGGCATCGGCGTCCCCATGACGGAAGTGGAGGCACTGGCCAAGCTCAAGGGCTACGCCGCCCAGAACAAGATCGCCAAGAGCTATATCGGCATGGGCTATCACGACACCCATGTGCCCCACGTCATCCTGCGCAACGTGCTGGAGAACCCGGGCTGGTATACCGCCTACACCCCGTACCAGCCCGAGCTGGCCCAGGGCCGTCTCGAAGCCCTGCTCAACTTCCAGCAGCTGACGCTGGACTTGACCGGCATGGATCTGGCAAGTGCCTCCCTGCTGGATGAAGCCACCGCCGCCGCCGAAGCCATGGCGCTGGCCAAGCGCATGGCCAAGTCCAAGTCCCATCTCTTCTTCGTGGCCGATGACGTGCACCCCCAGGTGATCGACGTGGTCAAGGAGCGCGCCGTGCATTTTGGCTTCGACGTGGCCGTCGGCCCCGCCGGCGAGGCGGTGAGTGAAGAGGTGTTCGGTGCCCTGTTCCAGTACCCCACCACCACGGGTGAGGTGAAAGATCTGCGTGCCCTGATCGCCGCCGTGCAAGCCCAGAAGGGGCTGGCCTGCGTCAGTGCCGACCTGCTCTCCTTGCTGCTGCTCAAATCCCCGGGGGAACTGGGGGCCGACGTGGTATTCGGCTCAGCCCAGCGCTTCGGCGTGCCCATGGGTTACGGTGGCCCCCACGCCGCCTTCTTCGCCACCCGCGATGCCTACAAGCGCTCCATGCCGGGCCGCATCATAGGCGTCTCCAAGGATGCCCGCGGCAAGAGTGCCCTGCGCATGGCGATGCAGACTCGCGAGCAGCATATCCGCCGCGAGAAGGCGAACTCCAACATCTGTACCGCCCAGGTGCTGCTGGCCAACATGGCGAGCTTCTACGCCGTCTACCACGGCCCTGTGGGGTTGAAAACCATCGCCTCCCGCGTTCACCGTCTCACCAGCATCCTGGCGCTGGGGCTTAAAGCCAAGGGCGTTGCCCTCAAGCACGCCAGCTGGTTCGATACCCTCACCGTACAGAGCGCTGACAAGGCAGCCCTGATCGCCAAGGCCGAAGGGCTCGGCATCAACCTGCGTGCCGATCTCGATGGTGCCGTGGGCGTGTCCCTCTCCGAAACCACCACCCGCGCCGATGTGGCCGAGCTGTTCGATCTCTTCCTCGGCAAGGGCCACGGCCTGGATGTGGAGGCGCTCGACAAGGCGGCCCAGACCCATCACGGCATACCGCAGGATCTGCTGCGCACCGACGCCGTACTGACCCACGAGGTGTTCAACAAGTACCACTCCGAGACCGAGATGCTGCGTTACATCCACCGTCTCGAGGCGAAAGATCTGGCGCTCAACTACGCCATGATTTCGCTGGGTTCCTGCACCATGAAGCTCAACGCCACCGCCGAGATGATCCCGGTGACCTGGCCCGAGTTCGGCAAGCTGCACCCGTTTGCGCCGCTGGCCCAGGCCAAGGGCTACCAGCTGCTGCTGGCAGACCTGGAAGACTGGCTGGTGAAGGTGACAGGTTACGATGCGGTCTGCATGCAGCCGAACTCTGGTGCCCAGGGCGAGTACGCGGGCCTTCTGGCCATCAAGAAGTACCACGAGTCCCGTGGCGACGGTCATCGCGACATCTGCCTCATACCGGCTTCTGCCCACGGCACCAACCCGGCCTCCGCCCAGATGGCGGGGCTGCGGGTCATAGTCACCGCCTGTGACAAGTCCGGCAACGTGGATCTCGACGATCTGCGCGCCAAGGCCGCCGAGGCGGGGGAGAAGCTTAGCTGTCTGATGGTGACCTACCCTTCTACCCACGGGGTGTACGAGGAGACCATCAAGGAGGTGTGCGACATCGTTCACCAGCACGGTGGTCAGGTCTACCTCGACGGCGCCAACATGAACGCGCAAGTTGGGCTGACGGCGCCGGGCTTCATCGGGGCGGACGTCTCCCACCTCAACCTGCACAAGACCTTCGCCATCCCTCACGGCGGTGGCGGTCCGGGCATGGGCCCTATCGGTGTGAAGAAACACCTGGCACCCTTCGTGGCCGGTCACGCCGTGGTCAAGACCGACAAGGAGAGCCGCAACAACGGCGCCGTGTCGGCAGCCCCGTTCGGTTCGGCCAGTATCCTGCCCATCAGCTGGATGTACATCGCCATGCTGGGCGACGAGGGGCTCAAAAAATCCACCCAGGTGGCCATCCTCAACGCCAACTATCTGGCCAAGAAGCTGGGTGAATCCTTCCCTGTGCTCTATTCCGGGCGCAACGGCCGGGTGGCCCACGAGTGCATCCTGGATATCCGCCCGCTCAAAGAGGCGTCCGGCATCAGCGAGATGGACGTGGCCAAGCGGCTGATGGACTACGGCTTCCACGCCCCGACCATGAGCTTCCCGGTGGCGGGCACCCTGATGGTCGAGCCGACCGAATCTGAATCCAAGCGCGAGCTGGATCGCTTCGTCGAGGCCATGACCGCCATCCGTGCCGAGATAGCCAAGGTGCAGGACGGCCACTGGAGCCTGGCCGACAACCCCCTGGTCAACGCGCCCCATACCCAGGATGACGTGATGGACGAGCAGTGGAACCGTGGCTACAGCCGCGCCGAGGCGGTCTTCCCGTCCGACGCCGTGCGCGCCGCCAAGTTGTGGCCGTCGGTCAACCGCATCGATGACGTCTACGGCGATCGCAACCTGTTCTGCTCCTGCATCCCCACCGAGGATTACGCCAAGTAATAGCGGCGCAGAGTGAACGCGGGCCAGCTGCCCGATAAAATCAAGGCCACCCC
This sequence comes from Aeromonas sp. A04, assembly GCF_047780465.1. Lineage (NCBI taxonomy): Bacteria > Pseudomonadati > Pseudomonadota > Gammaproteobacteria > Aeromonadales > Aeromonadaceae > Aeromonas > Aeromonas sp. A04. The sequence continues at coordinate 682,223 of NZ_JBLNHP010000001.1, read as the reverse complement.
TGCGGGTGGCCTTGTTGTTTATGGCGAATGTCAGACATGACATCACGCAGGAGCCTTCTCAGCCTCGGGCTGCGTCAGGATTTGGCCGGTGCGAGCAGGGCTAGGGCTTTGGCCAGGGTATCGACGGATTCCTGATGCTTGCCCGCCTTGTGCAGTGCCTCGCCTTCGGCGCGCAGCTGCTTCACCTCGGCCAGCTGCTCGGCGCTGAGGGCGGGGCCTGCGGCGAGGGCATCATCGATCTTCTTCATGTCTGCAGGGCAGTGAAACGCGAGGGCACTGCCGGCAAAGAGCAGGCCAATCAATAACAGGACAGGTTTCATCTTGGTTACCTCAATGGTGGGTCTCATCAAGGATAGTCCGGCCGTGGCGGGGCCGGTTGGGTTGAAGTGGGCGGGAAGCAAACGGTACCATGGCTGTTTAGCCCTACAGGGAGACCCCATGACACTCACAAGGTTGTTGTCACCCTTGGCCAGTCTGGTGATATTCATTCTGGGCCACGGCATGTTCAATACCCTGCTGACGGTGCGACTCTCGGCCGAGCAGGTGTCGGTGCAGGCCATCGGCCTGGTGTCGGCGGCCTATTTCGGGGGCCTGGTGCTGGGGGCCTTCATCAACGCCCGCCTCATCATACGGGTGGGCCATATCCGGGCCTATGCGGCCTACGCCTCCCTGCTCTGTTTCCTGTTCCTGCTGCACGGCATGGTGGTGGAGCCCATCGCTTGGGCGGCGCTGCGGCTGGTGGGGGGCTTTGCCACCGGCGGCCTCTTCGTGGTGCTGGAGTCCTGGATGCTGGTCTCCAGCACCCCGGCCAACCGGGGACGGCTGATGTCCCTCTACATGATACTGCTCTACGGATCCCTGGCCATGGGCCAGTTGCTGCTCAAGTGGGTGGATCCCATGGTGTTGACCCCCTTTGCCCTGTGCGCCATGGCCGCCACCCTGTCTGTGGTGCCGCTCGCCCTCTCCCGGGTGGCCACCCCTGCCATGGTGGCGCCCCAGCCGGTGGGGGTGCTGGAGCTTGTTCGGCTCACTCCGGCGGGGATGGGTAGCAGCTTCACCTCGGGCCTCATTCTCGGGGCCATCTACGGCCTGCTGCCGCTCTACTTTACCGACAGCGGCGCCTCGCTCTCGCGGGTGGCGGACATGATGGCGCTGGTGATCCTGGGGGGCATGTGCCTGCAATACCCCATAGGGCGGATGTCTGACCGCTATGACAGGCGGCTGGTGATCCTGCTGCTGTGCGCAGCGCTGACCCTGCTCGCCCTGCTGATGGTGCTGCTGCCCGAGGGCTGGCGCGAGCCGATCGCGGGGGCCCTGGTGTTCTTGCTGGGGGGGATGGCGTTTTCCATCTATCCCCTGAGCCTGAGCCACGCCTGCGATGAGCTGCGTCCGGATCAGGTGCTGGGGGCCAATCAGGGGTTGCTGCTCGCCTACAGTCTGGGAGCCATGATAGGGCCGCTGCTGGCGCCTTTCGTCATGCTGCAGTTCGGGCCGCAGGGCTTGTTCGTCTACTTCGCCCTGTGCGGCACCCTGCTGACGGCGTATCTGGGCTGGCGCAAGCGGCAGCGGGCCCCCATTCCGCTGGCCGATCATCAGGTGTTCATGCCGGTGCCGCCCAATACTCCCATGACTGCCGAACTGGAGCCGAGAACGGATCTGGCGGGAGAGGCTGTCCCTGCCAGCTATGCCACACCTGAGTCGCCCGGACCGCAGGATATGAAGGCCGGCTAGCAGTCGCTGAATCACGCGGATAAAAAAAAAGCCGGCTCCAGGGAGCCGGCTTTTTATTGGTAACGGAGACTATCAGGCGGTCACGGCATCGGCCTTGGCGGATGTCTCGATGGCGTCCGGCGCCGCATTGCGGATGAGGTAATCAAATGCCCCCAGCGCAGCGGTGGCACCCGCGCCCATGGAGATGATGATCTGCTTGAACGGCACTGTCGTGGCGTCGCCTGCGGCATAGACGCCGGGCAGGGAAGTGGCGCCCTTGGCGTCGATCTCGATCTCGCCAAAGCGGGTCAGGGCCACTTCGCTCCCTTTGAGGAACTCGGTGTTCGGCACCAGGCCTATCTGGACGAAGATGCCGGCGACCGCCAGATGCTTGATCTCGCCGGTGGTGCGATCTTCGTAATCCATGCCGACCACCTTGCTGCCGTCACCGATCACTTCCGTGGTGCGGGCGCTCATGATGATGTCGATGTTGCCCATGGAGCGCGCCTTCTTCTGCAGTACCTCGTCGGCGCGCAGGGTATCGGCGAACTCCACCACGGTCACGTGCTCGACGATGCCGGCGAGATCGATGGCCGCTTCTATGCCTGAGTTACCGCCACCGATCACCGCTACGCGCTTGCCCTTGAAGAAGGGGCCGTCGCAGTGCGGGCAGTAGGCCACGCCCTTGGTGCGGTATTCAAGTTCGCCCGGCACGTTCAGATCACGCCAGCGGGCACCGGTCGCCAGGATCACGGCGCGGCTCTTCAAGGTGGCGCCGGAGGCCAACTCCACGTTGACGTAGCCATCCTTGCTGATGGCGGCGGCGCGCTGTTCGGTGATCACTTCCACGCCGTACTGCTTGACGTGCTGCTCCAGACTGGCGGCCAGCTTGGGGCCTTCGGTGTAGGTCACCGAGATGAAGTTCTCGATGCCGACCGTGTCCATCACCTGACCACCGAAACGCTCGGCGACGATGGCGGTGCGAATGCCTTTGCGGGCGGCATAGATGGCAGCAGCGGCGCCAGCCGGGCCACCGCCCACCACCAGCACGTCGTAAGGCGCTTTTTCATTGAGCTCTTCAGCCTTGCGTTCTGCGGCGCCAGTGTCGAGCTTGGCCACTATCTCTTCCAGCGAGATGCGACCCTGGCTGAACGGCTGACCGTTCAGGTAGACGTTCGGCACCGCCATGATCTGACGCTCGTTCACCTCGTCCTGGAACAGGGCGCCGTCGATCATGGTGTGGGTGATGCCGGGGTTCAGGGTCGCCATCAGGTTCAGCGCCTGCACCACGTCCGGGCAGTTGTGGCAGGAGAGGGAAATGTAAGTCTCGAAATGGAACTCGCCCTTCAGGTTCTTGATCTGCTCCTGCACGGCCGGATCGGCCTTGGAGGGGTGACCACCGCTTTGCAGCAGGGCGAGCACCAGGGAGGTAAATTCATGACCCATGGGGATGCCGGCAAAATGAACGCGCGGGGTCTGGCCCTTTGGCGCGATGCTCATGGAAGGCTTGCGAGCGGCAGTGCCAGAGGTCTGGGTAATCTTGGGGGACATCTCGCTGATCTCGCTGGCCAATGCCAGGAGTTCTGCGGATTTGTCACTGTCATTGCCGGACACGCTGATCTCGATGGGATTGACGATGTACTGCAGATAGGTGTTCAGCTGTTGTTTGAGGTTGGTATCCAACATCTTCGAATTCCTTCTTTTGATTGCGGGTCGGCGTTTTGTCAGGCCAGAAAGCAGACCGGCCCTTGAATGGGCCGGTCTTGGAAGCGGAGGCTTAGATTTTGCCTACCAGATCCAGGGACGGGGCCAGGGTGGCATCGCCTTCTTTCCACTTGGCCGGGCAGACTTCACCCGGGTGGGAAGCAACGTACTGGGCCGCTTTGACTTTGCGCAGCAGTTCCAGTGCGTCACGGCCGATGCCGCCAGCGTTGATTTCAACGATCTGGATGATGCCCTGCGGGTCGATGACGAAGGTGCCGCGGTCAGCCAGACCGGCTTCTTCGATCATGACGCCGAAGTTGCGGGTGATGGCGCCAGTCGGGTCACCAATCATCGGATACTGGATCTTCTGGATGGTGTCGGAGGTGTCGTGCCACGCCTTGTGGGTGAAGTGGGTGTCGGTGGAGACGGAGTAGATCTCGACGCCCAGCTTCTTGAATTCGGCGTAGTTGTCAGCCAGGTCACCCAGCTCGGTCGGGCAAACGAAGGTGAAGTCAGCCGGGTAGAAGAACACCACGGACCACTTGCCTTTCAGGTCAGCGTCAGACACCTGAACGAATTTGCCATTGTGGTAGGCGGTGGCGTTGAACGGCTTGATTTCAGTGTTGATGTAGGTAGACATGTATTAGCTCCTTGGTGATGTACATATGCCTGTCTGGTATTGAAGAGTCTGTCCGGACCAGGCGTTTAACGTTCGATGGATTCATCATAGGGGCTTCTCCTAATCGGTTAAAGCCGCAATTTTGAATCACTTCAATCTATCTATTAGATAACCTACCGCTGCTGTACCTAACATGAATATTTCTGACATGCAGAGGTAACCCCTTGTCGAGATTCAACATCTGTGCGGTTCTTGGGTTTTTCAAGGGGCGAATGGGCAGCTTTCTCGGGGGGACGGGGCGTGGCAGTGACGTACTGGGCGAAACACGCAAAAAGAGGGGGCCCGGGGCAGGGCAGGAGGGTGCAGATAAAAAAAATCCCGGCGCTGTCGTAAGGACAAGGCCGGGTCATCAAACAAGGAATGGCTATATAAACAAAAGCTTTACAGCAAAGACTAACTACGGGGTGTGCAAACTTGCAGACATATGAGAGGAAGAGGCTGGGTGCACAATCCCTCGTCTCCCCCTCGGCAACTATTGCATGGGGAGATAATAGTGTGATGCAGATCACAAAGCAAGGTTGTGATGTAAATTTTCAATCAAAATGAAAGTCTTTCAGCTTTATTGTCGATTCCATGTGCTGAAAACGCTTTTATTGTAATTTTATTACAGGTTTTAAAGATCAGAAATCGCCGGGCGGCTCCTGTTCTTCCATCAGTTCGAGCAGGTTGATGGCAACCGCAATGAAATCCGACTCCGTGACTATGCCCACCAGCTTGCGTCCCTTGAGCACCGGCAGGCAGCCATATCTGTGGCGCTGCAGGTAGAGCGCCGCCTCCTTGATGCCGGCGTGGGGATCCACGCTTGCCACCTGGCGGGTCATGATCTCGTCGAGCTGGACGCTGTCGGTGAATTCCGCTTCCCGCTCCGGGTTGATCAGCAGCAGCTTGGACTCGCGGGTGGCCAGGATGTCGGTGAGGGTGACCAGACCTAGCAGGTGATGGTGCTCGTCGACGATGGGGATGTGGCGGATCCGCTCCTGCTGCATCAGATCCATCGCCTGTTTGACGCTGTTTTCCGGACCCAGAGTGAAGGGATGTTCTGTCATGATCTCGGATAAGGTCATCATGGTGGGCCTCCTTGTGTATCTGCTTTCACCCTAGCCCAGCCCCCACAGGCAAAACATGATCAGGGTCAATACAAAACCTTAAAGGTTTTTTAACTGGCCCTGCTTCACATAATTGCTCGCTATCCCTTGTCTCTCTTGGGTTTTTGGTCTTTTGGGTTGCCTTGGAAGAGGGGGATAACTAGACTAGCCGCCGATTCCCCCGAGGTGAAAGATGCAAGTATCCGATTTTCATTTTGATCTGCCAGACGAGCTGATTGCCCGCTATCCGATGGCAGAGCGTACCGCCAGCCGCCTGTTGCAGCTCGATGGTCAAAGCGGCGCCCTGCGCCATGGTCAATTTGTGGATGTGCTGGACCAGCTCAACCCCGGCGATCTGCTGGTATTCAACAACACCCGTGTCATTCCGGCGCGCATGTTTGGCCAGAAGGCCAGCGGCGGCAAGCTGGAGGTGCTGGTGGAGCGCATCCTGGACGAACACAGCGTGCTGGCTCACGTGCGCTCTTCCAAATCGCCCAAGCCCGGCACCCGTCTCATTCTGGATGGTGGGCCCGACGGTGAGAAAGTCGAAGCCGAGATGCGGGCCCGCCACGATGCCCTGTTCGAGATCCATTTCCAGGACCCCCGCCCCGTGCTGGAGATCCTGGAAGCCATAGGCCACATGCCGCTGCCGCCCTATATCGACAGGCCCGACGAGGATGCCGACAAGGAGCGCTACCAGACCGTTTACAACCAGAAGCCGGGCGCCGTGGCGGCGCCGACCGCCGGCCTGCACTTCGACGAGCCATTGCTGGCAAAGATCCGTGCCAAGGGGGTTGAAACGGCCTTCGTCACCCTGCATGTAGGGGCGGGGACCTTCCAGCCGGTGCGGGTGGACAAGATTGAAGATCACCACATGCACTCGGAATATGCCGAGGTGCCGCAGGAGGTGGTGGATGCCATAGCCGCAACGCGCGCCCGCGGTGGCCGGGTGATTGCGGTGGGGACCACCTCGGTGCGATCGCTGGAGAGCGCCGCCAAGGTGAGCCTGGCTCAGGGCAAGCCGCTGGCGCCGTTTTTCAGCGACACCGACATCTTCATCTTCCCCGGCTACCAGTTCCAGGTAGTCGATGCCATGGTCACCAATTTCCACCTGCCGGAGTCGACCCTGATCATGCTGGTCAGCGCCTTCGCCGGGTACGATCACGTGATGGCGGCCTATCAGGCGGCCGTGACCGAAAATTACCGTTTCTTCAGCTACGGGGACGCCATGTTCGTCACCCGTCGCCGGGCGGTGGCATAAGCCTCGCCCTTTATACCGGGCCTTCGGGCTCTCTATTGTCAGACTGTTTCTCTGACGCAACGAGGTAGCAATGAAATTTGAACTGAAAACCACCGACGGCCGTGCCCGTCGCGGCCAGTTGGTATTCGAGCGCGGCACAGTGCAGACCCCAGCCTTTATGCCGGTCGGTACCTATGGCACCGTCAAGGGGATGACCCCGGAAGAGGTACGTGAGACAGGTGCCCAGATCCTGCTTGGCAACACCTTCCACCTCTGGCTGAGACCGGGGCAGGAAGTGATGCGCGCCCACGGCGATCTGCATGACTTCATGAACTGGCAGGGCCCGATCCTGACCGACTCGGGTGGTTTCCAGGTGTTCAGCCTGGGGCACATTCGCAAGATCACCGAGGCGGGCGTGCACTTCCGTCACCCCATCAACGGCGAGAAGATCTTCCTCGACCCCGAGAAATCCATGGAGATCCAGTACGATCTGGGCTCCGACATCGTGATGATCTTCGACGAGTGCACCCCGTATCCGGCCACGTACGAAGAGGCGCGCAAGTCCATGGAGATGTCCCTGCGCTGGGGCAAGCGCTCGCGCGACAAGTTTGATGCCCTGGGCAACAAGAACGCCCTGTTCGGCATCATTCAGGGCTCCGTGTATGAAGAGCTGCGGGACGTGTCCCTCAACGGTCTGTTGGAGATCGGCTTCGACGGTTATGCGGTCGGTGGTCTGGCGGTGGGTGAGCCAAAAGAGGACATGCATCGCATCCTCGAGCACGTCTGCCCGAAAATTCCGGCCGACAAGCCGCGTTACCTGATGGGCGTGGGCAAGCCGGAAGACTTGGTGGAAGGGGTGCGCCGCGGGGTCGACATGTTCGACTGCGTGATGCCGACCCGCAATGCCCGCAACGGCCATCTGTTCACCACAGATGGTGTGGTCAAGATCCGCAACGCCAAGTATCGCAGCGACACCAGTACCCTGGATGCGGACTGCGATTGCTACACCTGCAAGAACTACACCCGCAGCTATTTGTACCATCTGGACAAGTGCAACGAGATCCTCGGTGCCCGTCTGAACACCATTCATAACCTGCGTTATTACCAGCGTGTGATGCAGGGTTTGCGGGACGCGATCGAGCAGGGTAAATTAGACGACTTTGTAGCTGAGTTTTACCGTCGGCAAGGGAAGCCTATGCCTCCGTTAGCTGAAAATGACGTGAAATAACAACGATATATAAGCCAGTTCTCAAATCTACATCAATAAGAGGTTGTTAAATGAGCATTATCTCCAAGGCGTATGCAGAAGGCGCAGTTCCGGGTGCACAGGGTGGTGGTATGGAAATGATCATCATGCTGGCCGTGTTTGGCCTTATCTTCTACTTCATGATCTATCGTCCCCAGGCCAAGCGCGCCAAGACTCATCGTGATCTGATGAGCTCCCTCTCCAAGGGTGATGAAGTGCTCACTTCCGGTGGCCTGGTCGGCAAGATTGCCAAGGTGTCCGCCGATAGCGAATACATTGTGCTGGCCCTGAATGATCAGACTCAAGTCACCATCAAACGTGATTTCGTCTCTGCCGTTCTGCCCAAGGGTTCTATTCAGTCCCTTTAATCTCCCGAGGAGCACAGCGTGTTAAATCGCTATCCGCTGTGGAAATACCTGATGGTGGTCTTCGTGATCGCCATCGGTTTTCTATATGCAGCCCCCAATCTTTACGGCGAAGACCCGGCCTTGCAGATCTCTGCCAGCCGGGGTGCCGAAGTCAAGCTAGAGACGCTTGATCTGGTGAAAGAGACGCTGGATGCGGCTCAGATCCCGGTCAAGCATGCTGCGTTCGAACACGGTTTCATTCTGATCCGTTTCAAGAACACCGAAGAACAGCTCAAGGCGCGCGACGTCGTCGCCAACAAGCTGGGCGACAACTTCATTACCGCTCTCAACCTGGCGCCCTCCACGCCTGCCTGGCTCGAAGCCATCGGTGCCAACCCGCTCAAGCTGGGTCTTGACCTGCGCGGCGGTGTGCACTTCCTGATGGAAGTGGACATGGCCGAGGCGCTGACCAAGCAGCAAGAGCAGATGGTGCAGGATTTCCGCGCCGAGCTGCGTACCCAGAAGATCCGTTATTCCGGCGTGCGTCGGGCCGGTGATCAGGTACAGGTGCTGTTCCGCGATGAAGCGGATCAGGCCAAGGCGGTCTCTCACCTGCGTCGTCAGAACCCTGATCTGACCTTCACCACAGAACAGAAGGGGGATGAGTTCATCCTGCTGGCGGGTCTGAGCGAAGCCAAGATCAAGGAAGTGAAGAAGTACGCCCTCGAGCAGAACATCACCATCATCCGTAACCGGGTGAACGAGCTGGGTGTGGCCGAGCCGCTGGTACAACAGCAGGGTGCCGAGCGCATCGTGGTGGAGCTGCCCGGTATTCAGGACACGGCCCGTGCCAAGGAGATCCTGGGCGCGACCGCGACCCTGGAATTCCACATGGTCGATGAGACTGCCGATATCCAGGCCGCCGCCGATGGCCGGGTGCCACCGAGCTCCAAGGTCTACAACGATCGCAACGGCCGTCCCGTCGTGCTGCAAAAGCGCATCATACTGACCGGTGACCACATAGTGGGTGCCCAGTCCGGTTTCGACGAATACAGCCGTCCCCAGGTCAACATCAAGCTCGATGGCCAGGGTGGCAACAAGATGGCCAACTTTACCAAGGACAACGTCGGTAAAGGCATGGCCACAGTGTTCATCGAATACAAGCCGGTCGGTCAGCCGGGTCCGGATGGCAAGCGCAAGTTCCGCAAGCAGGAGGAGGTGATCAACGTCGCCACCATCCAGTCGCGTCTTGGCAGCCAGTTCCGCATCACGGGTATCGACAACGCCAACGAAGCCCACAACCTGGCGCTGCTGTTGCGTGCCGGTGCCCTGATAGCCCCGATCCAGATCGTCGAAGAACGCACCATAGGCCCGAGCCTGGGTCAGCAGAACATCGACAGCGGTATGGAAGCCATCGGCTGGGCCATGCTGGTGATCGTGCTGTTCATGGGGATCTACTACCGTGCATTCGGTTGGGTGGCCAACCTGGCGCTCACCATGAACCTGGTGCTGATCGTCGGCATCATGTCGATGATCCCCGGGGCCACCATGACACTGCCGGGCATCGCCGGTATCGTCCTGACCTTAGGGATGGCGGTGGATGCCAACGTGCTGATCTACGAGCGTATTCGTGAAGAGATCCGCAACGGTCGCGGGGTGCAGCAAGCCATCCATCTGGGCTTCGACCGCGCCTTCTCGACTATAGCCGACTCCAACGTCACCTCGCTCATCACCTGCGTGATCCTGTTCGGTATCGGCACCGGCGCCATCAAGGGCTTCGCCCTGACGCTGGGCATTGGTCTGAGTGCCTCCATGTTTACGGCCATCACGGTATCCCGCGCCATCATCAACCTGGCCTGGGGTGGACGGCGCATCGACAAGCTGCCGATCTAAGGAAGAGACATGTTTCAGATTCTACATTTTGAAAAGCCCATTCCCTTCATGCGCTTCGCCAAGTCGGGAATGGTGTTCTCTGCCCTGCTGACGATACTCGCCCTGTTCTGCCTGTTCGATCGGGGTCTGAACTGGGGTCTGGACTTCACCGGTGGTACCACCATAGAGGTGGGATTCCAGCAATCGGTGAGCCTGGACAAGATGCACGAGGCGCTGGATCAGCAGAAGATTGAAGGGGCGACCCTGCAATTCTTCGGCTCCAGCCGTGACGTGCTGGTGCGCATGACCCCGAAAGAGGGGGTCAAGGTGGAGCAGCAGGGTAACGAAGTGCTGGCTGCAGCCAAGTTGATCGATCAGAGCGCCGTGCTCAAGCGCGTCGAATTCGTCGGCCCCTCGGTGGGTGACGAGCTGGCGACAGACGGTGCCCTGGCCATGCTGGCCTCCATCATCTGTATCCTGATCTACGTGGCGGTGCGCTTCGAGTGGCGTCTGGCCATGGGGGGCATTCTCTCCCTGGCGCACGATGTCATCATCACCCTCGGCATCTTCGCCTACTTCCAGTACGAGTTCGATTTGACCGTGCTGGCGGCGCTGATGACGCTGGTGGGTTACTCCCTGAACGACACTATCGTGGTGTTCGACCGGCTGCGGGAGAACTTTCGCAAGGTGCGCAAGGGAAATACCAGCGAAATCATGGATCTCTCCATGACCGAGACCCTGAGTCGGACCATCATCACCTCGGGGTTGACCTTCGTGGTGGTGGTGGCGCTGCTGCTCAAGGGCGGTCCGCTGATCCACGGTTTTGCCATCGCCATGGTGATCGGGGTGGCCTTCGGGACCTACTCCTCCATCTATGTGGCGAGTGCCTCAGCCATGTTCTTCGGGGTCAAGCGGGAGCACATGCTGCCGACCCAGGTGGAAAAAGAGGGCGCGGATCAGCAAGAGATCCTGCCGTAAACGACAAGGGCGCCGCGAGGCGCCCTTTCTCTTATGGCCCGGGTGAGTCATTATGCTCCCCGTTACCCATCTCCTATCATCCAAGGCAAGGAGCAAGCCATGCAACACAATCCCCGTTTTCTGGCGCTGGTAGAGGCCGTTCGTCCCCAGGTGCAAGAGACAGACGTGCATCAGGTCAAACGCTGGCAGGATGAGGGGCGCGCCTTTCATCTTATTGACGTGCGGGAAGAGAGCGAGTGGGCAAGGGGTCATCTGCCGGGGGCCGAATACCTGGGCCGTGGCGTGATCGAGCGTGACATAGAGACTCGCTATCCGGATCCGGCCACCGAGCTCTACCTCTATTGTGGTGGGGGATTTCGCTCCATCCTGGTGGCGGATAACCTGCAGAAGATGGGTTATAGCCGGGTTGTCAGCGTAGATGGTGGCTTTCGGGGCTGGTGTGATGCCGGATACCCTGTCGAATCCTGATTTATTTGAGGGAGAGAGGATCAGCCACATGACAAAGTGTCGGTTGACCTTTACCATATGCGGGGTCAAGCGTAAGCGTCGGAGTGTTCATTGAACGTCAGGAAAGGGATTGGATACCTCCTTGGTATCCTGTTGCTGCTCCCCATGTGGGGTTGCAGCAGTAGCAGTCAGGTTGAAGCGCCTCAAGTTCCCAAGCCGCAACCCGCTTCACTGGTATTGGCGACCCCCCTGCAGGTCTCTTACCAGAGCGAGTTGGCGTTGGCGCGACTCGGGCAGATGCTCGGTGAGATGGAATTGACCACAGAGCAACGGGCTGAACTGTTTTATGAGCGTGCCGTGGTGTTTGACCGGGTCGGCTTGCGCTCCCTGGCGAGGCTGGATTTCAACCGGGCCTTGCGGGAGAAACCGGATTTTGCCGAGGCCTACAACTTCATCGGCGTCTATCTGGTGCAGCAGCAGAATTATGACGAAGCCTACGAGGCATTTGATTCCGCCCTCGAGCTGGCTCCCGATTATGACTATGCCTATCTCAACCGTGGCATAGCGCTCTATTACGGCAATCGTCCCGAGCTGGCCGCAGCCGATATGAAACGCTTCTATGAAGCGCAGCCGGAAGATCCCTATCGGGTGATCTGGCTCTATCTGGCCGAGCAGAAGCTCAACGCGCCGGCCGCCATGAGCCGGATGCGCGAGCGTCTCAACAAGTATGACGACGACGCCTGGAACTGGGATCTGGTTCGCCTCTACACAGGCGAGCTCAATGCGACCCAGTTGATGGGCAACGTGGTGAAAGGGGTGAAGGACAACCGGGAGCTTGCCGAGCGCCTGTGTGAAACCTACTTCTACCTCGGCAAGTTTGAACTGGCCAAGGGCAACCGCAAGGAAGCCATCAGCTACTTCAAGCTGGCACTCGCCAACAACGTGTACGACTTCATCGAGCACAGGTATGCCTTGCTTGAGCTGGAGCTGATGGCGCGCAAACCCTTGCCGCCGGGTGCCCAGAGCGCACAGGGCAAGAGCAGCAAGCAGGCCTCCTGATTGCAGGCTCTCGCGATGTAAAAAAGGCCTCACAATGAGGCCTTTTTGCTGTCTGCGCTCTGGCATGGGAGTGGTGTTATTCCACCAGGCTCATGCCGGGGATATTTGGCAACAGTAGCCGTGGCAACCGTGCCCAGGCCTGTCTGCACTCTGGCATGGGAGTGGTGTTATTCCACCAGACTCATGCCGGGGATCTGACGCCAGTAACCGTTGCAGTCTAGCTCCTGCTGCAGGGGGAGAGGAGCCTGACCCTGCAGGTTGGCCTTGAAGCTGGTCAGCATCTCCAGTGTCTCCATCCCTTCGGGAGAGAGGCGCACCACGTCCACCAGACCCTCCATCGTTTTGAGCTCGTTGCCCAGGTTGTAGCAGTAACCTGACTGGGTCTGGATACCGTTGAGGTTGAATACCTTCTGCCCCTCGCGGCTGCTGGCGAGGCGCCCCGTGGGGTAGTGGATACAGGCGAGCTCGCAGCTGTCCTTGGGCTTGTCGAGGGAGCGGGCGGTGAAGCAGCGCGCCGAGTAGGCGAGCGGCAGGTGGCCGTAGGCAAACACCTCCACCTCGAACTGGCGGCGAGCGCTGCCCAGATCCTGATTGAGCTGCACCAGCCAGTCGCGCGACAGCTCCACCGGCATCACCCAGCGTTGCATCCCCTGTTTGAGCAGCATGCGCAGCACGTCGGCGTTGTAGGCATTGATGGCCGGGCCGCAGACAAACGGGAGCCCCGCCTCCCTGGCAAGTTGCACCGTGCCGAGATCGTTGGCCTCGACCATGAGATCGCCATTGTCGACCAGCCGCTTCACCTCCTTGAGCTCCGAGGGGGCCGAGATCAGCGCCAGGGTGGAGAGCACCACCTGCTTGCCCGAGGTCGCCACCTGGCGGGCGAGGGTAATCCAGTCATCTACTTTCAGTTCGCGGCGCTTGCTGCAGACGGTTTCCCCCAGATAAATGATCTCCGCCTGGCTCTGTGCAGCGGCGTCGTAGAAGGCCTGGGTGTCGGCCTTGGGCCAGTAGAAGAGCAGAGGCCCGAGAGAGAATTGCATGTGGTTGAGCTCCTTTATTGCCACTGACGATGATAGGCACCCAGGGTAGTCTGACTCCCCTCGGAGACGCGGGCGAGCTGGGCATCCCACTCGGCCTTGACGCTATAGCCCTCTGGACTGGCCTGGTAGGCATCGATGGCCGCGCGCCAGACCCGGGTGACCTGCTCCACGTAGGCGGGACTGCGCTGGCGCCCCTCGATCTTGACCGACTGGATCCCGGTCTGGAACAGCTCGGGCAAGAGGCCGAGCGTGTTGAGGCTGGTCGGCTCCTCCAGGGCGTGGTAGGTCTGGCCATCCACCTCGAAGCGGCCCTTGCACAGGGTCGGGTAACCGGCGTTTTCACCCGGGCCATAGCGGTCGATCAGCACCTCGTTGAGGCGGGACTCGAGGCCAGCCGGCGTCTCCTCCCAGCGCACAAACTTGGCCGGTGAGCAGGCACCCACGGTATTGGGACTCTCGCCTGTCATGTAGGAGGAGAGATAGCAGCGCCCCTCGGCCATGATGCAGAGGCTGCCAAAGGCGAACACCTCGAGACCGACATCGGTCTCGCGGGCCAGCTGTCTGACCTGATGCATGGAGAGCACCCGTGGCAACACCACACGGCCGACGTTGAAATGCTGCTGATAGAAGCGGATGGCGGCGGCATTGGTGACGCTGGCCTGCACCGAGACGTGCAGCTCCATGTCCGGATGATGGCGGCTGGCGTAATCGAGCACGGCGAGATCGGCGATGATCAGGGCATCGGCACCGAGCGCCACCCCCCGGTCCACAGCCTGCTTCCATCTGGCATCCGAGCCCGGGTGGGCGAAGGTATTGATGGCGATGTGCAGCTTGCGGCCATGCTGGTGCACGTAGTCCACCGCCTTTTCCAGCTTGCTGTCGGTGAAGTTGAGGCCGGCAAAGTGGCGGGCATTGGTGTCATCCTTGAAACCGATGTAAACCGCATCGGCCCCGTTATCCACGGCTGTTTTCAGTGCCGGCAAACTGCCTGCCGGACAGAGTAATTCCATCGGGTACGCTCCGAGAGGGCAAAAAATGCAAAAGTGGTCCGATTGTATTCATCGATGCCTTCCCACTTTTTGACCTGAGGCAGCTTTGTGTGGCTTTACCCTTCTTGAGGTAAGTCGGCACAAGTTTGATTTCCAACAGGATCCAGAGCGTGGCCCTGTGTTTGAATGCGCAAAAAACTGGGAGTTTATCGTGTTTCAACAACTGCAATGTCGCCTGGTCGAACAGGCTCCCCGCTTTCTGCGCCGCCCCCTCAAGCTGGTGCCGTTTGCACTGCAGCAGAACCTGATGGAGCGCCTGCTGGCGCGGGTGTTCAAGGAAGCCATCCAGGACGGTGACTTCGAGTTTCTGGCCGGCAAATGGCTCAAGGTCGAGGTATCGGATCTCGAGCTGTGCTGGTTCATCAGCGAACAGGATGGAAAACTGGTGGTGGCCCGCGATTGTGAGCGGGCGGATGTCTGCTTCAGCGGCACCACCAACGACCTCATACTGATCGCCGGCCGCAAGGAAGATCCCGATTCCCTTTTCTTTCAGCGCAAGCTGAAGATTGAAGGGGATACCGAGCTGGGACTGGAGGTGAAGAACCTGATGGACAGCCTGGATCTGGCTGGCTTGCCGAGCCTGATGCGCTACCCGCTGATGGATCTTGCCACCTTCATCGAACGGGCACGGACCGCGTTAGCGCAGGAGCCGCACTCTGCGCCGACGGGCGGGGTCCCGTCTCAGGTGTGATGCCAGGCCACCGGCATGGTGGCGGTAGTGACTGCGCGCCCACAGGCAGCGGCAGGCCCAGACGCAAGGGAGCAAGGCCAGCAGGGCAGTGGCGTTGGGGAGGCGGGAGAGCAACAGGCCCAGCGCCAGCCAGACGAAGGGCTGCGCCTCGTACAGCCACTCCGGCTGAAACCAGCGTTTGGCCGGAAAGATGACCAGATCGGTGCGCCGATAGCTGGAGCGCATCATCCAGATGACGGCGCCTGCGACAAACAACAGGCTGCCCGCCAGCCAGAGCAAGGGGGTCTGGGTAAGCGTGAGCGTGCCGACCGCGGTCAGCAGATAGCAGACTGGTAACCTCTCATAAAGCCAGCGTGGGCACATGTTGCCTCCGCTCCTGGATCCACTCATCCTCCAAGTTTAGCCTGCGGTCAGCCTCCGCTCATGATGCTTTGTTCTACACAATGATGGTTTTGTTGTGAAATGGCGCGCCTTTTACGGTGCCAAAATAGCGATTGGCTATGTTACAATTGCGCGCCATTTTTGACTGAAGATTGACTGGGCATGTTGGATCAGATTCGTATCGTGTTGGTAAACACTTCTCACACCGGCAACATGGGCTCTGCGGCGCGCGCCATGAAGACCATGGGACTGACTCAACTGGTGTTGGTTGATCCACAGGCCCTGCCAGATGACAACGCCATGGCCCTGGCGGCAGGGGCCAGCGATGTCCTGGCCAATGCCCGTATCGTCTCGACGCTGGATGAAGCCATTGCCGATTGTGGTCTGGTCATAGGCACCAGCGCCCGTTCCCGGACCCTGAGCTGGCCCATGCTGGATCCTCGCGAAGCGGGGAAGAAGGCGGTGGTGGAGGGCGTGAAGCATCCGGTGGCTCTGGTGTTTGGTCGTGAACGCACCGGCCTCACCAACGACGAGCTGCAGAAGTGCCACTACCACGTGGCCATTGCGGCCAACCCCGAATACAGCTCCCTCAATCTGGCCATGGCGGTACAGACCATCTGTTACGAAGTGCGGATGCACTGGTTGCAGGGTCAGGCTCCCGAGGTGGAGAGCGAGGCAGATTATCCCAGTGCCGATCAGCTGGAAGGCTTCTATCAGCACCTGGAGCAGACCCTGCTCAAGACGGGTTTCATCGCCGATGATCATCCGGGGCAGGTGATGAGCAAGCTGCGTCGCCTGTTCAATCGAGCCCGTCCGGAAACGGTGGAACTCAACATTCTGCGCGGCATTTTGACCTCGGTACAGAAGCCGAAACCGCAGGATTAAACCTGACTGGTTTACTCAACCATATACTTGACTGTTTTAGTCGGGTATGTGACCATATGCCCATATTGATTGGTTCGCAAGACGGTAAGGCATATGAGACTGACCTCAAAAGGACGTTACGCTGTGACTGCCATGCTCGACGTGGCGTTGCATGCAGAGCAGGGGCCCGTGCCTCTGGCTGATATTTCAGAACGCCAGGGCATCTCCTTGTCCTATCTGGAGCAGCTGTTTGCCCGCCTGCGCAAGCATGGTCTGGTGAGCAGCGTACGTGGCCCGGGTGGCGGTTATCGCCTCGGTCTGGCCCCTGACGCCATCTCGGTCGGTCAGGTGATCACCGCGGTCGACGAGTCGGTGGATGCCACCAAGTGCCTCGGCAAAGGCGGCTGCCACGGCGGCACCCAGTGCCTCACTCACTCCCTGTGGCGTGATCTCAGCGAGCGCATTTCCAGTTTCCTGGGGGATATCACCCTGGCAGAGCTGGTGGGTCAGGCGGATGTGCGCCGGATCGCCGGCAAGCAAGACGAACAAATGAAAACCGTGTTGTCCCTGGTTGATCGGGCAGAACGCGGCGATGTGAGCTTGAAAGTCCAACTATAAACAAACGTGCTTTCCACAGTCGGTCGATGTGTGACCCTGGCTGTAACGGAGAAAAACATGAAACTGCCTATTTACCTTGATTATTCGGCAACCTGTCCGGTGGACCCGCGTGTCGCAGAAAAAATGATGCAGTGTCTCACCATGGATGGCCTGTTCGGCAATCCAGCATCCCGTTCCCACCGCTTTGGCTGGCAAGCCGAAGAGGCGGTAGACCTGGCCCGTAATCAAGTGGCAGAGCTGATCGGTGCCGACCCGCGCGAGATCGTCTTCACCTCCGGCGCGACAGAATCCAACAACCTGGCCATCAAGGGCGTTGCCCATTTCTATGCTGGCAAGGGCAAACACATCATCACCTCCAAGACAGAGCACAAGGCAGTACTCGATACTTGCCGCCAGCTGGAGCGTGAAGGCTATGAGGTGACCTACCTCGAGCCGATGCCGAACGGCCTGTTCACTCTGGAGCAGATCGAAGGTGCCCTGCGCGATGACACCATTCTGGTCAGCATCATGCATGTGAACAACGAGATCGGCGTGGTGCAGAACATTGCCGCCATCGGCGATCTGTGCCGCTCCCGCAAGATCCTGCTGCACGTGGACGCAGTCCAGAGCGTGGGCAAGATCCCGGTGGATGTGGAAGCCCTGAAAGTGGATCTGCTCTCCATGTCCGCCCACAAGGTATACGGCCCCAAAGGCATAGGTGCCCTCTATGTGCGCCGCAAGCCGCGCGTTCGTCTGGAAGCCCAGATGCACGGTGGCGGTCATGAGCGCGGCATGCGTTCCGGCACCCTGCCGACCCACCAGATCGTCGGCATGGGCGAAGCCTTCCGCATCGCCAGGGAAGAGATGGTGAGTGAAGGTCAACGTATCATGGCCCTGCGTCAGCGTCTGTGGGATGGCATCAAGGACATCGAAGCCGTTTACATCAACGGTGACCTGGAACAGCGTGTGCCGGGCAACCTGAACGTCAGCTTCGCCTATGTGGAAGGAGAATCCCTCATCATGGCGCTGAAGGATCTGGCGGTCTCTTCCGGCTCTGCCTGTACCTCGGCCAGCCTGGAGCCCTCCTATGTGCTGCGTGCACTGGGTCTGAACGACGAGCTGGCGCACAGCTCCATCCGTTTCAGTCTGGGTCGCTTCACCACAGAAGAAGAGATTGATTACGCAATCAAGCTTATCCGTGACTCCATCGGTCGTCTGCGCGAGATGTCTCCCCTGTGGGAGATGTACAAAGACGGCGTCGATCTGAACACGGTCGAATGGGCTCATCACTGATCCACAGGATCAGTGATCAACGGAATTAGCAGGAGTTAGATATGGCTTACAGTGAAAAAGTAATCGACCACTACGAGAATCCCCGCAACGTAGGTGGCTTCGACAAGAACGATCCCAACATTGCGACCGGCATGGTTGGCGCCCCGGCTTGTGGCGACGTGATGAAGCTGCAGCTGAAGATCAGCGACGACGGCATCATCGAAGATGCCAAGTTCAAGACCTATGGCTGTGGTTCCGCCATTGCCTCCAGCTCCCTGGTGACCGAGTGGGTCAAGGGCAAGACCCTGGACGAAGCCGCCGGCATCAAGAACACCGACATCGCCGAAGAACTGGCCCTGCCGCCGGTGAAGATCCACTGCTCCATTCTGGCTGAGGACGCCATCAAGGCCGCCATCGCCGATTACAAGCAGAAGAAAGGTCTCTAAGGTCAGGAGCGCAGTATGGCCATTACCATGACAGATGCCGCAGCGGCACGGGTTTCCTCTTTTCTGACCAACCGGGGCAAGGGCATTGGCCTGCGCCTCGGCGTCAAGACCACCGGCTGTTCGGGTCTTGCCTATGTGCTCGAGTTTGTCGATGAGCTGGCGGATGAAGATCAGGTGTTTGAGCAAAACGGTGTCAAAGTCATCGTCGATGCCAAGAGCCTGATCCATCTGGATGGCACCGAGCTGGACTTCGTCAAGGAGGGGCTCAACGAGGGCTTCCAGTTCAACAACCCCAACGCCAAGGGCGAGTGTGGTTGTGGCGAAAGTTTCAGTGTCTAACCGATTTGACGCACGGCATGTGTTGCCGCTTGAACTGGCCGGAAACGGCCAGTTCAACATCGCCAGCGCCAAGGGCGAGTGTGGTGATGGCGAACGTGTCTAAGAGGCTTGCATGAATCATTTCGAGCTGTTTGGGCTGGTTGAAGGCTTCGAGCTCGATACCCGTCAGCTGGCGGACACCTACCGTCAGTTGCAAACCCAGTTCCACCCCGATCGTTTTGCCACGGCTCCCGAGCGGGAGCAGCTGGTTGCGGTGCAACGTGCCGCCCAGATCAACGATGCCTTCACGACCCTCAAGGCGCCCCTGCGCCGAGCCGAGTATCTGCTCTCCCTGCGCGGCACCGAACTTCGTGGCGAGCAGCAAACCCTGCAAGACACTACCTTCCTGATGCAGCAACTGGAGTGGCGCGAGCGACTGGCCGACTTGAAAGGGGAGCCCGAGCCTGAGCGCGCCATCAAGGATTTTCGCCACGAAATCAGGCATGATCACCAGTTGTTGATGCAACGCCTGACGCAGGATCTCGCCGCTGGCGATGATGTGAGCGCGGCTGATTGCGTTCGCAAACTCAAGTTTGTCGACAAGCTCCTCGAAGAGCTGGAACGATTCGAAGACTCGCTGTTCGAGTCTTGATCCTTTAACGCTGGAATTTTGATTACCCATGGCATTACTGCAAATCGCCGAGCCCGGCCAGAGCGCCGCACCTCATCAGCATAAACGTGCCGTTGGCATCGATCTTGGCACCACCAACTCTCTCGTTGCTGCGGTTCGCAGCGGCCACGCCGATACCCTCTGCGACGAGCAGGGACGCGATCTGCTGCCGTCCGTGGTGCACTATCAGTTCGACAATGGTCAGGCTGATGCGATCCGGGTCGGCTTCGACGCCAAGCGCGAGGCGGCCCTCGATCCGCACAACACCATCGTCTCCGCCAAGCGGATGATGGGCAAGGCACTGGCCGATATCGATACCCGCCAGCAGCCTTACCAGTTCGTGGCTGCCGACAACGGCATGCCCCAGTTGCAGACCCGTCAGGGGCTGGTCAACCCGGTGCAGGTCTCAGCCGAAATCTTGAAGAAACTGGCCGAGCGGGGCGCCGCCGCACTGGGCGGCGAGCTGGATGGCGTTGTCATTACCGTGCCCGCCTATTTCGATGACGCCCAGCGTCAGGGCACCAAGGATGCGGCCCGTCTGGCCGGTCTGCACGTGCTGCGCCTGCTCAACGAGCCGACCGCGGCCGCCATCGCCTACGGCCTCGACTCCGGTCAGGAAGGGGTGATAGCTGTCTATGACCTCGGCGGCGGTACCTTCGACATCTCCATCCTGCGGCTGCACCGCGGCGTGTTCGAGGTGATGGCCACCGGCGGCGACTCCGCCCTCGGCGGCGATGATTTCGATCACCTGCTGGCGGACTGGATCAAGGCGCAAGCCGGCCTTGAAGGCCAGCTCGACGCCCGTACCCAGCGCGAGCTGCTGGACGTGGCCGCCGCCGTCAAACACGGCCTGACCGATGCCGATCGGGTGCCCTGTGCCTTTGCCGGCTGGCAGGGAGAGGTGAGCCGCAGCCAGTTTGATGAGCTCATCATGCCGCTGGTCAAGCGCACCCTGCTGGCTTGCCGCCGCGCCCTGCGCGATGCGGGGCTGGAGCAGGTGGAAGTGCTGGAAGTGGTGATGGTCGGTGGTTCCACCCGAGTTCCGCTGGTGCGCGAGCTGGTGGGCGGTTTCTTCCAGCGTCCGCCGCTGACCAGCATAGATCCGGACAAGGTGGTGGCCATCGGCGCCGCCATCCAGGCCGACATCCTGGTGGGCAACAAGCCCGATGCCGAGATGCTGCTGCTGGACGTGATCCCGCTCTCCCTGGGGCTCGAGACCATGGGTGGCCTGGCCGAGAAGGTGATCCCGCGCAACACCACCATACCGGTGGCCCGCGCCCAGGAGTTCACCACCTTCAAGGATGGCCAGACCGCGATGGCGATCCACGTGGTGCAGGGCGAACGCGAGCTGGTGGCCGATTGCCGCTCCCTGGCCCGGTTCACCCTGACCGGCATTCCGCCGATGGCGGCGGGCGCCGCCCACATTCGCGTCACCTTCCAGGTGGATGCGGATGGTCTGCTGTCGGTCAGCGCCATGGAGAAATCCTCCGGCGTGCAGGCCGAGATCCAGGTCAAGCCCTCCTACGGGCTGGGGGAGGAGGACATACTCACCATGCTGAGCGCCTCCATCGCCAATGCCCAGCAAGACATGGATGCCCGCATGCTGGCAGAGCAGCAGGTGGAGGCCGATCGTGTGGTCGAAAGCCTCAACGCCGCGCTGGCCGCCGACGGCGATGCGCTGCTGAGCGCCGCCGAGCGCGCCGCCATCGACGGTGCTATCACCCATCTGCTGGCCATGCGCGCCACAGGGACAACCAATCAAATCAAAGATGCCATCGAGGCGGCGGACGCCGCCAGTGGCGAATTTGCAGCCCGCCGGATGGATGCCTCCATCCGCAAGGTGCTGACCGGACAAAACGTCAACAAGGTGTAATATGCCAAAACTGATTATTCTGCCCCATCCCGAGCTCTGTCCGGACGGTGCCGCCCTCGAAGGCAAGAGTGGCGAGACCATTCTGGACGTGGCGCTGCGCAACGGCATCGAGATCGAGCACGCCTGCGAGAAGTCCTGCGCCTGCACCACCTGTCACTGCGTGGTGCGGGAGGGGTTCGACTCCCTCGAGCCGAGCGATGAGCTGGAAGATGACATGCTGGACAAGGCATGGGGACTGGAGCCGGAATCCCGCCTCAGTTGCCAGGCCCGTCTGGCGGACGAGGATCTGGTGGTGGAACTGCCCAAGTACACCATCAACCTCGCCTCAGAACGCCATTGATGACGCCTTAATTACACATGAGTGAATTGAGCGTGCAGCATCCCATGGTGCAGTAATGATATGGTGAAGGCCGTGACCCTCGAGGGGAACGGCCTTTTTTGTGCTCGTTATTTCCCTGTTCATGAATGAAAGTGCCAATAAAAAGGAAGCAAGCGAAGATGGCTGACATGATGAAGGTTCTGTTGTCCACCCAGGCCGCCGCCGCCCATTGGGGCGAAGGCGCCCTGCTCAGTTTCAACGATGACCAGGTGCTGATCCATCTGGACCTTGCCCGCCAGGAGCCGGATGCACTGCGTGCCATCCAGCGTGCTGGCCGTCGACTCGAGTCGACCGGCATCAAGCGGGTCAAGCTGGCCGGTGATGCCTGGGATCTGGAGCGCCGCTACGCCTTTGTCCAGGGCTTCTATGCCGCCAAGGGCGTGCGTGAGCTGGACCTAGGTGAGCAGAGTGTTGCTGATGCCCACGAGCTGGATGCGCTGATCAAGGCGAGCCGCTGGGTGCGCGAGGTGACCAACGGTTGCCCGGAAGACATTTATCCCATGAGCCTGGCGGAATCCGCCCTGCTGCTCATTCGCGGTCTGGCCGGGGATCAGGTGACTGCCCGTATCACGGCTGGTGAGGCGCTGCGTGAAGCCGGCCATATCGGGATCTGGTCGGTGGGCCGTGGCAGCGAGCGCGAACCCGTGCTGCTGGAGCTGGACTACAACCCGACCGGGGATCGCAACGCCCCCGTGGTGGCGGCCCTGGTGGGCAAGGGCATCACCTTCGACTCCGGTGGCTACTCCATGAAGTCCTCTGACAACATGCTGCCGATGAAGTCCGATATGGGCGGCGCCGCCATGGTGACCGGTGCCCTGGCGCTGGCCATCAGTCGCGGTCTCAAGCAAAGGGTCAAGCTGATCCTCTGCTGCGCCGAGAACCTGGTCTCCGGCCATGCCTTCAAGCTGGGTGATATCCTCACCTACAAGAACGGTATCTCGGTCGAGATCCAGAACACCGATGCCGAAGGGCGTCTGGTGCTGGCCGACGGCCTGATGGCCGCATCCGACAGTGGCGCCGCCTATATTCTCGATGCCGCCACCCTGACCGGCGCCGCCAAGACGGCGCTGGGCCGCGACTACAACGCCGTGTTTGCCCTCGATGAGACCGAGCAGCAACGCGCCCTGGCGGCCGCCAAAGCCGAACAGGAGAAGGCCTGGGCCCTGCCGCTGGAACCCTGGCATGCCAGCCAGCTCACCTCCGCCTTTGCCGAGCTGGGTAACGTGGCCTCCGCCGAGGGCACGGCCGGTGCCACCACGGCGGCCGCGTTTCTGTCCCGCTTCGTGCGTGACGAGGGGCGGGGCTGGGTGCACCTGGATCTGGCGGCTTCCTATCAAAAATCCGGCAACGATCTGTGGGCGACCGGTGCCAAGGGCCATGGCCTGCGCACTATCGCTCGCTGGCTGCAGGAGGTGACACAATGAGTGTCTGGCTGGATCAAGAATTGGGTGATGGTTTGGGACAACCGGCGCAAAGAGCCACGGCCTGCGCATTATCGGTAGCCCGCAGGCTGCAGGAGGAGACAGCATGAACGTCTGGTTAAGCCGTGAGTTTGCGCCAGCCGAGTGGGGGGAGGGAGCGCTGCTCTCTCACCGCGCCGATGGCATGGTGATCCATCTGGTCACCGCCACGCCACTGCTCGATATCCAGCAGGCGGCGCGTCGTCTGTGCAGCCAGGGGATCCAGAAGGTGGCGCTGGCCGGTCATTGGGAGCGCGAACAGCAGTGGGCCTTCGCCCAGGGGCTGCAAACGCCCAAGGCCGAGGTCGAATTGCAGTGGGCCACCTCGTCGGAAGAGGACAGGGAAGAGCTGGAGGCACGCTGGCTGTGCGGGCGCTGGGTGCGCGAGATGACCAATGCTACCCCGGAGCAGCTGGGGCCGCTGGAGCTGGCGGTGGAGGCGGCGGCCTTCATCACAGAGCTGGCGCCGGACAAGGTGAGCCACCGTATTTTGAAAGGTGAAGCCTTGCAACAGGCTGGCTGGGTCGGCCTCTATCAGGTGGGCCGTGGCAGCGAGCGCGAACCCGTGCTGCTGGAGCTGGACTTCAACCCGGGGCGGGATCCCAAGGCGCCGGTGGCAGCCGCTCTGGTGGGCAAGGGCATCACCTTCGACTCGGGTGGCTACTCCATGAAGAGCTCGGAAGGCATGCTCACCATGAAGTGCGACATGGGCGGAGCGGCCATTGTCACGGGCGCGCTGGCGCTGGCCATCTTGCGCGGACTCGACAAGCGGGTGAAGCTCATCCTCTGCTGCGCCGAGAACCTGGTCTCGGGTCACGCCTACAAGCTGGGTGACATCCTCACCTACAAGAACGGCACCACGGTGGAGATCGTCAACACCGACGCCGAAGGGCGCCTGGTGCTGGCCGATGGGCTGCAACTGGCGAGCGACAGCGGGGCGCCGCTCATCATAGATGCCGCCACCCTGACCGGCGCCGCCGTGATGGCGCTGGGGGGACGTTACAACGCCCTGTTTGGCCTGGACAAGGGGCTGCTGAGCCGGGCCATGGTCTACGCCGATGCGGAGCAGGAGCCGGCCTGGCCGTTGCCGCTGGAGCCCTGGCATCGCCAGCAGTGTCCGTCCCACTATGCCGACACGGCCAACAGTCGTCCGGTCAAGGGCGGCGGTCCGGGTGGTGCTTCCAATGCGGCGGGCTTCCTCTCCCGTTTTGTCGCGAGCGAGGGGCAGGGCTGGTTGCATATCGATCTGGCCGCCTGTTTCAGCGACAACGGCGACAGCCTGTGGGCGCCGGGGGCCAATACCCTGGGCATGCGCACCATAGCGCATACCCTGCTGGCGGAAGCGCGCTGAGCAGAGAGACAATCGTCAAGGAAGGGCACCTGAGGGTGCCCTTTTCAACCGTGCTGGATGAGTGAGCAATAGGCAGGGTTTCAGAGGCTTAACATTGCTATCGTGCACAAGCGCACATTTTTTCCTGCTGCCCTGGGCCAAGATGAGTGGTGATGTTGTTTTAAGGACGTGTTTGTTTAATAAAAAGTTGCTTTTTTGTGTGTTATTTCGGTTTTTGTTTACGTATAATCGCCGCCGAACATGGATTCTAACAATAAAACTCTGTAGTTAAGGAAAGATCTCAATGGCCATCGAACGTACCTTCTCTATCGTGAAACCGGATGCTGTCAGCAAAAACCTGATCGGTGCCATCTACAACCGCTTCGAGAGCGCTGGCCTGAAGGTCATCGCCGCCAAGATGCTGCACCTGAGCAGCGAGCAAGCCGCCGGTTTCTACGCAGAACACCAGGGCAAGCCTTTCTATGATGCGCTGGTCAGCTTCATGACCTCTGGCCCTGTGATGGTACAGGTGCTGGAAGGGGAAGAGGCCATCCGCCGTCACCGTGAAATCATGGGGGCGACCAACCCGAAAGAGGCCCTGGCCGGTACCCTGCGTGCCTGCTACGCCGAGAGCATCGACCGCAATGCGGTGCACGGCTCCGACGCCCCGGCCTCTGCCGCCCGTGAAATTGCCTACTTCTTCTCCGACGACGAAATCTGCCCGCGCGGCTGATCTTGCCCTGAGATGATCAAGGGAGCCTCGGCTCCCTTTTGTTTTTTGGCCTTTTGGTCAATATCCTCTTATTCTCCAGCTGGAAAGCCGGACCCATTATTTGTACAATGCCGCCCCCTGACATCGTCAGCCAATAATTTGTGTAGTTTGTGGACTGAGGCCTTTGATGAGCGAAATAAAAACCAACCTGCTGGATCTTGATCGGGATGCCATGCGTGCCTTCTTCGTCGAACTGGGCGAGAAGCCATTCCGGGCAGATCAGATCATGAAGTGGATCTATCACTTCGGTTGTGATGATTTCGATCAGATGAACAACGTCAACAAGGTACTGCGCGAGCGCCTGAAGGCGATCGCCGAGATCCGCGCGCCACAAGTGAGCCGTGAACAGCGTTCCGCGGACGGCACCATCAAGTGGGCGCTGCAGGTCGGCGATCAGGAAGTGGAAACCGTCTACATTCCGGAAGAGGACAGGGCCACCCTGTGCGTCTCCTCTCAGGTCGGCTGTGCGCTGGCGTGCAAGTTCTGCTCCACGGCCCAGCAGGGTTTTAACCGCAACCTGAAAGTGTCCGAGATCATCGGCCAGGTATGGCGCGCCGCCAAGATAGTCGGTGGCAAGCGCCCCATCACCAACGTGGTGATGATGGGTATGGGCGAGCCGCTGCTCAACCTCGCCAACGTGGTGCCGGCCATGCGTCTGATGATGGATGACTTCGGCTACGGCATCTCCAAGCGCCGGGTGACCATCTCCACCTCGGGTGTGGTGCCGGCGCTGGATATCCTCGGCGATCAAATTGATGTGGCCCTGGCCATCTCCCTGCATGCGCCGAACGACAAGCTGCGTTCCGAGATCATGCCGATCAACGACAAGTACAACATCGAGGACTTCCTCGCCGGTGTGCGCCGTTATCTGGCCAAGTCCAATGCCAACGGTGGTCGCGTGACGGTGGAGTATGTGCTGCTCGATCATATCAATGACGACATGCAGCATGCCCACGAGCTGGCCAAGGTGCTCAAAGATACCCCGAGCAAGATCAACCTGATCCCGTTCAACCCCTTCCCGGGCAACCCCTATGGCAAGCCGAGCAACAGTCGCATCGACCGTTTCTCCAAGGTGCTGATGGAATATGGCTTCACCGTCATAGTCCGCAAGACCCGTGGTGACGACATAGACGCCGCCTGCGGTCAGCTGGTGGGAGAGGTGATAGATCGCACCAAACGCACCATGAAAAATCGGATGCAACAGGATGGGATTTCCGTCAAAATGGTTTAAATTGCTAAGCCATTGTATAGTCAGGGAATGGATACACGTACATTGATCGTAGTGGCAGCGCTCTGCGCGCTGCCAGGCTGTGTTACCGAGACCACTTACGCGGGCCAGAATTCGACCCAGCGTGAGGTGGGTCCCGACCTCAAGGCGGCTGCCCAGACCCGTCTGGACTTAGGCATTCAATATTTGCGACAGGGCAATGCCGAACAGGCCAAGTTCAACCTTGATCGCGCCCTCCAGTACGACCCCGACAACCCTCAGGTCTACATCGGCTTCGCTTACTTCTACCAGCAGGTAGAGGATTACAAGGCGGCCGAGGAGAGCTACAAGAAAGCCCTCGCCATGGATCCGTCCAATGCTGACGCAATGAACAACTATGGTGCCTTCCTGTGCAACCGTGGTCGCTTCGACGAGGCGGAGAAGGCATTCCTGCAGGCAATCAGCCAACCCAATTACATCAAGATTGCCGATACCTATGAAAATGCGGCACTTTGCGCCGCGCAAAATCGCAGAAATGATAAAGCAAGCGAGTACTATCGCTTGGCCTTGGGGTATAATCCCCGCAATCCAAGGTTATTGCTGGACATGGCTGAGCTTTCCATGAAAGATGGCAAGCTGCCTGATGTGCAGGCCTATCTCGCTCGTTTTGCCGATGCGTCAGACGAGAACGAGAGCAGTCTCTGGTTGAGATTGCGGCTGGCTCAGGCCATGGACAAACCGGCACTCCTTCACCAATTCGGGACTGAGCTGGTAAGGCAATATCCCTCTTCGCAACAAGCCAAGCGTTACTTAGCCAATGACTACTGAACAGCCACACGATTTTCAAGACGACTCTCAGGCAGCAGGCCCAGGCCAGCTGCTGCGCAACGCCCGTGAACAGCTTGGCTGGACACGAGAACAGGTTGCGTCCCGCATTCACCTTCGTCTGACCCTGATTGCTGCGATCGAATCAGATACGTATGACAAGCACACTTCCCATACCTTTATCCGGGGCTACCTGCGTACCTACGCCAAGCTGGTCGGCATTCCGGATGAGACCATACTGGCCGCCTACGACAAGCTGGGGCTGACGCCCCCCGACAACATCGACATGCAGAGCTTCTCCCGTCGCTCGCGCCAGCAGGCCAACGACAGTCGACTCAAGGTGGTGACCTGGCTGGTGATCCTGGTGCTGATCGCGCTCTCCGTCGCCTGGTGGTGGCAGAGCACTGCGCGCCGCTCCGCCGGTGACGAAGCTCTGGCGGCCACTGAAATGAGTGCGACCGCCAACCCGCAGGGGGCAACCCTGTCGTCAGCGGCGGATGTGGTCGACCCTGTGCTCATGCCTGTTGCCTCCGATGCGATGGCAACGACCGCAGAGCCGACCGTGAGCGGCGCTGCTGCCACGGCGCCGCAGGTTGAGGCCAGCAGTGCCGCCGTGGCGACTGTGACCTCTGCGAGTGTGGCGACGCTGCCGGTCGCTGACGATGCGGCCGCGGATCCCGCCAAGGCTCCTCAGCTCAAGATGAGTTTCACCGCCGATTGCTGGCTGGACGTCAAGGACGCCAAGGGCAAGACACTGTTCAGCGGCCTGAAGAAGGCAAATGATCAACTGGTATTGGAAGGACCCGAGCCGCTCAAGTTCATCATTGGCGCGCCCATGGCGGTCAATATCGAATATCAGGGCAAGTCCATCGACATGAGCCGTTACAACAACGGCCGGACTGCTCGCCTCTCACTGCCGCAGGAGTAATCTGTCCGCCATGTCCGCTCACGAATCTCCCATCATTCGTCGTAAATCCAGGCAGATCATGGTCGGTAACGTACCGGTTGGGGGCGACGCCCCCATCACGGTGCAGACCATGACCAACACCAAGACCACGGACGTGGCCGCCACCGTCGAGCAGATCCGGCGGATCGAGCGGGTTGGCGCCGACATAGTCCGGGTCTCGGTACCCACCATGGAAGCGGCGGAAGCCTTCAAGCTCATCAAGCAGCAGACCCGTATCCCCATCGTTGCCGACATCCACTTCGACTACCGCATCGCCCTGAAAGTGGCCGAGTACGGCGCCGATTGCCTGCGCATCAACCCGGGCAACATAGGCAACGAAGAGCGGGTGCGTGCCGTGGTCGACTGCGCGCGCCACTACAACATCCCGATCCGCATCGGCGTCAACGGCGGCTCTCTTGAGAAAGACATTCAGGAGAAGTACGGCGAGCCGACCCCGGAGGCGCTGCTCGAGTCGGCCATGCGCCACGTGGATTACCTGGATCGCCTCAACTTCGACAACTTCAAGGTGAGCGTCAAGGCGTCTGACGTCTTCCTGGCTATCGGGGCCTATCGCCTGCTGGCCAAGCAGATCGAGCAGCCGCTGCACCTTGGCATCACGGAAGCGGGCGGTTTTCGCGCCGGCGCGGTGAAATCCGCTGTCGGGCTCGGAATGCTGCTGGCCGATGGCATAGGCGATACCATCCGCATCTCGCTGGCGGCCGATCCGGTGGAAGAGATCAAGGTAGGCTTTGATATCCTCAAATCCCTGCGCATCCGTTCCCGCGGCATCAATTTCATCGCCTGCCCCTCCTGCTCCCGTCAGGAGTTCGACGTGATCGGTACCGTCAACGCCCTGGAAGCGCGGCTGGAAGACATCATCACTCCCATGGATGTCTCCATCATCGGCTGTGTGGTGAACGGGCCGGGCGAGGCGCTGGTCTCCGATCTGGGGCTGGCGGGGGCCGCCAACAAGAGCGCCTTCTACGAGGGTGGTCAGCGGGTCGACCGGCTGGACAACAAGGATCTCATCCCGATCCTGGAGCGCCGTATTCGCGCCCGGGCGGCCATGCTGGATCCGGCCAACCAGATCCAGGTGGACGAGGGTTGAGCCAGTGCGGGGCCACCTAGGGTGGCCCCGTCTTTAGGTTGCTGATTTTAAATCCCGCATTGGAACGCCCTGATTTTACCTCGGGGTCGAAAATCCCTATAATGCGGCCAAATTTCACGTCTTTTTCTCGAGTATCAACGTGGCAAAACAGATCCAAGCTATTCGCGGTATGAACGATTGCCTGCCGGAGCAGAGCCCGGTATGGCAGAAAGTAGAACAGATACTGCGCCAAGTGGTCGCCAGCTATGGCTACAGCGAAGTGCGCATGCCGATCGTCGAGCAGACTCATCTGTTCAAGCGTGCCATCGGTGAAGTGACCGACGTGGTCGAAAAAGAGATGTACAGCTTCGAAGACCGCAACGGCGACAGCCTGAGCCTGCGTCCGGAAGGGACCGCCAGCTGTGTCCGCGCCGGTATCGAGCACGGCCTGCTCTACAACCAGGAACGCCGGATGTGGTACATGGGCCCCATGTTCCGCCACGAGCGTCCCCAGAAGGGCCGTTACCGCCAGTTCCACCAGTTCGGGGTCGAGCTGTTTGGCATCAACGGGCCGGATATTGACGCCGAACTCATCATGCTGACCCACCGTCTGTGGCGGCTGTTCGGCATCAGCGATCATGTCACCCTGCAGCTCAACACGCTCGGTCAGAGTGCCGAGCGCGCCGCCTATCGCGATGCGCTGGTAGCCTACCTTGAGCAGTACAAGGATCAGCTGGACGAAGAGAGCCAGCGCCGCATGTACAGCAACCCGCTGCGGGTGCTCGACTCCAAGGATGCCAAGGTACAGGCCATTCTGGTGGATGCCCCGCGTCTGTTCGATCACCTGGGCGAAGAGAGCCTGGCTCACTTCGAGGGGCTCAAGCGCCTGCTCACCTCCGCCGGTATCCAGTTCGAGGTGAACGAGCGTCTGGTGCGCGGCCTTGACTATTACAACCTCACCGTGTTCGAGTGGGTCACCAACAGCCTGGGTGCCCAGGGCACCGTCTGTGCCGGTGGCCGTTACGACGGCCTGGTGGAGCAGCTTGGCGGTCAAGCGACCCCGGCGGTGGGCTTTGCCATGGGCATGGAACGTCTGGTGCTGATGCTGGAGACCCTCGAGCTCAATGCCGACATTCGTCCTGCGGTGGATGCCTATCTGTGCATGGTGGGCGAGGGGACTGAGCAAGCGGGCTTCCAGTTGGCCGAGCGTCTGCGCGATGCCCTGCCTGACCTGCGCCTGATGAGCCACTGCGGTGGCGGCAACTTCAAGAAACAACTCAAGCGTGCCGACAAGTGCGGCGCGGCCATTGCCCTGATCCTCGGTGAAACCGAGGTGCAAAACGGGGAGATCACCATCAAATATCTGCGTGGCCAGGCCGAGCAACAGACCGTCACGGTCGACGCCGCCATTGCCCTGCTGGCAGCCAAAGGAGAGTAAGCAGTGGAAGTTTATACCACCGAAGAACAACAGGTTGAGGTCATCAAGAGCTGGTGGAAAGAGAACGGAACCTCGGTGCTCGCAGGAACTGTTATCGGTCTGGTTGGACTCTTTGGCTGGCGTTATTACAACGAGCGTCAGCAGACCAACCAGGAAGCCGCTTCCCAGGCTTACAACGAGATCTCGGCCCAGCTGGCCAAGGGTGATGCCGCCGCCTTCGAACAGGTGCAAGGCTTCATCAGTGCCCACCAGGGTGACTCTTATGCCGAGCTGGCCGCCCTGCAACTGGCTGCCGCTGCCGTCAAGGCAAACAAGCTGGACTTGGCTGCCGAGCAGTTGACCCAGGTGGCGAACAATGGCGATGAGAGCATTCGTCCCATCGCCGCCCTGCGTCTGGCCCGGGTCCTGAACGATCAGGGCAAGGCCGACGAGGCCCTGGCCCAGCTTGGCAAGATCAGCAATGACGCCTTCAAGGCCCAGGTGGCGGAAGTGCGTGGCGACATCCTGCTCAAACAGGGCAAGGCCGAAGAGGCGCGCGATGCCTATCAGGCGGCAGCCGATGCCGGCGGCCTGCAGGGCAGCGCCGAGCTCAAGCTGAAGATGGACGATCTGGCGTTGCCAGCCGTGACCACGGGTGGAGCTCCGGATGCGTAATCTGTTCAAGATGGTGGCGTTGGGGGCGGCAGTCTCCTTCGCCCTGCAGGGGTGCTCCCTGTTCAGCTCGGAAGAAGATCTCAACCCCATGGCGCCTTTGCCCGTGGTTGAGTCTGCCTTCACCGCCGACACGGCCTGGTCCTCTTCCGTCGGTGACGGCATAGGCGACTTCTACTCCCAGCTCAAGCCGGCGGTGGAAGAGGAGCGCATCTATGCCGCGGCCCGCGATGGCGATGTGACCGCCTTCGATCGTGCCAGCGGCAAGGAGCTGTGGAGCGTGGATCTGGCTGACCTGCCCATCAACGCCGACAAGCGCAGCGCCCGTCTCTCCGGCGGTCTGGTCTCTCGCTACGGCAAGTTGTTCCTCGGCTCCGAGAACGGGGTTGTCTACGCCCTGAACGAAGAGAACGGGGAAGTGTTGTGGCAGACCACTGTGCCGGGTGAAGTGGTGGCAAGCCCCGCCGTCGAAGACGGTCGTGTGGTGGTGCTGACCACTTCGGGTCGCCTGGTGGCGCTCGATACCGATGAAGGCAAGTTGCAGTGGACCCTGGCGGAAGAGCAGCCGCCGCTGACCCTGCGCAGTGCCGGTGCCCCCATCATTACCAACGGCGCCGTGCTCTATGGCCGTGCCGATGGCAAGGTGGGCATTGCCCTGCTGAGCAATGGTCAGCCGGTGCGTCAGTCCAAGGTAGCCGATCCGCGCGGTGCGACCGAGCTGGATCGCATGGTGGACGTGGATGCGACGCCGCTGATCGCCGGCGATGAGCTCTATGCCATCGCCTACAATGGTCAGCTGATGGCGCGCAAGCTGATGACGGGTGACGAGGTGTGGAAGCGCAAGTATTCCGGCTACCGTGACATGGCGGTGACCGGCAATGCCATAGTGCTGACCGACAGCCGCAGCCATCTGTTTGCCGTTGACAGACGCAACGGGCTTGAGCTGTGGTCCAATACCCAGCTGGAAAACCGCACCGTGACTGCCCCCGTCATCCTGGGTGACTATGTGGTGGTCGGCGATGTGGAAGGTTACCTGTATTGGCTGGATCGTACCGACGGGTCCATCAAGGCCATGCAGCAGCTCGACAGCAGTGGTCTCTACGCCGCCCCTCTGGTGGACGGTGACACCCTGTATGTGCAGAGCCGTGGCGGCAAGTTGTACGCTATCAAGCGTCCCTGATCGTCCGATAATGTGAATATCCGGCTCCTGGTCTTCGGACCCGGAGCCTTTGTCGTCTTGAGAATGAGGCTTTTATGACTCCTGTAGTAGCCCTGGTGGGCCGCCCCAACGTGGGGAAATCCACCCTGTTTAACCGCTTGACCCGTACCCGGGATGCCCTGGTGGCCGACTTCCCCGGTTTGACCCGGGACCGTAAATACGGTCAGGCGAAGTTGGGCGAGCTGGAATTTATCGTGGTGGATACCGGTGGTATCGATGGCACCGAAGAGGGGATCGAGCTGAAGATGGCCGAGCAGTCCCTGCTGGCCATCGAAGAAGCCGATGTGGTGCTCTTCATGGTGGATGCCCGTGCCGGTCTGACCGCCGCGGATCAGGCCATCGCCGAGCACCTGCGCAAGACCCACAAGACGGTGTTTCTGGTGGCCAACAAGACAGATGGCATCGACGGTGACTCCGCCGTGTCCGAGTTCTACGGTCTGGCGCTGGGGGAGGTCTACCAGATCGCTGCCGCCCACGGCCGTGGCGTGCTGAGCCTGCTTGAACTGGCGCTGGCACCCCATTTGGAAACCCTGGTCGAAGCCGCTGCCGAAGAAGATGCGCAGGATGAAGAAGAGGAGGACTTCGACGAAGAAGCCCTGCTGCGCATGGTAGCCGCCGGTGATCTCGATACCCGGGAAGATACCAAGGAGACCCCGTTCGCCGACTTGCCCATCAAGTTCGCCATCGTCGGTCGCCCCAACGTCGGCAAATCGACCCTGACCAACCGCATGCTGGGTGAAGACCGCGTCATCGTCTATGACATGCCGGGCACCACCCGCGACTCCGTCTATGTGCCGATGGAGCGTGACGAGCAGAAGTACGTCATCATCGACACCGCTGGTGTGCGTCGTCGTGGCAAGGTGCATGAGACGGTGGAGAAGTTCTCCGTCATCAAGACCCTCAAGGCCATTGAAGATGCCAACGTCTGCCTGCTGGTGATCGATGCCCAGGAGACCATCACGGATCAGGACTTGAGCATCCTCGGCTTCGTGCTCCACTCAGGCCGCTCAGTGGTGCTGGTGGTGAACAAGTGGGACGGCCTGGATCAGAAGGTGAAAGAGGACGTCAAGAACGAGCTGGACAGACGCCTGGGCTTCATCGATTTCGCCCGTGTCCACTTCATCTCCGCCCTGCACGGCAGCGGTGTCGGCCACCTGTTCGAATCCATTCAGGAGGCGTACCAGTCCGCCACCCGCCGTACCAGCACCGCCATGCTGACCCGCATCATGCAGATGGCGCAGGAAGATCACCAGCCGCCCATGGTGAACGGTCGCCGCGTCAAGCTGAAGTATGCCCACGCCGGTGGTTACAACCCGCCGCGCATCGTGATCCACGGCAACCAGTTGAACGACCTGCCGGATTCGTACAAGCGTTACCTCATCAACTACTTCCGCAAGTCGCTCAAGATCATGGGCTCCCCGATCCGGGTCGAGTTCCAGGAGTCGGCCAACCCGTTCGAGGGCCGGAAGAACACCATGACCCTGAGCCAGGAGCGTCAACGCAAGCGCCTGCTCAAGGCCAAAACCAAGAAGTAAGGCCCAGCGGCTGCCCTCACCGGCAGCCGTTTTTTCTTGGGGAGAGGCGAAGGGGATCTGCTGTGGGGAGACCCACAGCAGATCCACTTTGAGAGGAGTCGAGTATGAGCACCCTGATATGCCCGGCCTGCGGCGCCGAGCTGGACAGCCGCAGTTCCGAGGTCTGCTGTGGCCAGTGCCAGGCCCGTTATCGCATCCGCGCCCTGTGTCCGACCTGCCAGCAGGAGCTGGAGCGGCTCAAGGCCTGCGGCGCCGTGGATTACTTCTGCAACCACTGCAACAGCCTGGTGTCGAAGCGCGCGGTGTACTTCGAGGCGAGCCCGGCAGGGTAGGCGTGAGGCAATAAAAAACCCGGCAAATGCCGGGTTTATGCTGTGTGTTCTGCTATCAGCAAGGTGTAGGAGCGGTTTCTGCGCCATATCTTGCGTTTGGTGTCATTGAGCTTGAGTTTGCGTCTGGGGCTCCAGGCGCACTTTGCTTTTCTGACCAGAGTAGTTCTTCTACGAGCTCGCATCTTGGTCTCCTCCCATTGGATGGCCATCCCGGCCTCGATGAATGGAGCCCATCTGAAAATGCTGTCATCCAGCTGTCAAGCTGCTGAAATCAGGCGATAAAAACAGTTTCGGACAGGCCCCGGCACATCCGGATGGTAACAGAGAACCTACCGGTAAAACAAACTTGTCAACAAGGGCTCAACGCAGGGTGATCTGCTTGACCACTTCGGCGATGACGGTGGGGCGTTCGGCACTGGTCGGCTCGCTGCTGTCGTCGTCATCCAGCTCCTCGCGGCGGTGGGCCTTCTGCTGCTCGTTGTCGAGCCAGAGCAGGCTCTGGTAATACTGGCGCACGTTGTTGACGTAGTTGCGCGCCTCGCCGCCCCGGGCATAGCCGTAGCGCGCCTTGCGGTGCCAGCGCGCCTGCTGCAGCAGGGGCAGCACCTCTTTCACGTCGCTCCAGGCGTCGGGATTCTTGCCGAGCTCCTTGGTCAGGCGGCGGGCATCCATCATGTGGCCGTAGCCGATGTTGTAGGCGGTGAGGGCAAACCACACCTTCTCGTCATCGGGCACTGAGGCGGGCACCTTCTCCATCATCTGTTGCAGATAACGGGCACCGCCCTTGA
The DNA here is from genome assembly GCF_047780465.1 of Aeromonas sp. A04. Taxonomy (NCBI): domain Bacteria; kingdom Pseudomonadati; phylum Pseudomonadota; class Gammaproteobacteria; order Aeromonadales; family Aeromonadaceae; genus Aeromonas; species Aeromonas sp. A04. The sequence continues at coordinate 646,686 of NZ_JBLNHP010000001.1, read as the reverse complement.
TGCTCTCCTCCGGGTGCAGCCGGTTGTTGACCCCCATCGCCTTGGCGGTGGGTTCGGTCAGCATCATCATGCCGCGCACGCCCGTGTAGGAGCGCGCCTCCGGATCCCAGTGGGACTCCTGATAGCTGATGGCGGCCAGCAGGCGCCAATCCACCACGCTGGCGTGGGTCTTGAACAGATCCTGATACTTGGGCAGCAGACTCTTGGCCCGTTGCAGGAAGGTGCGGGTGTCGACGAAGTCGAAGTTCTGCACGTGGCCGAAGTACTTCTCGTCCAGCTTGGCAATGGCGCCATCCATGAAGCGCTGGCCGAAGAAGTCGATGATGCTGGCGTAGAGGCTGTCATCGGGCAGCTTGGTCATGGCCCAGGCCACCGTCTGGTTCTTGGAGAGGGTCAGCCCCTCGGTGAGCTCGGGGTAGTAGCGCTGGGTACGGGCCAGCACAGTATCCTGCACCACTGTGTAGTCAATCTTGCCGTCGGCCACCTGCTTGAGCAGCTCTTCCACATCCGCGTCCCGGTTGGTGCTCCACTTCAGGTTGGGGTGCTGTTTGCCGAGCTCCTTGAGCAGATCTTCCCCGGTGGAGCCGGCAGGCACCACTATGGAGCCCTTGAGATCACCAATCCCCTTGGGCTTGGGGGAGCCGTTGCGATAGACCAGCTTGGGGGAGACCTGATAAAAGCCGGGGCCGAAGCGAAACAGGGCACGCCGCTCCGGAGTGACCACGATGGCGGCGGCGGCGAGATCCAGCTTGCCCTTCTTGAGCAGCTCGACCAGTTCGGCGGTGGAGTAGACGGGGACTATGGTGAGCTTGACGCCCAACCAGTCGGCATAGCTTTTCGCCAGCTCGTAATCGAAGCCCTGGGCGGTCTCGTCACGCTGGTAATAGGAGGTGGGGCCATAGATGGTGCCAACCCGGATCTCGCCCCGTTGGCGGATCTGTTCCAGCTGGCTGGAGGGGGTGTAGAAGTCACAGCCGACCAGGGTCAGCAGCAACATCAGCCCGATAAACAGTCGAAAAATGCAGCGCAAGTAGGTGAGTACCCTTGTTGAAAAAATCGGCATTTGTCAAAAAAGAGGGACCTTTATACCAGAGAGTGTGCACCGAGTCACACTTGGCAAATCAAGAAAAACGTTTGTCCGGCGTCGGCCTGATCCCTATAATACGCGCGTCTCAATTCCCCCCCACTTTAACACTTGGTGAGAAAGGTCATATGGATATCTTGCGTGGTGCCCCAGCACTGTCTGATTTTCGTGTCCAAAAACTGCTGCAACGCTTCGCACAGATGAGAAAGGAGAGTGGAGTAGAGAGCGGAGTAGAGATAGAGGATGTCTATGCCGAATATGTGCACTTCGCCGAGCTCTCGAGCCCGCTGTCACCGCCCGAGCGAGCGACATTGGGCCAGCTTCTGCGCTACGGCCCGACCATCCCCGAACACACCCCCAGCGGTCAGCTGTTTCTCGTTACCCCCCGCCCCGGCACTATCTCCCCCTGGTCTTCCAAAGCAACCGACATAGCCCACAACTGCGGCCTGACCCAGGTCAAGCGGCTGGAGCGCGGCATCGCCTATTACGTGCAGGCCAAGGGCGAATTGACCCAGGCCCAGTGCGCTGACGTTGCCGCCGTGCTGCACGATCGCATGATGGAAGTGGTGTTTGCCGAGATGAACGAGGCAGCCGCCCTGTTCTCGCACCAGGCGCCACGTCCCTTCACCCAGGTGGATGTGCTGGCCGGTGGCCGCAGCGCCCTGGCCTCTGCCAACGTCGCTCTGGGTCTGGCGCTGGCCGATGACGAGATCGACTATCTGGTGGAGAACTTCACCAAGCTTGGTCGCAACCCCAACGACATTGAGCTCTACATGTTTGCCCAGGCAAACTCGGAGCACTGTCGTCACAAGATCTTCAACGCCGACTGGACCATAGACGGTGAACAGCAGCCCAAGTCGCTGTTCAAGATGATCAAGAACACCTTCGAGCAGACGCCGGATCATGTCCTGTCTGCCTATAAAGACAACGCCGCCGTGATGGAAGGCAGCCAGGGTGGCCGCTTCTTCCCGAGCCCCGCCAGCGGTGAGTACCAGTATCATCAGGAGCGCGTCGACATCCTGATGAAGGTGGAGACCCACAACCACCCGACCGCCATCTCCCCCTTCCCGGGGGCGGCCACCGGCTCCGGCGGCGAGATCCGCGACGAGGGGGCGACCGGCCGTGGTGCCAAGCCCAAGGCGGGTCTGGTGGGCTTCACCGTCTCCAACCTGCGCATCCCCGGTTTCGAGCAGCCCTGGGAGCAGGACTTTGGCAAACCGAGCCGCATCGTCAGCGCCTTTGACATCATGCAGGAGGGGCCGCTCGGCGGCGCCGCCTTCAACAACGAATTCGGTCGTCCGGCCATTCTCGGCTACTTCCGCACCTTCGAAGAGGAGGTGCCGAGCCACAACGGCGTCGAGGTGCGCGGCTATCACAAGCCCATCATGCTGGCGGGCGGGATAGGCAACATCCGCACCGAACACGTCCAGAAAGGGGAGATCCCGGTCGGGGCTGCCCTCATAGTGCTGGGCGGCCCGGCCATGAACATAGGCCTGGGGGGCGGCGCAGCCTCTTCCATGGCCTCCGGTCAGTCGGCCGAAGATCTCGACTTTGCCTCGGTCCAGCGTGACAACCCCGAGATGGAGCGCCGTTGCCAGGAGGTGATCGATCGCTGCTGGCAGCTGGGGGACGACAACCCCATCGTCTTCATCCATGACGTGGGGGCCGGTGGCCTCTCCAACGCCATGCCGGAGCTGGTCAACGACGGTGAGCGCGGCGGTCGTTTCGATCTGCGCGCCATCCAGAGCGACGAGCCTGGCATGAGCCCGCTGGAGATCTGGTGCAACGAGTCCCAGGAGCGTTACGTGCTGGCGGTGGCGCAGGACAAGCTGCCGCTGTTCAAGGCGCTGTGCGAGCGTGAGCGCGCGCCCTATGCCGTCATCGGCATCGCCACCGAAGAGAAGCACCTCACCCTCTCCGATAGCCACTTTGACAACCAGCCCATCGACTTGCCGCTGGACGTGCTGCTGGGCAAGGCGCCCAAGATGCACCGTGATGTGGTCACCCTGCCTGCCCAGGGCAAGCCGTTGCAGCTCGATGGCACCACCCTCTCCGAGGCAGCCGAGCGGGTACTGCGTCTGCCGGCCGTGGCGGAGAAATCCTTCCTCATCACCATAGGTGATCGCAGCGTGACCGGTCTGGTCAACCGTGACCAGATGGTCGGCCCCTGGCAGATCCCGGTAGCCGATTGCGCCGTCACCGCCGCCACCTACGACGGCTATCATGGTGAGGCAATGTCCATGGGCGAGCGCACCCCGGTGGCGCTGCTCTCCCATGCCGCGTCGGCCCGCATGGCGGTGGCCGAAGCGCTCACCAACCTGGCACCGGCTCACATAGGATCGCTCAAGCGGGTCAAGCTCTCCGCCAACTGGATGTCCGCAGCCGGCCATCCGGGTGAGGATGCCGGCCTCTATGAGGCAGTCAAGGCGGTGGGCGAGGAGCTCTGTCCGGCCCTTGGCATCACGATCCCGGTTGGCAAGGACTCCATGTCCATGAAGACCCGCTGGCAGCAGGATGGCAAGGAACAGAGCGTCACCTCGCCGCTCTCCCTGCTCATCACCGCCTTTGCCCGTGTCGAGGATGTGCGCAATACCGTCACTCCGCAACTGCGTACCGATCTCGGTGAGACAGACCTTATCCTCATCGATCTTGGCAACGGCAAGCAGCGTCTCGGCGCCTCCGCCCTGGCCCAGGTCTACCGCCAGCTGGGGGACAAGGCGCCGGATCTCGACAATCCGGTCCAGCTGAAAGGCTTCTTCAACGCCATTCAGGCGCTGGTGGCCGATCGCAAACTGATCGCCTATCACGACAGATCCGACGGCGGCCTCTTCGTCACCCTGACCGAGATGGCCTTCGCCGGTCACTGCGGCCTCGACATCCAGCTCGATCGCATCGGTGGCGAACTGCTGCCGGCGCTGTTCAACGAGGAGCTGGGTGCCGTCATCCAGGTGCGTCGCGACGACAAGGAAGCCGTGATGACACTGTTGGCCGGTCACGGCCTGGCCGCCTGCTCCCACGTGCTGGGCACGGTGCGCGAGGGGGATCACATCACCCTGCAGCGCGCGGGCCAGGAAGTGTATCGCGCCAGCCGCACTGCGCTTCGCACCCTCTGGGGCGAGACCAGTTGGCAGATGCAGCGTCTGCGCGACAACCCGGCGTGCGCCGATCAAGAACATGCCGCCCGTCAGGACGCCACGGATCCGGGTCTGCAGGCCAAACTGAGCTACAACCCGTCCGACGACGTGGCTGCGCCCTATATCGCCCGCGGGGTCTCCCCCCGTCTGGCGGTGCTGCGCGAGCAGGGGGTCAACTCCCACGTGGAGATGGCGGCGGCGTTTGATCGGGCCGGCTTTGCGGCAGTCGACGTCCACATGAGCGACATCCTCAGCGGCCGCATCAAGCTGGAAGAGTTCCAGAGCCTGGTGGCCTGTGGCGGCTTCTCCTACGGCGACGTGCTGGGGGCTGGTGAGGGTTGGGCCAAGTCCATCCTGTTCAACGACAACGCCCGCGAGCAGTTCCAGCGCTTCTTCGAGCGTGGCGACACCCTCTCCTTGGGCGTGTGCAACGGCTGCCAGATGATGTCCAACCTGCGCACCCTGATCCCGGGAGCCGATCTGTGGCCGCGTTTCGTGCGCAACCGCTCCGAGCGTTTCGAGGCGCGCTTCAGCCTGGTGGAGGTGCAGGAGTCACCGTCTGCCTTCTTCGCCGGCATGGCGGGTTCAGTGATGCCCATTGCCGTCTCCCACGGGGAAGGGCGAGTGGAGGTGCGTGATGCCGCTCACCTGAGCGCGTTGCAAGCCAGTGGTCTGGTGGGACTGCGCTTCGTGGACAACCGTGGCAGCGTGACCGAGCAGTACCCGGCCAACCCGAACGGCTCGCCGGACGGCATCAGTGCCGTGACCACCACAGACGGTCGCGCCACCATCATGATGCCGCACCCGGAGCGGGTGTTCCGCACCGTGGCCAACTCCTGGCACCCAGACAACTGGGGCGAGGACGGTGCCTGGATGCGGATGTTCCGCAACGCCCGGGTGCAACTGGGTTAATCCCGCAGCGCAACCTGCAACAATAAAAAACCGGCCAGCAGGCCGGTTTTTTATCTCTGCCTCCTGCTAGCCGTTGCCCAGCTCGTGGGGGGTGAAATCCCCCCGATCCAGAATGCGCAGGCAGGCATCCACCACGGCCTCGTCCAGCTGGGCTCCCCGCATCCGTATGATGTGAGCCCTGGCCTGGGGAATGCCGAGGGCGGCGCGGTAGGGACGATCCGAAGACATGGACTCGACAATGTCGGCCACGGTGAGAATGCGCGCCTCCAGCAAGATCTGATCCCCCGCGAGACCCTCGGGATAGCCTGAGCCGTCGAGATACTCATGATGCTGGTGGATCATCTGGGCGATGGGCCAGGGGAAGGCGATGTCCTTGAGGACCTGGTAACCGGCGCCCGGGTGCTCCTTGACCAGGTTGAACTCCTGGGGGGTCAGCCTGCCCGGTTTGGTGAGGATGTCGACCGGTACCTGGATCTTGCCGATGTCGTGCACCATGGCCCCCAGATAGAGGCCGCGCAGCTGTTTGTCGCCCAGTACCAGCTCGCGGCCTATGGCCATGGCCAGGGTGGCGACATGCTTCTGGTGACCGGCTGTGTAGGGGTCGCGTTGTTCCAGTACGGCGGCGATGGCCCCCAGGGCATCCTCCAGCGCCAGCTCCAGCTGACGGGCATGCAGCACCTTGTCCCGCTGTGCGGCGAGATAGGCCTGTTGAGTGCCACGGGCGTGCAGGCCATAGGCCAGGTAATCGGCCAGCTGGCTGAACAGTCGCACCTCCTCCTCGGTGAAGGCCCTGGCCTGTGGGCTGTGGATGAGCAGGGCGCCCCGCACGCTGGAATGCCACGGCAGCGGGAGCAGCAGGCGGGCCCGCAAGGTGGCCGAGTGATGGACAATCTCGCTCGCCAGTGCTTCGTTGCGTGGTTCGTCATCGCGAATGGCCTGACGCAAGGCAGGATCCCGGGTGAGCCAGCGGTCGTTGGCAAACCAGACGGCGTTGCCCGCCTGCGCCAGGATCTGCAGCGCATCCGACTCCGCGGCCTCCTGCAGCACGGTAACGAGGGGAAAGCGGCCATCGAAGGTGATGGCGTCACAGATCTCCTGCAGCAGCATCTGCTCATCCCCCTGCCTGAGCATGGCATGGTGGGCTCGGCCAATGGCCTCCAGGGTCCAGGTATATTGCAGCAACTGCTCCTGCTGCTGTTTCTTCTCCGTGATGTCATCGAAAAAGACCCCGACGCCGATCACCTGGCCCAGCTCATCGCGCAGGGGAAACTTGGTGGTGCTGAGCCAGCGGGCCTCGCCGCCCTTGAGGTAGGGCTCTTCGTGCCGGTGCGTTGTGCCGTTGGTCATGACCCTGAGATCGTCATCCCGATAGCGCTGGGCCAGTTCGGCCGGGAAAAAATCGGTATCGCACTTGCCGATGATCTGGGCCGGCTCCAGGGCGAGATCATCGGCCAGCAGCCGGTTGCAGGCGGTGAAGACGGAGCGGGTATCCTTGAGCAGGACGCGATAGGGCAGCTGATCCATCACCTGAGTGAAGAGAGGGCCAGCGGGCAACGGCAGCTGGGCGTCGAGCTGATGGCGGGATGAGGGTTCCGGTCTTGAAGTCATCTGTGCTCCTGCGGCTGATCAGCTGGTAGTGAAACGGTAGCCCGCCTGCCACACGGCGAGACAGGCGTTCACCACCTGCTCGTCATAGTGGACGCCGGCATAGCGCGCCAGCTGGGCGAAGGCATCGGTCAGCGACATGGCGCGGCGGAAGGGGCGGTGCGCCGTCATGGCAGCCAGCGAGTCCGCCACCCGGATGATCCTGGCCTCCAGGCAGATGGCATCACTCTGCAGGCCCTGTGGGTAGCCGCTGCCGTCCATGTTTTCGTGATGCTGCTGCACTATGGTGGCGATGGGCCAGGGGAAATCTATCTGCTGCAGGATGTCACAGCCGGCCTGAGGGTGCAGCTTGATCAGTTCAAACTCCACCGGCCTGAGCTCACGGGGGCGGGTGAGGATTTCGGCCGGGATCTGCAGCAGGCCTATGTTGTGCACCATGGCCGCGAGACCGAGCCCATCCAGCCGCTCCTGTGGCAGTTGCAGGTGTTGACCTATGGCCAGCGCCAGGTCGTGTACGCGCCTTTCATGGCCGGCCGTGCCGGGATCCTTGTGGGCGATGGCGGAGGAGAGCGCCGCTATGGTTTGAAACAGCAAGGTGCGCTGATGCTGCTCGCTCTCCTTGATATGGGTGATATCGACCAGTGCTCCTATGATGCCGGCCACCTTGCCCTGATGGTCATAGAAGAGATCCTTGAAGTTGAGCACCTGATAACGGTGGCCGCTGCGATCGAGCAGACTGTGCTCGAAATATTGCGGTTGCTTGCTGCGCAGTACCTCCATGTCCCGCTGGCTGTACTCGTCCGCCATCTCGGGCGGTAGAATTTCATCCACGCGTTTCCCCAGCAGCTCTGCCTTGCTGATGCCGGTGATCTGGGTAAAGGTCGGGTTGCAACTGATGAAGCGCCCCTCGACGTCCTTGTAGAACACGGGAATGGGGATCGCCTTGAGCAGGGATTCGTTGAAGCGCTGCATGTCCACCAGCTCCGCCTGCTGACGCAGGGCCAGCTGCTCGCTGTCCCGGCACAGCTGGATGGCGCGAGCCAGGTTGCCGAGGATGGGGCTGAACAGGTGGCACAGCTGTTCACCCTCTTGTTCGGCTCTGGGGGAGAGCAGCAGCATGAGGTAGCCCCCTTCGATCCGCAAGCGGTAGGCAAAGGGATAGGGGCGGGAGCCGGGCAGGGGGATGGGGCCGTGCAGGGTGCACTGCTCGCCGCCACTGACCCAGGCGGGCAGCACCAGTGGTTGCCCGTGCTGCTGGATCAACTGCTCGTCCCCGATGGCCTTGACGATCTTGTACTCCCCCTGCGGCAACTGCTGCAGCACGAGACCAACCGGGCAGGCGCAGTGAAACAGAAAGCGTTGCAGCACCTTGGTCAGCAAGGCATCCAGGGTCACCTCGCGTCCAATGCAGAGGGCGAGATCGCAGACGATGGCCATGGCATGGTCGTTGTTCATGACGGCGTTGCTCCGTTGCAGAGAATGGCGCCATTGTGGAAGAGGGGATAATCCCCCGCCCGCAAACTGCCAATCTCGCCGAGTGAGAGGGCGCCGACCAGCTCGCGGGCGCCGCTATGGGTAAACAGCGTGCTCAGCTCGAGCTCGCTCTGCTGGCCAAAATGCTGCTGACGGCCGGCGCAGTAATAGAGCTCCAGTGTGTCGACCGGGCCGTGCTGGCGGAGCTTGCCGGCCAGTTCGATGGCATGGGCGGTCGGGCTATGGGGGGCCTTGAGCAGGGTGAGAATGCTGTGATCCGGCACCTCGCCGACACAGAGCAGGGCGCCCTCTTCGGTGACTGTGACCGGGATCCTCACGACCACGTCGCCATTGGCCCGCAGCAGACCCAGCGGCAGGTGGACGCCGTACTGATAGAACTGCGCCTGGGTCAGCGCCTGCTGAAATTGTTGCCGGACAAGCGACTGGTAGCGGCTGAAGGCGGGCTCCCAGTCGATGAAGGAGACCTTGTTGCCCTCCGTACTGGTGGCGAGCATGGGCTGGGCCATGAGTTGATAGCCATGCTCCAGCAGGGGATAGCTGTGATGGGGCAGTAGGCTGCAGATGACCGCCTGACTCGTCAGGGTCTGGCTGTCGAACAGGCAGGGCATGGCCTTGAACTGGCCGCTGCCCGCATTGACGCCTGCGTAGTTGACCCTGTCCGCCAGCCTGAGATAGATCCCCTCGAGGATGGAGGCGATGTTGGGGATCATGGCATCGAAGGTCAGAAAGAGGGTGGGGGGGCGGGCCGGATCCGGCCATTGCGCGAGCCGGGGCGCCAGCTGTTCGCAGAGCATGGCGGCAAGCCGGTCTGCATCGTCATTTTGGGGTAACGAGATCAGCCGGGGATCGTGGGATGACGGACGGGGCAGCAACCAGGCGCCCCTGTCATGAAAACCCTGTCGGCTGATGAGGCGGGGAAAGATGGCGCCGGAAAGCGAAATCGCCAGCTGCCGGCACTCTTGCTGCAGCTCGGCGACACGGTCGATATCCTGTTCGGCCAGCAACACATCGAGCCGACCGCCTCGATAGGGGAGCAGTGCATCGACCAGTGAGCGGGTATCAAAGAGGCAAAAGGAGGGTTGCGTCATGGCTCCTGGCTCCATTCCTGTATTTCATGAATATATCAGCAAGGGGCGGGGTGATGATACTCAGCGGTGACCTGCGATGTGACATAAGTGGTTATAAATACGCATAAAAAAAGAGCTTGCCACCTTGCGGCCGTGCTCTTGCTCAACCAGCAATAAAAAACCGGCCACCTGGGCCGGTTTTGTGTTTCTGGCAGAGGCGTTACTTAGCGCAGTACCAGGTTCTGGAAGCCCTGCACCAGGCTGATGACGGGTTGGGGGTAGATGCCCAGCGCCACCACAGCCGGACTTTGACCGTCACGTAGATGGGACTTGCCGATAAAGCCCAATGTCATGGGAATACCTGGGCGATTCCCTAACCTGGGATATAACGCTCCCACTTACACAAAAAATGACATGGTTTTGTTTGAATTCACGTCGGTGAATGGTTACACACATCCCAGTTTAAAAATAAAATTTGATCCCTTGGTGAACTGGATATAAGACTTACTCTGCACGGGACTCACAAGGAAGATAAAATGAAAAATGGAAGAACAGGATGGTTAAATATTTTAACCATCCTAGGGTCAGTAATGTTCACTGTTCAAACGGAGGCTGCAATACCTTATGTCAACTATCATCACACGGTTACGCAGCCGGATGGTTCGACACTTGAGTTGATCCTCAATGGTTCAACTCTTTACGCAGATCAACGTACTAAAGATGGCTATCCGGTTATCTATGACAATACCCTGAAAGGTTACGCTTATGCCAAGCTTTCAGAAAATGGAGAAATGTTTGAGTCGACCGGAATTCTAGTTACCAAGTCGAATGGTGTTAGCACCAGGTCCATACAGAAGGGCACCGATATTCCTCAACATGCCAAGCGTTCTATCGTGCAACGTAACGCCAAGCAATTACAAATTTTACAATATCAACCCCAGTCACCAAAAATCAGTGTTTTTGCCAATCAATATGCCAATGTAACAGGTAATGTTCGAGGGTTGACCATATTAATTCAGTTTCCTGATGAATCCAGTTCTATTCCACCCAGTGAGGTCATCAACTACACCAACCAAATCGGTTACACAGGCTATGGAAATGCACAATCAATCCGGGACTATTTTCGTGCTGTGTCTGGTAATAAATTAGACTATACCAATACTGTTGTTGGATATTATACGGCCAAGAAATATAAGTCCTACTACACAGACCCCACGATAACCTATGGTGCCAGAGCAAGAGAGTTGATAGCCGAAGCTCTGGATTGGCTTGAATACACCGAAGGCTTCGACTTTTCGACCATCTCGAAAGATAGTGACGGCAATATTCGTGGTTTGAACGTGTTCTATTCTGGCAGTACTGGTGGTGGCTGGGCTCAGGGCCTATGGCCTCATCAAGGTGGCTTGAACCGCTGGTGTGCTGATGGGGTCTGTGCATCCAAATACCAGATCTCCAACATGGATAGCAGTTTATCTATCGGGACCTTCATCCACGAGTCAGGACACCTGTTGTTCGGCTGGCCTGATCTTTACGATTACGATGGCAGCTCAGGAGGATCCGCTGGCTCGCACTGCATTATGGGATATGGCGGTGTAACCGGTAACAGACATAAAAAACCAGTTCCACCCAATGGCTACTTTCGCTCACTGAGTGGCTGGGAAACGATCACCGAGCTCAATCCTGCGGTTAACAGCAATGCTCCTTCAGGTCTATTGAGTCACCAGGCTAACAGCAACACACTATACCGCTGGTCCAACCCGAATAAAGCTGGTGAGGCTTTTTATATAGAGACAAGAACGCAAGTCGGGCAAAATCAGTATATGCCAGGTCAAGGTCTGATTGTATGGCATGTTGATCCTAATGGCTCCAATAATAATGAGTGGTATCCATATGTTCAGATGGAGCATGCGGATGGGAATCGTGACCCAGAAAAAAATACTAATCTTGGTGATGCTTATGATATGTATCATGCTTCTGGGCAAGACACTTTCGGTGATACTCAACCCAATGCGCTGTCCAGCCGAGGAACCAATTCACGCTGGTGGAGTGGTGCTGATTCAGGGTTGGAGCTGACTAATATCAGCGCTGTCTCAAGTCAAATGACATTTGACATCGGTGGCAAGGGTAATTCAAATCAAGAGGAAAATTATTCAGGTTATCTGAGTGGGAAGGGCGTTAGTCATATCATTCCGAATGGCAGCTGGTTTCAATATGATGGTGGAGCCCTGAGTGGTGTGTTGACCGGCCCCGGCAATGCTGATTTCGATTTGTCACTGGAAAAATGGCAGAATAGTACTTGGATAGCTGTGGCAACATCAACAAGCGTCACCTCGAATGAAGCGATTAACTATGTTGCAAGTAGTGGTTATTATCGGTTTAATGTTTATTCTTATAATGGTGAGGGGAACTATGATTTCACGTTGAGAAAATAGATTCTTGTCATAAATATAAAGGGTCTTAATAAACACATTAATGGAATGTGTCGACTAAAGTCCTATTCTGAATCTGTAGGTTTCATCTGCTGACAATCACATTAATCCGAAACCAGCCAAGCTGGTTTCGGATTTTTTCATCTCTGGAAGATGGCCAATGGTACCTGACACAAGGGGCATTGGCCATCAGGGCGGGTTAGCGCAAGACCACGTTCTGGAAGCCCTGCACCAGGCTGATGACGGGTTGGGGGTAGATGCCCAGCGCCACCACTATGATGGCGGAGAGCAGGACCACCATGCCGCCCGAGGAGACGGCCCAGTCGGCCTTGGCATCGCGCAGCTGCATGCCGGGTTCCCGCAGATAGAGGGTGACCATGACGCGCAGGTAGTAATAGAGACCCAGGGCGCTGCCCAGCACTATGGCGCCAGAGAGCCACCACAGCTTGGCATCAACCGTCACCCCGATGAGATAGAACTTGCCGATGAAGCCCAGCGTCATGGGGATACCCGCGAGCGACAACATCATCACCGTCATGACGGCGGTCAGATAGGGGCGGTGCCAGAACAGACCACGGTAGCTGTGCAGGGAGTCCGCATCCTTGCCGCGATAGGGGCTGGACATCATGCTGATGACGCCGAAGGCCCCCAGGCTGGTGAACAGGTACATCAGCAGGTAGACACCGGCCGCTTCCACCGGCATCTGGCCGAGGCGGCTGGCGACGATCACCGCCAGCAGATAACCGAAGTGGGAGATGGAGGAGTAACCCATCATCCGCTTGATGTTGGTCTGCAGCAGGGCCAGCAGGTTGCCGATGACGATGGAGACGACCGCCATGGCGGCCAGCAGCCAGTGGATCATGGGATCTCCCGCCGCAGGCACCGCCAGGTAGAAGCGCAACAGCACGCAGAACACGGCTATCTTGCTGACGGTGGCCAGGAAGGTGGCCACAGGTGCCGGGGCGCCTTCGTACACGTCAGGTGTCCAGAGGTGGAAGGGGGCCAGGGAGAGCTTGAAGGCAAACCCCACCAGCATCAGTCCCAGACCGCCCATCAGCAGCGGGTGGTGAGCCGGGGTGGTGGCCAGGGTCAGGCCGAGATCGCTGAAGCTCAGGCTGCCCGCCTGGGCATAGAGCAGCGCCATGCCAAACAGCAGGAAGGCGGTGGCGGCGGCGGAGAGCACCATGTACTTGATGCTGGCCTCCAGCGAATGGCGCTCGCGGTAGGCGTAGCCCACCAGACCGAACATGGGCAGGGTCAGCATCTCGATCCCGATGAACAGGGAGGCGAGGTGGCGGGAACCGGCCAGCACCAGGCCGCCGGCGGTGGCGATCAGCAGCAGCAGGTAGAACTCTTCCCGGTTGTCCGGATAGCCCTTGAGCCAGGAGCGACCGAAGGTGCAGGTGGCCAGGGCGCCGATGAGCACCAGCCCCATGTAGAAGACGGCGTAGCCGTCTATCTGCAGCAGCGGAGTGACCCCCTGATCACCCTGCGCCATCACGATGGGCAGGGAGAAGAGCGCCAGGTTGAGGCCCGCTATGGTGACGACGAAGGCTGTGTCGTCACAGCGCCGCCAGGCGATGGCCAGCATCAGGGCCAGCATGGCCCCCGTGGTCAGCAGCAGGGGCAACAGGGCCAGCAGTTGAGAAGCTGTGAATGTCATTGCAGTGCTCCTGTAATGGACAAGTAAGGCAACAGGGCCAGCGGTCGGGAAACAGTCAGGTTCATTGCAACGCTCCGGCGGACGGCAGTGCGTACCAGTGCAGCACGCTCATCAGGCTGCTGCCTGCGGTATCGAGCACCGGCTGGGGATAGACACCGAGCAGCACCAGCAGGCCGGCTATGGTCAGCATCATGGCGAGCTCGCGGCTGTCCAGTCCCTTGAGGATCTTGTCGTCCTTGGGCGCGCCGAAGCAGGCCCGTTGCAGCATGATGAGGGAGTAGACGGATGCCAGCACCAGACCGAAGGTGGCGATGATGGTGATGATAGGAGCGACCTGGAAGCTGCCGATGAGGATCAGGAACTCGCCGACGAAGTTGCCGGTACCCGGCATGCCAAGGGAGGCCACCGAGAAGAACAGCATGACGCCGGGCAGGTAGCGCAACCGGCCCCACAGGCCGCCCATCAGGCGCAGGTCACGGGTGTGCAGCCGCTCGTAGAGCTGACCGCACAGGATGAAGAGGCCGGCGGCGGAGAGGCCGTGGGCTATCATCTGCACCACGGCGCCTTGCAGCGCCAGCTCGCTACCCGAGTAGATGGCGATCATCACGAAGCCCATGTGGGAGATGCTGGTGTAGGCCACCAGCCGCTTGATGTCGGTCTGGGCGAACGCCACTATGGCGCCGTAAACGATGCCGACCAGGCCCAGCAGCATGGCGTAGGGGGCGAACTCGGCGGAGGCCTCCGGGAACAGCGGCAGGGCGAAGCGCAGCAGACCGTAGGCGGCGGTTTTCAGCAAGATGCCGGCCAGGTCCACGGAACCCGCGGTCGGCGCCTGACTGTGGGCATCCGGCAGCCAGCCGTGCAGCGGTACCAGCGGCATCTTGACCGCGAAGGCGATGAAGAAGCCCAGCATCAGCAACCACTGGACGCCCTTGCTCATCGGGGTGTTGAGCAAGTCCTGATAGTCAAAGGTGAACACGCCGGTGGCGGCGTGGTGGGTCAGCACCAGACCCAGGATGGCGACCAGCATGATGAGGCCGCTGACCTGGGTGTAGATGAAGAACTTGGTGGCCGCGTTGATCCTGGACTTGCCGTCGGTGACCGAGTGGCCCCACAGCGCGATCAGGAAGTACATGGGGACCAGCATCATCTCCCAGAAGAAGAAGAACAGGAACAGATCCAGCGCCATGAAGACGCCGAGCACACCCCCCAGGATCCAGAGCAGGTTCAGGTGGAAGAAGCCGATGCGCTGCACGATTTCCTTCCAGGAACAGAGGATGGCCAGCACGCCGATGAAGCAGGTGAGCATCACCATCAAGAGCGACAAGCCATCCACCGCCAGATGCAGGGAGATGCCGAAGCGGGGGATCCAGGGCAACTGCAGTTCGGCGGCCCAGGCGGACACGCCCGTCTGGGTTGCAAGGGAAAAGTCACCGCTCCACCAGATGGCGCCGGAGAGCAGCAGGCAGGCGCTCATGGACAGCAGGGCGACCCAGCGCACGAAGTATTCACCGAAGCGCTCCGTCTGCCAACAGAGCAGACCGCCGATGAAGGGTATTAACAAGATCCAGAGTAAGGTCACGATATCAGCTCTCGTCTATGTTCTAGTCACTGTGCAGGCCCGTGGGCTTGCTGCGAGTTCAGGGGCTGCATCACGGGATCAGCCGAGCAGCAGCAGGGCCAGGATCAGGGCGGCGCCCATCCCCATGGAGGCTGCATACCAGCGCAACTTGCCGGAAACGGTCCAGGCCAACAGCTGGTGGCCACTCTGTGCCAGCCAGGCCGGCAGGTTCATCATCCAGTCCAGCGGATCCTTGCCGAGCAGACGGGTGCTGAGCAGGTAAGGCTTGACCCACAGCTGATCGTACAACCAGTCAAAGCCCCAGGCATTGAACCAGAGGGTGCTGAGCAGACGGCCAGGCGCGCTGTTCGCCACGCTGGTGGCCAGTCGACGCTCACCCAGGAACAGGAAGGCGGCCAGGGCTATGCCCGCGATGGCGACTATGCCGGAGGCTATTTCCAGCGCATGACGACCCGCTTCTATGTGATCTCCCGGCCCGGCCGGCAGTACTCCGGCTAGCGGCGGCACTATCAGGGCCCCGATCCCGGTGGAGAGCACCAGCAGCACCAGCAGCGGCAGCTGGTGGGCCAGACCGTGGCCGGCGTGGGCCTCGGTCTGCACCTTGCCGTGGAAGGCGATGAAGATGAGGCGGAAGGTGTAGAGTGAGGTCAGGAAGGCCCCCACCAGACCGGCCCACAACAGTGTGGTCTGGCCGGATGCCTGCACCTGCCACAGGATGGCGTCTTTACTGTAGAAACCGGCCGTGACCAGCGGCAGCGCGGCCAGCGCCGAGCCCCCCACCAGGAAGCAGGCATAGACCAGCGGCAGACTCTTGCGCAGGCCTCCCATCTTGAAGATGTTCTGCTCGTGGTGTGTCGCGACTATGACGGCACCGGCGGAGAGGAACAAGAGCGCCTTGAAGAAGGCGTGGGTCATCAGGTGGAAGATGGCCCCTTCCCAGGCGCCGACCCCGAGGGCCAGGAACATGTAGCCTATCTGGCTCATGGTGGAGTAAGCCAGGATCCGCTTGATGTCGGTCTGTACCAGGGCCGCAAAACCCGCCAGCACCAGGGTAATGGCACCGACCAGTGCCACCAGATGCAGGATCTCGGGGGCCAGCAGGAAGAGGCCGTGGGTACGGGCGATGAGATAGACACCGGCGGTCACCATGGTCGCGGCGTGGATCAGGGCAGAGACAGGCGTCGGGCCCGCCATGGCATCCGCCAGCCAGGTTTGCAGCGGCAGCTGGGCCGATTTACCGACGGCGCCGCCGAGCAGCATCAGGCAGGCGAACGACAGGGCAGGGGATCCCTCGGCGAACATCGCGGGGGCGCGCACCAGCAGCTCATGGATGTTGAGGGTGCCCAGCTCCCGGTAGAGGACGAACAGGCCGATGGCGAGGAAGACGTCGCCGACCCGGGTCACCACGAACGCCTTCAGGGCGGCCGCCCCGTTGGCCGGGTTGCGGTAGTAGAAGCCGATCAGCAGGTAACTGCACAGCCCCACCCCTTCCCAGCCGAGGTAGACGAACAGTAGGTCATCGGCCAGCACCAGGAACACCATGCTGGCGATGAACAGGTTGGTATAGGTGAAGAAGCGGGAATAGCCCTCTTCTCCGCGCATGTACCAGGAGGCGAACAGGTGGATGAAGAAGCCCACCCCGGTCACCACCCCCAGCATGGTCAGCGACAGGCCGTCCAGCGCCAGGCGGAAGGTGGGATTGAAGCTGCCCACCGACATCCATTGCCACAGGGTCTGGGTGTAGACACCGCCGACCGGCATGGTATTGAGGAAATTGATGCCGACCCACAGGGTGGTGAGGGCCGACAACCCTATGCTGCCGACGCCGATGAGCGCCGAGCTGCGCTCGCCGAAACGGCCGAGGGAGAAGGCCAGCACCAGCCATCCCAGCAGCGGAAATAGAAAAGTCAGGTATAAGAGGCTCATCCGCGCATCTCGCTCACAGTGTCCACGTTGAGGGTGTGGTAACGACGATAGAGCAGCAGTAACAGGGCCAGGCCGATACTGGCCTCCGCTGCCGCCAGAGAAATCACCAGTATGTACATGATCTGGCCATCGGCCTGGGCCCAGCGGCTGCCAGCCACCACGAACGCCAGTGCGGACGCATTCATCATGATCTCGATACTCATGAGGATAAACAGCAAGTTACGGCGGATCAGCAGACCGCACAAACCGATGCAAAACAGCACGGCGGCCAGCAGCAGACCGTGTTCCATGGGGATGCCACTCATTGCTGACCTCCTTCTTGAGATGGACTTGGTGCTGGGCGCACGGCAGTTTTGGGAACGGAAAGCACTTCCCCGCTCTTGTCTTCACGGCCCAGGTGGTAGGCGGTCACCAGACCCGCCAGCAGCAGGATGGAAGCGAGCTCCACCGCCAGCACATAAGGGCCGAACAGGGCGATGCCGACCTCTTTCGCGCTGACGTCGGTCAGACCAAGCTGACCCCCTGTCACGCCGAGGATGCCGTAGGCCAGAAAGCCCAGCAGGACGAGAGAGAGCAGACCCGGACCCACCCAGGTGGTGGGGGTGAGCCAGTTCTTCTCCTGATCCTGGGACGATCCCAGGTTCAGCATCATCACCACGAACACGAACAGCACCATGATGGCGCCCGCGTAGACGATCACCTGCAGGGCTCCCGCGAAGGAGGCACCCAGACAGAAGAAGATCATGGCCACGGCGATGAGCGAAATAATGAGATTGAGCAGCGCATGCATCGGGTTGCTGGTGCTTATCACCCGCAGCGTGCTGTAAACGGCTACCAGGGCCGCGGCATAAAATGCCAGTTCCATGATTGACTCCTAGGGCAGCAGGCTCTTGACATCGATAGGTTTGGCTTCGTGCTCGGCATCCCCTTTCGGCTTGCCGTCGATGGCCATACCGCTCATGCGATAGAAGTTGTAATCCGGGTATTTGCCGGGCCCGCTGATCAGCAAGTCTTCCTTCTCGTACACCAGATCCTGGCGGCGGTATTCGCCCATCTCGAAATCCGGCGTCAGCTGGATGGCGGTGGTGGGGCAGGCCTCTTCGCACAGGCCGCAGAAGATGCAGCGGGAGAAGTTGATGCGAAAGAACTCCGGATACCAGCGACCATCGTCCCGCTCCGCTTTCTGCAGCGAGATGCAGCCGACCGGGCAGGCCACGGCGCAGAGGTTGCAGGCCACGCAGCGCTCGTCGCCGTCCGGGTCGCGGGTCAGCACGATGCGGCCACGGAAACGGGGGGCGGCATAGACAGCCTCTTCCGGGTAACTCAGGGTTTCGCGCGGGCGCCAGGCATGGGAAAACACCATGCCCAGACTGCGAAGTTGGGTACCGACACCCTTGATTATGCTAACAATTTTCATAGTCGTGCCTCACTGCACATTCATCAGCACCACAGCCCCTGTGTCTTGCATCCCGAGTGGGGTACAAGGCGCGAGGCAAGCAGACGTTCCAGCCAAACGGCATCACAATGTTCATATCCATTCCGGCCTCACTGCGCACTCATCAGCACCACGGCACCCGTGATCAGCATGTTGATCAGGGTCAGCGGCAGGCAGACTTTCCAGCCAAAGGACATCACCTGGTCAAAACGCGGACGGGGCAGGGAGGCCCGCAGCAGGATGAAGAGCACCATGAAGCAGGCGGTCTTCAGGGCAAACCAGATGAAGGGCGGCAACCAGGGGCCGTGCCAGCCACCGAAGAACAGGGTCACTATGAGGGAGGAGATCAGCACTATGCCGATGTACTCGCCCACGAAGAAGAGACCCCATTTCATGCCCGCATACTCGATGTGATAGCCGTCGGCGAGCTCCTGCTCTGCCTCCGGCTGGTCAAACGGGTGGCGGTGGGTGACGGCAACGCCGGCAAACAGGAAGGTGATGAAGCCCAGGATCTGGGGCACCACGTTCCACAAGCCCGCCTGGGCCTCGACTATGTCTCTCAGGTTGAAGCTGCCGGTCTGGATCACTATCCCCATCAGGGAGAGCCCCAGGAACACCTCGTAGGAGAGAGTCTGGGCCGAGGCGCGCAGGCTGCCGAGCAATGAGTATTTGTTGTTGCTCGACCAGCCGGCGAACAGCACGGCATAGACCGCCAGTCCCGCGATGGCCAGTATGTAGAGCAGGCCCACGTTGAGATCCGCCACGCCCCAGGTGGGGGTGAGCGGCACCACGGCAAACGCCAGAATAAAGGCGGTGAAGGCTATGATGGGGGCCAGGATGAAGATCCGGCGATCCGCGAACGGCGGGATCCAGTCCTCCTTGAAGAACATCTTGACCATGTCGGCCGCCAGCTGCAGCAGGCCGAACGGGCCCACCCGGTTGGGGCCATAGCGATCCTGCCACAGCGCCAGCAGGCGACGTTCGATGAAGCTCATGAAGGCGCCAGCCCCCACTATCCCCACCAGCACGATCAGCGCCTTGCCGACTTCAATCAGCAGCTCCATCAGGGAATCACTCATGCGATCGCCTCCTGCAGGTTGTTGATGTAGGCCTGTTGCAGCGCGGTCGGCAGACCGTTCACGCCGAGCGGTAGACCCAGCAGACCCTGTGCCAGAGCATGGCTCAGCCGCAGCTTGAGGCGCCAGTGGTTGCCACCCCAGGAGAAGCTCACCTGGTTGCCCGCGTTGAGGGCAAGGCGAGCCGCATCGGCCGGGTTCAGCACCAGTTCGGGTTCGTTCATGCGGGCCTGGATCACCGGGCTGCGAGCGGAGAGCTCCTCGCCGCCAAACAGCTGGTCATAGTTGACCACCTGCAGGGCTTCCTGAGCCGCGAAGGGGGCAGGTATGGCATCAAACCAGCCGAGATTGTCTTCACCCGGCTCCAGCAGGCGGCGACCGGGATCACCGGCGCGCAGCTTGCCGCCCACCTCGTCCTGGAACTTGTTCCAGGCTGACGGGGAGTTCCAGCCCGGCGCCCAGGCAAACGGCACCTGTTGCATCGGTTGGCGGGCTCCGGCATAGCCTTCCATGGAGAAGTTGAAGGGGGAGTCCGGATCCTGGGCCACTCTCGGCTCGCTGACGTTCTGATCCGCCAGCATGGAGGTGCGACCGCTGTAGCGGTGCGGCTCACGAGCCAGCTTCATGCCACGGATCCGCAGCCCGGCGTTGGGCGAGGCTTCCAGCATGGGGGCGAGCAGCTGCGTCGAGGCGGCGCAGGCACTGCTGATCTCGTCAAGGTTCTGCCAGCGCAGAGGCTTGTGATCGAGAGCCCCCTGCAGCGCGGCCAGCCAGCGCCACCCTTCCCGGATCTGGATGTCGGCGTTGTAGAAGGCTGGCGCATAGACCTGGAAGTAGCGCTGGGCACGGCCCTCCATATTGACGAGGGTACCATCGGCCTCGGCAAAGCTGGCGGCAGGCAGCACCAGATCGGCCTTCTGGGCGGTCTGGGTATCCTGATGATCGACCACCAGCAGGTGTTGCAGGCGGGCGATGGCCGCATCGACCCGATTGCGCGGGGCGCGGCGATAGAGATCGTTCTCCAGGGTCACCAGCGCCAGGTTATCCTGGGCTTCGATGCGCTCGAGGGCAGCTTCCAGCGATTTGCCTGACGACTTGCCTGCATCCAGCATGGCCAGACCCAGACTGTTGGCTTCTTGGGCCACCAGTGCCAGGCTGACGTCCTGGCCACGGCCCTTGAGGGCACGGGCTATGTTGCTGGCAGCCTCGATCAGTGCCGGGGTGCGGGCGCCCGAGCCTGCGATGATGAGCGGCTTTTTGGCGTTGCCAAGCAGGTCGGCCCAGCGAGCGGCTTGCGCCTGTTGTTCTTGGCCGAGATCGGCCAGGGCCGGGGCCGAGCTGTCGAGCAGATGGGCGATGGCAAAACCGAGGCGGGCCTGATCCGCGTGGGGGGCGTGCAGTTTTTCTGCCGCCACGTCGTCGAGGCGGGTGCTGTCCAGGCTGGTGATGAGCAGCGGGTAGCGCTCATTCTGGCCCAGGGTCTGCACCGCAGCGACCTGCCACAAGTCCACCTTCATCTTGCGGGCGATCTCGCGCGCCTTGCCCTTGACCGACTGGCGCAGGGCCAAGGCGATGCGGGCGGCGCTCATGGTGACATCTTCACCCAGCACCAGAATGGCGTCGGCCTCTTCCATGTCCCGCAGGCTCGGCGTGCGAATGCCGCCGTGTTGCAGTATGTGCAACATCTTTTGCAGGCACTCCCACTCGCTCTGCTCGACGCCGCAATAGAAGTTGTCGGCACCTACCAGCTCGCGCAGGGCGAAGTTGCTCTCCAGCGACGCGCGGGGAGAACCGATGCCGATGACGCCGGCCGCGGTGCGCAGGGCGTCGGCGGCGCGGTTCAGGGCGCCGTCCACCGTGATGGCCAGCTTGTCGTTGCCGTCACGCAGCAATGGCTGACGCGGGCGATCCGCCAGATTGACGTAGCCATAGCCAAAGCGGCCGCGATCGCACAGGAAGTAGTGGTTGAGGCCACCGTGGAAGCGGTTCTCGATGCGGCGCAGCTCGCCGTAGCGCTCGCCCGGGCTGATGTTGCAACCGACCGAGCACTGCTGGCAGATGCTGGGGGCAAACTGCATGTCCCACTTGCGGTTGTAACGCTCGGAGTGGGTTTTGTCGGTGAACACGCCGGTGGGGCAGACCTCCACCAGGTTGCCGGAGAACTCGCTCTCCAGGGTGCCATCTTCGACCCGGCCGAAATAGACGTTGTCGTGGGCGCCATAGACACCCAGATCCTCGCCACCGGCGTAGTCCTTGTAGTAGCGCACGCAGCGATAACAGGCGATGCAGCGGTTCATCTCGTGATTGATGAAGGGCCCCAGTTCCTGATTCTGGTGGGTGCGCTTGGTGAAGCGGTAGCGACGGCTGTTATGGCCTGTCATCACCGTCATGTCCTGCAGGTGGCAGGCGCCACCCTCTTCACATACCGGGCAGTCGTGGGGGTGGTTGGTCATCTGCCACTCCACCACCGTCTTGCGGAACTCTTTCGCCTCTTCGTCCTCGATGGAGATATAGGTGCCATCGGTAGAGGGGGTCATGCAGGACATGACCAGGCGGCCGCGCTTGTCGTCGGCATTCTGATACTGCTTGACCGCGCACTGGCGGCAGGCGCCGACGCTACCCAGCGCCGGGTGCCAGCAAAAATAGGGGACGTCCAGCCCTAAGGAGAGACAGGCTTGCAGCAGGTTGTCTGCCCCGTCTACCTCGTACTCTTTACCGTCTACAAAAATGGTGGCCATACAACTTCCCTGACATCAATTAGATAAAACGCGCAGATTGGATTAGCCAGCAGGCGTAATCAGACAATGGCGTCATCAAACATTCGTGAACTCTGGTTTGCACCTGTGTTGCATGAAACGGCCGATCAGGCTTCGCCCATCGGCCCTGCGTCCTCGTCTTACCAGCGTTCACCCAGCAGATTGGGCTGGATCCCTTTGAGCAGCTTGTGATTATCCTGCGGTCCCTTGATCCCGGCCTCGAACTCGGCGCGGAAATACTTGAGAGCGCTGCCAAGCGGCTCGACGGCGCCAGGGGCGTGGGCACAGAAGGTCTTGCCCGGGCCTAGGAAACTGACCAGCTGTTCCAGCGTTGCCAGATCTCCTTGCTGACCCTCGCCCCGCTCCAGCGCCCGCAGCAGCTTGACGCTCCAGGGCAGGCCGTCGCGACAGGGGGTGCACCAGCCACAGGATTCGCGGGCGAAGAACTCTTCCATGTTGCGCAAGAGCCCCACCATGTTGATGCTGTCATCCACCGCCATGGCGAGGCCTGTGCCCATGCGGGTGCCGACCTTGCCGATGCCGCCGGCATACATCTGGGCATCCAGGTGCTCGGGCAGCAGGAAGCCGGTACCGGCGCCGCCCGGTTGCCACGCCTTGAGGCGGTAGCCGGGCTTCATGCCACCGGCGTAGTTTTCAAACAGCTCGCGGGCCGTGATGCCAAACGGCAGCTCCCAGACCCCAGGGTTGTTCACCTTGCCGGAGAAACCCATCAGCTTGGTGCCGTGATCTTCGGAGCCCGGCAGCGCCAGCCCCTGATACCAGGCAACCCCGTTGCCTATGATGGCGGGCACGTTGCACAGGGTCTCGACGTTGTTGACGCAGGTAGGCTTGCCCCAGACGCCGGAGACGGCGGGGAAGGGGGGCTTGGCGCGCGGGTTGGCGCGGCGCCCTTCCAGGGAGTTGATGAGCGCCGTCTCTTCGCCGCAGATGTAACGACCTGCGCCGGTGTGGACGAACAGCTCGAAGTCAAAGCCAGAGCCCAGGATGTTCTTGCCGAGCAGGCCGGCGGCCTTGGCCTCTTCCACCGCGCGGCGCAGATTGATGGCGGCATCCACGTACTCGCCACGCAGGAAGATGTAACCGCGATAGGCCTTGAGGGCCTTGGCGGAGATGATCATTCCCTCGATCAGCAGGTGGGGCAGTTGCTCCATCAGCAGTCGATCCTTGTAGGTATTCGGCTCCATCTCGTCGGCGTTGCAGAGCAGGTAACGTATGTTCATGCTCTCGTCTTTGGGCATCAGGCCCCACTTCACCCCGGTGGAGAAGCCGGCGCCACCACGACCCTTGAGGCCGGCATCCTTGACAGTGCCGACTATCTCATCCGGGCTCATCTGGCCGAGGGCTTTGCGGGCAGCATCATAGCCCTGCTTGCTCTGGTATTCATCCAGCCAGACCGGCTGGCCGTCGTCACGCAGCCGCCAGGTGAGCGGATGGGTCTCGGGCGCGCGCGCGATCAGGTTGGCCGTGCCGATGGAGGCGAGAGGCGTGGTCGGCCGTGGGCTCATGGACATAGGTTGGCCTCCGGGGTCTTGTTGCGTTCAAGGCGCATGGGCAGATTGCCCTCGTGAAGACTCATGGGTAGGCCTCCAGGGTCTTGAGCAGGCTGATGGCATCGAGTCCGCCATAGGTGTCGTCGTCGATCATCAGTGCCGGCCCCTTGTCACAGTTGCCGAGGCAGCAGACGGGCAGCAGGGTGAAGCGGCCGTCGGCGCTGGTCTGGCCGGGGGCCAGATCCATCACTTCCTTGAGGCCGGCCAGCAGCCCTTCGTGGCCGTTGATGTAACAGACCATGCTGTCACAGACCCGGATGATGTGGCGCCCGACCGGCTGGCGGAAGATCTGGCTGTAGAAAGTCGCAACCCCTTCCACGTCGCTGGCGGGAATGCCGAGTTCGGCAGCGATGGCATGGATGGCACCGTCAGGTACCCAGCCGCGAGCCTGCTGCACTATCTTGAGCGCTTCTATGCTGGCGGCGCGGGGATCTTCGTAGTGGTGTATCTCATGCCGGATGGCATCGCGTTCGGCCTGGCTCAGGACGAAGCCGTCCCCCTTGCCCTGGCACTCACTTTGCCCCTGCGGGGTCTGATTGTTTTGGCACTGACATTGCTGGCTCATGGCTTAACCTTTTGTGGCTTGTCCTTTTTGTCGCGTAACGGTTGTTTAGTAACAGCGGTTACTCAACGATCCACATCCGACATAACGAAATCGATACTGCCCAGGTAGGCGATGAGATCCGACACCATGCTGCCCCGGATCACCGAGGGGATCTGTTGCAGGTGAGCAAAGCTCGGGGTGCGGATCCGGGTCCGGTAACTCATGGTGGAGCCATCGCTGGTCAGGTAATAACTGTTGATCCCCTTGGTCGCCTCTATCATCTGGAAGGATTCGGCGGCCGGCATCACCGGGCCCCAGGACACTTGCAGGAAGTGGGTGATAAGAGTCTCTATGTCTTGCAGGGTGCGATCTTTGGGCGGCGGCGTGGTGAGCGGGTGATCCGCCTTGAATGGCCCCTCCGGCATGTTCTTCACACACTGTTCTATGATGCGCAGGCTCTGGCGCATCTCTTCGAGGCGTATCATGCCGCGGTCGTAAACATCACCGTTGGCACCGACCGGCACCTCGAACTCGAACTGATCGTAGCCGGAGTAAGGGCGCCATTTGCGCACGTCAAAGTTGAGGCCGGTGGCGCGCAGACCGCCCCCCGTGATGCCCCACGCCAATGCCTGTTCTGTGGTATAGGGGGCGACGCCTATGGTGCGGCCGCGCAATATGCTGTTGCGCATGGCCGCCTTCTCATAATCCATCAGCCGCTTGGGCAGCCAGTTCAGCAGGTTATCCTGGATGAGACGAGCCCAGCCCACCGGCAGATCGTGCGCCACGCCGCCGATACGGAACCAGGCCGGGTGCATGCGTGCGCCCGTGATGGCTTCGATGATGGTGTAGATCTTCTGGCGATCGGTGAAGGTGAAGAAGACGGGGGTCATGGCGCCCACGTCCTGGATATAGGTCCCGAGGAACAGCAGGTGGCTCTGGATGCGGAACAGCTCCGCCAGCATCACCCGGATCACGTCGACCCGGTTTGGCACCTTGATGCCCGCCAGCTTCTCGACCGCCAGCACATAAGGCAGGTTGTTCATGACGCCGCCCAGGTACTCGACCCGGTCGGTATAGGGGATGTAGCTGTGCCAGGACTGACGCTCACCCATCTTCTCGGCACCGCGGTGGTGATAGCCGATGTCGGGCACGCAGTCGCGTATCTCCTCGCCATCGAGCTGCAGCACCAGCCGGAAGGCGCCGTGGGCGGAGGGGTGGTTCGGACCCAAGTTCAAGAACATGTAGTCCTCGTTCTCGTTGCCCCGGTTCATGCCCCACTCTTCGGGTTTGAACAGCAGGTTGTCCTGCTCCTGATCCTGTTTGACCGCATCGAGCATGAAGGGATCGAACTCGGTGGCGCGCGCCGGATAGTCTTTGCGCAGCGGGTGACCCTGCCAGCTCTTGGGCATCATGATGCGGGTCAGATGGGGGTGACCATCGAAGTTGATGCCCATCAGATCCCACACTTCCCGCTCGTACCAGTTGGCGTTGGGGAAGTGGCGGCTGATGGTTGGCAGGCTCAGATCGCTCTCTTTGAGCGGCACCTTCAGTATCACATCGGCGTTGCGGTCGATGGAGATGAGATGATAGAAAACGGTGAAGTCGCTCTCGGGCAGGCCGTCGCGATGGCTGCGCATCCGCTCGTCGGTGGCGCTGAGATCAAACAGCATCACGAACGGGGAGGGGAGCTTGCGCAAGAAGCCGATCACGTCCAGCAGCAGCTCGCGGGAGAGCCAGACCACGGGCACGCCGGTGCGGGTGGTCTGAACGGTGAAGCGCTCGGCGCCAAAGTGGGCAAACAGCTCGCCGACCACCTGGGCATCCTGGTGATCGCTCGGTTGCCACTGGGCCATGGTGTAGTTACTGGGGAATTCTCGAGTCAGTTTCATGATCAGATCTCATCCGGCGTGCGCAGGTTGGTAACGTTGATCCGCTCGCCGCGCTTGCGTTCCTTCTCGGCCTGCATCTGGGGACGGTAGATCCCCTGATCGCCCACCACCCAGGAGAGGGGGCGGCGTTCCTTGCCGATGGAGTCCTGCAGCAGCATCAGGGCTTGCAGGAAGGCCTCGGGACGGGGCGGGCAGCCAGGAATGTAGACGTCGACCGGCAGGAACTTGTCCACGCCCTGTACCACTGAGTAGATGTCATACATGCCGCCCGAGTTGGCGCAGGCGCCCATGGAGATGACCCACTTGGGTTCGAGCAGCTGTTCGTACAGGCGCTGGATGACGGGTGCCATCTTGATGAAGGGCGTCCCTGCTATCACCATGAAATCGGCCTGACGCGGCGAGGCTCGAATAACCTCGGCGCCGAAGCGGGCCACGTCATGGGGGGAGGTGAAGGCAGTACACATCTCCACGTAGCAGCAGGAGATGCCGAAGTTGTAGGGCCAGAGGGAATTCTTGCGACCCCAGTTGACGGTGTCTTGCAACACCTCCTCGAGACGCCCCATCATGATGCCGCGTTCAGCCTGTTGCGCCAGCGGATCATCGACTGTCTGGCGCTGTTCCTGGGGGTAGCGCTCAACCGGCGCATCCGGGTCAATCCGGGTCAGGGTGTACTTCATGGTGCAACCTCAAAGGGAATATCGGTAATTCAGTCTGGCTTCTTGTCAGTCAGAACGCGTTTCTTTGGTGCCCAGTCGAGGGCGCCGATGCGCCACAGGTAGATAAGACCTACCAGCAGCAGAGTGATAAAGATGGCGGCTTCAATAAAGCCGACCCAGCCACTCTCCCGAACGGAGACGGACCAGGCGAACAGATAGAGTGCCTCGACGTCGAAGATGACGAAGAACATGGCGACCAGGTAGAACTTGGCGGAGAAACGCAGACGGGCATTGCCAACCGAATCTATGCCCGATTCGAAGGGCTTGTTTTTGGCTCGACCGTAGGCACGGCCTCCCAGCAAGGCGGCCAGACCTATCATGATCAGGCACAGGCAAATGGCTGCAACGACATAGATAGCAAAAGCCCAATGCTGGACAGCAATATCAGCAAACATATAGGTTTTCCCTAACCGAATTAATCATGTGACTTAACAAGGGTGTTACGCATTATGCCACTTCCATACTGATTTACATGTCATTTCAAAGGATTAATTATTAATCATGGGGGGAAAAATCGGTTTTTGCTAGCAAGGTCAATTTTCTCATTTGAGAATCATTTTCAATGGCGCGAATAGACCCGGAAAACGGCGCGCCGCAGGGGCCTGTACGGCGTGGCATGCGGGGAAAATAGGGGATGCTGGTCGGATGACTTGGGCGATAACGGCTGGATGAGATGCAAAGAAAACCCCGCTGGGCGGGGTTTGCTGATCAGGGTTTGAGGATGGGGAGCGCCTCTTCGGCAGCCTTGCCTTGGGAGAGGGTGATCTCGACCCGGCGGTTGGCCTGTCGATGCTCAGGCGTGTCGTTGGCATAGCGCGGCTGGGCATCGGCCACCCCCTGAGCTATGACCCTGGTTGCGTCCAGCTTGGGGTTGGTGAGCAGGGTATGGACGATGGAGGCCGAGCGCAGCACCGACAGCTCCCAGTTGCTGCGATAGAGCTCTATCGGCGCCTGCGAGTTGTCCGTGTGGCCTGTCACCACCACCTTGCCCGGGATGTCGGCCAGTATGCCGGAGATCTTGCTGACCAGCGGAATGAACTGGGGCTGCAGGAAGGCCGAATCGGCCGGGAACAGCGCCTTCTCGCCGATGCGGATCACCAGCTGGCTGCCGAGCTGCTCCACCTCCAGATCCTTGGATTCAATCTGTGCCTTGAGCTGCTGCTCGAGTTTCTTCTTGGTGACCTGTACCCACTCCTGTTCCTTGGTCTTGTGCGGCCAGGCCTCGGTGGCACTCGGCTTCTCCGAGGCCCCTATGGTTTCGTTAAAGGGATCTGCCGCCGCGGTCGGTGCCTCTTTTTCCAGCACGGTTTCTTTATCCGGGCTGCTGGGGGCCGTTCTGGATTCCGGCTCCAAGATCCCGGTGCCGCCCTGCATCACAGGGGAACCCGCGGGTGGAGAGATGAGGCCGATTTTACCCAGCGACTCGATGAAGCCCTGGATCAGCACCCGGGTCTCGGACTGTTTGGCCATGGCAAAGGAGTAGAGCACCACGAACAGGGCGAACAACAGGGTCATGAAGTCGGCATAGGAAACCAGCCAGCGTTCGTGGTTCTCCGGCGCTTCAGGCTTTTTCTTTTTGGCCACCATGGCCTCCCAGATAAGGTTCGAGGGTAACTTGTAACCGGGCTTGCGACTCGCCATCCACGATGCAGAGGATGCCGGTCAAGGTCATCTCCTTGTAGTGGCGGATGTCATGGGCAAACCCCTTGTAGCGGTTACCGAAGGGAAGAAAGATCAGGTTGGCGGCACCCACCCCGTAGATGGTGGCGATGAAGGCCACTGCGATGGCACCACCCAGTTTGTCAGGGGCATCCAGCAGGCCCATGGCGTGGATCAGGCCAAATACCGCGCCCACTATCCCCATGGTCGGGCAGTAGCCGCCCATGGCCTCGTAGAATTTGACGGTCTGCTCGAGATCCTCATGCTCGAACTCGATCTCGTTCTCCAATACCTCGTGGATCTTGGTCTTCTCGTAGCCATCGACCATCATCTGTACCCCTTTTTGCAGGAAGGGATCCTTGATCTCGTCGATCATGCCTTCCAGGGCCAGCATGCCGCTGCGTCTGGCGTTGCCGGCCAGGGTTTCCAGCAACTGCGCCTGTTCCAGCATGTCGAGTTTGGGGGGGGCAAGCAGCCACTTGAAGCGCTTGAAGGTTTTACCGACGACGGAGAAGGGAAACTGGGTCAGTGCGGCACCGACAGTACCGCCTATCACTATGAGGAAGGCTGGCAGATCGAGCAGGGCGCTGGGATGGCCCCCCTCGATGATGTTACCGCCAAGGATACAGATTATTGCAAAAATCAGGCCAATCAAGCTCATTCTTTGTACGTCCCTGAATATTGATAATGGCTAGTGTAGCTATTTAAGTATCAGTTTTTCAAAATGATATCCAATCGGTGTGCAATAAATCAGAGCCGGGTCCGGCGGGAAAATATTTAACGGCGTAGGGCGGAACATCTATCTGGACAGGGCGAGAAACCAGGCATTGTGATACCGAGGAACAAGGACGCCTGATATGAAGAATGCCCTCAGGGTCATGCCGGTGTTTTTCGAGCGGGCGGTGAGAGCATTAGCCGCTCGAGAGCCGATGGCCCAGGCCAGAAAGCAAAAAGCCCGACCAGTGGGTCGGGCTTTGTAATTTGGCGGTGAGGGAGGGATTCGAACCCTCGATACGTTGCCGTATACACACTTTCCAGGCGTGCTCCTTCAGCCACTCGGACACCTCACCAAATTTTTGACCAGAGTTTAACGTGTTTGGCCAACACTGCGTTCGCTGCGCCGTTGCGCTGGAACGGGGCGTAATTTAGGGGAAAGGGCTGCCGGGGTCAACCACTTTTCCCCTTATTTTTCATAATCTTTATCGGATGCCTATCCCTTGAACAGAATGCCGGTTTTTTAAACCCGATCAGGGCTTGTCGAGGATGATCAGGCTGTCGGGCAGCTCATTCTGATCCCGGGTCGCCGGGAAGGCATCGGTCAGGATGGCGCTGGTGCGCTCCACGCACTCGATGAATCCCTGCTCCACTTCCCGGTTGCGCACCCGTTGGGTGAAGTCGTCGATGATCGCCTGCCACTGGGCATTGTCGATGTGCTGGGCTATGCCGTCGTCCACCAGTATCTCCACGTAGTGCTCGGCCACCGAGACGAAGATCAGCACCCCCAGCCGGTCACGGGTGCGGTGCAGACCCTGTTCGATAAACTGCAGGCGAGCCATCAGCGCCGCCCTGTGCCGGCGTACCTTTTTCGGGATCAGGTACATCTTGATGGGGGTCCAGTGGAACAACAGGCTCAGCAGCAGCCAGACCGACCACTGTGCCAGCAGGATCTCGTACCAGCCGAGCCAGAAGCCGAGCTCAAACACCAGCAGGGGTGTGAGCATGGCAATCAGCGCTGCCCACAGGGTGGGAATATAGCGATAACCGTCACTGGCTGGCGCCAGCACTGTGACCAGTTCAGCATCCGTTTCCAGCTCAGCCTCGCGAACCTTGGCCTGCAGCGTGTGGAAGAACTGTTTAGAAATCATGGTGTCGTCTCTTCATTCCTGTATTCCTGTTACCAACCACCGGAGGCTCCGCCGCCGCCAAAACTGCCGCCGCCCCCGCTGAAACCGCCACCGCTGCCGCCACGGCCACCGAAGCTGCCGGCCCCGAAGCCTCCGGTCAGCAAGGCCGCGCGGCGTCGGCCACCGCTGCCACCCCCTCCGCCACCGCCGCGCAGGTTGTGCAGCACTAGCATCACAATCACCATCAGGATGAACAGCCAGGGGCCGCCCAGCTTGCCTTCCTGTTTGTCGGTGTCCACCGGCGTGTACTCACCCGCCAGCGCCTGCATGATGCTCCGGCTGCCGGCGACCACGCCGGCGACCATGTCGCCACGCTTGAAGGCGGGCAGGATCCGGGTCTGGATGATGTTGGCCGCAATGGCGTCGGGCAGGGCACCTTCCAGCCCATAACCCACCTCGATGCGCACCTTGCGTTCATCCTGGGCGATCAGCAGCAGGACGCCGTTGTTCTTGCCCTTCTGACCTATGCCCCAGTGGCGGCCGAGCTGGTAGCCGTACTCCTCTATGGTGTCGCCATCCAGCGTGTCGATGGAGACCACCACCAGCTGGATGCCGCTGCGTTTTTCAAACGCGGCCAGTTGCTGGGTCAGCTGATGGGCCTGCTTGCGGGACATCAGGTTCGCCTCGTCCACCACCCGGCCGCTGAGGGCCGGAAAGGTAGGGGCGGCTTGCAGCGCCGCCGTCCACAGCAGCAGACAGGGCAACAGCCAGCGAACAAGCCTGCTCATTGGAAGCTGACCTTGGGCGCCTCATCGGCACCTGGCTTGGCACTGAAGCTAGGTTTGGCTTCCAGATCCGAGTAGAGCAACTTGGACCAGATGACGCCGGGGAAGGTGCGGATCTCGGTATTGAACTGGCGCACCGCCTCTATGTAGTCGCGCCGGGCCACAGAGATACGGTTCTCGGTGCCTTCCAGCTGGGCCTGCAGGGTGAGGAACTGCTGATCCGCCTTCAGATCCGGATAGCGTTCGACCACCACCATCAGCCGGGAGAGGGCGCTGGAGAGCTGGTTCTGGGCCGCTTCAAACTCCTTGAGCTGGGCGGGATCGCTCACCTGCACGCTGCCGACCCGGGCACGGGCATCGGTGACCGCTTTCAGGGTCTCCTGCTCATGGCTGGCATAGCCCTTGACGGTGGCCACCAGATTGGGAATGAGATCGGCCCGGCGCTGGTACTGGTTCTCGACCTGGCCCCAGCTCGCCTTGACCTGTTCATCCAGGGTCGGAATGTTGTTCATGCCGCAACCCGTCAGTCCCAGCAGCAGGGTCAGGGTCAACAGGCTCTGCGTTGTCCTGCGCCAGAGTGAAGTGGCCATCTTGTTGTTCTCCATTGAAATTTCTAGCGGATATAGGTGCACCATAACAGCTTGTGGTCAACTGCCACAACGGGCGGGCAGCCTGGGTTTGCTGTACGCCATCGAGACCTTGGGCAATTGCGGCTTGTCCTTGAGCCAGGAGGCCAGTTCGGCGCCGCAGCCATTGCCGGGCGGGATAGGGGCCTGGGGCTGGCAATCCGGACTGCCAGCCGGACAGCGCAGGCGCACATGGAAGTGGCTGAAGTGGCCGACCCAGGGACGCAGCTTGGCGACCCAGGGTTCGTCGGCGGCCCGTTTGCACACCTCGCCCTTGAGCACAGGGTTGATAAAGATGCGGGCCACCTCGGGCTTGCTGGCCGCGAGACGCAGCAGTTCCAGTTGCTGGGGGCCGAAGCGTCCCGGCAAGACCCGGTAACTGGGCTCGTCGATCAGTGCCCACTCCCTGGGGGCATCCTGCTCCCATTTGCTGATGGGCTGGTTGGCCATCCGAAACCAGATGTCGGCATCGAGCCCGGTCTGGTGGCTGCGATGGCCCGAGCTGAACGGGCCGCCGTGGGCCATGGCCAGATCGGCGATATAGAGATCCGGCATGCCGGCCATCCGGGTCTGGTTTGCCAGGGTAGTGAGGTAGTGAATAAGGTCGGGGTGACCGTAGTAGCGCAGCCGTTTGCTGCGGATCACCTGATAGCCGGGCCCTGTCAGCGGCAGGGCCATGCCATTTTTGAGGCAGCCGGCCGAATAGCCACCAATGGCTTCGGGATCGATCGGGCGGCTGGTCCCGGTATGCAGGGCACTGGCCATGAAGAGCAGGGTGGTAGCAAGCATGAGACTCCCGACAATCACGCTAAGAGGTGGGCTCAGATAACCCCAATCATATCAAGAGTCTGGCAAGGTCGTCATCCGACTTGCCGGTCGGGTTGCATCTTGGCGTCCGGCTCCCGCACAATGCACGCCACAGCCAGGTGAGCGCGCGAGAGCATGAGGAGAAGGAGATGAAGGTGAGTGAGCTGGTGGAGAAGGCGGGGCTCTGTTGCCTGATGCCTCCCGCCCGACGTTTCTATCCTGTGATGGGGGTCTTGCTGCTGGCGAGTCTGGTAACCGTGTTTGCCGCCGTCGGCCTGGGTTATCCGACGATGGGGCTGCTGCCCTGGGTGGGTCTGGTGTTTGGCGGCATAGTGCTGCTGATGATGGTGCTGCCTCGCAACTGGCAGCGCTGGCGACTGGCCGAGCTCGCCTGGGACGATGAGCGCCTCTATCTGCTCAATGGCAGCGAGGACAGGGCGCTGGCACTGCCAAGAGCGGCCCTGGTCGGCATAGAGCGGGATCGCAAGGTGGGCCACGACGGCCAGTGGCTGGAGTTCAGCCTGGATCTCCGGCTCGATGGCGAGCAGCTCGCGGCGGCGACCAAACTGATGGGGCTTGGCCGTGAGGGGACCCACGAGGTCGCGCCCGGCATTTATCGCTTTGGCTTTAAACGGGCCTGGCACGGTCGCCGTGCACTCAAGGAGATACTCAAGGCGCTGCTCCCCATTTGAGCTGACTATTTTCTCGACAATCCACCTCAAAGCTCAGATACTGCCAGTGACTCGAATTGATCTTGCCTGTTCTGTTCGCCCAAGAGATCAATGACTTGAGTGAACAGGACGGGGAGTGCCTCGGCATGATGCCCTGGCAGGTCCGGCATGGAGGTTGTGCCCTTACTTCTGTGTTGGTGATTGGATAGAGAAGGCACCTTGAATCGAGAGTGGATGGCATGAAGATTTACGTAGGTAATCTGTCGTACCGGATGACGGCCGACGAACTGACAACCGTGTTCAGCCAATTTGGGCAGGTAGAAAAGGTCGATATCATCATCGATCGCGATACCGGTCAGTCCAAGGGGTTTGGCTTTATTGAAATGCCTGTCAATGGCGATGCCGAGAAGGCCATCGCCGGTTTGCATGGCACCGAAATCGGTGGCCGCACCATCACAGTCAACCAAGCCAAACCGAAGACAGATGCACCACGTGGTCGCCCCCAGCGTCATCGTTGAGTTGCCTCGATAATGCAAAACGGCATGGGTATCCCCCATGCCGTTTTTGTTGGTGCGGCGCCATGCCGCTATCACTCAGGGTCAGGGCACGTCATACCCGAGCGCCGCCTTGCGAATGCGGAACCACTGCTGGCGAGTGAGCTGGATGGATTCGGCGGCCACGGCGGCGGCGATCCGCTCCCGCTTGCCTGATCCTATCAGCGGCAACGGCTGGCTTGGCAGCATCATCACCCAGGCGTAGACCAGCTGCTCTATGTGCTGAGCGCCCACTTCATGGCGGATCTGCTCGAGCTCGGCGCGCAGCGGCGCATACTCCTGGCCGTTGAACAGGCGTCCGCCACCGAGGCAGGACCAGGCCATGGGTTTGATGCGCAGTTGCTGGCATTGATCCAGGGTGCCATCCAGGGTGGTGCTCTGGTTCAGCGGCGAGATCTCCAGCTGGTTGGTGACCAGCGGGAAGGGCAGGCGCGACTGCAGCAGCTCGAACTGGCGAGGGGTGAAGTTGGATACCCCGGCGTGCTTGATCTTGCCTGCCTGCCTGAGGGTGATGAAGGCATCGGCCACCTCGTCGGCATCCATCAGGGGATCCGGACGGTGGATCAGCAGCAGATCAAGATGGTCGGTGCCGAGCTTTTGCAAGGAGGCCTCGGCGCTGGCGACGATATGGGCCTTGCCGGTGTTGTAGTGGTTGAGGGCATGTTCCGGCCTGGCGGTGAGGGCGATGCCGCACTTGCTGACGATCTCCATCCGCTCGCGCAGGGAAGGCTCGAGGCGCAGGGCCTTGCCGAACGCCTCCTCGCACTGGTAACCGCCGTAGATGTCGGCGTGATCCAGGGTGGTCACTCCCAGATCCAGGTGGTACTTCATCAGGTCGAGCAGCGCGGCCGGGGAGAGTTGCCACTCCATCAGACGCCAGTAGCCCATGATGAGGCGGGAGAAGGTCGGGCCCTGATCGTGCAGGGCGACGCGAGATACAGACATGAGTGACTCCTTGGGAAATTAATGCTGCCAGCATCTTGGTCTCTTCTGCCTGGCAAGGCAATAATGCGGCTTTTGTTCACTCGAACTTTGGTTCTGACGGGATACATATGGAAGGATTTGCCGAGCGGTTGCGGAGCCTGATCGGGGCGGGCAGCATCAGCGCGTTTGCGCGTAAAGTCGGCTTGAGCGAAGCCTTGATCCGCAAATATCTGAAGGGGGCCGAGCCCGGCCTTGGCAAGGCAAACCAGATCGCCATGGGGGCCAACTGCTCGCTGGAGTGGCTTGCTACCGGCTGTGGTTATCTTTACCGACAGGCAGAAGTGGTGGATCGGGAGGCGCTGGCCGCCGCAGGCGCCCTGCTGCAGGAGCTGCAGCAGGCGCCATCCTTGCCTGATGAAAGGCAACTGGTCACCCTGCTCGCCTACTACCAGTTCCTGCGCAGCCACAAGAAGGCCGACGGTTTCCTGGATCTGGCACTGGCGCGCGAATTTGGCAAGCACCTCAATGAGGCATGAACCCGGATGGGCATAGCCGACCAACTCTTGGCGGCAGCCGGTTATTATTCTGATAACCTCTAAACAGACGGCAGATCCGGGGAGAGGGTGATGGGCTATCTGATCTTGGGCAGTGGTGGATTGGGCACGGCGCTGGCCAGGGAGCTGTCGGACCGAGGCGAGGAGCTGGTGCTGGCGGGCAGGCAACTGCCAAAAGGGCTGGATCCGGCCTGCTACTTCCCGTTGCAGGAGGTGGATCCACTCTCCTTCGATGCGCTGTTCACCCTCTATGACACGACCACTCTACCGAACGTGGTGATCAACACCATAGGCTTGCTGCACGACATCAACTTCATGCCGGAGCGGCGGGTGGAGGAGGTCAATCCCAAGTGGCTGTGCGACAGCCTGCTGGCCAATGCCTGGCCACATCTGGCCCTCGGCGCCTGCCTGAGTCGCCGCATGGCCCCGGATGCCAGCTTGTGGCTCTGTTCTCTCTCCGATCTGGCCGGCAGCCTGACCGCCAATGAGACGGGCAGCCGCTATAGCTACCGGATGAGCAAGGCGGCCCTCAACATGGGGGCCTGGACGCTGGCGCTCGAATGGCGGGACCGCTTCCCCTGTGCCGGGGTGATCACTGTGCATCCGGGTTCCATGGATACCCCCATGAACCAGCCCTTTCTCCATGAGCTGGCCCCCGCCAGCCTGCAGGATCCGGCCTGGGTCGCCCCCCGTTTGCTGGATCTGATCGCCGGTTTGTCGTTGGCGCAATCCGGCACTTTTGTGGATCTGCAGGGGCAGCCGCTGCCCTGGTAAGCCGTCACCGGGTTCACATTCCGGCGACTCCCTGCTTGCCAAGCCCGCCCGGGCTGGCTAACGTCGTCCTCCTGCACCAGGAGGGATGTCATGCGCTACATCGATTTACGAAGTGATACGGTCACCCAGCCCACGGATGCCATGCGCCAGAGCATGCTGCATGCCGAGGTCGGGGACGATGTCTATGGGGAGGATCCGGGCGTCAATGCGCTGGAAGCCTATGGCGCCGACCTGCTTGGCAAGGAGGCCGCGCTGTTCGTGCCGTCCGGCACCATGTCCAACCTGCTGGCGGTGATGAGCCATTGCCAGCGAGGGGAAGGGGCCGTGCTGGGCTCGGCAGCCCACATCTATCGCTACGAGGCGCAGGGTTCTGCCGTGCTGGGGTCTGTGGCCCTGCAACCCGTGCCCATGCAGGCCGATGGCTCGCTGGCACTGGCGGATGTGCGGGCGGCCATCGCCCCTGACGATGCCCATTTTGTCCAGACCCGCCTCGTCTGCCTCGAAAATACCCATAACGGCAAGGTGCTGCCCCTGTCTTATCTGCGCGAGATGCGCGAGTTTGTCGACGAGCATGGCTTGCAGTTGCACCTGGACGGCGCGCGTCTGTTCAACGCCGTGGTGGCGAGTGGCCATACGGTGCGCGAGCTGGTCGCGCCGTTTGACAGTGTCTCCATCTGCCTCTCCAAGGGGCTGGGGGCGCCGGTGGGATCGTTGCTGGTGGGTTCCCATGCCTTCATCGCCCGTGCCAGAAGGCTGCGCAAGATGCTGGGTGGCGGCATGCGTCAGGCGGGGATCCTGGCCCAGGCCGGCCTGTTTGCCCTGCAGCAGCATGTGGTACGCCTCGCAGACGATCATCGCCGTGCCAGACGGCTGGCCGAGGGGCTGGCGGTGCTGCCCGGCATCAGGCTGGATCTGGCGCAGGTGCAGACCAACATGGTGTTTCTGCAACTGACGAGTGGCGAGAGTGCACCCTTGCTGGCCTTCATGAAGGAGCGGGGGATCCTCTTCTCCGGCTATGGCGAGTTGCGGCTGGTGACCCATCTGCAGATCCACGATGATGACATCGAAGAGGTGATCGACGCCTTTACCGAGTACCTAGGAGCGCATTGATACGGATTGTTCACTACAGAAACAACACAGGGCGCCGCGGCGCCCTGTTTCATTTTTGAATGATGTTGTTGGTCACGGCTGTCGCTGGCCTGTCATCAGCATGGCCTCGTCGGTAGCATCGTAGATCATCACGGCGATATGGGTCACCTGACCGCCGAAATCGGCCAGCGGCACCAGGGTCAGATTCTGGAACATGTGGGGGGCCGAGCCCGTGATGGGGCGATAGTTGGAGAAACGCAGCAGATAGGGTTTCTGCTCCCAGGTGCTGAAGGCGCGATTGTTGAGCTTGAACACCATGTTGGCCTTGCGTTCGAACCAGGCCCTGTCCACGTCGGGGAAGAGATCGAACAGCACGCCATCGCGCACCTCACCGGCCAGCCGGCCGCTGTGGCTCTCCATGAAGCCGTTCCATACCTGCACCCTGTACTCCTTGTCGAGCACCACCAGCCCCACGTCCAGGTTCTGGACTATGTTCATCAGCCAATGAAATTCACGAATTTCCATGGTCACTCCCTAGAGCATGTGCATGATTTTGTTGTTCATGGTGGCGATGGAATCTTCGGTAAACAGCAGCAGCAGGTCACACTGCACCGCGTAATCCTGGACCCGGTAATTGATCTCGATGGCCAGGGTGCGGCGCCAGCGGCTCTTGTTGGTGTTGATGAGATCCTTGATGGGCCTGTGCTGACCGAGCACCACAGGGTGACCTTGGCTGAAGGGGGTATCGAGCTGGCTGGCGTAACCGCGCAGGAAGGCGCCGATCAGCACGTTGGCCGTGTCCATCAAGAGTTCCAGCTCGGCATTGCGATCCAGCGCGCCCTGATGGTTCATCAGCCGGGCCAGATCCTTGAAGCTGGAGTCGTGAAACAGGATCAGCGCTTCGCCGGCGATCCCCGCCCCGATGAAGCCCTGACAGACGGCGGAGAGGGTATCCGAATCGGCTGCGGCCGAGAGGGCCATGTGCAGCTCGGAAACCTCCAGCACGTTGACGTTGGGGATGGGCAGCACCACGAAGGCGTTGAGCAGGCGGGCAAGCAGGTCGGCGGCCTGGCCCATGGAGACGTTGGCAAGCTCCTGGTAAACGTCGCGGATCTCGGGGGTGATTTTGATGCCGACATCGGCATCAGGTTCACCTGCCGCTAGGCCCTCGAGCAAGGCAGGCGCAGCGGCGACGCCATTGGGTTGCCACAAACCGTGTTGTCTGAGCAGGGCGCTCAGGGTCTCGGGGGCGGCGGGTTTCTTGATGAAATCGAGGGCGCCCAGGCTCATGACCCTTTGATGCGCCTCGGGCTGGATGTCGCCAGAGACGACGAACACCTTGTTGCGCAGCCCTTCCTGTTGCAGTGTCTCCAGCACCCCGTAGCCGTCCATTTCCGGCATGGTCAGATCCAGAAAGATCAGATCGCCATGCCCCATCAGCACCTGTTCCACCCCTTCGAGCCCGTTTGCGGCGTAATGCA
Source organism: Aeromonas sp. A04 (assembly GCF_047780465.1). Classification (NCBI taxonomy): domain Bacteria; kingdom Pseudomonadati; phylum Pseudomonadota; class Gammaproteobacteria; order Aeromonadales; family Aeromonadaceae; genus Aeromonas; species Aeromonas sp. A04. The sequence continues at coordinate 608,035 of NZ_JBLNHP010000001.1, read as the reverse complement.
GCGTCACATCCCAGTCGGAAGGAAGGGCGCGGGCCAGCTGCTTACGAGCGAATCCTGAGTCATCACATATCAATACATTCATAGTGTTAGGCTGGCCTGGTCAACGAGGATTGCTATAAGTGTGGCCCGCTGACGGTCAGATGCAATGGGACAAACTGGTTGCCGGTGAAAATTGGTTGTCCCATTGATGGTTCCGGTAGCGCGCTGAGTATTTTTCAACGAATTCAGCGAACATCTTAACACGCAGCGGGGCGAACTGAGGCTGGCAGCGCAACATATAGAAGGGGCGATTGCCGGTTTTCCAGTCCGGCAGCACGGCGACCAGTTGCTCATCCTGCAGGAAGGGGTGCACGTAGTGGCGCGGTGCATTGACTATCCCCAGATGCCGTCTGGCGGCCCTGACAGCGGCCTGGGTCTGGTTGACGGTGAGCTTGGCGGCGCGCTTGATCTGCACCGTCTGCTCGTCCCGGCCGGTCAGTTGCCAGTGCTGATGGGGCCAGCAGTAGATCAGGGAGTGCTCCTCCAGCTGGGCCGGGTGCGCCGGTGTGCCCATCTTCTCCAGATAGAGTCTGGAGGCGAACAGGCCGTATTCGATGTGACCGAGACACTGGGCATTGGTCATGGATTGGGGCAGTTCACCGTTGAAAAACACCAGATCCCGATCGTTGTCGAGCAGGTGCTGATGGTCGTTGGTCTGGGCGATGTCGAACCGCACCGCCGGGTAGTGCAGGCCAAAATCCGCCAGCATGTCGACCAGTATGGTGTTGGAGAGCGCGATGGGCGCGGCGAGGCGGATCACCCCGTTGATGTCGGCTTCCCGACCCTGGATTTCACCCGTGGCCTGCTCAATCTCGGCCAGCGGGGTGCACAGACGCTCGTAATATCTGAGCCCGTCGTCGGTGAGGCGGAGTTTGCGGGTGGATCTGTGTAGCAAGGAGCAGCCGAGCTGCTCTTCCAGCTGAGAAATACGTCGACTGATGGTGCCGGTAGGCATGCCCAGTGCGGCAGCCGCGTGGGAGAAGCCTCCCTCTTGCACCACCTTGACGAACAGATAGAACTCTTCGATGTACTTCATAAGCGGTGTTCTGGGTGTAACAAGGGAGTGACCTTAAAAAGAGCCGCCCGCCTTGGCAAGTGCAATCCGGCGTTTAATTGATCTGGATTAGATTCGACTCCCGCTGGTATTGGTGCAACAGGCGGACAAATTCGGCCGGATCCCGGTCCAGGCTGTTGTCCGGCACCAGCAGATCGTAACCGAGCAGGTCACGCAAGCGGGTCATGCGATTGGCCAGCATGGCGATCACCCCCTCGTAGCGCTGACCAGACGGGGAGCGAAAGTGGCTCTCTTCCAGCAATCCCTCCCCCTGAAAGGCATCACCGCAGCCGCCGCTGGCACAATCTTGTCGTTCACTGCGCAGGGCTTGCAACAGCACTGCCCGCTGTTCGGTCAGCAGGCGCACGGCCAATCTGGGTGTGATCAATGTCAAAAAATCGTCGTAATCTTTTATCTTCAAACCTATGTAGGGCAGGGCGACCAGATCCCAGCCCAGATGAATGCGTGGTTGGTCAATACGTTGAATATTTCTCCATTTCAGGATCCAACCGCCGTATTTATGGTGATATTGCAAACAATCGTGACAGAGCGAGAGGCTGAAATGGGGTTCAACCAGCTTCAATGAGCCGATAAATATCATCATCAGACCCGCCAACAGGCCGGAGACGAAGGGGATTAGTGGTTGTTCACGGAATAAAAAAAGTATAAAAATCATAGTAATGGTTACTATGATGCCCAACAATATCAAGGTGAGTCCGTTTTTCCTGACCATGGGTTTCACATGTAGCGTTTTCATATGAAGTCAGCCCTTGTGCGCATGCTTATTTCCAGATTATGGGCTGGATCCGATTTTGTACCAGCACCGGGCGTCCCGATAGGGCGTCTTGTTGCAGGGTTTCCCTGTGATCACACATCATGAATCACCATATTAGATGAATACGCTAGACGAACGGTTATTGAACGGGATGGATGTGCTGCATACCCCGATCTGGGTTTATGACATCCGCCACCATCATATCTACTGGGCCAACCGCACCGCATTGGGGGTGTGGGAAGCCAGCTCGCTTGCCGAACTGCAATCGCGCGACTTCTCGGCCGACATGGCCGATGCCATCGACTTGTTGCTGCAACGCTATCTCGGTGATTTTCAGCAGGGGCGCAGCTACAGCGAGTGGTGGACTCTCTCGCCCAAGGGCGTCAAGAAGCAGATCTACCTGCGGCTGTCCGGCATTCAGCTGGCTGGCCGCCTGATGATGATGACGGAGGCGGTGATCGATGCCGATACCCTCTATCAGGAGTCCTCTCTCGCCACCGGCGACACCCTGGCCTGCCTGTTTGACAATCAGGGGCGGCTGGAGAGTGGCAACCACCACTTCGACATGTGTTTTGGTGGCCAGGTCAGCCAGCTTTCCCAGGTGTTTTCCGGCAATGACGAAGCCTTCTATCAGAAGCTCTCCCGACTCGACGAAGTGGTGGCCGAGGGGGAGTGCCGGACGCTCAAGGGGATGCGCTGGTTCCAGTACCAGTTCCGTCATATCCAGCAGGGGGCGCAGATCCTGCTCACCATGCGCGACATCACGGACCGCAAGCTGGAAGAGCTGGAACACCGCCATCTGGCCTGGCACGACTCGCTGACCGGGTTGCTCAACCGTTACGGCCTGATGAAATCCCTCGAGGCATATTGCGGTCTGGGTGGGCGTTTCGCGCTGGTGTTCATGGATCTGGACAACTTCAAGCTGGTCAACGACAACTATGGCCACAAGGCCGGGGATCGGCTGCTGGAGCGGGTGGCCGGTCGGCTCAAGCAGGTTTGTCCGCGAGATGTGGAGCTGGCGCGCCTCGGCGGGGACGAGTTCACCGCCCTGGTGCCGCTGACACACTCCAGCGATCGGGCGCAGGAAGTGGCCGATCTCATGCTCTCCCAGATGACCAAGCCGCTGCAGCTGAGCGGGGTGCCCGAGGTGACCATAGGTGGCAGCATAGGCATCGCCATCTACCCGGACGATGCGGATGACGGCGACAACTTGATCACCCGCGCCGACATGGCCATGTATCAGGCCAAGCAGATGGGGCGCCTGCGCTGGCAGCGTTTCACCCCCAGCATGCAGCAGACCCTGCACCGCAAGCTAACCCTGAAGCAGTTTCTGGCCAAGGCCATAGGTCGGCAGGAGCTGAGCCTCTGCTACCAGCCCCAGGTGGATGTGGCAAAGGGCAAGTTGCTCGGTTACGAGGCCCTGCTGCGCTGGCACAACCCTGTGCTCGGCCATGTCTCGCCGGTGGAGTTCATTCCGCTGGCCGAGGAGATGGGGCTGATCCGGGAGATCGGCAGCTGGGTGCTCTCGACGGCCTTGGCCCAGATGGCCCATTGGCAGCAGCAGTGGCGGGTGCGGGTGCCGGTTTCGGTCAATCTGTCCGGGTTTCAGCTCTCCTCCTCCTTGCCGGAGCTGGTGGCTCAGCAGCTCAAGGCGTATGGCGTGGATGCCAGCCTGTTGACTCTGGAGCTGACCGAGACAGTCCTTATGCTGGACATGAAGGGCTGCATCGAGATCCTCGATGCCCTGAGCGAGCAAGGGATCAAGATCGCCATCGACGATTTTGGTACCGGCTATTCGTCGCTGGCCTACCTGAACCGACTGCCGATCGACACCATCAAGCTGGATCGCTCGTTCGTGGTGGGGCTGAACCTGCCGGTGATCCGCGCCACCGTCGCCATGGCGACCAGCCTGGGGCTTGGCATCATGGCCGAAGGGGTGGAGGATGAGCATGAGCTCGCCGCGCTGCGTGCCCAGGGTTGTCACGTGTTCCAGGGCTTTTTGTTCAGCAAGCCGATGACAGTGGAGCAGGTGGAGGCCAGTGCCTTTCTGGTGTGCTGCAAGGCGGGCGACTATCCGCTGGCGGGATAGGGCCAAAGAAGTGCCTCTGTCATCGTCAGCTGCGAGGGGCCTTGGGCCCCTCCGTTTTTTTGGGTAGAGTGTGGGCTTCTTCCTGGAGGCATCATGAACCCGACCATAGACCTTATTCTCGCCCATAGATCCATTCGTCAATTTACCCCGGAGCCCATCACGGCGAGCCAGCTCGACCAGATCCTGAGTGCGGCCCAGTCTGCCTCCAGCTCCAGTTTCCTGCAGGCGAACAGCATCATACGGGTGACCGACATGGCCCTGCGTGCCCGGCTCGCCGAGCTGGCGGGGCATCAGGCCTATGTAGCCGAGGCCGCCGAGTTTCTGATGTTCTGCGCCGATTATCATCGCCACGGCCAAATCGTGCCGGATGCCCAGACAGGTTTTGTCGAGCAGCTGCTGATCGGGGCCATCGATGGCGCCCTGATGGCCCAGAATGCCCTGCTGGCCGCCCAATCGCTGGGATTGGGTGGCGTCTACATCGGTGGCATTCGCAACAGTCCGGTCGCCGTGAGCGAGGCGCTGGGGCTGCCCCATCAGGTGATCCCCCTGTTTGGGCTCTGTCTTGGCCATCCGGCGCAGGCTCCCGAGCAGAAACCCCGCTTGCCCCGGGCGCTGGTGGTGCACGAAAACCACTATCAGGCCGAGCTGGACCGCCCCTTGCTGGCGCAATACGATCAGCAGATCGAGGCTTACTATCAGGCTCGCAGCAGCAATAACAAGCAGCAGACCTGGAGCAGCCAGATCCGGGGCATCCTCGGCAAGGAGGCGCGCCCCTTCATGCAGGAATTCCTGCAATCGAAAGGGTTCAACCTCAAGTAATGGGCCCGATGGGCGATACTATGAGGTAATGGCAGTGTTGCCATCGCTGCGTGATCCTGATCTCCGCTGCCGATTTGTGGCTCCAAAGCGCAATAAATCGTGGGTAAGCGCGGCGGTGCGGACTACCTTAAGTGGGTAAGCTGTTGTAGGATCACGCAATTGGATTGGGACAGGAGTTTGAACATCCTATGATTTTAACCTTGGTATTGCTGTCTATTGGCGCACTCCTGTTTCTGGTGATCGCCTATAACGTGATGCAGCAATATAAGCAGAAGGCAGAGGCCGACAAACGCCATGCCATCGCTCGTCATAAGGCAGTGGCGGATGAAACCGAAGAGGTGCTGCTGAATGTCAACTTGGTGCCCTTCTCCAAGAACATAGTGCTGTTGCTGCAACACCGTATTCTGGATGCGTACCGGGCGATCGCCCTGGTGATGCCCAATGGCCAGATCAAGCAGCGCATCGCAGACGTGCAGACCCAGATCAAGAATGTGCAGGAGAATTACAGCAGCCAGGATGAGGGGCATTTCAAGACGCCCGAATCCGACCGCCAGGCCATTCAGATGCTGCAACTGGTCAAGAAGATGCGGGCCGTGCTGCGGGTCGAGCACAACAAGGGCAAGATAGATCCCCACGGTTTTGCCCAGGAGGAGCGTCGGCTCGAGCTGATGCAGCTCAAGATCAACATCTCCAATCTGGTCAAGCGGGCCATGGATGCCCAGATCCAGGGGCAATATGGTACCTGTCGTCAGCTCTATACCAAGGGACTCTCCGCATTGGCCGGGGTGTCTGACAAGGATCCCTACCTGATGGCCCGTGAAGAAGACATGCGCCAGGGACTGGCCGGACTGGATGCCCACCTGCAGCAGCACAGCGAGAAGGAGCTGCAGAACATCAAGGATAAAGAGGCGGACGAGCTGGACGTCCTGTTCCAACCCAAGAAGAAATGGTGATCATGTCCCACCCACTCGATACCACACTGGGGCCCATGGCCCCATTTGTTTGCCAGCTGCTGGCTGAACTGGCGCAACGGGCCGTCCATGTCGATGCCATCGACGTTGACCACCTCTGTTACCGTGCGGCCACGCTGGTCGAATATCAGGCCCTGAAACAGACTCTGGTGGCGCACGGTGCCCTGCTGGTGGAAGGCATGATAGGGGGGCGTCCCATTGCCACCTACCAGCTGCATCATCCCGTGTGCTGTGGCGACGTCAGCGTGCCCTGCATCGAACTGGCGGCGCCCAAACCGGGTCGCAGCCATCAGGCGGGGCTGGAGCACATAGAGCTGGTGGTGCCGTCACTGCCGGCGCTGGTGGCCGCGCATCCCGATGTGCCGTTCAAGACTGGCAACATGGATGATCTCCGCAACCCTGACGTGGGCTTGATGCTGACATCGGGCCAGATCAAGTTTCACCTGCGCTCTTTGGCCGAGGTGATCGAGGAAGAGCTGCACACTGGCGCCGTGGTGCCTGTGCCCGCCGATTATTACGACAACCTCTGATTGATGCGAGCGCGGGCACGGGTGCCCCTTGATGATGATGCTGTGTAGGCGTGGGGGCCGCTACCCGTGACTACGATGGCGTAAGGAGAGGGGGCGGGTGTTACGCCCCTTCAAGTGACCGAGCCAGAGGCTCAAGCCCGCGGTGATCACCAGCACCAGCTCGATGCCGAGCACCAATCCCCCCAAGCCACCCCGCTCCCAGAAGGGATGCAGGTAGAGGCCTCCCAGGCTGGCACCCAGATAATACCCCACCAGATAGAGTGATGAGGCGAGCGCCCGGTTGTGTTCCACGTGCTGGCCGACCCAGGCACTGGCACAGGCGTGGGCGAGAAAGAACCCGAAGCTCGAGATGAGCAGCCCCGTCAATATGGCCGCCAGCGAGCCGTGCAACAGCAGCGCACTGCCCAGCGCCATCAGCGAGATCCCCGCCAGCAGCAGGCGCTGTGCCCCCCAGCGGTGGGCGCAGCGACCACTCAGGGAGGAGGCGACCGTACCCGACAGATAGGTCAGGAACAGCATGCCGAGCCACTGGGTGGGCAGGGAGAAAGGGGCCTTGGCCAGCAGGAAGGTGAGGTAGCTGTACTGGTTCAAAAACACCATGAAGTTGAGCCCGCCGATGAGATAGGCACCGACCAGCAGCGGGTTGCCGAGGTGGCTGCTGATGGCCTGCCGGAACTGGCCCGGCTCGGCGATGACGGGCACGAAACGGGTCTGGGCCGGCAATAACCAGATGACGAGGGGCAGCAGGGTCAGGCTTATCAGGCCTATGCCGAGAAAGGTGTGCTGCCAGTCGCCAAACCAGCCGGCCAGCAGACCACCGACCACCCGGCCGGCGATCCCGCCGAGCGAGTTGGCGGCGATGTAGACGCCGACTGCGGAGAGCAGGGCGCGCTTGCTGAACTCTTCTCCCATGTAGGCGATGGCGGTGGCGGGCAGCCCGGCCAGCAACACCCCTTGCAGTATCCTCAGCAGCAACAGCGATTCAAACTGGTTCACCAGGCTGATGAGCAGGGAGAGCAGTATGGCGCCGGCCAGGCTCCACAGCATGATCCGTCGCCGACCGAACCTGTCCGCGAGGCGGGCGCAGAGCAGCAGCGAGGCGGCCAGACCTGCGGTGCAGCCAGCCAGTGTCCAGCCCGCCGCCAGCGAGCTGACAGAGAAGACATCTGCCAGCAATGGCAGCAGGGGGTGGGTCTGGTAGAGGTTGAGAAACACCAGGAAGGAACCCAGGCTCAGGGCCAGGGTGGCGCGTATCCATTCGCGGCTGCCTACTTCGATCATATGCGGTTGTCCTGACGGCTTTTGTGCAGAGTAGTGCGCCGCAGAGCATAAATATAATATATTTAAGTTATCCAACTAATAAGATTAATTGATATGGATTTGAAACAGCTCACCTATTTGCTGGCGGTGCGGGATGCCGGTTCCTTCACTAAAGCGGCCAATGGCCTCCATATTGCCCAGCCCGCCATCAGCATGGCCATCGCCAAGCTGGAACAACAGCTCGAGTTGCGGCTGTTTGACCGGCAGGATCGCACAGTGCGGCTCACCCCGGAGGGGGAGGTACTCTGCCGTCATGCCGAGCGACTGTTGTTGCAGATGCACCAGGCGGAAGCCGAGATGGCCGAACTGAAAGGGCTGGAGCGTGGTGAGGTGCGTATCGGCATTCCCTACATGATGGGCTCTTACTACTTTCCGCCGATCCTGATGGCCTTCAAGCATCGCTATCCCGGCCTCAAGATCCGGGTGGAGGAGGCGGGCTCGCGTGAGCTGCTGAGCCGCATGGTGGATGGCACCCTGGATCTCGCCATCCTGATCACCAGCGATCTGCCGCCTGCATTGGAAGGGGCCCAACTGCTGCGTGAAGAGATGTTGATGGTGGTGGGGGAGGAGCACCCGCTGCGGCAGGCCCCGGCCGTCTCCCTGACCCAGTTTTTCAGCCAGGAGCTGGCCATGTTCCGGCGCGGTTTCTACCACCGCGAGCACATGGAAGCATTGGCGCAGGGGCTGGGCTGTGAGCCCAATATCGCCTTCGAGAGCAACCTCATCCCGCTGCTCAAGGCGGTGGTAAAGCAGGGATTTGCGGTGACAACTTTCCTGCGGATGGTGCTGGACGAGGAGACTGCCTTGACCGGCGTGCCGTTTGCTCCGCCCATTTTCCTCGATCTTTGCGTGGCGTGGCGGCGGGGGGATCCGCTCTCCATGGCGAACCGCGCCTTGCGGGATTTTTTGCTGGCGCAGGCCCGGCCATAAATGGCCAAGAAGGAAAGGCTATCAGGCAAAAGTTTGTTAGTATTAGTTCAAGTCGCCTTTAGAGCCTAACACCATGAAACTCCAACAGTTGCGTTATATCGTTGAGGTTGCCAACCACAGATTGAACGTGTCGGCAACGGCAGAGAGCCTCTACACCTCTCAGCCAGGGATCAGCAAGCAGGTGCGCATGCTGGAAGATGAGCTGGGGATCCAGATTTTCGAGCGCAGTGGCAAGCATCTGACCCAGATCACTCCGGCAGGGCGGGATGTGATCAAGATAGCCAACGAGATCCTGGGCAAGGTGGAGAGCATCAAGGCGGTGGCGAGCCAGCATACTCATCCCGAGCAGGGCACGCTGCATATCGCGACCACCCATACCCAGGCCCGCTATGCGTTGCCCGATGTGATCAAGGGGTTCATCAAGCGCTTTCCCAAGGTCTCCCTGCACATGCATCAGGGCACCCCGACCCAGATCAGCGAAGCCGTGGTCAAGGGCCAGGCCGACTTTGCCATTGCCACCGAGGCGCTGCACCTGTACGAAGATCTCATCATGCTGCCTTGCTACCACTGGAATCGCAGCGTGATCGTGCCCAAGGGCCACCCGCTGACCCAGGTTGGCAAGCTCTCCATTGCCGATATTGCCCGCTTCCCGCTGGTGACCTATGTGTTCGGCTTCACCGGCCGCTCCGAACTAGATACCGCCTTCAACCGGGCCGGGTTCGAACCCAACATCGTCTTCACCGCCACCGATGCCGACGTGATCAAGACCTATGTGCGATTGGGGGTGGGGATCGGCGTGATGGCGACCATGGCGCTGGATCCCCAGGTCGATACCGATCTGGTGGCGCTCGATGCCAGCCACCTGTTCGCCCACAGCACCACCAAGATAGGATTTCGCAAGGGCTCCTTCCTGCGCACCTACATGTATGACTTCATGACCCGTTTCGCCCCGCACCTGACCCGGGATGTGGTGGAGCGCGCCATTGCGCTGCGCTCCAGTGACGATGTGGATGCCATGTTCGCCGATATCGAGCTGCCCATCCGCTAGCGCGGCCAGTCTGAGTGTCTGCCAACAAAAACGCCTCCCGATGGGAGGCGTTTTTCATGCCGGCGTGGACGAGTCGGGATCACTTCTTGAACAGGTGATCCAGCTTGCTCGCCTTGGTCGAGAGATAAAACTCGTTGTGGGGATTGCGCCCTTCCTGCAGGGGAACCCGCTCCGCCACCGGAATGCCAAAGCTCTCCATTGCCTTCATCTTGCGCGGGTTGTTGGTCATCAAACGCAAACTGGTGACGTGCAACGCCTTGAGCATGTCGGCGCAGATGGTGTAGTCGCGCATGTCGGCGGCAAAGCCCAGCGCCACATTGGCCTCAACGGTATCGGCGCCCTGATCCTGCAGGTGGTAGGCCCGGATCTTGTTGAGCAGGCCTATGCCGCGCCCTTCCTGGCGTACGTACAGCAAGACGCCACGACCGGCCTTGGCGATGTTCTCCATGGCGGCCTGCAATTGAAAACCGCAGTCGCAGCGCAGGCTGAACAGGGCGTCTCCGGTCAGGCACTCAGAGTGAATGCGGCCCAGCACAGGCTCATCACCCGTGACATCGCCCATCACCAGCGCAGCATGATCCTTGCCGGTACCGGTTTCCTGAAAGCCTACCAGCGTGAAGGTGCCCCAGGGGGTCGGCAACTTGGATTTGGCCACGAGGGTAACGCTGCTCATAGGTTGCTCCTTACTACAGCTGCTTAAAAAGGGCGGCCAGTTTAGCGCGCCTTGTCCATAACAACCATAAGAACAAAACCTTGCACTGTTTAATGACTTGAGTCGCTGTACGCAAACCACGCGATCGCGACGGCTTCTGCGCAAATGTGCGCCTTGACGACTGCCAGGCTCGGCACATTTGGGTATAATCGGCGCCCATTACCCCATCCCTTCCGGGATGTGTGCAACAAGTGTGCAGGAGAGAAGTTATGCCTCAGATGGCCCCCGTGATGACAATCGATGGCCCGAGTGGTGCCGGTAAAGGCACCCTGTGCCAGTTGCTGGCTGAGAAACTGGGTTGGCACCTGCTCGATTCCGGCGCCATCTACCGGGTGTTGGCCCTGGCTGCCTTGCATCACGATGTAGAGCTCGATTCTGAAGCCGCGCTGGTCCCACTGGCTGCCAATCTGGATGTGCAATTCCAGGTGGACAGCGAGCAGGTCAAGGTAGTGCTGGAAGGGGAGGATGTCTCCCGTACCATACGTACCGAAGAGGTGGGCAATGCCGCGAGCAAAATCGCCGCCTTCCCACGGGTACGCGAAGCCCTGCTGCGCCGCCAGCGTGCATTTCGTCAGGCACCGGGTCTGATCGCCGACGGACGTGACATGGGAACCGTGGTTTTCCAGGAGGCCGAGGTGAAGATTTTCCTCGACGCCAGTGCGGAAGAACGCGCCCAGCGCCGCTATAAGCAGTTGCAAGATAAGGGCTTTGATGTTAACTTTGAGCGTCTTTTAACCGAGATTCGGGAACGTGACGATCGCGACAGAAATCGCGCCGTAGCGCCCCTTAAACCGGCAGAAGATGCTCTCGTGGTGGATTCTACCGCCATGACCATAGATGAAGTGCTGGCAACGGTACTCGCCTATGCAGAGCAACAACTTGGTGATGCCAGCGCAAGCTGACATCCGGTCGTCTGCACCAAGGATGGCGCAGATTATTTAAAACAGCCCCGCTTGTGCCGGATTGCAAGTGGATGTTTCATTTGTGACATAAACAATGATCGAATCTTTTGCTCAACTCTTTGAAGAGTCCCTGAACTCCGTTGAAACCCGTCAAGGTTCCATCGTCAAGGGTACTGTCGTTGCTATCGAGAACGGTTTCGTACTGGTTGACGCCGGTCTGAAATCTGAGTCCGCCATCCCGGCTGAAGAATTCAAGAACGCCCTGGGCGAGCTGGAAATCAGTGTGGGTGACACTGTTGACGTAGCTCTGGACTCTATCGAAGATGGTTTCGGCGAAACCAAGCTGTCCCGTGAAAAAGCCAAGCGCCACGAAGCCTGGCTGCAGCTTGAAAAAGCTTACGAAGAGCAAGCTACCGTTATCGGTATCATCAACGGCAAGGTCAAGGGTGGTTTCACCGTTGAACTGAATGGCATCCGTGCCTTCCTGCCGGGTTCTCTGGTTGACGTGCGTCCGATCCGTGACACCGCTCACCTGGAAAACAAAGAACTCGAGTTCAAAGTCATCAAGCTGGACCAGAAGCGCAACAACGTTGTTGTTTCCCGTCGTGCCGTGATCGAGACCGAGAACACCTCCGAGCGCGAGAGCCTGCTGGCTAACCTGCAAGAAGGTCAAGAAGTTAAGGGTATCGTCAAGAACCTGACCGACTACGGTGCATTCGTAGATCTGGGCGGTGTTGACGGCCTGCTGCACATCACCGACATGGCGTGGAAGCGCGTTAAGCATCCTTCCGAAATCGTCAACGTTGGCGACGAGATCGCAGTCAAGGTTCTGAAGTTCGACCGCGAGCGTACCCGTGTATCTCTGGGTCTGAAGCAGCTGGGCGAAGATCCCTGGGTTGCTATCGCCAAGCGTTACCCGGAGACCACCCGTCTGTCTGGCCGCGTGACCAACCTGACCGACTACGGCTGCTTCGTTGAAATCGAAGAAGGCGTTGAAGGCCTGGTACACGTATCCGAGATGGATTGGACCAACAAGAACATCCACCCGTCCAAAGTTGTTAACGTTGGCGACGTGGTTGACGTGATGGTTCTGGATATCGACGAAGAACGTCGTCGTATCTCCCTGGGTCTGAAGCAGTGCAAATCCAACCCGTGGCAGCTGTTTGCCGAAACTCACGCCAAGGGCGACCGTGTTTCCGGTAAAATCAAGTCTATCACTGACTTTGGTATCTTCATCGGTCTGGACGGCGGCATCGACGGCCTGGTTCACCTGTCTGACATCTCCTGGAACAACCAGGGCGAAGAAGCAGTTCGTGAATTCAAGAAAGGCGACGAGATCGAAGCCGTTGTTCTGCAAGTGGACCCGGAGCGTGAGCGCATCTCCCTGGGTGTCAAGCAGATCGAAGAAGACCCGTTCAATAAGTACCTGTCTGATAACAAGAAAGGTGCTATTGTGAAGGGTAAGGTTACCGAGGTTGATGCCAAGGGTGCCGTGATCGAACTGGCTGACGGCGTAGAAGGCTACCTGCGTGCCTCCGACGCTGCTCGTGACCGTGTTGAAGACGCGACTCTGGTACTGTCTGTTGGTGATGAAGTTGAAGCCAAGTTCATGGGCGTTGATCGTAAGAACCGCACCGTAAGCCTGTCTGTCCGTGCTAAGGACGAGGCTGACGAGCGTGTTGCTATCGATAGCCTGAACCAACAAGAAGAAGTTGTGTTCAGCAATGCTATGGCTGAAGCGTTCAAAGCTGCCAAGGGTGAATAATCCTTGATGCAAGAAAAGGGCGGCTTCACGCCGCCCTTTTTTATATTGGCGTAATGAATATTGCATGTGATCGGGGAAGGAGATTTAACGTTATGACCAAATCAGATCTCATCGAACAATTGGCTGCGAGCCGCATGCATATGCCGGCCAAGGATGTCGAAGCTGCCATCAAGGAGATCCTTGAGCAGATGGCATCGACTTTGCAAAACGGCGATCGGATTGAAATCCGTGGATTTGGAAGTTTTTCACTGCACTATCGTGCCCCCCGTGTGGGTCGTAATCCCAAGACCGGGGACAAGGTTGAACTGACCGGGAAATATGTCCCTCACTTCAAACCTGGCAAAGAGTTGCGCGAGCGCGTGAACATTATTGAATAATGCAGAAAACGGCATACTTGGGTATGCCTTTTTTGTTTTTATGGCCGCTATTGTGCCAATCGTCCGGTTTCTCCAAGTCTTTTCCCATTCGCTCTAGAGTCTGCCCGTGATTTTAAGGATAATCAGCCTTTCATTAGATACTGACAGGGAGCTCCTATGAAGCGTATCTTGGCCCTCATTCCGCTGGTGCTGGTGTTTATTCTGACCCTGGCCATCGGTTCGCAAAATGGTCAGCTGGTGCAGTTCAACTATCTGATTGCCCAAGGGGAGTTCTCGCTCTCCATGCTGCTGGGTTTCTTCTTTGGCGGTGGTTTCCTGCTCGGCTGGCTGGTATTCGGCCTGCTGTTTTTGCGCCTCAAGATGCAAAACCGCACCCTCAACCGCACCATGCGTCGTCAATCCCGCGAGTTGGAGCTGGCTCGGTCGGCAGTCAAGGAATAATGTCCCTCGATGCTTGAACTGCTTTTCCTGCTGTTGCCGATTGCCGCTGGTTATGGCTGGTACATGGGGCGCAGGAGTGTTCGCCAGGACACCCAGAAACAGAGTAACCAATTTTCCCGCCAGTACGTGGCGGGCCTCAACTATTTGCTGTCTGACGAGTCGGACAAGGCGGTGGATCTCTTCATCCAGCTGCTGGAAGTGGACAGCGAAACCATCGAAACCCACCTCTCCCTTGGCAACCTGTTTCGCCAGCGCGGCGAAGTCGACCGTGCCATCAAGATCCACCAGAACCTGGTGACCCGTGAGTTGACCCGTGAACAGCGCCAGCTCGCGTTGCAGGAGCTGGCGCGCGACTTCCTGGCCGCAGGCTTGCTGGACAGGGCCGAGGCGCTCTGGAACGAGTTGTGCGAAGACGGTGACTATGAGGAGACGGCGCTGGCCCAGTTGTTGATCATCCATCAGCAGTTGCGTGACTGGGACAAGGCCATCGAGGTCGCGGTGCGGTTGCAAAAATATCAGGGCAAGAAGCTGGCCGATCCCATCTCCCATTTCTATTGCGAGCAGGCAGACAGTGCCTTGCGCGACGGCGACAAGCCAGCTGGGCTTGCCAAGCTCAAGCGGGCGCTGGGGGTCAACCCTGCCTGTGCCCGCGCCAGCCTGCGGCTGGCCGAACTGGCGATGGAGGCGGGGGAGTATGAGCAGGCCGGCAAGGATCTGCTGCGGGTGTTCGAGCAGGACATCGATTTTGCCTCCGAAGCCATCCCCCGGCTCACCGAATGCTACCAGCGCCAGGGCCGCTCTCTCGAGCTCATTCCCTTGCTGGAGCAGGCGGTGGAGGATCACGCCGGCGTCAGCGTGACCCTGGCCCTTGCCAAACTGGTGGAGGAGCGCGATGGCCTGAGTCAGGCCCGCGCGCTGGTGCTGCGCCAGCTGCGCCGTCACCCCTCCATGAAGGGCTTCTACCAGTTGGTGGGCTTCCAGCTTGCCAGCGCGGAGGAGGGGCCCGCCAAGGAGAGCCTGGAGTTGCTGCAGCAACTGGTTGGCGAACAGATCAAGATCAAATCCACCCACAAGTGTCGGCAGTGTGGTTTTGCCACCCACTCGCTGTTCTGGCAGTGCCCATCCTGCCGTCAGTGGGGATCCATCAAGCCGATCCGCGGCCTGGACGGCGAGTAAGAGCCAGATCAATTGAAAGTGAGATGCCGGGAGCTGCAAGTGCCGCCGCGGTGTCATCAGGTTGAACCTGGGCCTGGATGGTGAAGCCGTGCCCAGATGGTGAACAACAATCAATAGGAAGTGAGATGCTAGATCCCAAAGTACTGGTAGCGCTGGATTATCAGCACGAGGCCGATGCCTTCGCGTTCATTGAACGTATCTCTCCGGCCCAGTGCCGCCTCAAAGTAGGCAAGGAGATGTTTACCCTGTTTGGCCCTCAGTTTGTGCGTCAGCTGGTCGCCAAGGGATTCGATGTGTTTCTGGATCTGAAGTTTCACGACATTCCCAATACCGTGGCCAAGGCCGTGGCCGCCAGTGCCGAGCTGGGTGTCTGGATGGTCAACGTCCATGCCAGCGGTGGTGAGCGCATGATGCGTGCCGCCAGAGAGGCCTTGCTGCCCTATGGCGACAAGGCGCCGCTGCTGATCGGGGTGACAGTGCTGACCAGCATGGAGCAAGCCGACATGGCGCCCCTTGGCCTGGATGTGAGCCCGGCCGAGCAGGTGATCCGGCTGGCGACATTGACCAGGGCCGCAGGGCTGGATGGGGTGGTCTGCTCCGCCAATGAGGCGAGTGAACTCAAGGCCCTGCTCGGTGCCGGCTTCAAGCTGGTGACCCCGGGTATTCGCCCCACCGGGTCTGCGGCCGGGGATCAACGCCGGGTGATGACACCGCTGGCTGCGATGCAAGCCGGCGCCGACTATCTGGTCATAGGTCGCCCCATCACCCAGGCAGAGGATCCCGCCGCCATGTTGGCAGGCATCAATGCGGAGCTGGCCGGGCGTTAAGGTTTGAAGGCCGGGTGACCCCCGGCCTGTTTTTTGGCCAAGGCAAGCAGGCGTTGGGCGCCATCACTCCTTGATGGGCTGGTTGCCGAGACTGACCGGCAACAGGCCGAGCAGCAGGCCCGCCACCGAGCCAATCAGATGTGATTCGATGTGAACCCGGGCGCCAATCAGTACAGAAACCGGGCTCTCGCCCGCGCTGTAGAAGTCCACTCCAAGCTTGATGGCCACCCCCAGCAGCATCAGCCAGCCCGAATAGCGGCGATAGCGGATGTCCTGCAAGGCTCCCCATACGAACAGGCCGTGCAAGGCGCCCGACAGCCCCATGTACCACTGGGTCTGCGGGCATAACCACCAGATGCCGAGACCGACGGCACCCCCCAGCAACAGCAGCAATACCGGCAGGCGACAGCCCGTCAGGTATTCACGAAACAGGCTGTAGAGCACGCACAGGCCGCTCAGGTTGAGCAGCAGGTGCCATAAATTGGTGTGGGCCAGATTGCCTGTTATGATGCGCCACCCTTCGCCTTGGGCGATCAGGGTGCGATCGAAGGAGAGCAAATGATTCGGTACTGTGAAGAAAAGCAACAAGCTGGCGAGTGAAAGCGTGATGACCCAGAGCAATCCTGATTTTTCTGACAACATGAAACAGCCCAACGACAAGAACAGCCGATACTGTACACGTTGCACCAGAGCCCTCAAAGCCTGTCTGTGTGATTATATTCGGCAGGTGCCGCATCTCGCTCCCCTCCATATTTTGCAGCATCCGAGCGAAGCGGGGCACCCCAAGGGCACAGCCGCTCTGCTCGCCGCCTCTCTCACCCAGGCCAGTATTCATGTGGGGGAGGATTTTGCCGAGGCGCATTGGCTCAATGACTTGCTGGCGGATCCCGAGGTGCACTGCTATCTGCTCTGGCCTGACGAGCATGCGCTGGCGCTGGATCAGGTGCGCGATCAACGGCATCAGGCAGGGGATCGCCGTCAGGTCTGCTTTTTGCTGCTCGATGGCACCTGGCGCAAGGCGTATCGCATCTTGCACAGCAATCCGGCGCTGCTAAGGCTGCCCAGGATCAAACTCGGCGCCATACCGGGCCAGTACTCCATTCGCAAGAAGCCGTTTCCCGAGGCGTTGTCGACCCTGGAAGCGGGTTATCATCTGTTATCCCAGTGGGAGGGCGAGCCCGCGCGCTTCGCCCCGCTGATGAACCTCTTTACCCATTTAAACCGGCAGTGGCATGACTTTGCACAAGGTCGCCGTACTTGAACTGCCTGAAGGAGTGATAAACGTGAAAAAAGCCGTCGTGGTATTCAGTGGTGGGCAGGACAGCACCACCTGTCTGGTGCAGGCTCTGGCCCAGTATGACGAGGTGCACGCCATTACCTTTGACTATGGCCAGCGCCATCGGGAGGAGATAGAGACGGCTCGCCGACTGGCCGGCGCGCTTGGCATTGCCGCCCACAAGGTGATGGACGTGACCCTGCTCAATGAACTGGCGGTCTCGGCCCTGACCCGGGACGACATTCCGGTCAGCTGCGAGCTGCAGGACAATGGTCTGCCCAATACCTTCGTGCCGGGCCGCAACATATTGTTTCTGACCCTGGCCTCCATCTATGCCTACCAGGTGGGTGCCGAGTCGGTGATCACAGGGGTGTGCGAGACCGATTTCTCCGGCTACCCGGATTGTCGTGACGAGTTCGTCAAGGCGCTCAATCAGGCGGTCTCCCTGGGGCTGGGTCGCGGCATCCGCTTCGATACCCCGCTGATGTGGCTCGACAAGGCCGAGACCTGGGCGCTGGCGGAGCACTATGGTCACCTGGAGACGGTGCGCCAGCAGACGCTGACCTGCTACAACGGCATCGCCGGCGATGGTTGTGGTACCTGTCCCGCCTGCGAACTGCGTAGCCGGGGGCTGAATCTGTATCTGGCCGACAAGGCGGGCATCATGGCCCGGTTGTACGAGAAAACCGGGCTGGGTGAGAAAAGCGGACTGTGAGCCTGCGTCTTGCCTCCGCTTGGGGTATAATCCGCGACTTTTGCAACAAGCCGTGACCGAGATGTACTACCCAATCAACGAGATTTTCCAGACCATCCAGGGGGAGGGCATCTTCACCGGCCTGCCCGCCATCTTCGTTCGCCTGCAAGGCTGCCCTGTGGGCTGCCCCTGGTGCGATACCCGCCATACCTGGATTGTCGATCCCGCTCGTGAAGTGGGGGTTCAGGCGGTGCTCGACTGTTCCAATGAATCCGATGGTTGGAGCAAGGTGAACACTGAGCAGATCCTGGCCAGTTTCCAGCAGCTCGGTTATCAGGCGCGCCACGTGGTGATCACGGGTGGGGAACCCTGCCTGTAT
This sequence comes from Aeromonas sp. A04, assembly GCF_047780465.1. Classification (NCBI taxonomy): domain Bacteria; kingdom Pseudomonadati; phylum Pseudomonadota; class Gammaproteobacteria; order Aeromonadales; family Aeromonadaceae; genus Aeromonas; species Aeromonas sp. A04. The sequence goes on along the minus strand of NZ_JBLNHP010000001.1, from coordinate 589,911 downwards.
GATCTGCAGGGTCTCTCTACCGCCCTGATTGAGGCGGGTTACCAGGTGCAGATTGAAACCAGCGGTACCAGCGAGATCCAGACCCATGCCAATACCTGGGTCACAGTGTCGCCCAAGATTGGCATGAAGGGGGGCCTGCCCGTGCTGGTTTCGGCCCTCGAGCGTGCCAACGAGATCAAGCATCCGGTGGCGACCGAGCGCCATATCGAGGAGCTGGATGCCCTGCTGGCGACCGCCACCTTGCGACCTGACGTGGTGATTGCGCTGCAACCCATCAGCCAGAAGCCCAGAGCCACCCAGCTGGCGATGGCCACCTGCATCGCCCGTAATTGGCGGCTCTCCATCCAGACCCATAAATATCTGGACATTGATTAATATGGAGTGGCTCTCTGACGAGCGGGTGTTGCTGACCCTGGCCCACAAGATGCCTTACGGCAAATATCAGGGGCGGCGCATCATAGATATTCCAGAGCCCTATCTGGTGTGGATGGCGCGCACCGGTTTTCCTGCTGGCGCGTTGGGCCAGACCCTGGCCCTTGCCTATGAGATCAAGCTCAACGGGCTCGAATCCATGATTGTTCCCATTATTAACAGGATGTCGGTATGAGAATATATACGAGGCAGGGTGATAAAGGCATGACCCGGCTGGCCGATGGTGTGCAATTGGCCAAGGACGATATGCGGGTGGAAACCTATGGCTATATCGATGAATTAAATTCTCATATAGGTCTACTCATTGCCGAGGTTCCTGCTGCTGAAACCGGCTTATTAGCCGACTTGTTATTATTGCAACAAGAGTTGTTCGATTTGGGCGGTGAACTGGCATTTTCCAGCGCTGGTCAGCAGGAGGCCATCTGGCAGGTGAATAATGAGTGGACCTTGCGCCTGGAGCGGCAAATTGATGGCTATAGCGCCAATTTGCCCGTGCTGCGCAATTTCATTTTGCCCAGTGGTTCCCGGGCGGTGGCGCAAGCCCATGTGGTGCGCACCCTGACCCGTCGCTGTGAGCGCCTGCTGCTGAGCCTGAGCCGTGCGGAGCAGATCAATCCGGCCATACTGCCTTATATGAACCGGCTGAGTGACTGGTTCTTCACCATAGCCCGCTACCTGCTGGCCTGTACCGCGACGCCGGAAGTGCTCTGGGTCAAGGCGGCAGAACGGAGTTGATGAGCTGATATCAGGCAATAAAAAACCTCGCAGTGCGAGGTTTTTTATTGGAGGTCGTTTGCCTGATCAGATGGCAAATTCTTCGACGGATTTACCGTCGGCAACGGCCTTGGCAATCACGGATGGCATGCGACCCTGACCGGTCCAGGTTTTTTCAATGCCGTTATCCAGATAGCGATATTTGGCCGGGCGAGGGGCGCGCTTGCCTTTGGCAGCTTTGGCCGGTTCAGTGGCAACCGTGCCCACCAGTTCGGCCGGATCAATGCCGGCGGCTTTCAGCATTTCGGCATATTCGTTAATCTTGCGCTGATGCTCTTCACGGGCCTGACGATCGGCGGATTCATCTTGCTGACGTTCGGCAACAATAGCAGAGAGCTTTTCCAGCCCCTCTTCCAATTGCTCCAGGGTCAGCTCACGGCAAGCTGCGCGCAAGCTACGGATATTCAGCAGTACTTTCAAAAATTCGTTCATAGTGTCCACCACGCGAGCAAAGGAGTGAATTAAATAAAAAGAGTAATTTTGGGTAATTTATACGGCAGCTTGCTATTAAGTCAAGATAAGCGAATTAATAAATTCAGAGTGCAAATTAAGTGAACTATTTTGAATTCAGGCTGGATTCAGCAATATTGGCCGTCATCATACTCGACTGAGTTCTGGATAGATGAAAATAGCGACAAAACCAATATATTTGCACCATTTGACTACCATTTTGCCATTTTAAAACGCCCCATGTGGGGATTTAATCAAAAAACTTGCTATAACGTGCCGGCACGATAAAATGTGCCTCGAATACCTTTAAGTAGAGGCGCGCTGCCTATGACTACTTGTGCGGAGGGTGATGCCTGTGATGCATGAGGAAAGGAGTCAGCGCCGAAGTGGCCAGGCCATCATACCGGGCTGCTGGTTCTGCATCGAACAGGTGCAGGACTGCCATAGTCATCCACTATGGAGCGCTACCTGAAGGGGCTGAGGAGTATAACCTCCCCATGGGTTTTGTTTCTTTATCCTCTCGGTAGATCTCCACCTGCTGTCTTTAGGTGCAAAGAGATCATGGACATCATTCATTACGCCGACTCCGGTTGGTCTGTCATTCCCCCTTTACTGGCCGTCGCTCTGGCGATCATCACCCGCCGCGTCCTGGTGTCGCTGGGGGTAGGTATTGTTGCCGGCAGCCTGCTGCTCAATCAGTTTTCCCCGCTCGATTCCCTGCATTACATGTTGAATACCGTGCTCAAGATCTTCTGGGTCGAGGGTGCACTCAACCGTGACAACGTCAACATGCTGCTGTTCATGCTGCTGCTGGGCGGCCTCATCAGCCTGATGAGCGTCTCCGGTGCGACCCGTGCCTTCGCCGAGTGGGCAGAGCGTCGTGCCAAGACCCGCAAGGGGGCCAAGGCGCTCACCGGCATGATGGTGTTTGCCTTCTTCATCGATGACTTCTTCCACAGTCTGTCGGTGGGGGCCATCTGCCGTCCGGTCACCGACCGTTTCCAGATCTCCCGTGCCAAGCTGGCCTATCTGCTGGACTCCACCGCGGCGCCCGTCTGCGTGCTGATGCCCATCTCCTCCTGGGGTGCCTACATCATTGCCCTGGTGGGGGGCATCATGGCGGCGCACGGTCTGACCGATCAGAGCCCCATCTCCGCCTTCGTCGAAATGATCCCGATGAACCTCTACGCCGTGTTCACCCTGATCATGGTGCTGGTGGTGATCGCATTCCAGCTCGACATAGGCTCCATGCGTCAGCATGAGCAATGGGCACTGGAAGGCAAGCTGTGGGACGAGTCCAAGGGCCGCCCCATAGGTCTGGACATGGAGAGCCCGGAAGAGAGCAATGGCGGCATGATCGACATGGTGTTGCCGATCCTGACCCTGACCGCCGCCACCGTCTACTTCATGATCCACTCCGGTGCCGCCGTGCTGAGCGAGAAGGGGCTACCGTTCAGCGTGCTCGGCTCGTTCGAGAACACCAATGTCGGTTCTTCCCTGGTCTATGGCGCCCTGTGCAGCCTGGTGGTGTCCATCGGTCTGGCCATGCGCCTCAAGCTCGGCGCCAAGAACTGGATGAAGGCCGCCCCGCAAGGGATCATGGCCATGCTGCCTGCCATCAACATATTGCTGTTTGCCTGGACCATAGGCGCAGTGGTACGCGACGTGGAGACCGGCAAGTACCTGGCCTCCATGGCCAACGGCAACCTGCCGATCGAAGTGTTGCCGGCGGTGGTGTTCATCCTCTCCTGCGCCATGGCGTTTGCCACCGGCACCAGCTGGGGCACCTTCGGCATCATGCTGCCGCTGGCCGGTGACATGGCGGCAGCCAGCGACATCAGCCTGATGCTGCCCATGCTGGCCGCCGTGCTGGCAGGCTCTGTGTTCGGTGACCACAGCTCGCCCATCTCGAGCACCAGTATACTGTCGGCCACGGGCGCAGGGTGCCATCACATCGATCACGTGATGACCCAGCTGCCCTATGCGCTGGCCATCGCCTTCGGGGCCGCGCTCGGTTACCTGGTCATGGGGTTGATGCATTCCGTGCTGGCAGGCTTCACGGTCAGCGGGCTCTGGTTTGTGATCTTCTCCGGTTACCATCTGCGCAAGGCTCGGCTCCATCGAGAGCTGGCTATCGCATAAATAGAACAAGGGGCCCACGGGCCCCTTGGTTTTGGCAGGGGCTTTGGTTAGCATGCGCCCCATAAATTCAGTTTCGGAACAACACCATGGCTTCACTGCACTACAAATTTGCCACCATGAATTCAGGCAAATCCACCCAGCTCATCCAGGCCCACTTCAATTATCTGGAGCGGGGCATGCAGCCCCTGGCCATGACACCGGCCATCGATGACCGCTTCGGCGCGGGGGTGATCAGTGCCCGGGTGGGATTGGAGCTGAAGGTGGATGTGTTCAGTGACGGCTGCGATCTGTTCGAGATGGTGAAGGCGCGCCATGCCGAGAAGCGCATCGATGTGTTCATCGTCGACGAGGCCCAGTTTCTGACCCGCGAGCAGGTCTACCAGCTGGCGCGCATCGTCGATGAGCAGGATATTCCCGTGATGGCCTACGGTCTCAAGACCGACTTTCGCGGTGAACTGTTCCCCGGCTCCTACCATCTGCTCTGTCTCGCCGACAAGTTCGAAGAGCTGAAAAGCATCTGCTGGTGCGGCAACAAGGCGCACATGAACTCCCGGGTCAATGAAGCAGGCCAGGTGATGCGCGATGGCGAGCAGGTGGAGATAGGTGGCAACGATCGCTATGTGTCGCTGTGCCGCAAGCACTATCTGGAAGGTCGGGCCTACAAGTGAGTCGGCCGGGATAAGAGAGAAGGGCGCCAATCTGGCGCCCTTCTTGTTTGCGACTCAGTCGATCTCGATATCCACGGGGGCAATGATGGGATCGGCCACCGGCAGGCGATGGAACAGCTGGCGAAAATGTTGCTGAACCCGGCCTATGTCCACCAGCGACATGCCGGAGGCGAAGCCGAACCAGACGTAGAGCCCGGTGAGATCGCGAAACATGGGCGGCAGGTAGCGGGGGGCATCGATCAGCCCTTCCAGATAGTGCTGATAGAGTACGGGGATGTCGTCCAGGGTCACCTTGCCGACGAACAGCATGGGCAGGATCTCGGGGACCCCTTCCAGCACGGCGCTGCGGATGAAGTTGACCGTCTCCACGTAGCCGCGTACGTAGGAGAGATCCTTGGTAAAGCAGGCGCCGCCACCCACCATGCCGCCACGAAACACCCGCTGGGTGATCTTGTAGGCATCGTGCTCGCTGGTGCCCTGCGCCACAAAATGCTGGAACACCTCGACAAAATTGGCGCCTCGCTCCGCCATGTCGATGGCCATTACCCGATCCGAGATGCGCTTGGCCCGATCCGGAAAGGAGCTGAAGGTGAGTGTCTCGATCAGGACCGCCAGCCCCTCCTGACAGGCGGTGATGCGCGGCGAGCCGGCGCTGAGCCAGGTGGCGTAGGGCTGCTGGCGGCCGTTGAGGGTGGTGCCCACGTGCACCCAGCCCTCGTGTACCTCCAACACCTGCAGATCCAGCTCGGAGAAGCGGGCGTGGGAGTTGAGCTTGATGTAATCGCCGCCAGCGGCGGCGTCTGAGACGATGCCATCGCTCAGTTTGACCTGTACCGTGCCGTCGCTGAAATAGCTTGACAGCTTGCCCTGCAGCTTGGCGACTGCCGCTTCCCCTTCAAACTCCTTGGGGTAGGGGCGCACCAGATGACGGGCACCGGGCAGGGAGAAGATGTCGCACAAGCGGGCTCCCAGCTCCTTGAGGGTCTTGCGATCGCCGCGCAGGTGATCGCTGGCCGAGCCGTACAGCAGCTGGCTGTAGCGCAGGAAATCAGGCTGCCCGCGTTGGCGCAGCATCTCGATCACCACCATGTACTGATCGACCGTCTCTTGCAGGATCCGGCCCAGGTCATCCTGAGGGCCCAGCCGGCGCCGGATCCTGTCCCGCAACTCCTTGAGTTCAAGATACTTGTTGCGGGGATCGAAGCCGAGGGGCAGGGCATCGTAGAAGTGCTGATCGATGGTGGGCAGCACTCGTCCCCCGTTGGCCAGAAAATCGGCTTGGAGGTGACGGGGCCACTTGATGGCATCCAGAATGCGAATGGGCTTTTGCAGGGCCAGCAGTTCATCCGACAGGGATTTCAGATGCAGGCGGTACTTTTCTTGGATGGTCATCAGGCCTTCTGTGGGGTGAAGGTGGGGCGAGAATGGCTGAGTATATGCATAGTGTTTGCCAAAAAGAAGCTGGCTCCCTGCTTATCCGGCCACTGCACTTTTGGTTGCCGGAAAATTGGTTTAGACTGCGCCCCTTGATCCTTATCGTGTCGTGGAAATGATGAATATCCCCAGCTCTGAAATGATAATGCGTTGGTTGCAGCAGGCTCGTATCGAGCACTATGTCTGCGATCAGTGTCATGGCATCCACATTGTCTCCCTGCAGTCCGTCGACGGCATCCAGGAGAGCCGGATCTTTGTCGAAGAGGAAGGGCTGCTGTTTTCATCCGAGCTGGAAGTACGTCCCTCCTCGCTGCTGCCGCTGATGGCCGAACTGGGTCGCCTCAACATGCAGTACCCGTCGCTCAAGGTGTTCCTCGACATTATCGATGACAACCTGCCGCGCCTCATCGTGGGCCACACCGTCTTCACCAAGGCGGGTCTTTCAGTGGAACAGTTCCTGCTGTTTGTCGAAAGCACCACGGCCGCGACCCATGAAGTGGTGTCCGAATGCGAGCGCCTTGGCTTCCTGAACCTGCCCGAGATCCTGGTCGCGCCGGAATGCGTGCACTGATTTGTGCGTTAAATGTGCGAACGATTCGTCAGGCAAAAAAAGCCGTTGACGCCGGCGGGGCTTTCCCCTAAATTACGCCCCGTTCCAGCGCAACAGCGCCGTGAACACAGTGTTGGCTGAACACGTTAAACAACAGACCAAAATTTGGTGATGTGCCCAAGTGGCTGCCAGTCGATGGTATTGGCAAGCAACGGCACATGACTAAAACAAATTGGTGAGGTGTCCGAGTGGCTGAAGGAGCACGCCTGGAAAGTGTGTATACGGCAACGTATCGAGGGTTCGAATCCCTCCCTCACCGCCAAATAAAGCAAAAGGGCCTGTCGAAAGACAGGCCCTTTTGCTTCTCCAGTGCTTGCTGGTGCAACCCCTATCCAGGCTCGGCAAGCGGACAGGCTCCGCCATGCCGGGCCGCCGAAGCTGACGGAGGGGCTGCAACTCATGATGCCCGGCGCCTTGATCACGCAGACGCTGGTCGGGTTTGATATCGACTAGCCAGGACAAGATTCTGGGGTCTGCGTCGAGCAACTCGCCCAGGGTCGGAGCGGCTGGCCAGCGTGAGCCCGCCTCAGCCACCAGAGGCTTAGTCACACCTGGCGCAGTCCGGCTGCGCCGGGTGTTTTTTAGATGCCGCCATGCCTCATCTCTCCCGAGTTGAGATGGGGGAGCCTGTGCTAGGCCGTGACTCGCCGGGCGTGGCCTGCATATGAGGGCATATCGGCGTCAGCCAGCGACTGTGCATTGGCGCAGGGCTGGGCAAGCGTGACGAACACCCGGGAGGTGAGGCGGGTCAGCAGTTCATAGGGGATAGTCCCTATCTTCTCCGCCACCTGTTCCACCGGCAGACCCTCTCCCCACAGGATGACCTCATCCCCGCACAGGTCGCTGGCGTGTGGCCCGAGATCGACCGTGATCATGTCCATGGAGACCCGGCCGACGATGGGCACCCGGCGACCATTGACCAGCATGGGCGTCCCCTCGGGAGCCATGCGCGGGTAGCCGTCGCCATAGCCGACCGCGACCACCCCCAGGGTGGTGTCGCGCTGGGCCACCCAATGGGCGCCATATCCTACCGATTCTCCCCGCTTGCACTCTCTGATGGCGATGAGCTGGCTCTTGAGGGTCATGACGGGGCGCAGCCCATGATCGGTGGCCAGCTGACCTCCGAAGGGGGAGGCGCCATAGAGCATGATGCCAGGTCTTATCCAGTCGCTGCGTGAACCCGGCCAGGCCAGGATCCCCGCCGAGTTGGCCATGGCCCGCTCGCCCGGCAGGTGGGCGGTGAGCAGGTTGAACGCCTCGATCTGCTGCTGGGTGGCTTGGTTCTCCTGCTCGTCGGACTGGCCGAAATGGGTCATCAGATGGAATGGTTGTACCACGCTCCTGCAATGGCTCAGTCGTTCGATGAAGGCGGGCAGATCCTGCGCCCTCACCCCCAGCCGGTTCATCCCGGTATCGAGCTTGAGCCAGACCCTGATGGGAGTGGGCAGCTTGGCCTGTTCGAGCAGCGCCAGCTGATCCCAGGTGTGCAGTGTGGTCTCTAGATTGTGCTCCGCCAGCAGCGGCAGCGCCTCGGCCGAGAAGAAGCCACCCAGCACCAGAATGGGTTTGGTGATGGCATTGGCACGCAGCACCAGCGCCTCTTCGAGTCGCGCCACCGCATATGCATCCGCCTGGACCAGGGTGTTGGCGACCTGCAGCAGACCATGACCATAGGCGTTGGCCTTGAGGACCGCGATGATCTTGCTGTGGGGGGCGTGACGTCGCACGACGGCAAAATTGTGATGGAGCGCATCGACATCGATGCTGGCCGTAACTGTGTTCATCATGGGATCGGGTGTCTGCTCGATGAGGATCTGGGTTGGCTGTTCGTCTCAATCTTGACCCGCTGGCTTGGGTGCCTTGTGTCGGGTCGCTGGAGCACGCAGCGGATGTTTGTTTATATGCTTTAAAATGTACGATTATGTTATCAGTTGTTTTTTATTTGGTAAATTACGTGGCGAATGGGAGCGCATTAATGGCCTGAATACGGGATATTCCTCTGTATAAATGTGCTTCCCAATGCTTTGTCTTGCTCCCTATCACGCGATATTTATCACTGGTTATGACCCGCCAAAAGGCAGGGGTTTATGTGGGTTTTTCAGTGAGTTGGCGGCAGGATCCGGCTCGGATTGATGGGGTTTGACACGGATTGGGGGCCGAGACGGGCCGGATGAAGGCGCAGGGGAGGGGGAAAAGCAGGGCTGCCGGGATGGCAGCCCTTGCTGGCCTGTTACACCTTGAAGAAACCTATGCCCTGGTTGAGCTGGTGGATGATGTCGGTCAGCTGGGAGGCATCGTGGTTGACGCTCTCGGCGGCGGATACGTTCTCCAGCGACATCTGGGTGATCTCCTCGACCGACTGGGCGATCAGCTGGCTGGCGGCGGCCTGCTCATGGAGCATGGAGCTGATCTCCTGGATGAGGCCCACCACCTTGCGGGAACTCTGATCCACCTGGGCCATGGTATCGCTGGAGCTGTCGGTGGTTTCTCGCACCCTGCTCATGCTGTCGGCACAGGCATTCATTCCCTTGACCGCGCCTGTGGCCCCCTGCTGGATCGACTTGAGCATCTCGTTGATCTCTTGCGTCGCCTGGGTCGTCCGCGCCGCCAGGGTGCGCACCTCGTCGGCCACCACGGCAAAGCCACGGCCCATGTCACCGGCCCGGGCGGCCTCGATGGCGGCGTTGAGTGCCAGCAGGTTGGTCTGATCCGCCACCCCCTGGATCATCACCGAGATCTGGCTGATGCGGGTGATGTCATCGAACAGCCCCTGCACCTGTTTGGCCGAGTCGTTGACGGCCGTGGTGACCTTGAGCACCTCTTGCGAGGCGTGCTTGACCTGCTCTTCACCCGAATGGGCAATCTCCCCCGACTGCATCACCACGCTGTTGGCCTGGTTGGCGAAGGAGGAGAGCTGGGAGACCGAGGTGGTCAGCTCTTCTACCGATGCGGCTGTGTTGGCGGTCGCCAGCGACTGTTGCTGGGAGCTGGTGTTGACCTGCTGGGCGGCGGCGACCAGCTGGGAGGAGCTGGCGGTCAACCCTTCGGCGGCGCGCTGCATGGTCGAGACGATGTCGCGCAGGCTGTGGCGGGTGCTGCTCATGGCTTGCTGCATCTGGGTCAGCTCGTCGTTGCCTTCCGCACTGTCCTGCGCCGTGAGATGCCCTTGCGCCAGCTGCTTCAGCTCGCTCATGATGGCGAGCAAGGGCAGATTGATGCTGCTGCTGAGCAGCCAGCCCAGCAACAGGGAGAGCATGACGGATCCGGCGAGTATGGTGTAGGTGGCGGTGGTGATATCGGTGACGATCACGTCGCTGTCATCATAAGCCTTCTTGCCGAGCCCCTGATTGATGTCCACCAGCTTGCTGAGCAGGTCGTCGACCACCTGGAAGCTGGCGGCGGCTTCCCCCTTCATCAGCTTGATGGCGGTGTCGTTGTCATTGGCTGCGCTTGCCGTCATGGTTTTTTTCGCCGCTTCCTTGTAAATCGGCCAGGCTCTGTCCACCTCCGTCAACACGGATTTTTCCTGATCGGAGGTTTGGGTTGCCCGGTATTTATTCAGCAGGGCATTCATCTTCTGTTCGTAGCCATCCATCTGGCTGGCGATCTTGTCCATCCCCGCAGGAGTGGGCTCGATGACATAGTCAAACAGCGAACGGTTATGGTAGATGGCCTGCATATTGGCGTTGGAGACATCTGTGATGGGGGTCAGAATGTTGAGATACATGTCATTGAGCATGTCGTTGACGGTGGCGGTATTCTGTTTGCCGTAGAGCCCCACCCCGATCAGGATGAGGTTCAGCAACAGAAAAGAGACGATAAGCCGCGTCTTGATGGAGATCTGGCGAAGTAGGTTGCTCATGGTAGCCTCATGCTTGTTTTATTTGCGTTCCCTGCAGCGAGATTACGACTGCTCTCTTGTCATCTCACCCCTGGCCGGGTGAGCACCACAATATCGTTTCTGCATCCTTGTTATTTCACCCTTCATGTCACCCTGGCTTGCCATTCGGCAAACCAGGACGCTATCTGTGCCACAGGCAAGGGACGACTGACGTAATAGCCCTGGGCCAGTTCACAGCCCAGCAGGGCCAGTTGCCGCCAGTCCTCTTCGCTTTCAACCCCTTCGGCCACCGTCTTGAGCCCGAGCTTCTGGCTCATGACGATGGCTGAGGTCAATATAGCCAGCTTCTTCGGGCTGCTATGGGCGTCGTGGACAAATTCTTTATCTATCTTGATCTCGGTGAAGGGGCAGCGGGATAACTGCTTCATGGAGGAGTAGCCGGTGCCATAATCATCCATTGCGACGCCAAACCCCCTGAGCCGCAAACGGGCCAGGGTGCCCAATGACATGGAGAGATTGGACATGAAGGTGGTTTCGGTGACTTCAATAATGATGGCGTTGCAGGGCAGTTGATGCTCCTGCACGACGGCAATCATGTTCTCGACCAATTTATCCGTGAGCAGCAGGCTCACCGGCAAATTGATCGAGCAGCTGATGGGGCCGGGCAGGCTGGCCAGTGTCGTGAGCGCATCACAGGTGGCGTGCAGGAAGTGATAAAAGAAATCCAGCGCCAATTGCCCCTCTTCCAGATGGTGGACGAAACAGACGGGCGGGATCACGCCGTGTTCGGGATGGAGCCAGCGCACCAGGGCCTCAAAGCCATAGAGGCGCGAATCCGCCATCGTGATCTTGGGTTGCAGAAAGGGCACCAGTTGCCGGTTGTCCAGCGCCTGTTGCACATCGTCGGCGGTGAAGGCGAGCTGCATCCACTTCTTGTTCTCCCTGTGCACCAGGGGATCGCAATGCTGCAGCATGTTGCGCAGGTCGCTCTGTTTGAGCGGCTTGGACAGCACGCCTATCACCTCCAGGGTACCCGCATCGGCAATGGCGTGGATCACGTCCAGCACATCCCGCTCCACTCCGCTCATCACGGCCACAAACATCCGGTAGTGGGTATTTTTCTCCAGGTTGCTGATGAGCTCCACCCCGTCCATGCCCGGCATGTTGAGGTCGGTCAGCAGCAGATCGATGCGCTCGTCTATGTGCTCCAGTTGCTGCAACTTGTTCAGTGCATCCTGACCATCCTGAGCCACATGAACGTGGCCAAACCCCAGCTCCTGCAACAGGCAGGTCACCTCATACTGCTGGGTGCGGGAGTCATCCACCACCATAGCACTGCGTCCTTGCCATTTTTCCAACGACATAATTACACGCCTCGCTGATCCGGACGGCTGAGCGTCTGGGTGATGTGGGTGAGTGACATGACTTCGTCCACGCCGCCATGGGCTATGGCCTCCTTGGGCATGCCAAACACCACGCAACTGCTTTCATCCTGCGCTATGGTGCGGGCCCCTGTGTCGTGCAGCTCTTTCATGCCCCGGGCACCGTCGTCCCCCATGCCGGTCATGATGATGCCGAGCGCATTGCTGCCCGCGCTCACAGCCACCGAGCGAAACAGCACGTCCACCGACGGGCAGTGGCGGGAGACTGGCGGGCCTTCTTTCACCTCGGCCAGATACTGGGTGCCGCTGCGCTGGATCAGCAGGTGCTTGCCGCCCGGGGCTATGATGGCGACGCCCGGCAGCAGGCGATCGCCGGTGGCGGCTTCCTTTACCTCCAGCTGGGAGAGGCTGTTGAGCCGCTCGGCGAAGGAGGCGGTAAAGCGGGCCGGCATGTGCTGCACTATGGCCAGCCCAGGGCAACTGGCCGGCAGGCGGGAGAGCAGGTACTCCAGTGCCTGGGTGCCGCCGGTGGAGGTGCCTAGCGCGATGATCTTCTCCGTGGTGCGAAATGAGATCCGACCGGCCGGGGGGGAGAGCATCTCATCGGCATTGTGGCGCGGGACGACCGCAATCTGATTGGTCGCGGGCAGCAGATTGCGCAGCTTGGCACTGACGGCACCTCGTATCTCCTGGATGAAGTCGTTGGTCGACTGCTGCAGGAAGCTCTTGATGCCCACGCTGGGCTTGGTGACGATGGAGATGGCCCCCGCCGAGAGGGCCTCCAGGGTGATCATGGCGCCCTCCTCGGTCAGGGAGGAGCAGATGATGACGGGGGTCGGGCGCTCGGCCATGATCTTCTTGAGGAAAGTCAGCCCGTCCATGCGCGGCATCTCTATGTCGAGGATGATGACATCGGGCCAGCACTTCTTCATCTGCTGCATGGCGAAGATGGGGTCGAAGGCGGCGCCAATGACCTCTATGTCCGCAGCCTTGCTCAGCATCTGGGTCAGCACTTCCCGCACCAGGGCCGAGTCGTCGACGATCAATACCCGTATTGTCATGGCGCATCCTTTGCTGGCAGATGGTGATAGCGGGAAGGGGCCTCCTGCACCAGAGAAAGGTCCTGTTGGCGAATGACCTCTGAGTGCCCGACCAGCAGATAGCCACCGGGTCTCAACAGCTGGCAGAGCTGGGTCAGGACGCGGGCCTTGGTGGTGTCGTTGAAGTAGATGAGGACATTCCTGAGCAAAATCACATCGAAATTGCGCTCCTGATACTCGCCGCACGACAGCAGGTTGAGGTTGGCGAAGGCGACTTTTCTGGCGAGCGCCGGCTTGACCCGGATCTTGCCCGCGTATTCGTCGTGACCGCGCTGAAAGTAGCGCAGCCACAGATGGGGTGGCACATGGCGGGCCCGCTCGACCGAATAGATGGCACGCCGGGCAAAGGGAATGACGCGGGTATTGATGTCGGTGCCATGAATGCTCCAGCGTTCGTTGATGCCGAGCTGTTCGGCCAGCACCATGGCGGCGGAGTAAGCCTCCTCGCCGGTGGAGCAGGCCGCTGACCAGACGCGAAGCGGCTGGCTGCGACTGGCGAGCAGCTGCTCGGCATGGTGTTTCAGCCAGCTGAAGTGCTGGGCCTCGCGAAAAAAATAGGTCTCGTTGGTCGACAGCAGATTGATGGCAAGCTGGCGTTCCTGGGGATCGAGGGGCTGGTTTATCCGCTCCCAATAGGCTTGATAGCTGGTGAGCTGCAACGCCCGCAGCCGCTTGGCGAGTCTGGATTGCACCAGCGCCCGCTTGCAGGGGGCGAGATCTATGCCCGCCGTGTTGAGGATGAAGCGTCGAAACAGATCAAATTCGCTCTGACTGAGGGTCGGGACCAGCTCTGGCGTGAACAGCGGCGCCGCCATGTTCATCCGCCTTGCTCTTGCGAGAACAGCTGGCCGGTGGCGGCCTCGGCCATGGCGCTCAGCTCTGTGATGGAGAGCGCCTTGTGCATGTCGAGCAGGATGGCAAACCGCTGATCTATGGTGACCACCCCCTGAATGAAGTCGCCCCGGATGTGGGTGCCGAAGGTCGGGGCCTGCTCTATGGTGTCGGTTCGGATCTCCAGCACCTCGCACACCGCATCCAGCAGCATGCCGATCTCCTGCTCCTCCCCATTGCTGTTGGGCAGGGAGAGGATCGCGACGCAGGTGGTGTGCAGCAGCGGGGTCTGATCTCTGCCAAAGCGGATGGAGAGATCGATCACCGGTACCACGGCGCCGCGCAGGTTGATGATGCCCCGCACGAAGCGCGGCATCATGGGGACCGGGGTCATGCCTTCGAACTCGATGATTTCACGGATGCAGCCTATGTCGACCCCATACAGCTCCCCTCCCAGCATGAAGGTGACGCAGTGAAAATGGGAAGCCGTGGCAGCAGGAGCAAAGGTATCTCTCATCGGCCTGCTCCTAATAGTTGGTGAACTTGCCATCGTCGATTTCCCGCTCCAGATCCTCTTCGTGGAAGGGCTGCTGACGAGCTGGTCCCTTCTTCGGCTTGATGCGTCTGGCGGCGGAGTAGGTGGCACTGTGCAAGGGATGGGGTTGGCGGTTGTTGCCCCCCCTGAGTGTGAACTGCTGCATCAGCTCCTGCAGTTGCAGGGCGGTGGAGCTGAGCTCTTCCGAGGTGGAACTGAGCTCTTCCGCCGAGGCGGCCGAGGCCTGCATGCCATCGCTTATCTGGGTCACGGCTATGTTGATCTGGGAGACGCTGGCCCGCTGCTCGCGGGAGGCGGAGGCTATCTCCTGCACCAGGGTGGCGGTCTGATCGATGCCGGGCAGCATCTCGCGCAGCAACGAACCCGCCTGCTCGGCCACGCTGACGGAGCGACCCGCCAGCTCGCCGATCTCCTTGGCGGCGGTTTGTGACCGCTCCGCCAGCTTTCTCACCTCGGCGGCGACGGTGGCAAAGCCCTTGCCGTGCTCACCGGCCCTGGCCGCCTCGATGGCGGCATTGATGGCCAGCAGATCCGTCTTGTTGGCGATGTCATTGATGACTGTGATGCGCGAGGCTATCTCCTTCATGGCGTGGACCATCTCGCCAACTGCCTTGCCACTGTCGGTGGCGCTGCTGGCGGCCTTGGTGGAGATGTTCTCGGTCACCCTGGCGTTGTCGGCATTCTGGCTCACTGTCGCCGTCATCTCCTCGACCGAGGCGCTGGTCTGCTCGACGCTGGAGGCGAGTTCGGACGACGTCTGGGAGAGGGCATTGGCGGTGGCGGCGACCTGCTCGGAGGCCGAGCCTATCGCCTCCGACATGGCACCCACCTCGTTGAGGGTATCGGAGAGGCGGTGGGCCATGCTCTTGATAGCGTAAAGCAGGCTGCTGGTGTCGTCGGCTCTGAGCAGCACAGGGGTGGAGAGATCGCCGTCGGCGACGCGGGCTACCACCTGCACCGTATAGGAAGGATCTCCTCCCAGCTGGCGCAATATGCTGCGGGTCACCAGCAGGGCCAGCACGAAGCAGATAAGAAAGGCGCTGCAGGCGATGGCGATCATGATCTGCAGATTGTCCCCATAAACGATTTTGCTGTCGGCTAATGACTGGGTGGCGAGTTTGTCATTCAGGTTGACCAGGTTGGTGAGAAGATCGTCAGCAACATTGAACGCCGGTCGCCCCTGTTCGGTCAGCATGATGGCGGCTTTCTGGTTATTGAGATTGTCCCCCGCATCGGATTGCACAGTCCGTATGATGCTGTCGGCTATGGGTTTGTAAATTGCCCATGCCTGGTCAAAGCGAGCCAACAGATCTATTTCTGGCTGGGTGAGGGAGGTTTTGCGGTACTTGTCGATCAGTTCATTCATCTTGCTTTCATAGCGCAACATGTTGTTTTCATTTTCTTTTCTTGTTTTTTCATTGCTTTCAAGCACATAACGATAGAGGGCCCGACTCGTGTATATGGCCTGTATATTGGCGTTGGCCAGATCCTTGATGGGGACGAGCTGATTGGCATGCATGTTCTCGACCAGCGTTGCCATCTCCTTGGTGGAGGAGTAGCTGGTGAGCGTCAGCACGCCCAGCAACAGCATGAGAATGGAAAACGAGAACACCAGCTTTGTTCTGACTTGCAAGTTGTGAAACCAGTCCATGGCTCTACTCCGTGAATCCTGTCAGTGACAGTGTGGTCTGTGGTCAATGCCTGATGGTGAACAGGACGTCGGCCTGCTGATGGAGCAAGTGTTGCTCCCGCCGCCACGCCAGCTGAATGAGTTGGGGTACGTCGAGGATCAGCGCCGGCTGGCCATTGCCCAGAATGGTGGAGCCGCTGACGTAACGCAGGGATTTGAACAAGTCTCCCAGCGGCTTGATCACCGCCTGCACTTCCCCTATCAGGCGATCCACCACGATACCGGCGCGGTTGTCGGCGTAATCGACCATCACCACGAACTCGGGTTCGGTCGCCGCCGGCAGGGCAAACAGTTCGCGCAGGGCGATGAAGGGAACCCACTCCCCGCGCACGTTGATCTGGCGACTCTGGCTGTGCAGGGCATCCGGCGGCAGGTCGATGCACTCGACCATCATGTCGAGGGGGATCACCAGGGAGGCGTGATCCACCTCAATCCGGAAGCCGTCTATGATGGCCAGGGTCAGGGGCAGCCTGAGCCGGAAGGTGGTGCCTGCACCCAGCCGACTCTCTATGGTGGTTTCACCGCGCAGAAAGTCCAGATTGCGCTTGACCACGTCAAGCCCGACCCCGCGCCCCGAGAGATCGCTGACATCGGCGGCAGTCGAGAACCCCGGCAGGAACAGCAGCTGGAAGATCTCCTGCTCACCGAACACCTTGCCCTCCGGCACCATGCCCTGGGCGTGGGCCTTGGCGAGGATCTTGTCGCGATCTATGCCCCGGCCGTCATCGCTCACCTCCACCACAACGGCACCGGCGTCATGGTAGGCGTTCAGGGTGATCACCCCTTGCGCCGGCTTGCCGGCCGCCAGCCGAAGTGCCTGATCTTCGAGGCCGTGATCGGCGGCATTGCGCACCAGGTGCATCAGGGGATCGGTCAGTTTCTCGACCATGGATTTGTCGATGTCGGTGTCGGCGTTGCGGATCTGCAGCTGGATCTCCTTGCCCGTCTGCTGGGAGAGTTCGTGCACCAGTCGCGGGAAACGGTTGAAGATCTCGTTGATGGGCACCATGCGCAGGGTCAGGGCATCGTCACGTATCCCCTCCACCAGGGTGTTGACGGTGGCGACTGATTCGATGAGCTCCGCATCCCCCCTGAGCCTGGCCTGCAGTGTGGTGGCCGAGGTGGCGATCACCAGCTCGCCGACCCGGTTGATCAGGCGATCCAGCTTGGCCGCCTCGATCCGGATGTAGTGCCCTTCGGCGCGCAGCTGCGGCTTGGCCTGAACCAGGGGGGCGGGGATGGGGGCCGGCTCGGGCTCTGTTGGTGTCGGCGTCGTGGCGGCACTCGACAAGTCACCGCTCGCGATGCGGGCGGCTTCCGCTTCGGTCAGTGCCTGAGCGGCCACCCAGCGTTGCAGTTGGGCCGAGAGCGGTTCATCCCGCCATGCCGCCAGCCGTTGGCCCTGCTCGGCAAACAGCGCCAGATCCTGATGCGGCGTGAGCACGCTGATGAGGCTGGCGTGGGCGACAAAATCGAAGGTGCCCAGGATCCGTTCTCTGGGCTCGGCACTGAGCAGGCCTATCTCGTAGCCGAGAAAACATTCTGTGGGATCGAGCAGTTGCAGCGGTGGCCACTCGTGCCAGACCGGCTGGATGAAGTGGATCCGTCCCAGATTGGCCAGGTAGCGGATGAAGGCAAGCAGGTCGAAGCCATCCTGATACAGGGCCGGATAGAAGCGCAAGGAGAGGTGCCAGGGGCGCAGATCCTGCGAGGCGACGGGAGCCGGCGAGGGCATGGCCAGCGGCTCGCTGGGCAGGGTCTGGTGACCCTGCAACTGGGAGAGCAGGGCCAGGATCTGCTGGGTCTCGGTCTGCTGCAGTTCGGGATTATGTTCGGCGCCCTGCAACAGATCGCGCAGTTGATCGTTGCAGGCCAGCAACAGGTTGATCAGGTGTTCATCCAGCGCTATCTCGCCGCTGCGCAGCCGCTCCAGCATGTTTTCCATGGCATGGGCGAAGCGCACCAGCATGGTCAGCCCCAACATGCCCGCCGAACCCTTGATGGTGTGGGCGGTGCGAAACATCAGGTTGTAGGTGTCGGGGTGGGCCGGATAGCTCTCACGATCCAGCAGGGCATGTTCCAGGTTGTCGCATTGCTCATAGGCCTCTTCGAAAAAGAGGGCGCGGGCCTTATTGATGTCCATGAATCGCCCCCTCTGAGCCTACGTCTGCCCACAACCCCAGCTCGGTCAATACCTCGTGGGCGACACACTCATCGCTCGCCAGCAGCCGCAGCCGCTTGCTCTGCTGGCTTGCTTCCTGCTGCAAGATGGCGATGAGCTGGGCGCCACAGCCGTCGAGCACCTCCAGCGGGTTCAAGTCCAGGTTCAGGTCGGCAAAGTTGAGCAGGCCGAACAGATCGTCCTGCAGATCCCCCAGCGTCATTATGCTCAGTTCACCGCTCAGGGTGGCGGTGGGGGGCGTGTGCCGGGTATCGAGTTCCAGGCTCATGACAGTCGCTCCCGGATCATGGTTGCACCACCTTGTAGACATCATCGAGCAGCTTGAGCGGCTCGAACGGCTTGGTCAGCCAGACCCGGGCGCCGGCCTCGAATCCCTCTCGCTTGATCTGGTCGGAGTCTTCCGTGGTCAGCATGATGAAGGGGAGGTAGCGGGTCGTCTGCTGCGCCTTGACCCGTCTGAGCAGCGTCATGCCATCCATGCCGGGCATGTTGAGGTCTGAAATAATGAGGTGTACGCGTTGGTTGTCCAGCTGGATGAGGGCGGCCTCGCCATCCCCTGCTTCTATCACGTCAAAACCGGCGCTGCTGAGCGTCATGGTGATGGCCGCCCTGATCCCGACGGAATCATCCACCACCAGTATGGTCTTGCCCATAAGTCATCCTCTCGACGCTACATCAGGAGTGGGCCCCAGCGCAGGGGCGAGGCCAGCTCTGGGCCTCAGTGATAATTGTTGTTCAAGAGTCTGATGTTGGAGAGATTTTTTATATTGCAACCATACTTGGGAGACACTTGGCACTGATTGTGCAATCTCATATGGGGGCTAGGTGTGAGGCGAGGGGTGGAAACGAGGAAAAGGCTCCTGGCCGTAGTGCGGTTTTGCCCAAATAAAAGGCAGTTGAATGAGCGCTGCCATGAGCACGATATTGACGGAACGACAGCTGATAATAAATATCATTGGCAAGTCTATTCTTGTTGTTTACATATATGATCACAAATAATAAAGGTATATTTTATCGGCCTCTTTCTTTTCTGGCTATCACTCATGGCTGATAACATCAGTGGCCTGGAAAATAGTGTGACAACGCTTTCATTCTGATTATTTAACATCACGAATTAACGAATGATTTTTATGTTGTTAATTCATAAAACCATAAAAATAACCCTTTATGGGTATTTTTCTGGCTCATTGCAGTGTTGCCTAACTACATGCTGCATATGGTTTTTTTAAATTAATGATGATGAGTTATATATCCGGATAATGTCCCGCAGCTTGATGGAGATCAACACGGGAGGGGAGGGGAGTCCTTAGCATTTCCGCTATTAAGCATTTATCAAACAAGTGCTCACTAACGGGAATAAGAAGAATGGTCGAGGATAATTTTTTATCGGCTCATGGAATTAATCGCCGTGACTTTATGAAATTGTGCGCCGGGATGGCCGCAACCCTGGGATTAAGCCAGAATGCCGTGGCCAAGATGGCCATGGCGCTCACCAGCCCCGAGCGGCCACCGGTGATCTGGATTGGCGCGCAGGAGTGCACGGGTTGCACCGAGTCACTGCTGCGCTCAACCCACCCCACCATAGAAAACCTGATCCTCAACACCATTTCGCTGGAGTACCACGAGGTGCTCTCGGCGGCCTTTGGCCATCAGGCGGAAGAGAACAAGCGCAACGCCATCGAGCGCTACAAGGGCAAGTATGTGCTGGTGGTGGACGGCTCCATTCCATTGAAAGATGGGGGCGTCTACTGCATGGTGGCCGGTGAACCCATAGTCGATCACATTCGCCGTGCGGCTGCCGATGCGGCTGCCGTCATCGCCATCGGTTCCTGCTCTGCCTGGGGCGGTGTGCCCGCCAGCGGTGGCAACCCGACCGGCGCCGTCAGCCTGGAGGAGGCCCTCGGCAATATCGGCACCCCCATCATCAATATTCCAGGTTGCCCGCCCAACCCCCACAACTTCCTCACCACGGTCGCCTACTACATCACCTACGGCAAGTTGCCGGCGCTGGATGCCAAGAAGCGCCCGCTGTTTGCCTATGAGCGCCTCATCCACGAGAACTGCGAGCGTCGCCCGCACTTCGATGCGGGACGCTTTGCCAAGGAGTTCGGCGACGAGGGCCACCGTCAGGGCTGGTGTCTCTATCACCTCGGCTGCAAGGGACCCGAGACCTATGGCAACTGCTCGACCCTGGAGTTCTGCGACGTGGGTGGCGGCATCTGGCCGGTGGGCATAGGCCATCCCTGCTATGGCTGCAACGAACAGGGGGTGGGTTTCAGCAAGGGGATCTTCCAGCTCGCCAAGGTCGAAAATCCGACCCCGCGGGTGGAGAAACCCGACGTAGCCATTCAGGAGGGGGGGCACATGTCGCCCACCGCCACCGGCCTCATCGGCGGTGCCCTCGGGGTGCTGGTCGGGGTGAGCCTGATGACGGTGCGCGAACTCGGTCGCCAGCAGAAGCGCCACGAAGCCGGGCAGCACCCATCACGGGAGGAGTGACCGTGAACAGACGCAATTTCCTCAAGTTTGCCTCCGCCAGCGCGCTGGCGGCAGGGGCCGCCGTGCCCGGCAGCGCCATGGCGGCGGCCAAGAACAAGCCGCCCATTCCCGGATCGCTCGGCATGCTCTACGACTCCACCCTCTGCGTCGGCTGTCAGGCCTGCGTGGCGGAGTGTCAGCGCCTGAACGGCAACCCGGCCAACCCGGTGGGAGAGCAGACCTGGTCCAACAACGACAAGCTGACCCCCTACACCAACAACATCATCCAGGTGTGGAAGAGCGGCACGGGTGAGCACAAGGATCAGCTGGTGGATGGCTATGCCTACATCAAGAAGCAGTGCATGCACTGTGTCGATCCCAACTGCGTCTCGGTCTGTCCGGTGCAGGCCCTTAAAAAAGATCCCAAGACCGGCATAGTCCACTACGACCCGAGCGTCTGCACCGGCTGCCGTTACTGCATGGTGGGCTGCCCGTTCGATGTGCCCAAATATGACTACGACAACCCGTTCGGGGCCATTCACAAGTGCGAGCTCTGCAACCAGCAGGGGCTTGAGCGGATTGATCAGGGCAAGTTGCCCGGTTGTGTCGAGGTGTGCCCGACCGGCGCCGTCATCTTCGGCAGCCGCGAGGATCTGATGGCCGAGGCCAGGCGCCGCCTGCTGGCGAGCCCGGGCAGCGAGTACGCCTATCCGCGCCAGACCCTTAACGCCAACGACCCTTATCTGCATGAAGTGCCGAACTACCAGCCCTACGTCTATGGCGAGAAAGAGGGCGGTGGCACCCAGGTGCTGGTGCTGGCAGGGGTGCCTTACACCAAGCTCGACATGCCTGATCTGCCGGAGCTCTCCTCAGGGGCGCGCTCGGAGCATATCCAGCACACCCTCTACAAGGGGATGGTGCTGCCCATGGTGGTGCTGACCGGCCTCTCCGTGCTCATTCGCCGCAACGCCAAGAAGCACGATCAGGCGCACCCTCATGACGAGGACCCTGCGCCTGGGCAGGGCAAAGAGCCGGGTTCTGACAAGGGAGGCAAGGATCATGAGTAACCACAAGGCACATCCGCTCGGTGGCAAGCTGGTCAGCTGGCCCGTCATAGTGCTGGCGCCCTTCGTCATCCTGTGCGGCATGCTGATCCTCAAGCGCCTCATCTTTGGGCTGGGCTCGGTCACTGATTTGAACGGCGGCTACCCCTGGGGTCTGTGGATTTCGTTTGATCTGCTGATCGGCACAGGTTTCGCCTGCGGCGGCTGGGCACTGGCCTGGGCCGTCTACGTCTTCAACCGGGGCGAGTATCACCCCCTGGTGCGACCGGCCCTGCTGGCGAGTCTGTTCGGCTACTCCCTTGGCGGCCTCTCCATCACAATCGATGTAGGCCGTTACTGGAACCTGCCTTACTTCTACATTCCGGGTTTCTTCAACACCTCCTCTGTGCTGTTCGAGACGGCGGTCTGCATGACCATCTATATCGGGGTGATGGCGCTGGAGTTTGCGCCCGTGCTCTTGGAGAAGTTCGGCTGGAAGACCTCCATGGCCCGGCTCAACAAGATCATGTTCTTCATCCTGGCGCTCGGGGCCCTGCTGCCCACCATGCACCAGTCCTCCATGGGATCCCTGATGATAGTGGCGGGGGAGAAGATACATCCGCTCTGGCAAAGCTACGAGCTGCTGCCGGTCTTCTCCTTGTTGACCGCCTTCATCATGGGCTTCTCCATCGTAGTGTTTGAAGGTTCTTTGGTGCAGGCGGGGCTGGCGGGGCGGGGCCCCAACGAGAAGTCGCTGTTCTACAAGTTGACCCAGGTGATCGACATCTTCCTGATCCTGTTTGTGGCGCTGCGCTTTGCCGAGATCGTCATCAACGACAAGTCGGCCTATCTCTCAGAGTTCAACCGCTACGCCGTCATGTTCTGGAGCGAGATTGCACTGATGATATTCCCGCTGCTGGTGTTCCACTGGGACAAGAGCCGCCGGGACTCGCGCATGTTGTTCCTGGGGGCACTCAGCATGCTGCTGGGCGCCGCCCTCTGGCGACTGGATTACTCCCTGCTCGCCTTCAACCCCGGCAATGGCTATCACTACTTCCCCTCCGCGGCGGAAGTGCTGATCTCCCTTGGCTTCGTCGCCATCGAGGTCTGTGCCTATTTGCTGCTGATCCGGCTCTTGCCGGTACTGCCATCACTTGAACGTGTTCACCAAGATTATCAGGCCCGAGGGAAAGCCAACGTATGAGCCAACGTATCACCATAGACCCCATCACCCGTATTGAGGGGCACCTGCGTATCGACTGCGAGATCGAAGGCGGCATAGTCACCAAGGCCTGGTCGTCCGGCACCATGTGGCGCGGAATGGAGGAGATCGTCAAGGGCAACGACCCGCGCGATGCCTGGATGATAGTGCAGCGCATCTGCGGGGTATGTACCTCCATTCACGCCATCGCCTCGGTGCGGGCGGTGGAGAACGCCATCGGCGCCCAGGTGCCGGTCAACGCCCAGTACATCCGCAACCTCATCATCGCGGCCCACAATATCCACGATCACATAGTCCACTTTTACCAGCTGTCGGCGCTGGACTGGGTGGACATCACGGCGGCGCTTGAGGCCAACCCGCAAAAGGCGGCGGACATCCTCAAAGGGGTGTCCACCTGGTCCCTCAACAGCGCCGAAGAGCTGACCAAGGTGCAGGACAAGATCCGCGCCCTGGTGGCGAGCGGCCAGCTCGGCATCTTTGCCAACGGTTACTGGGGTCACAAGGCCATGAAGCTGAGCCCGGAGGTGAACCTCATCGCCGTGGCCCACTACCTGCAGGCGCTGGAGTGTCAGCGCGATGCCAACCGCATCGTCGCCATCCTGGGAGGCAAGACGCCCCACATCCAGAACCTGGCGGTAGGCGGGGTAGCCAACCCCATCAACCTGGATGCCCCTAGCGTGCTCAACCTGGAGCGGCTGCTCTATGTGAAGAGCTTCATCGATCGGCTCGGCGAGTTCATCGAGCAGGTCTACAAGGTGGATGCCGCCATCATAGCCGCCCACTATCCCGAGTGGCTGAGCCTGGGGCAGGGGGCCAAGCATTACCTGAGCGTGCCCGAGCTTCCCACCGATGCCAAGGGTGGCAGCTTCCTGATGCCGGGCGGCTACATCGAAAACGGCGATCTGGCGGGTTATCGCCCCATCGAGAGCCATCAGGATGCCTGGCTGATGGATGGCATAGCCGAGAGCAACAAGCATGCCTGGTACAAGGATGACGAACCCCTCAAACCCTGGGAGGGCAAGACAGAGCCCAACTACACCGGCTGGCAGGATGATGGCAAGTACTCCTGGGTCAAATCCCCTACCTTCTACGGCAAGGTGGTGGAGGTGGGGCCCCTCGCAGACTTGCTGGTGAAGCTGGCCGCCAAGCACCCGGAGACTGTGGCGCATTTTGATCAGCTGAACGGCATCTACAAGGCGCTGACCGGTTCTGCCATCAAGACAGAACAGCTGCACTCCACCATGGGCCGCATCATAGGCCGCGCGGTGCGCTGTTGTGTGCTCAAAGACACCCTGGCGCACCAGTGGAAGGCGCTGGTGGACAACATCGGCAAGGGGGATTTCAGCGCCTACATCAAGGCCGAGATCCCGGCGGACAAGGAGTTTCGCGGGGTGGGCTTCGAGGAGGCGCCGCGCGGCATGCTCTCCCACTGGATCGTCATCAAGGAGGGCAAGATCGCCAACTATCAGGCGGTAGTGCCGTCGACCTGGAACTCGGGTCCGCGCAACTTCAACGACGAACCCGGCCCCTACGAGCAGGCGCTGGTGGGCACGCCGGTGGCGGATCCCGCCAAACCGCTGGAGGTGGTGCGCACCATCCACTCGTTCGACCCCTGCATGTCCTGCGCTGTGCACGTGGTGGATACCCAGAATGGCGAAGTGACCCAGGTGAAGGTGCTGTGATGAACACCTTGATCCTGGGGGTCGGCAACCTCTTGCTGAGTGACGAGGCGGTGGGTGTGCGCCTCGTCGAGGCGCTGGGGCGCGAATACCGTTTCGCCCCCGGCATCGAGCTGCTGGACGGCGGCACCGCCGGCATGGAGCTGCTCGAAGCCATGGCCAGTCGCGACCACATCATACTGGCGGATGCGGTGCGCAGCGGCAACCCGCCGGGCACTGTGGTGACCCTGCAGGGCGAGGAGATCCCGACCCTGTTTGGCCGCAAGATCTCCCCCCATCAGCTGGGGCTGGCGGACGTGCTCTCGGCGCTGCACATGACGGGGGAATCCCCCAAGCGGCTCACCCTGATAGGGGTGGAGCCTGAATCACTCGAGCCCCGCATTGGCCTCACCCCGGTGGTGGCGGCGGCCATGGGGGAGGCGAAGGATAGGATCTTGACCCTGCTGGCCAGTGTCGGCGCCCCCGCCATTGCGCTTTCCGAACAGGAAAAGGCAAAACAGGAGCAGGAGGGCCTATGGCGCAGTCCCATTTGAGCGAGGCTGATGCCGTCCAGGAAAGCGTGCAGGAGTTCATCGGTTTTGCCACCAATCCCGCGCCCCTGCTGGTGGCCCAGTATGAACGGATTGCCCGGGAGCAGATGCAGGGGTTGCCCTTCTATCACGCCACCATGCCCATAGTGGCCGAGTGCGTGTTGTTTGAAGAGCAGTGGCTCGGCTGCGTGCTCACCCCCTGGATGCTGAGCCTGGTGGTGCTGCCGGGGCCGGATCAACTGTGGCCCGTGCGCAGCAGCAGCGATCGGCTCGCCCTGCAGCTCCCCTGCGGCAACATGACCTTCATGGTGGGCGAACTGCCCGAGACGGGGCAGTTGCTGGCCTGCTCCCTGATGTCGCCGCTCGATCCCCATCTCGGGGCCGATGAGGGGCGCTCACTGGTGAGCAGCACCCTCAAGATGCTGCACTCCTTGCCGGTGCAGCAAGGCGCCGCCGGTGTGGATCTGGGGCGCAGACGGCTGTTTGGTGCCCGTCGTGGCCAACCGGCATAGCCGCTAGGTTTCACGCGAAATCAAGTTTAGAATAGGGGCCCGTTTTGGCCCCTCACTCGCTTCTTCGTCTGGCGTTTTTCTTCGAGGTGAGTGGTACAAACGAACAAGGAATCTTATGACCATTCAATGCCATGGCCGCCGCAAGGGCGTGCCTGTCGTCGCGGCCACCCTGCTGGCCCTGCTCTCGGGCGGACTCTCTCATGCGGCACTGGCAGCCCAGCCGGTTCCTGCCGAACTCAAGCTCGCCATCGGCGCCGAACCTACCGAAGGGTTTGACCCCCTGCTTGGCTGGAGTCACGGCAGCTACCTGCTGCTGCACAGCCCGCTGCTCAAGCAAAACGCAGACCTCAGTTGGCAGAATGTGCTCACCCAATCTGTGACCCCGAACCAGGATGGCAAGGGGTGGCTCATCCGCCTCAAGCCCGATCTGAAATTCTCCAATGGCGCGCCGCTCACCGCCGAGGATGTGGCCTTTACCTACAAGAGCGCGGCCAGGGGCGGCGGCAAGATCGACATGGGCAACTTTGTCTCTGCCAAGGTGGTCTCACCCACCGAGGTTGCCATCACCCTGAGTGCCCCCCAGAGCACCTTCGTCAATGTGTTGGGATCCTTGGGCATAGTGTCGAAGCGGGATTACGATCCCAAGCGTTATGCCCGCGAGCCGGTCGGTGCCGGCCCTTACCGGCTGGTGAGCTTCCTGCCCGGTCAGCAACTGGTGGTGGAGGCGAACCCCCATTACGCCGGCGGCAGCAATGACTTCAAACGGCTGGTGTTTGTCTTTATCGACGAAGAGAGTGCCTATGCCGCCGCCCAGAGCAGCCAGCTCGATCTGGTGCGCATCCCTCCGTCGCTGGCCCCCACAGTGCCTGCCTCACTCAAGCTCTGGGTTCGGCCAAGCGTGGAGAACCGCGGCATCGTCTTCCCCATTCCTGCAGCGAGCAAGCGTGGCGAAGAGGCTAAAAAAGACGCCAAGGGTTATGCCATCGGCAACGACGTGACCGCCGATGTGGCGGTGCGCCGCGCCATCAACTACGCCATCGACCGCAAGCTGCTGGCCGATCAGCTGCTGGAGGGGCACGCCATCCCTGCCTACAGCGCGGTGGAAGGCTTGCCCTGGCAAAGCAAATCTACCGCCTTCAAGGACGGCGATGCCGCCCATGCCAACGATCTGCTCGACAAGGCGGGCTGGAAGAGGGGCAGTGACGGCATTCGCCACAAGGGCGACCAGCGCGCCGCCTTTACCCTCTGGTACACCAGTGGCGACAGCACCCGCCGGGATCTGGCGGAAGCTGTGCGCGCCATGCTCAAACCCATAGGTCTGGAGGTGAGCCTCAAGTCCGGCAGCTGGGAGCAGGTGGAGCGTGAGATGCACGCCAATCCGGTGCTGATGGGGTGGGGGAGTCTGGATCCCATGGAGCTCTATCACCACTACCAGAGCGGAGCCGGCGGCGTTGAGTTCTACAACCCGGGCTACTACAGCAACCCTGTGGTGGATGGCCACCTCAAACAGGCGCTGGATGCCCCGAACTGGCAGGCGGCCGTGCCCTTCTGGCAGCAGGTTGAGTGGGATGGCAAGACAGGCGCCGGAGTGCAGGGGGATGCCGCCTGGGCCTGGTTGCTCAACGTGCAGCACACCTATCTCGCCAACCGCTGTATCGATCTTGGCAAGGGGGCGCCGGAGATCCACGGTAGCTGGTCTTTGCTCAACAACCTGCAGGATTGGCGGTGGACGTGCCGCTAAGTTCGCCCTTGAGCACGTCAGGTTATATCTTGCTAAAAGCCCTGCTGCGTCTGGCAGGGCTGTTATGTCTGGTCTCTGTCGCCACCTTTGTGTTGCTCAGCTACTCCCCCATAGATCCCATCAAGGCCTATATCGGCAACGATCTGCTCCATGTGCCTCCCGAGCAGTACGCCCGCATCGCCGCCCGCTGGGGGCTGGATCAGCCGCTGTGGCTGCGCTACTGGCACTGGTTCGGTCAGGTGCTGCAGGGGGATCTCGGCTACTCCATGCTCTACAACGCGCCTGTGGCTCAGGTGATAGGCAGCCGCTTTGCTGCCTCTTTCCTGCTGCTGGCCGGCGCCTGGCTGCTCTCCGGCGTTTTCGGCATTTTGCTTGGGCTCTGCGCCGGTCGCTATCTCAACCGCTGGCCCGATCGCCTGATTTGCCGCTTTGCTTACTTGCTCGCCTCCCTGCCCACCTTCTGGGTTGGCCTCTTGCTGCTCGCCCTGTTTGCTGTGCACTGGCCGCTGCTGCCGGTCTGCTGCGCCTGGACGCCGGGGCTCTCTGCCGATGAGGCGGGTTGGGCATTGCGGGCGCGCCATCTGCTGCTGCCGGTGACCACGTTGGCGTTGCTCGGGGTGGGCAACATAGCCCTGCATACCCGGGGGCGGGTGGCCGAGGTGCTGGCGAGCGACTTTATCCGCTACGCCCGCGCCCAGGGGGATGGCGGTTGGCCCATGCTGCGTTTTCACGTGCTGCGCCACGCCCTGACCCCGGCGCTCTGCCTGCAGTTTGCATCCCTGGGTGAGCTGATTGGCGGATCCCTGCTGGCGGAGAAGGTCTTTTCCTACCCGGGGCTCGGGCAGGCGACCGTGGATGCGGGGCTGCGGGGGGATATCCCCCTGCTGATGGGCATAGTGCTCTTCTGCACCCTGCTGGTCTTTATTGGCAATACGGTGGCCAGTTTGCTGCTGGCCCGCATCAACCTGGGTTGGGAGGGTGAGCATGCTGTTTAATCCGCTCCCCTCAATGTTGCGTCTGGGCTTTGCCCTGATCGGATTGGCGTTGCTGGCCGCCTACGGCTGGAGCCTCTCTCATCAGGATGTGCCCATGGATCTGCTGGCCCGCCAGCAACCACCCTCGCTGGCCCACTGGTTCGGTACCGATCAGATGGGGCGGGATCTCTGGCTGCGGGCCTTTCAGGGCACCCTCACCAGTCTGGAGCTCGGCATCAGCACGGCCCTGTGCAGCGGCCTGCTGGCCATGGTGGCGGCCAGTGTCTCGCTCATCCACCCCAGATGCGATGTGGCGGTGCGCCTCGTGATCGACGCCATGCTGGCGCTACCCCATATGCTGCTGCTGATCCTCATCTGCTTTACCGTGGGGGGCGGCATGCGCGGGGTGATCCTGGCGGTGGCGCTCACCCACTGGCCCAAGCTGGCGCTCATTCTCTGCGCGGAGGCGCGACGGATCGCCTGTAGCGACTACGTGGTGCTGGCCCGCTGTCAGGGGATGGGGGCGCTGCGGCGCTGGCGCACCCACCTGCTGCCGGGGCTCTTGCCCCAGTGGTTTATCGGCACCTTGCTGATGTTTCCCCATGCGGTGTTGCACAGCGCGGCATTGAGCTTTCTCGGCTTTGGTCTGGCGGCCCATGAGGCCTCCCTTGGCCTGCTGCTGGCCGATGCCTTGCGTTATCTGGCCGGTGGCGGCTGGTGGCTTGCTCTCTTCCCCGGCCTGATGTTGCTGCTGCTGGTACTGCTGTTTGATCAGGCTACCCGCGCCCTGCAGCAGCTCTGGTTTGGGGGTGAAGCATGCTGATATTTGAAACCGCCATCTGGCGTCAGCACAGGCTGGCGCTGCTGTTCGATCAGGTTACTCGCGCGCCCCGCAACAGCGGCTGTGGCACAGGAGTGAAGCATGCTGAGTTTTGACCATGTGACCATAGAGGCCGCCCACTACTCCTGGTTGGGACGGCGCAGCTGGCAGCCATTGCTGACCGATATCAGCCTGCAACTGGCGCCGGGGAAGATAGTGGCGCTGGTGGGGGGGAGCGGAGAGGGCAAGAGCCTGTTGCTGCAAAGCGCTCTGACCCTGCTGCCGGACAACCTGCGGATGCGCGGTGCCATTTCCCTCGATGGCACGCCCCTGTGCGATGCCAGCCGGGCCCGTCTGCGCGGCCACACCCTCTGTTATGTGCCGCAGGGGGTGAGCGCCCTCAATCCGCTGCTGACGGTGGAGCGCCAGCTGGGCCGGGCGGCCCGTCTCTGTGGCCAGAACGGTTCCCGCGAGCGGCTCGGCGAGCAGTTGCAGCGCTATCAGCTGCCCGCTGCCACCCTGGACAGATACCCGCGCCAGCTCTCCGGCGGCATGGCCAAGCGCATTCTGGCCTGCACAGCGGCGCTCGGCGGCGCCCGCTATATTCTGGCGGACGAGATCACCGCCTGGCTCGACGAGGAGCTGGCCTGTCTGCTGCTCAGCCAATTGCGCGAATTGGCCAATCAGGGCAGCGGCATCCTCTGGGTGACCCACGATCTGGCGCTGGCGGCCCGCTTTGCCGATCGCATAGTCGCGCTGCATCAGGGCAAGGTGAGCGATACCTTGAGCAGCCACCATCTGCGCCAGGGGCAGGGAAGCGAGATGCTCCGTGCCCACTGGCAGGCGCTGCCGGAGTTCAACACGCTCTTCTCTGCGCCGGAGGTTTCCTGATGTTCGCGTCTCTTAAACAGGCAGCTTGCTGCGCGGCAAATATGCAATGGCGGGGATTCAATCTCAGGGCTCGCAACAACGCCGTTCACCCTTTGTTACCCCGGAGGTCTGCTGATGTTTGAAGTACGGGATCTCACCATCGCCCAGGGGGAACGCCCCCTCTGGCAGGGACTGTCACTGGCGGTGAAGGCGGGCGAGCGGCTGGGGATGTCTGCCCCGAGCGGTTATGGCAAGACCACGCTGGGGCGGGTATTGGCGGGCTGGCACCCGGTTCGGGCCGGTGGGCAGATCCTGCTGGATGGGCAGCCTTTGCCTAAGCAGGTGAAAGGCTACAACCCTATCCAGCTGGTGCCCCAGCACCCGGAACTCACCTTCAATCCCTATCGCACCACAGGGCAGGCGCTGTGGGATGTGTGGCACCCCGATGACGCCATGCTGGCCCGCTTTATGGTCAAACCCGAGTGGCTTGAGCGCAAGCCAGGCCAGCTCTCCGGTGGTGAGCTGGCCCGCATCGCGCTGCTGCGCGCCCTGGATCCCCGCACCCGGTTGCTTGTCGCCGACGAGGTGACCGCCCAGCTGGATCCGCAAATTCAACGCCAACTCTGGCGTGAGCTGATGCGTGAGTGCGAGTCGCGCGGGCTCGGCATGCTTGTTTTCAGTCACCAGCAGGCGCTGCTGTGTCAGATTTGCCATCGGGTGCTGCGCTTTGGTGAAGCGCCTACTGAGCAGGAGGCGATGGCCCGCAGCGTGGCCTGAGGATTGGTGTTCCCCCTCATCCCCAGCCCTTCTCCCGCAAGGGGAGAAGGGAGCAGAAGGTGCCATCTCGCCAGGCTAGCGGTTTGGGAAATATGGCTTGTTGTTATGCTCGCAGACTCTCTCTGGGGGCGAATATTTCGAACATATTGCCAGCATCCATGAATAGGTTTCCATTTCCCTGTTGAGACGAGAGAGAAGAATGCGGTATCCACGAACCGGTTCCCTCTCCCTGGGGAGAGGGCCGGGGTGAGGGGGCGCGAGTGTGAGAAGCTGGCCTTTCGGTACAGATAGAACGGCTGACAAGATTCGCAGATAAAGAGAGGGAGGCATCAGCCTCCCTCTTTTGTTATCCACAGTTAGCTACGGCGTTTAACCGGTTTACCACTCAGGCACTGGCCAGCCAGTTGAGCCAGGCATCCATCCCTTCACCCGTGGTGGCACTGACCTGGATCACCTGAATATAGGGGTTGACCCGTTTGGCGTTCTCGATGCAGCGGGCCACGTCAAAGCTGACATAGGGCAGCAGATCGATCTTGTTGATCACCATCAGCTGGGCGGCGGCAAACATGTCCGGGTATTTGAGGGGCTTCTCTTCCCCTTCTGTGACGGAAAGGATCGCCACCTTGTACTTCTCGCCGAGATCGAAGCTGGCGGGGCAGACCAGATTGCCCACGTTCTCGATAAACAGGATGCCCCCTTCATTGGCGGGCAGCTGGTGGCAGGCGTCGTGGACCATTTTGGCATCCAGATGGCAGCCCTTGCCGGTGTTGATCTGCACGGCAGGGACGCCGGTGGCACGGATACGATCCGCATCGGCGCTGGTCTGCTGATCCCCTTCGATCACAGCGCAAGGGCGCTTGTCGGCCAGTTGGCGCAGGGTTTCGCACAGCAAGGTGGTCTTGCCTGACCCCGGGCTCGACACCAGGTTAAGCACCAGCTGGGCCGCCTCGTCGAAGTGTTCGCGGTTGTGGGCCGCCAGCTTGTTGTTCTTGGCCAGCACATCCATCTCGATGGCGATCAGCTGGCGCTGTCCCATGCCGGGCACCGACAATCCCGCTTCCCCTTTGCCATAGTGCAGATCACCCTGCTGATGGTCATGGTCATGGTCATGGTCATGGTCATGGTCATGGCTGTGATCATGGGGATGCGCGTGGGAATGGCCGTGATCATGAGAGTGGGCATGATCATGATGATGGTCGTGAGGGTGACTGTGATGGTGTTCATGACCCTCTGCTCCCACTGGCGCCCGTACCCCGTGGTAGTGGTGATGGACATCCCCCTGATGGTGATAGTGGTGGTGAACGATCAGGGTGCGCGGTGCGCTCTGCTCGTGGGCATGATGGTGCTGAGCCTCATGGGCATGAGGGTGGCCGTGCTCATGGTTATGATGGTGCTCATGATCGTGGGGGTGTGCATGGTCGTGATCCTCTTCATGGCCGGCGATCCGTGCCTGGCCGCATCCGCATACGCTACACATATCAACTTACCTCGATGTCGGTGATGCGCAGGCTATCACCCTGCGCGACTCGTAATTTGTATCCGCCACACTCGGGACAGGCCTGCCCGCGCTCGGTGAGGGTGACCGTCTGGTTGCAGTCGTAACACCAGGCTTCTGCCGCCCGGTGTTGAAAGTGAAGTTGGGCCCCTTCGACGGCGGTGCCCTTGGCGGCAGCCTCGAAACAAAACGCAATGGTGTCCGGGTCGACGCAGGAGAAGCTGCCGACCTCGAGCCAGAGGGCGGTCACCTTGTTAAAGCCCCGCTGTGCAGCCTGTTCGGCCGCCAGATCGATGGCGGCCATGGCCAGAGACATTTCGTGCATGGTGGCTCCTTAACCGATATTGGGAGGAGCAGTGACTCCTCCCGGTAATTGACGGAACGGCATGGCCGCTCAACAGATCCGCGGGAGCAGTTCCCCTTGCGGTAGCTCCAGATAACGGCGGCTGCCCCAGGGGTTGTTGAGCACCACCTTGTGGCGATCGCTCGTCTGCACCACGCCTATCTGGCTGGCAGAGGGGTTGAATTGCCGCAATATGCCCAGCGCGTCCTGCGCTTGTTCGGCAGGCAGAGCCAGCACCATGGTCCCCTCGTTGGCAAGATCATGGGGCTCGAAGCCGTAGAGCTCGCACAGGCCGCGCACCGGATCGCAGACCGGAATGGCGGACTCCTCCAGCTCGATACCTACTTGGGAGGCGGTGCTCCACTCGTTGAGTACGGCGGCAAGGCCGCCGCGGGTGGCATCGCGCAGGGCATGGGGGGTAAGCCCCGCTTGCAGCAGTGCCTCCACCTGCGGCCAGAGGGTGGTGCAGTCGCTCTTGAGTGTCGAGCCCAGCTGCAGGGCGTCGCGGGCCATCAGGATGCAGGCGCCGTGGCTGCCGATATCCCGTGACACCAGAATGGCGTCACCGGCCTTGAGGTTTCGTACCGAGATGCCCCGGCTCTGCTCAGGTAGCGGGAAGGTGCCGACCCCGCTGGTGTTGATGAAGATCTTGTCGGCCGCTCCCCTCGGCACCACCTTGGTGTCGCCGCAGACGATGCGGGCGCCGCTCTTGGCCAGCTCTGCGGCCATCGACTCGACGATGCGGACGAGATCCGCGTAGGGGAACCCCTCTTCGATAATGAAGCTGCAGCTGAGGTATTCCGGTTTGGCCCCCATCATGGCGAGATCGTTGACCGTGCCGGCGATGGCCAGCTTGCCGATATCGCCCCCCTCGAAGAACAGCGGCGAGACGGTGAAGCTGTCGGTGGTGAAGGCGACGGGGCCGCTCACCGGCAACAGGGCGGCATCTTCACCGCGCAACAGGATCTCGTTGCCAAAGTGGTGAAAGAAGAGCTTATTGATAAGCTGGTTCATCTCGACGCCACCGCCCCCATGGCTTAACTGAATTTCTCTCATCGGGTCTGGTTCTCCACAAGATTGCCGAAACAGGCTGGTTCATCTCCACCCATCACCCGACCGTCGTGGCTAAGTTGAGTTTCTCTCATTGCTGCTGGATCCCCATATAGCGGTAGTAGGCATTGCAGGCTCCCTCGGAGCTGACCATGCAGCTGCCCATGGGCTGGGTCGGGGTGCAGCCCCGGCCAAAGACTTTGCACTGGTTCGGCTTGGCCAAGCCGCGCAGAATATCGGCGCACTGGCACGCCTTGTGGTCATCGATGGGGGTCTCACTGAGTTGAAAGTGGCGCTCCGCATCGCGCCTGGCGAAGGCATCGCGCAGGCGCAGGGCGGAGGCGTTGATATCCCCGAGGCCTCGCCAGCGAAAGTGCTCGCGGGTCTCAAAATATTGGTCGACCAGCCGCTGGGCGGCCCGGTTGCCGCTGGCGGTGACGGCGCGGCTGTACTGCACCTCCAGCGCGTAGCGACCCTCCACCTTCTGGCGCACCATCATCAGCAGCGCCTCCATCACATCCACCGGCTCGAAGCCGCTCACCACCACAGGCACCTGATAGCGATCAACGATGGGAAGGTAGATATCGGCACCTGTGATGACGCTGACGTGGGAGGGACCGATAAAGGCGTTCACCTTGGCAACCCCGTCGGCCATCACGGCGTGGATGGCGGGCGGTACCAGCACATGGTTGATATGAAACAGCAGGTTCTCCACCCCCGCAGCGTCGGCTGCTGCCAGCAGCGCGGCTGTCATGGGGGTGGAGGTCTCGAAACCGATGGCGAAGAAGACCACGGTTTTTTCCGGGTTCTCCTTGGCGATGCGCAGCGCATCGAGGGGGTCATAGACGGGGCGGATATCGCTCCCCTTGGCCCGCTGCTGGGCCAGCGTGCCCTTGGAGCCCGGCACCCGGATCATGTCCCCCAGGGTGACCAGAATGACGTTGGGCTCTCTAGCCAGTTCGATGGCCTGATCGATGCGCTCCTTGGGCATGATACAGACCGGGCAGCCGGGGCCGTGGACGAACTCTATGCTGGCCGGCAGCAACTGGGGCAGGCCGTATTTCATGATGGTGTGGGTATGGCCGCCGCACACCTCCATCACCCGCAGCGGCTCGGGCAGATCCTTTGCCAGTTCAGTAATTTGCGCGGCGAGGGCGCGGATCACCTCGGGCTGGCGAAAGCCCTGAAACAAGTCATTCAAGGTCAGCATGGCAAGATATCCTGTTTGGGCATCAGGGCCACCATCTGGCGGAAGCTCTCCAGGCTGGCCTGCGCCTCCGCTTCGTCAATCTTGCTCATCACAAAGCCGATATGGAGCAGCACATAGTCGCCAAGGTTGAGGGGTTCTTCGAGCAGCATGCAGCTGACCCGGCGTTGCACCCCCAGGGTGTCGACGGTGACGCAGTTATCTTCTGGGTGCAGCTGCACCACCTGAGAAGGTATGGATAGACACATGGATTTCAGGACTCCGACAAGGTGGCACAACCGGTTGTGGCAGGCTGGTGCGTGGCAATATGGTGGATGGCAAACCAGAGCTGACCGGCGGCTATGCCACCGTCATTGAGCGGCAGGGTTTCGCTGGTCAATACCTGCCGACCGGCGGCTTCGAGGCCGGGCACAAGCTGATCCATCAGCATCCGGTTTTGAAACACGCCACCCCCGAGCGCCACCGGATAGCCGGGGAAGCGCTCGGCCAAAGCGATGATCAAATCGCTGATGGCGCAGATAAAACCGGCGGCCAGGCTGGCGGTTGAGGTGCCTTTGCGCCGCTCGCCGACAAGGGTATTGAGCAGCTCTGCCCACTCGATTTGCAGTGGCCCCTCCGCGCTCTGGTGCAGGCCAAAGGCGAGGGGGAAGGGCAATTCATCGGGGGTCAGCTGCAAGGCGGCGGCCTCCAGCAAGAGCCCGGCTTCTCCCTCGTAATCCGGGGTATCGATCACCCCCAGCAGCGCCGCGACGGCGTCGAACAGTCGGCCGATGGAGCTGGTATGGGGGGCGTTGCGACCGAGATGCCAGAGCTGGTGCAGGTTGCTGATCCGATCAGCTGACAGTCGCTTGATCGCCGGAATATCGAGGGCGCAGACCTCCTCCACGCCATAGGATTCAAACAGCAGCCCCAGCAGCTGGCGCACCGGCTCGCGAATGGCCGCCTCGCCGCCAATAAGCTTGAAGGGTTTGAGGTGCGCAACCCGTGTAAAGCCCTTCACATCGGCCAGCAGCAGCTCGCCACCCCAGAGGGTGCCGTCATCCCCAAGGCCGGTGCCATCGAAGGCAACACCCAGCACTGGGCCCCTGATGTCGTGCTCGGCCATCACAGCCAGCAGGTGGGCGTGATGATGCTGCACCTCGAGATGGGTCGCACCCTCTGCCGCGCAATAGCCCTTGGCCCACTGGTGGCTGAGGTAGCCCGGGTGGCAGTCCGACACCAGCAGCTCGGGCTTGAGATCGTAGAGTTCGCGAAAGGTAGCCAGGGTCTGCTCGAAGTGGCCCTGCATCGGCAGGCTGTGCAGATCGCCGATATAGGGGCTGTAGATGCGCTGGCGACCGAAGGCCAGCGCCAGCTGGTTCTTCTGCTGGGCTCCGACTGCCAAGAGCGGCACCTTGACCGCCTCTTTCAGGCTGGGGGTGCAGGGGGCATAGCCCCGGGCGAGGCGCAAAGTTTGGCGTCGCCCGCCTGCCCACTGCACCAGACTGTCGTCGCACGGGTGCAGTATGGGGCGGTTGTGATCCAGGATGCCGTCGATTTCGCCCCCGAGTTCCCTGACCACTGCATCGCATTCGATGAGGATC
Source organism: Aeromonas sp. A04 (assembly GCF_047780465.1). Taxonomy (NCBI): domain Bacteria; kingdom Pseudomonadati; phylum Pseudomonadota; class Gammaproteobacteria; order Aeromonadales; family Aeromonadaceae; genus Aeromonas; species Aeromonas sp. A04. The sequence goes on along the minus strand of NZ_JBLNHP010000001.1, from coordinate 553,495 downwards.
GGGCTGCCGCGACCATTGGCGCTGGTGGCCACCAGCGGTAGGGCACAGGCGTCCAGCAGCAGCTGATGGAGCGGGGTATAGGGGAGCATTACGCCGAGATAGGGAATGCCGGGGGCTATCCCCTCGGCCAGCGGGGCCGCGGTGTGTTGGGATTCTGACGGCCGTTCATCCTTGGTGCGCTTGCGCAGCAAGGTGATGGGTCTGGCCTGAGAGGCGAGCAGCTTCCACTCCTCCTCGCAGCCGGTGACATGCAATTTGGCCTCGGCAAGGGAGCCCATCATCACCGCCATCGGCTTGCGCTCGCGCCGCTTGAGCTGGCGAAGCCGTGCCACGGCGGACTCGCTGCGCGCATCACATATCAGGTGATAGCCCCCCATCCCCTTGACCGCGATAAGCGCCCCCGCTTGCAGGGCGCGGGCAGCCATTTGCAGGGCATGATCGCGCTCGGCCAGGGCATCGCCCTTGCCTGTGCGCCAGCTGAGGTGGGGCCCGCACTCGGGGCAGCTCACCGGCTGGGCGTGATAGCGTCTGTCCAGCGGGTTTTCATAGGCCGCAGCGCAGCGCGGGCACATGGCAAAGCCCGCCATGGCGGTGTGGGGTCTGTCGTAGGGGAGGCGGCGGATGATGGTGTAGCGCGGGCCGCAGTGGGTGCAGTTGGTAAAGGGGTAGTGGTGGTGGCGATCAACGGGGTTGGCCACATCCGTGGCGCACGCCTCGCACATTCCCTGATCCGGCGAGATGGCGACCGTGGCGGCGCTCTGCTGCTGGCTGGCCTTGATATGAAACTGGCCGTCATAGTCGGGATTATCTTCTCGGAGAAGCTCCCGCTCGCTGAAATGATCGATGCGGCTGAGCGGTGGTGCCAGCTCCCGCAGTTCGCGGGCAAAGGCGGCCAGCCGCTCGGGCAGGCCTTCGGCACCTATGGTGACGCCGTTGGCATCGTTCAGCACATAGCCGATGAGGCCGTGGCGCAGCGCCAGCCCATAGACGAAGGGGCGAAAGCCGACCCCCTGCACTATGCCGTCGATATGAAATTCGCGGCGCAGTCGGCTGGCCACAAGATTGGGAGAGATAGAGGGGGCGATGGCGGTGCTCATGCCGGCTCCAGTTCATCTTGAGTGGCTGGCAAACGCAGCACCCGGCGCTCGTTCTCCTCGCGCCGCACCCAGCCATCCATCTCCATGCGCAGGCAAAACGGAATGGCGTATTTACGCGACAAGCCGGTGATCTCCTTGAGGGATGCCATGTCGATCAGATCTCCCACCTGCTGGCCCGCCAGCACGGCGGTGACCATCTGGTTGTAAAGCACGGCGTCGTAGTAGATGGGGCCATCGAGCTGCACCAGATACTTGAGTCGCGCCAGGTTGCGCAGCTGCTTTTGCAGCGCGCAGTTTTTTTGTAAACCATTGCGCTGCAAGCCCTGCTGCAGGGCGGCGGGCAGCTTGCGGGTGATAAAGGGATCCAGCTCCACGCCGCCGGGGCCCAGTTTACCGGGCTCGTAACCCTCCTTGCCTTGATCTCGCACCACTTTGAGCACCAGCTGCGCCTCTTCCCCCAAATCATCTTCCGACTCGCCACTGCCCGGCTGCCACTTGTCATGGTGCAGACGAACCAGCTGCTCACTTTTGAGCTGCTGGAGCAGGGCTTGAATGACCGGCAGGGCGATGCCAAATCGGGTCGCCAGCTCGGCGGCGCTCAGGGGCTCGCATTTCAGTGTGGCGAGCAGCTGCTCGCGGCTCTGCGCCAGCCAGTGGTTGTCCAGCAGCCAGTCACCGAGCGGGGTGACCTGATCGGGCTGCTCGTCAAAGCGGCTGGCCAGCACATAGCCGTTGAGCCCCAGTTGCAGGGTGGCCGGGTTGTAGTTGGCGAGTTCATCGGGCAGCTCGCCCAGCAGGGCGTGCAGCGCCTTGCGTCTGGCGGGGTGAATATCGCCGCACCAAAGGATGCGGGCGCCGTGCAACAGTTCGCTGCTGCCGTGGCGGATAATGGCGAGCGGTTGGCCGAAGAAGCAGGGGATGGGGTTGGCAAAGATCAGTCGCGCCAGCCGGGTATCCTTGATCGGAACAAAACGGGCCCGGCCGTGCCAGCTGCCGAGGGCTACTTCCACCTCGCGGTTGCGTTGCTCCCGGATGCTGTCGCCGACTTCGTTCAGTCGCACGATAAGGTGGGTCGCCGCCTCGCACTGGCCGGCGGCGCTGGTGAGGCAGTGGCCGCGTGCCGCCTCCTTGTGGGGCACCTTTTTAAGACCCACCGCCACCCGACAGACGGCGCCAATTTCATCGACGCTCTGGTGATAGGCCTGCAGGGATCGCACCTGCACCTCCCGATCAGCGGGGTAGAGGCGCAGTTTGTCCCCCACCTTGAGGCTGCCCTGCTGCAGGGTGCCGGTGAGCACTGTGCCTGTGCCATTGGCGGTAAAGACCCTGTCTACATAGAGACGCGGTGGCGCCTCTTCACGAGAGCGGCGCGGGGCGCCCTGTTCGCGGGTTATATGTGATTCAGGCAGATCGGCAAGCTGGCGCACAATGGCGGTGTGCAGGGCGGTCATGTTGGCGCCGGTTTTGGCGCTGACGCTGACGATGTCGGGCACCATGCCGCTCTCGTCCATCACCCGCTCCAGCAGGCTCTCCTCCAGCAGGGCCAGCTCGTCGGCGCTGACCAGATCGCACTTGTTGATGCAGACCAGCAGGCGCGGCACCCCCATGGCCTTGAGCAGGCGCAGGTGATCCCCTGTCATCGGCATCCACCCCTCGTCGGCGGCAATAACCAGCAGCACCAGATCCAGACTCCAGAGCCCCGCCACCATGTTGCGGATATAGCGCTCGTGGCCGGGCACGTCGATGACGCCTATGGTGTTGCCCTGACCGTCGTCGAAGTGGGCGAAGCCGAGATCCTGGGTCATGCCGATGGCCTGCTCGTGGGCGCGGGCTGTGGTGATGCCGGTGAGGGCCTTGATAAGCAGGGTCTTGCCGTGATCCACGTGGCCGGCAAGGCCGATAACGGCGCGATAGGGGGTCATGGGATCAGGGCTCCTCTGTCGCATTGATCTGGGCGGGCAACAGCAATTCCTTGAGTTGGGCTATCAACAGCGCCATCTCAGCCGGCAGCAGGGTGGCCATATTGAGCAGCGCCTTCTGCTGGCGCACCGTGGCAATCACAGGCACCGGTAATTCCCGCAGGGCGTCGAGCAGTTGCTGGGCCGGGCGCGGATCTGTGCATTCGAGCGCCAGCGCCGGGTAGAATTCGTCCGGTAGGGTGCCGCCGCCCACCACCAGCTGGGCGGGCACCTCGGCAAAGCAGCCGGGCAGGGCGGCCATCAGCTGATCGGCTCTGGCCTGCATGGCGGCGGGGTTGCTCAGGGTGCGCTGGGCAATCCCTTCGCCGATGGGGGACTTGTTGAGCTTGTGGATGAGCAGGCGTTCCAGCAGGGAGTAGACGATGCGGCTCGGGCGGAAGGTGCGCATCATGGGGTGTTTTTCCAGCCGCTTGATGAGATCGCTGCGGCCGCTGATGATGCCCGATTGCGGGCCCCCCAGCAGCTTGTCGCCTGAGTAGCAGACCAGATCCGCCCCCGCCTTGATGTACTGGCGCACCGAGGTTTCGTCCGGCGCAAACTCTTCTGTGGTCAATCCCGAACCCTGATCCACCGCCAGCACCACGTGCTCTGGCAGGGCGCGGGCCAGCTCGCCGATGTCGGGGGATTCGGTAAAGCCGCGAATGGCGAAATTGGATCTGTGCACCATCAGCACCAGCGCGGTCTGATCCGTGATGGCATCCAGGTAATCTTTGGCGGTAGTGATATTGGTGGTGCCCACCTCCACCAGTTTGGCGCCGGAGAGGGCCAGAATGTCGGGAATGCGAAAGCCGCCGCCAATCTGGATCTGCTCGCCCCGCGAGACGATCACCTCGCGCCCCTTGGCTATCTCTTGCAGCAGCAGGAAGAGGGAGGCGGCGTTGTTGTTGACCACCAGCGAATCCTCGGCCTGGGTGAGGCAACGGAGCAGGGGAGCGATCAGCCCCTTGCGCCCGCCGCGCTTGCCGGTGGCGAGATCCAGCTCCAGATTGTTGTAGCCGGTGTTGAGGTCACGCACCTCGTCCCACAGCTCACTGCTTAGCGGCGAGCGCCCCAGATTGGTGTGCACCAGGGTGCCGGTGGCGTTGATGACCCGGGTCTGACGCTGGCGCAGCTGCTGCTGGCAGCGGCTGGCAACCAGCGCTTCAAGATGCTCGGGGGCGACCCCGTGCTGGCGAAACGCCTCGCTCTGGCGCAGTTCACTCAGGGTCTCGCGCACTGCCTGGGTCACCAGCGGGCGGCTCAGTTCATCGATGTAAGTGGCGAGAAAAGGTTGCTGCAGCAGCTGTTCCACTTGTGGCAAACGGCGCTGGTTTGCTGGAGTCGCGGTATAAGAGGCGCTGGGGGCGAGGGAGGATACGTCAGACGGAGTTGGCATGGGATGACCCGGGCTGTGCGTGGGAGTGACATGCACGCCGCTTTGCCGGAGGAAGGCCGCTGCGACGCTGCTTATTTGCTGCTTTCGCCATTCATGAATTAATAAAAAAGGCGAATAGATAAATTAATGTTCGAGCAGAGAAATAAGAGTGTCGGAGCGCATTCAGATTATATTGGCAATGCGACAGGCGCCTTGTTAGAACAATGTGTGAAACAGTCGTCAACCAGCCTGAAACATAATTGACGGTTTCTCTCCAATATATGAAATTTGGCGGAAGAGGCAGGAATCGAACCTGCCAAAGCCTTCTCGGCTCTCATCGGTTTTGAAGACCGAGGAGGCCACCAGACCCCATCAGCTTCCGCAATGGCCACCATTTTGTGGCAATTTTCTGTGACTGGCAACGCTTTTTTATGTTTAAAAATAGCTAGTTGGCCGGTTTTCTGAAAAATATCCGTGCGTTGATTTATATCAATTTCATGGCAATTAGCCCGATGTTTTTAATTTAACATCGGGCGTTTATATATGCCTTTTGAGGGATCGATAACTGCCGCCGTTAACAAGCCGGCAAATAATCGGTGGCCGCATTGGTGATATTCCACTGGGCCAGCCTATTTATTAACAACTCGCTATCTTTAGCCTCTTCCAGATGATCGTAGAGATAATCCATGGCCCCGCTCACCATCTCTGTCATCGGGAAGGAGAAGGCGACTATGGCCGGTTGCACCCCGACAAAGATCACCTCGGGGACAAAGGTCTTGAGTTCGTCGATCAAAAAATTGAGCGGCATATTGTGGGTCGAGAAGATAAACATCTCGGCTATGGTTTCGGGGGGGATCACCTGCAGGGTGCCCGCCTTCTCGCCGATCTCGGCGGCATCCACCAGCACTACCCGCTTCGGTTGCAACTCCCGCACCTTGTGGACCACATTTTCCGGCGCTATGCCGCCGTCGATATGGAGCCAGCCGGGCAGGGGGGCGGCTTGCAGCTTGTCCGCCAGATAGGGGCCGGCACCGTCGTCCCCCATCATGGCATTGCCCACGGTCAACACGAGATTGCAGCCCATCAGCGGCTCCTTACCATCAGGTACATATGGGGATCGTTATAGAGGGCGGTGAGCTGATCCATAAAGGTGTCGGTCCAGCCCAGCTCCTGCTCATCGAGCACACCTTGTGCCTTGCGCAGCCGGTCGAAGGCACAGGCCAGCATATGACAGTGCTCGCGATAGACGGTGATCTCGCCAAAGGTGAGAAACCCCTCCATCTTGCGGCGCGCCTCGCTCCCTTCGGGCAGCTTGGCCACCCAGTCGCGATAGCCCGCCAGGGGGCAGACCAGATCGGCGCTCAGACAGTCGACGATGCCGAGGTGGTGGCCGATGGCGAGGCTGTAGTACATCACCTCTTTCGCCTCCTCCGGCACATCGAACTGCTCATCCACAAACTTGCGGGAGAGGCGGTAGAAGAAAACCTGATCAGCCATGCACTGCCTCTCTCTTGCCTGCTACCCGGTTGAGGCAGGCGTTGGCCAGGTTGTTGACGATCTCCGACAGGCGCGGGTCGTCGTGCTGATTGAGGTAGCTCTGGATGCGCAGATCCACATCCTGCTGGGTCGCCCCTTCGAGCAGTGCCATAAACTGGTCGGCGATGATCTGTCCCTGACGGTAACCGGCCATGCGGCGCGCTTCGCGCTCGATCATCACCCGAATTTCATTGGGGATGCCGGTGTGGCGCAGCTCGACCCGCACTCCCGGTTGCACCTCGTGGCTGATGGCTTTGAGTTTTTGCTCAAGCAGACCGAGCGCCACCGCAAAGCCATAGATGGTGGCGGCGGGAGTGGGGGGGCAGCCCGGGATGTAGACATCCACCGGTACGATTTTGTCGGTGCCGCCCCAGACGCAATAGAGATCGTGAAAGATGCCGCCGTCACAGCCGCAGGCGCCGTAGGCGATGCAGATCTTGGGATCAGGGGCTGCTTCATAGGCGCGCAGGGCAGGGACTCGCATCGCCCGGGTCACCGCGCCGGTAAAGAGCAGGATGTCGGCGTGACGGGGGGAGGCGACCACCTTGATGCCGAAACGCTCGGCATCGAACAGCGGTGTGATGGTGGCGAAGATCTCGATCTCGCAGGCGTTGCAGCCACCGCAATCGACCCGATAGACATAGGCCGAGCGGCGAATGTCTTTGAGCAGGGTTTTTTTAAGTTTGGTGATCTCGGGATCCTGTGCCAGCGGCACGGCGCGGGTATGGGCATGGCCGACAACCGGTTCTATGCCTTTGATCTTGCTCATCACATCCACTCCTGTTGTGTGGTAGTCGGTGCGGCAATCGGTGTGGTCAGGGCCGAGTCAGGCTGGCTCAGCATGCCCTGTTTTCGTTTGCAGTCGGGGCAGTGGTGCAGGCGCTCAGGGGTAGCGAGCGGCGTGCCTGCCTGCTTGAGGGTGTCCTCCACCAGCGCCACCAGTTTGCTCGGGGCAAAGTAGGTGCCGCACAGGGTGCAGGGGGCCAGCGCGAAGCGGGCCTCCTCATAGAGATCGGCCTTGTTGGTCACCGCCAGCTCGAACTCGGGGGAGAGGGCGATGGCGCGGGTCGGGCAGACCTCTTCGCAGCGGCCGCAGAAGATGCAGCGGGCCATGGAGATCTCCCAGCGGCGCTCGCCGGTCTCCATATCGACCTCCATCACCAGCGCGTTGGCCGGGCAGGCCTTGGTGCAGGCGGCGCAGGCGATGCACTGATCCGCCTGATATTTCGGTTTGCCGCGAAAATCCCGGTTCACCTCGTAAGGGGCGAAGGGGTACTTGGCGGTTGGGGTGCCAGCCTTGAGGATGGTCTTGAACAGCTTGATCATGATGACCCCTTATTTCAGCGGAGAGTTTTTGCGGTCGATGCCGTAGCGCTCGATCTCCTTGTAGGAGACCACGGTGGACTTGCCCTTCTTGGGGTCGACCAGGGTGACCCGATCGGTACAGGAGTAGCAGGGATCCAGACTGCCGATGATCAGCGGCGCATCGGCGACGGTATTGCCGCGCAGCATGTAGCGCAGGGCGGGCCAGTTGGCGTAGGTGGCGGCGCGGCAGCGCCAGCGGAACAGCTTCTGGTTATCCCCGGTCATGCTCCAGTGGACGTTCTCGCCGCGGGGCGCTTCGGTAAAGCCCAGCGCAAACTTGCCCGGCTGATAGGTGAACCCTTCGGTGAGCAGTGGCCCCTCCGGCAGGTGCTCAAGACCAAACTCGATCATGTCGAGGGAGTCGTAGAGCTCGTGGATGCGCACCAGCACCCGGGATTGCACGTCGCAACCGGCCAGGGTCTGGATCTCCATCGGCAATTCGCGATAGGCGGCAAAGTCGTGGACCCGGCGCACATCGCGCTTGAAGCCGCTGGCCCGCACCATGGGGCCGACGCAGCTGAAATCGCGGGCCACTTGCGGGTCGAGGCGGCCTATCCCCACCAGACGGGAGGTGATATTGGCGGTGTCGAGCAGCATGGCCACCAGCGGTTTGAGCTCATCACGGAGCTCGCGCACCAGCTGGGCGCCCTTGATGCGATCTTCCTTGAAGATGTCGCGGCGCACCCCGCCAATCAGGTTGAGGCCGTAGGTCTTGCGGGCGCCGGTGAGCAGCTCGGCCAGAGTCATGGACTTTTCCCGCACCCGGAAGAACTGCATAAAGCCGGTGTCGAAACCGGTGAAGTGGCTCGACAGCCCGATGTTGAGGATGTGGCTGTGCAGGCGCTCCACCTCCAGCAGCACGGCGCGGATCATCTTGGCCCGCTCGGGCACCTTAATGCCCATGGCGTTCTCCACCGAGGTGGTGTAGGCCACGCTGTGGGTAAAGCCGCAGATGCCGCAGACCCGGTCGGTCAGAAACGCCACTTCGTTGTAGCCCATGCGGGTTTCCGCCAGCTTCTCCATGCCGCGATGGACATAAAACAGCCGGTAGTCGGCATCGATGATGTCTTCCCCATCGACAAACAGACGAAAGTGACCCGGCTCGTCCGAGGTGATGTGCAGCGGGCCGACCGGTACGATGCGGTTGGCCTCATTGCCCAGCTCATTGACGAAGGGGTAGGTCTCGGTGTCGGTGGTGGGCATGGGGCGCTGGCGGTAATCCATGGCGTCCTTGCGCAGCGGGTGGATATCCTCCGGCCAGTCGTCCGGCAGCACCAGACGGCGTTCGTCCGGCAGGCCGACGGCGCGCAGGCCGTACATGTCGCGGATCTCCCGCTCGCCCCACACAGCCGCCGGAATGGTCGGGGTGATGGAGGGGTACTCCTGCGAGGTGGCTTCGACCAGCACCTTGACGGTGATCCAGCTCTTGGTGTCGCCCTCCATGGAGAAGACGTGGTAGACGGCGAAATGGCCGTTGAGGCTGCGTTCGTCATTGGCAAACGAAACCGAGAGCCAGCCGCCCTGCTTGTGGAAGATCAGGCTGGTGAGGGCCACCAGGCTGGTGGGCTTGACGGTCAGGGTGGCCTGATCGGCGGTCTGCCATTGCTCGTCGATAATGGCGTGGGGCAGTTGCTGTCGCAGTTGCTGGATATAGTCGCAACCGATGCGATCCTGGATGGCGATGGTCATGCAGTTCTCACTTTATGTTCGGGAATGAGCAATCGGAAAAGGTGAAATCGAAAAAAGCAGCTGTGATGGCGGGCATGAGTTATACCCCGACCAGATAGGCGAGCAGCGCCAGCAGTGCCAGCCCCAAGCCATAGCGGGTGAGCTTGTGGGTGCGCACGAACTGGGTGCGGGCCATGGAGTTCTCGATAATGCCCGCAAGTCCAAATGCCACCAGCAGCTTGCAGAGCAGGATCAGGGTTGCCAGCGCCAGTGCGGGCAGGCTCCAGTTCGCCGCCTTGCCGAAGGGGAGGAAGATCACCAAAAAGAGCTGCACCACCACCAGCTGCTTGAGGCCCATGCTGAGTTTGAGCAGTGCGAGACTTGCGCCCGAGTATTCGGTGAGCGGCCCCTCCTGCAGCTCCTGCTCGGCTTCGGCGCAGTCAAAGGGCAGCTTGCCCATCTCCACAAACACCGCGAAGGCGCAGGCGGCACCGGCCAACAGGGTTGCGATGGGGGCGGCCAGCGGCTGGGTGGCCACATAGTTGCTGATGTTGCCCAGATCCGAGCTGCCCACCATCATCGCCATGATGAAGCAGGCGAGCACCAGAATGGGCTCCACCAAAATCCCTAAGGTCAGCTCGCGGCGGGCACCGATCCCGGCAAACATGCTGCCGCTGTCGAGCCCCGCCAGGGAGAAGAAGAAGCGGAAGATGGCGAACAGGTAGATGTCGGTGATGAGATCCCCGGCGATGGGAAAGGGGGACTCGTGGGTCAGGGTCGGCAGCGCCATCCCTACCAGCAGCAGGGCTGCGATCAGCAGCGCCGGCATCAGGTTGAAGATGATGCCGGCAGGCTCGGGGGTCACTTCCTGACGGCGCAGGAGCTTCCCGATATCCCGGTAATCCTGCAGCAGGCCCGGCCCCTGACGGGAGTGCATCTTGGCCCGCAGCACCCGGTTGAAACCGGTGGCCAGCGGCGCCAGCGCCAGCATGGCGATGGCCTGGGTCAGGGCGAGGGCAACCATGCCCCAGCTCGGCATTTCAAGAACAGGCATATCAGACTCCTACAGCCATCAGGATAAAGAGCGCCAGCACCAGGCCGTGCAAGAGCCAGCCAGCGGCAGAGGGCGACGCGCTCACCCCGTGCAGGGCGGTGGCCAGATCAAGCTGTGGCTGTTTGCGATAGAGCGGGGCACAGAGTTGGCGCAGGGTATGGGTGACACCACCGGAGGTGAGGCTCATGCGCTCCTCGTAGGCGTAACCGCAGGCCCAGGGGGTACCGGCATGACGACGACCCAGCTTGGGCCCCTTGAAGATGGCCACGACCAGCAGCGGGATGAGGAACAGCCCCAGCAGGGTGATGGCAATCACCGGCGGGGAGAGGATCGCCTGTGAGCTGTCGAGCGGCAGCAGGGTTGCGCCAGTGGCCACGCTCATTTGGCCCATTAGGTGAGTAGAGACGAGCGCTTGGCCGTAGCCGCTGACAAAGGGGGCAATCCAGGGAGCGCCCAGACCCAGCACCAGACAGACCGCTGCCAGCAGCAGGGTGCCTGCCACCATGGCATTGGGTACTTCGCGGGCCTGACTCGCTTTTTCGCTGCGCGGTGCGCCGCAGAAGCAGATGCCATACACCTTGACGAAACACATCACCGCCATGGCGCCGGTCACCGCCAGCATCACCACCGCCAGCGGGGCCACCACAGAGGTGCCGAGCTTGGTCATGGAAAGTAAGGCCTGATAGATAAACCACTCGCTGACAAAGCCGTTGAGCGGTGGCAGGGCCGAGATGGCCATGGCGCCAATGAGGAACGCCAGCGCGGTCCAGGGCATCAGTTTGGCCAAGCCACCCATTTTGTCCATGTCACGGGTGTGCAGGCGGAACATCACGGAGCCGGTGCCCATAAAGAGCAGGCTCTTGAAGATGGCGTGGTTGAGCAGGTGATAGAGCGCGCCGAGCAGCCCCAGCACCACCAGTGCCGGTTGCTGGTTGGCGATGCCGATCATGCCGATCCCCATCCCCATCAGGATGATGCCGATGTTCTCCACCGTGTGGTAGGCGAGCAGCCGCTTGAGATCGTGCTCGGCCAGCGCAAACAGCACCCCGAGCACTGCCGAGCAGGCACCAAAGATCAGCACCATGTAGCCCCACCAGAGCTGGCTGGCACCGAGAAAATCGATGCTGACTCGCAGAATGCCAAACAGACCCAGCTTCACCATGACGCCAGACATCAGCGCCGAGATATGGGACGGAGCAACGGGCTCTGCTACTGGCAGCCAGCCGTGCAGCGGCACGAAACCGGCGCGCAGGCCAAAGCCGCAGAAGCTGAGCAGGAACACCAGGGATGCCAGTGTGCCCGCCAGATGGTGCTCGCGCAGCGCGGCGAACTCCAGCGAACCGCTGTCGCGGCAGAGCAGCCAGAAGGCGATCAGCACCAGCGCCATGCCGATATGGTTCATCACCAGATAGAGGCGGCTCTGTTTGGCCGCGTCCGGGTTGGTCTTGACCAGCCAGTAGGTGGTGAGGGTTACCAGCTCGTAGCAGAGCAAGAAACCGAGCGCGTTGTCGGCCAGCACCATGCCCACCATGGCGAACAGGAAGAGGTTCATTAGCGCGCCGATGGCCACATCCCCCTTGCCCTGATATTCGCGAATATAGGCAAAGGAGTAGAGGGAGACAGCCAAGCCCACAAGCGTGATCACCAGCAGCATCAGGGCTGCCAACATATCCAGATGCACCGAGCCCAGCAGCCAGATCTGGCCGTCGATGGTTGCATCCTGGGCCAGCGCCTTGATGGCGGCAACAACACCGACGAGCGAGCCCAGCAGGGCGAAGCCGCTATTGAGACGGTTGGCAAGCCAAGGCTGCTTTTGCAGCATCAGACAGGCGGCAGCGCCCAGCAAAAAGAGCAGGAGCGTGCCCATAACAAGGGGGGACAACATCAGCAGGATCCCTCAGTGATTGAAGCGTCGGGTGAAACAGGCGTAGCCGTGGCGGTCGAGCAAGACGCGCTCGCGCAAGCAGAGGCCGAGAAGGCGGGGGCACCTTGCGGGTGAGCATTGGCCGCTTGCAGGCGACGGTCGCGGGCGGCGTTGGCGCAGGAAGTGTCGTTGACCATGCTCAGTGACTGGGAGGGGCAGGCACTGACACAGGCGGGGCCTTCAGCGCGAAACTCACAGAGGTCACATTTGACCGCAATGCTGCGCACCCCGGGCTCCCAGCTCAGCAGATCCTCGCCAAAGCAGCGCAGACCGGCGGAGGTGGAGGGATTGCTGGAGCGGATGGAGCAGGGAATATAGGTGTCGTAGCTGTTGGCCATGGCCACCGGACGGCTGCCACCGCTCTGGATGGCACCGAACGGGCAGGCCACGGCGCACAGGTTGCAGCCGATGCAGAGCGACTCGTTGAGCTGCACGCAATCGCCCGTCTGGGCAATCGCCTCGACCGGACACACCTTGATGCAGGGGGCGTCTTCACAGTGACGGCACTGAACCGGCATGGTCGCCTGCTCGTGTCGCATAACGGTTAATCGGGGGGCTTGCTGCAAACCTTGCGCCTTGTGAACCGTGCTGCAGGCCGCCATACAGGTGCCACAGCCGATACACAGCTTGGGGTCAGCGATAACGAAGCGGTTCATAGCCTACCTTGTCGTGTCGCGAACGGAGAGAATAGGGGCAGGATGGCAAAATGCGGGCCAGATTGACTTTTGGCGTAAAATTGATTTCAACTTGCTGTTTTTAAATGACTTTAAATTTGGTGTCGAACCGTGACCAGGACGCGGCACAGTGTCGAAGTGTGACGTTCGTCACTTGTGACGAAGGGCGGGAGAGGGTTCGTCACCTCGGAAAAACAGTGCCGACAGGGAGCAATGCGGGGTCGTAATGAAGGGCGGAAGGGTTATTCGTCTGCGGTAGGGAATGGGGTGCAAAGAACGAAGTGAATTGCACCGTTTAGCCATATGGTCGCCGTGCTTTGCACCCTTCTCCCCTCGTGGGAGAAGGGTTGGGGATGAGGGGAAAGTCAGCCATATGGTCGCGATGCACTGTGCTTGTTGTACCCTACGGCTGTTGTGAGAGGGGGCGGTATAGCCGTAAGTGAGCAGGTTCGATTAGGTGTAGGGTGCAAAGAACGAAGTGAATTGCACCGTTTAGCCATATGGTCGTCGTGGTTTGCTCCCCTCTCCCCTTGTGGGAGAAGGGCTGGGGATGAGGGGGGAGAAATGCCCCCGTGGTTAACGGCAAAAAGAGAGGGAGGCCAATGCCTCCCTCTCTCTTGCTGGCCTTCTTTATGCCCTCAGAACGCCATCAGATATCCACCTGCGAGCCCAGCTCTATCACCCGGTTGGGCGGGATCTCGAACTGATCCGGTGCGCGCAGGGCGTTGCGCTGCAGCAGCATAAACAGCTTGCCGCGCAGGTAGAGATACCAGGGGCGTTCCTTCATGATCAGTGACTCGTGGGCCATGAAAAACGAGGTTTCCATCATGCGGCAGCTCAGCCCCTCGGCGTTGCAGCGGTGGAAGATCTCTTCCATGTTGGGGGTCTCGCGCCAGCCGTAGCTGGCCACCACCCGCCAGAAGGTGGGGGAGAGCTGCTCGATGCAGACCCGGCGCACGTTGTGGACGTAGGGCACATCCTCCACCCGCAGGGTGAGCAGGATTATCCGCTCGTGCAGCACCTTGTTGTGCTTGAGGTTGTGGAGCAGCGCATGGGGGATCACATTGACCACCCGCGACATATAGACGGCTGTGCCGGCCACCCGGGTCGGCGGGGATTTTTCCAGCGAGGCTATCATGGGCTCGAGCGAATTGCCGTGCTCGTTCAGGCGGCGAATGAGCTGGAAGCGTTCACTCTTCCAACTGGTCATCAGGGTGAACATGACGGCGCCCAGGGTGAGCGGCAGCCAGCCACCGGAGAAGATCTTGCCCAGGTTGGCGGCAAACAGCGGCACGTCGATGGCCAGCAGCAGGGCGAACAGGGCAGCGACCAGATAGGTGGGCCAGCGCCAGCTGTTTTTGGCCACTGAGCAGAAGAGGATGGAGGTGAGTACCATGGTGCCGGTCACGGCGATACCGTAGGCTGCCGCCAGATTGCTGGAGTGCTCGAAGCTCATGATCACGATCACCACTGAGATATAGAGCATCCAGTTGATGACGGGAATATAGATCTGGCCGGACTCCTGCTCGGAGGTGTGGACGATGCGGATGGGTGAGAGATAACCGAGCCGCACCGCCTGCCGGGTGAGGGAGAAGACCCCGGAGATCACCGCCTGGGAGGCGATCACGGTCGCCATGGTCGCCAGCACCAGCAGCGGCAGCAGCGCCCATTTGGGGGCAAGCAGGAAGAAGGGGTTGGCGATGGCCGCCGGGTTGCCCAGCAGCAGGGCGCCCTGGCCGAAGTAGTTGAGCACAAGCGACGGCAGCACCACCACAAACCAGGCGAGCCGGATCGGGTTCTTGCCAAAGTGGCCCATGTCAGCGTAGAGCGCCTCCACCCCTGTGATGGCCAGCACCACGGCGCCGAGGGCAAAGAAGGACGTGGTCTGGTACTCGGCGAAGAAGCGCAGCGCCCAGATGGGGTTGAGCGCCCCGAGCACCTCGGGATTCTGGATGATGCTGCGCAGTCCCAGCACGGCCAGGGTCAGAAACCAGGTGAGCATGATGGGGGCAAACAGCTTGCCCACCATGGCGGTGCCATGTTTTTGAATGGCAAACAGCAGGGTCAGCACCAGCACGGAGAGCGGCACTATATAGGGGTCGAGGGAGGGGGCCATCAGGCTCAAGCCCTCGATGGCCGACATCACCGACATGGCCGGGGTGATCACCACCTCGCCATAGAAGAAGCTGCCGCCAATCAGCCCCAGGATGATCAGCACAGGCGTCCAGCGGGGAGAGGCGTTGCGGGTGGCCAGTGACATCAGGGTGAGAATGCCCCCTTCACCGGCGTTGTCGGCCCGCATCACGAAGGAGAGGTACTTGACCGAGACCACCAGGATCAGCAGCCAGAAGATGAGGGAGAGAAATCCCAGGATGGCGGCGGGTTCGGCCCCGATCCCGAATTGACCCGACAGGCACTCACGCAGGGTATAGAGGGGGCTGGTGCCGATATCACCATAGACCACGCCAATCGCCGCCAGCGTGACGCCGGACAGGGCTTGTTTGTTATCACAGCTCATGAGGTTATCTTGTTACACGTTTGCCAAAGCACAAGGGCCCGAGCGATCAGGAAAACCCTGATATTCAATCGGGATAGTATTAAGAGATTGCGATGGGAAAGGGAGTTAACTGGATATAAAGGGGCTCATTATGGGACACAGTCTGTTCATCTGCCGTTAAGCGTATGATGACACACACTCTGTGGGATCATGCTCTGGTATAAATAATCAAAAGGGGCTTTTGAACGAAATCATTAATTATCCATTGATTGAAATAACCCGTCGGGGCGCGTGCAAGCGTTTGTTTTCTCTGAGTATCCATTTTGGCCAGAGTTTTCAATTAGGCTGGTTGAAAAATAGACGATAAAATGCTGACTAATAAATTGATGCAGAGGTGGGTAAAGAGGACTGTGTTGGGTGGCGATAGAGTCTTTATTTGGTCTGGGGGCAGGGACGGAAAGAAAAAGGATATGGCCACCACAACATCAGCCATCATCAAGCAAAGCAAGAGAGAGGATATATACGTAGGGTGCAATGAACGAAGTGAATTGCACCACTAATTGAACATACGTAAGAGGTGTAATGCGCTGCGCTTATTACACCCTACGGCACCATAAATATTCCCTATGCTAGGTTGTTATTTTTATTTGCCTCGTATGTTGAGATTAAAAATAATGACATTGCGCCAGCTAAATTTACGGCAAGTTCAGCATGCCTTGCTTGTGGTTTAACTGGATGTTTACCATGCCCATGAGCGTCACCTAATTTATTGCGTAGTGTACCCAAACCATTAACTATTCCAGAGCACCCGCCCAAAATCTGTTTGAATATTGGTTCGTTATGCTGCTCTGGAGCCATATTTAACTCTTTTGCTGTAAGTTTATAAAGATCAGACAGTTCAATTGATGAGTTGTTATAAGCAACACTAAGTTCTTCTAGAATATGCTTACATACGCTTTCTAAGATTGTACGTGCAATTGTAATTGCACCTTCGGGATCTCTCACTTTGCGCTCTAGAGCTTTAGTCCATGCATAATGGATGCTGTCTGAGTCAAAACTTTGTAAAACATCGGATATAGATTGTTGAGCTGGGTGTATTTGACCTTTTTCTAAGTACTCAAGTAGTGGGTTGAACTCTTGCCATATATATTGTCTGCGATCAGCATAAGTTCCATACTCAAATTTGATGAACTGCCAAAATTGATCGAGGTTACGATTGGTTTTAACACATCGTGGGGTCATAGTCGCTATTGTTGGATTGCCAAGTAACTCAGTTCTAATAACTTGGTAATCAGCATTATCACCAGCACCGCCTGTTGCTTGCGCAACCAGCATATTTTGTAAATATGTTACCCGGTCAAATAATGTTCCCAAATAACTTAACTCACTCATTTTATATCTCACAGCCTCTAATACAATATCAAATGTCGGCAGTGTTCGTACCAACTGCTTAAATTACTTTTCTTGCTTCAATTTCAGTCATTGATTCTTTTTCAAACTTAAGAGCTTCGGTGCGATCACCTAGATACCTTGGTAGGTTATCCAAAGCCATAAAACCACCTAGACGTTGTTCATGATGCCCGATTATTAGTCCCCCGTAACAATTATGTGCATGACAACCACTAATTAAAGTCGAGTTATTTGTGATTAAGATATTGCGAGGTCTAACCAATATCTCGACACCATTTCTTAAGAATCGGCCTCGATTTATAATGACTTTGTTTGGTGGTTTGAAATCTACTTCTATAAGTATCTTTCGGCGTGCCTCACGAATCGATAGTTTTGTGCCAATTAACTGTATGTCCCATGGTGTTATCGAGTAATAAAGTTGATTGTTTTTTATATGAAGAACGGGAGCGTTAAATTCATCGAAAATAACTAAATTTAGGAGTAAGTGACCATCTGCCATGATCAGGCCGATCAAGGGATTGCCATCAACACTAATGGGTACCATTGCGGTTCCATACCCTTGGTCATCGCATGTAAAGGTGTTTCCACCTATTTCAACTTCAGCTGTTTTTCCGGAAAAATGCAAGCTATATGGTTTAGACACACCCTTACGAAGGTTAAATGGATTTTCATTCGCATTTCTTACTACTTCTTTTGGAAGTAGGCCACCCGTTTTTTCTCTGTGGTGTTGGTCACACAATAAAGTTATCTCTTCAGCTACATGGCGTTTAACGTTAGCCCATTCCTCCATATGCTCATATTCATACAGCGGCATTCCGCAGATAACACAACCGAAGCCACAACGTTGTCTAACCTCTCGTTGAATCGGAAGAGGTATATTCCTACTATTTAAATCTTGTTCTTTAGTCATGCAGATTCCTATTTAAGCTAATAATTCTTTAAATGGAGAATGCTAGTACTGTAACTTGGTATTCTAAAAATGGTTTTCGTAGCTATCTCTCAATTTCCCCAAGTTTCAGTCATCAATCTATTTTTTGAACCAGTGACATTGTGCTGTGTATCTGCATGGTAGCGATCTCAACGGAGCTGATTGTCAAGTGAGACATATTAACCGTACAGGTAAAAAACTGAAGAGGTAGGAGCTGAAAACCGGTTCTGGCTCAATAAATTTATCAATATAAGGCGCTTTATTCTTCGGTTTGGCTTGGTGCTGATGGGCTGGCGCGATAGTAAAACCAAACAACAGGCCGCTCCGGCATCCTCTCTGATGGTGCCATTTATCCTCCGATAATCAAGCGGGGCAGGGGGCTGTCAACCGGTGTCGAGCTCGTCACTTTTGTCGTGTCGATCACAGTTCAGCGGAGCTGTCGTCATCGTCATCGGCCTGAAAGTCGTCGTCCATTTTTCTGATTACCCCTTTATTTTCAGTTGCTTGTGAACTTTATTTGGCCCGTCCCCGCTTTTGGTCTGATAAATGCTTTGTGGGTGAGCCGGCTGCGTCGTCGGTGTTTGAGTGTGCGCCCCCTGAGGCGATGACACTTGGGCACGCCGGGCGATGCCAGTGCGGCAGTAACGAAACATTTAGGATCCCTCTCTATGAACAGCTTCGTGATTGCAGATCCCAGTCTTTGTATTGGGTGTCGTACCTGTGAGGTGGCGTGCGCCGTTTCACACCAGTCAGGGTCTTGCAGCGGGACCCTTGAGCGGGAGGGCGGCCTGCATCTTGCCATCGAGGATGGACATCTGGTCTCCAAGGACAGCTATTTCCAGCCGCGCCTGAAGGTGATCGTGGGCAGCAAGGTGACCACGCCCGTGCTCTGCCGCCAGTGTGAAGACAAGCCGTGTGCTGTGGCCTGCCCCAACAATGCCATCGTGACCGAAGATGGCTGTGTCAAGGTGCTGCAGGTGCGTTGCATCGGCTGCAAATCCTGCGTGGTGGCCTGTCCTTACGGTGCCATGGCGGTGGTGGTGAAAGAGGTGGCCCCCGCAGCCGATGCGCTGTTCAAGCGCCCGCAGACCAAGGCGCAAGCCTTGAAGTGCGATCTCTGCCGTCACCGTGAGGCGGGCCCGGCCTGTGTCGAGGTGTGCCCGACCCAGGCGCTGCGCTTGGTGACGCCGGAGTCGCTCGGCGAGCTGAACCGCCAGAAGCAGCTGGCCAGTGCCGAGGCGATGGCGTCCTGCCAGCGCCAGCCGGTCTCCGCACAGGGGTGAGGCATACGGGAGTGGGGCATCAAGATGGCGTACGCAGCCCCTTGCTGGCCGCCGCTTGCGCCTCTGTACTCTCTACCCCTGACAAGCCATTTTCGTTAAAGGCCTTTTAGCGTTAACAGCCTTTTACCGTTAACAAACAAGAGTGTGAGTCATGAAAAAAGTCATTACCGTCTGCCCCTATTGCGGCACCGGTTGCAAGATCAACCTGTTGGTTGAAAACGACAAGGTGGTGGGGGCCGAAGGCGCCAACGGCCGGACCAACGAGGGGCAGCTCTGCCTCAAGGGTTATTACGGTTGGGATTTCCTGAACGACACCAACCTGCTGACCCCCCGTCTCAAGAGCCCTATGATCCGCCGCGAGCGCGGTGGCAGGCTTGAAGCCGTCTCCTGGGACGAAGCCATCGAGTTTGCCAGCAGCCGTCTGTCCGCCATCAAGGCCAAATATGGTGCCGACGCCATCATGACCACAGGCTCGGCCCGTGGCCCCGGCAACGAAGCCAACTATGTGATGCAAAAATTTGCCCGCGCCGTGCTTGGGACGAACAACGTCGACCACTGCGCGAGGGTGTGACACGCACCCTCAGTCTCCGGTCTGGAGACAACTGTAGGCAACGGCGCCATGAGCAACGCCATTCCCGAAATTCAAGAGACCAAGTGCTTGCTGGTGTTTGGTTACAACGCTGCTGACTCTCACCCCATAGTCGCCCGCCATATCCTCAAGGCGAAGGCGAACGGGGCCAAGGTGATTGTGTGTGATCCCCGCATGGTGGAGACCGCCCGCATCGCCGATCAGTGGCTGCCGCTCAAAAACGGTTCCAACATGGCGCTGGTCAATGCCTTCGGCAACGTGCTGATCGCCGAGAACCTCTATGACAAGGCGTTCGTCGCCAACTACACCGAGGGGTTTGAGACCTACAAAGCGCTGGTAGCCAGGTACACCCCGGAATACGTGGAGGGGATCACTGGCCTCAAGGCCGCCGATATCCGCGCCGCCATCCGCACCTATGCGGCCTCGCCTGCGTCCATGATCCTGTGGGGCATGGGGGTGACTCAGTACGGTCAGGCGGTGGATGTGGTCAAGGGGCTCGCCGGAATTGCGCTGCTGACCGGCAACTTCGGTCGCCGTGGCACCGGCTGCGGTCCGGTGCGTGGGCAGAACAACGTGCAGGGCACCTGTGACATGGGGATGCTGCCGCACCAGTTCCCGGGCTATCAGTCCGTGAGCGATCCCGCCATCAGCGCCAAGTTCGCCAAGGCGTGGGGCGTGCCGGCGCTTTCCCAACAGCCCGGCTACCGTCTGACTGAGCTCAGCCACAAGGTGGAGGAGGGCAAGTGCAAGGCCTTCTATATCTTTGGGGAAGATCCGGCCCAGACCGAGGCCGACCTGGCCCAGTTCAGGCGCACCCTGGGGGGCATGGATCTGGTGATAGTGCAGGACATCTTCATGACCCAGACCGCCGAGATGGCGGATGTGATCCTGCCCGCCACCAGTTGGGGCGAGCACGAGGGGGTTTACAGCTCGGCGGATCGCGGCTTCCAGCGCTTCTACAAGGCGGTGACGCCGCCGGACAACGTGAAGCCGGACTGGGCCATCTTCTCCTTGATGGCCACCGCCATGGGGTATCCCATGGAGTACCGGGATACCAACCAGATCTGGGACGAGATGCGCGCCCTTTGCCCGCTCTATACCGGGGTCAGCTATGACAAGATGGCCGATCTCAAGAGCGTGCAGTGGCCTTGCCCGACCGAGGATCACCCGGGCACCAGCACATTGTTCGAGGGCAATGTGTTCACCACCCCGAGCGGCAAGGGTCAGCTGATTGCCTCCGAGTGGCGTGCGCCGCTGGAGCAGCCCTGTGCCGAGTATCCGCTGGTGCTCTCCACAGTGCGGGAGGTGGGTCACTACTCCTGCCGCTCCATGACAGGCAACTGTTCGGCGCTGCAGACCCTGGCCGATGAGCCCGGCTATGTGCAGATCCACCCGAGCGATGCGCAAAAGCTCGGCGTGAAGGATCAGGCGCTGGTCTGGATCTCGTCGCGGCGCGGCAAGGTGATCACCCGGGCCAACTACAACGAGCGGGTCAACGCCGGTGTGGTCTACATGACCTACCAGTGGTGGATAGGGGCGTGCAACGAGCTCACCATAGAGCACCTTGATCCCGTCTCCTACACCCCCGAGTACAAGTACTGCGCAGTGAAGATTGAGCGCATTGAGGATCAGCCCGAGGCGGAAGTGTACGTCCAGACTGAATACAGTGCCCTCAAGGCGAAATTGCGTAGCGCCGCCAAAGGGTAATCGTCGTTAAATAAAGTGGATCCAGGCTCTGTTCACAGGGCCCGGATCCTCTCATCCTTTTTTCAGCTGGCAGGTGTCCTTCATGAAAAATGAATTAACTCTCTCATTCGGGATCTTTTATGTTTCCGCTTATTTTCTGGTGATGTTATTGGGGCTGGTCTGCTTCTGGTGGCACGACGAGTTGATATTTCTGCTGGGGTTCGGTTTCTTCGGCTGTTTTATCGCCGCGCGCATCGCCATGGGCGCCGTGCTGGCGGCGCTGAGCGTGCAGGCGGCCTGGCTGATAGCCTTTCTCTCCACCACCCTGGTCAACGGCCTGCTGACGGGCTTGCTGGCGCTGGTGATCCTGTTCACCCATCAGGCGGTGTCTGCAGAAATAGCCGACAATATCAGTGGGTTATTGATTGCATTCCAACTGCTGTCGGCCGGCTTCATCCTGGGGGGCCTCAAGCTCTACAACTACCAGCTCATCTCCTCCTGACGGAGCGCAGCCATGGGCAAGCGGCGGCTATCCAGTCAACCCATCAAACGACGCAATGCGGCGACGCGAGCCGACAGGAATTGGCGGAGCACGGCAATATATGTGAGCCAATGTGAGCATATTTGGTAGTGATGGCGGGATATTGGCGCTGGCCTGTCTGGTTGTAATGGGGGTAGGGCTACCTTATTATGCGTCAGGCAGTGAGAAGCTATTTCAAGGCATGTTAGTTTTTATAATTAAGCGTTAAGTTTTTAAAAATTAATTATAACATCTGACGGATCTGGCTGACCTGTTGTTTACCGTCGTTGCTGACCGCAATGTGCCTGCAATCTTTTGCCCATATAGATGTAACGTGAGGCCAGAATGCTGAATGTGAGTGCCATTCCGTTAACCGACATCTCACCCATCTGGGATGACGGCTTTCTCTCTCTCTCCAAGAACCTGCTCTCCGCCGTCACCCTGGATGATTTCATCAAGAAGCTGAACCGGATCGATGCCTGCTTCGCCGGGGTGACCCGGGTCAACCTGATCCTCAATCTGGGGGCGGGGGAGGAGGCCCTCTTCTACTTCATGGGGGAGAAGGGCCCCAAGCACCTGGTCTGTGCCAAGGCAGATCTCCATTTCTCCAGGGAGCAGGCCATAGTGCTGCCCGCGGCCCGCTTTCACAACCGCTGCGAGTTACTGGCGGCGGCCGGGGTGTATGAGGGGTTGCACTCTTACTGCCAGTTGCCCATCACCACGGCCCGCAGCCACCTGGGCGGGGTGGAGTTCATCAGCCCGGCGGCCAACGCCTTCCCGATGGAGACCCTGGCCAAGCTGACCCAGCTGGCGGCCATCGTCGCCATCGCGCTCGAAAACGTGCTCGACAAGGAGCGCACCCTGGAGCAGGCCAACTCCCTGCGTCTGGAGCGCGACAGCTGCAAGATCCTGGTGGATGTCACCAATGCGGTGATCAAACTGGTGCGCATCGCCGAGTTGCCGAGGAGCCTCTTCTCCATACTGCAGCACCACTTCTTCATCAGCAGCCTCTGCCTGGCGGAGTACAACGCCACCTCCGACAGCTTCAAGAGCTATCTGGTCAATCAGCAGCAGAGCGATCAGCCCGGCATCATCAACCACTCCTGTTTCGAGAAGAACTGTCTGCAGGGGGCGCTCGGCCACAGCGAGCCCTTCTTCATCTATCGGGAGCAGGGCCACGGCTGCGATTCGAGCTGCCGCTTCAGCTCCCAGATACTGCCGGCCGATGCGGACAGCTCCTGCATACTGCCGCTGCGCTATCGGGGCAACCTGCTGGGGGTCTTGATCCTCTCCCACCCAGATGCCGATTTTTTTGCCGACATCGATATCTCATTGCTGGAGCAGGTGGCGGCCCGCACCGCCATTGCCATGAACAACGTGCAGGCACAGCAGGAGATCTCCAACACCACGGGTGCCCGCGAGAAGACGATCCGGGTGGCGGAGCTCGAGCCCAACGCCGATTTCTCCAGCATCATCTATCAAAGCGCCGCCATGGAGAGCGTGCTGGAGAAGGTGAAGCTGGTGGCCCAGAGCGACTGCTCAGTGCTGATCCTGGGGGAAACCGGCACCGGCAAGGAGCTGATCGCCCAGGCCATCCATCGGCTGAGCGATCGCCGCGAACAGGAGATGGTGAAGGTGAACTGCGCCGCCATTCCCACCGGCCTCATCGAGAGCGATCTGTTCGGCCACGAGAAGGGGGCCTTCACCGGCGCCCTGGCCCAGCGCATCGGTCGCTTCGAGCGGGCCCACAAGGGCACATTGTTTCTGGACGAGGTGGGGGACATGCCGCTGGACTTGCAGCCCAAGCTGTTGCGGGTATTGCAGGAACACGAGCTGGAGCGGGTCGGCAACAGCAACCCCATCGCCATCGACGTGCGGCTGGTGGCGGCCACCAACTGCGATCTGCTCTCCATGGTCAAGAACAAGCGCTTCAGAAGCGATCTCTACTACCGGCTCAACGTCTTTCCCATCGAGTTGCCGCCCCTGCGCGAGCGGCGCGAAGACATACCGCTCTTGGTCAACTTCTTCATCAAGAAGATCGCCAAGCGGATGCGGCGCAACATCACCTCGATCCCGGCCGATGCCATGAAGATGCTGGTGTCGCTCCCCTGGTACGGCAACATCCGCGAGCTGGAAAACATCATAGAGCGCGCCGTGGTGATGACCCGGGGCCATGTGCTCAACCTCTCGCCGGACGAGCTGATGCCGCTCAAGGGCTATCACAAGATAGAGACCCTGGTCTATGACGAGCCCGAGCAGGCCTTGTTCAAGGGCGCCAGCAGCCAGAGCGAGGGGGTGGAGGACGAGCGCCAGACCATCATAGACACCTTGCGCGAATGCAACGGCATAGTCGCGGGGGAGCGGGGCGCTGCCAACCGGCTCGGCATGAAACGCACCACCCTGCTGTCGAAGATGAAGCGGCTCGGTATCTCGGCGAAAGCCCCCCAGACCCTCAACTAAGGGCTCCAAGATGTTGCTCGAACTCGATAGCGATACGCCGCTGGCGCTTAGCGCCCACCGGGAGGTGGTCCATTACCAGCGCGATGGCGTCACCACGGACAGCGCCATGCAACTGCCCTGCGAAACTCCGGTGGCGCTGGTCTACAACGGCCTGGCCCACAGCGTCATGATGTGTTCGGCCGCCGATCTGGAGGACTTTGCCATCGGCTTTTCACTTTCCGAGGGGATCATCGACGCCCTGCAAGACATCCACGACATCGAGCAGGTCGATGGCTGCCAGGGCATAGAGCTGCATATCACCCTGGCCAATCGCTGCGTCCATCGCCTGAAAGAGAAACGGCGCACCCTGGCGGGGCGCACTGGGTGCGGCATCTGTGGCAGCGAGAGCCTGGAGCAGGTGGTGCGCACCTTGGCACGGCTGCCGGACAGCCAGCGCTTCGAGGTGACCCTGATCGACAAGGTGCTGGACGCGCTGCGCCCGCTGCAACTGCTGGGGCAGAGCACCGGGGCCACCCATGCCGCCGTCCATGTGGATGGTGCGGGCAATATCCTGGCCATTCGCGAGGACGTGGGGCGTCACATAGCGCTCGACAAGCTGGTGGGGCACCTGCAGCGCACCGGCCGGCGCGATGGCGCCATTCTGGTGACCAGCCGCGCCAGCTTCGAGATGGTGCAAAAGTGCGCCAGCGCCGGTGTGGAGATCTTGCTCGCCATCTCGGCCGCCACCGAGCTCGCGGTCGAGCGGGCCGAGCAGACCGGGCTCACCCTGGTGGGCTTTTGCCGCCCGGGCCGCGCCGAGATCTACAGCGGTCGTCAGCGGATCCTGCTGGGCTAGTGTGGCCGCAGTCGCTGCCTCATCCGGTTGGCGACGTCATAGCGCCGGCAGGCACAAGGCCAGTGGCGGACGGGGGGCGGCTCGGGTATAGTCCTGCGCCAACAAGATAGGTTCGGCCGGGCGAAGCGCAACCCGCACCCGCGAGGGTTGCCTGAGGTCGCCGCCCGCCGACACAGCGTCAAAGGATACTTAGCCCATGAAATTCAGCCCCTTGCTGGATGAGATGATGAAGGCCCTGCAGGTGCTGCCGGGGGTCGGTCCCAAGTCGGCCCAGCGCATGGCGTTCACCCTGCTCGAGCGCGAGCGCAGCGGCGGTTTGCGCCTGGCCCAGCTGCTCAACCGGGCGCTGACCGAGATAGGCCACTGCAGCCATTGCCGCACCTTCACCGAGAACGATCGCTGCGAGATCTGCGCCAATCCCAAGCGCGAAGAGAGCGGCCTGCTGTGCGTGGTGGAGAGCCCGGCGGACGTGGCCGCCATCGAGCACACGGGCCAGTTCTCCGGCCGTTACTTCGTGCTGATGGGGCACCTGTCCCCCCTCGATGGCATAGGTCCGGAAGAGCTGGGGCTGGAGATCCTGGAGCGGCGCCTGAAGGCCGAATCCATCAGCGAGCTGATCCTGGCCACCAACCCCACCATCGAAGGGGATGCCACTGCCTGGTATATCGCCGACATGGCCCGCGCCGCCGGCGTCAAGGTGAGCCGGATTGCCCACGGCGTGCCGGTGGGGGGCGAGCTGGAGCTGGTGGATGGCACCACGCTTTCTCACTCGCTGATGGGGCGTCAGCCCCTTAATTGAGCCTGCGTCAGCCCCTTAATTGAGGCCGCATCAGCCACTGAGCTGAGCCTGCGCCAGGCTTATTGTTTCCCAAACCCGCCTCGGCGGGTTTTTGTTTGAGCGATGGGCGGCGCCTGGCTGAGTGCTGGCGCAAAAATCGCCATTCGCACCGTCAGCAGACTTGTCCCCCTTGAAATGGGGATCCCAGGCCCCATCTTGTATCAGGAATGTGTTCAACCCGAATCGCCTGAGGATAGTGTCGA
The DNA here is from genome assembly GCF_047780465.1 of Aeromonas sp. A04. Lineage (NCBI taxonomy): Bacteria > Pseudomonadati > Pseudomonadota > Gammaproteobacteria > Aeromonadales > Aeromonadaceae > Aeromonas > Aeromonas sp. A04. The sequence goes on along the minus strand of NZ_JBLNHP010000001.1, from coordinate 527,595 downwards.
TGACCCAAAGCGTTCATGCCGAAACCCACGGGTTTCAGACTGAAGTCAAACAACTGCTGAGCCTGATGGCCCACAGCCTCTACTCCAACAAAGAAGTGTTCCTGCGCGAGCTGATCTCCAACGCCTCAGATGCGGCGGACAAGCTGCGCTTCAAGGCGCTTTCCGATGCCTCTTTGTTCGAAAACGACGGCCAGTTGCGCGTTCGCCTGGTGGTTGATAAAGAGAACCGGACCCTGACCATCTCTGATAACGGCATAGGTATGAGCCGGGATCAGGTGATCGAGCATCTGGGCACCATCGCCAAGTCCGGTACCGCCGAGTTCTTCAAGAACTTGTCCGGTGATCAGGGCCGCGACTCCCAGCTGATCGGTCAGTTTGGGGTGGGTTTCTACTCCGCCTTCATCGTTGCCGACAAGGTGACTGTGGTTTCCCGCGCCGCCGGCACCGAGCCTGATCAAGGGGTGCAGTGGGAATCGGAAGGGGAAGGCTCCTTCACCGTGGCCGATGTGACCAAGGAAGGCCGTGGTACCGACGTCATCCTGCACCTGCGTGCCGAAGAGGAAGAGTTCCTCGACGACTGGCGTCTGCGCGCCGTGGTCGCCAAGTATTCCGACCACATCAGCGTGCCGGTGGAGATGTTCAAAGAGGGCACCCCGGACCGTGAAGAAGATGGCGAGACCGTCGTCGGCACCCCGGGCGAGTGGGAGCAGGTCAACCGAGCCACCGCACTCTGGACCCGCAATCCGAAAGAGATCAAGGACGAGGAGTATCAGGAGTTCTACAAGCACGTCGCCCACGACTTCGAAGATCCGCTCTTGTGGGGTCACAACCGGGTGGAAGGGGCGCAGGAGTACACCAGCCTGCTCTACGTACCGGCCCGCGCGCCCTTCGATCTCTACAACCGGGATCAGAAACACGGCCTCAAGCTCTACGTGCAGCGCGTCTTCATCATGGACGACGCCGAGCAGTTCATGCCGGCCTACCTGCGCTTTGTCAAAGGGGTGCTGGATTCCAACGATCTGCCCCTCAACGTCAGCCGTGAAATTCTGCAAGACAACAAGGTGACCGTCTCCCTGCGCAAGGCCTGCTCCAAGCGGGTGCTGACCATGCTGGCCAAGCTGGCCAAGGATGACAGCGAGAAGTACGCCAAGTTCTGGAGCGAGTTCGGCAACGTGCTCAAAGAGGGTCCGGCCGAGGATCACGCCAACCGCGAAGAGATCGCCAAGCTGCTGCGCTTTGCCAGCACGGCGGGCGAGGGCGAAGCCCAGACCGTCTCTCTCGAGGATTACGTTGGCCGCATGAAGGAAGGCCAGCAGAAGATTTATTACATCACCGCCGACAGCTTCGCCGCCGCCAAGAACAGCCCGCACCTCGAGATCTTCCGCAAGAAGGGCGTCGAAGTGCTGCTGATGTGGGAGCGCGTCGACGAGTGGCTGATGAGCCACCTGACCGAGTTCGACGGCAAGCAGCTGGTCTCCGTCACCCGTGGCGAGCTGGATCTGGGGGATCTGGAGGACGAAGCGTCCAAGCAGGCGCAGGAGGAGGCTGAAAAAGCCAACGCCGGTCTGGTGGAGCGGGTCAAGCAGAGCCTGGCCGACGCGGTGAAAGAGGTGCGTGTCACCCACCGTCTGACCGATTCACCCTCCTGCATCGTCACCGACGACCACGGCATGAGCACCCAGATGATCAAGCTGATGCGCGCCGCCGGCCAGCCGGTACCTGAGCAGAAGTACATTCTGGAGCTCAACCCCGACCACGCGCTGGTGAAGAAGCTCGACACCATCCAGGACGAGGCGCTGTTCGGCGAGTGGGTCACCCTGCTGCACGAACAGGCCCAGCTGGCAGAGCAGGGCGGGCTGAATGATCCGGCGAGCTTCGTCTCCCGTATCAACCGTCTGTTACTCCAGGCATGATGTTTGGGCCCACTGCATGCAGTGGGCCTTTTTTATGTGGCGCTTGCCCGACAAGGGGCAAGCGCCTCTCTTCGTTATTGGGGGGGCGCTGCATTTTCACTCATTTTTTCAGGGTAGCGTTGCGGCTTGAGTCGCCTCGCCGCTGCGGGAACATGGTGAAAAATAAGCCACTCACACGGGGCAAGCTTGTGAAAATGAGCGAAACCGTGTAGTTTTTTGCCTTCTCAAGAATTGAATAACCAATCAATAGGAGCGTGTATGCGCATTGTTCTGTTGGGGGCTCCGGGTGCCGGCAAGGGTACTCAGGCTCAGTTCATCATGGAAAAACACGGTATTCCGCAGATCTCCACCGGCGACATGCTGCGTGCGGCGATCAAGGCGGGCACCGAGCTGGGCCTCAAGGCCAAAGCCGTGATGGACGCAGGTCAGCTCGTCTCTGACGACATCATCATTGGCCTGGTCAAAGAGCGTATCGCCCAACCGGATTGCGCCAACGGCTTCCTGCTGGATGGCTTCCCGCGCACCATTCCCCAGGCGCAAGCCATGAAGGATGCCGGTGTCGTGGTCGACTTCGTGCTGGAATTCGACGTGCCGGACGAAGAGATCGTCAAGCGCATGAGCGGTCGTCGCGTCCACTCCGGCTCCGGCCGTACCTACCACGTGGTGTTCAACCCGCCGAAAGTGGAAGGCAAGGATGACGTGACCGGCGAGGATCTGGTGATCCGTGCCGACGACGAAGAGACCACGGTGCGCAAGCGTCTGGACGTGTACCATCAGCAGACTGCGCCGCTGATCGGTTTCTACGGTAAAGAGGCGGAAGCGGGCAACACCCGTTACGTCAAGATCGACGGCACCCAGCCGGTGGATCTGGTCAGCAAGCAGCTGGCCGCCATCCTGGGCTAAGCCTGCCGTTGCCAACCGCAATCGGTCGATAACGAGTCTGAGACAAGGGTCCATCCAGGGCCCTTTCTTGCATCATAACAAGAACGACAAAAACAGCATGACAGGAAGCTAACGTGACCACCAAAACCGGGATCTTGCTCGTCAATCTGGGGACGCCAGCGGCGCCGACCACCTCCGCCGTCAAGGCCTTCCTCAGCCAGTTCCTACAGGATCCGCGGGTGGTCGAGATACCTCGCCTGTTGTGGTCCCCCCTGCTCAACTTCGTCATATTGCCACTGCGTGCCCCCAGGGTGTCCAAGCTCTACCAGCAGATCTGGACCGAGCAGGGATCGCCGCTGATGGCCATCAGCCAGCGTCAGCGCGATGCCCTCGAGCAGGAGCTCAAGCGCGAAGGGGTGGATGTGCCCGTGGTGCTCGCCATGACCTATGGCAAGCCGTCACTGGCCGACGGTTGGCAGGCGCTCAAGGCGCAGGGGGTCAACCGGGTGATACTGTTGCCGCTCTATCCCCAATATGCCGCCAGCACCACGGCCGCGGTGTTCGACGGCTGGGCGCGGGTGATGAAAAACGAGCGCCACCTGCCGGTGATGCGGCTCATCCGCGACTATCACAATCACCCCGAATACATACAGGCGCTGGCCATGAGCGTGCGCCGCCAGTGGGAGCAGCAGGGCCAGGGTGAGCATCTGCTGATGTCGTTCCACGGCATCCCCCAACGCAGCGAAGACGAGGGTGATCCCTATGGTCATCAGTGCCGGCGCACCGCGACCCTGCTGGCCGAGGCCCTGGGTCTTGCGCCCGAGCAGTGGAGCGCCAGTTTCCAGTCCCGCTTCGGCAAGCAGGAGTGGCTCAAGCCTTATACCGATGCCACCATCACGGCGCTGGCGGGGCAGGGGATCAAGCGACTCGATGTGATCTGCCCGGCGTTTTCCGCCGACTGCCTCGAGACTCTGGAGGAGATCCAGGTCGAGAACCGCCACCTCTTTACCGAGGCGGGTGGCGAGCAGTTCCATTACATTCCGGCGCTCAACAGCGATCAGGCCCATATCCGCATGATGGTGTCGCTGATCTGCCGCGAGCTGGCGTGACCACCCGGGTTTCAACGTTCAACGATAAGGATTGTCTTCATGATGCATATCACCCTGATTTACGCCGGCCTCTTGGGGCTGCTGTTCCTCTTGCTCTCCTTCTGGGTGGTCAAGCGCCGTGCCCAGTTCAAGGTGATGATAGGGGAAGGGGAGGCGCCCGAGATGCGCTCCGCGATCCGCGCCCACGGCAATTTCGCCGAGTACGTGCCGCTCACCCTGCTGCTGATGGCCCTGTGTGAACTGGCGGGGGTCGGTGCCCTCTGGCTGCACCTCGGCGGTGCGCTCCTGCTGGTGGGGCGAATCCTGCACGCCATCGGCATCCAGATCCCCAGGGCGCCGAACAAGCCCAGGCTGTTTGGTACCCTGTTCTTCTGGCTGTCCCTCGGCCTCTTCTCCGTGCTGGCCCTGGTGCAGGGGCTCTCGTTCGGCTGATTTCCTCATCGTGGCTGACTGAAAAAACCACCTCCCGGCGAGGTGGTTTTTTTATAGGAGCGGGATAAACGTTTTCCTCTGCAGCCCTTGTCTATACTGACGCCATATTTTAATCAGGCGACTTTTCGGCGCGGCGGATTGTGTTAAAATCCCGCCCCTCTTTCCCCCAGAGCACAGAACATTGCCATGAAATTTCCCGGTCAGCGCAAGTCCAAACACTACTTCCCGGTCGACAGGCGCGATCCCCTGATCCCGCAAAATCCCCTGCTTACCGAACTTGGCAAAGCCTATGTGGTGGGAATCGATCAGACCCTGGTGGACATCGAAGCCCATGTGGATGAGGACTTCCTGAACCGTTATGGCCTGAGCAAGGGCCACTCTGTGGTGATCAGTGACGACGTGGCCGAACGGGTCTACGAAGAGCTCAAGACCAACAACATGGTGGTGAGCGAGTTTGCCGGTGGCACCATAGGCAACACCATGCACAACTATTCGGTGCTGGCGGACTCCCACTCCATCCTGCTCGGTGTCATGAGCCAGGACATCCGCATCGGCAGCTACGCCTACCGCTATCTGTGCAACACCTCTTCCCGCGTCAACCTCGATTACCTGCAGCCGGTAGACGGCCCGGTCGGTCGCTGCTTCACCTTCATCACAGAGTGCGGCGAGCGCAGCTTTGGCATCAACGCCGGCAAGATGAACCAGCTGGATGTGCACCATGTGCCGGAAGAGGTGATCAAGGGGGCTTCCGCCCTGGTGATCACCGCCTATCTGGTGCGCGGTGACGATGGCGATCCCATGAAAGAGGCCGCCATGGCCGCCGTGCGTTACGCTCGCGAGGCCGGCGTGCCTGTGGTGCTGACCCTGGGTACCCGCTTCGTCATTGCCGACAATCCCCAGTGGTGGCGCGACTTCATCGCCGAGAACGTGACTGTGCTGGCGATGAATGAAGATGAGGCCGAGGCTTTGACCGGCATCGCCGATCCCCTCGGCGCTGCCGACAAGGCGCTGGACTGGGCCGACATGGTGCTCTGCACCGCCGGCCCCATCGGCCTCTACATGGCGAGCTACACCGAAGAAGATTACAAGCGCGAGACCACCCATACCCTGCTGCCCGGTGTCATCCCCGAGTTCAACATGTATGAGTTCAGCCGCCCCATGGCCCGCGCCAAGTGCCGCAAGCCTGCCCGCATCTACTCCCACATCTCCCCTTACATGGGTGGCCCGGAGAAGATCAAGAACACCAACGGGGCAGGGGATGGCGCGCTGTCTGCCGTGCTGCACGACATGGTGGCCAATGCCTATCACCGCATGAATGTGCCGAACTCCGCCAAGCACATGTCCGAGTTCCTCACCTACTCCTCCCTGGCCCAGGTGTGCAAGTATGCCAACCGGGTCAGCTATGAGGTGCTGGCCCAGAGCAGCCCGCGCCTCTCTCGCGGTCTGCCCGAGAAGGAAGACAGCCTGGAAGAGGTTTACTGGGAGCGTTGATCCCGACCATGGCAAACGCCTCCTTCGGGAGGCGTTTTATCAGGCAAAACACGGCATTGGGCAGTTTTTTGTGCGAATAACCCCAAGATGCTTGAGTCCATGTCACTTTTGCGACACCATTTGGCCACCGCATTGCCACTCGGCACTGCAGTGGCCGCAGCACCCGATAAAGAGAGAGCCCCATGAGTAAGTTAACTGACAATCTTGACGCCAATTTCCAACTGTTCATCGAAGAAGTCCGCGAGTCGGGTCAGGTGTGGGGCTTGCGTTATGGTGAAGACTGGGTCGTCTGCCGCTCTGCCGAATTTGAAGATGCCGATGTGATGCCGCTCTGGTCCGCCGAGGTAGATGCCCGCCTGCATTGCGTGGACGAGTGGGCCGACTACGAGCCGGAAGTGATCGAGCTGGAAGAGTTCCTCGACATCTGGATCAACGATCTGGACGAGGACGATGTGCTGATCGGCCCGAACTGGAATGCCGATCTGGAAGGCCAGGAGCTCGAACCCATAGAGCTGGCCAAGGCACTGGTCGAACTGGACGCCTGAACCGTTCTGCATTGATGGCCACGGCCATCGGATGCCTGAAGAACCGATATCCGCGAGGATGTCGGTTTTTTTATGGCCAGCTTGCAGAATACTGAATGAAAAGGCGATTTGGCTTTGCACCTGCGGGGGGTATGGTCCATCATCAACCTTTTGCCGAGCGGGAGGAGCCATGTTTGTATTCGACGTAACCGGCATTGCAGGGGAGCGCGCCGAGATCCGGGTCCAGGCGCTGGACTGGGGGCAGACAGGCCCAGTCACCTTCAGCTGTGATGACGATCAACTGGCCGTGCTGCTGTTGACCGAGTGCCGCTGCGATGCGGTGGGTTTCTTCAATCTGCTGGCGGGCAGCAAGCCGCTTTATCTCGAACAGTGGCTCGCCTATCTGCAGGAGACAGGCCGCATCGCCAAGCAGAGCAGCCAGCTGGAGAGCCCGGCCCAGAGCGACTACCTCGCCAGAGCCGGCTTCGAACACGAAGAGCTCAATGCCCTGCTGGGCCAGATCTATCAGGTGGCGGGTTTCAACCGCCTGCAGATCAACCGCTACCTCAAGAATCGCCACAATCCCACCACACTGGCGACCCGTTACGATCAGAAGGAGCTGGAACGTTATCGCCAGCTCAACGACATCATTCTGACTCTGCTGAAGTTGAAGCGTCCTCAGTAAATAGGCCAAGCTGGCTGATATCCGGCCGCAACTGCTGGGGCTTGGCGATGAGATAGCCCTGCAAGCCGTCCACATACATGCCCTGCAGCAGCTGTTTCTGGCCAAGTTGCTCCACCCCCTCCGCTATCACCTGGCAGCCCATGCGATGTGATACGTCCACTATCATCCGCACGAACTGCTGATTGGTCAGATCCTGCTCCAGCCCCGTGATCAGGGCGGGATCCAGCTTGATGTAGTCGGGCTTGAGCTCGCGAAACAGGTTGAACGACCCTATCCCCTTGCCGAAGTTGCAGATGGCGGAGCGACTGCCGTTGCGCCTGAGCAGCTCGAACACCCGCTTGGCCCCCGTCATGTTGCGCTCCAGATGCTCCTCATCCAGCTCGAACACCAGGTTGGCGCTGGTGTTGGGATCCTTGAGCAATTGCCGGTCGAGCCAGATCAGGAAGGCGCTGTTTTGCAACAGGTTGCTGGAGAGGCTGATGCCCCAGCGACTCTGGTTGGAGCCAAATGCCCGGTACTGCCGCATGACGTTGATGACCAGCATCTGCTCCAGCCGCATCACCATGTCCAGTCGCTGGGCCATGGCAAACAGGGTGTCGGTCGGCAGCACTGTGCCATCGGCGCCGCTGAAGCGGGTGTAGATCTCGTTGTAGGCCAGCATGCTGCGGTGCATGGGCTGGATCGGCTGATAGGTAAAGCTGATGCGCTCCTGCTCCAGCAGATCATTGAGCACCAGCTTCCAGTGGTGCTGGCCCTGCAGTTCCACCACGTCATCGTCCTGTTGAATGGCCCAGCCGTTGACCGTTTCTGTCTGGGCGCGAGCCAGCGCCAGATCCGCCCGCGCCAGTATGGCCTCTATCTTCTGCCCGCTGCTCAGGCGCGTCAGCCCCGAGTAGGCGGCGCTCTCCAGCTCGTGTTGTTGTTGATAGTGATCGAAGGCGATTTTCAGATCCCGGCCGAGCAGGGGCGGCGGTATGTTGGCCACCGGCTGCACCAGCACGGCGAAGTCGGCCCCCGAGATGCGATAGACCTGATGACCCGGGAAGCGGCTGACCACCCGGGTGATGAGATTGGCGATATCCTTGATGTAGGCGTCCCCCGACTGGAAGCCGCGCTGGGCGTTGAGCTTGCCAAGTTCGGTGGCGCGGATCAGCACCAGGGTGGCGGTCTGGGTATCCTGATCCCGCTGCAGCAGCTCCGTCATGTCGCGCCGAAACGCGTGGCGGTTCTGCAACTGGGTCAGCTCATCTTGGGTGGCCTGATTGTGCAGCTCGCTGATCTGACGGTGGGCGTCGAGCTCGGCTTCATTGAACCGGGTCAGCAGTTGTTGCAATGCCTCCTGGGCTGCCGGGCTCTCCAGACAGGCGGGATCGCGCAGTCGCAGTGCCTTGAGCCAGACTTGTTCCTGCTGTTCACGCTCAGCGTTGCGGGTGCGATGGGCCAGCATGAACAGCAGGCCAAAGCCGAGCAGGGTAGTGCCGACGATGAGGACCAGGGTGAAGGGGGTTGCCTGTACGGCGAGCCAGATACCTTGTAACAACAGCAGAGGAGCACAGGTGACGGCTGCGATCAGTAACAGGTTACTCCCGAGCTTGTTCAACATCTTGTCATCCTTGATGATGCGTGTGATGTTGAAATTCTAACCAAGCTCGGGGTGTAAAGCATGGGATCCCGCTCAACTCCTGGAAAAGGGCCAATTGAAATCGGTTAAATGTGAGTGAAACCACTTTCATGGGCACTTAAAAAGGCGAAGATGGGTTGAAAATAGATCAAACAAGGCAGAGGTAAATCATGTTGTTAGAACCCGTAAATACTGCCAAAGCACGGCAACTATTGAATCAGAGTATGGCCTTGGTGCTCGCGGGGGGACGGGGCAGCCGCCTGAAGCAGTTGACGGACAACCGCGCCAAGCCTGCCGTCCATTTCGGCGGCAAGTTCCGCATCATCGACTTCGTGCTCTCCAACTGCATCAACTCGGGCATTCGCCGGGTGGGGGTGGTGACCCAGTACAAGTCCCACAGTCTGTTGCGCCACCTGCAATCGGGCTGGTCCTTCCTGCGCTACCAGATGAACGAATTCATCGACCTGCTGCCCGCCCAGCAACGGGTGGACGAGGTGCACTGGTATCGCGGCACCGCCGATGCCATCTATCAGAACGTCGACATCATTCGCGACTACGGCCCCAAATACATAGTGGTGCTGGCAGGGGATCACATCTACAAGATGGATTACGCCGCCATGCTGCTTGATCACGTGCGTCTCGGTGCCAAGGTGACGGTGGCCTGTATCGAGGTGCCACGGGCGGAGGCCTCTGCCTTCGGGGTCATGGACATAGACGAGCAGCGCAAGATCCGCGCCTTCGTCGAAAAACCGGCCAACCCGCCGGCCATGCCGGGCCATGAGGACAGATCCCTGGCCTCCATGGGCATCTACATCTTCGAGGCGGAGTACCTCTATCAGCTGCTGGAAGAGGACATCCACAATCAGGAGTCCAAGCACGACTTCGGCATGGACGTGATCCCGCGCATCGTGGGAGAGGGCAAGGCCTTTGCCCATCCCTTCACCATGTCCTGTGTCGGTGCCAAGGAGGGGCAGAAACCCTACTGGCGCGATGTGGGGACCCTGGATTCGTTCTGGGAAGCCAACATGGATCTCGCCTCCGTGGTGCCCGAGCTCGACATCTATGACGAAAACTGGCCCATCTGGACCAGCCAGACCATGACGCCGCCCGCCAAGTTCGTGCAGGACAGAAACGGTCAGCACGGCATGACCATCAACTCCATGTTCGCGGGGGGATCCATCGTCAGCGGCTCCTTCGTGCTCAACTCTGTGCTGTTTACCCATGTGCGGGTGCACTCCTTCTGCACCCTGGATCAGGCCATCATATTCCCCGGGGTCGAGATAGGTGCCGGCTGTCGTCTGCGCCGGGTGGTGGTGGACAAGGGCTGCGTGCTGCCCGATGGACTGGTGGTGGGGGAGAACGCGGACGAGGATAGCCGCCGCTTCTATCGCTCCGAACAGGGGATCGTGCTGGTGACCAAGGAGATGCTGGCCAAGCTGGCGTGAGAGAGAAGCGTGAAACTGTGTCAGACGTTGTAATGCAAAGGGAGCCGAATCGGCTCCCTTTCTTTATGGTGTGTCGTTGGATTTATCCGCTGACTTATTTCTCGCTGACAATGGTCTTGGCGGCCATCACCATGGCGGTGCCATGTTTGCCACCGGCGGCGGTGACTTGCGGCACGCCGTCTTCGTCCGTGTCGCCACCGGCTCCTTCGATGACGTTCTCACCGGAGTCGCCGATCCACTCGGCCATCTGCATGCCGCCGTTGACCGTGGCACGGAACCAGCTCACGTAGCGCTGGGTCAGCTGGGCCAGTTCCAGCGCGGGGGCTTTCTCGCCTCCTTCGTTGCGCAGGTTCAGCATGGCGGAGCGCAGGGCGCCCGAGATGGCGGCCTGGGTCCAGGGGGTGTATTCGCCCTGCTTGGCCGTGAGCCAGGTGCCGGCCTTGGTATTGAAGTAGGCCTTGTCGGCGGCGATGAAGAGCTCGCGCGCGGCAGTGCGGTACTTGGCATCCGAGGTCGCCAGGAAGGCGGCCGTCAGACCCCGCACGGCGGCAAATTGCGCGTCGATGGACTGACCGGCATCCAGCTTGCCACCCAGGGTCAAACCGTCATGCACCAGACCGTTCTTGCCCTTGAGCTTGCCGAGGATGAAGTCGGCCTGCTGGCGAATGAGCACCAGTGCCTGCTGGCCTTGTGCGGTTTTCAGGTTCAGCTCGCCGTTGTCACCGGCGGCGTAGCCGACCGGCAGTGCATCCTGGGCACGCTGGAAGATCTGCAGGGCGACCAGGGCGTAAGCGGCGTCGAAGGTGGTGACGTGCTTGCCCTGTTTGCCTGCCTGCCAGCTGTCGACCAAAGTGCCGGCCTTGGGTTCGAAGTGCAGGGCGTTGAGGTTCTTGAACACCATGCCGGAGAGGTTCAGGGCCAGGGAGAAGGCGTCGTCGCCGACCACCTGCTTGGCGCTCTGACCCTGGGTGTTGGCGGCCGGGGCGGCGGCAAACGGGGCACCGTCAAACACGGCGTGGAAGGCCGGGTTCTGGTTGGTGTTGGCCGTGCGTTGATCGCTGAAGGCGTAGAACTCGGAGAGCGGCCACAGCATCATCCAGGCGTCGCGCAGCTGGGCTGAGCCGTCCACCACCTCCAGTTTGCCGATGGCGCCCACGTCATTCTTGCTGGTTTCGGTCACTTTCACCTGATGGGGGAAGTAGACGATACCCTTGGATGGATCGTATTGCGGTGTGATTTTGGCACCCAGCTGCTTGCCATCGAAACCGAGCTGGCCCTGCATGATGGCCAGCTTGTCGATGGACTGTTCGGTCAGCATCATGCCGTTGAAGCCGTCGGCGGCAGAGACGCCCAGCTTGTGCTTGCCGTCCTGATCCATGGTGGACGACGCGGCTTCCACTTCTTCATCGCTCTCGGCCACGTGCATGCCGCCGAGGAAGTCCTGGGACCACATCACCTCTTTGAGCAGTATGCCGCCCACGGCTGCCGGGTTCAGCAGGTTGTCGGCTCCGCTCCAGCGCAGGGTGGCGTAGTCGCGAAAGTAGGCCGGTACCTGGGTCTTGACGGTTTTCTCTGTGCCCTTGGCGGTCTTGATGGTGATCTGATCGCCGTTGACCGGGGTGGTGTTCACCGCTTGTGCAAACTCCGGATTGGCGGAGGCGTAGGGCAGGGAGAGGGGATACATGCCTTGCGGCACTTCATCGGCCGGGAAGCCGACGGCCTCGGCCATGGCCAGCACCCGCTTGCCGAGGTCGGCCAGGGTGCCGCCGCGGGCCAGGTTTTGCGGACCGTTCACCAGATGGGGGCCCATGCCGGACTGATAGTTCAGCGCGTACATGGCCTCTTCGGAGTATTCATAGGATTCGATGCCGGCGGCGAAGTCGAACGGAGTCGGCTCATCGGCGCGGTTGGCATCCAGCACATCCAGATCCAGCCCCAGCGCTTCGGCCAGCGGCTCGCCGGAGAGCTCGAATTCGGTATAGGCCAGCATGTTGGCGGCGGTGTTGAATGTCTTGTCTTCCACCTTGACGGCAGCCTGTACGGCGCCACTGAGCAGTGCGCAGGCGATCGCCTGTACCAGTACGGTTTTTCTCATGTCCCTTCTCACCATATGTTTGATTTTATTATGACGCTTCTCATGAATCTAAATGAGAATGGTGTGCATTATGTACCAAGGCGATGGGCTTGAGAAGAGAAAAGCCGCGCTCCGAGAGGGGCGTGGCCTGAGGGTCACAGCAGCTTGAAGGGGATGACCAGTCGGCCCGGTTCCACCTTGAGCGCCTCGACCTTCTCCTTGATCCTGGCTTCGTTCTTGCGACTGCCATCCAGCCGATAGACGGGGGTCTGGGAGAGGAACAGCGAGAGCGACTGGTTGAAGGTGGGCAGCAGGGGGGTGAGGGCGGCGCCCACGTCGGCCGGCTCCGTCTTGACCGAGATGAGCTCGAGATCGCGCAGGTAGATGGCGCCCTGTTCGGCCACATAGTCGGGGCGGGCGCTGAGGGAGAAGCGGATCTTCATCTGCTGGCTGCCAAGGGGGCTGCTGACCTGCAGATCACCGGCAGCATCCAGCTCGACCCGATCGGCGCGGGCGCGGCCGATGCGGCTCTGCATCTCGTCCAGGCGGATCTTGCTCGACATGATGCCGGGGATCCCCAGCTGTTTCTCGAAGGCGACCCTCTCTTTGAGGTATTGGTTGATTTCGCCTTCGCTGACGTTGTACTGGGTGAGCGAACAGGCTGCCAGCAGCAGGCTGAGGGGGAGCAGAAGCAGGTGCTTTAACATCGACAGTTCCGTGAGTTGAGATAAGTGACCAGAAAGATGGCGCCATCTTAGGGGGAAATGCCCCTGGCTGCCAGTCTGGGTACACAGCTGCCGTTTTTGTCGCAGCCTCATATGGGGTGTGGGCTGTGTCTTCATACGAGTAACCCTTTCGGTGCCTGGCATGGCAGGCCGCCAGTGGCGCGGTTTGCCCAATATCCACAGATAAGTTCCAGTTTTATCGATATAAAAATCCCATTGACCGGGTGATTTCAAAGCGAGTATTTTACCGCCGCACAAATACAAATTGATAATCATTATCATTTTGAATCATGTTTGAGGGTGTAACGTGGATACTCTTGTGATGGAAAATAGCGCACCTGCCCAGGCTGCGTCTCCGCCCGATTTCTTGTTTACCTCAGGTCAGGGCACGATCAGCGCCTACGATCTGGGCCAGCCTATCACCACCCCCGCCTGCGAATGGCCCTTGCTGGAGCGACAGATAGCCAGGGCGCTGGCGGCGGCCGAGGCTGCAGGGCAAGCCAATCCGCTGCTGATCGGTGCCTTCGCCTTCGACCCGGCCGACGCCTCCTGCCTCTATGTGCCCGGCAGTTATGAGCGGGGAGAGCGAGCGCCCGCGGCGGAGCGTGCCGCCGAGGCCAACCGGGTCATCTCGGTGCAGAGCACGCCGGCGGCGGCCGAGTTCAAGACATCGGTCAGCTCGGCGCTGGATGCCTTCGCCCAGGGTCACCTCGCCAAGGTAGTGCTGTCGCGCAAGCTGATCCTCACGCTGCACAAACCCGCCGATCCCGAGCAGGTGCTGGCCCGGCTGATGAGCCAGAATCCCCATGCCTTCCACTTCTCCCTGCCGCTCGGGCAAGATCGCCGCCTGCTCGGCGCCAGCCCCGAGCTGCTGTTGCGGGTCAGCGGGGGCGAGGTGTTCACCCACCCGCTGGCGGGCTCTGCCAAGCGCGGCGGCGAGCCGGCGCAGGACCGGCAGGTGGCCCGGGATCTGCTGGCCTCCCGCAAGGATCAGCATGAACACCGTTTGGTGATCGACGAGATCCGCCGGGTGCTGACACCGCACTGCCGCGAGCTGGCCATTCCCGCCAATCCCACCCTGATGAGCACGGATACCCTCTGGCATCTGGGCACGCCCATCGCCGGCCAGCTGCATCCGGGTCAGGCTTCTGTGCTTTCCCTGGCCTGCCAGCTGCATCCGACCCCGGCCCTATGTGGTTACCCCACAGAGCTGGCGCGCCAGTTCATCCTCGAGCAGGAGCCCTTCCGGCGCGCCCTGTTCAGCGGCATCGTCGGCTGGTGCGACAGTCAGGGCAATGGCGAGTGGGCCGTGGTGATCCGCTGCGGCGTGCTCGATGGCCATCAGGTGGAGCTGTTTGCCGGCGCCGGCATAGTGGCAGGCTCGGATCCCGCCATGGAGTGGGCCGAGACCGGCACCAAGCTCGGCACCATGCTCAAAGCCCTGGGCCTGAGTCCGGAGGTGGCACAATGACTCAGCCCAACCGCTTCCTGCCCTATACCCGCTGGCCCGCAGAGCTGGCGGATCAATACCGAGCCAAGGGCTATTGGCGCGGTGAACCCTTGACCGCCATGCTGGCGCGCCAGTGCGAAGTGGCGCCGGATGCCGATGCCATCCTCTGCGGCGAGCGCCGCTTCAGTTATCGCGAGCTGGACGCGGCCTCGAGCCGACTGGCCGGGCGGCTCGCCCGCCATGGCCTGGGGGTGGGGGATACCGCCCTGGTGCAACTGCCCAACGTGGCCGAATTCTATCTGGTGTTCTTCGCCCTGCTCAAAGTCGGCATAGCGCCGGTCAATGCGCTCTTTAGTCACAACCGGCTGGAGCTCCTCTCTTATGCCGAGCAGATCATACCCCGCCTCTTTATCGGCTCGCTCGCCCATCCGCTGTTTGCCAACGGGGATCGCCACAGTGACCTGCTGCGAGGCATAGGTGCCGAGCTGGTGTTGCTGGATGGCGAAGCGGGCGAACTGGGTCTGGCCCACTGGCTAGGGGCGCGAGATGACATGGGCACGGCGCCCCTGAACTATGGCCCTAGCCCGGCGGACGAGGTGGCCTTCTTCCAGCTCTCCGGCGGCAGCACAGGCACTCCCAAGCTCATTCCCCGTACTCACGACGACTATCTCTACAGCGTGCGCCGCAGCAATGAGATCTGTGAATTGGGGCCCCACACCCGCTATCTGTGCGCCCTGCCGGCGCCTCACAACTTCCCCCTGAGCTCCCCGGGTGCCCTGGGGGTGTTCGAGGCGGGCGGCGCCGTGGTGCTGGCGCCGGATCCCGGCCCCATGAGCTGCTTCCCGCTGATAGCCCGCCACGGCGTCAACCTCTGCTCTCTGGTGCCGCCGGCGGTCTCCCTCTGGTTGCAGGCGGCCGAGGCGGACCCGTCCGTGCGCCGCCAGCTCGAGAGCCTGGCCTTGCTGCAGGTGGGCGGCGCCAAGCTGGCCGAGGCGGTGGCGCGCAAGATCACCCCGCTGCTCGGCTGCCGGCTGCAACAGGTGTTTGGCATGGCCGAAGGCCTGGTCAACTACACCCGGCTGGACGATAGCGATGACAAGATAATCCACACCCAGGGCCGCCCCATGAGCCCGGACGACGAGGTGCGCATCCTTGATGAGGCGGGCAATCCGGTCGCTCCCGGCGAGCCTGGCGCCCTGCACACCCGCGGCCCCTACACCTTCCGCGGTTACTACCAGAGCCCGGCCCACAACGCCCGGGTGTTCGATGCCGAGGGCTTCTACTGCTCCGGCGATCTGGTGGTACAGGATGCCGATGGTTACCTCACCGTGGTCGGGCGGCAGAAGGATCAGATCAACCGGGGCGGCGAGAAGATAGCGGCGGAAGAGGTGGAAAACCAGCTGCTGCACCACCCGGCCATCACCCAGGCGGCCCTGGTCTCCATGCCCGATAGCGCCATGGGGGAAAAGAGCTGCGCCTTCATCGTCAGCACGGATCCCGCCTTGAAGCCGCTGGCCTTGCGCAAGTTTCTGCGCGAGCGCGGGGTGGCGGACTTCAAGCTGCCCGACCGTTTCGAAACCCTGGACGCCCTGCCGATGACGGCGGTGGGCAAGATTGACAAGCAGGGGCTGCGGGCGCGCATTGCGCACGCCATCGCCGCCAACCAGTCCCTGACAACAGCATAAAACTAAAAAGGAATCATGACGTTATGGCTATCCCAACCCTGAACAATTACGCCATGCCCAGCCAGTGGAAGGCCAACAAGGTCAACTGGTCTCTGGATCCCAAACGCGCCGCCCTGCTGATCCACGACATGCAGGAGTACTTCACCGCCTTCTATGGCGAAAACAGCCCGCTGATCGCGGATCTCACCGAGCGCCTGGCCGCCGTGCGCAAGCAGTGCAAGGCACTCGGCATCCCGGTCTTCTACACCGCCCAGCCCAAGGATCAATCCCCCGAAGATCGCGCCCTGCTCAACGACATGTGGGGCCCGGGGCTCAACAAGCGGCCCGAGCTGCAGCAGGTGGTGGCAGCACTCTGCCCAGAGCGGGACGATATTGTGTTGGTCAAGTGGCGCTACAGCGCCTTCCAGCGCTCCGAGCTCGAGCAGATGCTCAAAGCGCTGGGACGGGATCAGCTCATCATAGGCGGCATCTACGGCCATATCGGCTGCATGATGACCGCCTGCGACGCCTTCATGCGTGACATTC
Source organism: Aeromonas sp. A04 (assembly GCF_047780465.1). Lineage (NCBI taxonomy): Bacteria > Pseudomonadati > Pseudomonadota > Gammaproteobacteria > Aeromonadales > Aeromonadaceae > Aeromonas > Aeromonas sp. A04. Next base: position 511,034 of record NZ_JBLNHP010000001.1, on the reverse strand, counting down.
AGCCCTTCTTCCTGGCGGACGGGGTGGCGGACTTTTCCCTGGCCGACCACCAGATGGCGCTGGACTACGTGGCGACCCGCTGCGGCAAGGTGATCCCCTGCGAGGAGGTGCTGGCCATTGCCCCGGCTTCCACCTCTGCCACCCAGAGCAATCCGTTGCTGACCAATCCATTGCTGACCTACGAGGGGCTCAAGGCGCGGCTGCTGAGCCATATCGACGAGGACGAGGGGGAGTTTGATCCCGACGAGAACCTCATCGACTACGGCCTGGATTCGGTGCGCATCATGTCCCTGCTCACCGAATGGCGCGCCGCCGGGGTGGAGCTCGGCTTCGTGGACTTGGCCAAGCTGCCGACCCTCAACGGCTGGTGGCGCCTGATCGAGAAGAAGCTGGCCGAGCAAAACACCCTGGAGGTGGTGCAATGAGCCGCTTCCCCTTGACCATACCCCAGCAGGGGCTCTGGTCCGGTCATCTGCTCAACGACGACAAGGCGATGTTCAACACCGCCGAGTGCATCGCCTTCGATGGCAAGGTCGACGCGGCCGTGCTGGTGGCCGCGCTCATCCGGGCTGTGGGTGAGTGCGAGGCGCTCAAGGGCCACTTCGAAGAGGATGGGGAGGCGGTCTGCTTCGTTTCGGACGAGGCACAGCTCGCCTATGGCGAGGTGAACCTGGCGAGTGACGACGAGGCCGCCGCCCGCGGCTGGGCCTGGGCCGATCTGCGCCGTCCGTTCGAGTTGACCAAAGAAGCCCCCTGCCGCTTCGCCCTGCTGCGCGGCCCCGGCCGGGATTACCTCTACAGCTGCGTGCACCACATAGCGCTGGATGGCTTTGGCACCACCTTGCTGTTCCAGCGCATCGCCGAACTCTATGGCGAAGGGCTGGCAGGGGCAGTGCCGTCGCCATCGCCGTTTGGCCTGCTGGACGAGGTGCTGGCCGAAGAGCTGGCCCGCGAGGATAGCGGCAAGAACGCCGCCGCCCGCACCTTCTGGCAGGAGCAGTTGCAAGGCTGGCCCGAGGTGAAATCCTTTGGCGAGGCCCGCGCCCCCATCGCCGCCGAGTTTATTCGCGAGAGCCGCCCGCTGCCGGCGGCGCTGTGGCAGGCGCTGACCGGCTTTGCCGACGAGCACAAGTTGGGTTGGCCCGATCTGCTGCTGGCCGGCCTCTCGGCCCAGTTGTCCCTTGCCAGCGGTCAGGAAAAGACCCTGCTTGGCCTGATGATGATGAACCGCATCGGTTCGGCCTCCCTGACCGTGCCCTGCATGCAGATGAACATCACCCCCCTGGCTCTCGCGCTTGGTGAAGAACTGGATCTGGCGGGAGCAGCCGGCGCCGTGGCCAAGGCCAAGCGCGGGGTGCGCAAACACCAGCACTACCGCTACGAACTGCTGCGCCGAGACCTTGGTCTGGTGGGGGGCGACAAGCGCCTGTTCGGCCCACTGGTCAATATCATGCCGTTCGATCATGCCCGCCGGTTTGGCCCCCTCAGTGCCCATATTCTCAACATCAGTGCCGGCCCTGTGGAGGATCTCACCATAGAGGTGCAAGTCGGCGCCGACGGTCAGCCCAGACTGGATCTGGACGCCAACCCCGGTTGCTACCAGCAGGCCGATCTGGCGGCCATCGCCGATACCCTGTTCGCCCTGCTGGGCCGCTGGCTGGCCGAGCCCACCCTGACTCTGGGAAGCCTCAAGGCCGACTGGCTGGCCGAGCAGCGGCTGGCTGCGCTGATCACTGGCCCTGACCATGAAGTGATCAAGGTGCGCCCTGTGCTGGATGCGCTCTGCCACTTCGCCGCCCAGACCCCGCACAAGATTGCCTTGATACAAGGGGAGGTGAGTGTCAGCTACGAGGCGCTGCTGACTCGCTGCGAGCAGATGGCGGCGGCCCTGCAGGCGTCCGGTGTGCAGCCGGGAGATAGAGTCGGCGTCATGCTGGCCCGCACCCCCCAGGCCATCTTCGCCCAACTGGCTGTACTCCTGGCGGGCGCCGTCTATGTGCCGCTAGACCCCGAGCAGCCGCTGGAACGTCAGGGCCACATACTGCGGCTGGGGGAGGTCAAGACCCTGATCACCCAGGCGGAATATCGCCACAAGCTGGCCAGCCTGTTTGAAGGTCGTACTCTCCTGGCGGGGGATCTGGTGAGCGACGATCGGCTCAACCAGCCGGCCGCCGGTCGCGCCGTCGCCTACCTGATGTTCACCTCCGGCTCGACCGGTCTTCCCAAGGGGGTGGCGGTCAGTCACGGGGCGCTGGATCACTTTGCCGCCGCCGCCCGCTGCCGCTATCACCTGGATGAGGGGGCGCGGATGCTGCAATTCGCCCCCTTCAATTTCGACGCCAGCATCGAAGAGGTGTTCGCCACCCTGAGCGCCGGTGCGACTCTGGTGCTGCGCACCGACGCCCTGCTCGAATCCATTCCCGCCTTCGTGGCCGGGGTGGAGGCGCTGGGGATCACCCATCTCGATCTGCCCACCGCCTTCTGGAACGAGTGGGTGGTGTCCCTCGGCGCGGGCCAGGCCCATATCCCGGCCAATCTGGCTACCGTCATCATAGGCGGCGAGGCCGTCTACCCCGAGCAACTGGCCCAGTGGCAGCGTCAGGGCCGCACTGATGTGCGCCTCTTCAACACCTACGGCCCCACCGAGACCACTGTCGTGGTCACCACTCAGGAGTTGCAAGGGGAAGACCCGACTCAGGCCCAGCTGCCCATAGGTCTGCCGCTGCCCGGCATGCAGGCACTGATCCTGGGGGCGGGGGAGCAACCCGCCGAGGAGGGGGAGCTGGTGCTGCTCGGCCCGCAGCTCGCCAACGGTTATGTGGGCAGCGCGCAGAGCGCGAATGTGCAGAGTGCACAGGGCGGTTTCGGTACCCTGAGGGTCGGCGCGCAGGAGCTGCCCGTCTATCGCACCGGCGATAGAGTGCGCTGGGTGGCCGGTCGTCTGGTCTATCTGGGCCGGCGCGACAACGAATTCAAGATCAGCGGCTACCGGATCCAGCCCGGCGAGGTGGAGGCCCAGTTGCTGGCCCTGCCCGGGGTGGACGAGGCCTGCGTGCAGGGGGTGAGCATCGGCAGCGTGCGCCGGCTGGTGGCCTTCGTGGCCGGGTCCGAGCGCGACAGCCGGGTCATCAAGGCGCAGCTCGCCAAGGTGCTGCCTGCCGCCATGATCCCCACGGACTATCGCCACTATGACCAGTTGCCCCGCACCGGCTCCAACAAGCTGGATCGCAAGGCCCTGCTGGCTCAGTACCAGGCGGGGGGGGAAGCCCTGACGCTGGGCAGCGAGACCGAGAACAGGGTCGGCGCCATCTGGCAACAGATCCTGGGGCTGGCCACCATGGCGCCCGCTGACAACTTCTTCGAGCTGGGGGGCCAGTCCCTGCAGACCATACAGATAGTGAACCGGCTCGGCGCCGAGTTCGGGGTACAGGTCAAGGTCTCCGATGTCTTCGATCATCCCCGTCTGGATGAGTTCTGCCGTTTCCTCGATGGCAAGCTGACCGAGGATGAAGAGAGCGTGGAGATGGTCTGGTGATGGGCAAGATGACGAAGGAGCAGCAAAAAATGGCGTTTGATTTCACTGGCAAGCGGGTCTGGGTAACCGGGGCCGGACGTGGCATAGGGTTTGAGGTGGCGCAGCAGTTCGTGGCCGCCGGCGCCGAGGTGATCGGGCTGGATCAGGCCTTCCCCCATGCGGATTATCCCTTCACCACCCGGTTGCTCGACATTCGCGACTCAGGGGCGGTCAATGCCTGCTGCGAGGGACTGCTGGCGGACGGCGGGCTGGATGTGCTGGTGAACGGGGCCGGGGTCTTGCGCCTCGGCCCCACCGAGACCCTGAGCGATACCGACTGGGATGACTGCATGACGGTCAACGCCAGCGGCGTCTTCTACCTGCTGCGGGCCCTGGTGCCCCATTTCAAGGCGCAGCAGCACGGTGCCATCGTCACCATAGGCTCCAACGCGGCCCATGTGCCGCGCATGCAGATGGCTGCCTACTGCGCCTCCAAGGCGGCGGTCACCAGCCTGACCCAGACGGTGGGGCTGGAGCTGGCCCCCTTCGGGGTGCGGGTCAACCTGGTGTCGCCTGGCTCGACGGATACCGAGATGCTGCGCGGCATGTTGCCCGATGAAGGAGCCATGGCCCGCACGATCAAAGGGCTGCCGGATCAGTTTAAACTCGGCATCCCACTGAACAAGATCGCCACCCCCCGTGAGATCGCTAATACCGTCCTCTTCCTGGCCTCGAGCCTGGCCAGCCATATCACGCTGCAGGATCTGGTTGTCGACGGCGGCGCCACCCTGAGCGCCTGATCCAAGAGGCTGAGATAACTTATGAACAACATGATTGCGTTGCTCCAGCAGCTGGAGCGCCAGGGAGTCAAGCTGGCCTTGAACGACAAGGGCCAGCTCATCTCCCAGTCGAGCAAGGAGGCGGTGACCCCCGCCATCGGCGCCCAAATCAAGGCGCACAAGGACGAGCTGGTGCGCTGTCTGGCGGCCCGCGCCGCCTTCGAGGCGCCTATCGTCGCCGAGGGCGCCCTGCAGGGGCCGCTCTCGTCGTCCCAGAGCGGGCTCTGGTTTATCGAGCAGTACGAGGAGGCCTCCCACCTCTACAACATGCCGGTCTATTTTCGCGTCAAGGGAGAGCTGGACACGGCGGCGCTGGAGTTTGCCTTCGACCACCTCTTTGCCCGCCACCCCAGCATGCGCACCCGTTTCGTCAAGGACGAGGCGGGCAGGGGGGCGCAGGAGATACTGCCCCACGCGCCCTTCAAGCTGCATATAGAGGATGTGAGCGCAGAGCCCGAAGCCGAGCGTGAAGCCTATGTGGCCAGGCGAGTGCGCGAAGAGATAGGCCGCCCCTTCTCCCTGACCCAGGGGGATCTGAGCCGGGTGCACCTTATTCGCCTCGGCGAGTGCGAGCACGTGCTGCTGATCACCCAGCACCACATCATCTCCGACGGCTGGTCGGTCAAGAATATGTTTGCCGACTTGAAGCGTGCCTTCCTGGCTCATCAGAACCGTGCGCCCTTGCGTGTGCCCGAGTTGCCGCTCACCTACCTCGACTATGCCCACTGGTTCAACTCGCCGCGTTTTCTGGATTATCACGCCGAGTTCAAACCGTTCTGGGTCGACCGGCTCGGTGGCAGCCCCGAGGTACACGGCCTGCCGCTCGACAAGCCGCGCCCGGCCCATCAGGCCAGCGGCGGCGAGCTGGTCTTCTCCACCATAGACAACGCCCTGTGGGAGAGCTTCAAGCGGCTGTGCCAGCGCCACAACACCTCCAACTTCATCGGCCTGCACGCCCTGTTCGCCCTGCTGATGGTGCGCCAGAGCGGGGAGAAGGAAGTTGTCATAGGCACGCCGCTCGCCTACCGCGAGCGCCATGAGATAGAGTCTCTGGTGGGCTTCTTCGTCAATACGCTGGTGCTGCGCACCCGGCTCGACGGTCGCCCCAGCTTTGTCGACTACCTGCAGCAGTGCCGGGAGGAGGATCTGGCGGCCTTCGATCACCAGCTCTACCGTTTCGAGGCGCTGGCCGAGGCCATAGGCGCCGATCGCACCACCGCCATCAACCCCATCTTCCAGATCATGCTGGTCTATCAGGCCAAGGTGGATTTCAACGATCTCATCCCCGGCTGCCAGCTGGTGGAGGAGACCTCCCCTGTGCTGCCCGCCAAGACCGACATCTCGGTCAAGGTGACCGAGCTGATGGATTCCGTCAGGGTAGACTGGCTGTTTGCCACCGCCCTGTTCGAGCGAGAGACCATCCAGGCTTACGCCGATCGCCTGCTGCACCTGATGCGCGCCGTGGTGGCCGCCCCCGACACCGATATCTGGCAACTGCCGCTGGAGGCGGGCACAGACCAGACGGCGCTGGCCGCCGAGCTCGCCGACCTGCCGCGGGACTACCCGAGCCGGGAGACCCTGCTCTGCCATATCGAGCAGCGGACCGGGCAGTTCCCAGGCGCGCTGGCGGTGAGTGACGGCGAGGGTGCCCTGAGTTATGGCGAGCTGGAGGCCCGAGCCAACCGGCTGGCCCATTGGCTGCAATCCTGCGGCGTCACCCCGGGCGCCGCCATCGGCATCCAGGCCAGACGCGATGTGGCCTTCGTCATCGCCCTGCTCGCCTGCTGGAAGGCGGGGGCGGCCTATGTGCCGCTCGATCCCGCCTATCCCGCCGAGCGGCTGGCCCATATCCTGAGTGACGCCAGCATTGCGCTGGTGCTGGGGGGAGAGCCGGATGCCCGGCTCGCCGAGGCCATCAAGGGCACAGATGCCGGTTACCACAACCTGCATCGGCTGGCGCTGGATGGGCTGCCAACCAGCGCTCCCGCCATCCCCCGGGACGCCGCTATGCTGGCCCAGATCATCTACACCTCCGGCAGCACCGGCCTGCCCAAGGGAGTCATGGTGGAGCAGGGCAGCCTGGTCAACCTGATGGCGGATCATGCAGATCGCATCGCCCTTGATCAGGATGGCGCCATGTTCAACTGCATGTCCCTGTCGTTTGATGCGGGCAACATGACCACCTTGCTGCCGCTCTACTGCGGCGCGGCCCTGCACTTTGGCGAGCCGGGGGAGGGGGTGATCAGTGCCGCGATCGCGCGGGGCGCCAGCCACATGATTTTGCCGACCGCCCTGCTCGCGAACCTGCTGCCCCCGACGGATCTCGGCTCCCTCAAGGCCATCGGCTTTGGTGGCGAAGCCTGCCCGAGCAGCCTGGTGGATCGCTGGGGGGCGCGGGTGGCGCTCTACAACATGTACGGCCCGACCGAGTGCACAGTCACTGCGCTCTGCGCGCGGCTCGTGCCGGGTCAGCCCATCACCATAGGCCAGCCCATCAGCAACCTGAAGGCGCTGATCCTGGACGAGGGGGGCAACCTCTGCCCCGTGGGAGTGCCGGGCGAGCTCTGCCTGGCCGGCCTCGGCCTGGCCCGCGGCTACCTCAATCTGCCTGATCGTACTCAAGAGGCCTTTATCGAGCTCGCCTTGGCGGGTCGTACTTGTCGCCTCTACCGCACCGGTGATCGGGCCCTGCTGCGCCGCGACGGCAAGGTCCAATATCTGGGCAGGCTTGACGAGCAGATCAAGCTGCGCGGCTATCGCATCGAGCCCGGCGAGATAGAGACGCAAGTCGCCGCGCTGTGCCCGGCCATCCGCCAGATCAAGGTGGTGGTGCAGGAGGGTCGTCTGCTGGCGTACGCCTGCCTGCATGCGGGGGAGAGCGAGCCGGACGCCGAGGCCCTGCTGCAACGGGCCGGCGAATGTCTGCCCGAATATATGGTGCCGGTGAAGCTCTGTTGGCTCACCGAGATGCCGCTCACCCCCAACGGCAAGCTGGACCTGCGCCGCCTGCCTGCCATTGACTGGCAGGAGAGCAAGGCCGAGCCACAGAGTGAGCTGGAGCAAACCGTGCTCGCCATCTGGCAGGGGGTGCTCAAGCAGCCCCTCGGGGTGGAGGATGACTTCTTCCGCTTGGGGGGTGACTCCATCCTCAGCATCCAGCTCACCACCCGGTTGCGGGATGCGGGGCTGCACTGCAGCGTCAAGGACGTGTTCGAAGCCAAGACGGTGCGCCGCCTCTGCCGCCAGCTCGGCCAGCAGCAGGCGGTCAGCCACCAGACCGAACAGGGCAACCTGGTCGGCGACTTCCCGCTCCATCCCATACAGCACTGGTTCTTCGAGCAGGGCTTCGCCAAGCCCGGCCACTGGAATCAGGGGGTGATATTGCGCCTGCCCGCCGGGGTGGATGATGACACCCTGGCCGGCTGGCTGACCACTCTGCGCCAGCATCATGACGCCCTACGCCTCGCGGTCACCCCGGCCGGTCAGCGCTATCTGGCCGAGCTGGCGCTGCCGCCCTTGCCGACCCTGGATGCAGGAACACTCGGCGGTGCTGAACTGCAGGCCCGCCTGACCGAGCTGCAGGGGGATCTCGATCCCGCCAGCGGCCACACCCTGGCCTGGGCCCGCCTGCGCAACCTGGCCATAGAGGGTGAGGCCGATCCTGTGGAGGGGCTCTTCCTCGCCTGCCACCATCTGGTCATCGATGCCGTCTCCTGGCGCATTCTGGCCGAGGATCTCGCCCGGGTGAGCAGGGGCGAACCCCTGCCCGCCAAGGGCAGCAGCTATCGCCAGTGGGGCGAAGGGCTGGCCGCCTATGCCCTGCGCGAAGAGGATCAGCTGGCGTTCTGGCTGGCCCAGGGGGAGGGCAACCAGCGAGGACTGCTGGAAGCGCAGCGCGCCGAGGATGGCCGCGCCGCCGCCAGCCTGCTGCAATTGGACAAGGAGACCACGGCCCGCTTGATCGATCCGGCCAACCAGGCCTTCTTCACCCGGGTGCCCGACCTGCTGCTGGCCGCCCTGACTCGCACCCTGAGCGAGCTGGGTTATGGCGCACGCCACTGCGTGATGCTGGAAGGGCACGGCCGTGAGGCCATCGATGCTGAGCTCGACGTGAGCCGCACCCTGGGCTGGTTCACCAGCGCCTATCCACTGGCGCTGGCCGATGAGCCGGAGTGGGATGTGCTGGTGTGCACCACCAAGGAGCGGTTGCGGGCCGTGCCGGACAAGGGGGTGGGTTTCAACGCCCTGCGTCTGCACCACCCCCGTGGTTGGGAGCTGCCCGAAGCCCTCATCGTCTTCAACTACCTGGGGGTCAGCCATCAGGGCGTTGCAGATCAGCCCTGGCAGCCCCTGCCCATGGCGCCGGGGGCACCCTCCTCACCGGACAACCTGCCGCGGGAGCTCATCAGCCTGCACGGGGGCGTCTATGACGGCTGCCTCACCCTGCGTCAGGTCGGCGCCCTCAACCAGCAAGGGAGCGATGCCCTGATGGTGAGATTGGCGGCCAACCTGCGTGCCCTGGTGGATCACTGTTGTGAGGTGAGCGCCCCGCGCCACACCCCGAGCGACTTCCCGGGGCTTGGCCTCTCGCAAGCGGCGCTCGATCGGGTGCTGAGCGGGCGCGAGGTGGAGACACTGCTGCCCATGACCTCGCTGCAGCAGAGCATGCTCTATCACAGGGCGCTGGCGCCTCGTGACACGGCTTACCACCTGCAGACCGAGATGGAGTATCGCCAGCCACTGGACCTGGCTGTCTACCGCCAGGCCTGGCAGGCGCAGATCGCCCGCTGGCCGGCCCTGCGCAGCGAGCTGGTGCTGGCGGATGGGGTGGCGCTGCAGCGCATCCTGCGCCATGCCGAGCTGCCGTTCCATCATCAGGATCTGGTGGGGGATGAGCAGGCCGAGGCGCGCATCTCGGCCTATCGCCAGCAGGATCTGGCCCGCCCGATCCCGCTTGATCAGGCTCCCTTGTTGCGGGTCGCCTGCTTCAAACTGGCGCCCGATCACCACAAGGTCATCTTCAGCGCCCACCATGGCGTGCTGGATGGCTGGAGCGGCCCAGTGCTGCTGGGCTCCCTGCATCGCTGCTACCAAGCCCTGATGAACGGCCTGCTGCCGCAAGCCGAAGCGGATGGGGCCTGGCTCGCATTTGGCCGCCATATCGCGAGCCAAGCCCGCGCCAGCGAGGCCTACTGGCAGGGGCGCGCCGAGTTGCTGGCCCGACCCAACGATCTCTCCCGCCTGTTCGGGGTGGCGCTGGAGCCGCAGTTGACGCAGCACAGGCCTGCGGTGTGCGGCCAGACCCTGGCGCCGCAGGTGTCGGCTCAACTGGAGGCTCGCGCCCGCGAGCTGGGGGTGACCACGGGCTTGCTGGCCCAATACGCCTGGCATCGGTTGCTGGCCCGCCGCTGTGGCGACGACATCACCCTGGTGGGCAACGTGACGCCGGGCCGGGATTTCCCCATCGAGGGGATCACCCAGAGCGTCGGCCTCTATATCAACAGCCTGCCGCTCATCCTGGATTGGCGCACCGAGGCGACCCTGGCCGAGCATATAGGCAGGCTGCAGTCGGACTCGATGGCACTCAATGAGCACGGCACCCAGTCGCTCGCGGCGCTGACGCAAGGCAGGGCTCGCCTGTTCCAGAGCCTGTTCGTGTTCGAGAACTACCCTGTGCCGGCGCTGCCGGAGGAGCCAGAGCCCCATCAGCTGGTGCCGCGCTTTGGCGCCGTGGTGGAGAAGGTGGAACTGCCGCTCTCCCTGGTGGTGAACGCCCGCGGCGGCCGGCTCAATCTGCGCCTCGAGTTCGACGGGGATCTGATCCCCATGGCGAAGGCAGAAGCCGTGCTGGCCGCCTGGCTGGCCGAACTCGGCTGGCTGGCGGGGGCGAGCCTTGCGCTGCCGGCCAGACCCGACGAGATGAGCCTGCCTGCCCCAGTGGCCGTGCGCGTCGCGGCGCCAGTCGCTGAGTCCTGCCCGCCCGCGGCCCGTCCGCTGGTGGCCCTGTGGGAGCGCCAGTGCGGCGTGCCCGGCGTCTGGCAGCAGACCCTGTGTGAACTCGGGGTGGATTCGGTGCAGCAGCTCGCCCTGCTGGCGGCCCTCAATGCCGCCTTCGCCGGCGAGCGTGCGCCGCTCACCCTGCGGGATCTCAAGGCCCATTCATCCCCCTGCCAGCTCTATCAGCACTGGCTGGTGCGACTGCCCGAGGAGGTGCTATGACGGTTCTGACCCAGATTGACCAGGCTCCCGTCAAACCGAAAGCCCATCGGGAGTTGAGCCCTCCGCAAGGCGGGCTGGCAACCGAACAGACCCTGGGCTCGCGCCTGGCCGATTGCCTCGCCGCCACCCCGCTGGCCCCCGCCATCGGCATGGGCGGGGTCGGTATGAGTGAGCAAGGCATGAGTGAGCACGGCACGGGCGAGGCCGGCCCCGGCGCCTGGCTCAACTATGGCGAGCTCAGCCTGCGGGTCGGTCAGATCGCCGCCCGCCTGCAGGGGCTGGCGGTGGGGGAGCGGGTCGGCCTCTATCTCTCCCGCAGCCCCGATCTGGTGGCCAGCCTGCTGGCCTGCCTGCGGCTCGGTCTCACCTTCGTGCCCCTTGAGCCGGACTTTCCGGTCGAGCGGCTGCAGGGGATCGCCCGTCAGGCCCGGCTCTCGGCGGTGATCTGCGATGGAGATCGGGAGGTGCCGACCTTCGGCTGTCCGCTGCGCTCCCTCGCTGGTCTCGGTCACGCGGGGACTGCGGCTGTGCAGTGGCCCAAGGTGGACGATGCGCTGACGGCCTACATGATGTTCACCTCGGGCTCTACCGGCGAGCCCAAGGGGGTGGTCATCAGCCGGCGGGCCCTGCTCTGCTTCCTCGACGGGATCCGCGAGCGGCTCGGGCTCTCACCTAACTGCCATTGGCTCTTTATCACCACCCCGGCCTTCGATATTTCCTTGCTGGAGATGCTGGGGCCGCTCTGGGGCGGGGGCCGCTTGACGGTGGCCGGCGGCGAGCACAACAAGGATCCGCTGGGAATGATGGCGCTGCTCGAGGCGGATCCTTCCATCAACTGGCTGCAGGCCACCCCGGCCTGCTGGCGCATGCTGCTCAAAGCTGGCTGGCAGGGGCGCGAGCGCCTCATCGCCCTGTGTGGCGGCGAGGCGCTGGACTCGGGATTGGCCGAGCAGCTCTGTGCCCGCACCCAGCGGCTGTGGAACTGCTACGGGCCGACCGAGGCCACCGTCTGGTCGCTGGTGAGCGAGGTGCGCTGGCCGCCAGCGGAGGGGCAGATCACCATCAGCCACAGCCTGCCCGGCTACCGCCACTGGGTGCTGGACGAGACGGGGCAGCAGGTCGCAGAGGGGGAGTGCGGCGAGCTTTGCATCGAGAGCCCGGCCCTGTGTGAAGGCTACTGGCGCAAGCCTGGATTGACGGCGGCGGCCTTCCTGCGGGTTGATGCCCATCGCCTCTATCGCACCGGCGATCGGGTGCGCCGACTGGGGGCGGATCGCTTCCTCTACCTGGGACGGCGCGACGATCAGGTCAAGCTGCGCGGTTTTCGCATCGAACTGGGGGAGGTGGAGGCGGGCCTTCGCCGTCAAACCGGGGTGCAGGAGGCGGCGGTGCGCCTCTTTGGCGAGGGGGACGAGGCCATGCTGGTGGGCTATGTGGAGGCCAAGGTCGGGGTGACCCTCAATCGCCTCGCCCTGCGCAAGGGGCTGCAGGCCACGCTGCCGCACTACATGGTGCCGGCGCGGCTCATTCTGCTGGATGCCCTGCCCAAGACCGGCAGCGGCAAACTGGACAGAAAGGCGCTGCCACTGCCTGAATAGGTTCTGCCCGAGTGCCTTGATAAACAAAGAAGCCCGCAAATGCGGGCTTCTTTTTGACTGTCATATGAGGGCGGGCTTATTGGGTGATGGGAGCCGCGTCCGGTTTGGCGAGCAGCTGCTCGACGTCGTCGATCACCTTGAGGGCCGCCTGGGGGCCGCCGGTGGAGGTCCACAGCGAGCCGTCCACGGCGCCAAAGCGCTTGCCCTTGATGGCGTTCAGTTGCTGGAAGGCCGGGGTCTGCTCGGCCTGCTTCATGGCATCCACCGCATCGCCGCTGGCGCTCAGTGTGCCTATCACCAGCCAGTCACCGTCCAGCAGGTTGAGGGATTCGAGGCTCAGGGCCGGGGAGTGGGGGGTCTTGTCGCCGATCTGGTGGGTCGGACGGGCCAGCCCCATCTCTTCCACCACGCTGCTGGCGAAGGTGCCGCCGTGCATGTAGCTCGGGCCCTTCGGGTTCCAGCGCACTATGCTCAGGCGCTCGCCCTGATGCTTGGCAAGCTTGCTGCGGGCCTCCTGCAGGCGGGCGTCATACTGGGCGAGGAAGGCCTTGCCCTCGGCATCCCGGTTCAGCACGTGGGCGCTGCGATTGAAGATCTCCTTCCAGGAATCGCCCCAGTTGCCGGTGACCACTGTGGGGGCTATCTCTTGCAGCAGGGTCAGCAGCTCGGGCTTGGTCTGGCCGGTGAGGATGAGATCCGGTTCCAGATCGATCAGCCGCTCCAGATTGGGGTTGTCCAGATCGCCGACCACGGCGATATCCTTGCCCGCCTTGGTCAGCAGGTAACGGGGCAGTGTGCCCTGGCCGCGACCGTTGACGGTGCCGACCGGCTGCAACCCCAGGGTCAGGGCCGTATCCAGATCGATTTCGCTCAGCACCACCACTCGCTTGGGCTGGGCGGGCACGACCTGGGTCTTGCCATCGGCATCGGTCACCTGACGGGTCTCGGTGCCGGCCTGGGCCTGAAAACCGACCAGGCTGGCCAGCATGAGCGCGGCGGCCAGAGGGGAGGAGATCTTCATCGTTACATCCTTCTTGGTGAAATCAGCGAAAAACCGGGCCCCAAACGGGCGGCCTTATGCTATCACAAATTCAAATGATAAAAATTGTCATTTGTGTTTGTGGCGTAAGGAGAGGGCGGTTTGCTACCATGCTGGTTCTCCAACCAAGGGCTCTTTGTGATGTTCATTGCCACTGCGCCAGCCTGTTCACTGGACCGTTTTATCCTGCAGGCCGATAGCCTGCCGCTGCCCGGTTTTGCGGAACTTGCGCTGCAGCGGGTCTGCTTCGATCCCGCTGCCTTCACCCCGGCTTGCTATGAGCAGGCCGAGATCCTGCTGCCCGCCAGCTTGCAGCGTGCGGCCCCCAAGCGGCTGGGGGAGTTTCTGGCCGGCCGGTTGGCGGCCCGTGAGGCTCTGCACTGCTTTGGGCTTGGCGATCATGTGGTGGCCATAGGATCGGCCCGCGAGCCACGCTGGCCTGCGGGGTTTGAGGGCAGCATCAGCCACAGTCTGTTGCAGGGGCGCGGCATGGCCCTGTGCGCGGTACGTCCGGCCCAGGCTGGTATGGGGCTGGATCTGGAAGCCTGGCTGGAGGATGGGCAGGCGAGCGAGCTCTGGCCCGGTATCGTGGATGATGAGGAGTGGGCGCGGCTGCAGGATTGTCCGCTCGGCCCGGCTCCGGGATTGACTCTGGTGTTTTCCGCCAAGGAGAGCCTGTTCAAGGCGCTCTACCCCAGGGTGGGGCGCTATTTTGACTTTCTCGATGCCCGCTGGCTGGCCATGACGGAGCAGACCCTCACCCTCGAACTAAAAAGTGCGCTGACCCCGGAGCTGCCCGTCGGCTGGCACTGTACCCTGCACTGGCAACGCTTGCCGGGGGGCGTGCTGACCACGCTTGTGCTCTGAACGTGCCTCTGCCGCTCGGTGTCATGGGATAAAAAAACCGCCATCAAGGCGGTTTTTTTGATCCTGCGTTCAGGCCTGCTGCTGCATGGCAAAGGTGTGCGGGCGGCGGCGCGGCACTATGATGGGGGCGCCATCGCCGGGGGCGTGCAGTATGTCCACGTCCGTCTGGTAGAGGCGGTCGATGAGGGGCTTGGTCACCACCTCGCGAGCCGGGCCCATGGCCTGGATCTTGCCCTCGCCGATGGCGATCAGCTCGTCGCAGTAGCGGGCGGCGGTGGCGAGATCGTGGATGACGATGAGCACAGTCTTGCCTTCGGCGGTGATCTGGTGGATGGCCTCCATCACCTCGGTCTGGTGGCCTATGTCCAGCGCGCTGGTGGGTTCATCCAGCAATATGATGTCCGCGTCCTGGGCCAGCACCATGGCCAGCCACACCCGCTGGGCCTGGCCGCCGGAGAGGGAGCTGGCGCTCTGCGCCAAGATGTCGCCAAGCTGCATCCGCTCGCAGGCCCAGCGCACCATGCGGGCATCCTCTTCGCTCCACTGATTGAACCAGCCCTGATGGGGATGGCGGCCGTACTGCACCAGCTGTTCGACCTGAATACCGGCGGGCACCAGGGGGCGCTGGGGCAGGTAGGCGAGCTCCCGGGCCAGCGCCTTCATGCCGTAACTCTCCAGCGGTTTGCCCTTGAGCAATATCTCACCGGATTGGGGCTGCTCCTGGCCCGCCAGCAGCTTGAGCAGGGTGGATTTGCCACCGCCATTGGGGCCGACTATGCCGACCAGCTTGCCCTTGGGAATGGTGAAGGAGATGTCGTTGAAGACGGGCTTTTGCTGATAGCCAAAGTGGAGGCGATTTAGGGTGAGGGTCATCAGTCGGTTCTCTGTCTGTCTTTGATCAGAATAAACAGCAGCAGTATGCCGCCAAGAATACGGGTCATGATGCCGGTGGCGACCTCATGGGGACTGGCCAGCACCCGCACCAGGGTGTCGCTCGCCAGCAGCAGCAGGGCGCCGCACAGGGCGGCGATCCACAGCGGCACTATGCGATCCCGGCTCATCCAGGAGGCGAGTATGGGGGCCGCCATGGCGATGAACACCACTGGGCCGCCGATGGCGGTGCCAAGGGCTGCCACGATGATGGCCTGGGCCAGCACGCCGAGCTGCACCCGGTTGACGTTCACTCCCAGACTCTGGGCCGTGATGGGGCCCAGACGCAGCACGCCCAGGGCGCGGGAGAGATAAATGATCCAGGGGCAGACCAGCAGGATCAGGATCCCCACAGGCACGACTGTGTTGTAACCCTGGCCGACGAAGTTGCCCATGTTCCACAGGTAGAGGCTGGTGAGGTGCACCAGCGACTGGGTGGACATCACGAACTGGCCGATGGCGTTCATCAGCTCGGAGACGCCGATGCCGATCACCACGAACAGATAACCCTGCTCCCCCGGCTTGTTGCACAGGGCGTAGAGCACGGCGGCGGCAAACAGGGCGCCCAGCGGCGCGGCCCACCAGGGCCAGCTGCCCAGGGTGAGATAGAGGGAGAAGGCGATGATGGCCAGCGACGCCCCCTCGTTGACCCCTATCATGTCCGGGGTGGCGAGGCGGTTGCGAATGAGGGTCTGCACCAGACAGCCGGAGAGGCCCATGGCGGCGCCTGCCACCAGCACGGCGACGATACGCGGCAGCCGGATCTTGAAGACAGTCACTTCATCGAGCCGGCTCCCCTCGCCAAGCAGGGTCTGCACTACCCCCAGCATGGTGAGCTTGCTTGAGCCCAGGGTCAGCGCCAGCAGGGAGAGCAGTACCAGGGCCACCAGGAGCCCCAGCGTGATGAGCCAGGCGCGGCGGTGCAGCAGCAGGGTGCGCTCACCCAGTCGCAGGCAGAGGGTGCCGGAGGGGAGGGAAGCGTTCAGCTGTGTGTTCATTGGATTGTTCATGAGGCAGGGCGACCTTATTTGACGGCCAGCAGGGAGCGGAAGCCGCCGCTGCGCACCACCATGATGAGCACGGGGGCACCGATCAGCGCCAGGATCACCCCGTTGGGCAGCTCGAACGGCTGGATCAGCCAGCGGGCCAGTATGTCGGCCCCCAGCAGGAACAGCACGCCAAACAGGGCGGAGAAACGCACCTGGATGGCGAGGCGTACCGGCTCCACCAGACGGGCGCAGTAGGCGGCCAGGAAGCCGACGAAGCCGATGGGGCCGGCGATGGCGATGGCGCAGGCGGTGAACAGGGTGGCGGCCAGCAGCACGCCGATCCGCACCCGGGTCGGCCGTATGCCGAGCGCCTGGGCCTGGTTGTCCCCCATCTGCATCAGGGTGAGCTGGCGGCACAGGGCCAGGGTCAGCAGCAGACCGGCCAGGGCGAAGGGCACCACGGTGAGCACGGCGTCGAGATCCGAGGCGGCCAGCGACCCCAGGTTCCAGAAGCGGAACTGCTCCAGCACCACCTTGTTGGAGAGCAGCAGGAAGTTGGAGAGGCCGCCAAAGGTGGCGGAGAGGGCGACCCCCACCAGGATGAGCTTGAGCGGATTGGAGCGCCCCACCATGAGGCCGAGACCCAGTACTATGAGGTTGCCAAGCAGGGCACCCATGCCGGACCAGAGCAGGTAACCGTAGGCGGATTCGACGCCAAAGTAGGTCAGCCCTATCACCAGGGCGAACACGGCGCCGGCGTTGACGCCGAGCAGGCCGGGCTCGGCCAGCGGATTGCGGGTGGCGCTTTGCAGCATGGAGGCCGCCAGCGCGAGACAAACACCCACCACCAGGGCACACAGGGTGCGGGGCAGACGCAGGGTATGAATGATCATGGCGAGCTTTTCATCGGCCATGAGGGCGGGATCGCCCAGCAGAAATCCGGCGACCTCGCGGCCACCATAGACACCGGCACCCGTGGCCAGTGACAGACAGATCAGCAGGAACAGGAGAACAACTCCCAGCCAGAACAGCTGTGTTTGGTGTCTGAGCACCCGGCTACTCCTTATTGTCGAGGCGATAAAACGGAAAAAGGGAGCCCTGGACCGGGCTCCCGAACGGGGGATTACAGCTTGTAATCCACGCCGGCATAGACGGTGCGACCTTCCAGGATGAAGTCGGCGTCGGTGGCGACCTGATCACGCTGGGTGTTGGTCAGGTTGGTGATGCCGAGTTTGAAGTCGAGCGCCGGGGTCACCTTCCACTTGGTGTTGACGTCCAGGGTCTGGTAGTGCTTGGACTTGAGCGCCTGGGAGTTGTGCATCGGTACCTTGATGAACTGGCTGCCCACGTATTGCCAGGCCAGGTTGGTGCTGACGATCTCGGTGGCTTGCCAATCCAGGCTGAGGTTGCCGGTGTGATCCGGGGTCTTGGCCAGATCCTCGCCCGTGCTCTTGTCTTCGGAGTCCAGCAGACTCCAGTTGCCGGTCAGCTTGAGGTCGTCTCGCACGTCGACCCAGCCGTTCAGCTCCAGCCCTTTCACCCGCGCCTTCTTGACGTTGAGGTAGGTCATGACGGTTGGACGGTAGCCCGGGCCCCACTGATCGCTCTGGATCAGATCCTCGATGTCGTTGTGGAAGCCGGTCACACCGGCGCCGAAGCGAGCGCTCTCGTAGGCGGTGCCCAGCTCATAGCTGACGGCGGTTTCCGGTTTCAGGTTCGGGTTGCCGACCACCTTGCAGGCGCCACGGCAGGCGGTGGTGGCGAAGCCTTCGCTGGACTGGGCCAGAGTCGGTGCCTTGAACGCCTTGCCGGCGCCACCCTTGATCACCCACTCGTCGCTCAGCTTGTAGAGCGCATAGGCGCGCGGGCTGAACTCGTTGCCATAGGTTTCGTGGTGGTCGAGGCGGCCGGAGAGGGTCAGCGCCAGATCTCCCAGGCTGAACTCGTCCTGCAGATAGAGGGCGCTCTGGCTCGCATCCACGCTGCCGTTGGTGATGCTGCGGCTGTGCTCCAGCTCGGTCTTGCGCATCTCGGCGCCCGAGGTCAGCAGGTGATCCCCCAGATAGCCGCTCAGCTGGCCATCGACCGTGTGGTTGGTCTGGGTGACATCGGCGGCGCCGCCATTGAGCTGGGAGTCATCCATCAGATCCGTCTGCTCGAAGTAGTAGCGGGCGCGGCTGTCGAAGTGCTCCCAACGGCCGTTGTGGGTGACTCCCAGGCTCAGGCGATCGAGCTTTTGCACGTTGTGCGGAGTGGCCGGTGCGGTCGGGGCACGGGGCACGTTGTTGAAGTAGCTGTCCATGTCGTTCTGGTTGTAGCCCAGATCGAAATCGATATCCTGGTTGTCACTGACCAGCCACTTCAGGCTGGAGAGCATGTTGACCACTTCCCGTTTTTCCAGCGCATCGGCATCCGGGTTGTTGGACTGATCGCTGTGCCAGCGGTCGCGCTGATAGCCGTCCACCACCACGCTGCCCAGCAGCTTGTTGTCGATCAGGGCACCGGAGACAAAGGCGCTGCCTTGGTTGGCATCGCCACCGTCGCCCTTGGTGGGCATGGTGTGGGTGTAGCCGAAGGCCGCTTCCGTCTTCTCCTTGGCCTGGCGCAGGATCACGTTGACCACGCCGCCCAGGGCATCGGCACCGTACAGGGAGGAGACGGGGCCACGGATCACTTCGATACGCTCTATGGCCGCCATGGGGATGGAGCTCAAGTCGAAGTCATTGCCAAAGGAGCTGCCTAGGGTCTCGCGGGCGTTGACCCGTTTGCCGTTGATCAGCAGCAGTGTGTAGTCGCCGCCCATGCCGCGGATCTTGATCTCGCTGCGGCCCGTGGGGTTGGTGCCTATGATGTTGACACCAGGCACGTGCTTGAGCGCTTCGCCTATGTTGTTGGCGTTCATCTTGTCCAGATCGGCGCGGGTCACCACAGAGACGCTGGCCGGGGCGGACAGCTCGGTGTGCTGGGTCTGGGTGGCGGTGACCACCATGGTCTCGTTGGCCTTGACCGATTCGGCCTGGGCCAGGCCCGGCAGGGCAAACAGGCCGAGGGAGAGCAAAATCGGGTTCAAGCGAAATACGCCAGGCTGCAACTGCATAGTCAAAACTCCATGAATAAAACAGAGGTTATGGGGTCCGGCTCTGGGGCCGGTAGCTCACTGACTTCCTTGTCTGGCGGCGCCAGACTCGGGGTTATTGTTATTCCTTGTCTGCGCCAGCCCCTTGAGCAGGAGCCAGACACCGCCGCAGGCCAGCAGGCCGCAGCCGATATTGATCCAGGCGAGCCCCGCAAAACCGTGCAGGGCGCCAGTGTCATCCGAGAAGAGATACCTGGCCGAGAGCAGGCTGCCGAGCCCGGCCGCCACATTGGTCACAGTGCCCTGGAAGGACATGAAGGCGGCGCGCTGATGGGGGGCCGGAATGGCCGCCGTGATGGCGAGCGTGGTGCTGGATCGGGCCGAGCTTAGCGCCATGAAGAGGGTAAACAGCAGGTAGACGGGCACGCCGACGGGGGCGGCGAAGCCGAGCAGGGTGATCAGCGCCAGTAACAGGCTGGTGATCAGGATGGCGGCCAGCGCCCGGCCCTGATCGATCCAGCTGCCGCACAGCCGCATGGTCGCCATGCTGGCGAGGCCGCCACACAGATAGAGGGCGGCGATCTGCTCGCGCGGGAAGGCGAGGTTGAACTGGAAGTAGTTGGCAAAGTGCGGGATCAGCAGGAAGTGACCGAACATCTGCAAACAGAGAATGAGCAGGGCGCCCTGGCAGAGCGGCGAGCCCAGCAGCTGGCGCAAGCCGCTGCCGTGAGGGGCGCGGCTGACCGGCAGGGAGGGCAGCAGCCGGGCGCAGAGCAGGGCCAGCAGCAGGCCGCCAGCGCCAAACAGCAGGAAGGGGCTCTGCCAGCCGAGCCACTGGGCCAGCACCAGGGCGATGGGCACCACCAAAATGGCGGCCAGCGAGAAGGCCATGCCCACGTAGGCGAGGCGGCGGCCCCGTTCGGCCGGTGGCACCAGGTCCAGCACGGCGGCCATCAGGATGGCGGAGAGGGGCCCGGCCACGCAGCCTGACAGAATGAACAGCATCAGCAGTTGCTGGCTGTTATGCACCAGGGCGCAGGCCATCAGCAGCAGAAAGCGCAGGGTCAGCAGCACCAGCAGGGCGGGTTTGCGGTTGACGCGATCGAGCCAGGGCGCGGCGATGAGGCCCATCAGGGCAGCGCCCAGGGTGGCACCGCCGCTGAAATAACCTGTCTGTTCCGGTTGCATGCCGAGGCTGATGACCAGATCCGGCCCGAGCGGCATCACCATCATCATGCTGCCCATGGAGAGCATGTTGATCAGCATCGCCAGATGGATGATGGCAGGGGTGGTGGTGGCGGTAACAGGCTTCATCAGCGGCTGGCTCGAAAAAATGAGTCCGAATTGTATCCGAGCGATTTTTTCGTGACAACAAATGGTAATCATTTTTATTTGTATTATTTGATCTATCTCCGTCCTTTCGGCTCGCAGGCCGTCAAGGGGGGCGCTCCGGCCCATGCCGCCCTTGCCCCTGGGGTGCAAAGTCATTGAAATGCGAGACAGATGGATCATGATGGTGATAGCCAGACTGGCAGAGACGGTGAGCCGGGCTCCCGGACAGGAGAGAGAGATGAAAAGGTGGCGTTGGAGCGGGATCTTGTGGCTGTGCGGGCTCTGGTGCCTGCCGCTGCGGGCCGAGGTCAAGGTGATCCCGGTATTCGAGGCCCAGGCGGCGGTGCAGACCCTCAAGGAGATCTACCCGGATCTCGGGGTGAGTACCATGGGCAATCAGCTGGTGCTGAGCGGCAGTGCGGCCCAGTTGCAGGAGGCCGAAGCGACCCTGGCCAAACTCAACCAGCCGCCCCAGAGCCTGCTCGTCGAATGGCGGGTGGATGGCGCCTCAAGCGGTCAGCAGATAGAGGCGGGTATCGGTGGTGATGCGGCCAAACGGCAATGGCTGCTGGAGGGCAATGCCCGGCAATACCAGCGCAGCCAGAACGACAGCTGGCAGGTGCGCGGCCTGTCAGGGCGGCCCGTGTTGCTGCAGATGGGCTCCTACCAGCCGGTCACCTTCTATCAGTGGCGCGGTGGTCAGGTGGTGGGCTTGATGCCGCTCATCAACGGCCTCTACGCCACCGCCACCCTGATAGGGGACAGGGTGCAGATAGCGCTCAGCAGCGAACAGGCCAGGCTGGAGCAGGGCACCATCAGCACGGGGCAGAACGCCACCGAGGTGAGCGGTGCCCCCGGTCAATGGCTGACGGTGGGGGAGCTCTCCACCAGTTCGGCCCAGCAAGGCAGCAGCCTGGGCACCCAGTTGCAGGGAGGCCGCGGCAGCCAGAGCGATCGCCAGACCCTGCAGATCCGGGTCACTCGTCAATGAGTGACCCCTATTTTCTCAGTGAGGTTGATCGGCCGCGTATTCGCGGATCTGGCGGCTGCGCAGCAGATACCAGAGCGCCCAGAGGCTGCCGATCAGCACCAGGGCGGTGGGCCAGCTGAACGACCATTTCTGCAGGTTGAGGCTGTGCAGCTGCATCAGCAGGCCGCTGACGGTGGAGCAGAGCAAGAGGCCGCGGCTGTGGCGCCTGAGCCAGGCGCGCACGCTGTTGGTCTGCTGATAGGTGCCGCCAAAGGCGAGCAGCGCCAGCATGGCGGGCACGTCGGTCAGCAGGCTGATGTAGAGGCTGATCTTGTCCGGATAGAAGAGGGTCAGGATCTCGCTGCCGCTCTCGCGGGTGACCCCTGCCATCAGAAACAGCCAGACCGAGCGGGTCAGCAAGAGGGCGATGGGCCAAAACCAGAGGGGAGGGCGCAACTGGCCGTGATCGTCATATCTGTGTTCGGGGTAGAGGGTCATGGTCGCCCGTTATCCGCTTGGGTTGTGCAAGTGATGAAGAGGATATGGGGCAGGCTGGTGCCCTTTGCAAGGCGTGCCGGGGGATACGAATTAATCGGGGGGCCAGTGCCCCCCAATCCATCGTCTCTTTCTATCGCACTTTCTGGCGGCGTTTACAGCCAGCCCTTGCGCTTGAAGAAGAGGCCTGTGCCGAGCGATGACATCACCATCAACACCAGCGAGAGCGGATAGCCATACTCCCAGGCGAGCTCGGGCATGCGCCCAAAGTTCATGCCGTAGATGCTGGCGATAAGCGTCGGCGGCAGGAAGATGACAGCTGCCACCGAGAAGATCTTGATCACCTTGTTCTGCTCCAGATTGGTCACCCCCATGGAGGCCTCCAGCTGGAAGTTGATCTTGTCGAACAGGAACTGGGTGTGGGGCAACAGAGATTCCACGTCGTGCAGCATCTCGTCGATCCACTTGTTCTGCTCGTTGCTCATGCGCTGGCGCAGGCTGCGCTTGAGAAAGCGCAGGGCGCGACGGGTATCGTGCAGGGAGAGGCGGATCTGACCGTTGGCCTCTTCCTGTGCCATCAACTCCTTGAGCATGGGATTGATCTGATCCGGCTCGAAGATCTGATCGGCGGTGTTCTCCAACGTCTTGTAACCGTCTTCGATAAGGTCGGAGAGGTACTCCACCTTGAGGTTCTGCACCTCCAGCAGGATGTCGAGGGCATCCTCCACCTCCAGCCGGTCCTGGCGCATGTAGTGGCGCAGCAGGCGCACCAGGCCGATGTCATCCTCGCGGATGCTGATCAGCAGGTTGTTGCGCAGGGTAAAGGAGACGTGGACACCCTTGGTGTCACGGCCGATCCGCTGGGGGAACAGGGAGTGAATGTGCAGACCATCGGTATCCCAGTAGAAACGGGCGGATGCTTCGATGTCGTCCAGCTCTTCCTTGTCGGGAACCTCTTCCAGAAACAGGCCCGTCAACCATTCTCGCTCCGCCGTGTCCGGCTTGTAGGCATCCAGCCAGACGGTGTTGTCAGGCACTATGTCGTCAGGCCCGAGCGTGACTATGTCCAGTACCTTGTTATTGAGAATGTAGGCGGTGATCATCTGTCCCCCCTTAAGAAGTCATGGGTAATCAGGGATGGTTGCACAGGTCATGCGGCCTAGATCGCATAGAAAGCGATCCCGTGGACAAGCAAAACGGGCCGATGGAAAACCTGAATGCGGCGAACTATACAGGGGCGGGGCGCGCTTGTCAGGGCCTATTCATCCGAGGTTCAGCCTGTTCGCTCAAAAAAACAGCGAGGTCGGATCAGCGGATCCGGCCGTGAAAGTGACAGCCTGTTGACTGCCGCATGGCGCCGGGTGCCCGTCTGGGGGGATAGGCCTCACCTATTGGGATAATGGGACCCCTAGCCCCCAAAAGCGGCGCCCAGACCGCGGTCTGTCTGGGCTCCTTCCTTGGTGTCGCCGCTGATCTACATGGGCAGTCTCATCACATATTGGGATAGTTGGGGCCCGAACCTCCCGGCGGTGGTGTCCAGACGATGTTCTGGGGCTGCGCATCCTTGGTGTCGCCGTAGCGCAGCGGGCCTCCCGTCACATATTGGGATAGTTGGGACCCGAACCTCCCTGCGGTGGCGTCCAGATGATGTTCTGGGGCTGCGCATCCTTGGTGTCGCCGCTGATCTGCATGGGCAGTCCCATCACATATTGGGATAGTTGGGGCCCGAACCTCCCTGCGGTGGTGTCCAGATGATGTGCTGGGGCTGCGCATCCTTGCTGTCGCCGCTGGTCTGCATGGGCAGTCCCATCACATATTGGGGTAGTTGGGGCCCGAACCTCCCTGCGGTGGTGTCCAGACGATGTTCTGGGGCTGCGCATCCTTGCTGTCGCCGTAGCGCTGCAGACCTTCCATCACATATTGGGATAGTTGGGGCCCGAACCTCCCTGCGGCGGCGTCCAGATGATGTTCTGGCTGGGATCCTTGATGTCGCAGGTCTTGCAGTGAATGCAGTTGGCCGCGTTGATCTGCAAGCGCGGCTGGTTCTCGCTTTCCACTATCTCGAACACCCCGGCCGGACAGTAGCGCTGGGCGGGCTCGGCCCAGGTGGGCAGGTTGACCGCCACCGGGATACTCGCGTCCTGCAACTTGAGGTGGCAGGGCTGATCCTCATCGTGACTGGTGTTGGCGAGATAAACAGAGGAGAGCTTGTCGAAGCTGAGCCTGCCGTCCGGCTTGGGATAATCGATGGGATCGCAGCGGCTGGCCATGCGCAGCTGGCGGTAGTCCGGCTCCCGGTCCAGCAGGGTAAAAGAGCCCATCAGGGGTAAGGAGGAACCCCGCTGCTCCAGCCAGTTGAAGGCGCCACCAAGCAAGGGACCCCAGCGATGCAGGGCGGCGCCGAAGTTGCGGGCGGTCTTCAGCTCCTGCCCCAGCCAGCTCTGTTGCAACGCATCGCTGTACTCGGCCAGATCCCGGCCACCCTCATCGCCGCCGCGCAGCGTCATGGCGACGGTTTTCGCCGCCAGCATGCCCGACTTCATGGCGGTGTGAATGCCCTTGATACGGGAAAAGTCGAGGGTGCCGGCATCGCAGCCGATCAGCAGACCACCGGGAAAGTGCATGCGCGGCAGCGAGTGCCAGCCGCCCTTGGTGATGGCACGGGCGCCGTAGCTGATGCGTTCGCCTCCCTGCAGGGTCTGCGCGATGAGGGGGTGGTGCTTGAGGCGCTGGAACTCGTCGAACGGGCTGAGCCAGGGGTTGCTGTAGTTGAGATCGACGATGAGCCCGACCGCCACCTGATTGCCCTCCATATGATAGAGGTAGAAACCGCCCTGGCTCTTGCTGGCTCGACGCTCGACCAGCGGCCAGCCGCTGCCATGGAGCACCCGGCCCGGCTTGGCCTGATCCGCGGGCACCTGCCACAGTTCCTTGAAGCCGATGGCATAATGTTGCGGCTGGGCGCTGTTTTCCAGATTGAACTCGGCGATCAACTGCTTGCCCAGATGGCCGCGGGCCCCTTCGGCAAACAGGGTGTAGCGGCCATAGAGCGCCATTCCGGGCACGTGATCCGCCTTGGGATTGCCGGCTCTGTCCAGCCCGAGATCGCCGGTGATCACACCCCGCACCCGTCCCGCTTCCATGATGAGCTCGCTTGCGGTAAAACCCGGGTATATTTCGACTCCCAGTTGCTCCGCCTGCTGACCGAGCCAGCGGCAGAGGTTGCCCAGGCTGAGAATATGACTGCCATCGTTGTGCATGCGCGGCGGCACGGCCCAGTGGGGCAGTTGCAGGGCGCGGCTGTCGTTTTGCAACAGATGAACCCGATCATCGTTGACGGGAATGCCAAGGGGCGCCTGCTGCCAGCGGTCCGGCAACAGCTCCTTGAGGGCTATGGGGTCGAACAGGGCGCCGGAGAGCAGATGCGCGCCGATTTCCGCTCCCTTCTCCAGCAGACAGACCGAGAGATCGGCATTGTGCTGCTTCAGGGCGATGGCGGCGCTGAGCCCTGCCGGGCCGCCACCGACGATGACGACATCAAATTCCATTGCTTCGCGTTCCATCTTGCCTCTGCGCTTGACTTGGCCTAGGGTAGTGCTGGTAGTTTACGTAAACGTAAAGCAATTGTAAGCAAAAAAATGCGAGGGCTCGTCAATGGATTCACTCAACCGAAGCGAGGGATGCGCGTCATGAAGCTGCTGGTCGCGATCAAGCGGGTACTGGATTACAACGTCAAGATCCGGGTCAAGAGCGATGGCTCCGACGTGGAGCTCGCCAATGTGAAGATGGGGATCAACCCGTTTTGTGAAATTGCGGTGGAGGAGGGGGTGAGGCTGCGTGAAGCCGGTATCGCGACCGAGCTGGTGGTGGTGACCTTCGGGCCTGAGGCGGCGGTCGAGCAGTTGCGCCATGCCCTGGCGCTGGGGGCGGATCGGGCCCGCCATTATGTGACCGATGAGACGCTCACTCCGCTTACCGTGGCACGCGCCCTGCAACAGGTGTGCGAGCAGGAGCTGCCCGATCTGGTGCTGCTCGGCAAGCAGTCCATCGATTCTGACAACAACCAGGCGGGCCAGATGCTCTCAGCCCTCAATGACTGGCCGCTGGCCACTTTCGCCTCCGCCATCAAGCTGGTGGACGGCGAGCTGCAAGTGACCCGCGAGATCGACGGCGGCCTGGAGACCCTCGGCATGCCGCTGCCTGCCGTGGTGACCGTGGATCTGCGCCTGAACGAACCTCGCTTTGCCTCGCTGCCCAACATCATGAAAGCCAAGCGCAAGCCGCTCGAGAGTGCCCCCTTCGCGACCCTAGGCGTCGAACCCGCCGGCCATACCCGGCTGCTTGGGGTGATGGCGCCAGCCGTGCGCCGTGCCGGCGTCAGGGTCGGCTCGGTGGACGAGCTGCTGGACAAACTCAGGCACGAAGCCAAGGTACTGCCATGAGCGCACCTATGATGGTGAAACATATTGGGTGCCTGCCCCAGGCTGGGATGAGGGCTGGTGCGATGAAACGCGTTGCTAACGATAGGGTGTTGTCATGAGCGTACTGGTTATTGCTGAACATCATCAGGGCAGGCTTGCCGACAACGTGGCCCAGCTGGTCACGGCGGCGGGTCAGCTTGGCGGCGAGGTGCATCTCCTGCTGCTGGGTCAGGGGCTGACCGAGGCGGGTGAACAGGCCGCCAGCCTGCAAGGGGTGGACAGGGTTCTGCTGGCCGAGCATCCCATGCTGGCGGAAGGGCTCAACGACGGCGTCGATCCCCTGCTTGCCCACATAGCACGCGACTATCAGCACTGCCTGATGGCGGCCAGCACCCAGGGCAAGGATCTGCTGCCGCGGGTCGCGGCCAGGCTCGGGGTCGAGATGCTCTCCGAGGTGACCGGCATAGAGAGCGGTGATACCTTCCTGCGGCCCATCTACGCGGGCAATGCCGTTGCCCGGATGGCGAGCAGTGCGCCCATCAAGGTGCTCACCATCAGGCCGACCGCCTTCGCCAAGGCCGAATTCGGGGCTGGGCAGGCGGCTGTCGAGCGGCTGCCGGTGGCCGATGTGGCCTGCCGCACCCGGCTGGTCGAGCGGCGCGCCGTGCGATCCGCCAGACCCGAGCTTGCGGCGGCGCGGGTAGTGGTCTCCGGCGGACGGGCGCTTGGCTCCAAGGCGCAGTTTGCCCTGATCGAGGCGCTGGCCGACAAGCTGGGCGGCGCGGTCGGGGCGTCGCGGGCGGCGGTGGATGCGGGTTATGTGGCCAACGATCTGCAGGTGGGCCAGACCGGCAAGGTGGTCGCCCCCGAGCTCTACATAGCTGTCGGCATCTCGGGTGCCATTCAGCATCTGGCGGGCATGAAGGAGTCGAAGGTGATCGTCGCCATCAACAAGGATGGTGAGGCCCCCATCTTTCAGGTAGCAGACTATGGTCTGGTGGGGGATCTCTTCACCCTGTTGCCCGAGCTCACCGCCAAGCTGTGAATTTGTTGAAAAGGGGCCTTGCCTGTCATTGATGCGGCCTGTCCCCCATTTCCATGCATGTTCCCTGCAAGCCCTGACCTGTTCAGGGCTTTTTTCATCATGGCCTGAGCCGGGCCGGGTGACAAAAGGTTGAGCCAGCTCCCAAAAAGCCTTTGATCCTGGGGCGGCTCTTGTGTAAAACCAGACAAGTCATCGATTACTCTCATCCACTCACGGAAAGCGTCATGAGCAAACAGATTTACAACTTCTGCGCCGGCCCCGCCATGTTGCCGGTTGAAGTCATGGAGCGCGCCCAGCGCGAATTTTGTAACTTCCAGGGGCTGGGAGCCTCGGTCATGGAGCTCTCCCACCGCGGCAAGCCCTACATGGCGGTCGCCGCCAAGGCGGAAGCCGATCTGCGCGAACTGCTGGCGGTGCCGGACAACTACAAGGTGCTCTTCATGCACGGTGGTGGTCGTGGCCAGTTTTCCGCCGTGCCCATGAACCTGCTCGGCGGTGCCAACAAGAAGGCCGATTATCTGCTGACCGGTGTCTGGGCCCAGAGCGCCGTGGATGAAGCCCACAAGTACGGTGACATCCAGACCTTCCCTGGGGTCGCCAAGAACGCGCAGGGGATCTCCCACCTGCTGCCGACCCCGGCGTTTCGTGCCGATGCGGCCTTTGTGCATTACTGCCCGAACGAAACCATAGACGGCATAGAGATGTTCGACATCCCGGCCACTGGCGATGTGCCCCTGGTGGCGGATTTGTCCTCCACCATCCTCTCCCGCCCCATCGACGTGAGCCGCTTCGGCATCATCTACGCCGGTGCCCAGAAGAACATAGGCCCGTCGGGCCTGGCCATCGCCATAGTGCGCGATGACCTGTTGAACCAGGCCCGCGCCGACGTGCCCTCGATTTTTGACTACCAGCTCACCGCCAAGAACGACTCCATGTTCAACACCCCGCCCACCTACGCCTGGTATCTGGCCGGTCTGGTGTTCGAGTGGCTCAAAGAACAGGGCGGGCTCGCCGCCATGGAGGCGCGCAACAAGGAGAAGGCCGATTTCCTCTACGGCTACCTCGACCAGTCGAGCTTCTATGGCAACAAGGTGGATGCCAGCTGCCGCTCCCGCATGAACATCCCGTTCCAGCTGAAAAATGCCGAGCTGGACGCGCTCTTCCTGGCTGAGTCGGAAGCCGCCGGTCTGCTGGCGCTCAAGGGGCACCGCATCGTCGGTGGCATGCGTGCCAGCCTCTACAACGCCATGCCGCTGGAAGGGGTCAAGGCCCTGGTGAGCTTTATGGATGGCTTTGCCAAGCGTCACGGCTGAGGCGTTTTTCCCCAATTGCAGACGCCGGGGACTCCCCGGCGTCTGTTTTTTCAGTGGATCCTGATCGACCGCGAGTCTGGCCCGCTTTTGTGCCACGCGCGGTCTTGCCGAGCAAGGCGCGGGCTGCTAACGTCCGGTCAGGTGAATTATTTGAGACAGTACAGGAAGTTTATGAATTCGTTGCGTTTGGAACCTATTTCTCGTGTGGCCGGTGAGGTCAATCTGCCCGGCTCCAAGAGCGTGTCCAACCGGGCCCTGCTGCTGGCAGCGCTGGCCCGCGGCACCACCCGGCTCACCAACCTGCTCGACAGCGATGACATTCGTCACATGCTGGCGGCACTGACCCAGCTCGGGGTCAAGTACAAGCTCTCCGCCGACAAGACTGAGTGCACTGTGCACGGTCTGGGCCGCAGCTTCGCGGTGAAGGAGCCGGTCAATCTGTTCCTCGGCAACGCCGGTACCGCCATGCGCCCGCTGTGCGCCGCGCTGTGTCTGGGCTCGGGCGAATATACCCTGGGCGGCGAGCCACGCATGGAAGAGCGTCCCATCGGCCATCTGGTGGATGCCCTGCGCGAAGCGGGTGCCCATATCCAGTATCTGAAAAAAGACGGCTACCCGCCGCTGGTGGTGGATGCCAAGGGCTTGTGGGGTGGTGATGTGCACGTCGACGGCTCCGTCTCCAGCCAGTTCCTGACGGCGTTTTTGATGGCGGCGCCCATGGCGGCCGGCGACACCCGCATCCACATCAAGGGGGAGCTGGTCTCCAAGCCCTACATCGACATCACGCTGCACATCATGAAGCAGTTTGGGGTGGTCATCGAGCACGACAACTACAAGCTGTTCTACATCAAGGGCAACCAGAGCTATGTCAGCCCTGGTGACTTCCTGGTGGAAGGGGATGCCTCCAGCGCCTCCTATTTCCTCGCGGCCGGGGCCATCAAGGGCAAGGTACGGGTGACCGGCATCGGCAAGCACAGCATCCAGGGCGACATCCATTTCGCCGACGTGCTGGAGAAGATGGGCGCCCGCATCACCTGGGGTGACGACTTCATCGAGGCCGAGCAGGCCCCGCTGCACGGCATCGACATGGACATGAATCACATTCCGGACGCAGCCATGACCATCGCCGTTGCGGCGCTGTTTGCCGAGGGACCCACTTCCATTCGCAACATCTACAACTGGCGGGTGAAGGAGACGGATCGTCTGCACGCCATGGCCACCGAGCTGCGCAAGCTGGGTGTGGAGGTGGAGGAGGGGCACGACTTCATTACCGTGACGCCGCCAGCCCAACTCAATCACGCGGCCATCGATACCTACAACGATCACCGCATCGCCATGTGCTTCTCGCTGGTGGCGCTGTCGGATACCGCCGTCACCATCAATGATCCGGGTTGTACTTCCAAGACCTTCCCGGACTACTTCGACAAATTGGCCAGTGTCAGTCAGGCCGTTTGAGCCAGTTTCGATTGCTCCAAGGCCCGCCTCAGTGCGGGCCTTGTTTTTCAGTCCGCCAACCATCCGCTAGCAGTATTATTGCAACTTGCAAGACTACGTTACTAAATTCATTTCATGAGGATGTAATTTTCTATTTACACCGCTGCCCGTGCGGGCTAGATTGAAGTTTCTTTATCGCAGTCATCTAGCAGGAAGCCTTGTCATGCAGCATCAAACCGACGACGTTCGTATCAGTGAAATCAAAGAGTTATTACCCCCGGTTGCGGTGCTTGAGAAGTTTCCGGCCACCGAGACCGCCTCATCTACCGTATTCGAATCCCGCCAGGCCATTCATCAGATCCTGGCCGGTGAAGATCAGCGCCTGCTGGTGGTGATCGGCCCCTGCTCCATCCACGACCCCGCCGCCGCACTGGAATATGGCAAACGCCTCAAGACCTTGCGTGACGAACTCAAGGGGCAGCTGGAAATCGTGATGCGGGTCTACTTCGAGAAGCCGCGTACCACTGTGGGCTGGAAGGGGCTGATCAACGACCCCTACCTCGACAATACCTGCCAGATCAACGACGGCCTGCGCATCGGTCGCAAGCTGCTGCTGGATCTCAACGACATGGGGCTGCCGACCGCCTCCGAGTTCCTCGACATGATCACCCCGCAATACGTGGCGGATCTGATGAGCTGGGGTGCCATCGGTGCCCGTACCACCGAATCCCAGGTGCACCGTGAGCTGGCCTCGGGTCTCTCCTGCCCTGTGGGTTTCAAGAACGGTACGGATGGCACCATCAAGGTGGCCATCGATGCCATCGGTGCCGCCAGCGCGCCGCACCACTTCCTGTCGGTCACCAAGTACGGCCACTCCGCCATCGTCGCCACCCGGGGCAACCCGGACTGTCACATCATACTGCGTGGCGGCCGCGAGCCGAACTACAGCGCAGCGCACGTTGACGAGGTGGTGAAGGGGCTGGACAAGGCCGGTCTGCCACAGAAGGTGATGATCGACTTCAGCCACGCCAACAGCAGCAAGCAGTTCAAGAACCAGATGCTGGTGGCCGAGGATGTGGCCGGTCAGCTGCGCGCCGGCAGCCGGGCTGTGTTCGGTGTCATGGTGGAGAGCCACCTGGTGGAAGGGCGCCAGGATCTGGTGGACGGGTGCGAGCTCACCGTCGGTCAGAGCATCACGGATGCCTGCATCGGCTGGGCCGATACCGAAGTGCTGCTGCGCACGCTGGCCGATGCGGTGGCCACTCGCAACGCGGGCTGATCCTGATCTGTCCCGGCTGACTGCCTGCGGCAGTAGCAAGGCAATAAAAAGCGCGACCTCGGGTCGCGCTTTTTTGTTGGGGGCGTTGCGCCTTACCAGCGGTAGGTCTTGAGCAACTGCTCCAGCTTCTGGCACTGCTCCACCAGCTGGATGCTGGCGAGGTTGGCGGCGTGCGCCTGGCCCAGGGTATCGTTGGAGGTGTTGCGAATGTCGCTCACCGAGCTGTCCACCTCGCTGCAGACCCTGTCCTGCTCCTCGGCGGATTGTGCCATCTGGGCGTT
Organism: Aeromonas sp. A04; assembly: GCF_047780465.1. NCBI lineage: Bacteria > Pseudomonadati > Pseudomonadota > Gammaproteobacteria > Aeromonadales > Aeromonadaceae > Aeromonas > Aeromonas sp. A04. Next base: position 479,393 of record NZ_JBLNHP010000001.1, on the reverse strand, counting down.
GAGATCATTGATGCTGGCGATGCGACCTATGATGTTCTGCATGGCGGCCAGGGTCGCCTCCGTCTTGTGGATGCTCTCGTCCGCCTTGGATTTTGCATCCCCGATCACCGCCACGGCGCTCTGGGCCTCTTTTTGCAGGGCGGCGATCATCTGGGAGATCTCCTCGCTGGCGGCGCGGCTGCGGTTGGAGAGGGCGCGTACCTCGTCGGCCACCACCGCAAACCCGCGACCCTGCTCGCCGGCACGGGCCGCCTCTATGGCGGCGTTGAGGGCCAGCAGGTTGGTCTGATCCGCAATCCCCTTGATCACCTCCAGCACGCCATCAACGGCCAGACAGCGGTTGTCGAGCTGCTGGATCACCCGATCGACCCGTTCAATCTCGGCCGACATCTCGCCCATGTCGGCGATGGAGTGCTGGGCGAGGCGACTGGTGTCGGCCGCATCCTGGTTGGTGAGGGCGGAGAGCTCGGCGCTGTGGCGGGCGTGCTCGCGCACCTCGTGGGAGCTGGCGGCCAATTCGCTGACGGCGGCGGCGACCTGGGTGGTCATGCTCTCCTGCTGGCGGGCCGAGCCTTCGGTCTGGGTCGCGACCTGCCGGATCTGGTTCGACTCCTGATAGAGCTGCCGAGTCGCGTGCTCCACCTCCTGCAGGCTGTGGCGAAAACCCTGCACCATGTCGCTGACGGCGCGGGTCATCTGGCCCAGCTCATCCTGGCTCGGGTTGAGCAGGGGGAGGGAGAGATCCCGCTCCTTGGCCATGCGGGTCATGGTCCGTTGCAGGTGGCGCACCGGTCGCTTGATGTAGCGCTGCAGCACCCAGCCAAGCAGGCCGAACCCGAGCCCGAACACAGCCACCAGGCTGCCGCTCAGGATCAGGTTGTTGTGGCGAATTTCGCCGAAGGTGTGGCTGAGGTCGTAACTGATCCGCACCGCCCCCATGACGGTGCCTTCTGGCACCTGATGGCAGGTGGTGCACTGGGTGCCACGGTACTCCTTGTACGCCTTGAAGGGCTTGACCAGGGTGAGTCGGTTGCCCTGCTGCTCGAGTATGGTCTCCCCTTGCGTTATGGCGCGCTGATCCCAGTTGTCCTCTGCCTGCTGATCCGGGTGACCCGGCCCGAACAAGTCGGTCACGGCGGGGGCGCGGATCAGGCGAGCCTCGACGATCCCTGCCTCGCTCTTGAGCTTGGTCTGCACGATTTGCCGGTTGGCGATGGCTCCCGTCATCATCATGACGTTGAGCTGATCCATGTAGGTGTTGGCGGCGCTCTCGACCTTTTCACCGGCCAGCCGGATGGCGAGATCCCGTTGCAGCCAGGCGGAGAGTTCGAAACTGAGGGCGAAGGTACAGCCTATCACCAGGGTGAGGGGGAGGAAGATTTTCCAGTTCAGTGACAGATTTTGCATCGTTTGCAGGGTCCATGCGCAAGTGGGCGAGCGTCAATGCCGGGCGACTCTCCTCACGCTCGCTCGTCAGGGCGGGGGAGATGGTTCTCTATCGGCACACCCTACCCCATCTTGAGTAAATTATCTGTTAACTGGATCCATGATGGAGGTTAAGGATGGGTAGCAAAGCTGGGTTGTCTGAGCCTGGTTTGATCCAGCACAAGCTCGGCATTAATTGATAGTGGTTATCATTTGCATTATTTCCATGCGGTAACCCAGCCAGTGATGACATTACAACTGACCCCGACCATGACCGGACTCGACACACCGGATCCCCTCAAGTTTGCCTTCGGCGCCAAAACCTCGGCCCATGCCAGCCGGGGTGGCATTCGCCCCTTCACCCTCGACCATGGGCGCTGGCAAGCCTGGTGGCAGCAAGAGAGCGAGGCCGGGGAGCGGGCGCTCTACATCCATATCCCGTTTTGCCGCAAGCGCTGCAGCTTCTGCAATTTCTTCGAAAATGGCGCCAATCCGGCGCGCATGAGCCGCTACATGGTGGCCCTGTGCGCCAGCCTGCAGCAGGCGGCGGATACCCCCTTTGGGCAGAGCAAGCCCTGCTCGGCCGTCTATGTGGGGGGTGGCACACCGACCGACATGGCGGTCGAGGATCTGGCGCGATTGGCCAGGGCCATCCAGGGTTTTCCGCTGACCGCAGATGCCGAGGTGACCCTGGAGGGGCGCCTCAACGGCTTTGATGATGCCAAGTGGCAGACAGCGCTGGCGGGGGGCTTCAACCGCTTCTCGTTCGGGGTGCAGAGCTTTGATACACAAGTGCGCCAGCAGGCGGCCCGCTTCGATGACAGGGAGACCCTGCTGGCCCGGCTGGCCGAGCTGACCCGGGATGATGCCGCCGTGATAGTGGCGGATCTCATCTTCGGCCTGCCGGGGCAGGATGATGCCGTGTGGCGCCAGGATATCGCGGATGTGATGGCCAGCGGAGTACACGGCGTGGATCTCTATCAGCTGATCGCCATGGCGGGCACCAATCTGGATCGGGCACAGGATAAGGGTACGCTGGGCTGGGCGGCCGATGGTCAGCAGCGAGCCGGCATGTATGCCTATGGCGCCCAGACCCTGGAGCAGGGCGGCTGGCAGCGACTTTCCTGCAGCCACTGGCGGCGCGGTGATGCCGAGCAGAGCCGCTACAACCAGATGGCCAAGCGCGGCGCCGAGATCCTCCCCTTCGGGGCGGGGGCAGGAGGCAGCGTGCACGGCCATGGCCTCATGTATGGCCGGGATCTGGCGCTCTGGCACGAGGCGCTGGCAGGCGGTGTGCGGGCGCCCGGCATGGTGATGGGGAAGAACCCCAATGCCCTCATGGACGGCCTGCTGCGTGGCGCCCTCGACAGCGGCTGGTTGACGCTGGCTCGTCTGCCCGCGCCGCTACGGGCCCACCTGCTGCCGCTGTTTGAGGCCTGGCAGCGGCACGGGTTGGCGACGCTCACGCAAGTGCGGCTTGAACTGACCCTGGCGGGGCGTTTCTGGAACGTCAATCTGCAGGCAGGAATGTTTGAGTACTTGCAACTCAATCCGCTGGCGGGATCTGATGCGGCGCCGGCGCCGGCCGACATGGTGCGCCATTCGCTGGTGTGACGGACAGGCGTCAACGACAGGGAGGGGGATCAAACGGGGGCGCTGCAAAGCGCCCCCGTGTTCAGTTATCGGTTGTGCACCTCTTCCACCCGCACCTGCAGGTGCCCCTCGGCGAGCGTGGTGACCAGGGTTTGCCCGGCGTTCACCTGGGTGGCGCGGCTGATCACCTCACCGCTCTGGGTGCGGGTGATGGAGTAACCGCGACCCAGGGTGGCGAGCGGGCTCACACCGTCGAGGCGGGCGGTGAGCATGGCGAGGCGGTGGCTGGCCAGATCCTGGCGTTTGGCGATCAGCGCATAGAGTCTTTCTTCGGCCAGCTGATGGCGGCGCTTGCCAGCGGCCAGCAACCGCTCCGGGCTCTTGCCTTGCAGGCGCAGCTCCAGGTTGGCGAGGCGCCGCTCCCCCTGATGCAGCCGTTGATTCATCAGCTGTTGCAGGCGGGCGGAGAGCTCGTCGAGGCGCTGGGACTGCTGCTCCAGCCGTCGCTTGGGATCCTGATGGTCGAGCCGTTTTTGCAGCAGCGCGAAGCCGTGGCGGGCGGCAGTCTGGTGGCGGCCTATGCCCTGTGCCAGCCGTTGCCACAGATGGGCGAGGCGCTGGATGCGGGCCTGGTTGTCCGGCGCCACCAGTTCGGCGGCGGCCGACGGGGTCGGGGCACGCAAGTCGGCGGCAAAGTCGCTGATGGTCACGTCCACCTCGTGGCCCACCGCGCTGATGACGGGGATGCTGGAGTTGGCAATGGCGCGCGCCACCGCCTCCTCGTTGAAGCACCAGAGATCTTCCAGCGAGCCGCCGCCGCGACCGACGATCAGCACGTCCACCTCGGCGCGGCGGTTGGCCAGGGCAATGGCCGCCACTATCTGGCCGATGGCGGCGCTGCCCTGCACCTGGGTCGGGTAGATGAAGACGGGGAGATCCGGGGCGCGGCGTTTGAGCACGGTCAGCATGTCGTGCAGGGCGGCGCCGGTGGCTGAGGTGACCAGCCCCACGGCGCGCGGTTCACGGGGCAGGGAGCGCTTGCGGCCCTCGTCAAACAGCCCTTCTGCACCGAGGCGGCGTTTGAGTTCTTCGAAGCGCAGGGCCAGCACGCCATCACCGGCGGGCTGCATGGATTCGATGATGAGCTGATAGTCGCCACGCGGCTCATAGAGGGAGACCCGTGCCTGCACCAGCACCTGCATGCCATCCTGCGGGCGAAACGCCACCCGCCGGTTGTTGCCCTTGAACATGGCGCAGCGCACCTGGGCACCGAGATCCTTGAGCGAAAAGTACCAGTGGCCCGAGCTTGGCATCGCCAGGTTGGAGAGTTCCCCGGTCAGCCACACCAGGCCGAGATCCTGCTCCAGGATCATGCGCACTGCGCTATTGAGGCGGGTGACGGTAAAGACCTGTTGTTGCTGGCTGGATGGGTTGAGGCGATTCAAGGGGGATCCTGCTGCTGTGCCCCGGGCAAGGGGAGAAAACAATGGCGCCATCTTAGCGCAGTTCGGCGCAAGAGCCGAGTCTGGGAGTGGCCCGGCTTGATCTGGTGCTGCGACCGGAGGGGGGTGAGCACCCATTGGGTAAACAACTATCATCAATCGTATCTTGAACATTCGACCGACTGCCAGAGCGAGCTGGGAACAGGTGATGTCAGCATGGACAAGGGGTGTGGCAAGGCGGTTGCGACCAAGCGCCAAGCAAGCAGAGACAGGCCGCATCGAGAGTGCTGCAGCAACCCAAATCAACGGTTTTCTCATCGCTGATATTGAATATTTTGGGATGGTTCAGGTGAGCGTAAATAAAACACGCTTGCCTGCACCTGCCCCCTCATTCAGGAGGCATTACCATGAGTATCTTTCACCGGGAAGCGCTATTGCTTGTTCTTGTCTCTTCTTTGTCATGGGGGGCAACCGACATTGATGTTGCAGTCTACCCATTCAGTCCGTTTGTTGAAAAAACCAGTGACAATGAGTGGCATGGGGTGACCTTCGATATTATTGATGCACTCAATGCTGTCCAGTCCGATTATCACTATCGCCCCGTTGTTACCAGCCCTTATCGTGTATATGCAGAAATGTATATGGGACGATTTGATATGCTCCTGTTTCAGGATGTCAGCTGGGGATGGGATGTCAATAAAGTGATTATATCAACCCTCTGCTGGATTACTCGGAATGCTATGTCGCACGTTATAAAGCGGGTCGGGATCAAAATTTTTTCAATGAGTTAAATAAACTGACCATGATAGGGGTAAGAGGGTTTCATTATTTTGAGAAAAAGACCAGTTTGCTGTTGAGAGATGATAGCCAGATAGTCAATGCCCTGTTGAGAGATCGGGGGGATTTTATCCGGCTGGGTTTTTATCGTCTGCAAGACATGCTGAAGCAGGATCCTGAATTACGGAGCAAACTGATCATATCCATTCATCCGGCACAAAATTATCATTTACGAGCCATATTCGCCGCTACATCCGATATTTCCATTATGGTTTTTCAAGAGCACCTGGCAAGCTTGGCTCGGCTGGGGTTGCTTGACGATATATGGAAGAAATATGGTATTCAGAGTCGGGTTGATGAAGACTCCACACTGGATTGCAATTTCAAATAAAACGGTCAAGAAACGACGCCGGCATCTTGTGTCGATGTCAGTCCCATGGCACAGAATGACGTTTGTTTCCCATGTCAGGATCGGTGCCGTGTCACAACGGAAGATTGCTGGCATCTGCCATGGAGTCGCGCTGTGGGCAGGCATGTTGCGGCCCACCCGGGCGGCTCAAGAGTCCTTCATCCGTGCCAGGCTGGCTGCGGATCTGGTCGGGCTGACCACCAGCCAGACTGCGAGACAGACGATGGCGCCACCGACCACAAAGCCCTCAGTGATGGTCTCCCCGAGCACCAGGTAACCCCACAAGATGCCAAAGGGAGGAATGAGAAAGGTGACCGTCAATGAGCGCAGCGGCCCGATATCCGCGATCAACCTGAAGTAGATGAGGTAGGCGAGGGCGGTACAGATGAGACCGACCGCCAGCACGCTGGCCCACACCTCTGGGATGGTCCAGTCCACCGCAGGCCCCGCCGTCACCGAGTAGCCGAAGAAGGGCAGCAGGAACACGCATGCCCCCAGCTGGCTGCCGAAGGCCACCAGTTTGGCATCGAGGCCGCCGCGTTCCGAGATCCAGCGCCGGGTCAGAAACCCGGCGCAGCCGTAGCAGGCGGTGGCGATCAGACAGGCCAGCACTCCCGTGATCAGGTTGCCGCTCACATTCACCTCGCTGGTGGTGGTGATGAGGGTGATGCCGACTATGCCCAGCATGACCCCCAGCCATTTGCGCCCGCTCAGTTGCTCGTTGAAGCAGGAGAAGCCGATCAGAGCCCCCATCAGCGGCGTCGTCGCGTTCAGGATGGCCGAGTAACCCGCCGGCAACCAGAGTGCGGCGATGGCGTACATCAGAAACGGGATGCCTGAGTTGATGATCCCGAGCAGCATGGCGGACTTGAGCTTGCCCTGGAAGAGCATGGGAGAGCGCAGCAGTAGCAGTATGACGCCAAGCCCCACCAGGCCGAAGAAGACCCGCAGGAAGGCGGTGTTGACCGAACCAAAGGCCGGCGCGGCAATGCGCATGAACAGAAAACTGGCGCCCCAGATCGCGGCCAGGAGCAGCAGTCTCACATAATCCGATGTTCTCATCTTGCTTCCTTGAAATGATGGCCGCAGGCCAACCTGATGCGGGTCAGACTCGGCATCATGCCGGGTACGGGCGTGGGATGGCAACTGCGTGTATGGGGGGCGTCCTTGTGCAAAAGGCATCACCCGGGGTGATGCCTTTTGCACATTGCCAGGTGGCGGGCGCCACAAGGCCGGGGTTAGCCTGCGTCCGGCTGGCTGACAAAGGCAATCTTGTGCAATCCATGCTGGGACGCCTGCGCCATCACCCTGGCTATGATGCCGTACTCGACCCGCTTGTCGATGCGCAGCTGGATCTCGGGCAGCTCCCCATCGGCCTTGCCGGCAGTCTCCATCTGGGCAAGCAGGGCGGCCTCATCGACCTCCTTGTCGTTCCAGTAGATCTTGCCGGTGCCATCGATGGCGAGGGTGATGTCCTCCTTCTCCGGCTGATTGAGCTGGCTGCTGGCCTCCGGCAGCTCGAGCTTGACCGCATTGGTGAGCAGGGGGGCCGTGATCATGAAGACGATGAGCAGCACCAGCATGACGTCTATCATGGGGATCATGTTGATCTCGGAGAGGGGCTGATCGTCTCCGTCGTCCGACAATTTGCCAAATGCCATTACCCGTGCCCCTTCTTGGCTTCCCGCTCGGTCAGCTGGGTTACGTTGGAGGGGGCCTGCTCAAATCCCGTCACCAGCAGGGCAAACAGGTCGTAGGCAAAGGCCTCGAGCGCGGCCAGCTTGAGGCGATTGCGCCGCACGAAGAAGTTGTAGACAAGCACGGCCGGCAGGGCGACGGCGAGGCCAAAGCCGGTCATGATCAGCGCCTCGCCCACTGGGCCTGCCACCTTGTCCAGACTGCTCTGGCCGGCGGCACCTATGGCCAGCAGCGCATGATAGATGCCCCAGACGGTGCCAAACAGCCCGATGAAGGGGGCCGCCGAGCCCACGGAGGCGAGGAAGGCCAGGCCGTGCTCCAGCCTTACCCGCTCGTGGGTAATGGCCTGGCGCAGCGCCCGCAACAGATACTCGTCCGGTGAACCCAGCTTGAGCGACACGGTCCGCTCCCCGGCCCGGTTCAGTTGCGCTACCGTCGCCAGCGCAGTGCTGGTCACGCGACCATAGGCCTCCTGCGGCGGGAGATGGGCCAGCTGACGTTCCATATCCTGCACGCTCTCGTGCTGCCAGAAGCGGGTCACGAATTGTGCGTTGAGGCGGCGCTCGCGCTGACCCAGCACGATTTTCAGCAGGGTGTAATAGCAGGTGCCGAGGGACATCAATACCAGCAAAATGAATGGCTGCAGCCCCACACCGGTATTTTGACTGAGCAGATGGGCGACGCCCATCCCGTTGTTTGCGATTTCCGGATCCATATTCAAGCCCTTAATTTAAAAATGATGGTGACCTTTGCCCAGGCCTCGACGGCCGTATTGTTCTGTTTGGCGGGAATAAAGCGCCAGCGACTGACCGTCTTGCGCGCCGTCATGTCCAGCCGCCGATAACCGCTGCCCTTGTCTACCTCCACCGAGGAGGCGGTGCCATCGGCCGCCACCAGTACATTCAGGATGACGCGCCCCTCCTCACCCCGTCTTCTTGATTCATAGGGGTAGGGTGGCTCAGGGTTGTTCAGCCGCGCATCGCGGGCGATGGGGGCGCTGCTGCCAGCCCCGCTGCCGCTCTGCCGGGACTTGACCGGCGCTGTGCCACTGCCGCCTTGTTGGGCATTGGCCGCCACCGGCGTGGCAGGGGCCGAGGGCGCCGCGACCGGTTCTGCCCTGGCCACCTGAGTAGCCTTGGGCGTTGGCGGTGCCGGTACCCTGGGGGCCGGTTTGGGAATGGTTTTTTTGACCGGTTTTTTAACGACCTTCTTTTGAACCGGTATGGGCTTTTTGACCATGGGCGGCGCCGGGGCGGCTGCCGGCGCCTTGGCCGGCGCGTCATTGGCGCTGGCCTCACCGACCCAGCGGGCCGACAGGGTCAGCGGCAAGGGCGGGGTGATGGGCGCAGGCTGGTGTTCATAGAGCCACCAGAAGGCGGCAAGATGCAGGACGACCGCGATGGCAAGGCAAGCGAGGCGGGCGGCATCGGGATCGTTGGCGGGCAGTGTTGGCCTCGGGCTGCAGGCTTCCATCACTGCCCTCCATTCCAAATTTTCATGTTCATACTCAAACGGATAGTGTGGTAGAGCCAGTACAGTGCACTAGCATGCCTGATGATGCCAATCGCAAACAACAACCATTATCAATCGCATTTTAATCGAGAGATACCACCGCCAGATGCTGACCGGGCTGTTCCCTGTCGCGCGGGATCCGGTCTGCGCTGGCCAGCCGGATCCTGCTGGCCGGGTGAACTGGGTCGAGTGCCATCAGGATGTTTGCATCTGGCGCCGCAGTTACAGCTCCAGCAGAACCCCCAGCTCCACCACCCGGTTGGCCGGGATATGGAAGAAGTCGGTCGCCTTGAGGGAGTTGCGATTCATCCAGACGAACAAGCCTTCCCGCCAGCGTGCCATGCCGGGCAGGTCGGTACTGACCAGATTTTCGTGAGAGAGGAAGAAGGAGGCATCGCGCATGGAGACCTTCAGGTCTTGCTGGGCACAGGCTTGGAAGATCTCCTCGATGGAAGGGACCTCCTTGTAACCAAAGTGCGCCACGACCTGCCAGAACCCCTCCCCAAGGTGGGTGAGAAGGATGCGCTCCTTGAAGGACAACCAGGGCTCATCCTTTATCTGTATGGTCAGAAAAATGACCCGCTCGTGCAGGATCTTGTTGTGTTTCAGGTTGTGCAGCATGGCGTGGGGCACCACCTGCACCGACTTGGAGAGGAACACGGCCGTCCCCGGCACCTGCAGTGGTGGATGAGCCAGCATGTTGTCGACAAACCCTTTCAGCGCCAGTGACTTGTGCTCAAGCTTGTCGAGAACCAGCTCGCGACCGCGCTTCCAGGTGGTCATCACCACTATGGTCAACAGCGCAAACAGGATGGGCAACCAGCCGCCGGCCAGGAACTTGGTGGTATTGGCGGCAAAGAAGGTGACATCGACCAGCAGGAGAGGGGCTCCCGCGATCACGATCAGCCAGGTTGGCCATTTCCAGCGATGGGCGGCGACCACCATCAACAGCAGGGTGGTGATCGCCATGGTGCCTGTCACCGCTATGCCATAGGCGGCGGCCAGATTGCTGGAGCTTCTGAACCAGAATATCACCAGCACTATGCCGGCCAGCAGCAGCCAGTTCACCACTGGCAGGTAGATCTGGCCAATCTCATGCTCGGAGGTATGGCGGATCTCCTGGCGTGGCAGATACCCGAGCAGGATCGCCTGGCGTACGACTGAATAAGTGCCGGAGATGACGGCCTGGGACGCGATGACAGTCGCCATGGTCGCCAGGATCAATAAGGGTATGGCCATCCAGGTGGGGGCGAGCAGATAGAATGGGTTTTCAATGGCGTCAGGACGGCGCAGCAGCAGCGCCCCCTGGCCAAAATAGTTGAGCAGCAGGGACGGCATCACCAGCGAGCCCCATGCCAGCCGGATCGCACCTCGGCCAAAATGGCCCATGTCGGCGTAAAGCGCCTCAGTACCGGTGACGCAGAGCACGACAGCGCCCAGGGTGATGAAGGCCACACCTGGCCGGCTGAACATGAAATCAAGGGCATAGAGGGGATTGATGGCCTGCAGGATGGCCGGGTTTTGCACAATTTCCTTTGCCCCGAGTCCTGCCAGCACGCCAAACCAGAGCAACATGATGGGACCGAAGAGTCGGCCTATTCCTGCCGTGCCGTAATGCTGAATGCCAAACAGTATCACCAGCACTATGAGGGTTATGGGCAAGACGAAAGAGGCCAGTTCGGGGGCAACCACCTGCAGGCCCTCGACGGCAGACAGCACCGAAATCGCGGGTGTGATCACCGCATCCCCGATGAACAAGCCCACCCCGATCAGCCCCAGCAACATGGCCAGGGATCGAGCCTTGGGCGACAGGCGGCGTGAGGCCAGGGAAGCCAGGGTCAAGATGCCTCCTTCACCCTTGTCATCAGCCCTCAATACCAGCAAGACATATTTAAATGAGACCACGATCATGATGGTCCAAAAAAAGAGGGAGATGATCGACAGGATATCGTCAGGGGTTGGCTGCAGGCCAATATGCCCGGCAAAGCTCTCCTTCAAGGCGTAGAGCGGGCTGGTGCCAAGGTCGCCGTAGACGACGCCCAGTGCGGCCAGGGTAATCGCCATGCGTCCTTGATGATGTCCGTTGCTCATCATGAAATTCCATTTCAATTCATAATGTTAATTATGATACGCGAGGTTTGGTCAAAGTGAACACAGTGTCGGACACCTCGATATTCCCCATGGCATCGGACCCGGCTGATCTGCATGCCTCCATGCGTTGCCTCGGCCATGTCAGAACTGCCTGAGTCGCGTCAATATGAGAGTGTCTTGGCAAGCGAGGATGTGACCTCGGGATCCGGGTTGGCGACTGAGCAGGGGGCCTCTTTGCATAAAACAGCAGTCTGGCAACTCTTCTACCCCCAAAGTGCCTGTTTAGGACTGATAATCTTGTTTTTTTGGCCTTTTGGCACGTCAAACACGGGCTACGCCATAAAAAATTCAAAAAACTTCTTTACCAGTGACCAATCGGTGAGTAAACTTCGTCGGCAATATTTTACACCCCCACTTCCTCAACGGTGAGATATTGCCATGCTCAGGATTGCCAAAGAAGCGTTAACCTTCGACGATGTACTGTTGGTTCCCGCCCACTCCGATGTTCTTCCCAATACTGCCGATCTGCGTACCAAGCTGACCTCCTCTATCAGCCTGAATATCCCCATGATTTCCGCTGCCATGGACACAGTGACCGAAGCCCGTCTGGCTATCGCACTGGCCCAGGAAGGCGGTATCGGCTTTATCCACAAGAACATGTCCATCGAGCAGCAGGCTGCAGAAGTGCGCAAGGTCAAGAAGTACGAGAGCGGCGTGGTCACCGACCCCGTCACAGTACGCCCTGACATGACCATTGCCCAGGTCAAGGAGCTGAGCCACAAGAATGGCTTCGCCGGCTACCCGGTCGTGACCGAGGGCAACCTGCTGGTCGGTATCATCACCGGCCGCGATGTGCGCTTCGTGATCGATCTCTCCCAGACAGTCGAACAGATCATGACCCAGAAAGATCGTCTGGTGACCGTGCGTGAAGGGGCCCCTCGTGAAGAGGTGGTTGCCCTGATGCAGAAGCACCGTATCGAGAAGGTGCTGGTGGTCAACGCCGATTTCAAACTCAAGGGCATGATCACCGTCAAAGACTTCCAGAAAGCCGAGCGCAAGCCGAACGCCTGTAAAGACGAGCGTGGCCGCCTGCGGGTCGGTGCTGCCGTCGGTGCCGGTGCTGGCAACGAAGAGCGCGTCGCCGCCCTGGTGGAAGCCGGTGTGGACGTGCTGCTGATTGACTCCTCCCACGGCCACTCTCAGGGCGTGCTGGATCGCATCAAGGCGACCCGCGATGCCTATCCTGAGCTGCAAATCATCGGTGGCAACGTGGCCACCGCCTCTGGCGCCCTGGCGCTGGTCGCCGCTGGCGTCAATGCCGTCAAGGTGGGTATCGGCCCTGGCTCCATCTGTACTACCCGCATCGTGACCGGTGTCGGTGTCCCCCAAATTACCGCCATCTCCGACGCCGTTGACGCGCTGGAGGGCACTGGCGTGCCCGTGATTGCCGATGGTGGCATCCGCTTCTCCGGCGACGTGGCCAAGGCCATCGCCGCTGGCGCCAGCTGCGTCATGGTGGGCTCCATGTTCGCCGGTACCGAAGAGGCGCCGGGCGAAATCGAGCTCTATCAGGGCCGCTCCTTCAAGTCCTACCGTGGCATGGGTTCTCTGGGCGCCATGTCCAAGGGCTCCAGCGATCGTTACTTCCAGACCGACAACGCCGCTGACAAGCTGGTGCCGGAAGGGATCGAAGGGCGCGTACCCTACAAGGGCCGCCTCAAAGAGATCATTCACCAGCAGATGGGCGGCCTGCGCTCCTCCATGGGCTTGACCGGCTGCGCTACCATCGACGACATGCGCACCAAGGCCGAGTTCGTGCGCATCTCCGGCGCCGGGATGAAAGAGTCCCACGTCCACGATGTGACCATTACCAAAGAAGCCCCCAACTATCGGATGGGCTGATAAAACGGGGCTGCGGCCCCGTTTCTCCACCAGTTTTTATCCCCGAGCCTTTTGTTACAACATCAGCCTGATGCAGGAATAAAATGACTAAAGACATTCACCAGCACCGTATCCTGATCCTGGATTTCGGTTCCCAGTACACCCAGCTTATCGCCCGCCGTGTCCGTGAAATCGGCGTCTACTGCGAACTGTGGGCCTGGGACGTGACCGAAGAGCAGATCCGCGAATTCAATCCGAGCGGCATCATCCTCTCCGGCGGCCCCGAGTCCGTGACCGAGGCTGGCAGCCCCCGTGCCCCCGAGTATGTGTTCAATGCCGGCGTGCCTGTGTTCGGCATCTGCTACGGCATGCAGACCATGGCCGAGCAGCTGGGTGGCAAGGTGCAATCTTCCACCGAACGTGAATTCGGTTATGCCCAGGTTGAAGTGCTGGGCCAGACCAATGCCCTGCTGCGCAGCATCGAAGATGCCATCGCCCCCAACGGCAATGCGCTGCTGGACGTCTGGATGAGCCACGGCGACAAGGTCACCGCCATCCCGGCCGACTTCACCACCATAGCCCAGACTGCCACCTGCCCCCATGCCGCCATGGCGTGCGAGGCCAAGGGCTTCTACGGCGTGCAGTTCCACCCGGAAGTGACCCACACCCGTCAGGGTGCCCGCATGCTGGAGCACTTCGTCAAGGACATCTGCGGCTGCGAATGCCTGTGGACCCCGGCCACCATCATCGACGACGCCGTTGCCCGCATCCGCGAGCAGGTGGGTGACGACGAGGTGATCCTGGGCCTCTCCGGCGGTGTCGACTCCTCCGTGGTTGCCATGCTGGTACACCGTGCCATCGGTGATCGCCTGACCTGTGTGTTCGTCGACAACGGTCTGCTGCGCCTGAACGAGGGTGAGCAGGTGATGGAGATGTTTGGTGATCATTTCGGTCTGAACATCATCAAGGTCGAAGCCGAAGAGCGCTTCCTCTCCGCCCTGGCAGGTGAAGCTGAGCCGGAAGCCAAGCGCAAAATCATCGGCCGCGTCTTCGTCGAAGTGTTCGACGACGAAGCCAAGAAGCTGAAAAATGCCCGCTGGCTGGCACAAGGCACCATCTATCCGGATGTGATCGAATCGGCCGCCAGCAAGACTGGCAAGGCCCACGTCATCAAGTCCCACCACAACGTCGGCGGCCTGCCGGCCGAGATGAAGATGGGTCTGGTCGAGCCGCTGCGCGAGCTGTTCAAGGACGAAGTGCGCCGCGTCGGTCTGGAGCTGGGTCTGCCCTACGACATGCTCTACCGTCACCCCTTCCCGGGCCCGGGTCTGGGCGTGCGCGTCCTTGGCGAAGTGAAGAAAGAGTACTGCGATATCTTGCGCCGCGCCGACGCCGTCTTTATCGAAGAGCTGCGCAAGGCCGACCTCTACAACCAGGTCAGCCAGGCGTTCGCCGTCTTCCTGCCGGTGCGCTCCGTTGGCGTCATGGGCGATGGCCGCAAGTACGACTGGGTGATTGCCCTGCGCGCCGTCGAAACCATCGACTTCATGACTGCCCACTGGGCCCATTTGCCCTACGACTTCCTGGGTCATGTGTCGAACCGCATCATCAACGAGATCAATGGCATCTCCCGCGTGGTGTACGACGTCTCTGGCAAGCCGCCTGCAACTATCGAATGGGAATAAGCGGCTCGCGCCCTTCTGCCCTTCGAGCATAAAAATGCAAAAAAGACGCCCTTGCGGCGTCTTTTCTTTTTCCAATCGTTTGCGCCTCAATTTTCTGCTCATTAGCCGCTTTTGGACCTCTTCGCCCCTGTCAGATATGACAGAGGCGCTTTGCGGATCCGGTACTAGGCTCTGCCATGCCAATTGAGACCGGTGCTGTGAGGCGGCGGCCGTGGCAAGAGGGGAAGCAGGGTGCCAGCAGGCCTTCATTCACGCTGCCGGCACCGGACATACTGATACATGGTCGGTATGGCCCCCGGTGGAGTCCGGACACCACTTGAATAAACGGGGCGGAACCCGAACAGCCAAACGAGTAGGGACAAGAGATCACGGAGGGTTTGCTATGTCAGAACAAGCAGTGTTGTTGGGTGGATGGACCGCATACCACAAGCTGAGCGCAAAAGATCAGGCGGTATTTGACCTGGCACTGAAAGGATTTGTCGGGGTGCAGTACCAGCCGTTTGAAGTCTCCACCCAGGTGGTGGCTGGCACCAACTACCGTTTCAAATGCAAAACCACAGTGCCGCTGCCCAACCCGATCCACGGGGAAGCCGTGGTGCAGATCTTCCAATCTCTGGATGGGTCGGCCCATATCACCTCCATTACCCCGATCTGATTTGGGTGCGGGGCAAGGCGGGGAGGGGGAATGGTCCCCAACCGGTTTGACCCACATATCAGTGATAAGAAAGACGCCTTAGGGCGTCTTTTCTATTGTTTGCAAGAACGTTGTCCCCAAAGCTGAACGAAGCTGCGACTTGTAGATGCAATGATTCCGTACTCGGAGGAAATTTAACCTGACCTTCGGGCGTGTTTTTTGCCGATCTAGGAAGGTCTTTCCCCATCCTGCACACGGCATATCCCTATGTCACCAGCAGCTACAACACTGCGCCGGCTTGGGGATATCCTATCCATCAATGGCAAGGATTAGCTCGAACAATGGAAACGTGGGTGTCCCAATATCTTGTCTTGCAGCAATAAGCTTGTAAACCGTGTGTAGTTCAGTTGAAATGAATGAACGTCAAGGCGCGATCACAGAACTCCAACACCAAAGCATCACTACGTATAGGCTGTCGAATGATAAAAGTGACTTGAAAAATTTTCGTCTGTGTGTTTTCTATTTTTAAGGGGGCGTTAATTCCGTATCATATGATAAAGACAATCATCTCTCTAACACGAAGGTTTGCTAATCGCCTTGATAGTGTTGTGTCTTGGCTGGAAAGTAAAGACCGTTCCGTCAACACACCATCTAAGTTCGTGGACCTTGCGCCAACTGATGAAGCAGACAAGACAGGAATATATTCCGAAGCGATTCTGTTTGCTACGAATAATTCTAAGATATCCAACATCGCTCTAACTGGTCCCTACGGGTCAGGAAAGAGTAGTATAATTCAGACCTTCTTGCGAAATTATCGACGACCTGCACTTCATATTTCTCTGGCTTCGTTCGTTCCCGAAACAGATTCGGAGGGAGGTAAGGTGAGCCGCCAAGAGATTGAAAGGAGTATCCTACAGCAGATGCTGTATGGTGCTGATGCAAATAGACTTCCACTGTCACGATTTAAAAGAATTCAGTCTCCAAGTGCATTCGCTATATTTAAATCTCTCTTCATAATGCTTGGTGTTTTCTCGCTTTGGTACGTTATTCGTCAGCGAGAGTATATTATAAGTGGCACTTACTTCACTCCATTCGAATTCAGCAATGGCATAAATCTGGCCGTTTTTACTGTCGCGGTAGTATTTTTCTGGGCGATGCTTCATCATTTTTATGTTGCTAGCTTTGGACTGTCACTGAAAAGCATCTCGTTAAAAGATATTGAAATAAAGCCTGCGTGTGATGACCAAGCCTCTATATTAAATAGGCACCTAGATGAAATAGTCTATTTTTTCCAATCAACGAATTACGATCTTGTTATTATTGAAGACCTAGACCGATTTGATAACTCAGAAATTTTTGTAACACTGAGAGAAATTAATAATCTGGTAAATGAGAATGCTGGTGTAAAGCGCACTATAAGATTTCTCTACGCCCTTCGCGACGACATGTTTGACAATACTGATAGAACAAAATTTTTCGAATTTATCATACCTGTCATACCGATCATCAACACATCGAATTCGATCGATATGGTATTGGCGCAAGGAAAGAGACTTGATCTCGATGGGCGCCTTGATCGGCAGTTTCTGAGAGAGGTATCACGATACCTTAATGACCTCAGGTTGATTCAGAACATCTTTAATGAATACTCTATTTATGTGGCTAATTTGGAAACAGATGGAGAAAATCTCCTCGATGCTAATAAACTCCTTGCGGTATTGATCTATAAAAACGTCTATCCAAGGGACTTTGAGAAGCTGCACCGTGGCAAAGGTAATCTTTCGGAAATATTAAATCAGCAGGATAAGCTGATTGAGTCTGGTGAAGCTACTTATAGAGCTGAAATCACGGAGGTAGAAAATCAGCTTGAAATTACTGAGCGACAAACACCTTCTAACCTGAAAGAATTACGGCAAATATATGCTATGGCTCTGGTAGATATGCTTCCAGCAAATACAATGAGCATTAGTAATAATCAGCAAGCATGGATTGAACTTCCAAAATTGGCCAGCAACGATATGTTCGAGCAGCTAATAGTCGCTTCATATATCTACTGTTATTCCAGTAATTATGGCTCCCAAAGAGTCTCTATTTCCACCTTGCAAAACGAAGTTGACTCTCAGAGATCCTACCAGCAACGTAAAATGGAGATAGAAGGTAAGGCTATTGATATTAAGAGCAAAAGCTTGCGCCGCATACAAGACTTAAAATCAAAGATTGCAACTCTTCGTACAATTAAGCTTAATAAGCTGCTACGTTTGAACGTCGAGCGTGTTCAGCATCTATTCGAAAATTTCGAGGAAAACGGAGAGTTGGCTCGTTTTCTTATTTTAGAGGGCTATCTAGATGATACCTACTATCAATATACTTCACTTTTTCACTCAGGGCGTTTATCGCCTAATGACAATAAGTTTCTTATCCAGATCCGAGCATTTGTCACCCCAGAACCAAATTTTCCTATCGATAATCCACATGAAGTAATCGCCGCGATGCGAGAAGAAGACTTCCGACAAAACTATATTTTGAATGTGAAACTTGTCGATAGTCTTTTAAGTGACCGAGGGAGATACCTTACTCAATTGCAAAAGTTTTTCAAATTTATCTCGTCAGAGTTCGAGAGTTGCGAGGTTTTTTGGGAAGCTTATTATACAAGTGGTCGAGAAGTTGTAGGACTACTTTCGGGGCTTGCCAACGTTTGGCAAGGCTTTATTCCTACTGTTTTGGCAAGCCACAATGATATATCCCACGTAACTCAACTCGTTTCTAACTTGCCAGAAAGCCAACTAGAAGAGCTGGCAAAGAGTTTCGAAGAACTACCTTTATTTGTTTCGGAGAACTTACCTGAAATTTTGGTAAATTCACCTGAAATTGCACCAGAACGTCTTGTATGTCTTGGCTTTGATGCCAAAAATCTGGCCGCAATCAAAGAACATTCTGAGATTGTACGCACCATGTTCGAGAAGGGGCGCTTCGAACTTACAATCGCCAATCTGGAGTACATCTATCAAGCCATTTTGGGAGAGAACGATCTCGAGCAACTACGTGAGAGAAACTTTACAGCTATACGTTCGACGAATAACACAACCTTGATGACGCGGATCGAACGCAATTTCGAACGCTACCTACATGATATCCTTGTGGTGCTTGAAAGGAATTCAAAGGAGGATGCCTCGGCTATTCTTGCCGTTATGCAGCATGAAGGACTTAATCAGGATGATCTACTGAAATTTCTTGAACGACAGACGACCTTGTTGCCAATGCTAGCGGATGTTCCAGAGAAATTGCACGCAACACTGTTCAAGTTAGGTTTGATCGAGCCAACTTGGCTGAACTGTCTATCTTTTATGGAAAGTAAAGAATTCGTGGCGGAGAGTTTAACAGAGTATCTTGATCAAGATACTGTCCGTACAGCTATCCTGAAGCAGCCTATTCCTAGTGATGATGATTCACAGAGATTGCGTAGCTTCCTCTTCAATGCTGGTTCTCTGTCTGACTCCGCTTATAGAGAATATATTCATGCTCTACCGACGCCGTTCACAAAACTACCAGAAGGGTTTGCACCTGCAAAGCTTCGCATTCTGATTGATGAAGGTAAAATTGTCTTTAGTAATGAGAGTCTTGATGGACTCGCTGATAACAAGGATCTGCAGGTTTTATTTGTAGCAGCAAACATCAATACATACCTTGAAGAGCCAGACGAGTTCGCTCTCGATGATGATTTTAGAGATAATCTTCTTCGCGCTGAAATTGATAATATAGCCAAGCTTGGGATTATTGATTTGATGGATCTGGAGATACTTGTGAACCATCCTGAACGGTCGGCTCTCATCGGTCAAATTATTAATAGTACTGATGCCAACCTGTCCAATATCAATAGTGGTGTTGCTCAATCCTTAGTAATTAACTCCATGCCTATTGCGACGAAAATTTCACTCTTTAATAATTACTATTCTCTTATGACGGATGATGAAGTA
The DNA here is from genome assembly GCF_047780465.1 of Aeromonas sp. A04. NCBI lineage: Bacteria > Pseudomonadati > Pseudomonadota > Gammaproteobacteria > Aeromonadales > Aeromonadaceae > Aeromonas > Aeromonas sp. A04. Next base: position 460,272 of record NZ_JBLNHP010000001.1, on the reverse strand, counting down.
CGTTTTGTCTTGGCAAATCTACCGAAGCCATATTCGGAAATAAAAGTTGGATATAATACGCCGGTATTGAAAAAAACTCCTGAGAATCAGGCTCTTGTCATATGGCTTGACTCAAGAAAAATTATATCGTCTTGGCGTGAGAGCCCTATCTTCACTGACGAGATCAGAGTGAATCTTTATAGGCGCTGATAAGAGAAAAGGCTGATTGTAGTGCCGTAGGGTGCAATGAAATTGCACCCTAAATTTTGAGCCTCATACCTTGCACAAAATCCGTTCAGCAAACGGTGCAATGCGCTGCGCTTATTGCACCCTACGTGTTTCGTCAATTCGACGGGGGCGTTGCTTAGCGCCATACCCCGTCACCAAGACAACAAAAGGGGCGATCTGCGCCCCGAATTCTCTATAATGCCCCCCTTTAAAACCGCCGGACGCAGGTCCGGCGCGCGTTGATGGGCGTGTTGCGCCGTCAGAGCGGTCATCAGGATTGAGAAACGGTTATGCATACTCTGGAACAGCTGCGCGCGGGTGAACTCTGTGGCGCCCGCCATCTGAAGCTCTCTGAAAACCTCGCGGTTTTCCCGCCCGAGATCCTGAGCCTTAAAGAGACGCTGGAGGTGCTGGATCTTACCGGCAACCAGTTAAGCATGCTCCCTGGCGAGCTGGCCGGATTTAGCAAACTACGCATCATTTTCTGCTCCGAGAACCGTTTCACCGAGCTGCCCGAGGTGTTGGGGCGCTGCCCGTCACTCACCATGGTGGGTTTCAAGGCCAACCGGATTGCCACAGTGTCGTAGGGTGCAATGAAATTGCACCGCTATTTGTGTGCTTTATATCGCCGCACGCTTGTCTGGCGCTACCTGATTGTCTGCTGACTCACAACCAACAGTCCTGTTTCTCCCCCCATCAGGGCGAGCAGAAAAAAGCCACGTTCACTCATACCTCGCAGCTTCCCAGACATGTATCGCCTGTTTGCGGGTTTCGCCCCAGTGATAGCCGCCGAGTTTGCCGTTTTGCTGGATGACCCGGTGGCAGGGGATCATCAAGGCGACGGGGTTGGCGCCCACAGCCAGCCCCACTGCGCGGGCGGCCTTGGGATTGCCGACGGCGCTCGCTACCTGGGCATAGCTCACCACCTTGGCTGGCGGGATCTGCAGCAGCGCCCGCCAGACGCTGATCTGAAAGTTGGTGCCGCTCACGTGCAAGGAGATGGGACGATCCGCCGTCTTGCTGCCATCGAACATGGTGTTGATGACCCCCTGGGTGCGTGACGGCGATTCTCGCAGCTCTGCCGCAGGCCAGCTCTGGGTGAGGGCGGTCAGCGGCGCCTGTGGGGCCTGGTCATCGAGAAACGAGAAGTTGCACACACCCCGCGGGGTCAGGGCGACGAACGCCTGACCGAAGGGGGTGTCGTGCACCCCGTGATCGATAACCAGCCCGGCCCCGCGCTGTTTGTACTCGCCCGGCGTCACCGCTTCGAGCTGCACGAAGTGATCGTAGAGCCGCGAGCCGCTGCTAAGGCCCAGGGTATCGGCCACCTCCAGCAGCGGGCGCGACTCCTGCAGCAGCGCCTTGGCCCGCTCCAGGGTCAGCACCTGCAGATAGCGCTTCGGGGTAACCCCGGCCCAGCGGCTGAACAGCCGCTGGAAGTGAAAGGGACTTAAGTGCACGTGCGCCGCTATCTCGTCCAGGGTGGGCTGGCGCGCCACCTGGCTTGCGATAAAACGGATGGCATCGGCGATGCGGGCGTAATCAGACATAAGGCGCTCTCACAATAAGTTTGCAGCCGCAGGATCTTGGGTGCGACAAGGTCATGTGCGACAAATAGATACCCCACCATCGGCCAGCAGGGCAATGCCGGTGGTAAAGCTCGATGCATCGGACGCCAGATAGAGTGCCGAGCGGGCGATCTCCTCCGGTTGGGCCAGCCGTTTGAGGGCATGCATATTCTGCACAAAGGCGAGACTCTGTGGCGTATTGGTAAAGGCCCGCCCCATGGGGGTGTCGGTGCCCCCCGGCAGCAGGGCGTTGACCCGCACCCCTTGCGCCCCATACTCGGCGGCCAGCACCTGGGTCAGGCCGATGAGGCCCGCCTTGCTTGCTGCATAGGCCGCCATGCCGGGCAGACCCAGGGTATGGCCGACGAAGGTGGAGGTAAAGATAAGCGAGCCGCCGCCACGCACCTGCATGGCAGGGATCTGGTACTTGGCCCCCACAAAGGCGCTGGTGAGGTTGGTATCCAGAGTCTCCTGCCACTGCGCCAGCTCAAGCTCCTGTACGTTGCCCGGCGTTCCCGTGCTGCCGGCGTTGTTGAAGGCGATATCGAGCCCGCCGAAACGGGTCAGCGCGAGATCCACCAGATCGCGGGCGTAAGTCTCGCTTTTCACATCTCCCGCCAGACTTACCGCCTGACCACCCTCATGGCGGATCTCCTCCACCAGCAGATCCAGCTCTGGCTGGCGGCGGGCACCAACGACGACGCTGGCTCCTTCGCGGGCAAACAGGATGGCACTGGCGCGGCCGATGCCGGAGCTGGCTCCGGTGATGATGGCGACCTTGTTGGACAGTAATGACATGGCAGTTCCCTCGCTGAGGGTGTTGTGCGCCGGATTGAGTGGCGCTCAGGGTTGGCAGTGGGTTGGAACCTCAACGGGTTCGAACCACTCTGGTTTGACCCTACTATGGCAACCGGCCCTCGCTGACACGACCCGGATCTTGCTCTCTTTGCCCCCATATCACTGCACCGTGGGTCGATGCAGGCTCTTGCGGCAACAAAACAGGGGATCTTCGGCCGTCATTCTCTATAATGCCCCCTCTTTTTTGACTGCCGGTTTGACTGCTGGGCCAACCACCGGCGGCGCCGTTGGCCGCGAGCCGGCCACCCCGATAGAGACGATGTCATGCATACCCTGGAACAGCTGCGCGCGGGTGAACTGTGCGGCGCCCGCCATCTGAAGCTTTGTGAAAACCTGACGGAGTTCCCGCCCGAGATCCTCAGCCTTAAAGAGACGTTGGAGGTGCTGGATCTCACCGGCAACCAGTTAAGCATGCTGCCGGACGAGCTAGCCGGGTTCACCAAGCTGCGCATCATCTTCTGCTCCGAGAATCGCTTTACCGAGTTGCCCGAGGTGCTGGGGCGCTGTCCGGCACTCACCATGGTGGGCTTCAAGGCCAACAAGATCGCCACGGTTTCCGCCGCGTCGCTGCCGGCGGGGCTGCGCTGGCTGATCCTGACCGACAACCTTATCGAGCAGTTGCCCGATGAGTTGGGTCAGTGCGCCGCCCTGCAAAAGCTGATGCTGGCGGGCAATCGCCTGCGCGAACTGCCGGCCAGCCTTGCCAACTGCCGTAATCTGGAGCTGCTGCGCATCGCCGCCAACCGGCTCGAGGCATTCCCCGACTGGCTGCTCACGTTGCCACGCCTTTCCTGGCTTGCCTATTCCGGCAACCCCTTTAGCGAGGGGGAGGAGGCACGGGCCATCGATGTGGAGCATGTGGCTCATATCGCCACTGTGCCGTGGCTGGCGCTTGAGTTGGGTGAGCTGCTGGGGCAGGGGGCCTCTGGCGTGATCCACAGTGCCACCCGCATCACTTGCGACGGATTGCAGGGTGATGAACCGCAGGCGGTGGCGGTCAAGCTGTTCAAGGGGGCCGTGACCAGCGATGGCTTGCCTCACTGCGAGATGGCGGCGTCGCTGGCGGCTGGCACCCATCCCAACCTGATCAGGGTGTTGGGGCGGGTGGTGGATCACCCCTCCGGCATGCCGGCGCTGGTGATGGCGCTGATAGACCCAACGTTTGCCAATCTGGCGGGGCCGCCGAGCCTGGACTCCTGCACCCGAGACGTCTATCCGGCAGGGTTGTCGTTCACTCCGACCACCCTGATTGCCATGGCGCAGGGCATAGCGGCTGCCGCGGGGCATCTGCATGAGCGGGGCATCATGCACGGCGATCTCTATGGCCATAACATACTGCACTCCTTGCAAGGGAAGAGCCGGGTGCTGCTCGGCGATTTTGGCGCGGCCTCTTGTTACGACCGCACGGAATGTGTGCTGGCCGAGGGGCTGGAGCGGATAGAGGTGAGGGCCTTTGGCTGCCTGCTGGACGAGTTGCTGGCACGCTGCCAGCCACAGAGCGAGGCGCTGCAGGATCTTGCCCTGCTGGCCCGGGCGTGCCTCTGCGAGCAGGTGTCGCAGCGTCCCTCGTTCGCGCAGATCTCGGCCAGGATAATGGCGGTGGCGGCCATGATGGCGGTCGAGCCCGTCTGTGCCTGAGCCTGTGCGATGAGCGGGCATCTGACTGACGGCGAGCAGGGGCTGCACAGCACGCAGCACATCCTCATGACACAAAGATGTCAAAAAGACGCCTTGGCGCGTCTTTTCATGTTGCAATCGTTTTTCTGGCAAAAATCACCCATAGGCCCGGTGCAAGGCTTGCGTGCGCCGGGTTAAGTTGTGATATTGAGGCATCTTCAGATAACAGGGGTATTAGGATGGAAGCTGCGTTTTGGCATCAGCGTTGGGAAGAGAACCGGATTGGCTTTCATCAGGCAGACTTCAATCGCTGGCTGCAATCCTGGTGGTCTGCCCAGCAACAGGATGAACCCGTGCTGGTGCCCCTGTGCGGCAAATCCCGCGATATGCTCTGGCTCAATGGCCTGGGCCACCCCATCGATGGCTTCGAGCTCTCGGCGCTCGCCATCGAGCAGTTTTTCAGTGAAAACCAGCTCACCGATACTCTCAGCGAGCTGGGCCCCTATCAGTGTCATCAGCACGGCTCCCTGCGCATCCATCAGGGGGACTTTTTTGCCGCCCCCGAGCTGGGGCGTCGCTATCGGCTGGCCTATGACAGGGCCGCCCTGATCGCCTTGCCGACGCAGATGCGCCGCCAGTATGCGGAGCTGATGAGCCGTCTGATGGAAACCGGTGGCCAGATCCTGCTGGTGACCCTGGAATATCAGCCGGAGCAGCAGAAACAGCCGCCCTTCTCGGTGGGGGAGATGGAAGTGCGCACCCTGTTTGAGCGCGATTTTCGGGTGGAGGTGCTGGGCAGGGCGGCAGAGGTGGATCACCCCAGGGTGCTCTCCGGTCAGCTCTCCTATTTCGATGAAGTGGCCTATCGCCTGATCCGCCGGGGCTGAGGGGCGGCTGAAAGTGTGATCCCGCGCGACAAAGCCGCAGGTCACGGACTCTTTGCTACCTCCTTTGACATAGATCAACGTGGCAAGGGAGGCTAATCCCTAAGATGAGCCTGTTTCTCAATCACTGTTGGCATCGGCAGATGAGCTCTGGTTTGAACCATATGGCCGATCATCAACTCAGTGTCTGATTTTCACGCTCATGTTCACTTTTGGCGGCTTAGGTCGCAATTGATTATGGTTTTTCCAGCCGACCCCCAGGGGTCGGCTTTTTATTGGGCGGGATAGGCCGATGGGCAAGCTGCCTGCTCAGGCCTCGAAGGTGCTGGCGTTGAGCCGAAACGCTCTGGGATCATCGATAAACTGGCCCGTGATGCGCTCGTCGTGTTCGTGACCCTGGCCATAGCTGCAGAGGATCAGCCGATCCGAGGTGCGTGAGCGCAGCTGTATGATGAAGCGCACCAGATCGGCGCGACTCAGCATGCCTACCTCCTCGCACACCCTTTCGCGCTGATCGAAGCCCAGATCCTTGTTGCCTATGCTGACCCAGAGCCGCTGGCCGCGACTGCGCAGGTTGGCATCCCGCTCGCTCAGCTGGGCCTGCAGGCCCACCTTGCTGTCTTGCCATTGCTGCTCGGTGAGCTCCAGCATGGCCAGCGGGAAGAGGTCGATGAACTCTTCCACCGCATCCAGCAGGTGTTGGGGACCTGCCACCGGCGACTGGATATAGAAGATGAGGCCGGGGTGGCGGTTGAGGGGCAGGTTGCCGGCTCCCACCACGTAGCCGAGCTGCTGGCGGGTGCGCAGCTCGTGAAAGAAGGTGGATGACATTATGTGGTTGGCCAGGGTGAAGCAGGCGAGATCCCGTGCCCGGGTGGTGCGGGACTGGTAGTAGACCAGCAGCGCCGAGTCTTCGTGTTCACAACCCTGCTCGCGAATGAGCGTCCCCCTGTCCTGGATGGCGATGAGCGGGCGGCGGGTTTCGGCACTGGGCTGGCTGTTGGCACCGAGATGGCGTTCCAGCAGGGCGGCCAGTTCGAGCGCCTCGGCGGCGTCCCAGTCACCGTGTACCAGAGCTTCTATGTGCACCTCGCCAAACAGCTGGGCGACAAACGCCGGCATCTCGCCAAGCTCCACTGTGCGCAGATGGCGCAGCAACTGCTCGAACGGCGGGTTGTTCGGCTGCAACAGGCTGGTGAGCTGGTTGAACAGCTGGGAGATGGGCCGCGCCTTGGACTGGTTGTCCCAGTTGCGGATGAGCTGCTCTTTTATCTCGGCGAAGCGGCCCGGATCCGGATAACCCAGGGTGCGGTTGCCGAGGATCATGTCCAGCAGCAGCGGCTGCTTGTCGGCAAAACCGCTCAGGTTGATGGTAAAACCGCCCTGGTGGGCATAGATCTGGTAGCCGAGCCCCGCCAGCTCAGCCGGGTAGGTGAGGGCGTTGAGGTGATCGGTAAGCAGCTCCACCGCGAGCCGTGCCATGGCGATGTGGCGCGGGCTTTTGACCGCGTGCTCGCTGTCGATGGAGATGTAGAGGTTGCCCTTGGGCACGCTGAACTGATGCTCGTGCAGATGCCAGAGCCGAAAACCAGGCCTGTCGATGATGCAGGCGGGCATGTCGGCCTGCAGTGCTGGCTGGCGCGGATCGAGCCGGTTGCTGATAAAAGGGTTCGGCAAGGGCAGGGTGAGGGCCGGTTCAGGTTCGCTCTGCTGCCAGTGGATCTTTTCCGCCTCCGTGATGATGTCGACGCCATAGGGGGTCTGATACCAGCGGGCCAGGCGATCCGTGGCCAGCTCCGGCGCCGTGATGGTCATGCGCAGGTTGTGTGGCGTGAGTTTGGCGAGCAGGCGGCGGATCAGCGCCTCGTCGTATTCGCGCATCATGTAATCGCCGTAGAGCAGATCCTCGGGCGTGTAGCTGAACAGGTTCAACACCAGACCGGAAACGGTGTCGAGGGCCCGGCCCCGCTCCTGAAAGCGGAATGCCGACTCAAGCACGGTACGCTTCTCTTCGTAGCGCCAGCTTTCTACCCCGCCACGCTCGATGAGTTTCAGATAGCCGAACAGGGCGGCTACTATCTCGTTGACGTGTTCAAGCCCGAGCGGCGTGAGGCCAAAGCTCACCCCGAAATCCTTGAAGTTGGCACCGCTGATTCCGCCTCCGGCGGAGAGCTGGTTGACCCAGCCTTTCGCTTTCAGCAGGGAGAGCAGGCTGCCATCCCCTTCATAGCCGATGAGGTGGCTCAGGAAGGTGAGGGGTTTTTTGTCATAAAACTCGTCGACGTTGGGCAGCGGAAAGGTGAGCGCCAGCTTGCGGGTCTCCTTGACCGGATTGATGCGGATGCGGATGCCGAGATCGTCGAGGCGATAGAGGGGGGGCGTCAGGGTCGGTATTCCCAAATTGCGATTCAAAATGGGAGCGAAAAAGCGATCGCACCAAGCCATCTGGGTCTTTATGGATTCAGGCGAGATCATCACCAGCGCCATGCGATCCGCGCTGTAGTGAGATTCGTAGAACCGGATGAGATCGGCGCGCAGATCCCGACCGGGCAGATCCGCCAGGGTATCCAGGTTGCCGACCGAGAATTTGGAGAAGGGGTGGGCCGGGTTGACCGTCTCTTTATGTACCTGGTAGCTGCGGCGCACATCGTCCTGCAGCTTGAGGCGGTACTCGGAGTCGACCGCGTTGCGCTCCTTGTCCACCCACTCGGGGGTGAAGGTGGGGCAGATGAAGAACTGGGAAAAACGGTCGAGCCCCGCCTCGAAGAAGCCGTTGTCTATCTCGAAAAAGAAGTTGGTGAACTCGGTGCCTGTCCAGGCGTTGTTGCTGCCGCCATGACGGCTCATAAATTGCTGGTACTCACCAGGCTTGGGATAAGTACGAGTGCCAAGGAACAGCATATGCTCAAGGAAATGAGCCATCCCCTGCCGATCGGCCGGATCGTCGAAATGACCTGTGTTGACGGCCAGGGAAGCGGCAGACTTGTCGGTATCGGGATCGCAGATCAACAAGACCCTGAGCCGGTTTGCCAGCTCCAGATAGTGGTACTGCCGATGGTCATTAGGACTGGCATATGGGCTCATTGGGGCGTGACTCATGTTGGATTTATTTGAATTTAAACATGATTATCGACCCCGCTATCCAGTGAGGCAAACCCTTTTCTGAGAGGTAGCGCAATTGTTTCCCCCGGCATGGCGGGGTAAGATCCCCCCGCTATCAAAACAGGCCCCTTGGGCGAGGTTGTAATGAAAATCTACATAATGCGTCATGGCCAGGCTGGCATGAATGCGAAAACAGATGAACAGCGTCCACTGACCGAGCAGGGCATCGAAGAGTCCATTCACATGGCCAGTTGGCTGGCCCCTCAGCTGGATGGCGAACTGGATTTGGTGGTTCACAGCAATTACCTGCGTGCCAGACAAACCTGGCAGAGCATATGCAGTGAATTACCCAAGGCTGCCAGGGTCGAGGAGAGCAGCGAGATCACCCCCTATGGCGACCCGGCGTTTGTCGCGAGTTATCTCACTGCATTGGCGGCAACACATGACAATATTTTGATGGTCAGCCACCTGCCGCTGGTGGGTTATCTGGTGCAGAGCCTCTGTCCGGCGGCGGGTGCGCCCATGTTTGCCACCTCGGGTCTGGCCTGCATCGAGTGGCAAGATGACAAGGGGGTATTGCTCTGGCTGGAAGGACCACATACAATACGCTAAAAGTTAATAAAAAGTTATAAATTGGTTTTTTGGGGAAGAGAGTCGCGATTTTTCCGGATTTTTATATAGAATTTACGGAATTATTTCGCAGAAGCTGCTGTCATACGGATACAACTGCAAGAGGTTGCAAACGATGAGAGTGTTCAAGAAGTACCTGCCACTGATGGTGGCAAAACATGTCAAAACCTTCTTCAAGGGACGGATCTATATCCACGGCAGGGGGCGTTTTGATTTCCAGTCAGGCTTGCTGATGATGCCAACGCCAGCTGACATTCCCCACCGCCAGACCGTGGTCGAGGTCAACGCCATGATCTCCAGACTGCACATGGATGCGGCGTGATACTTTCACTATCCCATCCAGACGCTTCATGCCCGCCACCGTGCGGGCATGATTGTTTTTGGCCCTGATCTGCCCGAATTGGCTCTGTTCGATTCCGTTTCAAACCCGCCTGCATCGGCAAGGCCGGCAAGCACTTGCTAATCCTGTTTGCCTCTCTATACTTCCCGCCGGAAATACCCGCTGCTTTCTTCTGGATATAGTGATGCCCCTTGCCTTCTTGTTTCCCTTCTCCTGCATGGCCATCTGGGCCGGCAACGCCATCGTCAGCAAGTTGGCGGTCGGGGTGCTCTCACCCGCGGCGCTGGCCTGGTCACGCTGGATGGTGGCCGCCATCATATTGACGCCTTTCCTCGCGCACCGCGCCTGGCGGGATCGCGCCAAGCTGCGGGCCGGCTTCTACCAGCTGGCGGCGCTGGCCCTGCTCGGCATGGTGTTGAACCAGACCTTCGGTTACTACGCGGCGCAAACCCTGGGGGCGACTGAAATCGGCCTGATGATGGGGCTGACCCCGCTGATGACTGTGGTGCTCAGCATCTGGCTGCTGCGCGAGCGCCCAACCTGGGGCGCCCTGCTCGGCGGCGTCATCTCCATTCTGGGGCTGGCCATCTTGCTGGGGCAGGGGGATCCCTCCCGCCTGATCACCCAGGGCATTCACATCGGCTCCGTCTATATGCTGCTGTCGGCGGGCACTTATGCGCTCTACAGCGTGCTGCTCAAGAAGTGGGATCTGGGGCTGGACAACTGGTCCATGCTCTATGGCCAGGTGCTGTGCAGCCTGCTGTTTCTCACCCCGTTTTACCTGCTGGTGGACGGGCAGTGGCCAGATGGCCGCGCGCTCTGGCTCATCCTCTACGCCGGTATCCCTACCTCGGCCTTGTCACCCTGGCTCTGGATGCAGGGCATAGCCCTGCTGGGGGCGAGCCGTACCGCTATCTTCATGAACCTGTTGCCTGTGATGACGGCGGCGCTGGCCATCAGCTGGCTCGGGGAAAAGCTGACCAGCTATCACCTGATAGGGGGCGGCATGACACTGCTAGGGGTCTTGCTGGCGCAACTGCTGGTACAGCCTGTGGTGCTGCGCCGGCGCCGGGTGGCGCTGGCCGCCTGCCGGGATGATTGAAAAAAAGACCGCCTTCGAGGCGGTCTTTCTATTCAGGGGCTCAGGGCGTCACTGCGCGATGAGATAGAGGTCTTTGGAGTAGACCACGTCTTGCGGGTTCTGATAGGGATAGCCCTTGATGTTGGGCTTGAGCAGCCGCGACTTGACGTAGAAATAGACGGGGGCAATGGGGGCCTCGTCATCGATCAGTGCCTCGGCCTGCTGATAGAGCTGGTTGCGCTCGGCCGGGTCCTTGGAGTCATGGGCCTTGGCCAGCAGGGCATCATACTGCTTGTTGAACCACTTGCCGCTGTTGGCGCTGCTGCTGGAGGTCATGATGTCGAGGAAGGTCGACGCATCGTTGTAATCCCCGTTCCAGGAGTAGCGGCTGACGCCGAAATCCCCCTCGTTGAGCACTGACACCATGGTTTTCCACTCCATGTTGTTGAGCCTGGCGCTGACCCCCAGGTTGTGCTTCCACATGGAGGAGATGGCCAGGGCTATCTTCTTGTGCCCCTCGCTGGTGTTGTAGAGGATGTCCACATCCAGCGGCTTGCCCGGGCCGTAGCCCGCCTCGCTCAGCAACGCTTTCGCCTGCTTGATCCTCTCTTCCTTGCTCAGCAACTGGCTGGCAGGGCGCTTGAGTTCGAAGCCGTCGACGCTCGGCGGGGTCAGGCTGAAGGCAGAGATCTGACCTTGTCCCAGGATCTTCTCGGTGATGGTGTCTCTGTCGATGGCAAGGGACAGCGCCTTGCGCACCTTGGGATTGTCGAACGGTTTGCGCTGGGTGTTGAACACATAGTAATAGGTGGCGAGCAGGGGGGCATTGATCAGCTCCTCCGGGCTCTGGCTCTTGAGCTGCTTGTACTGCTCCAGCGGATAGGTGGTGTAGTGCAGCTCACCGGCGCGATAGCGGTTGTAGGCGGCGGTGTCCGAGACTATCTCCAGATAGAGCACCTTGTTCAGCACTGTATGCTGGTTGTCCCAGTAATAGGGGTTGCGCTCGGAGATGAGCCGCTCGTTGGGGGTCCACTCCTTGAGCACGAAGGCGCCGTTGGAGACTATGTTGCCCGGCTTGACCCACTCATGACCGAACTTCTCTATGGTCGCCTTCGGCGCCGGGAAGGTGGTGTAGTGAGAGAGGGTTTTGAGGAAGAAGGGCACAGGGTTCTTTAAGGTGATCTGCAGGGTATGGGCATCGAGTGCCTTGATGCCGAGGGTATCCGGACTCTTCTTGCCCTGCACCACGTCACTGGCGTTGGTGACGCCGGTCAGCTCGATGAACCAGGCATAGTTGGAGGCGTTTCTGGGATCCGCCGCCCGCTGCCAGCCATAGACATAATCTGCCGCCGTGACCGGCTCGCCGTTGGACCATTTGGCCTCGGGTCTGAGCTTGAAGGTGTAGACGGTGCCCGTGCCGTCGAGCTCGTAGCCAAGGGCGCCGGCGGCTTGCAGCTTGCCGTCGCCATCCAGGGTGTAGAGCCCCTCGAACAGATCGTTGACTATATCGCTGCCCGCGCTCTCTTCCACCATCTGGGGATCGATGGAGGCGGGTTCAGTGCCTATATTGCGCACGAAGGTTTGTTGATCGGCGGCTAGCAGCTTGGTGCCGGGCGGTACCTGGGCGGCCAGGGCGGGTAATGCGAACAGGGCGGCAACCGTGCCGGCAATGAGTGTCCTTTTCATTGAATATCCTTATGTTTTTTTGCTTCCAAAGCCTGGCCAGTGTGCTGGATTGATCTGGAGATCTCAAGAGGGGGACGCTGACCTTGCCGTCCGCTACCCAGATAGGGGGCCAAGTGGGCTGTTGCACCCACCATGGCGGCCTGTTCGTGACTTTTCACCACGAATTAACATGGTGAAAGTCACCGATTGGCACCGATTAAAGGGGGTTTTGACAGGGGCTCGACGGCCAGGGTGCGCATTTATCCAGCGGCTTAATTCGCTGCAAAAACAAAAAACAGGCGTTACATTAGGTTACAAAACAAGGCTGCCGAGGATCGGCACTTTTTTTGTTGACGCGTGCAAACGTTTTCAAAGCCAACGGAAACGATCTTAAAGGAACAATAATGCGAAACATGATCACCATGGGCGAGTTCATCGTCAAAAAGCAGGCGGATTATCCCACCGCGACCGGGGAGCTGACCTCATTGCTCAGTTCCATCCGCCTGGCCGCCAAGGTGGTGAACCGGGAGATCAACAAGGCGGGGCTGGCAGACATCATCGGCTCCATGGGCGCTGAAAACGTGCAGGGCGAGGTGCAGCAGAAGCTGGATGTGTACGCCAACGAGCGCTTCAAGGCGGCGCTGGAGGCCCGCGGCGAAGTGTGCGGCATGGCCTCCGAAGAGGAGGAGGATTTTGTCTCCTTCGATTCCGAGCTCTCCCGTCACTCCAAATACGTGGTGCTGATCGACCCGCTCGACGGCTCCTCCAACATAGATGTCAACGTCTCGGTCGGTACCATCTTCTCCATCTACCGCCGCGTCAGCACGCCCGGTGCCGGTGTTACCCTGGAAGACTTCCTGCAGCCGGGCAACCGCCAGGTCGCCGCCGGTTACGTGGTCTACGGCTCCTCCACCATGCTGGTCTACACCACCGGCTTTGGTGTCAACGGCTTCACCTACGACCCCTCCATCGGCTGCTTCTGCCTTTCCCACGAGAACATCCGCATCCCGGAGGAGGGCAAGATCTACTCCATCAACGAGGGCAACTACATCAAGTTCCCGGACGGGGTGAAGAAATACCTCAAATATTGCCAGGAGCGGGACGAGGCGACCCACAGACCCTACACCTCCCGCTACATCGGCTCACTGGTCTCCGATTTCCATCGCAACCTGCTCAAGGGCGGCATCTACATCTATCCGTCCGGCACCAATTCTCCGAACGGCAAGCTGCGCCTGCTCTACGAGTGCAACCCCATGGCGTTTCTGGTGGAGCAGGCCGGTGGCAAGGCGTCCGACGGTTTCGGCCGGATCATGGATGTGCAGCCCACAGCACTGCACCAGCGCACCCCTTACTTCGTCGGTTCCACCAAGATGGTGGAGCGGGCCGAGGCCTTCATGCGGGAGTTCTCCGCCCATGAGGATCCTGCCAGTCAGGGGTGATGCCAGGATGTCGTGCCTGCGATGAGCAGATAAAAAACGGGAGCCAATTTGGCTCCCGTTTTGTTTGGGTGAGGTCGCTTGCCTCAGTGACTGGTATGGCTGGCAAGATCCGCCAGCAAGCCATCCACCAGTTTCAGGCGCATGGCGCGGTCTTGGGTCGGCACCTGGAAGCGCAAGCGGGTCGGCCCATCCATCTTGTAGATGCGCGGCTGCTCGGAGAGCAGCTTGACCAGATAGCCAGGGTTGACCCGGGTCTCCTGGGTGAAGTCCAGGTAACCGCCGCGCTCGCTCATCTCCACCCGGCGAATGCCAAGGGCGGTGGCACGCTGGCGGAAGGCGGCCAGCTCCATCAGGGTTTTGGTTGCCTCCGGCAGCAGGCCGAAGCGATCGATGAGCTCCACCTTCAACTCGCGCAGCTCCTGCTCGTCCGCCGCGCTGGCGATGCGCTTGTACATGGAGAGGCGCATGTTGACGTCCGGTATGTAGTCGTCCGGCAAGAGCGCGGGCAGGCGCAGCTCCACTTCGGTGTGCTGGCTCATCAGCTGCTCCAGCGACGGCTCCTTGCCATTTTTCAGCGCCTCGACCGCCTGCTCCAGCATCTCCATGTAGAGGGTGAAGCCGACCGATTCGATCTGGCCGCTCTGATCGTCGCCCAGCAGTTCGCCGGCGCCGCGGATCTCCAGATCGTGGGTCGCCAGCGCAAAGCCGGCACCGAGATCTTCGAGCGAGGCGATGGCCTCGAGCCGTTTGACCGCATCCTTGCTCATCAGCTTGGGATGGGGGGTGAGCAGGTAGGCATAGGCCTGGTGGTGGGAGCGGCCAACCCGGCCCCGCAACTGATGCAGCTGGGCCAGCCCCAGATGATCGGCGCGGTCCATAATGATGGTGTTGGCACTCGGCACGTCTATGCCGGTCTCTATGATGGTGGTGCAGACCAGCAGGCTGAAGCGCTGGTGGTAGAAGTCCGACATGACTCGCTCGAGATCGCGCTCGCGCATCTGGCCGTGGGCGATGCCGATGCGCGCCTCGGGCACCAGTTCGGCGAGATCGCTGGCGCATTTTTCGATGCTCTCCACGTCGTTGTGCAGGTAGTAGACCTGGCCGCCGCGCTTGAGTTCACGCAGCACGGCCTCGCGGGTGACCGCGGGCTCCTGCTGGCGTACGAAGGTCTTGATGGCGAGCCGCTTGGCGGGCGGGGTAGCTATGATGGAGAGATCCCGCATGCCGGCCATCGCCATGTTGAGGGTACGCGGGATCGGCGTCGCCGTGAGGGTGAGAATATCCACGTCGGCCCGCAGCGCCTTGATCTTCTCCTTCTGGCGCACCCCGAATCTGTGCTCCTCATCGACGACCAGCAGCCCCAGATCCTTGAAGGTGAGCTCTGAACCCAAGAGTTTGTGGGTGCCTATGATGATGTCGACCTTGCCCTCGCGCAGCTCTTTCATGACGGCATTCTGCTCCTTGGCGGAGCGGAAGCGGCTCAACACATCGACCCGCACCGGCCAGTTGGCGAAGCGATCGCGGAAGTTGTCGTAGTGCTGCTGGGCCAGCAGGGTGGTCGGCACCAGCACGGCCACCTGCTTGCCGCCATGGACCGCCACGAAGGCCGCTCGCATCGCCACTTCCGTCTTGCCAAAGCCCACGTCGCCGCATACCAGCCGGTCCATGCTCTTGGCCTGACACATGTCCCCCAGCACAGCGTTGATGGCGTTGAGCTGATCTTCTGTCTCCTCGAACGGGAAACCGGCGGCAAACTGGCGGTAGGCCTCCCTGTCGTGCTGGAAGGCAAAACCGTGACGGGCCGCCCGCAGGGCGTACACATCCAGCAGCTCGGCCGCCACGTCGCGCACTTTCTCCGCCGCCTTGCGCCGCGCCTTGACCCAGGCCTCGCCGCCGAGCTTGTGGCTGGGCGGGTTGTCAGAACCCGTATAGCGGCTGATAAGATGCAGACTGGTCACCGGCACGAACAGCTTGTCGCCACCGGCGTATTCCAGGGTCAGGAACTCGGTGGGCAGACCGCCGGCATCTATGGTCTCGAGTCCGAGATAGCGGCCGACCCCGTGATCCAGGTGCACCACAGGCTGGCCCTGGGTCAGCTCGCCGAGGTTGCGGATCACGGCGTCCGAGCTCAGGTTCTTGCTCTTCTCCCGCGCGCGTTTGCTGCGGACCTTGCCCCCCAGCAGCTCGGTCTCTGTGATGAGGGCGAGCGCGTCCTTGCCGCTCTCCTGCAGCAGGAAGCCTCGCTCCAGTGGCGCCACCAGCAGGCCGTGGCGCGCCTTGCTCGCCATGAAGGACTCGAGGGAGGCGAACTCCTTGGGTTGCAAGGATATTCGTGCCAGCAGATCGCCGAGCACTTCCCGGCGTCCTTCGGATTCCACCGCAAACAGTGTGCGGCCCGTGAAGCTGTCCAGGAACTGGCCCAGCGCCAGCATGGGCTGCTCCTTGCTGTGATCGAGCTGCAGGTCGGGCAGGGGGGCTATGGGGAGATCCCGTTGGCCGGCCCCGCCGTCGGTGGCTACCTCCTGCAACCGCACGGCGCCATAGTGGCCCAGCGCCGCAAACAGCTGCTCCACCGGCAGGTAGATTTGTTGAGGGGGCAGCAGCGGGCGGGTGTTGTCCCAGCGTCTGTCCTCATAGCGCTGGCCTATGTCGTTCCAGAACCGCTGGGCCGCGGGATAGATATCCCCTACTGTGAGTAGCAGGGTGTTGTCCGGCAGATAATCGAACAGGCTGGCGGTCTGACTGAAGAAGAGCGGTAGATAGTATTCGATGCCGGCGGGCCAGCGCCCCTTGCTCACCTCCTGATAGACGGAGCCCTCGGCGCGCGACAGCTCGAACTGTTCGCGAAATTGGCCGCGAAACAGCTCAATGGCGGCCTCGTCGGTGGGAAACTCCCGGGCCGGCAGCAGGCTGACCGTCTTGACCGGTTCGCTGGAGCGCTGGGTCTCGGGATCGAACGGGCGTATGGAGTCCACCTCGTCATCGAAAAAGTCGATGCGATAGGGGCTGTTGCTGCCCATGGGGAAGAGATCGAGCAGTGAGCCACGGGCGGCAAATTCCCCGTGCTCCAGCACCTGTTCCACCGCCACGTAGCCGGCTTCGGCCAGGCGCCCCCGCAACTGTTGCAGGTTGAGACGCTGGCCGGCCTTCACCATCAGGCTGTACTTGTCGAGATAGACCCGGGGGGCGCAGCGCAGCATCAGGGTGGAGATGGGCACGATCAGCACGCCGGCGCTCATCTGCGGCAGCTTGTAGAGGGTCTCGAGGCGCTGGGAGATGATGTCCTGATGGGGAGAGAAGGTGTCGTAGGGCAGGGTCTCCCAGTCCGGGAACATCAGCACAGGCAAGCCCTGATCTGCCAGCAGGAACTGCAGCTCCTGCTCGAGGCGCAGGGCACTCGGGGTATCGGCGGTCACCAGCAGGACGGGGCGGTCGGCCTCCTGGGTGAGGCGGGCGGCAACCAGCGAGAGGCTGCTGCCTGTCAACTGGCCGAGCGTTAACTTTTGGCCCGCCTTGGCGGGCAAGGCGGGAAGCTTCATTGGCATCATTCGATTCTTTTAACGTTGGCGGTCTTGCGCACGAAGTTTGAGTTGCTTGGATTGCACATGCAGGCTGGCACGCACCAGCAGTTCGCGGTCATCCTCGCGGATCCGCACATAGTCGAGCACCACGTGCATGCCGTGCTCGCTCGGTTCCAGCTGCTTGACCTGGCCGTAGCAGTAGATGGCGGAAGCCTCTTCCCGCAGGAAGATCTTGAGCCGCACTATCTGGTGCAGGTGCGGCGGTTCACCATGGCCCTGGCGCGGATGCAGGTAAGTGAGCTGGCCGGCGCCAAAGCGCAGGGTGTGGAAGCGATGTTCGGGGTGATCCTGCACCGACAGCACATAGCCCATGATCATGTCGATCTTGCGGGACTGCTGATTGACTATCTCCACCAGGTCGTGCATCGACTCGTTCTGGTTGCGCATCAGGCGACTGGTCACCATGTCGATGGAGGTGATGGAGGAGGCGATGCGAAAGGGTTCGGGCAGTTCGGCTTCCAGTGCCTCCAGCGTCGGCAGATGAAAGTCACCGGGCATGGGGATCACATTGACCGGGGTGGCATGGGTGACGCTGAAGAACTGTTCCTGCATGGAGGCTATCCCTTGTTGTCATGGACGGTTTCCCTTTATTATCCGGTATCTTATTTTGTTGGCAACGTAGATATCCTTGAAGACTGGACTTTTTCAGCCGCTGTCGCTGGCCATAGGCCTTCGCTACGCAGGCTCACGACGCAGTAACCGCTTCGTTTCATTCATCTCCCTGTTCTCCACCTTTGGTATCGCCATCGGGGTCGCGGCCTTGATGGTGGTCATCTCCGTGATGAACGGCTTCGAGGGGCAGCTCAAGGGGCGCATCCTGGGAGTGATCCCCCATGTGGTGGTGACCAATCAGGCTGGCCGCATCGACGCCCAGCCCGCAGGCTTGCCCGATCTGGCCAAATTGCCCCATGTGATCGCCAGCGCCCCCATGCTCGACAGCGAAGGCATGCTGCAGAGCCCGGGTCAGCTCACCGGCGTCAGCGTGCAGGGCATAGATCCGGCCCGCTGGCCAAAGGATGACATACTGCATGCCCAGATGCAGATGGGACGCCTCGACAGCCTGCAGCGCGGTGAATACCACATAGTGCTGGGGCAGGGGGTGGCCAATCGCCTCAAGGTCTCCATGGGCGATCAGGTTCGTCTGATCCTGACCGAAGGCACCCGTTTCACCCCCTTTGGCCGGGTGCCGGCCCAGCGGCTGTTTACCGTCTCCGGGATCTTCGGGGTTGGTGCCGACGTGGACAGCCAGGTCGCGCTGATCGCGCTGGGGGATGCCCAGCGTCTGCTGCGCCTGCCGACAGAAACCGTCGGCGGCATTCGGCTCTGGCTGGACGATCCCTTCGCCGCCGATCAGGTGATAAAGACGGCGCTGCCGGACGGACTGGAGTGGCAGGACTGGCGCCGCGAGCGTGGCGAGCTGTTCCAGGCCGTCGCCATGGAGAAGCGCATGATGGGGCTGATGCTGGTGCTGATCATCGCGGTCGCCACCTTCAACATCCTCTCCGCGCTGGTGATGGTGGTCACCGACAAGGAAGGGGAGGTGGCCATCTTGCGCACCATGGGCATGAGCGAGGCAGGGATAGTCAAGATCTTCATGGTACTCGGCGCCTCCAGCGGTGTGATCGGCGCCCTGCTCGGCGGTATGGCCGGGCTCGGCCTCTCGCTCGGCCTCAACCCCCTGCTCGATGCGGTGGGGCTCAACCTCTACATGACGGCCGGTGGCAGCGGTCTGCCGGTGATAGTGGAGCCGGCTCAGGTCATCACCATCTTGCTGGGGGCCGTGCTGCTCAGCTTCAGCGCCACCCTCTACCCTGCGGCCCGTGCGGCCCGGGTGAAACCGGCCGAGGCACTGCGTTATGAATAAGTCATCTTCTCTTGTTACATCCGGCGTTAGTGGAGCCCCGTTTATGAA
Organism: Aeromonas sp. A04; assembly: GCF_047780465.1. Lineage (NCBI taxonomy): Bacteria > Pseudomonadati > Pseudomonadota > Gammaproteobacteria > Aeromonadales > Aeromonadaceae > Aeromonas > Aeromonas sp. A04. Next base: position 441,388 of record NZ_JBLNHP010000001.1, on the reverse strand, counting down.
TGAACCCTTCTCCTGTGAACCTCTGCTGCGTTGCCAGGCTCTGAATCATGTCTATAAAGAGGGCGAGCTGGAGACCCAGGTGCTCAAGGGGATCGACTTGTCCGTCGCCCCCGGCGAAATGCTGGCGGTGGTGGGCAGCTCGGGCTCGGGCAAGACCACGCTGCTGCACCTGATGGGGGCGCTGGACAACCCGTCGAGCGGCGCCGTGCTGTTCAAGGGGCAGGACATCCACCACTGGGACAGTCGCACCCAGGCCAGATTCCGCAATCAGGAGCTGGGTTTTGTTTACCAGTTCCACCACCTGCTCGCCGAGTTCACCGCCCTGGAGAACACCGCCATGCCGCTGCTGATCGCCGGCGAGTCTGTGGCCAGCGCCACCGACAAGGCGACGCGCATGCTGGGGCGGGTGGGGCTCTCCCATCGCCTGAATCACAGGCCCTCCGAGCTCTCGGGTGGCGAACGCCAGCGGGTGGCCATCGCTCGCGCCCTGGTCAATGAGCCGAGCCTGGTGCTGGCGGACGAGCCCACCGGCAACCTGGATCACGCCAGCGCCACCGCCGTCTACGAGCTCTTGTGCGAGCTCAACCGCGAGCTGGGCACGGCATTTGTGGTGGTCACCCATGATCTCAGCCTGGCTGCCAAGCTCCATCGGCGGGTGACCCTGGTGAGCGGCATCATGGCGGAGGTCGCCTGATGTTCAAACCGCTGCCCCTCTTTCTGGGCCTGCGTTACAGCCGCTCCCGTCGTCGCAACGGCTTCATCGCCTTTATTTCCGCCTCTTCCCTCATCGGTATCGCCCTCGGGGTGATGGCGCTCATTCTGGGCTTGTCTGCCATGAACGGGTTCGAGCGGGAGCTCAAAGACAGGGTGCTCTCAGTGGTGCCTCATGGTGAGCTGATGGGGATGGAGGCGCCGCTGCCCGACTGGCCAAAACTGCGGGACTACCTGCTGGCCCAGCCCGGCGTGGAAGCCGCCGCGCCCGTCATCCGGCTCGATGGGCTGCTGGAGCACGGCAATGCCCTCAAGGGATTGCAGGTGCGCGCCGTGCTGCCCGAGCTCGAAGCCAATCTGTCCGATGCGGGCAAGTACATGACGGGGCGCGGTCTGCGCGAGCTGCAGGCCGGTGAGCACGGGCTCATTCTCGGCAAGACCATAGCAGACAAGCTGGGGGTCACCATCGGGGATACGGTCGCTCTCTTGCTGCCCCAGGCGGGCGATGCGTCCGCCATCAAGAACCCGAAACGGGAATCCCTCAAGGTGGTGGGACTGCTGGAGATCGGCGGCCAATTAGATGGCGTGTTGGGCTTTATGCACCTGGCCGATGCCCAGGCCATTACCGGCATGGGCAGTGCGGTGGAGGGCTTCAGCCTCAAGGTGAACGACGTGCTCAAGGCGCAGTCCATCACTGTGGCCGCCGCCCAGAAATTCCCGCACTACGTCTATATCAGCAGCTGGATGAGCCGCCAGGGCTATCTCTATCAGGACATCCAGATGGTGCGTACCGTCATGTACGTGGTGATGCTGATGGTGGTGGCGGTGGCCTGCTTCAACATAGTCTCCACCCTGGTGATGGCGGTGAACGAGAAGCGCAGCGAGATCGCCATCTTGAAGACCATGGGGGCGAGCCCGGGTCAGATCCGGCTCACCTTCGTCATTCAGGGCATGGTGAACGGGGTGCTCGGCGCCTTGCTCGGGGCCCTGCTCGGCGGCCTGCTCTCCAGCAAGCTGACCCAGATCCTGAGCTTCATCGAGGGGCTGATAGGCCACAGGTTCCTCAACCCCGACATCTACTTCATCGACTTCCTGCCGACCGAACTGCACATGCAGGATCTGCTGATCGTGACCGGCGCGGCCATGCTGATGAGTCTGCTGGCGACGCTTTACCCTGCCTGGCGGGCGAGCGGTCTGGTGCCGTCCCGGGAGCTGGGACACTGATGCACGGCATCTGATCTGCTGATAAAGAACGAAGGGCCCACCGGTGCAAACCGGCGGGCCCTTCTGTTTTCAGGCCGTTTGGACTGGCTTAGTGGGCGTTGAGCTCATCCAGCGGCAGCGAGAAGCTGGCCACGAAGACGTCGATGAAGTAGCGCATCTGCGGGCTCATCCTCGCCTCCAGCATGGCTTCGAGGCGCTTGCGCGCCGGCTCGAACTCCCGGTTGCCGGCATTGATCTCCTCCAGACACTTGGTGTAGGCGCAGAGGGTATCGGCATCCTTCACCAGCCGGGCCAGCTCGGCATCCTGCGCGCCCGAGTCCAGCAGGGGGCGAAAATCCTCCACCAGTTCCGGCGGCAGCATGGCCAGCAGGCGCTGCTCGGCGGCCAGCTCTATCTTCTTGTACTCCCGGGCAATTTCTGGATTGAAGTACTTGACCGGGGTAGGCAGATCGCCGGTCAGCACCTCGCTGCTGTCGTGATAGAGCGCCATCACGGCGGCGCGATCCGCATCGACCTTGCCCCCAAACAGCCGATTGTGGATGAGCCCGAGGGCGTGGGCCACCATGGCCACCTGCAGACTGTGCTCGGCGATGTTTTCGGGTTGTATGTTGCGCATCAGCGGCCAGCGATAGATGAGTTTCATGCGGGCGAGATTGGCGAAAAAGTGGCTGGGAAGCATGGTTGGCCTCGGACGGTGGCAATGAAAAAGGGCAGACTCTAGTCTGCCCTTTTTTTGCGGCGCAGGCAGCTTGCCTGTGCGATTTTCGTGGTGTTCAGCGAATGTAGCGACCGGATTCGGCTTCGTGGTTGGTCACCACCATCTGACCTATGGGGGCCAGGGCAATCAGCGCCAGCTTGAGGTGCTGGATGCCAAACGGGATGCCTATGATGGTCACGAAGCAGGCCAGCGCCGAGGCGATGTGGCCGATGGCCAGCCAGATCCCGATCACCAGGAACCAGAGGATGTTGCCAATCAGCCCCAGGGTGCCTGTGCCTATGTCACTCTGCCCCGTCATGCTCTTGCGGCTCACCGCCTGCTTGCCAAACGGGAAGAAGGTGAAGGTGCCGATGACGAAGCAGGCGCGACCCCAGGGGATCCCGATCAGCGAGACAAAGCAGAGCAGCCCGGCCAGCCACCAGGCCAGCCCCATGAAGACGCCCCCCAGTACAAACCAGAGCAGGTTAAACAAGAAGCGGAAAAAGGCCATGTTGGTCACTCCAGACTCATAAATTTGGCTGTCACCATAGCGAGCAGCAGCCATGGACGCAATGGTTGATGTGATGGGGTGGACAATTTGGGTCGCAGCCCGCGAACCGGGTGGCTTTTTAGCGGGAAATGAGGTGAAAAAGTAGGCCTTTGCGCGAAAAAAGGTGAGCAAGTGCAAATTCTTGTGCATTGCGCGCTTGAAGTCGGGCCTGGGCTTCCCCATATAAGAGTCAGATTTGCGCGAATTGTGCCATCTGCACCCCCGTTGGGGGATGTGTGGCTCGACTCGACCAAAGTGCGCCGCTATAATGTCGCGTCATATTTTCTCATCACAAAGACAGTCGTTGTCTTTATAAACAGGAAGACTCCGGGCTTTGCCCAGGGGCAATAAGGGTCAGCACACAGTGCTGAGTTGAACGAGGTAAAAGAATGCAAGTTTCTGTAGAGACAACCCAGGGTCTGGAACGCCGTCTTACCATCACTGTACCGGCTGCTACCGTTGACGCTGCCGTGCGTAAAGAATTGAATGGCCTGGCCAAAACCCGTCGCATCGACGGTTTCCGTCCTGGCAAGGCTCCGGTGACCATCATCAAGAAGATGTTCGGTGCCATGGCTCACGCTCGCGTTGCTGATGAAATGATGCAGAGCAACTTCATCAAGGCCATCATCGAAAACAAACTGAGCCCGGCCGGTGCCCCGACCATGGATCCGAAAGAGATCCAGGAAGGTCAGGACTTCGTATTCAGCGCCACTTTCGAAGTGTACCCCGAGTTTGAAGTGGCTGGCCTCGAGACCATCAAGGTCGAGAAGCCGGTTGCGACCGTCAAGGATGAAGATCTGGCCAACATGATCGACACCCTGCGCAAGCAGCACGCCACCTGGGCTGATGTTGATGCCGCCGCTGCCGATGGCATGCGTGTGACCATGGACTTCATCGGTTCCATCGACGGTGAAGAGTTCGACGGCGGCAAAGCCGAAGGCTTCAACCTGGTACTGGGTGCCGGCCGCATGATCCCGGGCTTCGAAGACGCCATCATGGGCAAGAAAGCAGGCGACGAGTTCACCATCGACGTGACCTTCCCGGCTGACTACCACGCCGAAAACCTGAAAGGCAAAGCCGCCAAGTTCGCTTCCAAGCTGAACAAGGTTGAAGAGCAGATCCTGCCTGAGCTGACCGAAGAGTTCGTCAAGCGTTTCGGCATCGAGAGCGGCAACGTTGAAGAGCTGAAAGCCGAAGTGCGCAAGAACATGGAGCGCGAACTGGCTCAAGCCCTGAAAAACAGCGTGAAAGAGCAAGTGCTGAACGGCTTGGTTGAAGCCAACCAGATCGATCTGCCGAAGGCTGCCGTTGCTCAGGAAATCGACACCCTGCGTCAACAGGCCCTGCAGCGTTTCGGTGGTTTCCAGGGCGGCAACGCACCTGAGCTGCCGGCCGAGCTGTTCCAGGCCCAGGCCGAGCGTCGTGTTCGCGTAGGTCTGCTGCTGGGTGACGTCATCCGCACCAACGAGATCAAGGCTGACGATGCCCGCGTGACCAGCATCATCGAGTCCATGGCCACTGCCTACGAAGATCCGAAGGAAGTGATCGAGTACTACCAGAAGAATGAGCAAATGCTGAATGGCGTGCGCAATCTGGCGGTTGAAGATCAAGCCATCGACCTGATCCTGTCCAAGGCGCAAGTGAGCGAGAAAGAAGTTGCCTTTGACGAAGTGATCAACAAGTCCGGTGCCGCTGCCTAAGAACATTTGACTTAAGGTCAAGACTGTTAAGTATAATGGCTCGTGTGATCTCCACTCGGGCCATTTTATTTTAGGGACAATGCCTTATGTACAAGAACTATAACGATGTGACTGAATCCCCACGCAATGCGCTCATCCCCATGGTGGTAGAGCAGACTGCAAAAGGGGAGCGTTCCTACGACATCTATTCTCGTCTGCTGAAGGAGCGGGTGATCTTCCTGACCGGTCAGGTCGAGGATCACATGGCGAATCTGGTGGTAGCCCAGCTGCTGTTCCTGGAGTCAGAGAACCCTGATCAGGACATCAGCATCTACATCAACTCTCCGGGTGGTGCCGTCACGGCCGGCATGTCCATTTATGACACCATGCAGTTCATCAAGCCGGATGTCAGCACAGTTTGCATGGGGCAGGCCTGCTCCATGGGCGCCTTCCTGCTGGCCGGTGGTGCCAAGGGCAAGCGCTTCTGCCTGCCCAATGCCCGCGTGATGATCCATCAGCCGTTGGGCGGTTTCCAGGGCCAGGCATCTGACATCCAGATCCATGCCCAGGAGATCCTGAAGATCAAGAATACCCTGAACGATCGTCTGGCCTTCCACACCGGACAGGACATGGCCACCATAGAGCGTGATACCGACCGTGACAATTTCATGTCGGCCGATCAAGCCGTGGCCTATGGCCTGGTAGACGGTATCCTGAGCCAGCGCGGCTGAGCAGGGTGTCCCGGACTGTTGTAAACTCAACAGGACGATCCATCCTCTATTGATAAAACGAGGTTGCTGAATGACAGAAAAACGCAAGGGTGAGGGTGATAAGCTGCTCTACTGCTCTTTTTGCGGCAAAAGCCAGCATGAAGTGCGCAAGCTGATCGCTGGCCCTTCCGTCTACATATGTGATGAGTGTGTCGAGCTGTGCAACGACATCATCCGCGAAGAGATCCGCGAGATCTCTCCCAAGCGCGATGGTAGCGAGCTGCCGACCCCTCATGAAATCCGTGCTCACCTGGATGACTATGTGATCGGGCAGGAATATGCCAAGAAGGTGTTGGCCGTGGCCGTCTACAACCACTACAAGCGTCTGCGCAACAGCAGCGAAGCCGGTGGTGTGGAGCTGGGCAAGTCCAACATTCTGCTGATTGGCCCGACCGGTAGCGGCAAGACGCTGCTGGCCGAGACACTCGCTCGTCTGCTGGATGTGCCCTTCACCATGGCCGACGCCACCACCCTGACCGAAGCCGGTTATGTGGGCGAAGACGTGGAGAACATCATCCAGAAGCTGCTGCAAAAGTGTGACTACGACGTAGAGAAGGCCCAGCGTGGCATCGTCTACATCGACGAGATCGACAAGATCTCCCGCAAGTCAGACAACCCCTCCATTACCCGCGATGTGTCCGGGGAAGGGGTGCAGCAGGCCCTGCTCAAGCTGATCGAAGGCACCATAGCTTCCGTCCCGCCGCAAGGTGGACGCAAGCACCCGCAGCAGGAGTTCTTGCAGGTCGATACCTCCAAGATCCTCTTTATCTGTGGTGGCGCCTTTGCCGGTCTGGACAAGGTCATCGAGCAGCGCTCGGTCAAGGGCACCGGCATAGGGTTTGGCGCTGACGTCAAATCCAAGAATGCCAGAGCGACCCTGAGCGAGAACTTCGCCAAGGTGGAGCCGGAAGATCTGATCAAATACGGTCTGATCCCCGAGTTCATCGGTCGTCTGCCAGTAGTGGCGACCCTGACTGAGCTGGACGAGGCTGCCCTCATCCAGATCCTGAAAGAGCCGAAAAACGCGCTGACCAAGCAATATGCCGCGTTGTTCGATCTGGAAGGGGTGGAGCTGGAGTTCCGTGACGACGCCCTGAACGCCATTGCGCGCAAGGCGATGGAGCGGAAAACCGGTGCCCGTGGTCTGAGATCCATAGTGGAAGCCGTGCTGCTCGATACCATGTATGACCTGCCGTCCCTGGACGGTGTCAGCAAGGTGGTGATCGACGAGACGGTGATCAAAGGGGACTCCGCGCCCTTGATGATCTACGAAAATCCCGAGACCCAGGCCGCCGCATCAGAGTAACAGTCTGATTTTTAATCAAATGAAAGGGGCTTTTTGCCCCTTTCATGCTTTTTACGGTTTCGGCGATTGAATCTCATCTCTGCGCCCCCATATACTCAGCCAAGCGCTTTGCCAACGGTATAACAAGCCGAGAGGACATATATGAACCTAGAGCGTTCAGAACGCATCGAGATTCCCGTCCTGCCTCTTCGTGACGTGGTGGTTTACCCCCACATGGTCATTCCACTCTTTGTGGGGCGGGAAAAATCCATTCGCTGTCTGGAAGCGGCCATGGAGCAGGACAAGAAAGTTCTGCTGGTGGCCCAGAAGGATGCGTCAACCGATGAGCCGACGGTCGAGGAGATCTTCTCCGTCGGGACAGTGGCCAATATTCTACAGATGCTCAAGCTGCCTGATGGCACCGTCAAGGTGCTGGTGGAGGGTGGCCAGCGTGCCCGTCTTGAGCGGATGATCGATGACAAGGACTTCTTCGTCGGTGAGGCGCAGTACATCGCCTCCACCGCCATCGACGAGAAGGACCAGGATGTGCTGGTACGCTCCGCCATCGGTCAGTTTGAAGGCTATATCAAGCTCAACAAGAAGATCCCGCCCGAGGTACTGACCTCGATTTCGGCGATCGACGACGCTGCGCGTCTGGCCGATACCATGGCCGCGCACATGCCGCTCAAGCTCGAAGACAAGCAGAAGGTGCTGGAAATCGCCTCTGTGTCCGAGCGCATCGAGTTTCTGATGGCGATGATGGAGTCGGAGATTGACCTGCTGCAGGTCGAAAAACGCATCCGCACTCGCGTCAAGAAGCAGATGGAGAAGAGCCAGCGTGAGTACTACCTCAACGAGCAGATGAAGGCCATCCAGAAAGAGCTGGGTGAGCTGGAAGACAGCCCGGATGAATTCGAAGCCCTCAATCGCAAGATTGAAGAGGCGGGGATGCCGGAGGAGGCCCGTGACAAGGCCCAGGCCGAGCTCTCCAAGCTGAAGATGATGTCCCCCATGTCTGCCGAAGCCACTGTAGTACGCAGCTACGTCGACTGGATGGTGCAGGTGCCGTGGAAGGCGCGTTCCAAGGTCAAGAAAGACCTTGGCAAGGCGCAAGAGGTGCTGGACGCGGATCACTTTGGCCTGGAGAAGGTCAAGGATCGCATCCTCGAGTACCTGGCGGTGCAGGCGCGGGTGAACAAGCTCAAGGGCCCCATCCTCTGTCTGGTCGGGCCTCCCGGTGTGGGCAAGACCTCGCTGGGCCAGTCTATCGCCAAGGCGACCGGTCGCAAGTACGTGCGCATGGCGCTCGGCGGCGTGCGTGACGAGGCGGAGATCCGCGGTCACCGTCGTACCTACATCGGCTCCATGCCCGGCAAGCTCATCCAGAAGATGGCGAAGGTTGGCGTGAAGAACCCGCTGTTCCTGCTCGATGAAATCGACAAGATGAGCTCGGACATGCGTGGCGATCCCGCATCCGCCTTGCTGGAAGTGCTGGATCCGGAACAGAACAACAGCTTCAACGATCACTACCTGGAAGTGGATTATGACCTGTCGGACGTGATGTTCGTGGCCACCTCCAACTCCATGAACATCCCGGGTCCGCTGCTGGACCGGATGGAAGTGATCCGTCTCTCCGGTTACACCGAAGACGAGAAGCTCAACATTGCCAAGCAGCATCTGGTTGCCAAGCAGATCCAGCGCAACGGCCTGAAAGAGTCCGAGATCACCATCGAAGATTCTGCCCTGGTCGGGGTGATCCGCTACTACACCCGCGAGGCGGGGGTGCGGAATCTGGAGCGCGAGATCTCCAAGATTTGTCGCAAGGCGGTCAAGCGCATCCTGCTGGACAAGAGCATCAAGCATGTTCAGGTCAATCAGGCCAACCTCAAGGAGTTCCTCGGGGTACAGCGTTTCGATTACGGCAAGGCCACCGACCAGAACCAGGTGGGTCAGGTATGTGGTCTGGCGTGGACCGAAGTGGGGGGCGATCTGCTCACCATCGAGACCACCAACATGCCGGGCAAGGGCAAGCTCACCTACACCGGTTCGCTCGGTGACGTGATGCAGGAGTCCATCCAGGCCGCCATGACGGTGGTGCGGGCCCGTGCCGAGAAGCTGCGCATCAATGCGGACTTCTACGAGAAGCGCGATATCCACGTGCACGTGCCGGAAGGGGCGACCCCGAAAGACGGTCCGAGTGCCGGTATCGCCATGTGTACCGCCCTGGTCTCCAGCTTGACCGGCAATCCGGTCCGTGCTGATGTGGCCATGACGGGGGAAATCACCTTGCGCGGCGAAGTGCTGCCCATCGGCGGTCTCAAAGAGAAGCTGCTGGCGGCGCATCGCGGTGGCATCAAGCGTGTGCTGATCCCGAAAGAGAACGAGCGGGACCTCGAGGAGATCCCGGACAACGTCAAACAAGACCTTGAAATCTATCCGGTTCGCTGGATTGACGAGGTGCTGGAACTGGCGTTGCAGGACAATCCGCAGGGGTTTGAGCGCGTTTCTGTCGTGTAAATGTTGATGCGCCGCAAATTTGGCGCATTCGGGGGGTGGTTAAGGCTTGCATGCGCCGGGTAACGGAAGTAGCCTTGACCACCGATCGGGTACTCATGATGAGTCGCAATGCGTGATGTGGCGCGGGTTTGCGCTAGATTGTCACTTGCAACTGATCAGGAGGCTTGCTATAAAACCTCCACTTGTTGTGGCCAGGGAAATCGGCGCCGCAGCGATGTTCGATAAAAGGGGAATATAAGAGTGAATAAATCTCAACTGATTGACAAGATTGCAGACGGTGCTGATATCTCCAAAGCCGCTGCTGGCCGTGCGCTGGATGCTTTCATTGACGCCGTTGGTGAAGCCCTGAAAGAGGGTGACCAGGTTGCTCTGGTGGGTTTCGGTACTTTCGCCGTGCGCGAGCGTGCTGCCCGTTCTGGCCGTAACCCGCAAACTGGCGCGACCATCGAAATCGCCGCTGGTAAAGTTCCTGCCTTCAAAGCCGGTAAGGCCCTGAAAGACGCTGTCAACTAAGTCCGGGCGCTGATATCACATCGGCCACCGTCCTTGGTCGCAGACCAGACAAGTGAGAGGGCTCTCCCTCATACTGATTGACCAAGGCGCATCGCAATCGGTGCGCCTTTTCATTATTTACGCCCATCGAGTTCGGGAGCATAAGTACAAACATGATGTTGGATAAACTACGCGAAGGGGCGCAGGGCAAGGTAGCCAAGGTTATCTTGGGCCTGATCATCCTCTCCTTTGCCTTGGCCGGTGTAGGTAGCTACCTCAATGGCCCGGCACGTACCGCCCCCGCCACCGTCAACGGCAATGAGATCAGCTCGGCTGCGCTGGAAAATGCCTATCGCAACGAGCGGGCCCGCATGGAATCCCAAATGGGGGAGTCTTTCAGCCAGTTGGCCGCCAATCCCGATTACATGAAGCAGTTCCGCCGCGGTGTGCTGGACCGGCTGATCGATCAGGCCCTGTTTGACAGCAAGGCCCGCGAGCTGGGTCTGCGCGTCAGCGACGAGCAGATCAAGCAGGCCATCGTCGCCATGCCGGAGTTTGCCGAAGATGGCAAATTCAACAATGACCGCTACCTGCAGCTCATTCGTCGTGCCGGCATGACCCCCGAGATGTTCCGTGACTCCCTGCGCCAGGACATGGTGCGTCAGCAGCTGATGGGCGCCTTGCTGGGCTCCGAATTTGCACTCAAGGGTGAAGCCGAGCAGCTCGACCGGATCTACAACCAGACCCGGGATCTGCGCCTGGTGCGTCTGGCTGCCGCTGCCTACATGGGGGATGTTCAAGTTTCCGATGAGGAAGTGGATCAGTACTACAAGACCAACAGCGCCCGTTTCATGAACGACGAGAAGGTCAAGGTCGACTATCTGCTGCTGGATGCCGCCACCCTCGGCAAGGATATCAAGGTCACCGAGCAGGATGCCCAGGATTACTACGATCAGCACCAGGACCTGTTCCAGCGTGCCGAGCGTCGTCACGTGGCGCATATCCTGATCCCGTTTGGCAAGGACGAGAAGGCGGCCGAGCAGAAGGCTGACGCCCTGCTGGCACAGGCCAAGGGGGGCGATGATTTTGCCGCGCTGGCCAAGGCCAACTCTTCCGACACCTTCTCCGCCAAGAAGGGCGGCGAGCTCGACTGGTTCGAGAAAGGGGTGATGGATCCGGCATTCGAGAAGGCGGCCTTCGCGCTGGCCAAGGCGGGCGATCTCTCCACCGTGGTGAAGAGCCCGTTCGGCTTCCACGTCATCAAGCTGCTGGGGGTTGAACCGGCCCAGACCAAGCCGTTTGCCGATGTGAAAGCGGAGACCATCAGCCGTCTGCAAGCTGACAAGGCCAAGGAGCTGTTCTTTGCCGAGCAGCAGAAGATGGCTGACAGCAGCTTCGAGAACCCGGATTCGCTGGATTTGACCGCCGATGCCATGGGCCTGAAGGTCATCTCCTCTGACTACTTCAGTCAGGCTGATGCGCCGGCACCGCTCAATGATCCCAAGGCGCTGTCCACTGCCTTCTCCGAGCAGCTGCGCGATGACAACACCAACTCCGACGTGATCGAGCTGGCGGATGGCAAGGCCCTGGTCATGCACATCACCGGCCATCAACCGAAAGCGGCCAAACCGCTGGCGGAGATCAAGGAGCAGGTGATTGCTGCCATCAAGCACGACAAGGCCAGTGAAGTGGCCCGTGGCAAGGCGCAGGGTCTGCTGGACAAGCTGAAGGCTGGTGAGAACATCCAGGCCGATCTGACTGCACTGGGTCTGAAGGTGGAGACGCACAAGGGCGTTGCCCGCTTCACTCAGGAGATGGATCAGAACCTGTTGGCCCAGGCGTTCCGCATGCCTCATCCGCAGGATGGCAAGCCGAGCGTCGAGCTGGTGACCGAAGCCAATGGCGATCGCGTCGTGGTGGCCCTGGACAAGGTCAACGTGACCAAGGAGCCATCCCAGATGGTCAGCTTGCTGCAAGGCCAGCTTGGCCAGGGCAAGGCTCAGGTGAGCTACAAGTCGCTGATCGACGAGCTGCGCAAAGCTGCCAAGATCGAGTACTTCACCGATGTGGAAGCCACAGTCGAATAAACCCGACCGGTTGCAACCCATTGAAAACGGCCCCGTGATGGGGCCGTTTTTTTATCTGCAGGAGTCTGACTGCGTTGACTGCGTTGCAGTGCAGAGCAGGTTGATCGTCAGCAGGGGACTATCCCGGCCATAAAAAAACCGGCAATCACTTGCCGGTTTTTTCTATTCAAGCGCCTTGGCTGGCGAGGCTTATACCACGCCCTGAGTGCGCAGGTAATCCTCGTAGGTACCGCCGAAGTCGCGGATGCCGTTCTCGGTCAGCTCCATGATGCGGGTCGCCAGGGACGACACGAACTCACGGTCGTGGGAGACGAAGATCAGGGTCCCCTGATACATCTCCAGCGCCAGGTTCAAGGATTCGATGGATTCCATGTCCAGGTGGTTGGTCGGCTCATCCATGATCAGGATGTTGGGACGCTGCATCATCAGCTTGCCGAACAGCATGCGACCCTGCTCGCCACCGGAGAGTACCTTGACCGGCTTCTTGATGTCGTCCTGGGTGAACAGCAGACGACCCAGCACGGAGCGTACCGCCTGCTCGTCTTCGTTGGCCTGTTTCCACTGGGCCATCCAGTCGAACACGTTGAGATCTGTGTCGAAGTCCTCGGCGTGATCCTGGGCGTAGTAGCCGATCTGGGCGTTTTCGGACCACTTGATGGTGCCGCTGTCCGGTGCCAGCTCGCCCATGAGGGTCTTGATCAGGGTGGATTTACCTATGCCGTTGGTACCCAGAATGGCGACCTTCTCGCCCACTTCCAGCATCATGCTCAGGCCCTTGAACAGGGGCGCTTCACCGTAGCCCTTGGCAACGCCTTCCACTTCCAGGATGTTGCGGTAGAGCTTCTTCTCCTGCTCGAAGCGGATGAAGGGGTTCTGACGGCTGGAGACCTTCACTTCCTCGATCTTGATCTTGTCGATCTGCTTGAGGCGGGAGGTGGCCTGGCTCGACTTGGAGGCGTTGGCGCTGAAACGGGAGACGAAGGATTGCAGATCGGCGATCTGGGCCTTCTTCTTGGCGTTGTCGGAGATCAGACGCTCGCGGGCCTGGGTGGCCGCCGTCATGTAGTCGTCGTAGTTGCCCGGGTAGACGCGCAGCTCGCCGTAGTCCAGATCCGCCATGTGGGTGCAGACGGAGTTCAGGAAGTGACGGTCGTGAGAGATGATGATCATGGTACTTTCACGATCGTTGAGCACCTGTTCCAGCCAGCGAATGGTGTTGATGTCCAGGTTGTTGGTCGGTTCGTCCAGCAGCAGGATGTCGGGGTTGGAGAACAGCGCCTGTGCCAGCAGCACCCGCAGCTTCCAGCCCGGAGCCACTTCGCTCATGGGGCCGTTGTGCAGCTCGATGGGAATGCCGGCACCCAGCAGCAGCTCGCCTGCGCGGGCCTCGGCGGTGTAACCGTCATACTCGGCGACCAGACCTTCCAGCTCGGCGGCCTTCATGTAGTCGTCGTCGGTGGCTTCCAGGTTGGCGTAGATGGCATCGCGCTCGGCGATGGCGGCCCACAGCTCGTTGTGGCCCATCATGACCACGTCCAGCACGCGCATCTCTTCGTAGGCGAACTGATCCTGGCGCAGCTTACCGATGCGCTCATTGACGTCCAGGCTCACATTACCGCCAGTGGGCTCAAGGTCGCCACCGAGGATCTTCATGAAGGTGGACTTGCCACAGCCGTTGGCGCCAATCAGGCCATAGCGGTTGCCGCCGCCAAACTTGACGTTGATGTTCTCGAACAGCGGCTTGGCGCCGAATTGCATGGTGATATTGTTGCTGCTTAACAAAGGATGTGTCCCGGGTTGTCTGCCAAATGGCGCGCATTATGGCACAGATCCCCCGAAAGTTTTAGCAAGAACTGTGATCCGCCCCCATTGCGCATGGCTTGCCGCTCATGATGGGCGACCATGAAAAAAGCCGGCACAGGGCCGGCTTGCAAAAGGGGATCCGCGCTTAGTGGGCGGTGGCGCTGGAGGCGCCCAGCCCGGTTTGTGAGCGGACGAACTGGGGCAGGAACTTGGCGTGCTCGTCGGCCGCATTCTGCGACTTGTCGGTGACCGAGAACAGCCAGATCCCGATGAAGGCCACTGCCATGGAGAAGAGGGCAGGGTACTCGTAGGGGAAGATGGCCTGGGCATGGCCCAGCACCTTCACCCACACGGTCGGGCCCAGGATCATCAGGCTGACCGCACTGACCAGCCCGAGCCAGCCACCGTAGACGGCGCCGCGGGTGGTCAGACGGGACCAGAACATGGAGAGGAAGAGCACCGGGAAGTTGCAGCTGGCCGCGATGGAGAAGGCCAGACCCACCATGAAGGCGATGTTCTGCTTCTCGAACAGGATCCCCAGACCGATGGCGACCACTCCCAGCACCACAGTGGTGTACTTGGAGACGCGCAGCTCGTCGGTTTCGTTGGCCTTGCCCTTCTTGATGACGCTGGCGTAGAGGTCGTGGGAAACCGCCGAGGCGCCCGCCAGGGTCAGGCCCGAGACCACCGCCAGTATGGTGGCGAAGGCGACGGCCGAGATGAAGCCGAGGAACAGGCTGCCGCCGACCGCATCGGCCAGGTGAATGGCCGCCATGTTGGTGCCGCCCAGCAGGGCGCCGGTGGCATCCTTGAAGGCCGGGTTGGTGCTGACCAGCAGGATGGCGCCAAAGCCGATGATGAAGGTCAGTATGTAGAAATAACCGATGAAGCCGGTAGCGTAGAACACGCTCTTGCGCGCTTCCTTGGCATCGCTCACGGTGAAGAAGCGCATCAGTATGTGGGGCAGGCCGGCGGTGCCGAACATCAGGGCCAGACCGAGCGAGATAGCGGAGATGGGATCGGCCACCAGACCTCCCGGGCTCATGATGGCGATGCCCTTCTCATGCACCTTGACCGCCTCGCTGAACAGGGCGCCTATGTCGAAGTTGACGGACTTCATCACCATGATGGCCATGAAGCTGGCACCGGAGAGCAGCATCACCGCCTTGATGATCTGCACCCAGGTGGTGGCGAGCATGCCGCCAAACAGCACGTAGAGCACCATCAGTATGCCGACCAGCACCACGGCGACGTGGTATTGCAGGCCGAACAGCAGCTCGATGAGCTTGCCGGCCCCCACCATCTGGGCGATCAGGTAGAGCGCTACCACCACCAGGGAGCCGCTGGCGGAGAGGGTGCGGACCTCGGTCTGCTTGAGACGGTAGGAAGCCACGTCGGCAAAGGTATATTTGCCGAGGTTGCGCAGCCGCTCCGCGATCAGGAACAGTATGATGGGCCAACCCACCAGGAAGCCGATGGAGTAGATGAGGCCATCGTAGCCCGAGGTGTAGACCAGGGCCGAGATGCCGAGGAAGGAGGCGGCGGACATGTAGTCGCCGGCGATGGCCAGCCCGTTCTGGAAGCCGGTGATGCGGCCGCCGGCGGCATAGTAGTCGGAGGCCGAGCGGTTGCGCTTGGAGGCCCAGTAGGTGATGAACAGGGTGCCCGCCACGAAGATCACGAACATGACGATGGCCGAGATGTTGAGGGGTTGGCGATGGACTTCACCGGTCAGCGCGTCGGCCGCCAGCAGGGGGGAAGAGGCCAGCGAGGCCAGCAACAGCAGAGACTTGCCTTTCATGATTGCACTCCCTTGAGGATCTTCTGGTTCAACTCGTCAAACTCGCCGTTGGCACGGAACACGTAGATGCCGGTCAGCACGAAGGAGGCGAGGATCAGCCCCACCCCGACCGGGATGCCACGGGTGATGGTGGAGCCCTGGCTCAAGGGGGTGCCGAGCCAGCCGGGGGCAAAGGCGATGAGCATGATGAAGGCCAGGTAGAGCCCCAACATCAGGATGGAGAGGGTCCAGGCGAAGCGCTGACGCTTGGCGATCAGCTCCTGGAAGTTGGGATCTTGCTGGATCCGAAGATAAGGTTGCTGTTCCATTGCAGTTCTCCATGACATTGAGTGTCAGCGGTGGATGAAGGGAGGTCCCTACCGAGCAGCAGACCTGCTCATGTAAGTGAAATGTGAATTAAATGTTATTTATGGGCAATTAGACTTTGGGATAAGCCAATGGCCCGCCTTGGGTCAGGCGCAGGTAGATGAGGGCGGCCGTGATGGCGTCACTCAGGGCGTCGTGGACGGGCAGGGGAGGCAATGCCAGGTGCTGGCAGATGGCGGCCAGATGCAAGTCGATGGCGGCGTCGGGATAGCGCCGGTAGAGGCTGTCGTGATAGAGGCGGCTCACCTCTATGCCTCGCTGGGGCAGGGTCAACCCCCACAGTCTCTGGCAGGCCAGGTTGAGAATGCGCAGGTCGTAGGCGATGTGATAGCCCACCAGTTCACGGGGGCCGATAAAGTCGAGCAGCAGGTGCAGCGCGGCTTCCAGCGTCAATCCCTGTTGCAGATCCTGATGGCGCAGGCCGTGGATCACCACGGATTGCGCGCTCAGACTGGCGGGTGGCTGCACCTTGAGGGTGAGCGCCTCTCCGGTCAGCAGCCGGTTGCCCTGGATGCGCACGGCGCCGATGGAGACTATCTCCGCCCGCTCGGGATCCAGGCTGGTGGTCTCGAAATCGAGGGCGATCCGCTCATCGCCCGGCGGTGGGGCGAAGAGCGGGGCGAACTCTCCCTCACGGAAGGCACGACCAAACCAACGGCGTCGCCAGTGGTTCCACATGCCTATTGTCTCAGACGAAAGTGCAAGGTGAGCCACTGCTGGAATTTCTTCACCTGATGCAGCGCCTGGCGCAGCAGATCCCGCTCGCCGTGGCTGAGTTCGCTTACCAGCACCCGGCTGTCGCCCCCCTTGAGCTGGCTGCGCAAGCGCAAGCGGATAAAGAGCCGGAACGCCTCAGCCAGGTTGGCGCCATAGCTGGCGCTGAGCCGATCGCACGCCACCAGCGCCTCGATGCGCCCCAGGGTCGAGGTCTCCAGAATGGTCGCCTCCAGCGCCAGCATGCGGATACCGTGCACCAGCGGGAAGAGGCCGCCGCGCTTGAGATCCAGCCCGTCCGGCGCCCGCTCCAGCCGGCCAAACAGAGTCAGCGGCGCATGAAAGGCCACCGCCGGCCGCACCATCTCCGCCAGCAGATCCTGCCGATCGGCCAGTTGCTCCCGCAGCTTGCGGGCGACGGGAGGCAGCAGACCGCGATCCCCGGCGATAGGGTGGGCATCGGCCAGGGTGGCGAGCCAGAGCAGATCCTCTTCACTGGCCTCGATGCAGGCTCGCTCGATCTCCTGTTGCCAGAGCGCCAGGGGCTTCACCCAGGCCGGATTGTTGACCATCACCCGGCCGGGGCAGGGCGGGTAGCCGAGCCGGGCCAGCAGATCGCTGAAGGCGGCCAAGTCGGCCTGCTGATTCGGCCAGTGCAGGCCGGCGGGCAGGATCAGGGCATTGTCCTGATCGGTTTTCTGGATCTGCTCGCCGCGCCCCTCCGAGCCCAGCATCAGCAGACACACCTTGTCCTGCACCTCGGGCGGGATCACCAGGACAAAGGCCTTGGCGATCAGCTGTTCGTTGATGGTGGCGATGAGCCGCATCAGGAAGGCGGTGTGGATCCCCTGGCCGAACAGGGAGCGGGTCAGCTGTTGCTGCTCCCGGGCCACCGCTTCCAGCACCGGCTGGGAGTCTGCCCGGGCGATGCGCAGGGTCAGCACGTGGGAGTGGGTGGAAAAGAGCCCCAGCACCTGGGTCAGCTGCAATATGCCCGCCACCTCGCCTTGTTGCCAGATGACCAGCCGCTTGATGCGATGACGGGTCATCAATAACAGGGCATCGAACAGGTAACTGCCCAGCGGCAGGCCAATCAGCGGTGTCGGGGTCAGCACGGCGAGTGGCGCCGTCAGCGGCAGTCCCTTCAGGGTGAGGGCGTGCAGCAGTGTCTTGCGGGTCGCCAGGGTCAGGCTGCCATCCGGCGCCGGGTAGAGCAGGCAATCCGTGCCCTTGGCCACCATGGCCTCGGTGGCCGCCAGCAGGCTGAGGCGGTTTTCGACGACGAGCGGCGCCTGCAGATGGCCGGGTTCGATGCGGGTCAGGATAAATTCCGCCAGATTCTTCTGGCCCAGCTGTTCCCGTTGCTCCTGCTGCTGTTGCCGCTCGACCAGATTGGCGGTGAAGTAGCTGGCCAGCGCCGGCGCCTGCTCGCAGAGGGCCAGAAAGGTGTGGCGGGGGATCAGCTGGCAGAGGGTATCTTCCAGCGCCGTGAAGCTGTGGCGACAGCGGCCGTCAAACTGGGCGCGCACGTCGAACAGATCATCGACCCCGTAGTCACCGAAGTGGTGGTGAGGCGCCGACTCCTCCACCGCCCCCTTGATGACGAGGTAGAGGCCGGGCGGAATATCACCGGCGTTGAGCACCACCTGGCCCGCGCGGAAATAGCAGATGGAGAGGCTCTGCGCGAGCCGCTGGCGCTCCTCGGCGCTCAGGCTGTCAAACGGCGGGCGGGCAAAGTTGAACAGGGTGGTCATGGCAATCCTTGGCCGGTGGCGTCTGGTCAGTCTGACAAAGCGGTAGCATCTGAGCCAGCCGACTTTAGTCGCACGCGGCATCTGCAACGGGAAACATATGCCCTCGCTGTACCTGGCGATAACACTCTGATAACGTGGTGGTATGACCAGTGAGTCAATAACAGGGATCAAGGAGAGGACAAGGGAGATGGAAAAACCAAGGGTCAAGTGCGAGATCCGGGACGGCATCGCCGAAGTGATGCTGGCGCGGGGGGACAAGCTCAATGCGCTGGATAGAAGCATGTTCGGCGCCATCGACGAGACGCTGACGCAGCTCGCGCAGCACAAGGGGTTGCGGGCCGTGATCCTGCACGGTGAAGGGCGTGCCTTCTGCGCCGGACTGGATGTGAAATCCATGCTCAAGCAGCCGGTGGCGGCGCTCGATATCCTCAAGCGCGAGGCGGATGAGGCGACCAACCTGGCCCAGCGGGTGGCTTACGGCTGGCATCAGCTGCCGGTGCCCGTGATTGCGGTGACCCAGGGGGTCTGTTTTGGTGGCGGCCTGCAAATTGCGCTGGGGGCCGATTTTAGGTTCAGCACCCCGGATTGCCGCTTCTCGGTGATGGAGATCAAGTGGGGCATCATTCCCGACATGAGCGGCAGCGTCACCCTGCGCAACCTGATGGGGGTGGACACGGCCATGGAGCTGGCCATGAGCGGGCGTGAATGCGATGCGCTGGAGGCGAGATCCCTCGGGCTGGTGAGCCGGGTCTGCGAAGATCCGCTGGCCCAGGCGCGGGAGTTCGCGAAGACCCTCATCACCAAGTCGCCGGACGCGCTGGCGGGGATCAAGCAGCTCTACCATCAGGCCTGGGCCCGCAGCGATGAGGTGATGCTCAAGGAAGAGACCCGTTTGCAGAGACAGATCCTGGGGCGCCCCAACCAGTGGCGCGCCACCCTCAACAGCCTGTTTCGCTGGCGCTTGCCATTCGGGCCCAGGCGCAACGCGCTCTGAGCGGCCCGTACCCCAGACTGATGCAGAACAAATGAAAATGGCAGCCGAGGCTGCCATTTATGAATTCATAATGTGTTGTTTTGTAAGTTTTTTTAGTTTTTAGTGTCCGCAATGTGTCCACGGCTCTGATAAACTGACCACGCTTATAGGGCCAACCACATCTCACAGGCTTCTATTTTCCGTGAGATAAGCCAACAAGTACATCAGGGTCACATTCCCCCTTCAAAATTTCAGTTCTCAGAGGACCCCTTCTTGCACCTAAGCGTCTGAAACAAAACGCCTTCCAGCCAGCTCCAAGCAACCTCGCAGATCCTCCCCGATCATTCAAATCCCCACGGAAAGTACGACCATCCCAATACATTCAACGAGTTACGTTTTCACCTTCGTTATCCAGAGCCCCGCCGAACTGTAAAACCCTACAATTTCTTTCGATCCTTTCAGATCCTCAATGGGCCGCAGATCCTTTATCTGGCGCGGTCTGGGCCTATGGTTTTGCGGTAATCCACTTTTGCAAAAAATTTTATTGATGCGGCGCGCAGGCGGGAGCGGAAGAGCGCGGATTCCGTGGCGCAGACGCGGCGGTGGGCGTCGCCGCCGTGTGCTCGGAGGCTGTGAGCGTGCTCAGGCTTCACGTATGATGCAGCCCTGCCCGATGGTGCCTCTTCATGCGGCGCCATTCCCTGGCCATGCTCAGGCGCTGTCAGGCAGATAGAAGAAGGCCCCACGGTGTGGGGCTTTCTTCGCTTGGTGGGTTACTCGATGATGGGGGAGAGGGTGCTTGCCAGTTGGCCGGCCTGCTCGCTCTGGCCGATGAATGTATCGGCACTGGTTGGCGGTGGGCCGCCGTGGTTATGGCTGGCGGCGGTGGCGGCCAGTTGCTCCACCACGTTCATCAGCTGGTTGAGCAGGCGGAAGATGTTCACCCCATCGCTACCCATCCACGACTTGGGCGATTCGAAGTGCTGCAGCTCGCCGGCCAGTGCCCGACGAACCAGGGCGATATCTTCATCCAGGTTGCCGCCGGCTGTCTGGCTCATGTTACCGGCGCTGCCCAGGATCATGTCTTCGGCGGTCAGCATTTCGATATCCCCGAGCGCCTCGATGCACTTCATGCCCCCGATCTCTTCCACGCTACTGGCCAAGGCGCTCATCCGGTGCTTACCGAACTCGCCCAGGTACTCGTCTGCCTCGCGGATCATCTGCATAGCCTTGTCGTGCTGGCGGCGGTCAGTATGGCGTGACTGGTTGCCCACGGTATCGGTACGGCTGAACACCTCGGCCCGTTGCTGCTGTAGCTGCTCGCCCGGGGCGATATCCGGCAGAGGCCAGCCAGTGCCCAGGATGGTACGGATGAACGGCCGGTCTGCCCGACCAAAGGCAAACCCCAGCTCGACCATGGTCCCCTCGATGGGGAACTGCATCAGCCCCTGCTCAGGCCCGCCAAACATGACCGGTAGTGGCACAGCTCGATAGAGCGGTGTCCCTTCATCTGGCTCGCCATTCTCACCATACAGCTGAACATCGACCGCATAGCGAGGACGAAACGGGTCATTGAGCTGACCGGCGGCGGCCTGGTCGCTGATGGCCTCAACCCGCCCGAACTTTGGCAGGTGCATGTTGTCGGCCAGCTCTGGGAACTCCCCCTCCATCTTGCGCCGCTCCGCCGACTTCACCGGTTTACCTGGTGTGGCCGTGGTCAGGGTCATTTCGTCACCCTTGAGTCGTACCCGCTCCACCCGCTTGCCGTTGACGATGGCCCCCGGGCGCATGGCCGGGATCAGGGCCAGAGTGATGGCGTTACCGGCTTGGCGGGCCGAGAAGGCCGAGTCCAGCTCCACCGCCTTATCTGCCCAGCGGCTATGGGCATGACTGCCCACGAAGATGGCGCCATCTGGTTGTTGATGCCAGATGAAATCCGGCACCGAGAAGGCGCGGCCCGCATTATCGAGCAGCTGATAGCCGGTGCCGGCGCTGGTGAAGTTGGGGATCGGGGTGTCGGTGTAGTCTGCCCCGTCCGGCAGCAAGAAGGTGAGCTGGGTCTGGTCAGTCAGCCAGGCCAGCAGGCTGCGCAGGGTGGCATGCTGGATACTGACAGGGAACTTACTGCCCAGGATCCCGGCCAACTCACGACAGAGTAGCTTGCTGGTACCGTTGGCGGCGGGTTGTACGTCATAGACATAACCGGTGAACCAGCGGCGCAGTTCCCCGTTGTAGCCGGTATCCAGAGTCAGGGTCTGCCCCTTGGTCGCAGTCCCGTCGATGGTCAGGGAGGCGCGGCCACCGGCAGAGAGGTCGAGCACAATATCATGGTCAACCAGGTGGGCTGGTTTACCCCCCAAAGTCAGATTGGTCGATAATTTCACGCCATTACGTCTCCCAGCTTGTCATCCAGTCCCTTCATCACCTTCTCCCAGGAACTGAGCTGCTCCTGCTCAGACGCTGCCGCGCTGCTGTCTGTTTTCGCCGGCGTGGCATTGGCGGTGCCTTGCCCTACGGTGGCAGCAGCCTTGGGGAGGCGCTGCTCGCGCTTCTCCGGTACCGAGTTATGTTCGCGCAGGGTGAACTGCACCTGCCACGCCAGCAGGCCTTCCTGCTCGCTGGCGGTGATGCGGCCGGCAAACTTGGCCTGGCGCACCTTCACCGATTTGGCGAGCAGTGACCCGACCCGGTAGATATGGCGTTTGCCGCCGTCACCCTTGGCATCAGCCAACTCAAACAGGCGGCTCAGGGTCTTCTCGTCTTTGAACGGTACCAGCCCGGACACATCCAGCTCCTTGGCCTTCTCGCCCTGCTCCGAGCGGCTGGTTGAGCTGGTTTGGCCGCTGTTGTCCTTGTCCTGAAACTGCATCGATGCAGAGATCCGCATCGACTTCATCACAATGGGCTCACCGTCCAGGGTGAGCATGGCCGTTCTACTCATTGGGTTAACTCCTGCCAGTAGGTGAGGGGGGAAGGGGAGAGCAGCAGGGCGCCGACCGTCATGCTGTGGCTGTGGTCAGGGTGCCCGCTGTCGAGCAGCTGTGCAGCGAGGCTGGCCGGATCGCCATAGCCGTGCCAGTTCCACAGCATTCCGGCAAGACTTGGCTTGTGGGCCAGTGCCTCATCCAGTTCAGCAACCCGGGCTGCACGCTTGGCGGTCAGCACGGCCAGCTTGGCGCGGGTGGCAGCCGGTGCCGGCGAGTTCCCCTCGCTTTCCTGCAAGGCATCTTTGGCAGCCGTCAGCACCAAGCGGCGGCGCAGCGGATCCCAGATCAGCGGTTCGTCAGCCTTCCAGCGCGACACCATGGCCGCTGTTGGCTTGGCCATGGTGTCGTTGCTGGCAGTCAGGCGGCGCAGGGTGGCGCACCATTCCGGCAGCGGCAGCACGGCGCACACCTGCGCCAGTTTGGTGGCCAGTTCAGTCTCGCTGGTACCGGCAATCAGCCAGGCTACCGCATGGAGCGGACCAGCCGGAAGATGGGGATCAGCACCATCCTGCAGTTTGGCGGCCATGGCCTTGATGGCGTTGGGGGCGGCCAGGATGTATCGGCCCCCTTGCTGTTGGCCAATGCTGTGTTGATGTAGGGTAAATGCGAGGCAACAACCTGATATCAGTAATTCCATCAAATAGCCCTCTTTTATCAGCGAGGCTTATTTCGACTCAATTGCATCGAGCCTAGCGGCTAAGCCACGCATGATGAATCTGTTTAACTCATTATCTCGGAATGAGTACCGGCTACCAGCAGGAGTAACCAGCGCGCCTTTGTCATCAAACTCATCAATCCACTCGTCATAACAGATAAATGAGTATGCAAAAGGGTCTAATTCCTGTTCTTTCATTATTTGCATAGTTTTCTGCACAGTTAATCCGCAGTGGAGTCTGTCACCCCGGGTGTCTAGCCATTCCCATATACCCAGCTCTCGTGAAAGGTTGGATGCAGCAGCTATTTCAGCCGTAGTAAACGGACGAACAGGAGTTTTTAGCGTGGCGTCTGAGGTAGTCTGAGTGCCGTTGGAAAAAAAGCCGGTTTTGTAACGATTAGCCGAACGCCCGAAGTCAACTGCGGCATCAGCCATAGGGTACGTCACACCGTCTAACTTAGTGGTTGTTTTAGCTACATAATTTCCAGTGCCAGCACTATCAAATGAAAGCACCATGTCACCAATGGATGTCACATCCATTTTTATCGATGCACTAGAAGCAGCATTGGTGATAGGAATGGAGTCTACCGCGACGACTTTGCCATTAGGGAGTACTACCGTACATCCGGCAGAGGAGTTTGCTTTTATAACGCCTAAGGTTGCTGCTCCCTTGCCATCTATCGTGCCCCCTTCATCACACACTGTATCAGTCAGCGTGTTTGACTCACACACAGCACCGTTCCCAAAAACAATATTAGAGTTTGTAGAGTTCAGGCCATACTCCCCGTTGAGACGTACAACCGCACTATCTGCAACGATGCCTGAAATGTTACGAGCATCCATTCCACTGCCTTTATTGCAAATTGACTGTCCACTATTGAAGGTAATAAACCCGCCACCAATTGTAAAAGCACCCTGCTGACCATTGCCTGCTGCAATGCTACCATTGGCGACAATATCTCCACTCGCCTCAGATTCATAGCCGGTTGCTCCATTCCCAATTGATGCTGTATATTTTGATGTAATAGAACCACAACTAGCAGCCTGGAATCCGCGCCATCCATTTGAGCAAATAGCTCCTTGGTATAACACAAAGCTTCCACCAGCTACTTGCAGGCCATTATTGGTCCATTCAACAATACCAAAGTTACGACACCACACTGCGCCACGTTGTAAGTTATTACTTTCTGTGCTGTCTGTATTTAATTGGTCTGATGAGGCTCCAATCTGCAATCCATCGGAGTAACCGTCAGCGGCAACTCCGCTTGATATATCGAACCGACTGGCCAGTATTAGATTCTGCATAGAGCGCAGCGTAGTGCCTGCGATAGCTATACCGCGTTGAGTCACTGGCCAGCGCAATATTGTTTTAATAGGGATGCAGCGTGCTCCAGTGACAGTCAGCGCAGGCCAAGTGGCATTCAAAGTGTGCTTTACCGTGACGTTGTTACCGGACACCGCAGTGACTTTCCAGACCCCCTCTGCGACTCTGCAGTCTCCTGTTCCGACGACATAGCCAACATACAGATAGTTACCCACCGCTACATCTGCGGCAGTGGTCAGCGTATAAGTGACGGTATAGTTCTTGGCAGAACCTGTAACCGCGAAAATACCTGAGCACGATACCTGTGCGGACTCTGGCCCGACTAGGTCGATGTTAATCGCAGAATGGCTATTTATTTCGACCTGTAATGGGATCGAAATATCTCCAGCAGGGAGGTGAATGGTTATTGGAGAGTCAGGGATCACATTGTTGATGTGATTCATAAATACTGGCACTTGAGCGGTAGACAAAGAAATGAGCGTGCAACCAGGTAGGCTCACCTTCTTCTCAGTGGCCAATGCTAGCAGTAGTGCCGCCGCATCGTTTGCCACCCCATTACAAAGTCCACCAAAATCTTTTATGTGTATTGTATCTGTGTTTTTATCATGCTGCGTTCGCTTGGTTGCACCAGTAAATGGCTGGATAACTCCAATGAGAGCATCCCCATTATCTGTATTTACAAGATCACATCTGAAAGTTTTATCAGTTATCGGTTCCCATGTATCTGCAACAGTGCCACTCGAACTTTCTAGCGTCTCGTCAGCAGACACATCCTTCGGTAGTGCTCCTAACCATGCATAAACCTCGGTTCCATTTTTACTCAGTAGAACCTGATTTACATTCTGGATTCTGATCTTGGTTCCGAACTGGCCGATCAGGTCATATCCAGCTTCGGCCATCGAGCGCTTCCAGAGGGCGAAGGTGTCAGGGATGGCACCTGAACCGCCGATGCCACCCTGCCCACGGCCATCAATAACAGTGTTGTCAGCTTGCACGGTACCCAACTTGGCCACGTAGTGCGGATAGCCATTGCTGTCCACATGGTCGGTCAAGTCCGCCACGCTGGTGATGATGGTGAAGTGGTTCTGATGCTCAGAGAGCAGCGAACCGGACCGGTGCACATCCACCCAGACGCCGATCGGTTTGGTGCCCGGGTGAATGACCTCCGGCTGTTTCATCTCGATGCGCAGGCCTCCAACGATGGCCACGCCCTGGGTAACCTGATGGCCGCCATCCTGTTGCACGACCTTGAAACCATCACCAATGAAGGTGTGATGGCCATAGAGCTGGCTGGCCAGCTGGCGCAGATCTTCATCCTGCCCGCGCAGGCGGGCTGCATAGTCAATCTGCCAAGTGCCGGCATCCACGTTGGTGAGGGTGGCCTCGGCGGCCTGGTCGTATCCCATCAGCATGGACTTGACCAAGGAGTTACCGGTCTGGCCAGTGGTCTGGTCGGTCTTGAGCTTGGTCTCTCGCCCCTTGTAGACAATCATCCCGATCACGCCGTTCTGCTTGTTGCGCAGGTACATGGCGTTGAACGAGAAGTCGCCGATCGTGGTATCCATCACGATGGTGTAGGCCACCGCGTTGTTGTTGATGCGGCCGCGCTGGTCAACGTTCTGGCGGTGCACGATCTGACTCTCCAGCGGTAGGCCGGTGGCCGGGTCAATGGGGGAGGTGATATCCAGATTCGGGATATCAGCCAGGATGAATTCATCCAGTACGACCGGTTGTTCTGCGGCTAGGCTGGACTGCCAATATTGTTCGAATGCGTTGGTAATGACCTGGCTCATCAGGACTCCTTGCGGGGCAGGGTAGCCCCGTAAACGTGTTGAATGAAATGGATTTGACCGGCGCGCAAGTACCCCTTGCAGGCGGGTTTATTGAGGGTTGCGGCAAATACCTGGTGCCCCATGTCAATGTGGCCAGCATGCAGGTAGCCCACGGCGGGATAGAGCACCTGGAAGCGGTAACGGCGGCAGGTGCGGCCATAGTGCTGGATCAGGGTCTCCATCAGTTGCTGATTGGCGGCCAAGGCGCTGTCGGCCACCTCGATGGTGATGACGTCCCAGGGGGTAGCGTCTTGGCGTTCATGAAGCTCACACCAGCCGATGCCCAGACGCTCAAAGATGCGCTTGAAACCGGCCACTTCGCCCGAGTCCTGGGCATTGATGAAGGCGTACTTCACCCTCTTGCGGAACAGGTCAAGCGGTTCCCCCTTGAAGCGGGTGATGTCCCGCTCCCAGGCGATCAGCGCCAGCATGGCCTCCGAGCAGGTCATCGGGTCTTGCTGGGTCAGCGGTTGCAGCAGCCAGCCGCGCAGGCGACGCCAGAAGGCCATGATGCCTTTGGCCAGGAATGCCGGCTCTTGCACTCCCTCGGCGATGGTCTTGCCGTCTTCCCACCAGGGGGCCGTGCTGTCTGGCAACTGCGGGGCCTTGTCCTGGTGGTTGAGTTCGGAGGTCTTAGTCATGGAGGAACACCTCCAGCGCACTCAGGCGCGGGATGGCGAGGCCAGAGACGATATCCAGCTCGGTGAAGTGCAGGCTCTTTATCTCGGTGAATGCCTGATGAAGCTCGCGGCCAAGCTGGCTCAGTGAAAAGCGAGACTGCGGCCACGCCCGGGTCACGGAGGGATAGTCCGCTGACTGGCGAAAGGCCGCCTTCACCATCAGTTCCACCTCACGTTTGAGCGTCAGCCGCTGTTCGGCTGTCATGTTCTCGGCCGGCCACAGCTCCAGGTGCAGCGAGTGCTCTGTTTCCGGCATGGCCATCACCTGCAGGTCATCGCCGTGACCGTGGTTGCCCTGGTTGTTCACGTAGTCATTGAGCTTTTCGATCAAGCTGGCGGGGGTGGACCCCACTTCCAGCAGGATGAAGGCATTGGCGGTACCCGGGCCCCGCGGTGCGTCGTGCTCGAAGAAGATGTGATCGGCGCGGATCCCCGCCACGCTGGCGAGCATGGAGCGATAGATGGCGTCGATGTGATAGCGACCCACCGCCGAGAACTGGTTCTGAATGCGCAGGCCAAGGGCGTCATTGCTCTCGGCATCGGCACCCTGGGTGGTGATCCAATCCCGGTCAGCGTTGCGAGCGGACAGGATGCCGGTCACCGGTTTGCTCAGCAGGTTGTAATAGCCGGGGGCCAGATTCCAGGCGCCGCCGGCGAACTCAGCCTCACAGACTACTTTGGCCACGGCTTCACCGGCGGGGCTCACCATCTCTTGCAGCGGTTTCAGGCGGTAGATGGTGCCGTTGATGCGCTCGGTGGTGATCCAGACATCGGCCGGGATGGTGACGGCCTCGCTCGGGTTGACCTTGATGAAGTTGACCAGGCCCCGGGTCTTCTGGGCAGCCTTGCGGGTGAGATCCACATCCCACGCCTTGAGGTCGAGATAGGCATCATTGGCGGTGGCTGCAAAGCTGGCTGGCAGCACATGGCCCGCCAGCAGGGTGCGGATCAGCCACAGCGCCGGGGTGATGACCACGCCGCGCACCAGACGCCAGAACGGTGACACGTCGCTGTCGTTGGTGATGAGGGAGCCGGCGGCCTCCACCTCCTTCTTGAGCTCGACCTCCATGGCCTGCTCGGTTGTCGGTACCCCGCTTTTCGCCAGCAGGGCCACAAAATCCACGGTTGGGCGCAGGTTCACAGGGTTACCTCCAGGGAGCCAAATTCATAGGTGCGAGCGGTGACCAGGATCCGGTCTGGTGCCTCTTCGCTGATAACGATGGTGCCCGGGATCAGGCGCTCGTCGTTCTCGACCAGCAGCTCTATCTCGGTCATCACGTCGGCGCGCAGGGTAGGGCTGCGCTCGCCGATGAGCTTGCGGGCCAGCCCCGACTCCATGATGCGGTGCTTGATGTCCTGGCCGATGCTGTGGCGGTCTTGCGTCATGCGCGGCTGGCCGCCGGCATCGAGCTGCCATGCACCGTCTATGACCAGGATGTCGATGTATTTGGGATCGCTCATCACGGCGTCTCCAACCAAGCGTTCTCGGCCATCTGCTCCGGCGTCATCGGGTTCTGGCTGGTCATGTGCACTTCGCCGATGTGAATGGCCTTGGTTGGCTTCTGGTTGGCTGTCGTCGCGGCCACATTGGCCTGGATCAGCTGCTGGCCAAGGCCACCGGATGGGATGCTGCTTTGGCCGCCCTGGCGATAACGGGCGAGCGGGGCATTGATGTTCTCGGGGTTCGGCAGGTTGAGGTCAGGCATGGAGCCTCCCTCGATATTGACGCCCGGGATCATGTTGAGCTTGTCGATCAGCCAGTCGATAGACTTGCCGAGCAACTGGAACACGCCCCAATCGGAGAAGGTTTTTTTCAGGTCATCCCAGTAGTAGATGACAGCGGCGACAGCACCGAGCAGCAGCACTATCCCGGCGATGATCAGGCCGATAGGGTTGGCATACATGGCAATATTGACGGCAAGCATGATGGCCCGGAACGATGCCATCCCCGCCTTGAGCAGGTTGAGCGGGGCCATGATGACGGTCCAGGCGATGCCGAGCCCCAGGGTGGCCAACTTGGCGAGCCCGGCGACCAGCATCCACGCCCCGGTGACCATGCTCAGGCCAACGATGGTCAACATGGCATAGCTCACCACCTTGGTCAGGTTCGGGAAAAGGTGAGTCCAGCGCAGCACATCATTGGCACCATCGGCAAAGACGCCGACCACCGCATTGATGGCAGGCAGCACCACGCCGAAGGCGGCGGCACGGATGGCAAACCATGCTTGCGTCACCCGTTCCCACTGGTCGGTCATGGCGGCGGCCATCTGCTCGGCCTTGCCCATGCCGTGGGTGTTGGCCAGCGCGTTGATGTTGGTGGCCAGCCCCTTGGTGTTGGTCATCAGCAGCTTGATCATGGCCACCGCTTCATCCGAGCCGAACGCCTTCTTGAGCTCGTCCCCCTCGGCCACGCTCATGGTCTCGCCGTAACGCATCTTGAGCTTGTCCAGGATGGTCAGCACCGGCAGCATGTTGCCTGCCGAATCGGTGAACTGCATGCCGAGCGCCTTCTGAGCGCCACCGACACCAGCCAGGAACGACTTGAACTTGGTACCAGCCTCGCCGCCACTCATGGTGGCTTGCAGTTGGCCGATCACGGCGAACTGCTCATCCATCGAGATGCCGGCGGCGGTGGCGTTGGCACCGATAGCTCCAAAGGCATCGGCCATGCCCTGGCCGGTGGTCTTGAACAACTGCACCGCGAGCGCGGTTTTGCCGGCCACGTCCTCCACCCAGTTGGCCTTGCCCATCTGTTTGGCCTGCTGCTCGAAGATGCCGTACATGGTGCCCATGTAGTTGGTGATGGTGGCGGTATCGGCCTTGGTGGCCTTGGCCAGGGTGGTGGAGGCTCGGGTAAAAGCGGGCAGCTCGTTCCCTTCCAGTCCGGCGATCGCAGACTGGATATCGTAAGAAGAACGGACGATCTCGGTTGCAGATTCGCCGTATTGCACTGACAGCTTGAGGGCTTCACGGCCCAGCGCTCCGAGCACATCCTTTTGCACATCGAGGGAGGCCACTTCCGCCAGCGCCCGATCCATCTCAATGGCGGGACCGAGGGCCCCCTGGATCGCCATGACGCCGCCGGCGACAGTAGTCGCCCCCATGGCCATGTTGCTCCAGCCCTGGCGGCCAGCCTTGCTGACCTTGTCCATCTGGGCATTGATGCCAGCAAGGGGCTTGGTGACCTGGTCAACCAAGGCCACCTGCATCATCAACTTTTCCATCCAGGCCATCGTTCTCTATCCGTTCAGTGCTTTGGCAATGCCCTCGGCCACGGCGGCGGCGTTGGACTCTTGGTTGTGTTTGTCTAACCAGATGGCGCGAGCCAGGTTGTCGAGGTCGTCATCCTCATGGGGCAAGTAGTGGCGCCTCAGTGCCAGTACCTGCTCCAGTTGGTTGCGCTCGATGGCCTCGGCACGCGCGGTCAGTTTTTTACGGTGATTTCCAGATCAGGGGCGAACTCTTTGTTGATCGCGCCCGCCAGCTGCAGCGCGGCACTGGGACGCTTGAGCAGGTCATCGAGGGCCTCTTTGCTCTCGGTGCAGACGATCTTCTTGAGGTAGTTGTGAGCTGGCGCCACCTTGTCGTTGGGCATCATGTCGTTGATGAAGCCGTTGTAGGCGGTCATGGTCGGTTCAAAGCTGATGTCGGTACCGGCGATGGTCAGGGTGATCTTCTTGCTCATGGGGTGGTTTCCTCTTGGGTTATCCAGTCGTTCAGGGTGTTGAGTTGGGTCTGGCAGCGGCGCAGCGTCGTCTGCAGGGTGGGGATAAACCGCACGGCGTCGCCGTAGGTGGTCCCCGTAAAGTCAGGCTCCGGGCAGTGGGGCACCAGCCCCGGCGGTGGTAGCCGCTTCACTACCTGGGTTTTCACCACGGTGGTGGGCTGGCTGGAGCAGGCGCAAAGCGCTACCAGGCAGAGGCTCGCGAGCGCAATCCGGGCGGCCTTCCGGTGGCGTGGCCAAGGCTTGTTGCAGTTCATCGGCGGTTTTCCTGTTCTGGTTGTCGAGCTCGGTCAATACCGCGTTCTGGTTGTCGAGCAGCAGACGCAACCCCTTTGCTTGCAGTTGCAGAGCTAGGAGCTCGGTCGCTTGCTGGCCGTTGGCTGTCTGCAAGGTGCCGATGGTCTCGTTGGCCGATGCCAGCGCTTTGCCACGGCTATCCAGCATGCGACTGCCCAGGAACAGGGCTGCGCCCATGACCAGAACCAGGACAAACAACAGGTTGGAAAACAGTTCCTTGAAAATGCTCATGCCAGCACCCCGCCGAACTCGGTGAACTTGGTCAGCAGGTCAGCCAGCTTGTGTTCGCGCTGGCCGTAGCCGGCGCCGGGCAGGCTGGCCCAGATGTTGGCGCACTTGGCGATCGCCTGGGGGATGCGACCATCGATCACATCGGCCAGCGCTTTGCGCTCGCGGATCAACTGGATTGCCCAGGCATCTTGTGATTCAGGGCCAAAGTCCGGCAGGCCGAGCTGGTCACGGTAGTGGGCCCAGTGTTTCGACAGGTGCTGATAGCGCCCGGCGGCGGTGCTGCTCAGGGTCTTGTTGACCTGCACCAGCACGTTCGGGTGGGTGCGGTAGTCGGTGAAGACCCCCGCCGGATTGACCAGCTTGTCGTATCCGTCATCGCCCCGGCCCTTGGTGCCCTCGGAAAAGGCGAGCATGTCGAGAAAGGCGGCCACTTGCGGGTGGCATTTACTGCGCGGCATTGTTGTCCTCCTTCTTGCGCAGCATCAGGGCTGCACGGTCGCGGATGATGTCGATCCCAAGCAGTCCCACCATGCCACCCAGCAACGGGGTGGCCTCCTGGGGGATCCCGAGCAAGTGGGTCCCGGTGGCGGCCGCCAAGGTGATGAGGCCACACAACAGGGATTCGATCAGTCGGCGGCGACCCCGCCCACCGGCATAGGTGATGCGCAGGAAGGCGATGGCAAGTGCCAGCAGTGCCCCATAGACGGCGGGCCAGTTGTCCATCAGCCAGGCCAGCAGGGCGGCCCAGAGGGTGGGGTCTTTGTTTGGCATAGGGTTCATATCCCGTTCTCGATGCTTATTGGCCGCGACGCTCTGCGCGGCTCTGGCAGGGCACACACTTGCGTACCCCTGGTACTCGCTGGCAGCGTTCCTCCGGGATCGGGTCGTCGCACGCTTCGCAAAGGTGCAAGCTCTCGCCCTGGTAGTGGCTGCGGCCAAGCTGGTTATCCAACTGGGCCGCCAGCATCCGTTCGGCGTGTTGGGTGGCGCGGTCGATCAGATCCATCCGTTAGCCCTTGAGGTGACGGGTGTCGTCAGCCGACAGGTACGGCATGCCGTTGATGTGCACGAAGTCGGGGGAGGTGACGAACCCCTTGATTTTGTGCACCCCCTTGCTGCCGCCCTTAGGATCGACATCGAGCAGGTCAGAGATCGTCAGCTTCACGCCGAAGGCTTCCACCTTCATGGTCTCGTCGCCGGTGTCGGCGTAGAACAGCACATCGTCCGGCTTCATGCCGCGCCAGCTGCCCTGGCTCTTGGCGCTTTCACACAGAAGCTTGAAGTTCTTGGCATCGAGCTCGAACTCCAGCTCTGCGGCCACATCCCCATCGACATAGCCATCAGGGATGCCACGGGTTTGCGCCACGGCGCTGTTGTCGGTGATAGAGAGGCTGGCCTTCTCGATGTGCACCATGGTGCCCATCAGGGTGGTGTCGAAGGACTGGCCTGAAATACGGCGGGTCATGGGTTAGCCCTCCCCATTGTTGAGGCTCAAATCGAGCATGATGTTGACGGTGATCCCCTTGGGGCAGTCCACGGTGCGCACCACCACATAGATGGAGACCAGGTTCTTGGCGGTCCACGTGATGGTGATGTCGCCATCCTTGGGGGAGGCGATGTCGCCCGGGAACGGCTGGCCGTTGATGGTGGTGGCGCTGGCCATCTGACGCAGGTCCTTGCCGAAGAACATGACGGCGGCGGCGGTGCTGCCTGGGGTGGAGTTGAACGAGCGGTCACCGATGCGGGCGATGGCGCGCAGGCGCATCCGGCGGGCGACCTTGTAGGCCACTCGCAGGTTTTCGATCACCTGGTAGTCGCCGCCCTCGGCGTCCAGGGTGCGGCCATCGGCCCAATAGACACCGTCATAGTCCGGGTACCACATCGGCACCGAGTAGCGGCTTTGTTCCAGGGTCTGCAGGGTGGCCAGCGGCAGTTCGGTGCCGTCCTTGTCCTTGGGGGTAGCGCCAAGGCTGACCACTGCGCCGGTTTTCACCCGGCAAGGGCTATCAGCGATGCTCACTGCCCGGTTGCACAGGCGGCCGGCGTAAGCCCCGATAAGGTTGGGCCACAGCTGCGGGACCAGGGAGACCGATTCAGCCGCGATGCCATTCTGCAGGGCGGCCAGCTCTGCCTCATATTCGCTCCAGTCCTGACCGCCCTCGGTGGTGGAGACAATGCCCGGTACCGCCAGCAGCATGGCTTGCCAGCGCCCCCACTTGGCGATCATCTCCTGGTTGAGGGCGTGGGCGGCGTTGATTTTGGTCGCGTCCCACTCCTGCCCCAGCACCACGACTGCCTCGAATGACTGGGTTTTCTGGGCGGTGCGAACGGCATCCTTCCAATCCATGTCGGTCGGCAGCACAAAGGCGGCGGCCGTCCAGTTCTGGCCGGCGTTGTCGCGGGCGGCCAGTAGGTTGGTTTTCAGTTCGCTGTCAGCCTCGCCCAGCAGCGTGTCAAAGTCAGACTGGGTATTGAGCGAGAGCAGCTTGTTGGTGTTGGTCGGCGCACTGCCGATGAACAGCAGGTGACGCTCGACTTCCGTCACTGGCCCCTGCATCTGGTTCAAGTTGTTGATCTGTACATAAGGCCACATGGCGTTATTTCCCCTTCATGCCTTGCTTGTTGACGTCCCAGCCGTAGTTGATGCTTTGCAGCGCTCGGGCAAAGGCCTGTTCGCGTTGCTTGGTGTTGGCGCCCAGGAACGGGCGGGCTGGCAGCTGGATCTCCCAGCTCTCTTTGACCGGTTCATCCTTGAGCTTCTTGATCAGCAACCCTGCCTGGGCGTAGTTGAGGTTGCCCGTTATCCAGCCCAGCGAGGCCGAGCGGTATGCCCGTTTGCGTTTGCCCGGGCGCTTGAACCCCAGCTCGCGCAGCTTGCGGGCTTGTGCCTTGCTGGCCTGCTTGTTCTTGCCGCCATCGCTGGGGGCAATACGGCGCCGGCTGATTGCCGTCACCTTGTAGGTGTGCCCCTTCTGGTGGGTGTTGGCGATGACCCCGGCGTGGGCGCTCATGGTGCCCTTGGTGAACCCCAGCTCTGCCACGTCCTGGCGGGGCTCGCGGATCTGCAACAGCTTGGGCAGGCCACGCAACATCTTGCGTTTGCCCCGCTTGCGCGGCGCCCACGGCTGGCCGTTTGGGTCTTGTTGCTGGCGCACGTTACGGGCTGCCAGCTTCTTCATCTCGTTGGCTGCTCGCCACACCAGGCGCTTGCGCTGCTTGGGCGGCAGGGCCAGCAGGTTGAGCTGGTCTTTGCCGCGGCGAGTGTCCAGGGTGATGGTGATCATGACTGGCCACCGATCTGGTGATGGCCGGTATCACCTACGTTCAGGTTGATATGGTCGGCCACCCAGATGTCGTAGGGGGCCACGTTCCAGCGTTTGCTGTCCCAGTTGATGGGGCCCAGCTCGTGCTCAACTAGGCGCAGCGGCTCGGTGAAGGGGAGCTGGATCTCAAGGTCAGCCGTCCTTTCATCGTTCGGGGTGACGGCGTACTCGGGGTCGTCCAGCTCGAACCGCTCGCGGAATTCGTCATGTTCCTGCACCCAGGCAGCGACAGCGGCCAGCACGATGGCGGGATCCAGCTCGCGAAACGGCAGCTGCTCGATGGTGAACACCGCCTGATAGGTGAGCCATGCCACATCCACTCCTGTGGGGCCCATGTTCTTGGGCTCCAGCCGGATGGTGCCGTTCTCCATCCAGCTATCCAGCGTCTTGTGGCACTTGGCCGGCAATACCCGCAACAGCTCGGCGTGGAGCGCCTGCAGGAAGTAGCCCTGGGCCTGCTGCTCGTTCATGTCGTTGCTCATATCAGCGAGACTCCCGCCCGGCGCTTGCCCTTGATGCTGCGCACCAGCTGCTGACTCTCTGCCAGCAGTTGGGCGCGTTGGTCTGGCGAACGCTCTACCTGGTTGTTGGCGGTGGCTCGTTCGGTGACGCTGGCGAACTCGGGCAGCAGGGCGGCCTTGGCGCGGGCAAAGACGGCGGCCAGATACTGCTCTGTCAGCGCATTGGTGCCACCTTCCAGGCTGGGCCCGGGTACCTCGGCGGCGGTGGTGTAGCCCTTGCCCAGCAGCGTGGCCTGATGGCTCGCAAGCTGCAGGTTGATTTCAGAGACGGCGGCGAGCAGGGCGGCGCCGGTGGTCTGGGTATCCAGATCGGCAGGCACGGCGCGGCGGCGCTCGAAGTCAGCGACGGCCACGTCCGGCCAGAACCCGTCATTGCGGATAGTGGCGGCGCTGTAGTCGATGTCCTTGCCTGCAAACATGGCGTGCCTCGCTGGTTGGTTGAAATGGGGCACCCCTGTAGCCACGCAATTGCCGCTGGGTTAGCCAGAGGCTGCCCATGGCATTCGCGCCGGGGTGCGGTGGCGCGGAGAGTCTTATTGCTCCGGATTGAGCGCCCGCAGGCGCATGGCAATCTTTTGGCGCAAGGTGCCGACGCCCACCTTGCCGTGCAGCTTGTCGGCCTGGGCCAGCCAGTGATCGGCTTGCTCCAGGGTGGTGCTGTCGCCCACGGCGCTGGGGCGGGGCTGGCCGTCGTGGTCACGTAGCAGCAGGCAACCGGCCGCCTTGAACCACTTGGCGGTCAACCGCTCGTTGAGGCGCCAGTCATTGCGCACCTTGTCGAACACCCGGGAGAACCAGGGCTCGACGGCATGACCC
Source organism: Aeromonas sp. A04 (assembly GCF_047780465.1). Lineage (NCBI taxonomy): Bacteria > Pseudomonadati > Pseudomonadota > Gammaproteobacteria > Aeromonadales > Aeromonadaceae > Aeromonas > Aeromonas sp. A04. Next base: position 405,575 of record NZ_JBLNHP010000001.1, on the reverse strand, counting down.
TCGGCGGACTGCTTCTCGGCCCACTCCAGCACGGTGTCGGCCACGAAGTGGGCCCAGTCCCGCTTGATGTTGTTCGGGGTGCGCTGCCCCTGAGCAATGGCGAGCTCTGCCCAGGCAATGCCTGCGTCGAAATCGCCAACGTCAAAGGCCCAGATGATGAGGCGCTGAAACAGCTCGTTCTGGTAGGGCTGGCCGGACTCACTGACGGCGGCCAGATAGCGCTCCACATAGGGGCGGTACTTGGGCATCAGCTCATCGCGTTTCATGTTCACCCGATCCCCAATGCGAGCCAGTTTGCGCAGCCGGACAATGTCCTGTTCCAGGGCAATCAGTTGCAGGTGCAGGCTGTCCGCCACCGCGCCGGTGGCCATGCCAGAGCAGGCGGCCTGCTCGGCCCCCTGCATGGCTTGAACGCGCTGCTTGTGACGTTGACCGGGTGAGCTCATGTCTTAGGCCTCGGGCGCTGCTGGTGCGGCGCCGATCTCGATGTCGGCCTCTTCAAAGCCGCCATAGGCCAGGTGCTCGCCCAGGGCATAGCCTTCCATGCGCCAGTACTGGTTATCGAAGCACTTGCGATCCTGGTTATCCTCGGCCTTGCGGTTGCGCGTACCGCGCTGGGTGTAGCAGTGCAGGTTGTCCAGGGTGGTGACCACCATCCGCTTGCCCGGGAAGAAGGGCGGGATGTAGGCCTTGCGCCCGGCGATGGACTCTGCCAGCTTCTGGGCGGCGATCTGCTCGCTCGGCTTGGTGGCTTCGCTGTAGAGCTTGGCTTGGGCCGCCGCCACCAGTTCGGTACCGACCAGCACCACCAAGCGCGGGTCTTGGCGGAACAGGGGATCGATGGTGGTGTTGATAAGATCGGAGGCCATCTCGTCCAGGGTCTTGTAATCGCCCTTACCGTCCGGGTCGAAGTGGATTTTCTTGCCGGCCCCGGCCTTGATGATCTGGCTGCCGCCGTTCCACTCGCGGGCGATCTGATGCCAACCCTTGTTGACATCTTCACCCAGCGGATGAGCCTCGGGGTCGGTCGTCTCTTCGGCAGAGACGCCGTTCCAGCCGACCCGCAGGATGTCGAGGGCGAATGCGGTGTTGATGAACTCACCGACCAGGCGGATGAACTCACCCTCGCTACCGGCGTTGGCCCAGACGCACAGGGTCGCCCAGTCGAGGGAGGCACACGAATCGGTCTCGGTCAGCTCGTAGGTGTTGCCAGCTACGCCGATCTTGCCGTTGAAACGGCCATTTTTCTTGCGGCCGGTGAACAGCTTGCCGATGCCGACTTGCACCACCTGGCCCTTGATCTGGTCCACATCCATACAGGTGATGAGACCGAGGAACTCGACCGAGGCGAGCAGGCCCGCGCGCAGGCCGGTTTCCACCGGGCCACTGATGACGCTGAACTGTTTGTCCAGCACGTTAACGGGGATGCCATAGGTCTTGGCCAGGGCAGCGCTGTATTTTTCGAGGCGCTGACGGGCCTGGACGGTTAGGGTCTGACTCACGGTCGCTCCTTAATATGCGGTGGGGGTATCGTCACCGCCGAGCTCACCTGGGCGCTGGCCCGGCACTTCAACGGAGAACTTGTCGATCTTGGCGGTCAGTTCACTGAGCTGGGTTTGCAGCTGGTTGAACTGCTCGGTGGTGACGCCGGGTTTGTCTTCTTTTGCCGGGTCGATGACCGGGGCCGGTTCGGTCTCCGGTTTGGTTTCCAGCTTGGCGCTGAAGGCATCGATCTTGGTGCCAAGGCCTGTCAGGGCCCCCAGCATCTGATCGAACTGTTCTGGTTTCATTTCCTCATCCTCGGATTGGCTGGGGGTGGGTTGGGGGTCGTGCTCGCCATGGCTGGACAGCAGGTTGAACAGCTTTGAGAGCAGGCTGTCGGGCTTCTCGTGCTTGGGCAGCTTGAACATGGAGAGATCCAGCGGTTCGCTGGTGCCGATGGTTTGGCCCTTGCTGCTCTTGCTGAACTTGAGATGGGTGGTGCCGGTGCTGGCTGGCTGGTCGGTGACGCCCAGGCCAATCAAGTAGGTTCGGCCCAGATCGGCGAACTGCTCGAACGGTTCGATGGAGCAGAACTGGTACTGGCCGCTTTGGTTCCAGTAGACGAGATCCCGGTTGGGGCAGAGGACGGCGAACAGTTTGAGCTTGCCGTCTACCTCTTCGGTCTTGAGGGCCTGCACGGTGCCATAGCTGGACCAGCGATCATGCTCCGGCCAGATGACGGCGGTGTAATAGGTCGGGTCGTAGGTCTCGGCCATGTCGACCAGCCATTCGCGGGTGATGTCTCGGCCGTCCACCGCTTTGCCTTCGGTAGCGATACAGACAAAGCCAGTTCTCAAGGTTGATTCGTTCATGCCTGCTCCCAATTGATACGGGCTCAGGCTATCGGGTCGGGAAGGGGTATTCATCCGGTTGTGTTCGGGGGGATTCGGATCCAGCGGAATATCCGAATTGCTCAGAACATCAGTGGGATAAGTCGGGGGAGGGGGCTGGCTATGATGGCGCCATCATTCACCTGATGGAGGCGCTGTGGCGTATCCCGAAGAGATCCGCAATGCCGCGCGGGGACTCTACCTTAAACGATGGACACCCCAGGAGATCAAGGACGAACTGGGTCTGAACTCCTGCCGCATCATCTACTACTGGGCCGAGAAGCTCGGCTGGCGTGACCTGCTGACCGATGAGGCGGTGGAGGATGCCATCGCCCGCCGGGTGCAGGTGTTGCTGCATCGGGAGAAGAAAAGCCCGGGCGAGCAGGAGGAGCTCGATCGGCTTATCGGCCACCATGTCAGCCTCAAAGAGAAGGCGCTCAAGTGGGCCGAGCGGGAGCAGGCAATCAAGGCCCAGAGCGAGGAAGGCCGCGAGCCTTCGCCCGAACGTGGCAGGCGGGGCCGAGGTGGTCAGGAGGGTGGCAGCCTCAAGGGCGGCAAGAAGGGCAAAAATGAAGTCGGTCACCTGACCGAGGCCGATTTCGCCGAGTGGTTGGGTACCCTGTTTGGCTACCAGCTGCGCTGCCGCGAGGCCAAGAACGACCCGGCCTTGCCGCGTACCCGTAACATCTTGAAGTCGCGCCAGATCGGCATGACCTACTACTTCGCCGGCGAGGCGCTGGAAGATGCGGTGCTGACAGGTGGCAACCAAATATTCCTGTCCGCCACCCGAGCCCAGGCGGAGGTGTTCCGCTCTTATATCTGCAAGATTGCCCAGACCTTCCTTGGCGTCACTCTGACCGGCAACCCCATTGTGCTGTCGAACGGGGCCGAGCTGCACTTCTGCTCTACCAACTCCAACAGCGCCCAGTCCCGTTCCGGCAACGTCTACATCGATGAGTACTTCTGGATCCCCAACTTCGAGAAGCTGTCGGACGTGGCCAGCGCCATGGCGACCCAGAGCCGCTGGCGCAAAACCTACTTCTCGACCCCATCGAGCAAGGTTCACGAAGCGTACCGGTTCTGGACCGGGGATCGCTGGAAGGGTCAGCGCCCGAGCCGTGTGGCCATCGACTTCCCTGGTGAAGATGAGATGCGCGATGGCGGTCGGGTCTGCCCCGATCGCCAGTGGCGCTACGTCATCACCATCGAGGATGCCCTACGCCTTGGCTGCAACCTCATCGACATTGAGGAGCTCAAGGACGAGTACCCGGAGGAGGTGTTCGATCGCCTCTACATGTGCCGGTTTATCGATGATGCCCTGTCGGTGTTCAAGTTCCAGGACATGGAGCGGGCAGGGGTGGACCCGACCAGGTGGGAGGACTACAAGCCCGGGCGGCCTGACCCATTCGGTCGGCGAGAGGTATGGATGGGCTATGACCCGAGCCGCACCCGCGACAACGCCACCCTGGTGGTGGTTGCCCCGCCCACTGTTGCCGGCGAGCGATTCCGGGTGCTGGAAAAGCACTACTGGCGTGGGCTCAACTTCCAATATCAGGCGCAGGAGATCGAGCGGATCGCCAAGAAGTTTCGGGTCACGTATCTGGGGGTCGATGTGTCCGGCATTGGCTCAGGGGTCTATGACCTGCTTAAGCCGGTATTCAAAGGGGTGTGCCACCCCATCAACTACAGCATCGAGAGTAAGTCGCGGCTGGTACTCAAGATGATCGACGTGGTGGAGGCCAACCGCATCGAGTGGGACAGCTCGGATCGGGATATCCCGCTGGCGTTCCTTGCCATCAAGCGCAGCACCACCGGCGGCGGCCAGATGACGTTTCGGGCCGCCCGCGACAATGTGACCGGACACGCTGACGTGTTTTTTGCCATCGCCCACGCCGTGGCCAACGAGCCACTCGATACCAACCGCAAACGCAGATCCACCTGGACAACCAGCGAAGTTAAGAAGGCAGCATGACCAAACAACAGCAGCAACCGGCCGAGGTGGCCACTCCAACCAAGAGCGGAACGGTAGCGTTCAGCATGCCGGAGGCCATCGACCCCACGGCATGGATGACCGATTACACCGGGGTGTTTTACAACCCCTATGGCGAGTATTACCAGCCGCCCATCGACCGAAAGGGGCTGGCCAAGGTGGCGCGGGCCAATGCTCACCACGGGGCCATTCTGATGGCGCGGCGCAATATGGTGGCGGGCCGCTTTACCAATCAGCGCAGCACCGTCACCGCTTTTGCTCACAACTACCTGCAGTTCGGGGATGCGGGCCTGCTCAAGCTGCGCAACGCCTTCGGCCAGGTGGTCGGGCTGCACCCGCTCTCGAGCGTCTATCTGCGCCGGCGCGAAGATGGCTGCTTTGTTTACCTGCAGCAGCAGGGCAAGCCGAACCTGATTTACCGGCCGGAGGATGTGATCTGGCTTGCCCAGTACGACCCGGAGCAGCAGGTCTATGGCATGCCTGATTACCTGGGTGGCTTGCAGTCTGCCCTGCTCAACCAAGACGCCACCCTGTTCCGCCGCAAATACTTCCTCAATGGCGCCCACATGGGGTTCATCTTCTATGCCACTGACCCGAACATGGACGATGACACTGAAAAAGAGATGAAGGAGATGATCGCCAACAGCAAGGGAGTGGGTAACTTCCGTTCCATGTTCGTCAATATCCCGGAAGGCAAGCCCGATGGCATCAAGCTGATCCCGGTGGGGGACATTGCGACCAAGGACGAGTTCGCAGCCATCAAGGGGATCACCGCCCAGGATGTACTAACCAGCCACCGCTTTCCGGCGGCGCTGGCCGGCATCATCCCGACCAATGGCGGGGGAGGACTGGGGGATCCCGAGAAGTACGATGCCACCTACGCCCGCAATGAGGTGCTGCCTTTATGTGAGCTGCTGCGGGATTCCATCAATGGGGCTGGACTCCCTCGATCCCTTTGGGTCGATTTTCGGGAAACTGTTGGCGCCACTGTATAAACAAACAGTGTCTGATGTGGCAAAATAGTGCGTTGATTTATATGAGAATGGGGGGCGTGATGCGGGTTTATTGCAAAGTGTGTGGCCAGCGTGGCCGCATAACCAAGACCAATCGACTGAGCGATGATGTCTCTGATCTCTATTGCCAGTGCACGGACGCCGAGTGTGGCCATTCTTGGGTGGCCTGTCTGTCGTTTGCTCATACCCTGAGCCCGTCAGCCAAGACGACAAACCAGCTGGTGCTAAGCTTGATGGGGTCGCTGACGCCAGAGGGACGGCAGTTGGTTCTGGAAGGACTGGGGGCGCAATAGCGCCCCCAGTTGTTTTTCCCTATTCATTCGACACAGTCATACATTACTCGTGTGACCTTGTCGCGACCTAACGCCCGTAAGAATGGTTTGGGTGTGATGGTGGCATTTTACAAAAATGGTGACCGCTCGCCCAAGTCCGATTAATTATCGTTTATTATATTTCACTTCAATAGCGTCGTAACCATTTGGAGTGTTTGAGGATTGGTTGCGATACTTATGAGGTTTGAAATCAGCGTAGATGTATTCAAAGCCCCCACCCCAAATTTACCCCATAAATTGCTGTCCTTTATTACACTCTCTTTTTTATTTTCTGGAACTGATCGAATAGCAATTAACAAATTGGCCAACTCTTTTGGATCAGTATCTATAGGAAGGCCAAACCGCTGCATAATACTGCCATGTTGAATGATGTTTATGCCTTGACCGCCATTACCTTCTGCAGTTACGTGACTTATTTCTATGTCGCCAGCACCTTCGACCCGAATCCCATCCCTGCCATTTCCTGAAAAATTTCCACCTATAATTTTTATCGACATAGCTTGTTCCTATTTAAAACATAAGTGTGATTAGATGGAAACCGGTATTAATCCGATAACAGAGTCTTTCGTATAACACCGCTCCATCCTCATAACTGACACTGAAAATTTATTTTTAGATCATGATATTGCCAGCCTATCTCTGCTGTCTAGCGGTATTCGCTTGACCCCCCAGTATTTTGGCTCTACTTGTGCTGCTGTGCAGAAACAGCCAAAGAGTGGCAATGGAAAGCTCCACCAAGCCTCGTCTTTGTGAACAAGTCAGGACTGTGATCGAGGCGACCCGTATCACATGGTGTAGATGGCCAAGATGTAGGGCGGCGGAACGAGAGGGAAAGGAGATGAGGGGCCTTCTGGTAAGCATACCAGCAGGCCCTGAGCGATGTTCACGGAAAGTTGCTGGTCTAGCATGACGGGACAAAACGCGCAGCGGCGCTCTTTCTTCAGGTCACGCTGTGGTTACAGAGCCAGGGTTTTGTGGCCCTGGGTGTGTCAGCAAGTGTATTAGCCGTCGAAGGCGCCACCACACCCTCCGGCAGTGGGCGGTGGCAAGTCTAGCCGGCAAGCACCCTCAGTTGCTCCTAATATCTCTCCCAGTCGCTGCGGATCAGGGTACTGATGTACTCGTCGGCGGTGTAGGGATCGCCACCTTGTTCCCGCAGCCGACATGGGTGGCCAGGGGCTTCCGCTCCCTGCCGAGAGTTTGGGCTCGGCCCGCTGGATACACAGTGCGGCCTGACGCTGGCGTTCTTTCTGTTTGCGCTTGGTGGCTGGGTTCAGGCTTCCCCCTGCTTGGCCACCACGGCATCGGCCTTTGCTCATATGCGCCAGCAACCGATCGATACAGTCACCTGGGCATAGTTGATTGTCGGGTAGTGATAGACCACATGCATCACCGTCCCTCCTGATTTTGCACCAGATCCAATACTTCCCTGGTGGTGCCCAATCTATTGATCTCGTCACCTAGTACCGGATTTTTGCGAGGGTTTCTCATGATTGTGCTCCTGCCTCAATTTTACGTTGGTCAGCCACTACCTGGTGCAGTGCTGGCTGGTACCTTGGGTTGAGCTGCTCGGCGGCGCCGGGGTTGGTGCGATCGATTATGCTGCCCAGTGCGATGAAGAGAGTGCGGCCGGTGATGGCGCACCGGATGGTGCCACTCTGATCGATGGCCACGGGGGTGAGCCCTTCAACGATATGGTGGCGGCCAACAGTGCGGCCATCGGCTGTTGGCACTGGCACGGTGGGGCGGTTCACTCTGGTCTGATACGGGGTCGGCACCTCGGGGGCGATGGCCAGCAGGGCCAGCGATTCGGGGCGAGGATGGCGCAGGCCACGGCCTGCTGTTTGCCCTGCAGCATCCCCACCCACTGGCTGATTTCCTTGGCTGGCCAGCGCTGCTGCAGGATGCAGGTCACCCGATTATCCAGGCTGCGGTACTCTTCCCGGCTGACGCTCTGTTTGCTGTTCATGTTCATACCCACTCCTCGTTGTAGTTGTTCTGTTCCTGCATCCACTCCGGGGTGTCCAGCCCCTCCAGCACCCGCCACATCTCTGACTGATAGGGCTGCGGCAGCATCTCGATCCAGCGGTGTGCCCCGGCGTGGCCTTGTGCTAGGTACACCTTGCCGCAAAGCTCAACCAGCATTGGCCACTCCTGGTCATCAGCCGGGATCGCGTATTCATCCGCTTCGGCCTGTTCGGCTTGCTGCTGGCTATCGGGTATCCAATCCGGCTCGCTTGGTAGCGATCGACACGACTGCAGCTGACCGTTCTCAAGCCAGAGGGTGAAACCGTCAGCGGTGACGTTGGCACCTGCCCACAAACGTCCAATAGAGAAGGGTGATAAACCCCATTGCTCTGCCATCAACTGATCCGCGAACGCCGCAGGATCCGGCCGCGTACAGTTATTGTCAGAGCTCCAAGGAGCCGGGCTGTCGCCCGACTGAACTTCAACACCCCGGCCCGACGCTCCGGCGGCCTTGGTGGCCTCATGGGTGCCTGCGGGCACCACTTCCCACCCTTGCAGGCGGGTCTTGATCCCTAAGCGTGCAGTGTGCAGTCCCATCAGGCGCTTGATGTCTTCGCCGTAGCAGTTGGCCTGCTCCTCGATGAGGTGGGCCAGTTTGATGGGGTGCTCGGCCCGGGTGGCCAGAGCGCCACCCATGGCGTGGAGGTAACAGCGAAAAATGCCGTTATCCGCGGCGTAGCGGGCCGCCTCAAAACGCGGGTCTTGCAGCACTGGCTTGGGTGGTCCCACCAGATCGCCGTGCTTCTTGGCATTGCTGATGCGGCGCAGCTCGCGCCATACCCCGACCGGGGCACCGCCTATTTGCTGGAAGGTACGGATCCCCCACCAACTGGCCCAGGCAACCGCATGCATGGCCGCTTCATTTGCGGGGGCATCAGCTTCTTCATCGTCATCCAAATAGGCACCATCAATGTTTTTGGCGATGTACTTGGCGATATAGCCTGCCGCATCGCCTTTGGTTGGATCGATCTCCTCCCAGTCAAAGCGCGGAGTGAAGTCGGTATGAGAGGGGAGCCCCTTTGGATCACGGATCAACTCTGCACGGTCATGGCTCAAGGCATACCGCTGCAGAGTACTGATCACCCGCCATTTGTCGGCAGGGCGCATAAACAGCAGCAAGTGCCAGTGTGGGGTGCCGTCGTGGTGAGCTTCGCAAACGCGAAAGCCATAAACAGGTGCATCGCCCCGTTTGAGGGCCGCGCGGGTCAGGCTCCACAGCTTGGCTAGATAGGCGCAGGTTTCGCGCGGTGTGGCACCCTCGTATTTCTCATTTTCGACTGTCTTGCCATTGCGGCCAGTCTTCCAGGCATGGAAGCGGGAAGGGGCTGTCCAGGTAAAGAAGACGCCCACATGGCCCTGCTCCTCGGCGTAGTCGCTGAAACCCCGGGCACGCACCATCATCTCGTTGCGGCGGTTGACTGGGTTGGCGTTGCTGGCCTCCCAGCAATCCTTCATCGAGATCACCAGATCATGCTTGGTGTTCATCACCTCCGATTCGGCCAGCCAGCGCATCATGGCCCGTTTACGCTCGCGCACCACCTTCATGGTGGCGTTCGACACATAAGCGGACACTCCTTTGCGCACCTTGCCGAGTAAGATATTGATGTGCTCTTGCAGACGGTCCCAGGTGCGGTTGATCCGCTTCTCCCACCACTTGGCCGAGAGCAGGCGCACCATCACGCTCAAGATCCAGTTATCGCGCACCTCCTCGGTTTTGAACTCAGGCAGATCTCCAATGAACCCCCACTGGTCGGCCGGTTGGCGAATAGCTTCCCAGGTCAGCAGCAGATCCGGCTCCTCGCCGGCTTTGATGCCTTGCTCGATGTGGCGCCAGATCGCGGCTGTCTGGTTGGCGAACAGGTGGGCGACACGCTTGCGCCCCTCTTCATCGCGCATGGTATGCGGGTCGACCGGGATCGCCTGGATAAGGCCTCGCACCCACTTGGTACGCTCACGCAGCCAGATATTGGCGTTGCGGCAATTGCGGCTGGTGCCATCTTTGCGACGGCGCACGTACTGCTTGAACAGGGTCAGAGTGAGCTGTTGTGACAGGCCATCAAGCAGCTGGATTGCCCAGACCAGATCGCTCTGGCCCGGGGTACCGATAAAGACGGGGCCAAGGGCACTGAGGTCGAGGTGGGGCAGGGCGTTGGCAAGGGTATCGATGCGCTGCCGCAGTGTCCGTTTGGACAGCGGCAGCTTGGTGGTGTTACGGGTCATTGGGCAGTAGTACCTAGCAGCGAGTTGAGGGCGCAGCGGTGGCCCTTGATCACGAAGGAGGAGTGAGCGCAGATGCGACGGGCCGCCGCGCACTGGCGCAGGGTCAGCGCTATGGTGGCCCTTGGCCGTGGCGAGAGTTGGCGGCACTCAATGAGCAGACGCTGGTAGCCCTGCAGGCGCGCACTGGCGCCCCGCAGGTCTTCCCACCACCACCCCAAGTCCCGCTCCATCATTGATATCAGGCGGTAGTTCATTTGATGGTTTCCCCTAGGCCGTGCATGGGCGATACATCCGCCCACCAGTTCGCAATGGTGGTCGCTAGCGTGGCTTCACCACTGCCCAGCGCCAGCCAGTACAAGGAGCGGATTGCGCCCAGTGCCAGCAGCTCCGCCACCTCGCCGTTCTCCGGGGCGATGAGGTATTCGCCCATCGCCGCTTGCCAGTGCTTGGTCAGCTGGCTTACCGGTGCCGGTGGCTGCATATGGACTGGGCCTGCTTCACCGCAGCCCGCATTATCAGCAGAGGCCTCCAGCTCAAACAGGTCAGCTGTCATGCCTCGTCCCCCATCACGGAATCGTCATCCAGCAGATCTTCCTGCTTGCTGGTCACGATCAATTGCACCTGGATGTATTGGTCGCCCGAATAGAGCTCCCCCAGGGCGATGCGGTTCTCCTGTTCGCCGCTGGCCAACAGCTCGGTCAACAGCGGCAACACGGCCAGTTCGGCCCGTTGGGCGATATGAATGGCGTCAATGCTCATGCCGGCTCCCTCCGGTTCATTGCGCAAAACAGCTGATGCCAGCGCAGGTTTTGTTGGGCTTGAGCTCGAAGGGAATTCCCCTCCGAGCCACGGTAGAGATCAGAATGCCGGGTATGGCCCTGCAGCCGGGTCGACAGCTCATGCAGGGCGGCGATGGCCGCCTGCGGATGGATGTGGTTAAACAGACCTTTCATGCGATCCCCTCCACGATGCGGATAGAGCCAGACGTCAGACGCTCCATGTGGGCGTATCCGTGCTGGCCGCGCAGCCAGGTGGTGCCGCAGTTGATGCAACCGCGGCTGGCAAGGTAGGCACTGGCGGCCCTGATGGTGGGTTCGGTGTGGGGAGTGATAACGGCGGCCATGGTCAGGCCTCTGCTATCTGGTTGGGGGCTTGCCCGGTCAGCAGCCAGTCGATGTGCTGTTTCAGGTCTGCATGGTTGGCAATGAGCAGGAACAGGCCACCACCAATCTCGCGGTAGCCCAGCTCGTAGTTCTTGAGCGTGGTCGGGGGAATATCCAGCATCGCGGCAAACTTGGGGCGGCTCAGAGCCAACCGCTCCCGCAACTGGCGCAGGCGCTTGGCGGCATGATGGTTGAGCAGGTTGATTTGGGTCGGTTGTGCGGTCATGGTCAGGCTCCTTGTTGAGCGGTGCAGGGGTTGATGCGGTGAAACAGAGAGGCCCAAGCCAGGGCGGTGGAGCGCTCGATAAGCGCCACTCCGTCCGGGTGTTGGCTAAGACGGGTGCCATACCGGCCCGTCAGCTTGCGTTGCTGGATGCGAAGGTTGCGCAGGGCGCAGGGGATCGCTAAAGTTGTCATGTCGACTTCCTGTGGAGGTTGTTGATAAGGGCCCGCTTGGAGTTACAGCTCCGTAATGCGGGCTTTTTATTGCCCGATGGGTCGCGGGCCCTGTTGTGTCATCTGGTTTGCGGCCAGAACGGCTTGTTTCAGTTCCAGTCTTTTCGTTCTCTCCCTCTTCAATCTCTCGATATCGCTAACCGGTTTTCTCACCGGTGCCGGGTGCCATACTTTGCTGTCACAGCCGCCACGAAATTCCCCTTGATAATCCAGCGCCAGTACCGCCAAGCGGATTGCCTCGCGCTGCGAATGTGGCAGGGTGGAAAGAGTCGCAGTCATCAGCTGGCCGCGTGACTGACGGGCGATGGTGCAGATGGCGGCCTTCTTGGCTGAGCTGATAGCCAGCCAGTCGGTATCCAGACTGGAGCGGGTCTTGCCGAAAATTTCACGCAGCAGCATGCAGCCCGCGGTGTTCATGGCGACCTGTTCCGCTGGCGTCAGCCCGGCGAGGTTGCGTTGTTCTGAATCAATGTGTTTTTGCATGGGATCCCCCTTACATGGTCGCGGCTTGCACCAGGATGTCTGATGCGCAGGCCAGGGCCGGTATCGCTTGAAAGCGGGCTTCTACGTCATGGATCAAGATGGCCAGTGACCCCATGGCTGACGTGGCCACGCTCACCAGGGTGTTGCGTTCAGAGCGGGTGATCCGGCCGCGGTCGGTCAGTTCCAGCGCCCGTTGGCCAATGCTGGCGATCTTGGCGTTCAGATCGATGGCTTGATGGGGCAGGGAAGGGGCCCGTTCTGCCTGGGGGATGGCAACGGCCGTCAAGCCACAGCCAAACAGGGCGCCATCGAACAGGGTTTCATCGCCGTCACTCGCTTGGGTGATGGCAATCAGCTCGGCTACCGTCAGTTCATGGGGCTGATCGGGGTTTAACTTGTTGCGCAGGAGCTGCGGGTTCATGCCGACCCGTTGGGCGATCTCGGCCATGTTGTGACTGGCCGCAAAGCGTTGGCAGGCGCTGATCCAGTGCGGATGTTTGCTGACGTATTCGGTAAACATGCGAGGTTCTCCTTGACCCGTTATGGTGTTTGCAGGTTCACGCGAGTGTCATGGTGACGTAGCGCTCGGCCTGATAACGGGCCTGCAGAAACAGGGCGTAAAGGTTGACCTCGCGAGGTGCTCCCGGGCCGTCTTGCAAGATGGGTAACTGGCCGCGGTCGGCGCGTTTCTTGATGGCCCCAATGCTCATGCCCTGGCGTTTGGCGTACTCCTCCAGGCTTTCGCTGACGCGATTGCCAAAGGGGTAATCAAGCGGCAACTGGCTTACGTCGCTGGGGATACGGATGGGTTTGATTCGAGTCGTCATGGTGAATCCTTCTCAGGGGGTTCAAACACAAGGAGTGGGTGGTTGCGGGGCGCTGCGCGTATTGGCTTTCAATTTGCCGTCGGTCAGCACCTCGATCTGGTAGGCACGGCCTTGGGGGATGGTTTCGTCCCACTTGCTGACCGCGGCGTGAGAGACCCCAATAGCCTTGGCTATGGCAGTGATGCTGCCGAAGTGTTCTAAGACGTCATGTTTCTGCATTTCCGGCCTCACAAATATAACTTAAGGATCATTTGTGACTGGAGCGTAACTTATGTAATAAGCGGGAGTCAAGAGAGTTTGATACTTAAGTGTGATTTCGGAATGGTAACTTAGGTTTCATGGAAACGATTAATGACCGCATAACTGCCAGCCGGCAGGCACAGAAAATGAGTAAGGCTGAACTTGCCAGGCGTGTTGGTATTTCCCATGCGTCTGTTAGCAAGTGGGAGTCGGGACTTAACCAGCCAAAAGGGCGCTATCTCAATGATTTAGCGGCAGCGCTGGGGGTCACTGTTGACTGGCTTCTGACTGGTGAGGGGGAGGCGAGGGGACAGCCTACACCGGAAGCTATGCCCGGATATCACAACGTCGAACCGGCCGTTATCCCGCAAGGAACGCGCGTGCCTGTGTTGAGTTATGTCCAGGCCGGCCACTGGCACGAGATGTGCGAGCAGGCCACTGCTTTTGATGGAAACGTCGAGTATGTGACGGCGGGGGTCGATGTCGGCCCTTGTGGTTTCGGCCTCTGGTTGCGTGGCAAGTCGATGGAACCCTTCTTCAAGGAAGGTGATCTCATCATCGTTGACCCTGACGAAGCGCCCCAACCAGGGGATTTCGTCGTGGCCAAGAACGGAAGCGAAGAGGCCACCTTCAAGAAGTACCGGCCCCGCGGCATCGACGAGAGCGGACAAGAGGTGTTTGAACTGGTCCCCCTCAACGATGATTTCCCCACCATGCATTCCGACCGGCAGCACATCCAGATCATCGGCGTTATGGTAGAACATAGGTCATATAGGAAAAGATAGGTTAAGCAGATAACAGCATAATCTATATAATTAATTTAATATTATAACCATTTTTGTGTGAGGGTATTAAATGAAGTGTTTAAGCATTATTCGAGATAATAGAATAGATGCGACATCTGTTTTAATGGAGATGTCAACAGGTGACTATCTTAAACTAGTAAGTGGTGCTGAAAGTAATTTAGATATACAACGAAAAGTCGTCAAAGGATTTAAGCCGTATGAGAGATTGAGGGACGACCTCGCTGTTGGTTGTATTATTCCTCCTATAGTAATAGGTGTTAAGAGTGAAAATGTAAAAACTCCTAACAATGATAATGAGGAGAGTATTGCGGCATTTACTATGGCGATTGGTGAGTTGTCACCTGCAGATGTATATATTATCGATGGTTTGCAAAGAACTAGAGCTATTCAGGATGTTTCAGCGAAATTATCAGCACAGCCTGATGAACATCGACTATTTCTGGAAAATACGCTAAGAGTTGAGATCTGGCCTGATATCTCACTGTCTGCCTTGACATATCGTATGATATTATTGAATGCAGGGCAAAAACCAATGAGTTTAAAGCATCAACTCGAAGTTGTTAGTGCTCCGCTTTGTAAATCCCTCAGGGAGACGTTAGGGCAGGAAATTGATATTTATACAGAGAAAGACACTGCAAGAAGAGCTGGCAATGGTCAATATCAGTTTTCTTTGATCGCAACATCCTTCCAAGCATTTGTGCAGAAAAAACCACATATCGATGTAAGAAATGATGTTATCGCTGAATTAAATCAAATAGATGTATTAGATAAGTACGGTGAGTCTATCGGTGGCAGTTCTAGCAAACCTGATTTGACACAAGCTTTTGAAGACTACGTGCGTTATTTACTAGTGTTTGATGCTGCATTGTGCAGAAAATATTCAGAGTCAAAGGATGTTGATGGTGTTGCTGTTCCGACTGGCGTAAGTCTTTTGGCTAGAGATACGTTTCATTTAGGATTCTCTGCTGCATATGGTTTCTGTCTTGAATATTATCCTGAAGAATTGGTTGCATCTAAGGATAAGTTAATTGAGTTGTTATCTTCTGAAGCGGAGGACCCTTTAGCTATCTTCAGATTTGAAAAAATTCAGAGTGGTTTTAGTCGAAGAGACAACACCGGTGAAAAGACAAGAGATTTTATTTTCAAAGGATTTAAAGAATACTTCAGATCTGCAGGTCGTATAAGTATTGAGGAATGCTGGAGCCAGGCTAGTTAAACAGAGAAATTACAATGCTTAATAGAATTAAAGGATCGATTGCTTCTGGTCTCGGGATTCCAGAGGGTGATGTGCAATGTGATGATGCTGTGTTAGTTATTGCTAGCCATGAATTAAAGCTTAGAGATGTTTTTTTTGAACAAGACAAGGTAGAGCAGGATATATTAAACTATATAGATTCCTTCTCGGTTGTAAATAATAATGATGGTGTTTTGTTTATAGCTAATGGTAGTGGTGAGGAATATTGTTTTTATTGTGTTGATAATAGCCACACTAACACCGCACTTATGGAAGGGATTTATACTATCCCTGGAGATGGAGCTGCTATATATACTGTTTTTTCGGGCAAGTTCAGCCCCATCTCTACACCTGATATGTCTTCATCACCATATCTAATATTTGGTCTTTTGTTAATTGAACCAGGAATGCTAAATGGGGGGTTGCCAGATTGGTCTGATATTTATGAGGCTATCGGGCCATTTGTTTGTGTAAATACAAGTAATCATCATTGTGATGATTTAATAGAGTTTGGCTTTTTTAAGCGGTCTACAGTAGCGACATCATCATCATATATACATTCATTTAAAGATAGTGGTTTACTATCTAATTCAGCAATAGCTAGAAAGATAAATGATGAAATACCTGAAGCTGCTAGGAAAGCATATAAATACGCATTAAAAACAAAGGCAAATCCAGATGTTACATATATTAATAATCATCGTGTCTTTGAGGTTTTATATGCGTGGGGATTGAAGAACTATATTGCATCACTTTCTCTTGATGCAATATACTCAACTTTGCAAAAATCAAAGTCAATATCCAGTGAGGCTGAAATGATGAAACAGGTTGTTTCTCTATCACGCATCACATTCCCCAGTTCTTTAACGCCGCAAGTTATACTTGACTTATTTGATGGGGCTTCTGTTAATGATATAACTGAGTCCGGACCAATAAAGCAATGGTTGAATGGGCAAAACCATCGCCCAGATCTAAATTTATTGTCAGATATACTTTATTTGATTAGAAATGCATTGGTTCATTCAAAGATTGATTCATCAAGAAATTATTTGATGGGACCATATACGGCTGTTCAAAATTCATCGTTGTCAGTACTTATTGAGGCACAAAAAGAGGTTGTTGATGCAGTTGTATATAATTGATAAAGAGGCATCATAAAAATCTAAGTATCATTATATTTTTTGATGGAGGGTAATGTGCATGTTTGATTTGCGGTTCATGTCACTGTATGGGTTCAGAAGTGTGGAGTCCCCCTTCCTATTATAATTATAAGGGGGGTGATATGAGCATTAAGAGCACGCCCGAGGGCTATTTAGTCGATATCCGCCCACAAGGGAGGGACGGCAAGCGGATCCGCAAGCGCTTCAAGACCAAGTCCGAGGCCCAGCAGTTCGAGCGTTGGGTGATCGCCACCGAACACAATAAAGAGTGGGTGGAGCGGCCAGCAGATAATCGGACGCTCTCCGAGCTCATCGAACTCTGGTGGCGCTACCATGGCCAGACGCTGAAGTCGGGGGAAAATGCCATTACCCGACTGCGCAAACTGGATGCGGCGTTGGGCTATCCCCAGGCTCGGCAAATAAACCGCCTGTTGTTTGCTGAGTATCGGGCGCAGCGCCTGCAAGCCGGTTGCCAGCCCAGTACGCTCAACTGGGAGCAGGATAGGCTTAGCGGCGTCTTTTCGGTGTTGATCGCATTGGGGCACTACCACAACGAGCACCCGCTCAAGGGGCTAAAAAAGGTCAAACAGGTAGACCGCGCTATGGGGTATCTGACCCATGAGGAAATTGGCCGCCTGCTGGCCGCACTGACAGGTGACAACCTGAAGGTGGTCAAGTTGTGTTTGGCTACCGGGGCTCGCTGGAGCGAGGCGACAGGGCTGCGACGAGATGATGTGATTGCCAGCCGGGTGACCTACATCAACACCAAGAACGGCAAGAACCGGACAGTACCTATCTCGGCCGCACTAGCGAAGGAGATTACCCTGGGCATTCATCGTGGCCAGTTATTCAAAGACGTTGACTATCTGCTGGTGCGTGACGTGATCAAGCAAGTTGCACCAGATCTGCCAGCAGGGCAGGCGGTTCATGTGCTGCGCCATACGTTCGCTTCTCACTTCATGATGGCAGGTGGAAATATCCTTGCACTGCAAAAAATTCTTGGGCATCAGAATATTCATCAGACGATGACTTATGCCCACTTTGCACCGGATTATCTTAATGATGCAGTCCGCTTTAACCCGCTGGAAAACCATCTTCAACCAGCTTGAGCTTCCCCGAGAATGGGCAGAAAAAAGTGTCCACATTTTGCCAATTTTGGTGTCTTTTCACGTCCCAACGTGTCCCCTTGTGTGGCACTTAACTCCTTGATTTAAATGTAAGTTGTTGAAATTAAAGAAATAAAAATGGCAGCCGAGGCTGCCATTTTTACTGGGCATTGCGTTCAGGATACTTTGCGATCCGGCTCGAACGGGTGACCGGCCTTCTCCTGTTCCAGGTTGTCTTCGGAGCGGTGGCCCATCCAGTAATCGGCGTTCTTGATACCGAGTTTTTCCGGGTGGAACACGGGATCCAGCCCCTTGGCCTGCTGGGCTTCATAATCCCGCAGGCAGGCGAAGGCGGTTTTTTGCAGCAGCAGGATGGCGATGATGTTGAGCCAGGCCATCAGGCCGACCCCGATATCACCCAGACCCCAGGCCAGATCGGCGGTCTTGACGGTGCCGTAGACGGTGGAGGCCATCAGCGTCAACTTGAGCATGAAGGTCAGCCAGGGACGGTTCACCTTGCGATTGATGTAGGCGATGTTGGTCTCGGCTATGTAGTAGTAAGCGACGATTGTGGTGAACGCGAAGAAGAACAGCGCTATGGCCACGAACATGCTGCCAAAGCCGGGCATCATGCTCTCCATGGCGGTCTGCACATAACCAGGCCCTGCGGCTATGCCGGCGATCCCCGTGTAGAGGGCGGCACCATCCGGTCCCTGCACGTTATAAAGCCCGGTAATGAGCAGCATGAAGCCGGTGGCGGAGCAGACGAACAGGGTATCGATATAGACGGAGAACGCCTGTACCAGACCCTGCTTGGCCGGGTGGCTCACCGCAGCGGCGGAGGAGGCGTGCGGTCCGGTACCTTGACCCGCTTCGTTGGAGTAAACCCCGCGCTTGACCCCCCACATGATGGCCAGACCCAAAATGGCGCCAAAGCCGGCGTCAAAGCCGAAGGCACTCTTCCAGATCAGCAGGATCACGCCCGGCAGGGCCGTGATGTTGAGGGCTATGATGACGCAGGCCACTATGATGTAGCCCAGCGCCATGAAGGGCACCACGGTACTGGCGAAGCTGGCGATCCGCTTCACTCCGCCGAAGATGATGAAGCCGAGCAGCAGCGCCAGACCGGCGGCGGTAACGTTCGGATCGATATCAAAGGCGGTCTGCAGGCTGGAGCCGATGGAGTTGGCCTGCACCCCCGGCATCAGCACGCCGCAGGCGAAGATGGTGGAGATGGCGAAGGTCCAGGCATACCACTTCATGCCGAGCCCTTTCTCTATGTAGAAGGCCGGGCCACCGCGGTATTCGCCGTTGATCTTCTCTTTATAGACCTGACCCAGGGTGGACTCCACGAAGGCGGAGCTGGCGCCGAGGAAAGCGACCATCCACATCCAGAACAGGGCGCCCGGGCCACCGAAGGTGATGGCGGTGGCGACCCCGGCGATGTTGCCGGTACCGACCCGGCCGGCCAGCGTCATGGCCAGCGCCTGGAAGGAGGAGACGCCGGCATCCGTGCTCTTGCCATCAAACATCAGCCGGATCATCTCCTTGATGTGACGCAGTTGCAGGAAGCGGCTGCGCAGGGAGAAGTAGAGGCCTACCCCCAGACACAGAAAGATGAGCGCTGGGCTCCAAATCACCCCATTGATGGCATTGACGATCTCATTCATGTACAACAACTCCTTTGTCGTGCTGTCTTGGCGGGGTCTGCGCCCCGCTCCCTTAAAATAGTGAGTGACCAAGGGGGTCACTCAATGGTGTGCGGAATGTTCAACTGCCAAGTCCGCGGGTTTTAACATATCCATTTGTTCATGGGCTTCCCAGTGAAATATGTTGTCGGCTTGTTAATTTGTGAATTGACATTAACAAATGGTCGATTTGACTGGACACGATACGGCGCAACCCCTTTATCATCGCCATTTGCTCCTGGATGGATTGGGGTGGCTGAGACAGAGCAAAATGGAGGCCAAAGATGAAGATGGAAAGAGACGGGTGGCAGATCCGGCCCGCCAGGCAGGCGGATGCCGATGCCATGGCGCAGCTGTTCGGGCAGCTCGGCTATCCGGCCAGCCCGGCCGAGGTGGGAGAGCGCTGGGGCAGGCAGGATCCGGCTAGCGAGGTGCTGCTTGCCTGTGATGGGGATGCGGTGGCAGGCGTGCTGGTGTGGCACCGCCTGCGGCCCTTGCATGTTGCCCCAGACTGGGGCCTGATCTCGGCGCTGGTCGTCGATGAAGGTGCAAGGGGAGCTGGTGTGGGGGCCGCCTTGCTGGCGGCGGCAGAAGCCAGCGCTTTGGCGCAGGGTTGCAGCCAGCTGGAGCTCTCCAGCAGTCTCAAGCGTGAGGGGGCCCATCGCTTCTATCTGGCGCAGGGCTATCTTGAACGCCCGAAACGGTTCGTGAAATCATTCTGATCAGCAAGAGGAGTCCATGTGTTCTGGTCCAGGTTATGGAGTCTGTTTGGTGGTGCATCCCGGCAGGAAGAGAATGCCCCGGGTGCGTTGGAGTGGCAGCAGGCGCTGGCTGCCGTGCCCATTTTGCAAGGATTTACCCACAGCGATCAGCTGCGGCTGGTTGCGCTGGCGCAGCAGTTTCTGGCTCGCAAGACGCTCACCCAGATTGGTGTCGAGCTCACTCCTCGCCAGCAGGCGGTGCTGGCCCTGCAGGCCGTGCTGCCCATTTTGCATCTGGGGCTCGACTGGTATCGCGGTTTTCACGAAATCATCCTGATCCCCGAGCCGGTGACCCGTCGTCAGGAGGTGCAGGATGAATTCGGCCTGGTGAGCGAGTGGGAAGAGGAGAACGCCGGGGAGTCCTGGCCGCAGGGGCCGCTGGTGCTGGCCTGGAGCGAGCTGCAGCAGGATGGGGACTGGGACGGCTTCAACCTGGTGATCCACGAACTGGCCCACAAGCTCGACATGCTGGGGGGGGAGGCCGACGGTGCGCCGCCACTGCCGGCAGGCATGGATCCGCGCCAGTGGACCCAGGCGTTGCAGGGGGCATTCGATGCCATGAATGCCCAGCTGGCCCGCCATGAGGTGACCGCCATCGACCCTTATGCCGCCGAGCACCCGGCCGAGTTCTTTGCGGTGTGCAGCGAGAGTTTCTTTACCGATCCGCTGCGCCTGCGTGACACCTATCCCGCCGTGTATGAGCAGTTCGTGCTCTTCTTCGGCCAGCAGCCGGCGACGCGTTTCCCGGCCACCCGGCTGCTGGCAGGGGAGCCTGAACGCGCCCAGGCTTGCCAACGACAGATAAACAAAAGGCACCCCTGAGGGTGCCTTTTGCATGGGCGCGAGGGCCTGGGGCTGCGCTTACGCGGCGGCCTTGAGCTGCACGGCGGCGGCTTTCTTGTGATCGCCAATCGGCAGCACGGTACGGCCAAATTGCTCGTTGATCACTGTGGCCATGGCCAGGTAGATGGCGCTGGCGCCGCAGATGATGCCTTCGAAACCGGCGATGGTGCCGATCAGGGTGCTGCCGGTGAAGTCACGGGCGGCCAGCAGGAAGAACAGCACTGTCAGGGAGGCGAACACGAACTGCTTCACGCGCGGGTAGTTGACGGTGCCAACCAGCATGAACAGGGTGAACATGCCCCACATCAGCAGGTACCAGCCCATGTAGGCGTGGGGAGTGGCTTCGGCCAGACCCATGGTCGGCATCACCAGCAGGAACACCAGGCTCCACCAGAAGGTGCCGTAGGAGATGAAGGCGGTGACACCGAAGGTGTTGCCACGCTTGAACTCCATGATACCGGCGATGATCTGGGCCAGACCGCCATAGCACAGGCCCATGGCCAGGATCATGGCGCTGATGGGGAAGAAACCTGCGTTATGTATGTTCAGCAGAATGGTGGTCATACCGAAACCCATCAGACCCAGAGGGGCAGGGTTGGCCAATTTTTCGCTCACGTGGCGTTCTCCAAAAATAGAGGTGGGGGGTTGATAAAAGACGCGCGATTTTAGGCAGGCTCTTGGCCCCGAGCAAGAGGGGGAACCGCAGAAATGGTAAAAAAACTACACGAAATTTTACCCCATGGACCATTCGTGCCATTCAGGTAGATGGCAAGTGAATGAATCGCGCCGACAAGGTTGATTTTTTGTATTAAAAGCGCGCTTTGTGAAAGTAAGCAACATTAGGACATGGGCATGTTTGACTGCCGCGCCTTGTCCCTCTTTTTATTGCCTGAGCAGTGCCCTGCCGTTCGAAAAACAGTCTCATATGCCATCAGACAAGAGTGTGTCACTACCATATGAGGCTGGGACAGATCTCGGCTTATGTTGGGTGCAAGCCGGTTTGGCAGGGACGCGGAGAAGGGAGAGCATGATGGCTAACGGGCTAACGGGCTAACGGGCTAACGGGCTAACGGGCTAACGGGCTAACGGGCTAACGGGCTAACGGGCTAACGGGCTAACGGGCTAACGGGCTAACGGGCTAACGGGCTAACGGGAGCGGGGCATTCGGGGAAGGGGGTACGGATCGTCGCACCGGCGCCAGCAGCCTGGCCCTTCATAGCACCGCCATATGGCGGTGCTATGGGGAAAATGGTCGCCGTGGACAAGGCGGGGCGATGCAAAAATACAACGGGAACAGGCATGGTGAGCAAGGGGGGAACCCTCTCGGCCCCCCGCTGTTGGTCAATCATCCAGGGTCAGGACGACCTTGGCATCCTTGTCTGTTTCCTTGACCTGGCTGTCGAGCACGAACAGCCGCTCCGGCACTATCCCCTGGGTATCCACCAGATACTCCTTGGTGTTCTGGGCACGGCGCATGGCGAGGTTGCGCAGGGACTTGGCGGTGATCAGCTGCTGATCCCGCAGCAGGATCTCCGCCTGGGTGCGCAGGGCCGGGCTCGACTCATCCAGTTTCAGCCGATCGGCCAGATCCCCAAGATCCTCGTTGAATCGCGCCTCATAGGCTTCGGCCAGCGCCGCTTGCAGGGCGGGATCCTGCTCCAGCAGGGCGAGATCGACCGGTGCACCCGTGATCTTGGCCAGCGCCCGCTCCAGCTTCTGGCGCTGCAAGATGGGGCGCTCCTCGTTGAAGTTGACCTTGCCGCGAATGTTCATGCTGAGCTTGGGCCTCTCCTTGAGGGCCTGCGCCAGCTTGGCCAGCTTCTCCTGCTGGGTGGGGGTGAGATCCGGCTCACCGGGCAGGAAGGGCAGTTCGTCCAGATCTTCGGTGCCGCCCGCCAGGGAGGCCAGCAGGGAGAAGGGGGAAGTGATGGCTTTGCTGAGCGTGTTGCTCAGC
Source organism: Aeromonas sp. A04 (assembly GCF_047780465.1). Taxonomy (NCBI): domain Bacteria; kingdom Pseudomonadati; phylum Pseudomonadota; class Gammaproteobacteria; order Aeromonadales; family Aeromonadaceae; genus Aeromonas; species Aeromonas sp. A04. The sequence goes on along the minus strand of NZ_JBLNHP010000001.1, from coordinate 382,899 downwards.
ACATCCCAGAAGATGTTGCCCAGGCTGAAGTCCGGCTGATCCAGATTGCCCTTCACCTTGAGGTTCATCTGGATGACGCCGTTGGCGTCGCTGAGCAGGGCGATGGCCAGCCCCAGCGGCAGATCCTTGGCCTGCTCGCTCTTGATCTTCTCCCCCAGTTGCAGCTTCTTGATGGTGATGTCGTTGTCCCCCTCCAGCCGGTTGCCCTGCAGCTTGTAGTTCAGCTTCATGGAGAGCTGCCCCTTGTCGATGGCATAGCCCGCATAGGTGCTGGAGTAGGGGGTGAAGGTGGTGAGCTCCAGGTTGCTGAAGGTGACGGCCACGTCCAGCACCGGCTGCTCGATCAGCAGGTTGGTGCCGCCGCGAATGGTCACGGGGGCATAGCGGTCAACCTTGCCGTTGAAGGCGAGATCCGAACGCTGGCCGGGAATGTTGCTGATATGGCGGCTCTGGCCGCTAAGGGAGGCGATGTCCACCACGAACTCCGGGCTCAGGCTGCGATCGGCAAAGCGCAGATTGCCCTGTTCGGTGCGGACCTGATCTATGGTGATGCGGGGGGCGGGCCCGCTGGCCGGCTTGTTACTGGCGGCTTGCGGCAGCAGCAGTTGCTGGACGTTGGTCACCCTGTCCTCGTCGATCTCGATGCGGGCAAAGGGCTTGCGCAGCAAGATGTCGCCAATCTTCACCTGCTGGCTGATGCCGTCATAGTGCAGCCCGCTCAATTGCAGGTGATCTATCTGCAGCAGACGCTGATTGTCGGCCCGATCCAGCACATTGAGACGCTCGATGTCGAGCCCGCCCGTGACGTCGAGCCGGCTCAGTGCCCCCTTGGCATCGGTGGCGATGGCCAGCTTGGTGCGACTGGCGAGCAGACCATCGCGCACGCTGATGCGCAGCAGATCTTGCAGGTAGGGCTGGGCCCACTTGAGGGGCAGCCCTGCCTGCTTGATATCCCCGTCGAGGGTGAAGGGGGTGAGGGTGAGGGCGCCGTCAAACCCCAGCGTACTCTGGGCGTTGAGGGTGGCATTGAGGGTGAGCGGGCTGCGCTGGCCTGCCTGGCTGCTCAGGGTGCCCAGGGTGAGGTTCAGCCCGGAGAGTTCCCGCAGTTGCGGCTTGCCGCTGCTTGACTCGGTCAGCTTGAGCTCGCCCTGGCTGATGCGGGTCTGCTTGAGGCTCCAGCGCCAGGGTTTGCCCGGTGCGGCCGGTTTTGCGCCCTTACTCGTTTTGACCGGTGGCTGGGGGATCAGCAGGGTCGCCAGATCCAGCTGCTGGTTGGCATCGAGTACCGCGCTGACGGCCGGGGCCTTGAGCGCTATCTTGTCGATCTGGATCGACTGCTTGCCGCCATCCATGGCAATGCCTGCCAGCGCCAGTTGCTTGAAGCGGGCAAACTCGGCCCCCTTGCTCTGCCGGAGCTGCCAGTCGTTCAGGGTCAGCTTGCCCTTGGCGAGCTGCCAATCCAGCCCCTGCTTGCCCGGCGTGAGCCGGTAATCCAGCTCGGCACTGGCCTCGCCCTTCACCAGATTGACCCTGAGATAGGGGGCCCAGAGCGGTGCGAAGGGCGAGAGCGCCAGTTTGCCCAGGCTGATCCGGCCCTTGCCTGCCCCCGTCATGATATCGAGCTGGCCATTGGCCTTGAGCGGGCTGCGCTGGTTGAGGCTGGCGCTCAACTGAAACTGGTTGGCGTGGGCCGGCGCCGTGGTGAAATCCGGCAGCTGCAGTTCTAGCCCGCTCAGGGTGAGTGGCGGTACCCAGCCCGGGCTGCTGCTCTTGCGACTGTCCTGATAGCGGAGATGGCCCCCGGTGGCGGCCAGCCTGGTTATCTGTACCAGGGGCGGTTCGCTGCCGGCCGGTTCGGGCGTCTGCGTGGGGGCCAGCAAACGGGCCAGGGCCTCGGTCAGGTTGAAGCGGATGGCCCCCTTGTCGTTCGGCAGCCGAACAAGCTGCACCGCCGGCCGGGTGAGGCTGGCGTCGCTCAGTATGATGGTCTTCTGGCGCCAGCTTTCGCCAAGTGCGGGGATAACCTGCAACTGCTCGAAGGCGATGATGGGTTGCTGTTTTTCATCGAGCAGTACCGAGGGACCTATGGTGAGGGAGGGGTGACGCAGGCCGACGCTTATCTCCCCCAGGGTCAGGTTCAGACCATAATGCTTGGCCAGCCAGCCCGGCAGGTGGCGCTGGGTGAGGGTGGGGGCTTGCCATAACAGGATGAACAGGGAGATGAGCAATACGGCGCAAGAGTAAAGGACGTAGCGCAGCAGGCGGGCACGCAGGGGCTTGGGCATGAAGGTCTCCAATTGATGCGCATAGGGTACCAAAATCTCAGGCGATGATCATGGTGCCGCTTGATGCTGTACGCCGTACTTTGTCCAAAGGCGTGTCAGTCTTCCACTGCTCTGCAACGCGGCCAGCCAGGCTTCCAGCTGGCTGGCCGAGACGCTGGCCGTCGGACTGAGCAGCGCCCTGAGTTCGTATTGCTGATCCCATTTGTCCGATCGCAGCAGGCGGGCGGCCTGCTGCGGATACTGTTTGCTGAACTGGTTCAGGTAGGAGAGGTTGAGCATGGCTACCTCGCCGCGCCCCTTGAACACTCCCTGCAGGGCACTGATGTTGTCCTTGACCAGGGTGATGTCAAAACGCTGCTTCAGCTCCGCCGGGGTGGCATTGAAATCGGCGACCCCGTAGTGATAGCCGGTGACGCCGATCAGCCGACGCTGCTCCAGGTGCTCGAAGAAGGATTGATCCCGGCCCGGTGCCTTGAGCGCAACATAGATCTCGCCGCCCAGCAGCAGGGGCCGGGTCATGCGTACCTGATCCGCGTTCCAGTCCCAGCGGATGTCCTCGAACAGCATGAGGGAGAAGCGACCGAGCGCCAGCGCCTGGTAGCGATGGGAGGCCGAGGTGGGCACGAACACGAAGCGCACGTCCCGTTGGATCTCGTTGAGTTCGGCGATGAGATCCAGGGTCAGCCCGTGATAGCTGTTGTCACCCTCCTTGACCACGAAGGGGGCATAAGGGTAGCCCCCGACCTTGATCAGGGGGTGGCTCCATGCCGTGGAGCAGAGCAATAACAACCAGCAGCACCAGCGTTTCATGGGGGGCACCAAGGCGGTGAGATGATCCCAGATTCGGTTAATCTGCGCTGGTTTTCAAGCTGTTGAGGGAATTTGCACAGCGCTGCTCGGCGGCTTCCAGCTCCGCCATCACCATCTGGATGTCTTCCAGCTGCTGGCGCAGGGATTGGCGCTTGGCGTCGATGAGCTGGATCATGGAGTGCAGCTGGGTCTTGCTCGATCTGTCAGTGTCATACATGTCGAACAGCTCGCGGATCTCCGCCAGGCTGAAGCCGAGCCGCTTGCCGCGCAGGGTCAACTTGAGCCGGATCTTGTCCTTGTGGCTGTAGATGCGGGTCTGGCCCTCCCGGGTCGGGGTGATCAAGCCTTCATCCTCGTAGTAGCGGATGGTGCGCGGCGTGATATCAAACTCGTGGGCCAGCTCGGAGATGCTGTAGGTGATCTCCTTGCCGGGCAGGGGATCAGGCATCATGGTGCGCTCCTGTGGCAAATCGGGTCTGCAGTCGCTTGGGCCCTGGGAGGCCGGGCCCGCCTGGCGGATCAGAGATCATGATGTGCTTCCGTTGACAGCGCGGCGCGAAGCCGCAGGGCGTTGGCGTGCAGGGCCTGGCCGACCCGGGAGCCGTTGGGGCGACCGAGCTGCTCGCTCACCCACTGGCCGGTGGCGGCCAATTTATCGAGACTCACCCCCGTGCTCATGCCAAGGCCGTGCAGCAGATAGACCACCTCTTCCGAGGCGACGTTGCCGGAGGCCCCCGGCGCATAGGGGCAGCCGCCCAGGCCGGCCACAGAGCAGTCTATGGTGCGGATGCCGCGCTCCAGTGCCGGCAGCAGGTTGGCCAGCCCCTGGCCATAGGTGTCGTGAAAGTGCACCGCGAGCCGGCCCGCCGGGATCTCGTGCAGCACAGCATCCAGCATGGGTGCAACCGTGCCCGGGGTGCCGACCCCTATGGTGTCGCCCAGGGAGATCTCGTGACAGCCGAGATCCAGCAGTCGCTCGGCCATGGCCGCGACCCGTTTCGGGCGGGTAGGGCCGTCGAACGGGCAGGCGATGACGGTGGAGAGATAACCGCGCACCTTGATGCCGAGGCGGCGCGCCTCCAGCACCAAAGGGGCGAAGCGTATCAGGGACTCCTCCACGCCGATGCCGATGTTGGCGCGGGTAAAGCCATCGGAGCAGGCGGTGAAGAGGCCAATTTCGTCGGCCCGGGCGGCAATGGCTGCCTGCAAGCCCTGCAGGTTGGGCACCAGGGCGCCATAGCGGGTCGGCCCCTTGCGCGGCAGGACCTTGAAAAGTTCGGCGGAGTCCGCCATCTGCGGCACTTTTTTGGGGGAGACGAAGGCCCCCACCTCGATGCGCTGCAGGCCGCTCTCGGCGAGGCGCTGAACAAGCTCCAGCCGCTGGACGAGCGGCAGGGTACTGGCCTCGTTTTGCAGGCCGTCGCGCGGGCCCATCTCCACCAGGCTCACCTTGTCATCCTGCATTTCTGATTCTCTCTTCATGACCCGCTCTCTTGTTGATCCACGGCATCGGCAAAGCGCACCAGTATGGCCCCCTGGCTCACCTGTTCCCCCTGTTTGCATTGCAGGGTCTCGATCACCCCATCCCGGTCGGCTTTCAGGACGTGCTCCATCTTCATCGCCTCCAGCACCAGCAGGGGTTGGCCCTTGCTGACGCGCTGGCCGGTCTCGACCTGCAGCGCCACGACTATGCCGTGCATGGGGGCCGTTGCGCCCTGTGCGGCGCCACTGTCCTGATCATGATGCAGCTGATGGTGCTGATCATCGGCGCAGAAGCGAATGCGCTGGCCATCGAGCAGCAACACGCACTCGGTGGCGGTCAGCGTCTTGACGGGGTAGCGCTGCCAGCGCCCTGCCTGCTGCAGGCGGATATGATCGGCGCCCAGCTCGCAGGGGAGTGATCCCCCCTGCCACGTCAGCGTGCCGGTGCGCTCGGACAGGGTCAGCACCCGGGCCTCCTCGCCGATGCGCACAGCCGCCGTCCAGTGCCTGCTGGCCCCCAAGCGAAAGCCGCGCGCCTGTTGCCAGGGGGAGTCGTCGGCACTGCGGCTGGCGAGCCAGAGGGTGGCCAGCGGCCAGGCCAGCTCAGGGATGGCTTGCGGTTCGGTGGGGATGGGCCACTGGGTGTGATGGCGCATGGCCAGCACGTCCGGCTCCTGGCACAGGCGCAGCAGCAGCGCCCCGTTGTGTACCAGGGGGCCCAGCTCCAGCGCCGCCAGCGCATCGGCCAGGCTGGCAAAGGCCTCGGCGCGGCTCTGGCCGTGGGCGATCAGCTTGGCGATCATGGGATCGTAATAGGGGCTCACCTCATCACAGGCGGCGACGCCGGTATCGACGCGCACCCCCTTGGGCCAGCTGAGCCAGGCGATGGGGCCGCTGGCGGGCAGGAAACCGGCCCCCACGTCCTCGGCGTAGAGGCGCGCCTCCACCGCATGGCCGCGCAGCACCGCCTCATCCTGGGTGATCGGCAGCGGCTTGCCTTCGGCCACCGCCAACTGCCAGGCCACCAGATCCTGGCCGGTGACGGCCTCGGTGACCGGGTGCTCCACCTGCAGGCGGGTGTTCATCTCCATGAAGAAGAACTCATCCCCGCACAGCAGAAACTCTATGGTGCCGGCCCCCCGATAGTCGATGGCCCTGGCCGCCGCGACGGCCGCCTCGCCCATGGTGCGGCGCAGCGCCGGTGCGATGTCGGGGGCGGGGGCCTCTTCGATCACCTTCTGGTGGCGGCGCTGCAAGGAGCAGTCCCTGTCCCCCAGGTAGATGGCGTTGCCCAGGGTATCGGCAAACACCTGCACCTCCACGTGGCGGGCGCGGGCCAGATAGCGCTCAAGCAGCACATGATCATCCCCGAAGGCGGCCAGTGCCTCGCGTTTTACCGCCGCCAGCGCAGCATCGAATTCATCTATCCGATCGACCCGGCGCATCCCCTTGCCACCGCCGCCGCTGGCGGCCTTGATAAGGAGCGGGAAGCCGGTCAGCAAGGCCTGCTCGCGCAGCCACTCGGGGCGTTGATCTGCGTCGTGATAGCCGGGCAGCACGGGCACGCCGGCCGCCAGCATCAACGCCTTGGCCCCCGACTTGTCGCCCATGGCGAGAATGGCGGCGCCGCTCGGGCCTATGAAGCGCAGGCCACGCTGTTCGCAGGCGGTGGCAAAGTCGCTGTTCTCCGACAAGAAGCCGTAACCGGGATGGATGGCGTCGGCCTTGGCCTGCTGGGCGATGCGCAGCACCTTGGCGGCGTCGAGGTAGCTCTCCCGTGCGGGAGCCGGCCCCAGATGCCAGGCTTCGTCGGCTTCCCGCACATGCATGGCGCAGGCGTCGGCGTCCGAGTAGAGGGCGATAGTGTGGATGCCGAGGCGCCGGGCCGTCTTGATGATGCGCACGGCGATTTCGCCTCTATTGGCAATCAGCAGGCGCTTGATGGGAGCCTGATGGGTCATTTTTGCGCCTCGCTCATAAAGGTACACAGGGGCCTGATGTGTTGATCCGCACCGCGGCTATCCTCGCCACTGTGGGCGATCAGCCGGTGCTTGATGGGGTGATTTTGGGTCATGCTTCATCCTTGAAACGGGGGCGCCAGGCGGGGGGGCGTTTATCGAAGAAGGCCTGCATGCCCTCCTGGGCCTCGAGTCCGACCCGCACCCTGGCTATGGTCTCGACGGTTTTCTCTTCGTGCAGGCTGGCGGTGTGGCTCTCGATGGCGGCCAGCAGCCGCTTGGTCTCCTTCATCGCCTCCGGGCCGTTGCGACACAGGCGCAGGGCCAGCGCGCGCCCTTCGGCCAGCAACTGCTCCGGCCTGGCCAGCTGGTGCGCCACATTGAGTCGACAGGCGGTGATGGCATCGAAGGGCTCGGCGCTCAGCATGTAGCGGCGCGCCTGGCGCATGCCCATGGCGCGTACCACATAGGGGCTGATCACCGCAGGCACCAGCCCCAGGCTCACCTCGGAGAGGCAGAAGCGGGCATCCTCGCTCGCCAGCACCAGATCGCAGGCGCAGACAAGGCCGAGTGCCCCGCCATAGGCCGCGCCCTGCACCAGCGCCACAGTGGGGAAGGGCAGCTCGTCCAGGGTCTGCATCAGCCGCGCCAGCACCCGGGCATCTTCCCGGTTGTGCTCGAAGTCGGCGTGGGCCAGGTTGCGCATCCAGTTGAGATCGGCGCCGGCGCAAAAGTGCCTGCCCTCAGCCCGCAGCAAGAGGGCATGAGGCCGCTCGGCGAGGGCGTGACCGTGGAGATGGGCCAGATCGTCGAGGCAATCGAGCAGCCCCAGCATGAGGTCGGCATCGAAGGCGTTGTGGCAGGCGGGGCGCGAGAGCACCAGCTCGGCCAGCGGACCGTGACGCTCCAGGCGAAATCCTTGCTGGGCGCCGCTGAAAAGTGGATCGGACATGTCGAACTCCTTACATCCGGAAGATGCCGTACTGTTCCGGGCCTGTCTCGGCCCCCTGACAAGCGGCCAGTGCCAGCGCCAGTACGGTGCGGCTCTGGGCTGGATCTATGACGCCATCATCCCACAGCCTGGCGCTGGCGTAGTAGGGATGACCCTGCCGTTCGTACTGGGCGATCACGGGCGCGCGGATAGCGTCGGCTTCCTGCTCGCTCAATGGCTTGCCCTCGGCGGCCAGCTTGTCGCGGCGCACCTGCACCAGCACGCCGGCGGCCTGCTCGCCCCCCATCACAGAGATGCGGCTGTTGGGCCAGCTGAACAGAAAGTCGGGCTCATAGGCGCGGCCGCACATGCCGTAGTTGCCGGCACCGAAGCTGCCGCCGACGATGAGGGTGATTTTGGGCACCCGGCTGCAGGCCACGGCGGTGACCAGCTTGGCGCCATGCTTGGCAATGCCTTCTCGCTCGGCGGCACTGCCTACCATAAAGCCGGTGATGTTTTGCAGGAACAGCAGGGGAATGGAGCGCCTGTTGCAGAGCTGGATGAAGTGGGCGCCTTTCTGGGCGCTGTCGCTGTGCAGCACGCCATTGTTGGCGAGGATCCCCACCTGCATGCCCTCGATCCGGGCGAAGCCGGTGACCAGCGTAGTGCCAAACAGTGCCTTGAATTCGTCAAACGCGGAGCCGTCCACCAAGCGGGCGATGAGCTCGCGGGCGTCATAGGCGCGCTTGAGGCTGGTGCCCACCAGACCGTAGAGATCTTCTATCGGATAACAGGGGGCGTCGTAGGCTGAAGCGGATGAAGTGGTGTGGTCTCCCAGGTTGCCAACTAACGTGCGGGCTATGGCCAGCGCATGGGCATCGTCTCTGGCCAGGTGATCCGCCACGCCTGAATGGGCGCAGTGCACCTCGGCGCCGCCGAGGGCCTCGGCGCTGATCTCCTCACCGGTGGCTGCCTTGACCAGCGGCGGCCCCGCCAGAAAGATGGTGGCCTGGTTCTTGACCATGATGGACTCGTCCGCCATGGCGGGCACGTAGGCGCCGCCTGCGGTGCAGAGCCCCATCACCACCGCCAGCTGGGGGATGTTCCGGGCCGACATGCGGGCCTGGTTGTAGAAGATGCGACCGAAGTGCTCCCGGTCGGGAAACACCTCATCCTGCATGGGCAGGAAGGCGCCGCCGGAATCCACCAGATAGAGGCAGGGCAGGCGCAGCCGCTCGGCGATGGCCTGGGCGCGCAGGTGCTTTTTCACCGTGAGCGGGTAGTAGGTGCCTCCCTTGACGGTGGCATCGTTCACCACCAGCAGGCAGAGCCGGCCCGCAATCTGGCCGAGCCCTGTGATGATGCCGGCGGCGGGCACAGGCTCGTCATAGACCTGCCAGGCGGCCAGTGCAGAGAGTTCGAGAAAGGGGGATCCCGGGTCCAGCAGCTGGTTGATGCGCTCGCGGGGCAGCAGCTTGCCACGGGCCTGATGGCGGGCGTTGTTGGCCTCGCCGCCGCCCTGGGCTATCTCGTCGAGACGGGCATTGAGATCCTCGACCAGTGCCAGCATGGCCGAGCGGCTCTCGGCAAATTCGGGGCTCGCCGTGTCGAGGCGGGAGTGGATCCGGCTCATGCGTCTTCCCCCATCAGAGTGTTGCTGCCGATATCAGGGAGTAACAGGAGAGGCTTCATGCATTCTCTCCCATCAGCTCGCGGCCGATGAGCCAGCGACGGATTTCCGAGGTGCCTGCGCCTATCTCGTAGAGCTTGGCGTCCCGCAGCAGGCGGCCTGTGGGGTATTCGTTGATGTAGCCGTTGCCCCCCAACAGCTGAATGGCATCCAGCGCCATCTGGGTGGCATTCTCGGCGGCAAACAGGATGGCGGCGGCGCAATCCTTGCGAATTAGGTGACTGTCATGACCCTGATCGCAGGCCGCGGCCACCGAGTAGACCAGGGCGCGGCTGCTGGCCAGACGGGTGTACATGTCCGCCAGCTTGCCCTGCACCAGCTGGAACTCGCCGATGGCCTGACCGAACTGTTTGCGCTCGCGCACATAGGGCAGCACCACGTCCATGCAGGCCTGCATGATGCCGAGGGGGCCCGCCGCCAGCACCACCCGCTCGTAATCGAGGCCGCTCATCAGCACCTTGACGCCGCCGTGCAGGGTGCCGAGCAGGTTCTGTTGCGGGACGCGGCAGTTGTCGAACACCAGCTCGCAGGTGCTGGAGCCGCGCATGCCGAGCTTGTCGAGCTTCTGGGCCGTGGTGAAACCGGGGGTGCCCGCCTCGACGATAAAGGCCGATATCCCCTTAGGCCCGGCCTTGGCATCCGTCTTGGCATAGATGACGAAGGTGTCGGCGTCAGGGCCATTGGTGATCCACATCTTGGTGCCGTTCAGCACGAAGTGATCGCCCTCTTTATCTGCGGTCAGCCGCATGCTGACCACGTCTGACCCGGCGCCCGGCTCGCTCATGGCCAGGGCACCCACGTGTTTGCCGCTGACGAGGGCGGGCAGATAGCGCGCCTTCTGATCAGGGGTGCCGTGGCGGTGGATCTGGTTGATGCAGAGGTTGGAGTGGGCGCCGTAGGAGAGGCCGACCGAGGCGCTGGCGCGGCTCACCTGCTCCATCACCAGCACGTGGGCCAGATAGCCGAGGCTCACGCCGTCATACTCTTCCGCCACCGTAATGCCGTGCAGCCCGAGTTCGCCCATTTGCGGCCAGAGATCGCGCGGGAAGGCGTTGCTCTGATCGATCTCGGCGGCGCGCGGCGCTATCACTTTCTGGCAGAAGGCCTCGACCTGCTCGGTCAGGGCGCGGAGGGTCTCATCCATCACTGCGTGCATCCTTGCTCTCCTTTGAATGACGGGTGCTCACCTGTCTGACTGCCCCGACGAGCCGAAATAGGGGGGCAAACTGGTCAGTCCATTTGTGTGTTAAGTTTACGTTAGCGTAAACGTAAATTGATTGTTAGTCTAAGGTAAATTTGTCGGGTGACGGCTGCAAGGTGGCTCGTCTCCCCCCACCAATCGAACTCAAGGAGTGAGCGGCATGACCAGCCAGTACCCATTGCAGTCTGCCAGCAAGGAGAGCAGGGCATGAGCAATCATCAGACCCAGTACGGCGATGTGCCGCTTTATATCGGTGGCGAGGCCTGCGCTTCCACGAGCGAGGCATGGATCGAGGTGACCAACCCGGCGGATCAGAGCCTGCTGGCACGCGTGCCCAAAGCTACCCCGGCCGAGGTGGCGCGCGCGGTGCGCAGCGCCCACGACGCCTATCTGTTGTGGCGGGATGTGCCGGCCCCCGAGCGGGCACGGGTCATGTTCAACTACCAGCATCTGCTCAAGGCCCATCACGATGAGCTGGCCTCCCTGCTGGCCCGGGAGACCGGCAAGAATCTGGCGGATGCCAGGGGGGATGTGTGGCGCGGCATCGAGGTGGTGGAGCAGGCCTGCGGCATCGCCAGCCAGACCATGGGGGAGACCATGGGCAACGTGGCACGGCGGGTCGATGGCCACTCCTGGGTGCAGCCGCTGGGGGTCTGTGTCGGCATCACGCCGTTCAACTTCCCCGCCATGATACCCCTGTGGATGTTCCCGCTGGCGGTGGCCTGCGGCAACGGCTTCGTGCTCAAGCCTTCCGAGCAGGATCCGCTCACCCCCATGCGGCTGGCCGAGCTGTTCACCGAGGCGGGGGCCCCCAAGGGCATACTCTCCGTTGTACACGGCGGCGCCGAGCAGGTGGATGCGCTGTTGTGTCATCCGGATGTGAAGGCGGTCAGCTTCGTTGGCTCGGCCCGGGTCGGGGCTCACGTCTATCGCACCGCCACCGAACACCTCAAGCGGGCCCAGTGTTTCGTCGGTGCCAAGAATCACATGGTGATCATGCCGGACGCCAACAAGGGGCAGGTGCTGAGCAACCTGGTGGGGGCCGGCGTCGGCGCGGCAGGGCAACGCTGCATGGCCATCAGCGTGGCTGTGTTTGTGGGCTCCGCCCGCGACTGGATCCCCGAGCTTGCCGCCGAGTTTGCCAAGGTGAAACCCGGGGTCTGGCACGATCCCGAGGCAGCCTATGGTCCCCTCATCAGTCCGGAGGCGAAAGTCAGGGTAGAGGGCCTCATCGAGGCGGGGATCAAGGAGGGGGCCGAGTGCCTGCTCGATGGCCGCTTCTGCGATGTGCCCGGCTATCCGGTCGGCAACTGGGTGGGGCCGACCCTGTTTCGCGGTGTGACCCCAGAGATGCGGATTTATAAAGAGGAGATCTTCGGCCCCGTGCTCGCCTGTCTGGAGGTGGAAAGCCTGGACGAGGCGCTGACCCTCATCAACAACAACCCCTATGGCAATGGCACCTCCATCTTCACCGGCTGCGGCGCGGCGGCCCGCAAGTTTCGCCACGAGGTGGCCGTGGGTCAGGTGGGGATCAACGTGCCCATTCCGGTGCCGCTGCCATTTTTCTCCTTCACCGGTTGGCGTGGTTCCTTCTACGGGGATCTGCACGCCTACGGCAAGCAGGCGGTGCGCTTCTACACCGAGACCAAGACGGTGACCGAACGCTGGTTCGACGAGGATATCCCGACCGGCCCCAATATGACCATCAGCCTGCGTTGAAGAGACTGGACCGGGCTATGTCGACCGGTGCGAACGTCAGCCTGCGTTGAGCGTGGGCCAAAGAGACAACAGACAAAGGACACAAGGAAGCGGACAAGATGGATTTTACCCTGACCGAGGATCAACAGGCTTATGTCGAGGCGGCCACCGCCTTTGCCAATGAGGCGCTCAAACCCCATGCCGCCCGCTGGGACAGAGATCACGAGTTTCCCATCCCCACCATCAAGCAGGCGGCGGCGCTCGGCTTTTGCGGCCTCTATACCCCGGAGCAGTATGGCGGGCTCGGCCTGCCCCGGCTCGATGCTAGCCTGATTTTTGAGCGCCTCGCCATGGGCTGCACCTCCACCACGGCTTATCTGACCATCCACAACATGGTGAGCTGGATGCTGGGCAGCTGGCTGCCTGGCGATGTCGCCGAGCAGTGGGTGCCCAGGCTCGCCAGCGGCGAACTGCTGGGCTCTTATTGCCTTACCGAGCCCGGTGCTGGCTCAGATGCAGCGGCCCTCAAGACCCGTGCTGTGCGTGACGGCGAGGACTACCTCATCGACGGCAGCAAGGTGTTCATCTCGGGGGCGGGCAGCACGGACGTGCTGGTGGTGATGGCCCGCACCGGGGGCGACGGGGCCAAGGGGATCTCCGCCTTTATGGTGCCGGCCGACAGTGAAGGAATTGTCTACGGCAAGGCGGAAGAGAAGATGGGCTGGAACAGCCAGCCGACCCGTGAGGTGGCCTTCAACGGGGTGCGCATTCCCGCCAGCTATCGGCTGGGGCAGGAGGGGGAGGGATTCAAGTTCGCCATGCAGGCGCTGGATGGCGGGCGCATCAATATCGCCACCTGCTCTGTGGGCACCGCCCAGCAGGCGCTGGATGATGCGCTGGCCCATGTGCAGCAGCGCCAGCAGTTTGGCCACCCCATCAGCGAATTTCAGAGCGTGCAGTTTCGCCTCGCCGACATGGCCACCGAGCTGGCGGCGGCTCGGCTGATGGTACGCCAGGCCGCCGACAAGCTGGACAGGGGCAGCCCGGACAAGAGCGCCTGGTGCGCCATGGCCAAGCGTTTTGCCACCGACGTGGGTTATCGCGTCTGTGACGAGGCTCTGCAACTCTTTGGCGGCTATGGTTATATCCGCGAGTATCCGCTGGAGCGCTACCTGCGCGACACCCGGGTCCACCGCATCCTGGAAGGCACCAACGAGGTGATGCGATTGATCATAGCCCGCCGCCTGTTGGCGGAGCCCGGTCTGTCGCTGGAGTAGCGGGATGGGGCCGCCATCCACGGTAGCCCGCCCTGACGATGCGGCCGGCGCGACTCGTCGCAGGCTTTGTGAGCCGGCCGAAGGTTGGCTCCATTCAACCCTGTCATTATGGGGCAGTCTCATTCACAAGGACAATGCAATGACAAGGATCAGGCTCGAATATCACGGTCACGTGGCCTATATCACCCTCGACCATCCGCCCGCCAACACCTGGACCCTGGCCAGCCTGCAAGCCTTCTTGCAGATGATGGTGGAGCTAGACAGCCGCCCCGATGTGGTGGCCCTGGTGATCCGCGGGGCGGGGGACAAGTTTTTCTGCGCCGGCGCCGATCTCAAGATGTTTGCCGACGGCGATCTGGACCATGCTCGCGAGGTGGCCGAGGCCTTCGGTCGCGCCTTCGAGGCGCTGGCCGGTTTCCACGGCGTCAGCATAGCCGCCATCAATGGTTACGCCATGGGTGGCGGGCTGGAGGTGGCGCTGGCCTGCGACATCCGCATCGCCGAGCAGCAGGCCAAGCTGGGGTTGCCGGAGGCCTCCGTGGGCTTGCTGCCCTGCGCTGGTGGTACCCAGCGCCTCACCGAGCTGGTGGGACCGGGCTGGGCCAAGCGGATGATCCTCTGTGGCGAGAAGGTGAGCGCCACCCTGGCCTACGAGATGGGGCTGGTGGAGGAAGTGGTGAAGGAGGGGCACGCCTGGGATGCGGCGCACCAGATGGCCCAGCTGGTGGAGCGTCAGAGCCCGAGCGCCCTGCGCGCCTGCAAGACCCTTATCAATCAGGGGCGCAGTGGCCATCGTGATGCCGCCTTGCCGCTGGAGCGCAGCCTGTTCCTTGAGCTGTTTGCAGACGCCAACCAGCGTGAAGGGGTGGCGGCCTTCCTGGAGAAGCGCCCGCCCCGCTGGCAATACGAGACATCTGCCAGGCAGGGGGACGAGGCATGAGTGAACCGGTACGTGTAACAACCCACCCCACGGCGGACGGCCACCATATCGGTGTGCTGACTCTGGACAGCCCCGCCTCCCTCAACGCCCTGAGCCTTGAGATGATCCAGCTGTTGCAGGCGGCGTTGACCCGCTGGGAGCAGGACCCGGTCATCGTCTGCGTCCTGTTGCAAGGGGCCGGCGAGAAGGCATTTTGCGCCGGTGGTGACATTCGCTCCTTCTATTACCGCCAGCAGGAGGAGAGCGAGCAGGCGCTGTTTGGTTATGCGCGGGATTTCTTTGAGCAGGAGTATCGGCTCGACCACCATATCCACAGCTACGGCAAGCCCCTCATCTGCGTGGCGGATGGCATCTGCATGGGGGGCGGCATAGGCCTGTTCGCCGGCGCCGACTTTCGGGTGGTGACCGAGAAGAGCCTGTTCGCCATGCCGGAGGTGACCATAGGCCTCTACCCGGACGTGGGGGCCAGCTGGTTTTTAAGCCGCATGCCGGGGCGACTCGGGCTCTGGCTCGGGCTGACCGGCGCCCGTTTCAACGGTGCGGATGCCATCGGCCTGGGGCTGGCGGATCACGCCATCGCCAGCAGTGAGCGTGCTGCCTTGTTGCCGCGACTGGCCGCGCAGGAGTGGGGGGCAAAGGCCGCGCCGCGCGAGCAGATCGAACGGTTGCTGAGCGACTTGCAGGCAGAGGCGGACCAGCCGCTGCCAGCGCCTGTGATCTTGCCCCATCAGGTCAAGATCGATGCCCTGCTGGCCGGGCGTACCCTGCAAGGGGTACTGGATCGGCTATACGATGCCGCCTTCGATCCCGAGCTTGGCGAAGGGAGCCTGGCGCCGGCTCGCGACACATGCCGCAGCGGCAGCCCCATCAGCCGCGCCATTCTGTGGCGCCAGTACTGGCAGGCGCGCCGCCAGTCGCTGGCCGAGGTGTTTGCCGATGAGCTGGCACTCTCGGTCAACTGCGTGCTGAGGGGGGATTTTGTGGAAGGGGTGCGGGCGCTGCTCATCGACAAGGACAAGTCCCCGCGCTGGCAGGCGCCTCAGCCCGGCACTGACTGGCTGGATGCCTTCTATCGCTGGCCCGAGGGGAAAAATCCCCTGGCGCCTTGAGCCTTCGAGAGGGCGTCAGGGCGGATCAACAGACACAGGTTGCTGGATAGCCAGCACCAGCACGGCAAGGAGCAGACGAGATGACAAGCATTGGGTTTATCGGGCTGGGCAACATGGGGGGGCCCATGGCCGCCAACCTGGCCAGAGCGGGGCACGGGGTTCGGGTGTTTGACTTGATGCCGGAGAGTGTCGCCAAGGCGATCGCCGCCGGTTGTATCGCCGCCGGGGATGCCCGCGAAACGGTGGCCGATTGCGATGTGGTCATCAGCATGCTGCCCGCCGGCGAGCACGTGCGCGGGCTCTGGCTCGGCGAGAGTGCTGGAGAGCGGGGAGGACAGGATCTGCTGGCAGCCTTGCCCGCGGGGGCCCTGGTGATCGATTGCTCCACCATAGACGTGGCCTCGGCCCGCCAGGTGGGGGAGGCGGCACGAGCCCGGGGGATCCGCTTTATCGATGCCCCCGTCTCGGGTGGCGTCGCCGGGGCGGCGGCGGGGACCCTCACCTTTATCGTCGGCGGCGAACTGGCGGATTTCGAGGCAGCCAAACCCGTGCTCGCCTGCATGGGGCAGAACCTGTTTCATGCCGGGGCGCTCGGGGCGGGCCAGATCGCCAAGATGTGCAACAACATGCTGCTCGCCATCCACATGGCGGGCACCGCCGAGGCGCTGGCGCTCGGGGTGAAGGAGGGGCTGGACCCGAGCGTGCTCTCCACCATCATGGGCAAGAGCTCGGGCAACAACTGGAGCCTGGAGCGTTACAACCCCTGGCCTGGCGTGATGGAGAACGTACCGGCCTCCCGCCACTATCAGGGGGGCTTTATGACCCGGCTGATGGTCAAAGACTTGGGGCTGGCCATGGCCCTGGCCGAACATGCCCACAGCGCCGTACCCATGGGGGCCCTGGCCCGCAACCTGTTCAACCTGCACGCAAGTCAGGGCCAGGAGAGCAAGGATTTTTCCAGTATCGTCGAGCTCTATCTGGATAAAACGCGGGACCCGTCACAGGCCGGTTAGTCTGCGGCAGTTTGCTCATCACCTCATCAAGCGGGCGGCAACTCAGTTAACAACAAGGAGTACCCATGGATATCAAGCAGAAAGTCATCGCCATCACGGGGGCGGGCAGGGGGCTCGGTCGCGCCATCGCCCTGAGCCTGGCCAGTCAAGGCGCCGTGCTGGCGTTGATCGATGTCAATCGCACCGATCTGGAGGTGACCGAAGCCGAGCTGCGCAGTCGCGATGGCCAGTGCGTCCTGTTCGTCTGCAACGTGGCGAGTGAAGCCGAGGTGGAGGCGACCTTTGCCGCGATTAAAGAGCAATGTGGCGCCCTGCATGGCCTCGTCAACTGCGCCGGCATACTGCGGGACGGCATGCTCATCAAGGTGAAAGAGGGCGAGCTGGTGGAGAAGATGAGTCTGGCCCAGTGGCAGGCCGTCATCGACGTCAACCTCACCGGCACCTTCCTCTGTGGTCGCGAAGGGGCGGCCCTGATGGCCAAAGGCGGGCAGGGGGGCGTCATCGTCAACATCTCCTCCATCGCCCGTGCGGGCAATATCGGCCAGAGCAACTATGCCGCCAGCAAGGCGGGGGTGGCCTCCCTGGTGGTGACCTGGGCGCGGGAGCTGGCCCGCCACGGCATTCGGGTCATGGGCATAGCCCCCGGGGTGTTTGCCACCGACATGACGGCGGCGATGAAACCGGAGGCGATGGCGCGCATGCAGCAGGCCATTCCGGTCGGCAGCCTGGGGCAGGCGCACCAGCTGGCCGAAACCGTGCATTTTATTCTCGCCAATGACTATCTGTCCGGGCGCATGATAGAGCTCGACGGCGGCTTGCGACTCTAAATTCCGGCTGCCTTTTGCAGATGCCCCTGGCCCCTGGTACAGGGGCATTTTTATTGAAACGTTTGTCAGCAGTCGATGCTGCCGACCCAGGCTGCAAGCTGCATGCTCATGCAGGTCTGCTCCGAAAAACGGGGGCGAAGTCATGGAAAAATGTGAAATATCAACGGGTCTTTCTTAATTTGAGCCAGCTCACAGGCGCTTGAGGTCAGTGCTGTAGAATTGCGCGCGGTCAAGACGGTGCATGATTGACGGTACGAGGGATTGCGGTCGGAATAGTCATGCAATATAGTTGCCGCCTTTTTCACGGGGTACGGATTTTTCGCCCCTCCCATATTGCGCGCAGTATGAATACGGATGCTCTACCGCCGCCTAATCAAACAGGATTGAGATGGACAAGAAACTAGGGCTTGGCGCCCTCATCTCGCTGGTGATCGGCTCCATGGTCGGCGCCGGGGTCTTCAGTCTGCCACAAAATATTGCCGCTCATGCCAGCGCCGGGGCCGTCGCCCTGGGGTGGGCCATCACAGGTCTTGGCATGATCTGTCTCGCGCTGGTTTACCAGAATCTCTCCATGCGCCGCCCGGATCTCGATGGCGGTATCTTCAGTTATGCCAAGGCCGGTTTCGGCGATTTCATCGGCTTCAACGCCGCCTGGGGTTACTGGCTCTGTCAGCTGCTGGCCAACGTCTCCTACGCCATCGTGGTGTTCAGCGCCCTGAGCTACTTCTTCGACACGCCGGACAATGTCATCTTCGGCGACGGCAACACGCCCGTGGCCATCACGCTCGCCTCCCTGCTCATCTGGTCGGTGCACGCCCTGGTGCTGCGCGGGATCCAGGTCGCGGCCCTGGTGAACATAGTTACCACCATCGCCAAGATGGTGCCGCTCATCGTGTTCTGCGTGGCCATACTGCTTGCCTTCAACATGCAGACCTTCACTCTGGATATCTGGGGCCACGACAACGTGGAGCTGGGTTCCGTGATGGATCAGGTCAAGTCCACCATGAAGGTGACGCTCTGGGTCTTCATCGGCATCGAAGGGGCCGTGGTGGTCTCCGCCCGCGCCCGTCATCGCAAGGACGTGGGGCGTGCCACCGTGCTGGCGCTGCTCGGTGCGCTGGCGCTCTACGTCATGGTGACCCTGTTCTCCCTCGGCGTCATGAGTCAGCCGCAGCTGGCCGCCCTCAAGAACCCGTCCACCGCCATGATCCTGGAAGCCGTCGTGGGCCCCTGGGGCGCCTGGCTCATCAACATAGGTCTGGTGATCTCAGTGATGGGGGCCCTGCTGAGCTGGACGGTACTGGCGGCGGAAGTGCCCTATATCGCGGGCAAGACAGGGGTCTTCCCGGGCTGGTTTGCCAAGGAGAACAAGAACGGCTCGCCCAAGGTGTCGCTCTGGTGCTCCACCTGCCTGGTGCAGATCTTCCTCATCATCATCTACTTCCAGAGCAGCACCTATCTGGCGCTGGTCAACATCGCCACCTCGGCGGCGCTGGTGCCCTATGTCTTCTCCGGTGCCTATGGTCTCAAGCTGGCGCTGAAAGGGGAGACCTACGAGGGTCAGCCTCATCAGCGCAAGCGTGATCTGCTGCTGGCGCTGGTGGCCACCCTCTATGGCTGCTGGCTGGTCTATGCCGCCGGGGTGGAATACCTGCTGCTGGTGGCGCTGCTCTACAGCCCCGGCATCTTCATCTACTGGAAGGCGCGCCAGCACCACGGGCTGCGCGGCCTCAACCGGCTGGAGCAGGGGATGACGGCGGCCCTGCTCGGTTGCGCCGTGCTGGCCTTCTACAAGGTGATGGACGGTACCATTCCCTTGAGTTAACCGGCACAATGAAGAGATGGCCCAAGGGCCATCTCTTTTTTTATGCGCGCTCTGGCCTGGATGGTCAGGCGCCGCCTCGGAAGGAATTTTTATGCTGTTTATGGGTTATCTACTGCTGGGTGCTTTTGCGGGCATGCTGGCGGGGCTGTTTGGGATCGGTGGCGGTCTCATCATAGTGCCCGTGCTGGTTCTCAGCTTCCACGCTCAGGGGGTGGCCCCCGATATCATTACCCATCTGGCTCTTGGTACTTCGTTGCCCACCATGATCTTCACCGGTTTCAGCTCATTGCGGGCACATCAGGAGGCCGGCGCGGTCGACTGGGTGGTGATCCGCCGTCTCGGCGCCGGCATGCTGATCGGCGCCTGGCTTGGCGGCATGACAGCCAACCTGCTCAGCGCCAGCACCCTCAACATCATCATCGGCTGCTTCGCCTGGACCATGGCGCTGCAGATGGGGCTCAACCTCAAGCCCAAGGCGGAGCGGCACCTGCCGGGACCTGTCGGCACCGGCATCGCGGGCACCGTCATCGGCTGGATGTCGGCGCTGTTTGGCATAGGCGGCGGCTCGCTCACTGTGCCTTATCTCAGCTGGAACAGCGTGCCGATGCGCAACGCCGTGGCGGCCTCCGCCGCCTGCAGCATGCCCATCGCGCTGGCGGGCAGCCTGAGCTACCTCTACGCCGGCTGGGGCAATGCCTCCCTGCCAGAATGGAGCCTGGGCTTCATCTACCTGCCCGCCCTGCTCGGCATAGTGCTCACCAGCACCCAGTTCGCCCGGGTGGGGGCAAAGCTGGCCCATAAACTTTCCCCGCAACGGCTCAAGCAGGCGTTCGCCCTGCTGATGCTGCTGGTGGGGGCCAAGTTCATGCTGTTTAGCTGATTCATTCGGCAGATTGTTGAAAAATAAGGCGAACGGTTCGTCCCTCGGCAGAAAGCCATTGCAATGAAACGGGACTTTGCTATTCTCCTCGCCGGTGGTCCCATTGGTCCTCTCGCATTGATAACTCGTCAACCTGGTCAGGACCGGAAGGTAGCAGCCAAGGCGGGGGACTCGAGTGCCGGGATGTGGCTGGTGGGGCCACCACCTGTTTCTGCAGATCAATAAGTTAGCCTCCTCAAGCCCTTGGTCATCCACTTTGTGTGGACGATGAGGAGCTCATCGATGAATCTCTGGCTCAGTCCCCACGGCATCTGGTATTACCGGAAAGTGACCACGCTCCCCTGTGGTCGTCGTAAAGAGATCAAAAAATCCCTGCATACCCGCGACAAGCTGACCGCCCGTGCGGCTGTTGCGAAGCTGCTTGCCTGTGTGCGATCCAAAGCTCAGCCAGTTGTGCAACCCACAAGCGAGCCAGAGAACCCGCAACCTCAGTCGTACATCAAGCCTGCTGTTCCGGCGGCCAAACCGCTTGCTCCGCTCTTGTCAGTCTTGAGTGACCGCTATCTGAAAGAGAAGGCCCTCTCCTGGGCACCGAAAGAGCTCAGCAACCAGAAGAACTACATCGGCTGCTTCATCAAGGCGCTGGGTGATAGACCGGCTGCTGACTATGGGAAAGCGGATGTGGTCAAGTTCAAGGAGGGCCTGCTGAACTCTGGTAAGAGCCCGGCCACCATCAACAAGTATCTGCAGAAGCTATCCCTGTTATTTAGCTGGCTGGCTAACCATCAGGAGAGGATCGTCAACCACTTTGCTGGGCTCAAGTTGCAGCGGGTCAAAGAGACCAAAGCCAGAAGTGGTTACACGATGGAGGAGAGGCAGAGGTTCGTCCAATGGGCGAAAAGGCAGGAGCCCTATCGCCGCTGGATAGCCCTGTTGGGGCTCTACACGGGGGCTCGAGCCAACGAAATCTGTCAGCTCTATGAACATACGCAGCGGACGGCCAGATCAGAAGCTCAAGACGGCCAACAGTGCACGCCTCGTTCCCCTTCACCGGCATCTGCTCCAGAGCGGTTTCATCGAGTTTGTGAAGGGGAGGGCAGGGGGACGCCTCTTCCCTGAACTGCCTCATCGGCAGGATGGATACAGCCACCTGTGGGGGCAGTGGTTTAGCCGCCATCGCCCTATAAATAAGGACATCCACAGCCTGCGGCATACCGTGGGAACAGCCCTCAAAGATCACGGAGTGCCATTGCAGTATGCGGCAGCGATCTTGGGTCACACCAACGGGGCGATCAGCTATGACCGATACGGTGGGGATGTCTCGCTGGAGAAGCTCAGCGAGGTGATAGAAGCGGCCCTTTCCCCCTTTGCGGATGCTGCCTAAAGCGAAGGATAGGTCTGTCGAACTGCTGAAATTTTGGCATTTTTAAGAACTTTTCCTACGAAGTCTCATACAGAAAAAGTTCTATAACTAGCTGAAATTTCAGCATATTGACTGTTTGGTTTGGGCCGTTTGCCTTTGTTGGCGGGCAAAGCGGGAAAATCAAAAACGGCAGAGGGGCCCGCAGGCCCCCCATTCGTCATACTGTGTAGTTCGCTCCTGTTTCCAGCTGCTCCCGACGGACTGAGACGGCCATGTCAGCCATCTCGCTATCGAGCAGGATCAACCCGATGACGGTTGCCTTGCTGTTGTAGCGGGGGACAGCAAAGCCCTTCTCCATCAGCTTCTTCTTGAGGGCCAGCTGTTTCATGGCCCATTCACCGTTCTGCTGTGCCCAGCGGTTGTAGACTGCGTAGACCTCGCTCATGGGCACTTTGGCCCCCTCTTTGGCCTGCGTGCACTCTTCCAGGAAGCAGCCGACCATATCCGACTCGGCACGGTAGGTCTCGACATCCTGCTTGAGGCGAGCAGGAATCGATGCCTTGAGTCTCTGCTCTTGCCACATCTGGCAGCCCTGGATGGCCCAGTTCAGAATGCCGGGCATCTCGGCTCGCAGCTTCTCCATCAGCATTGGGTCCAGCTGTGCCTTCGTGAAGGAGGCATTGAAGGGCAGCATCAGCATCCGACGCCACATGCCATTGCTGGTATCGCGGATCTCGGGCTTGTGGTTGCCCACCATCACCAGTGAGAAGGTCGGGCGGAACTCCATCTCCTTCTTGGCGTAGGGAGCACGAGCGACAATCACGTCGTCCCCCGTCATGGCTTTCACCAGGTTCTCATCCATGCGAGACCCCTCTGGCAGTTCGTTGGCAACCACGAGGCGTGCATCCACCAGCTTGGTCAGGGACGGGTTCGGACCGGTATTGCCGTTGCGGTTGAACAGCAAGACGCTACTGCTGATCTGCCGACTGAACTCTCCCAACAACTGCTGAATGACCGACATGAAGGTACTCTTACCGTTGCAGCCGCCTCCGTGGAGGAAGAACAGCAGCTGTTCGTCAGTTCGACCGGTGATCCAGTAGCCGACACAGCGTTGCAGGTAGGTGGCGTACTCGCTATCCCCGCAGGTGATTTCACTGATGAACTGCTCCCATCGCGGGCAGGTAGCCGCCGGGTCATACACCACTGGGCTATGGTGGGTCATCATGAATGCCCGTCTCGGTGCCAACAGGCGACCCGTCTTCAGGTCGATGACCCCATTCGCCGTGCCCAAAAGCATTGGATTGGCATTCAGCTCGTGCAGTCTTGCCGTCATCATCGGTTTAGCCAGCTCCAACATGTTCTGGATACCTGCCCGGTTAAGGCTGCTAGATCCATGTCTGAGAACCGTATACGCCCAAGAGAGCTCTTCTTTCTTGCACGCCTGCTTGATCAGAGCCTGTCCGATTTCCTGGGTCTCTTTGCCCACGGTTTGAGCAAGGGTCATGGGCGTCAAGTCATTCTGGGTCCAGTGCGTCCCATCAAAGTGGATAAAGCCACCTAACTCAGGGACGAATTTCAGGTTATGCCCGTGCATCTGCACAAACCGTTCGGCGTTGGCCGAATCGTTGAGCTCGTTTTCAAAGATGGCAGTACGTGGTATGACCTTGACGACTTCCGGCTGCTGATCATTGTCCTGAACGGCTTCGGCTTCGGCTTCGGCTTCGGCTTCGGCTTCGGCTTCGGCCTCGGCCTCAGCCACAGGCGCAACCAGGGTGAATGCCGCCACCAGCTCGGTCAGAGGCAAGGGGTTGTCGCCATGCAAGTATTCGTCGATGTCCTTGACGCTATCCGGCAGCTTGACTTGGGTCAGCTTAAGACCGAGTTGGGCCACCTTGGAACGGTACTTGTTGCCAGCATCGTCGGTATCGAAGAAGGTGACGACATCACAGTCAGCCAGCTCACGCCCCAGCCACTCCAACTGGGTCTGTGATAGTGTCCCGATGGTTGCCAGCACAGGGCCTGGCCAACCGGCATCCACCAGCGACAGGCGGTCATTCTCTCCCTCTACCAGGGCGACGGGGCCAGGGGCATTCAGACTCTCTTCTCCGTAGAACTGCACCCCGTTAAGCCAGTGCTGGCTCGGCAACTGGAACTGATACTGCTTGTTTGGGTCCTTGAAAGTGAAGCGGCTGACTTGTCCGTTGCGGTCGAAGTGCGGGAACACATAGACACCACTCGGGAAGAAGTCACGCAGGAGGTCAGGGCTCTCCTGGCTGGTCTTGACCAGACCGGAGGCCAGCCGCTCCTCTTGGCTGAACCCGGCATCCTTCAGTGCCTTGTTCAGGCCACCGGAGAAGCCGATATCTAGCCCCACCAGCACCTCCTCAGAGTGGCCACGCAACTCCATCAGTTCGTCTAAATCCAGGCGAGCCTGATAGTGGTTGGCGGCCAGCTTGAAGAGCTCTTGCAGGCGAGCAGGTGGGGCCGTGTAGATCGGCTGCTCCAGCTTCACCACTTTGCGAACGGTCGGGGCGACTGACAGCTCGCCCAGCAGAAGCAAACGGGCTGCATCGTAGGCGTTACTAGCCAGATCGTTCTTGACGATAAGCTCGAACACATCTCCGTTCTCCTCACAACTGAAGCAGTGGAAGCTATCGTCGTCAGGGTAGAGGGTGAAGCAGTCGTTATGACCGCACAGTGGGCAACTGGCATCATCCAGTCGATAGGTGTTGGAGCCGACTTTCTTGACGTCTTGCCCAGTCAGAGCCGAAGCGACATCCATGATGGGGAACAGCTCTTTGATGGCAGCAAAGTCGATAGTCAGGGAGTGGCCAGCATCGGCCAGGGCAAATTCAAGGTCAACTTGTTGGGTTTGAGACATGGTGTCTCTCCTTCGATGACCGCTACTGTGGAACTAAAATTAGGTTGTGTGTGTTCCAAGCGGCGGTAATCAGGTCGGGTAATTGGGGCCCCCCGAGGGCTTATGGCGTGAGCCAAGGTGCGATGTGCGGGGGTGTCTACCCGCCGACAACCCCGACTATACGGATCGGCAGAAGCAATACAACCCCCCCTTTTTTCATCCCCAAGACCCCATTTCGCGTTTTCGTTGTGAACAACGCAAAATCCACGATCAAGGTTTTTTCTCGAGATCTTGATAATGAGATCAAAATCACAGAATCACTGTTTTCCTCATCCTTTCACGGACTGGATGCACTCATCAACAGGCCCAAACTTAACCGCATTGAAAATGCGATATGTACGTCTATCCTGGGGGCTAAGTGCTACCTATATCACCCCCCATGGATGGCTTCCCGTGGTAGAATCCCCGTCATTTCGTCTGTCTCAGACCGCAAGGCGGTCCCACGGGGTTTCCATGACTACCAATATTTCCTCCCTTGCCAATCTGATCTGGTCGGTGGCTGACCTCCTGCGAGGTGATTTCAAGCAGTCCCAGTATGGTCGCATCATTCTGCCGTTCACCGTCCTGCGTCGTCTTGAGTGCGTGCTGGCCCCTACCCGTGACAAGGTGCTGGCCACCGCCGAAAGCACCAAGGCGCTGCCAGAGTTGGCCCGCCATAAGCTGCTGCTCAGTGCCGCCGGGCAGAGCTTCTACAACACCGCCAAGCTCACCCTAGACAACCTGGGT
Source organism: Aeromonas sp. A04 (assembly GCF_047780465.1). Lineage (NCBI taxonomy): Bacteria > Pseudomonadati > Pseudomonadota > Gammaproteobacteria > Aeromonadales > Aeromonadaceae > Aeromonas > Aeromonas sp. A04. The sequence continues at coordinate 357,964 of NZ_JBLNHP010000001.1, read as the reverse complement.
GAGAAGCAGATCGGTGACAACCTGGATGCCTATGTGCGGGGCTTTTCCCGTGAGGCGTTTGAGGTGTTTGAGCACTTCAACTTCGCTGCCAGCATCGATCTGCTGGAGGATGCCGACCTGCTCTACAAGGTGGTTCGCAACTTCGTCAACGTCGATCTATCCCCCGAGACTGTCGACAACTACCACATGGGTCTGGTGTTTGAGGAGCTGATCCGCAAGTTTGCCGAGAGCTCCAACGAGACCGCTGGTGAGCACTTTACCCCCCGTGACATCGTGAGGCTCACCACCTCCCTGGTGTTTGCTGCCGATGACGAGGCCCTGACCACCGCTGGCGTGGTGCGAACCATCTATGACCCCACGGCAGGCACCGGCGGCTTTCTCTCATGCGGTATGGAGTACCTGCACGAGCTGAACCCGGCGGCACGTCTCGCCACCTTTGGTCAGGAGCTCAACCCCGAGTCGTTTGCCATCTGCAAGGCCGACATGCTGATCAAGGGGCAGGACATCAGCAACATCAAGCTCGGCAACACTCTCTCCGACGACCAGTTGCCGACCGATCGGTTCGATTACTGCCTCTCCAACCCGCCATTCGGGGTGGACTGGAAGAAGGTCGAGAAGCAAGTCCGGGATGAACACTTGCTAAAGGGCCACAGCGGCCGCTTTGGGGCGGGTTTGCCCCGCGTCTCCGATGGATCGCTGTTGTTCCTGCAACACTTGATCGCCAAGATGAAGCCAGAGGGCGCCCGTATCGGCATCATCCTCAACGGCTCTCCGCTCTTTACCGGTGGGGCAGGTAGCGGCGAGAGCGAGATCCGCCGCTACATCCTCGAGCACGACCTGCTCGATACCCTGGTGGCCTTGCCCACCGACATGTTCTACAACACCGGCATCGCCACCTATATCTGGGTACTATCGAACCACAAACCGGCGGAGCGTAAGGGCAAGGTGCTGCTCATTAACGCCAGCGACATGCACAGCCCAATGCGAAAATCCTTGGGCTCCAAGCGTAAGCAATTGAGCGACGAGGCCATTGAGCAAATCGTCCGCCTCGCCAGCCGTTTCGAGGCGAGCCCGATCGCCAAGATATTCCCCACCACCGCCTTCGGTTATCGCCGTATCACGGTGGATCGGCCGCTGAAACTGGCGTTCTACCCGCAGGATGCCGAGCGGCTCGCTAGCCTTAACTCCGACAAGGGTTGGGCCAAGCTCGATGCAGAGTTGCAGCAAGCCATCCTCAAGGCACTGCCAACGCTGCCCGAGCGGCTGCTCTGCCGTGAGCAGTTCAAAAAGCAGCTCACCAAGGCGTTAGGCACAGTTAAGCTGCCAGTCCCCGCCTTTAAGCTGCTGGTGAGCACCTTTGGTGAGCAGTGTGATGAGGCCGAACCTTGCAAGAGCAAGGGGGAAGTGGAGGCCAGCTCCGATCTGCGGGACTACGAGAACGTGCCGCTCGGGGAAGACATCCATGACTATCTCAAGCGGGAGGTACTGCCCCATGTGCCGGATGCCTGGATAGACACCAGCAAGACCGATCCGCTCGATGGTCAGGTGGGCATCGTGGGCTACGAGATCCCCTTTAACCGCCACTTCTACCAGTACCAGCCGCCCCGCGATTTGGCAGCTATCGATGCCGATCTCGATGCGGTCGCCAAGGAGATCATGCAACTGCTGGCACAGGTGCATTCATGATAGCAATGCATACTGGCTACTCAGGCATTGCCGACTGGGTTGGACGCAATAGCACGCAATATGACGCAAAGAGATTGACTATCGGATGTCCGATACCTAATATTGCGGGCAACACACCCGCCATGCCTATGACGTTGGTTTCATACCAGGTTATGCACAAATTGGCGGGTTTTTTTATGCTCGTTCGTCAACCTCGCCAGCACAGGGGGGAGGTGACATGACCCGCTTTAACAAACCGGCCAAGAGTGCCGCTGAGCATCTACAGCAGTGGCGTGAACGGGGTCTGATCATCGACGATGAGGAGCGTGCGACTCGCTACCTTTCGCACATCAGTTATTATCGGCTCTCGGCCTATGCCATCCCCTATACACAGCCAGGTTCGACGGAGCATCGTTTCCTGCCTGGCACCCGCTTTGATGATCTGCTGTCACTTTATGTGTTCGATAGGGAGCTTCGCCTGCTGGTGCTCGATGCTATCGAACGTGTCGAGGTGGCGGTGCGAGCACAGCTGTGCAACCACATGTCACTTGCCTATGGCAATGATCCCTTCTGGTATCTGGATGAGGGCCACTTTAAGCGTGAGTACGGCCATAAACGCTTGCTGGCGGGCCTTGAGCGACAGCTCGATGATGAGCGAAAGCGGTTGGAGAGCGATCTACGGCAGTTGGAAAAACGTCGCAACCTGAGTCACGAGCAGCGGCAGGCGTTGGGCCAGAAGGTGCGACAAGAGACCTTCCTTCGTCACTATCTATGTAGTTACGAGCATCCACGCTTGCCCCCTTGCTGGATGATGGTAGAGATGCTGACCTGGGGGGATCTCTCCTACCTCTATGCAGGCTTGCTGCGAGCGGCTGATCAAAAGGCTATCGCTCGGGGCTTGGGCTCTCATGCCGAGCTGCTCCTCTCCTGGCTTAAAGGCATAAATCTGATCCGCAATATCTGTGCTCACCATGCAAGGCTCTGGAATCGTGAGCTGGGGGTCAGTATCAAGCTACCCACCTCTGATGCGGTCAACTGGCTAAAACAAGAGGTTGAGCTTGCTGATCCCCATATCCGCTGGGAGAAGCGTCTTTACCCCGTGCTGGTGGCCTTGCAGAGTATGCTTGGCACCATCAGCCCCGCTTCTCGCTGGGGTGAGCGGTTGGCTGCTCTGCTAGCCAAATACCCCCATATTTCCCTGGCCCATATGGGGATGCCAGTGAGCTGGCATCAAGATCCCTTTTGGCAACATGCCCAACAACAAGGAGAGCAGAAATGATAGCTGCCGAACCGAAAACCACAGGTCAATATCAACCCTATCCGGAATATAAGGATTCGGGGGTAATTTGGTCAGGTTTTATACCGTCACATTGGGAGCCGATTCGTTTCAAGCATGTGTTTGTTGAAAAGCCTAAAACATCGAACATTGAATTACCTGCTGGCTCAATCAGTTTTGGGCAAGTTGTATTCAAAGATGAAGAGAAGCTAGCGGAAGAAACAAAGGCTTCATATCAAGAGGTTAAGGCCGGTGAATTTTTAGTCAACCCTCTTAACTTGAACTTTGACTTAAAAAGCTTGCGAACAGCGTTATCAGAAATTGATGTAGTGGTAAGCACTGGCTACATCGTTTTGCAATGCTACAGAAAACTAGAAGCTAGATATGCCCGCTGGCTTTTACATGAATTTGATGTTGCTCATATGAAATCACTTGGGGCAGGGGTGAGGCAGACTATTGGTTTTAACGATATCGGTAACAGCTACTTCTGCATGCCTCGGGTGGAGGAACAACTTACTATCGGCGCCTTCCTCGACCACGAAACGGCCCGGATTGATCGGCTGATTGCCCAGCAGCAGCGGTTGATCGAGCTGCTTAAAGAGAAGCGGCAAGCGGTGATCTCCCACGCCGTCACCAAGGGCCTCAACCCCAATGCCCCCATGAAAGACTCCGGCGTCGAGTGGCTCGGCCAAGTTCCGGAGCATTGGGAAGTAACGCGATCAAAATTTGTGTCAGAAATTTTTGTCCCTCAGCGAAATAAGCCAGAGCTGAATGATATCGGTGATGGTATATTCTGGGCGACAATGGAAGATATGAAAAATGATGAAATAAATGAAACTAGACGTTTTGTCTCAAGTGATGCTGCAACCATTTCTGGCTCTAAAGTGCTTCAGAAAGGAGCTGTTGTTGCTAGTTGTGTCGGAAATTTTGGTGTGGCTGCATTACTCAATGTCGATGTCATAATAAATCAGCAGTTACAGGCATATATTCCTAAAACGATATCTGGTCAATATCTTCGCGATCTTATATTAATATCAAAAACATATTTCGAACTTGTCGGTACAGCTGCAACTCTTATATATGTCAATCAAGAGGGATTTGGAAACATGCCGGTAACTCGGCCTCCAATTGAAGAGCAGTTAGAAATTGAAAAGTACAATAATAAGATTAAAGAAAAATTCGAGCATGCTATAGCAAAAGGAGAATTGCAGGTCTCTTTGTTACAAGAACGTCGTACTGCCCTTATTTCCGCTGCCGTTACCGGCAAGATCGATCTGCGTGGTTGGACGCCGCCTGTCGAAGAGGTGGCGGCATGAGCGATATCAAGCTGTTCCGTTATGGTCAGCACGGGGTGAGCGAGCTGGAAGGCAAGGTTGCCGTGGTGGAAAAGCAGTTGCAGACCCTGATCGAGCAACAGATGTCCGCCTTTCTTGGGGTTCGCTTCTTGGCCAGCGAATACACTACCGGCAAGACTCACAAGGGGCGGGTCGATTCTCTCGGAATCGATGAGAATAGCTGCCCGGTGATCATCGAGTACAAGCGTTACAGTAACGAAAATGTCATCAATCAGGGCCTTTTCTATCTGGATTGGTTGCTCGACCATCAGGCCGAGTACCGCTGGCTGGTGATGGAGACGCTGGGGAAAGAGGTGGCCGATAGCATCGAGTGGTCCGGCACCCGCCTGCTCTGCATAGCCGGTGACTTCACCCGCTATGACCTGCACGCCGTGCAGCAGATCAACCGCAATGTCGAGCTGATCCGCTACAAGTTGTTTGGCGATGATCTGCTGATGCTGGAGTTGGTCAATGCGGTGACCAGCCAGATCAATAAACCCTCCACCCCGACTGAGCTTGGCCTGCCGCCATCGATACCTGCGAGTGAACCAGTCCAAGCCTCCAATGGCCATGTCCGTACCAATGCTGAACGTCTGGCTGCTGCCAGTCCTTCGCTGCGTACCCTCTATGAGTCAGTGTGCGATTTTATTGAGGGGCTGGGTGACGAGGTGCAACGCAAGGAGCTCAAGCTCTACACGGCCTTTAAGAAGATCCGCAACTTTGTCTGCGTGGTGATTGCCTCCACCCAGCAGAACCCTCACCTCAAGCTCTACCTCAATCTCGACCCCGATACCGTCGAGCTAGTGGAGGGGAGGATTGTCGATGCCCGCAACAAGGGCCACTGGGGAACCGGTGATCTGGAGCTGACCATTCGTCATCAGCAGGACTGGGAAAAGGTGATCGCCCTGATTGAGCGTTCTTACCAAGAGAACTGAGGAATGGAGGGGGGTATGCTTCGGAAAATTGTTTGCGGTCAGTGCCAGGAAGAAATTCGCGAGGACCAGTTGTTTATGCATCTGGTCAAGCTGCACCAATGGAAAATTGCACCCAAAGTGACTGAGCCTGCCGTAGTTACCGTAAACACACGGAAATTGGCCACTACTGCACATTCCCTATCTATACCTAAAGCCAGTGACCAACGTAATGTGACAGGGACAAAGAAGCCAAAAGCAGAGCTAGTGACTCTACGGGGCACGAAGATTATGGGGTCAGGAAAATGCGACCAATGTAAGGTGAACCATTTGGAACACTGGGTTTACCATTTTTCTGACGGTAGCAGTAAGAAATTGTGCCGGTTTTGTAAAGAACGGCTGTTGGATAAAGCCAAAAAGAGGAAGACGGACGCACTAGACCATCGTGTTCCTGGCAGTGCAATGAGTGGCAAGAGAAGTCGTTGAAGGTCAAAGTTGATTACATAGTCTTAAGTTACACCCACCACCGGCAGGAAAAGCAAATTTGGGGAATCAGATTATCACTCTTCATTTTTATGTTGCAGATGACATCAAACAATGCGTTTTTCCATTGAGTTAGTATGACAAGCCTGATGACTTCAAGCCTATACCCAGTGGTTATCTGCCCATGGAGACGATGATGAGCAAAAAGGGTTTTCCCCGATTAGGTTCCCTCGCTACTTCTCTTGATGCGTCTGTTATTGAACAGTTGAGGGTGATGCGGGAACTTTTGGTCGGAGAGTCTGACAATCAGGAACAGAACCCTCCCAAGCCAGTGGTTTCGGTGTCAGATCTTCGGTCTGATTCCACACAGAAAAAAGACAGGAAAAAATCCGCTCAGGTGGAGAAGACTGCAAAGAAGCCAACTAAGCGTCCAGCTACTTTGGTTAAGGTCGAGGGAGACGGAAAGGTCGATATTTATCTCAAGGTGACTGACAAAACCGATTTGCAATGTTCAGCCTTAAACCAGAAGGCTCACCTGAGAGGTAAAGTATTGAAAGACAGAGAAATACTGTCTCGAGCCGGTAAGGGGCGGGTAGAACGAGCCACCTCCTTTTCTCTTCGCCATACCCAATCACCACTGACAGAGGGATTGACCGCTGGCATCGTGCTGTCTCTGGAGTTGCACAAGGCCAATTTGGTCACAGGGTCGGAAGGGCTGCTAGTGCTGAAAGCCCATCGAGGATCAATGCTAAAAAGTGCAGCCTATTGCAGTGTGTGCCATTCCTCCACAGCTCCTCTTTATCGCTATGCCGATAGCAACTATGGCCCCGTCATTCTCTGTTCTGTGTGTAAAACCCAAGCATTTGAACGCAGCTTTGGCTACGCAGACGCGATGCCGCTGGCGGTAGATCATGCCCATGCCCACAAGGGTAAGTGGTGACAGCATTTCTTTGGATGAACAATGGATAACAAAGCACGGGAAAAAGCCTTCCAGGATCATATCATCGAGCAATTGGCCGCATCAGGTTGGCTGGTGGGCGAGTCGGCACACTATGACAAAGAGCGAGCCCTCTACCCGGAAGATTTGATCGCCTATGTGCAGGAGAGCCAGCCAGAGGGATGGCAGAAATACTGCAAGACCTACGGTGAGGAGCCAGAGCGTCATCTGCTCAACGCCGTGGCTCGATCCCTTGAGAGCGATGAGCGGGGCACCTTGTGGTTACTCCGTCATCAAGTAGAGGACCGAGGGCACCGGCTGGCGGTGGCCACCTTTAAGCCTGACCATGACCTTAACCCTGAGCTGGTCGAGCGGTATGCCAAGAACCGGCTGCGGGTGGTGCCGGAGTTGGTTTACAGCCCTCACGGCTATGAGGGCCGACTCGATCTCACTCTGTTTCTCAACGGCATTCCGGTTGCGACCTTAGAGCTCAAATCGTGCTTCAAACAGAGCCTGGAGAACGCCAAGCAGCAGTACCGCTTCGACCGCCCACTGGTGACGGCGGGCAAGCGTGAGCCCTTGCTGGCCTTCAGGCGGGGGGCGCTGGTGCACTTTGCCGTCAATCAGTTTGAGGTGGCGATGACCACCCGGCTGGCCGGAGCAGATACCTTCTTCTTGCCGTTCAACCGGGGTACCGCCAAGGGTGGAGCAGGGAACGATCAGCCTGAGACAGGCTATGCCAGCGAGTACCTATGGCAGGAGATTTTCTCGCCCGAGACCTTCCTCAATATTCTGGGTCGCTATCTGCATCTGCAGGTGAAGCACGAAGAGGACGCACTGGGCCGCCTTAAGAAGAAAGAGACGATGATTTTCCCCCGCTATCACCAGTGGAAGGTGGTTGAGACGCTGCTGGCGACGCTCCAGCAGGAAGGGAGCGGCCAGAAGTACCTTATTCAGCACTCGGCGGGTTCTGGCAAATCGAACTCTATCGCCTGGTTGACCCATCAGCTCGCATCGCTACGGCGTGACGGGGATAAGCTTTTCAATTCCGTCATCGTAGTCACCGACCGTACCGTGCTCGATAGCCAGTTGCAGGAGACCATCGCTCAGTTCGATCACGCATCCGGGGTGATCTCCCGCATTAATCGGGAAGAGGGGGATGGCAGCAAATCTGCTCAGTTGGCCGAGGCGTTAACCTCGGGCACGCCGATCATTATCGTCACCATTCAGACCTTCCCCCATGTGCTCAAGGCCATTCAGGAGAGTACCAGCCTGAAATCCAGCCGCTTTGCGGTGGTGGCCGACGAGGCTCACTCCAGTCAGACCGGCAAGACTGCCCGTCAGTTGCGTGAGGTGTTGATGGCCGAGCAGCTGAATGATGAGGAAGAGCTCTCGGCCGAGGATGTGATGAATCTGACCTTGGCTGCCCGTGGTGGCAGTCAGAACATCAGCTACTTCGCCTTCACTGCCACTCCGAAGGCCAAGACCCTGGAGCTGTTCGGTCGCCCACCCAAACCCCATCTGCCCATTTCGGATGAAAACAAACCCGAGCCGTTCCACGTTTACACCATGCGCCAGGCGATCGAGGAAGGTTTTATTCTCGATGTGTTGCGGAACTACACCAACTACCAGTTGGCGTTCAAGTTGGCGATGGATAGCGAAGCGGCCGATGCAGAAGTGGACAGCAAGAAGGCCAAACGCAAGCTCTCCCAGTGGGTGCGGCTGCACCCACACAACATTGGTCAGAAAGTGCAGGTGATTGTCGAGCACTTCCGCCAGCATGTCGGCAAGCTCTTGGGCGGACAAGCCAAAGCGATGGTGGTAACCAGCAGCCGGATGGAGGCGGTCCGCTACAAGCTGGCGTTCGATAAATACGTCAAGGACCAGGGTTATCAAGCCATTCGGGCCATGGTGGCCTTCTCGGGCGACATCGAGGACGAGGGGCTGACGTGGAACGAGCGGAACATGAACCCGGAGCTGAAGGGGCGGGACATGCGTAAGGCGTTCGATACGGCTGACTATCAGGTGATGCTGGTGGCCAACAAATTCCAGACAGGTTTCGATCAGCCCAAGCTGTGTGCCATGTATGTGGACAAACGCTTAACCGGGGTGGACTGCATCCAGACCCTCTCGCGGCTCAATCGCACCTATCCGGGTAAGGAGAGTACCTATGTACTCGACTTCGTGAACGACCCACAGGATGTACTGGAAGAGTTCCAGAAGTATTACGAAACCGCCACGCTGGACTCGGTATCGGACCCCAACCTGATCTATGACCTGTTCCACAAGCTTAAGGGGGAGGGGATCTTCACCTGGCCCGAGGTGGTGGCGTTTACCGATGCCTACTTCGATCCCAAACGGGGTGCCGATGCCTTCTTGCGGCACGCCGTACCGGCCAGAGATCGCTTCGCCAAGCGTTACCGGTTGGCCATCGATGCTATTCGGGAGTGCCGGACCCAGCTCAAGTGGCTGATGGAACAGGGCGGTTCAGGTAGCGACCAGGTCAATGCCGAGCGTCGCCTGAAGGAGGCCGGGGAAGCCCGTTCGGTGCTGGAACTGTTCAAGAAGAACCTCAACGGCTATGTGCGGTTCTACGAGTTTGTCTCCCAGATCACTCCTTTCGACGATTACGACATGGAGCGGCTGTGTGTCTTTGCACGCCACCTGCTGCCTCTGCTGCGGGAAGAGGTGCTGGATGAAGAGCAAGTAGACCTTTCCTCGGTGATGCTGAGCCACTACCACCTTAAGGCCAAGCGGACCCAGGATCTGCAACTTAAAGAGAATGCTGCCGGTTATGGGCTGGAGGGGATTGCCTCCCTCGGCAGTGCCAAGCCAAAAGAGGAAAAGAAGGATTTCCTCTCCGAACTGCTGGCTCGGATGAACGATCTGTTTGGCCTGGAAGTGACTGATGGGGACAAGCTCGACTGGGTGCAGGGAATGGTGACCAAGCTGAGTGAAAACGGGCCCCTGATGGAGCAGGTCCGCAATAACCCACGGGAATCGATTCTGCATGGCGATTTCCCAAATGCGGTGGATGAAGCCGTCATCGGACGAATGGAAACCCAGCAGGGCATGTCGCTGACGTACCTCTCTCACCCCGATAAGGCCAGGGCATTGCAGAATATGCTGCTGGACTTGTTGCTTGAGGGGTTGGCTGGCCATCAGTCATTACGGACACAGAGCCAGTAGGCGTGATGACTCTCGCTGGAGAAGCATGTCAGGGCTGACGTGCTCCTTAAGCCTTTACAGGCAGGGGCAACGAGATCAAGCAAAAGAGGTGGGAACCTGTACGGGAAAGCCATCTGGGGCAGGTAGAGTAGGTCTGCCGATCTGCTGAAATTTTGGCATTTTTAAGAACTTTTTCTACGAGATTTCATACAGAGAAAGTTCTATAACTAGCTGAAATTTCAGCAGATTGAACATCCAAAATGGCCCCTTTGCCTTTGATGGCGGGCAAAAGGGCCCGATCCAAAATCAGCAGATGTTAGCTTTGTGGGTTCCGTAGAGGCCGCCATACATACTTGGATAGCTCCTTAGCATTTGCCGGGGGCAGAGTATGCATCTTATCTGCTTCGAAACCGAAGAGATTCATCATCTCTGACAGGGAGTGACAGAGGTACTCGCCATCAGCTCGGCTGAAGGTGCCGTCATAGCGCTGGATGAAGTTCGGGGTGAAGCTCTCACCTGTTGTGCAGACAGGCAGTGTCTGTATCTTGAGGTCTTCTGACCCACCTTCTGTAATTTTGATGGCGTACCCGATCAATGGGTAACGCTCAAGGGTTGTTTCTCCGTTGTCATTTGGTTCGACAATGATGTAACCATGCTCATCTGGCTGAGCGGGGATAAAATGAGTTGTTGCCACTGGTGTTCTCCTTCACACAAAACGAGACGATATTGCGAACAATTGGTCTCAAGTGGGTTTTTACCCCTCTTTTTTGACCAGAGATGGAAACATATCGCGTCATAAAAGGAAAAACCGTGAAATCCGTCTAAAAATTTCTAAGAGGGCTCATAGGTGAATGTGGGCCCCTGCACCCCTTATACCAGTCCCGTTCGGATTCAATAACAACCAGACCCCCTGGCATAAGTAACTCGTGTACCCAAACGACGCGAGGTTACTGCTATGTCACACAACTACGGCGATCATCCTGGACAGGACGATCACATCATCAATCAAGCTTTGGCCATTCTGGAGAGCCGACAGCGGCATCTGGGCCAAGCCTTCACTCAGCCCAAAGCGGCAGCAGACTTCCTTCGGCTCAAGATGGGGGAATATGAGCGGGAAGTGTTCGCCGTCATGCTGCTCGACAATCAGCATCGATTACTCGATTACCAGGAGCTGTTCTTCGGTACCATCAATGCGGGCACTATTCATCCCCGTGAGGTGGTCAAGGCGGCCCTCAACAGAAACGCCGCAGCGGTCATACTGGCCCACAACCATCCCTCCGGTATGGTCGACCCTTCAGATGCAGACAAAGCGATTACCACTCGTCTCAAGGATCTGCTTGAGATGGTAGACGTGCGAGTGCTCGACCATTTTGTGGTGGGACAGCACGACGTCGTCTCGTTTGCCGACAGGGGGCTGCTATGACTCCATCCAAACCGCTACAGGCTCTGTTCACCAAGATCATTGGCAGCTACCCCGATGCCACTGCCCTGACCCTCAACTTCCGCAGTCCCGATTATTCCGCCGACACCGGTGGTTACCGTCCGGTCGAAATCCGTCTGGAAAAACGGGCTGGTAGCTGGGGGATGGCCTACGTCACCGAATTCACTTACCTCGGTGGCGAGCTGGTCAAGGATCTCGATTTTGACTTCAACGCCGGGCTGGCATCACAGCTCTGGTGTGGAGAGCGGCCGCTGGCCACCACCATGGACCTCTACCGGCTCTGGGAGAGGAACTTTCTCGACTATCACCGGATGGAGGTCTACCGCCTGAAGATAACCCCTGAGTAATCGCTATGAATGACTTCATGAAAACCTTGCTGCTGGACGCCTTGAAGGCAGCCCTGACGGCGTTCGCGTCTGTAATCGTCAACGCGATGATGGCCCGCTACATGCCGCCACACTTCTACAACATGAACGAAGAGGAGTACCCATGAACAAAATGATCCTGACCTCGGTGACGCTGGTTGCCATTGCAGGGGGAACCCTGATGATCCGCCTCATCGCCCGTGACAAGGCTCATGCCGAGGAGCTGGCCAAGGTATTGCGGATGCCGGGCGGGGCGACGCGTCATTGAGATCCCCCGGTCGGCACCCTGCATGACCAATAGATAGAGCAGCCAGAGCATCTGGTTGACTACCCCTGCGGGCCCTCCATCACGGAGCGGCCCGTTTTCATTTGTATCACTGGCACAGGTCAATAGACCAAGGCCATGTGACGCGAGCGAAAGCAGGACTTTTTGCCGGTCACATGGGTTCCTTTGGACCTTTTGACAGGTCGCGTCAGTGTACCTTGCCCTATTGACCAGGAGGAGACCATGGCACTGGTGGGATATGCACGTGTCAGCACTGTGGGGCAGAGCCTGGATGCCCAGCTTCAGGCACTGGCCGAGTGCAGCAAGATATTCAGGGAGAAGGTGAGCGGGGCCAAGGATGACCGCCCGCAGCTCGCGTTGATGCTGGCTTTTGTTCGTGAGGGAGACGTGGTGATGGTGACCAAGCTGGATCGCTTGGCTCGCAACACTCGCCACCTGTTGGAAATCTCGGAGTACCTGCACGCTAAGCGGGTTGCGCTGAGGATTTTGAATCTGGGTATCGATACCTCGACACCTACCGGAAAACTGATGCTGACCATGATCGGTGCCATCGCCACGTTTGAGCGGGAGCTGATGCTGGAGCGTCAGGCTGAAGGGATTGCAATGGCAAAACAGCGTGGGGTCTACAAAGGTCGCAAGCCGACTGCCATGGCTAAAGGGGAGGAGGTGCTGTCACTCGCTGAACGGGGAATAGCCAAGGCCGAAATCGCACGTAGGACGGGGATCAGCCTCTCTAGCGTGCAGCGGATCTTGCGAGGACTCTCTGGCGAATAAATGGTTTTGACAACAAGGATAACGACATGGAACAAGAGAAGACGAAACAAGAGTCCGGCCGGTTCTTCGAGCAGCGGGAAACTGCATCGGCACAGGTCGCGGGCAAGTGGGCCCGCTATCGTAATTGGCTAAAGCAATCTGTGCGACTAGAACTTCCAGCAAATTCAACCGAGGTCAACAATAACCCTTACCTGCGGGGCGGGATCTGCAGTTATAACGCCTATCTCTCGGGTATGCTGAGGGCCCACTTGTGGGGGTTGTGGCTGACGGCATTCCTCGTGCTTGTCTGGCAGTTTCTATTGCCTCGGATGGACCTTGTTATTAACCACGATGCGGGGCTCTGGATCATCATGGGCACGGTTGTAGTTGGGACATTGCACTGGGCCATTCTGGTCTTTATTGGCTATGAGAAACGCCTCCAGGCAGCCGCACTCACAGACCCATTGAGCCGCATGATCTGCGTTGCTATCGTAACGATTACTGCGGCAGGAGTGATTCTTGGCTGGTATCTCAGTATCGAACGGTCGGCATGGTTCGCTCGCTTTGCCGAACATTCGAGAATTAATGCTGAGGTCTATGGGCGGGGCTTTGATGTTACGGCCAAGACAGCAGAGCAGTTGTCTTCAATGGGTTACGATTCATGGATATTGGCAGGCCAAGTGATGGTCTACGTTGGCTTGGCTCTGCTCTTCTTGATCCCAAGTTACCGCAACAGCGATAACCTTACAGAGGAGACGAAAGAGGAGATTGGGAAGGTGCAGGGATATCCTACCCAGATCTTGTTATTGTTCCATTTGCTTCTGCTGTTTCCGGCAGTGGCGATTCTGGCCTAGTAGACTTGAAGGAGCTCACATCAGAGCTCCTTTTCTTTAGCAGGTATGCAAGGCATCAAGCCGGTAGCGGTGCTTGGCTCGGCAACCACGGCACCATGATTGTATCCTGGTTACACCAGCCATCCGCCTGAATCCGAACTCTCCTGCTCGATAGAACACATGAACGCCAGCCTGTTCTGAACAGTTCGGGCAGCTTTTGAGTTTCTGCCCATTTTGATGGAACACAACAGAATGATTGAGGGGCTGGCCACAAGAGCACTGGTCGGTCATCGATGAACTCACTTACGGCGGTTGTCGGTTTCTTTGGCTACCCCTTTGAAGGGCTCCCCACCTTGTTTCTGCTCGATAAACTTGCCGCTATCCGTATCGCGTTTCGTCCAGTTCCCGTTAACCGGGTTCTGAACTTGGGTACGGTCGTTGACGGAACCTTGTCGATAGCCTTTGCCTGTGTTCGTAGCCATATGTCACCTCGGGTTTAAGTGAGACCCAAAGTTACCATTAGATTTTATTTTGCTCAATATTGGGTTGATTGTTGAGCTGCTGAGGGAGGGGATGGGGTCTGTAATGAGGTGCTTGCAGTGTACGGGGGAGGGCGGGTAGGATTAGCCTGTTTGTTACCAATTTAAGCATGTCCACTTGATGTGGATGACCGTACTTCCGGCGGATTCTCGCTTGTTGAGGTTTCAGAACACTGTGATGGCAATCAGTTCCATCCCCAAGTGCCTGATTTATTTGGGCTCGCATTGATAACTCGTCAACCTGGTCAGGACCGGAAGGTAGCAGCCAAGGCGGGGGACTCGAGTGCCGGGATGTGGCTGGTGGGGCCACCACCTGTTTCTGAACTTCAATAAGTTACCTTCCAATTCCCCTCAGACCTCTTGGTCATCCACTTTGTGTGGATGACTGATAGCATCTGCAATGCGTTTCTGGCTCAGTTCCCGATACATCAGTCCCTAAGACATTTGCGACTCTCGGAAGGTCGGCACCCCTGCTGTCGTTGCCGACGGACATCCATAAACCGCTCGGCACACGGGATAGGCTGGCAGTCCAAAACAAGCTCGCCCAGTTATTTGTCTGTGCGCGTGCTCGCGTAAAACCCAGCCGTCATCTCTGCCATGGTTCCAGCCTCCGCCCCCTATGATGGGAGCGTTTGGATTGTTGTGAGCAAGCGGCCGATCCTCTCTGGTATCTGCCGGTTCGGTGACATGCGTATCCCGGCCCAAGCGACTATGCAGGAGCAACAAGGGCGAACGAGCGCTGTTGAGCACCTTCAGCAACAGCTGAAAGCAGGCTTGCTCAGATGACAGCCCGCCGCGCGTACTCGATGAATGCCTTCAACTTGGACGGTTGATCATGCCGGCTGGGGTAGTACAGAGAGAAGCCTGGAAAGGTCGGCGAGAACGGTGCAAGGACTCGCGTCAGGCGCTTTGCCTTGATGTGTGGCAGGGCCAGCTGCTCAAAGGTGTAGGCGATCCCGACGCCTTCCAGTGCCGCCTCCGTACTGAACAGGGTGTCCGTAATGGTCAGGTTGCCCTTGACCTCGTACTCGACGATTTCCTCATTCACCTTGAACTCCCATTTGTGGATCGCGCCTGTTCCGGCGAAGCGGAAGCGGATGCAGTTGTGCTGCACGAGGTCGTCCGGATGGCTGGGCGTGGGGAAGCGCGCGAGATAATCAGGAGAGGCGACGATGGCGACTGTGATGGGGCCGCCAAGGGGAAGGGCGACCATGTCCTTGTGCAGATCTTCTCCCATGCGAATGCCCGCATCGAAACCCCGCTCGACGATGTCGACGAAGCCTTCGTCATTCGTCAGTTCAAGTTTCACGTTCGGATGCTCACGAAGGAAACCTGCCAACAGCGGTTGCAACACCATTGAGGTCGAAATGCGTGCGGCATTGATGCGTAATGTGCCGGTGGGCCCACCTTGCAGGACGTTCAGCTCTTCACCCGCCACAATGACCTGACCGAGTGCCGGGCCGATGCGGGCAAGGTAGTCCTCCCCAGCTTCCGTCAGGCTCACGCTGCGTGTAGTGCGATTGAGCAGGCGTACGCCGAGACGCGCTTCCAGCTGCCTGATCGCCTGGCTCAGCGCAGAAGGCGATACCTCCAGTTCGGCAGACGCGGCAGTGAAGCCGCGATGCTCCGCGACTTTCCAAAAGGCCATCAGGCCGTCGAGTTGATTGAGTTTCATATCTTGAAGCATAACTTCATATGGTGTGCAGGATTAAGCTATTTTTCTGCGCTAATGCGGCGCCTATAGTTGCCTTCACCGTGAAGGAGGAACCCATGAAAACCAATCCGCAAGATTGCCATGCCCTCGGGCCTCTTTCCCTCAGGTGTCGTGACGTCCTGGTCAGCGTGATGGACCCCACGACGCCGAAACCAACAGGCAAGTGAGAAGGCTCATCAGACCATTGATTATTGAGGAAAAGAAGACGATGAAAAACGTATTGATCATCAACGCACATCAGTTTTTTGAAGGCATCTCCGGCGGCAAACTGAACAGCACCCTGGCAGGCGTCATCAAGCAAGAGATGGCAGCGCACGGCTATGCGGTGAAGGAGACATACATAGAGCAGGGCTACGACGTTCAGGGCGAGGTCGACAAGCATCTGTGGGCAGACATCATCATCCTGCAATCGCCGGTCTTCTGGTTCGGCATGCCGTGGATCTACAAGAAGTATGTCGATGAGGTATTTACCGCGGGCATGTTCCAGCAGCGCTTTCTGTCGGGTGATGGCAGGACGCGCGAGGATCCGCGCAAGCAATATGGCTCTGGCGGCAAGATGCATGGCAAGCAGTACATGCTGTCGCTGACTTGGAATGCACCGAGGGCGGCATTTGGCGATGCTGGGCAGATGTTGTTCGAGGGCAAAACGGTGGATGACGTCTTCGTCAGCAACACGGCCAACTACAGGTTCTGTGGCGTAGAGGTGTTGCCCTCCTTCTCGTGCTTCGATGTGATGAAGCAGCCGGATGTTGCAGGCGCTATTGAAGAATTGCGTGGCCATCTGGATGCCATCTTTGATCCCGTTGCGAGCCCCCTGCCTCAGGTGGAGAGTAAGATGGACGAGGCACTCACATCCCCTTGACGACGTCTGAATCGCCCCTACTTTCCTAGGCACCTCACAGCCTTAAAATGAGGCAACTATTGGAGGTGTTATGACCCGTCAGCGTTATCCAGAAACATTCAAAATCGAAGCGGTTAAGCAAATCACCGAGCGCGGGCGACCGGTGGCTGACGTTGCACGAGTCCTCGGGGTATCCAGCCACAGTCTGTATGCCTGGCTCAAGCAGTACGGTAAGCCTGCTGACCAGCAGCTCGAAGAGTCTGTCTTGCAAGCCGAGATCCGCTGCCTGAAAGCCGAACTGCGCCAGGTCACCGAGGAGCGCAATATCCTAAAGGAGGCCGCCGCGTACTTTGCCAGCGAGTCAAGGAAAGGTACGCGTTCATAACCTCCCGACTCGACCGGTACAGTGTCGTTACCCTGTGCCAGCCCCAGGGGGTTCACCGAAGTGGCTTCTACGTGTGGCTGAAACAGCCTACATCGCCACGACAGCAGGAGGACGAACGACTAACGGGGCTGGTCAAGCAATCCTGGCTGGAAAGTGGTGCTGTATACGGTTATCGCAAGATCCATCGCGACCTTCGTGACTTGGGGGAAGCCTGCGGCAAGCACCGAGTGGCCAAATTAATGAGGCGGGAAGGACTGTGTTCGCAAACGGGCTATCAACGCCGCAAGGGCATTATGGGGGCAAGAGCCCACAGGCAGCCCCAAACACGCTGGCACGTCAGTTTAAGGTGCCAGCCCCCAACATCTCCTGGGTGACTGACATTACCTACATCCGCACTCAAGAAGGGTGGCTGTACCTGGCGGTGGTGCTCGACCTGTTCTCTCGCCAGATCGTCGGCTGGGCGATGAAATCACGCATGACGGCAGACTTGGCGGTTGATGCGTTATTGATGGCCGTCTGGCGGCGCAAGCCCAAGCAGCCGGTACTGGTGCATTCGGATCAGGGCAGCCAGTTTACCGGTGGTGAATGGCAGGACTTTCTGAAGGCTCACAACCTGAGTTGCAGCATGAGCCGACGTGGCAACTGTCACGACAATGCTGTCGCCGAGAGCTTCTTCCAGTTGCTCAAACGGGAGCGGATCAAGCGCAGGATTTACGCGACAAGAGACGAAGCCCGCAGCGACGTATTTGATTATATCGAGATGTTTTACAACCCAATCAGGCGCCATGGTTCCAATGATGGGCTGTCGCCGGTAGAGTTTGAAAGGCAATTCAATGTTCAACAACAGAGTGTCTAGAAAATCAGGGGCGATTCAAGTAGCTGCCCAGCCAGAACCTCAGTCAAACTCCCTATCGTAACCTCAGCAGCCACAACAACAGATGCAATCTGCGGCCAATCCTGCCCCTCAGTCAGCCCTGATGGCTCCTTCTGCTATTTCATCCCCTGTACTCTCAGAATTCAGTGAGCGCACCCTGAAAGAGAGGGCACTTTCCTGGGCACCAAAAGCGCTCAGCAACCAGAAGAACTAGAGCGGTTACTTCATCACGGTGAATGCTCAACACTCCGCCGGAGTATGGCGGAGTGTTGTTTTGTTGCTATCTCCCAGACCTGGGTTCAGAACCTGCCATTTAAGCCCACTCGGAAAGTGTCGTTGCGTTCATTTGATCCAAGATTGATTTTGTATGAAACCCCTAGCTGCCAGGCGTGTCCCAGGTTGAAGTCGATACCCATATCCAGGCCGGCTAAATCGCTGTCCTGAGCATCGGGCTTGAGGCTGTAAAGCATGCCTTCGTCGCCCTGATCGGTATAGCGCATCTTGTAGTCGCTACTACGACTGAAGTTGTGGCCCCAAGCCAGGCCAACCTTGGGTGTCACCACACCAAGCGGAGCCATCAGGTCATAGCTAGTACGCACACCGAGGTAGGATGTGAAATTCTCTTGGCGTTGCTCTTCATAGGACAGACCGTAAATGCCGCCACCACTTTCACGGTAAGCCTCCATGAGGGTTGTGCTGGCGTTCAAGCGGCCGTAAGGCGCCAGCGACAACGGCCCCTTGCGGTATTCATAGCTGGCAGTCAGGGATGCGAACAATTGATCTGCATCCCGCGAGCCACTGGCATAGTCATCTGCGCTGTCGGTGATGTAACGGCGTGAATCAAAACTGATACGGTTGTAGCCCAGCAGGCCGTCGACATATACCTGCGGCGCCTGGTTCAGGCTTAGATAAGTGGCGATACCGATGGCCTTCCCATCACTGCGAGTGTTGTTCTTGCCGATATCACTGCGGTCGTTGCCGTAGCCGATACCGACACCGACGATGGCAGTTGGTGATAGGCGATAGTCTGCACCGGCGCTCAGGCCCAGCGTAGTGAAGCTGTTGTCTTGCGCGCCCTGCGCATGGGTAGAGCCGATGTTGACGAAGCCGTCGCTCCAGAATGCCAAGGCGTCCTGTTTGCAGCCGTTCTGCACCGAGGTTGCGGCCTTGCCTTTTTCCAGTTGTGCCTGGTTGGCGGAATCTCCTTGCTGACTCTGGATAGCTTTGGCGATCTCGCCCAGAGGCATGGCACTGTCATCCTTGCGTAAACTGGCATTGAACGAATTACGGTCGCAATTTGTTTGATGCAACTGCTCAAGACGTCGGTTGAAGTTGTCCATCTGAGTGCCGGCGAAGCGCTCTGCTGTTCGGGTTTGAGCGTTAAGCAGGCCGATAACTTCGGCATCCTTGGTCGGGTCTGGACGTTCCTTAATGATGAAGCTGACGGTGCTGGCTGAGCTGGCACCGCTACCGTTCCGCAGGCTGAAGCTGACGATTGCCGTCCCAGCGAAGGCGACCGACGGTACGAAACGCATCGAGAAGCGGCCCATCATCGTTACTCGCCCGGCGGAGGCAGGGGTGACCGAACCCAGAGTTGCCTGGGTGAACGGACCACCGGTGGCACCTTGGGTCAGGTCGACTGTGGCAGACTGCCCCACGGCCAGGATCTGGCTGGATGCTGGCACGGAGATCTCCATGGCAGAGATGGTGATCGAGAAGTTTTGCAAGCTGCTGGCACCTTTGGCATCAGTGACTGTGATGGTCAGGTCGGTAGTGCTGGCGGTGCTTGGCGTACCGCTGATGAGGCCTCTGGTGGCATTCAGGCTCAGGCCCTCAGGCAGGGCGCCGTCGGTGATCGCATAGGTGTAGGGCGCGGTGCCGCCGGAGGCGGTGAGCGTCGCGCTATAGCTGGTGCCGACAGTGCCGTTGCTCAACGTTGTGGTGATCAGGCTGATGCTCGGCGGGCTGACGGTGATGGCCACCGTAGCCGGGCCGGAGGTGCCGCTGGCGTTGGTGGCTGTGTAGGTGAAGCTGTCGGCACCGGAGAACCCGGCGGTCGGGGTGTAGGTGATGCTGGTGCCGCTGGCGGTGGCAGTGCCATGGCTGGCGGCGCTGGCCACGGCGACGCTGGTGGCAGCGCCGCCACTGAGGGCCAGGCTGATCGGGTTGGCACTGCTGTTGGCGGCGACAGTGGCGCTGACGGCACCGGCGACTGGGGCCTGGGCATCGATGGTGAGGGTGTAGGCCTGGGAGCCGGTCGCGCTGTTGGCATCGGTGGCGGTCACGGTCAGGTTGCTTGCGCCGCTGGCGCTCGGCGTGCCACTGATGGCACCTGTGCCGGTATTCAGGCTGAGGCCGGCCGGCAGACTACCGGCGGTGATCGCATAGGTATAGGGCGCTGTGCCGCCGGAGGCGGTGAGCGTCGCGCTATAGCTGGTGCCGATAGTGCCGTTGCTCAACGTGGTGGGGCTCAGGCTAATGCTCGGCGGACTGACGGTGATGGTCACCGTGGCCGGACTGGAGGTGCCGCTGGCGTTGGTGGCGGTGTAGGTGAAGCTGTCGGCACCGGAGAACCCGGCGGTCGGGGTGTAGGTGATGCTGGTGCCGCTGGCGGTGGCAGTGCCATGACTGGCGGCGCTGGCCACGGTGACACTGGTGGCAGCGCCGCCACTGAGGGCCAGGGTGATCGGGTTGGCACTGCTGTTGGCGGCGACAGTGGCGCTGACGGCACCGGCGACTGGGGCCTGGGCATCGATGGTGAGGGTATAGGCCTGGGAGCCGGTCGCGCTGTTGGCATCGGTGGCGGTCACGGTCAGGTTGCTTGTGCCGCTGGCGCTTGGCGTGCCACTGATGGCACCTGTGCCGGTATTCAGGCTGAGGCCGGCCGGCAGACTACCGGCGGTGATCGCATAGGTGTAGGGCGCGGTGCCGCCGGAGGCGGGGAGCGTCGCACTGTAGCTGGTGCCGACAGTGCCGTTGCTCAACGTGGTGGGGCTCAGGCTGATGCTCGGCGGGCTGACGGTGATGGTCACCGTAGCCGGGCTGGAGGTGCCGCTGGCGTTGGTGGCGGTGTAGGTGAAGCTGTCTGAACCGGAGAACCCGGCGGTCGGGGTGTAGGTGATGCTGGTGCCGCTGGCGGTGGCAGTGCCATGGCTGGCGGCGCTGGCCACGGCGACACTGGTAGCAGCGCCGCCACTGAGGGCCAGGGTGATCGGGTTGGCACTGCTGTTGGCGGCGACAGTGGCGCTGACGGCACCGGCGACTGGGGCTTGAGCATCGATGGTGAGAGTGTAGGCCTGGGAGCCGGTCGCGCTGTTGGCATCGGTGGCGGTCACGGTCAGGTTGCTTGCGCCGCTGGCGCTTGGCGTGCCACTGATGGCACCTGTGCCGGTATTCAGGCTGAGGCCGGCCGGCAGACTACCGGCGGTGATCGCATAGGTGTAGGGCGCGGTGCCGCCGGAGGCGGTGAGCGTCGCGCTATAGCTGGTGCCGACAGTTCCGTTGCTCAACGTGGTGGGGCTCAGGCTGATGCTCGGCGGGCTGACGGTGATGGTCACCGTAGCCGGGCTGGAGGTGCCGCCGGCGTTGGTGGCGGTGTAGGTGAAACTGTCTGAACCGGAGAACCCGGCGGTCGGGGTGTAGGTGATGCTGGTGCCGCTGGCGGTGGCAGTGCCATGGCTGGCGGCGCTGGCCACGGCGACGCTGGTGGCAGCGCCGCCACTGAGGGCCAGGGTGATCGGGTTGGCACTGCTGTTGGCTGCAACCGTAGCGCTGACCGGGCCTGCGATCGGTGCCGGTACTGTGTATGTATAACCGTTGGTCAGGGTTGCGCTGCCACCAGGTGTGGTGACTACCACGTTCACCGCGCCGGCGGCGTGGGCCGGGGTGGTCGCGGTGATGGTGGTGGCATTGTTGACTGTGTAGCCGGTGGCCGCTGTTCCGCCAAAGCTTACGGCGGTAGCGCCAGTCAGATTGGTGCCGGTCAGGGTGACTGAGGTGGCGCCAGCGGTGGAACCACTGTTCGGTGCAGCGGAAGTCAGGGTCGGTACTGCGGAGCTGGTGACCACCAGGGTATAGGTGGCGACACCACCCTGATTCAGGCCGTCATTCAGGGTGATGCTGAATGTGTAGGTGCCGGCCGTAGTTGGCGCGCCGTGGAGCGTGGTGGTCGGGCTGCCCGGCGACGGGTCTAGGATCAGGCCGGGAGGCAGGCAGGGCGTCACGCCATCGTAGTCCGGGTCGTTGGCATCGCACTCCACCCATTGGTCCAGCGGCAAGGCGCCGCCGGTCGAGCTGATGGGGATACTCATGGACTGACCTACCGCCACGCTGGGCAAGGTACTGCCCGAAGCTGGACTGGTGATCACGGGAGCTGCGGCCATTGCCTGGGTGGGCAGTGCCAACATGACCAGCAACATAAAAAGTGAAATCAGCGGGCGTTTTACTCTGGTACCTGGCGCGGTAAGTAGTGTTCTCATGATGGCTTCCTGCCTTGCGACCGGTTCGTGGCTCGTATCCAACGT
The DNA here is from genome assembly GCF_047780465.1 of Aeromonas sp. A04. Lineage (NCBI taxonomy): Bacteria > Pseudomonadati > Pseudomonadota > Gammaproteobacteria > Aeromonadales > Aeromonadaceae > Aeromonas > Aeromonas sp. A04. Next base: position 335,636 of record NZ_JBLNHP010000001.1, on the reverse strand, counting down.
GAATGTTGATAAAGGTCCTACGGTTACGGCATGGTTACAGCTAGTCCAATCCACTGCTCTTGCATGGTGTTCAAGGGTTGTCGAGGTTCTGTTTGACAGCAGGCTTGGCAGGTCGCTGCATCTGGGTATAAAGGCCGCTATCAGCACAGGGCTGGAAGCCAAGTCGTTCATAGAGTCTGCGGGCCGGGCTGCCTTGTTCGACGCTCAGGCTGCAGGACTGACGATCGGCATCCGCCTCGGCGAGCAGGGTGCGCAGCAACTGAGTACCTATGCCCCGGCCTTGCCAGGCGGGGAGCAGGGCAATATCGACGATGCGCATATCATGGGCCTCGCGATTCACGCACAAACGCCCGATCGGGCTGCCGGCCTGCTCAACGATCAAAAAGTCCGCGGCGGGAAAGTGATTTTCATAATGCTGGCGTTGCAGTTCGGCCTGTGAATACAGGAACGCCCGGCGCTGGGCATCGTTCCAGCCCGGTACCGCGCGGACCTCGACCCAACGGCGTGACAGATACAGCTCACACAGAAAGGTCCGATCGTGGTCGTTCTGCTTGCGCAGTACGACCACCTGGTTCGTCGACAGTTGGAGGTGGACGGAATGAATCATTGGGATCTTATCGGGTACTCGCCATCAAGGCAGATGCAATAGGACAGCGTCAGGAAGGGTTGCATGGTGTTACGCATCGTTGGCGGTGGTGCAGCGTTTCCGACTGGCGCCACTGTGCCGGCGGCCAGTTTGGGGTCGGTCGCCGACGGAACGGTAGCGTTGTACAGACGGATATTGCGGGGCTGTGCCAAATAGGCGGTGTTGTTGGGGGTGTCCACGGCTGCGGCTGTTTCGCTGCCATCCTTGGCCAAGACCATGTGGCTATGGGACGAGATGTTATCTGGCTTCAGTTCTATACGATCGGCGCCCAACGGGGTTCCGACGTTCGTTCCTATGGTACCACCTGAACCCATGGCAACCCGTCCGTTGAGATTGGGCAGCCTGAAATTCTGCCCTGATGTGCCGCCATAAAGCGTGCCAATCACCGAATAGAGCGCGGGATTCTGCTGAACAGTCATGAGCGATCCATCGCAATAGGCCCAGTTTTGTGGGGCAAAGTTGTAGGGAAACAGTCTGATTTCACCGGTAAAAGCGTCCATGAGCGGTCGTCCCAGATTGAGTGGTTAACGTTACTGGCTGCGAGTCGGATACAAGCCGACCAGACAAATGATGTAGCTGACCGTCAATGACCCCATCAGGTTGTCATGCGCGGTTGCGTTGACACCGGGTGGAACCAGTGCCGTGTCGAGAAAATTCGGGTGCAGGGCGTGGGGAGTGGAGGTGCCGGTTCCCGCGCTGTACAGACCGGTGATGATGCCCGCCCCCGGGAACTTGCCGAAGGTCATTTTGTTGGGATCAGTCGAGGGGGACGGCACTGAGGACGTGGCGTCGCTGGTGCTCACCATAAAGGAGTGGGTATGGTTTGGCGTGTTTTCCGGGCGCATGGTGACGGAGGCTTGGCCCATGGTGTTCGCCAGCACTCTTGGGGTCAGGCCCGGACCACTTCCCGAGCCTACGGGCAGGCGGCCGCGGTAGTCCGGCAGGCCGAACGTGGTGGCACCGTTGCCGCCATATAGGGTTCCCAGTAATGAATACAGAGCTTGATAGTCGTTGATCGACAGGGTTCTACCGTCACACAACGCCCAACCTTCAGGCGCATAGTTGCCGGCAAACATGCGAATTTCTCCGACGAAGGCTTCAGACATGTCAGTTTCCTTGCTTGAGAGTCTGTAAACAGCGATTACTGGCGCGGTGGGTAGATACCCGTTGTAGCAATGCAAAAATACCCGACGATGGAGGGCTGCATGTTTGGCATGGGCAAGCCCTGGGTCGGCACAACGGTGGCACTGTTGAGGGACACCAGATTGGTCGCCGCCGGGGCATAAGTCGGTTTTGCAACCGCCCCCACGGAGTTCGAACTGATGGCGGGAATATTGCCGGAGGGGCCAGCGGTGCCGGGAGCGTTCGAGACATGGGTGGCATGGGTGTGCGCGAGCAGTGACGTCAGGGGCAAGGCCACTGTTTCGCTCCCCCCTTGGCTGCCCAGCGCATGGGTATCCATGATCGGAGGGAGAGTCGAAGCCTGAAAGTTCTGCCCCAGGGCAACCCGGCCGCGCAGATCCGGCAGGCCGAAGGTGGTGGTGCCGTTGCCGCCAAAGTTTTTGCCCAGTAGGGAGGCCAGTGCGACATTGCTGTTGAATGGCAGAACCTGCCCCTCACAGGGAAGCCAGCCTTCAGGTGCCCAGCCCCAGGGGAACAGGCGAATTTCACCAAGAAAGGGATCCATGTTCTTTTCTCCTTGAACAAGATAATGGCGCCAAATCCATTTACCGCAGGAGAGTAGCAAGCGCTTGTAGACAATAGACAGGTTTGGATTCATTTGGCAAGTGCATTTTTTAATGTTTAATTGCGCTTGCTACGAACCTCGAATAGTTGATGTATTTACTCAACATCTATTGCCATAAAAAGCACTGAAGTGACTTAGCGTAAAATTGTAGAAAAATACCATGCTGTAACCAGCATCTATCCTTCAACCTATATCACATTCGCACGCTATACCGTCGAATGTATGCGTTGAAATGCTGCGTGCACGCTGCACTATCAAAGTGAACTGGCCAACTGAAAGGATGGGTGCTTGCGTCACTTTTCTTCTCTATCTACTGCAATGATTGACATCAATGCTATCTAACTCGATATCGAACAATGGATAGTTATGCCGGCATCACAGGCCAGGAGCGTATAAAGCTGATTTATCATGCCTAATCAAAATATATGGCTGATCGTAGTAAAATCTCTAGCAGGCTAGCTAAGGTATAAACTCGAATATGAGATACATGAGATACATGAGATACATGAGATACATGAGATACATGAGATACATGAGATGTCGTTGTCGAATCCTCCCGGCTATCTTTTTTAGGTGATACCATGTCCAGCGGTGCTCAATAATAAGATTGCGTTGTTTATTGACTGCTGAGCCAAAACTGGAAGACATGCTCGCTAAATAGCGAATCCGAATAGTGTGCTACACCTTGACTCTTCCATAACCACTCTTGGGAAAGGATATACTGTTGCAACCCACTATGTGGCAGCTTGGTAAAGGCGACCAATCCAATTAATCAGTCTCTAATACTCTTTCCGTCCTCTCGGTCAGCCACTTTATGTGGATGACCAAGACCTCTTTCAAGTAAATCAATAACCTTCTTCGCACGTTTTCCGATCCTGCTGCAAGGTGGTCCACCGTTTTCTCTATTCTGGTATGACATCCTTGATGCCATCGGCGGTGGGCAAGGTGCGGCTGCCGTAATAGATAGCAGGCTGTGCATGCCCTCATGTGTTCGGGTAGCAGGGGAACCAGACGACTGGCCTGGATGTGCGCCGCCGTCTCGTCATTGGTGGAGATGGTGGCGCTGACAAGATGCCCCTACAGACTGTTCCCGATTTTGACATGTCAGGGGATCAGGCGACCGAAACCTGCTGCTCTCACCGTGGCCCCGCCATGGTGGAGTGGCTGACCCAGCGCAGGCTCGACGTCTGACGAGGGCAATGAGCCATAGAATCGGGACATGCTCCGGCTGACGGTGAATGGCGTATCGCATCAAGCCGCTTGCCGCAGCCTGACTCCCATGATCGGGTCTGCGCACCTTGCTCCAATCTGGCTGCCCAGATGACACAGGCCTAGTCGGGATGCCCGCGCTTTTGGGGATCCTCGGGCGGTGACAGGGGTTGCGATCCATCGTCATGGACAGGTTGCTGATCGCGACTGGCCAGCACGGTGCGATTGCGGCCCCGTCGCTTGGCTTCATAAAGTGCCTTGTCGGCCTGTTTCAACACGGCGTTGAGATCGTCATCGCTGCCGGGCCAATGGGCGACCCCGAGCGAGATGGTGATGTGGCCGGCGCCGGGCATCGGATGTGCGGCGACCCGCTGGCGCAACCGCTCGGCGATTTCGAAGGCGAGGGGGAGCGGCAGGCCGGGCAGCAAGACCAGAAACTCTTCACCGCCGCTACGACACACGGCATCCGCCTGTCTGGCGCCTTGCTGCATCAAGGCCGCGAGGGCGGCCAGCACCTGGTCCCCGACATCGTGGCCGAAGCCGTCATTGATCTGCTTGAAGTGATCTATATCCAGCGCTATCACGGCGAGTGGCTGGCCCAGCGCCTGATAGCTGTCGAGCACCTGCTGCATGCCCCGGCGGTTGAACAGGCCCGTCATGGCATCGGTATGGCTGTCATTGTGCAGCTGGGTGATCCTGGTATTGAGCAGCCCCAGCCCCTTGAGCATGGCCTGCTTGAGCTGGGCGGCCTCGAAGTACCAGACCCGGATCCTGGCGATGTTCTTCAGCGACTCTTGCTGATCCATCAGCTTGGCCTTGTGGGCCAGCTGCCACAGCGGCCTGGAGATGAAGATGGCGGAAATCCAGATGAACAGCAGGATCAGCAGGTTGATGGGAATGATCTTGAGCAGCACGTGCATCATCTGCTGATCCAGCCCGGCCAGAGTGGCGGCGCGGGGACGCTGTGCCACCACCCCCCAGTGGGTCTGCGGGATGGGGGCGAAGCCGGCCAGCATCTCTGTGCCCGTCTCGTCAGTCAGTGCGAGCGCTCCCTCTTCGCCGCTTAGCACCTTGTCGACCACCCCGTTGTCACGGATTTTTTCACCAACCCTGGTACTGTCCGGGTGATAGATGCGGGTTCTGTTGCGATCCACCACATAGAGGGAGGAGCCATCCTGATAGTAGTGCTGGCCCAGTATGCCGGAGAGCATGTTGTGTGACTGGAGGTAGATGGTGCCCGCCACATAGCCCAGATAGACCTGCTCCTTGTCGAAGATGGGGTAGGAGATGCTGATGAGATAGTTGCCCGAGAGCGAAACGAACGGATCCGTGATCACCGGCTGGCGGGTCGTGATGGAGAGCTTGGCGCTCTGGGACGTGAGTCTGGCCCCCTTTACCTGCAGCGTATCGGGATAGACGGCCACGACCACGGCATCGGCATTCACGACGGCCACCGAGTTGAAGGTCGCCGTCTGCTGTTGCAGCCGCCGTACTTCACTCAAGAGGGTGCTGTCATCCTTCATGGCGGGGGCGAGCAGGGTGGCGCTGTAGGCCAGCTGGCTCTGACCGGACTGGAGCATGGTGCTGGTCATCTCGGCCAGCTTGGCCGCATAGACGCGATTGGCATCCAGGGTGTTGCTGATCAGCAGTGCCCGCTGCGCTTCGTAAGTGGCATAAAAACTGTTGCTCAGGGTCGCCATGACGCTGATGACGGCCAGTGCGAGTATGAGGCTGCGCAGGTCAATTTTCAGGAACCGAGGAAGTAACATGAGCAGGCAGGCGTCCGGTATCAAGGTGCGGTAGTGGAAATGAGCCTGTTGATTCTAATGGAGCCAACTGTCGAAAAGCTACTACTATCCGGCCTGGCCTACCCACCTTAATGCCTTGATCGAAAAGATGATCTTCTCTGTTCCATCCTTGGTCGGCGCGGATCACTCAATAAAGGCCGCCATCCCAGACAGGGACCTCTCCCTGGGTGGGCGAGGCGGCGAGTGTGCGTTGCAGAGGTCAATCCGGCTCGCCCGTTGGCGCGACCATGGCCGCGACAATCTGCCAGAAGGCATCGATGAGCGGGCCCTTGCTGTGGGGCGGGCGAATGAGGCCTATGGTCCAGCTTGCCTCGGCTTCGCGCAGGGGCAGGGTGAGCACATCCGGGTGCTCTATGGTGGTGGAGGAGGGCACCAGGGTCCAGGCGATATCCGCCGCCGCCGTGGCGACCCCGGCGGCGAAGTCGTTGACGTACTGGATATCGCGAAAGCGCACGCCGCTCTGGGCCAGGTAGTGCATCAGGTTGTCGTAAAACGAGGGTGCCTTGTCCCGGCGCAGTATGGCCAGCGGCTTGTCCACCAGATCCGCGAGTTCATTTATGCCGCTGTAGCTGGCTGGCAGTACGGCGACAAAGTGCGCCTGCACCACAGGCAGGCAGTGCCACCCCTTGGGGGCGGGCAGGCGGCAAAAGCCGAGATCCAGCCTGCCTTCGCTCAGGGCCAGCAATTGGTGATGGGTGGAGAGGTCGTTGAGCTCTATGGTCACCTGCGGCCGCTCGGCGCGAAAGCGGGCGATGGCGGCGGGCACCAGTATCTTGGTGGCAACGCCGAAGCCGATGCGCAGGGTGCCGCTGTTGCCTGCCAGCACGTCGCGGGCGGTGCGCCCTAGCTGTTCGCTCTGGGCCACCAGGGCGCTGGCATCCGCATAGAGCGCCCGTCCCAGCACGGTCAGGCGGGTGCTGCTGGCGTTGCGTTCAAACAGTTCGCCGCCGAACTCCTCCTCCAGCCGCCTTATCTGCTTGCTCAGGGCCGACTGGGTGACATGCTGGCGCACCGCCGCCTGACCGAAGTGCAGCACCTCCCCCAGGGTCACGAAGGCTTTCAGATCCCGTAGCTCCACCACAGCTCCTTTCATTCCTGTTAGGAATGTTGAATGGCCATATTTGTCATTGGACGGAATTTTAGAACTGTTCGATGCTTATGCCAATTTATTTGGGGCGCCTTGACTGGGGCGCCGACTTATCAGAGATGGCTGACACCATACGCGCAGAGGGAGCAACACCAGATGCATCACCATATGTTCAACGACTTCCCGAAAGACTTTCTGTGGGGCGCCGCCTCCGCCGCCTATCAGGTGGAAGGGGCCTGGAATGCCGACGGCAAGGGCCCCTCTGTGTGGGATCTGTTCACCAAGCTGCCGGGCAAGACCTTTGAGGGCAGCAACGGCGATGTGGCGGTCGATCACTATCACCGCATGGAAGAAGATGTGGCGTTGATGGCCGAGATGGGGCTCAAGGCCTACCGTTTCTCGGTGAGCTGGCCGCGTATCTATCCGACCGGCCGGGGCGAGGTGAACGAGGCGGGTCTCGCCTTCTACGAAAAACTCATCGACACCCTGCTGGCCCATCAGATCGAGCCCGTGCTGACCCTCTATCACTGGGACTTGCCCCAGGCGCTGCAGGATGAGTACAGCGGCTGGGAAGACAGACGCATCATCGACGACTTCGAGCGCTACTGTGTGACCCTGTATCAGCGCTTCGCCGGCAAGGTGAAGTACTGGGTGTCGCTCAACGAGCAGAACTACAACCTGACCAACGCCTATCAGCTCGGCACCCATCCCCCCGCAGTGCAGGACCGCAAGCGCTTCTTCGCCGCCAACCACATCGCCTTCCTGGCCAACGCCCGGGTGATCAAGGCGTTTCGCCAGCACGTGCCGAACGGCCTGATAGGCCCGAGCTTTGCTTATTCGCCCGCCTATCCGGCGTCATGTGACCCCAAAGACATGCTGGCGTTCGAAAATGCCGAGGAGTTCACCAACTACTGGTGGCTGGACGCTTACTGCTTCGGCCGCTACCCTCAGGCGGCGCTCGCCTATCTGAAAGAAAATGGCGAGGCTCCGGAAATACTGCCGGGGGATCTTGAGCTGCTGCGTGAAGGCACGCCGGATTACATAGGCGTCAACTACTACTACACCCTGACCTTCACCGACAACCCCCTCGGCGGCCAGACCCTGCAGCGCATCAACACCACGGGGCAGAAGGGCACCACCCCCTCGAGCGGCATTCCCGGCCTCTACAAGACGGCGCCCAACCCGCACCTTGAGACCAGCAACTGGGACTGGGCCATAGACCCGACCGGAATGCGCATCGCCCTGCGCCGCCTCTCCTCCCGCTACGGTCTGCCGCTGATGATCACCGAGAACGGTCTCGGCGAGTTTGACCAGCTGGGGGCGGATGACAAGGTGCACGATGATTACCGCATCGCCTACCTCAAGAGCCATCTCGTTGCCTGTCAGGAGGCGCTGCAAGACGGGGTCGAGCTGATTGGTTACTGCGCCTGGTCCTTCACCGATATCCTGAGCTGGCTCAACGGCTACCAGAAGCGTTACGGCTTCGTCTATGTGGATCGCGATGAGCAGGGCGGCTCCTTGCGTCGCATCAAGAAAGAGAGCTTCCACTGGTATCAATCGGTGATCGCAAGCGGCGGCAAGATGCTGTAAATCACTCGGTTCGGATTGCATTGGAATAACAGGCTCTGCTACGGAAAAGGCCCCCTCGTGTGAGGGGGCCTTTCGTTTTGCCGCCGACCTCTTGTGCGATGCAGTGGCATGCTGCGATGGGCGCTAGATAAACATGCCGCCCGAGGCCTCGATGCGCTGGGCATTGACCCAGCGATTGTTATCCGAGAGCAGGGCTGCTATCACGCCGCCTATGTCGTCGGGCTGGCCGACTCGTCCGAGCGCGGTCTGGCTGGCGATGAAGTCGTTGACGGCCTGGTTGTCCCGCACCACACCCCCGCCAAAATCCGTCTCGATGGCACCGGGCGCCACCACGTTGACGGCGATCCCGCGCGGGCCCAGCTCCTTGGCCAGATAGCGGGTCAACACCTCTATTCCCCCCTTCATGGCGGCGTAGGCAGCGTAACCGGGCAGCGCGAAACGGGTGAGGCCGGTCGAGAGGTTGATGATGCGCCCGCCATCGTGGATCAGGGGCAGCAACTGCTGGGTCAGAAAAAAGGTCCCCTTGAGGTGAATGTTCATGAGGGTATCGAACTGCTGCTCAGTGGTTTGCTCGAAGCTGGCGTGGATGCCGATGCCGGCATTGTTGACCAGAAAGTCGAACCGCTCGCGTTGCCACTCCCGCTGCAGTAACTGGCGCACCTCAGCCGCGAAGGTGGCGAAGGAGGCGCTGTCGGCCACATCGAGTGGCAAAGCATGGGCCTTGACGCCGAGCGCATTGGCCTGCGCCACCACGGTGGCCGCCTCTTCGGCCTGGCTGCGATAGGTGATGATGAGATCGACGCCTTTGGCGGCGAGGGCCAGGGCCGAGTGTTTGCCGAGGCCGCGGCTGGCGCCTGTGATGAGGGCGATGGAACGGGTCATGGTACGACTCCTGTCAATGGGGTGGAGGCGGGCTCGGGACGAGCCGCTAGTGCCACTCTATTGGTGCGTGCACCATGGATAAAGATGGTAATAATAGATGCACTGTTCCGTTCAAAGTGACAATGATGCCATGGATCAACTGGATGCGATGAGAATGTTCATGCGGGTGGCCGAGCTTGAGAGCTTCACCCGCAGCGCCGAGCAGCTGGGCATGCCCAAGGCAACGCTCTCCGCGGCCATACGCCGGCTGGAAGAACAGCTGGGCACCCGCTTGCTCCATCGCACCACCAGGCGGGTGCAGCTGACCACGGATGGTCAGCTCTGCTATGCCCGCAGCCAGGAGCTGCTGGCCGACATGGAGGAGTTCAACGGGCTGTTTCGGCAGGGGGGACAACTCAGCGGCCAGCTGCGGGTGGACATGCCAAGCCGGATGGCGCGCCATATGGTCATCCCGGCGCTGCCCGCCTTTCTGGCGGCCCATCCTGATCTGCAACTGATGCTGAGCAGTACGGATCGGCGGGTCGATCTGGTGCGTGAGGGGTTCGACTGCGTGGTGCGGGTGGGGGCGCTGGAGTCCTCCAGCCTGGTAGCGCGCCCCCTGGGTCACTACCGCCAGATCAACTGCGCCAGCGCCGCCTATCTGGCTCGCCATGGCACACCGCAGACGCTGGTGGATCTGGCGCAGCACAGGCTGGTGCACTATGGCGCCGGGCCCGGGAGTCGCGAGGCCGGTTTCGAGTACGTGCAGGCCGATGGCACTCGCACCGTACTGGCGATGGCGGGGACCCTCACGGTGAGCGACAGCGAAGCTTATCTGGCGGCGGCGCAGGCGGGGCTGGGGATCATCCAGCTGCCAGGAGTCGGGGTCGAGCCGCTGCTCGCCAGTGGGGAGCTGGTGGCCATACTGCCCCAGTGGCAGGCGCCGCCCTTGCCGATCCATGCCCTCTATGCCCATCGTCGCCAGCTCTCGCCCCGGGTGCGGGCCTTCATCCACTGGCTGAGCGAGGTGCTGGATGAGGCGCTGGCTGCTGACTCGGCGGTTGTCACCTGATGCGGGGTCGGTAACGGATGGCCTACATCCGTCATGCGGGGCGCCTGTGATCAGAGTCTCTATGACGGCCATCGAGGATCCCGGTTTGGCGTGGGCGGGGGAGATCGGCATAATGGCGCTCTCACAGAGCAGAGGAGATCTCATGAAATATATCGGAGCCCACGTCAGTGCCGCCGGCGGGGTGGAGAACACCATAGCCCGCGCAGAAGCCATCGGCGCCAACGCCTTCGCCCTGTTTACCAAGAATCAGCGCCAGTGGCAGGCGGCGCCGCTCTCCGAGGCCAGCATCCGCGCCTTCAAGCAGGCCTGCGAGAAAGCCGGTTTTCGCCCCGAGCAGATCCTGCCTCACGATAGCTACCTCATCAATCTGGGCCATCCGGATCCCGACGGCCTCGCCAAATCCCGCGATGCCTTCCTCGATGAGCTCAAGCGCTGCGAGCAGCTGGGGCTTTGCTACCTCAACTTCCACCCCGGCAGCCACCTGAAACAGATCCCGGAAGCGGCCAGCCTGAAACTGGTGAGCGAATCCATCAACTGGGCGCTGGAGCGCAGCCAGGGGGTGACGGCGGTGATCGAGAACACAGCCGGGCAGGGCAGCAACCTCGGCTGGTCGTTCGAACATCTGGCCACCCTCATCGACGGCGTGGAAGACAAAAGCCGGGTCGGCGTCTGTTTCGATACCTGCCACGCCTTCGCCGCCGGTTACGATCTGCGCACGGCCGAGTCCTGTGCCCAGGTGTTCGCCGACTTCGACCGCATCGTCGGTTTCCAGTATCTCAAGGGGATGCACATCAACGGTGCCAAGTGCACCTTCGGCAGCCGGGTCGATCGCCACCACAGCCTGCAGCAGGGCAATCTGGGGGAGGCTGTATTCCACCACATCATGAATGACGAGCGTTTCGACGGCATTCCGCTGATCCTGGAGACCATAGACGAGTCCATCTGGGGCGACGAGATCCGCTGGCTGCGCAGTCTGGCCAAGGCATAACCCGTGCAGGAGAAAGAACGGATGCAAACAGAGGAACTGAGCGCGGCGCCACTGCGCTGGGGCATTGCCGGGGCGGGGGCCATCGCCCGTCGTTTCTGCCGGGACGTGAATGATCACGCCCACCTGGGCCGGGTGGTGGCGATCGCCGCCCGTGATCAGACGCGGGCCCGGGCTTTTGCCGATGAACAGGGGCTGCCCCTTGCCTATGACAGCTATCAGGCGCTGGCGGCCAGCGCCGAGGTGGAGGCCGTCTACGTGGCGGTGATCCACCCTGAGCACGCCGGCCTGATCAGGCAGATGTTGCTGGCGGGCAAGCACGTGCTGGTGGAAAAGCCGGCGGTGACTCAGGTCGCAGACTGGGATGCGCTGGTGCAGCTCGCCCGGACGCGCGGCCTGCTGCTGATGGAGGCGATGAAGGTGATGTGCTTCCCCGCCATGCGCGAATTGATGCGGCGGCTCGGCGCCTTGCCTGCCCCCAACCGGTTGCGGGCGGCCTTCGGCTCGGTGCAGGAGCGAGACGGCAAGCTGTTTGATCCCGCATTGGCCGGCGGCGCCGCCTGGGATGTGGGTGTCTATCCGCTCTGGCTCTACGCCGCCATCTGTCACCAGCTGGGGCTGGCTGCGGGTGAGCCGCAGGTCGCTCTTTCCCGCCAGGCTGGCGAGGTGGATGAGGCCGCCAGCTTCCGCTTTGCCGGCCCCCTCGTGGCCGAGCTGGATGCCTCCATCGTCCAGGATCTCGACAAGGCGGCGTATCTGGGCGGCGAGGGCTGGGCCTTGCAACTGGTCGGCAAGTGGTGGAACCCTCAGCAGGTACGCTGGGTCACGGGCGATCCCTTGCCTGCCTGGCCGCACGACATCGCGCTGCCGGTGGCGGGCGGTGGCATGCAGCACGAGGCGGATCATTTCGCCGCCTGTGTCAGGCAGGGATTGAGCGATTCCCCCTGGGTGCCGCAGGCCCTGACCAGACAAGTGCTGGGGTGGGTCGAGCGCGGCTTGCAAGCCGGCTCGTGATCATGATGTGCAGAGAGGGCGCCGAGGCGCCCTCCCTTTTTGTCTGATCTCTTGCCGGCTTGAGCGGCAAGCGGCGAGCCGTCATGCCTCAGACGCTCACCCTATCTGCTCGTTGGCGACCCGGCTGTGGTCACCTGAGGCTGAGGCAGGGCTCCCTCCTGTGCGCGGCAAAACTGCAGGAAGCGGCGCAGGGTGGCCGAGTGGTATTTCTGCCGATGCCAGATGAGGGAGAGCTGGCGGGGGAAGCGCCGGGCAAGGGAGAAGGCCACCAGCCGACCGGCCTGCAACCGATCCGACACCGCCAGGCGGGAGATGAAGGAGATCCCCAGCCCTTTTTCAACCGCCAGCATCACGGCCTCCAGGGTGTTGAGCTCGAGCCCCGCCTGCCAGCGGGGCAACTCGGGCTGGATCTGCAGCTCGAACTGCTCGCGACTGCCCGACTGGGGTTCGCGCAGCACCCAGGTCTCATCGCTCAGCTGGCTGAGCGACAGGCGATTGCGCCGGGCGAGGGGGTGGTCGGGGTGCGCCACGATCAGCATCTCGTCATTGAGCCAGGGCTCGCTGACCAGATCCGGGTGGTGGTTCTGCCCCTCTATCAATGCCAGATCCAGCTCGAAGTTGGCCAGCAGATGGCAGAGCTTGTGGGTGTTGGTGATGGTGACCCTGGGGGGCAGACCCAGCTCCTGCTTGCTGCTGGCCAGCAGAGTAGGGAGCAGGTAGTTGCCTATGGTCTGGCTGGCACCGAGGCGCAGCTGGCCGCTCGGCTCCGCATCCGGGCTGAACAGGGTCTCGATATCCTGCATCCGGGTCAGCAGCTCTTCGGCGGCCGGTTGCAGCAGGCGTCCCTCGTTGTTGAGCTGCAATCTGGGGTGGATGCGGTCGAACAAGGGGGTGGCGAGCTGGCGCTCCAGCTCCTGCAACGACTGGGAGACGGCGCCCTTGCTCAGGCAGAGCTCGTTGGCGGCCAGTCCCAGATTGCCGTAGCGGGCTATGGTGGCGAACACCTTGAGTTGTTGCAGGGTCAGTTTCATGTTTGGTTAACCTGAACGATTGATTCAATTCATTTAGATATCGTAAACGATAGTCGCTCTTTATCCTATGCACATCGTCTCTCACAAGAGGTTTCAGACATGATCGCAAGAACCCGTCAATCCTTGGGCAAAGCCCCGACCCCCATGGCGGGCCTGGCCCTCGGGATCGCCAGTCTTGGTTGGTGCTGGGAAAATGCCGGTCAGTTCGATGGCCGCCTGCAGCTGCTGGGTGCCGCCGTCGCCGCCGTGCTGCTGGTGATCCTCACCTTCAAGTTTCTGCTCCATCCGCGCCTGCTGTGGCAGGATCTGGCTCACCCCGTGGTGGGCAGCGTGGTCCCCACCTATGCCATGGGCACCATGGTGGTCTCCAAGGCGATCGGCATGCTGAGCCCGGGCCTTGGCGAGGGGCTCTGGTTGTTTGCCGTGGTGCTGCACCTTCTCTTCCTGGCGACCTTCCTCTGGCACAGGGCCAGGCAGTTCGAGATCCATCACATGGTGCCGAGCTGGTTCGTACCGCCTGTGGGCATTATCGTGGCTGACGTCGCCTTTCCCGGCGGTCAGTTTGCCGCGCTGGCCGACGGTCTGCTCTGGTTCGGCATGCTCTGCTACGCTCTGATGCTGCCGCTGATGCTCTACCGTCTCATCTTCAGCCATGAGGTGCCGGATGCTGCCAAGCCGACCATCGCCATTCTGGCGGCCCCTGCCAGCCTGTCACTGGCCGGCTACCTGACGGTGACCGAGGATCCTTCCCTGCTGCTGGTGGCCGTGCTGCTGGGGATCGCCATCCTGATGACCGGCATCATCTACCTGGCCTTCATCAAGCTGCTGCGTCTGCCGTTCTCACCGGGCTATGCCGCCTTCACCTTCCCGCTGGTGATAGGTGCAACCGCCCTGTTCAAGGTAGGGCACCTGCTGGAGCAGTGGCCGCAAGCGGCTCACTATGTGGAACAGATCAACCTGCTTGCCCACTTCGAGCTGGGCGCCGCCACCCTGATTGTCGGCTACGTGGCCCTGCGTTATCTGATGTTCTTCTTGCCGCTGGGTGATAGCGGCATGGCGCCCGGCATGGCTCGGCACGGTGCCCGCCGCTAGGCAAAGACTCTGCTGGAGAGCAAGGGGATAAGGGGTCAGTCAACGAGAAGGGCATGCGTGATGACATGCTCCGCTGACCAGACAGCAGCGACAGCGCTCCACCATGGGTGGAGCGCTTTTTTGTCTCTTCTCGCGGGTCGAACGCGGGGGGGGGTCAGTCCCTGGCGGATCCATTTTTTGAACCAGCGCTCACCGTGGGGGGCTCACGATGAATTTCACTGGTATTACCTGTCAGGACGAATACAATGCAACCCCATTTTCTTCGTTTGACCTCATTCATGTCTGCCCAAGATCCTGTGTTTGACTCCTCTTTTCAGACCCGTTTGCTGCGCCCGCGTTACTGGCCGAGCTGGCTGGCGCTCGGAGCGCTTTGTCTGCTCGCCTTCGTGCCGCCCCGCTGGCGTGACAAGCTGGCAGAATGGCTGGCGCCGCTGATCGTCAAGGTGTCCAAGAAGCAGATTTATATCGCCAGGACCAACCTGGATATCTGCTTTGCCGACAAGAGCGACGCCGAGCGCGATGCCATTCTGATGACCTCCATTCGCATCGGTCTCAAGACCCTGCTCGGCTTCGGTGAGTTCACTGTGCGCAGCCCCGCCTACCTGATGAGCCGCATCCAGGTGAGCGGTTGGGAACATATCGAGGCCGAACAGGCCGCTGGCCGCCCCGTGATCCTGGTGGTGCCCCACAGCTGGCCGGTCGATGCCGCCGGCTACTACTTCACCCAGCGTGGTGTGCCCATGTGCACCATGATGAAGAGCTCCCGCAATCCGGTCTTTGACTGGCACCTCAACCGGGCCCGGGCCAAGAACGGTTGCCGCGTCTACGAGCGCAGCGCCGGCATCAAGGCGGTGATCCGGACCATCAAGGGGGGACACAGCTTCTTCTATCTGCCGGATCAGGATCATGGCCGCGAGAAGAGCATTTTTGCCCCCTTCTTCGGCTACCCCAAGGCGACCCTGCCGGCCCTGCCACGTCTGGTGCAGGTCAGCGGTGCCCGGGCCGTGCCCCTGCTGGCCTGCTATGACGAGGCGCACTACTGCTACCGTCTGGAGATAGAGGCGCCGTTTACGGATTATCCCAGCACCGATCTGATGGCGGACACCTGCCGCATGAATGACATGGTGCAGCAGCAGCTGACCCGTCATCCCGGCCAGTACATGTGGTTCCTCAAGATCTTCGATACCCGCGAGGATCAGGAGGGGCCGGATGGCCTCTACGAGGAGGGCATTAAACGGATCCGGGGAGATCTTCCCCCTCGCCCCTGAGGGGGTGTCAGCGCTGTTTGTCATGGCCCTTCGGGGCCATTTTTGTGGGCGCCGCACCCGGGATGGCGCACTCCCTTGCACCCCAAAGTGGAAAAAAATATCAGGATAATTAAAATAACCGTTTCTTTTCTATGACTTGATGGCGGCCATGTCCTCACACGATCCGGTTTTTGACACCTCATTTCATGCCCATCTGCTTCACCCGCGCTGGTGGGGCAGCTGGCTGGCGCTCGGTCTGTTGTGCCTGCTGGCGCTGGTTCCCCACGGGCTGCGCGATCGTTTTGCCAATGTCATGGCACCTGCCTTGCTGCGCTTTTCCAGAAAACAGGCCTATATCGCCGAGACCAACCTCAAGATCTGCTTTCCCGAGCTGGATGCGGCCGGGCGCCGCACCCTGCTGCTCAAGGCGATCCGCACCGGCCTCAAGACCTTCATGGGCTTTGGCGAGCTGACCCTGCGCAGCGCCGCCCACCTCAAGCGCCGCATCAAGGTGCGGGGCTGGGAACATATAGCGGCGGAGCAGGCCGCCGGGCGTCCCATGATACTGGTGGTGCCCCACACCTGGGCGGTGGACATGATAGGCCGCTACCTGACCGATGAGGGGCTTGTCCTGTGCACCATGATGAAGAGCCCGAAAGATCAGGTATTTGACTGGTACATCAACCGCGAGCGGGCCAAGGGGGGCAAGGTGTACGAGCGCAGCGTCGGCATCAAGCCGGCCATCAAGGCCATTCGCAGCGGCGCCAGCTTCTTCTACTTGCCGGATCAGGATCATGGCCGCGAGGCCAGCCTGTTCATCCCCTTCTTCGGCCACCCCAAGGCGACCCTGCCGGCGCTGCCCAAGCTGGTGAAGCTGACCGGTGCCAGGGCCGTGCCCATCCTCGCCTGCTACGACGAGGAGGAGGGCTGCTACCGGCTGGAGATTGAACCGCCGTTCGATCCTTATCCCAGCGGGGACCTGAACGCCGATGTCAACGCCATGAACCGCATGGTGGAGCGGCAGCTGCGCCGTCATCCCGAGCAGTACATGTGGTTTCTCAAGATCTTCGAAACCCAGGAGCATCAGGCGGGGCAGGATGGTCTCTACGAAGAGGGCATTAAGCGGATCCGCAGCGGTCTGCCCCCCGAACCCTGAAGGGAAATACACCGGCTGGCGTGTTGAGCAGAGGCGGGTGACAACTGCTTGTCCTTCAGGCAGTTTGGTGGGCAAAAAGTCGGCAATCAGGGCGCCGCGGGGCGCCAGATAACAGGGATATGCAAGCTGGCCCCGCAGGGGCTATCTTCTGATGCGCAAATAGGGTAAAAGGGCGGCCATGAAAATTCCAAATCGAATCCAACCTCTGGTTGATGACGGCCTGGTCGATGACGTCATCAGCCGGCTGATGAGCGGCAAAGAGGCCGACGTCTATGTGGTGCGCTGCGGTGACGAGATCCGCTGCGCCAAGGTCTATAAAGAGGCGTCCAAGCGCAGCTTCAAGCAGGCCGTGGTCTATCAGGAAGGGCGCAAGGTACGCAACAGCCGCAGCGCCCGCGCCATGGAGAAGGGCTCCAAGTACGGTCGCAAGCAGCACGAAGAGGTGTGGCAGAACACAGAAGTCGACGCCCTGTTCAAGTTGGCGGCGGCCGGGGTGCGGGTGCCGCAGCCCTATGTCTGCCTCGACGGCGTTCTGCTGATGGAGCTCATCACCGACGAGGAGGGCAACGTGGCCCCCCGTCTCAACGACGTGGCGCTCTCGCCCGAGCAGGCCATCGCCGATCACGCCAAGGTGATCCGCTACGTGGTGCGCATGCTCTGTGCCGGCCTCATCCACGGCGACCTTTCCGAATTTAACGTGCTGGTGGATGCCGAGGGGCCCGTCATCATAGACCTGCCCCAGGTGGTGGATGCTGCCGCCAACAACCAGGCCAAGGCCATGCTGGAGCGGGACGTCAACAACATGCGCAACTACTACGGCATGTATGCCCCCGAGCTGCTCAAGACCCGCTACGCCAAGGAGATGTGGGCGCTGTTCGAAGATGGCAAACTCACCCCCGAGAGCGAGCTGACCGGCCTGTTCGAGGAGAGCACCGAGGCCATCGACATCGATGCCGTGCTGCACGAGATCGAGAGCGCCGAAGAGGAGGCGCTGGCTCGTCAGGCGCGGATGAAGGCCGAGCAGGAAGACAGCTACTGATCCCCGCCATCATCACCTCATCAGTCACACCATGAGCGCCCTGGAGGCGCTCTTTTTATGGCCGCGACCTGCACCCGTGCCGAGTCAGGCAGGTGGCCATAGTGCGGGAGAGAGCCGGTAAAACCGCACCCAGCAGCCATCCCCTGCATGGTAGCGGCGATCCAGACATTGTCCGTTGGCGGCCGCGATAACCCTGAGGGAGGCGCCGTTGGCTTCGTCGCAGCTGATGAGCAGTGGCTCGGTCAGCACAGCTTGCTGCAACCAGCGTAGCAGGGTGCGGGCCACCCCTTCACCACGGCGGGAGGGGCGGGTCTCGTAGCCTATGTGGCCAAGCCAGGCCAGGGTGGCCGGATTGTCGCCGTGGCGCAGGCGCAGGGCTCCGAGGATCTCCCCCCTCTCAAGGGCAAAGTAGGTGGTGGTGGGCGGGTAGTCCGGCGGCAGATGCCGTCCATCGGCATGGGCGAGCAGATCCAGCAGCCACTGATCCGGGTCAAATTGCGCCACCTGATAGAGCGGCAACCCGGCGGCGCCACATTCGGCCACATAACGGCGATAGGCGGGCGCATCACAAAGCTGTGCGGCCCGGCACTCTATGGCGGCCGTCATGAGCGCTGATCTGCCGTCTGCAGTGGCTGGGGCGCGCTGTGGTGGGGCTCCTGCACGCAGGCCCGCTGCCGTCCCGTCTGCTTGGCGGCGTAGAGTGCCTGATCCGCCCGCAGATAGGCCTGTTCGAAGCTCTCTCCCGGCTGCAGCGAGGTGAGGCCCATGCTGAGGCTGATGGGGCCGCCCGCCAGCCAGCGGGTCGCCTCCGTGACCTCTTGCTGCAGGGCGTGGCAGTAGCCGGGAAGCGTCTGCGGCGTCTCCATCACCAGCAAGGCCAGTTCGTCGCCACCGAGGCGCCCGGCCAGCCCCGCCGGGGGCAGGTTCTCCCGGATCACCCGGCCCACCACCCGCAGCATGGCATCACCGGCGGGATGACCGTGCCGGTCGTTGATCAGCTTGAAGTTGTCCAGATCGATCAGCAGCAGCTGGCATGGACGGGCGTGTCGGCATGCGCGCGCCGCCAGCTGCAGCTCGAAATGGTGGCGGCTGTCCAGTCCGGTCAGGGCGTCCAGATTGGCGCGCCGTTCCAGCTCGCGCTGGGTCGCCAGCAGCGCCTGCTGCTGGCGAGTGTGCACCAGGCTGAGCAACAGATAGCTGCGGGCTATGGTGAAGAGCAGGCTGAGCAGGATCACGGGCCCAAGCAGGGGATCGGTAAAGGTGGTGGCCGCGAACTCGGGCAGCCAGAGGTGCTTGGCGATCCGCAGCAGTTGCAACAGCAGTTGCAGGCCGAGCAGCAGGACGGCAAAGCGCAGCACCCGATAGCCGGGGGCCAGCCGTTGATAACGCCAGAGCTGCCAGATCAGCACAGCCATCTGCAGCGAGAGCACGGCGGAGAGCACTATGATCCGGCTGTGCACATCGGACAGCGGCCGCAGGCTGGCGGTCAGGGCAAACAGCGC
Source organism: Aeromonas sp. A04 (assembly GCF_047780465.1). NCBI lineage: Bacteria > Pseudomonadati > Pseudomonadota > Gammaproteobacteria > Aeromonadales > Aeromonadaceae > Aeromonas > Aeromonas sp. A04. Next base: position 316,550 of record NZ_JBLNHP010000001.1, on the reverse strand, counting down.
GAAGCCGGTGAGGGCGATGGCGGGACAGAGCCAGCCCAGCCGGTCCGCCTCACGTCGAAAGAAATGACGCAGGCCCCGCTCATAGAGCAAGGGGGTGGCGATCAGCAGCAGGTTGGTCAGCAGAATATTGGCGAGGGAGGTCTCCCCTGCGAGCGGGCGGATCAGCAGGCAGCCGAAGGCGGCGGCGATGGCCAGCTCGCTGGCCGACCAGTAGAGCAGGGCCCGGATGCGGCGCTGGGTATGCCACACATAGGCGAAAATGGCCGCGACCCCGACGTGCGACAGCGTGACGAACAGCACCAGGCTCAACAATTGCGCTGAGGAAAACAGATTTTGCATCTAGGGGTCTCTCTGGGCTCGTCCTGCCGGTCACTGTGTCTCGACCCTGAGGGTCGCCATGACAGTGCCGGATCACAACATGAATCCGACCCATTATCAATGGCTTGAGCGGCTGGATCCCGATCCTGGCCACAATCGGATCGATGGCGGCAGCTGACGCGATTCATCAAGGGCACGAGACGGGGTTTGTCGATCGCGCCACCCGTCTGGGAAGTGTCAGGTTGGCTGCACCGGCAGCGCCATGACGGTGGCCTCCCGGCCGAGATGGGCCAGCAGGCGGCGCACATCGTCCAGCGTAATGATGAGGGTGGCTGTGTTGACCAGCGGGTGGCACTGCACCCGTTCGGCTTGCCAGATGGTGTGGTCCACCACCAGGGTCACCGCCCGCTCTGTGTCGCGCACCATGGCGAGCAGGGTCACGGCGCCCGGGGTGAGGCCGAGCACGGCAGCCAGCCGTTCGGGGGAGCCAAAGCTCAGCCGCTTGACCCCGAGCGCCCTGGCCAGCGCCTTGAGATCGACCCGGCTTTCTTCAGGTGTCACCACCAGAAACAGCCGCTCGCTTTTGGGGTCGCGCAAAAACAGGTTCTTGGTCCTGGCGGCGGGCAGGTCTGGCAGCAGCTTGCTCGCCTCCTCACAGGTGAAGACGGGGGCATGGTCGATGCGCTGATAGGAAATGGCCAGCCGGTCCAGCAGGGAATAGAGTGTCACCAGGGCTCCTCGTGTTGGGTGAACAGGCGCAGGGAATGGGCGGCGATAACTGGGCTCCCGGCGCATGGGCAGAGGGTCGAGCTTAGCAGCTTGGCCCCGGCCGCGCAGCCTGGCGTGGCAATTGCGGCCAGGCACTGTATGAACGTACAATAGTCTCATCCCAAGGCCGACCCCTTTATCCTGAATGACTGCGACCCAGCCCACAGTGACGACCACTTCTCCTGCCACGCCGCCTCGCGACGGTTTCATCCTGACCCGTCATGGCCGGGATGTGCGCGGCCGGGCCGGGCAAGGGGGATGCACCGAGATAGTGATGTGGCTCTGGAGCGAGCAGGGGCCGGTGCGGCTGGTGGTGCCGGGGCAGGAGCCCGTGTTCTTCCTGCCGCAAAGCCACATGCAGGAGGCGGCCGAGCTGTTCAAGGGGGCCGGCGTGAGCGGGCGATTTCGCCGTCTGCCCATGCACACCTTCGACGGGCGTGCCGTGGTGGGCTGCTATTTCTCCACCCTGAGCGCCTTTCACCGCGCCATAGAGTTGCTGCTGATCCGCGGGCTGGAGCACTTCGAGGCGGATATCCGGCTGCCGGAGCGTTTCCTGATGGAGCGCTTCATCACGGCCGGGGTCCGTTTCGGCGGCCATGCACGGCAGAAGGGGGGCAAGCGTGGCTACTGGGAGGTGAACGAGGCGCGCTGCGCCCCGCAGGCGGTGACGCCGAGCCTCTCCTGGGTGTCGCTGGACGTGGAGTGTGCCATGGACGGGGCCCTCTTCTCCGTGGGGCTCTATAGCCGTGAGGATGCGCGCGTCATCATGATAGGCGCCCCCGAAGCCGGTGCCGAGGCGTGGGAGACCCGCATCGAGTGGGTGGCGGATGAAAATGCCCTGCTGAGCGCACTGGAAACCTGGTTCAGCCAGCACGATCCCGATCTGGTGATCGGCTGGAACGTGGTCAATTTCGACTTTCGCCTGCTGCTGCGCCGCGCCGAACTCAACAAGCGGCGGCTGCGCCTAGGGCGGGGGCGCGAACTCTGCTTCTGGCGCTCGTCACGCAACGATCCCCAGACCGGCAACGTCATCATCCCGGGTCGCATGGTGCTCGACGGCATCGACACCCTGAAAAGCGCCACCTGGCAGTTTGCCAGCTACAGCCTGGATGCGGTGGCAAGCGAGCTGCTCGGTCGCGGCAAGGATATCGAGGATGTGGCGAACCGGGGGGAGAAGATCACCGAGCTGTTCCACTCCGACAAGGAGGCGCTCGCCCGCTACAACCTGGAAGATTGCAGGCTGGTGTGGGAGATCTTCGACTACTGCCACCTCATTCCCTTTGCCATCGAACGCGCCTCCCTCACCGGTCTCGAACTCGATCGGGTGGGGGGCTCGGTGGCGGCCTTCACCAACCTCTACCTGCCGCGGCTCCATCGCGGCGGCTATGTGGCGCCCAATCTGCCTGCCGATGGTGGGCTGGCGAGCCCGGGCGGCTATGTGATGGACTCCAAACCCGGTCTCTATCGCCACGTGCTGGTGCTCGATTTCAAGAGCCTCTATCCCAGCATCATCCGCACCTTCTGCATCGATCCCATGGGGCTGGTGGAGGGGTTGCAGCACCCGGACGAGGCCATTCCCGGCTTTCGCGGCGCCCTGTTCTCCCGTACTCGCCACTTTTTGCCGGATCTCATCGCCACCCTGTGGGCGGCGCGAGACAGGGCCAAGGCGGCCAGCAACAAGGCGCTTTCCCAGGCCATCAAGATCATCATGAACTCCTTCTACGGGGTGCTGGGCTCGGGGGGCTGTCGCTTCTACGATCCCAGGCTTGCCTCTTCCATCACCTTGCGTGGCCACAGCATCATGCAGCAGACCCGGGAGTGGATAGAGGCGCAGGGGTTCGAGGTGATCTACGGCGACACCGACTCCACCTTCGTCCACCTTAATCGGGACACCAGCCCCGAGGCGGCGGACGAGATTGGCCATGAGCTGGCCCGGATGATCAACGACAACTGGAGTGCGCTGATCAGGCGCGAGTTCGACCTGCCGAGCCATCTGGAGATCCAGTACGAGACCCATTACCGCCGCTTCCTGATGCCCACCATTCGCGGGCTGGAAAAGGGCAGCAAGAAGCGTTACGCCGGCCTGGTTGGAAACCAGGAAGAGGGGCGAGGGGAGGAAGAGCATCTGGTGTTCAAGGGTCTGGAATCGGTGCGTACCGACTGGACCATGCTGGCCAAGCAGTTTCAGACCCGGCTCTACGAGCTGGTGTTTCACGACCAGGATCCCAGCGGCTACGTGCGCACCATAGTGGATGAGACCCGGGCTGGTCTGCACGATGACTTGCTCATCTATCGCAAGCGGCTGCGCCAGAAACTGGAGGAGTACCAGAAGAACGTGCCACCCCACGTGCGGGCGGCGCGTCTGGCCGACGAGGAGAATCTGCGCCGCGGTCAACCCCAGCGCTATCAGCACAGGGGGACCATCGCCTATCTGATGACGCTGGGTGGCCCGGAACCGCTGGAATACAGGCGCAGCGCCATCGATTACGAGCACTACATCGACAAGCAGCTGAGGCCCATCGCCGACGCCATACTGCCCTTCATCGGCGAGTCATTCGACCGGATCTGCGGCCAGCAGCTGGATCTCTTCTAGCCCGAAGGCGTGCAAGGCGTGGAGGGAAAGGACGCGGGGAGGTGAGCTCAGGCGGGTGCAAGCTGACCTCTGTTCCCGATTGGCAAGAAGCCGAAATGCAAAAAGCCCGCTGTTAAGCGGGCTTCTTTAATCTGGTGCGTCCTAGTGGATTCGAACCACCGACCCCCACCATGTCAAGGTGATGCTCTAACCAGCTGAGCTAAGGACGCAGGGTGCGCATGGCGACTTTGTGTTGCAGGGGAGTGGTGGGTTTAATTGGATTCGAACCAACGACCCCTACCATGTCAAGGTAGTGCTCTAACCAACTGAGCTATAAACCCACATCTGCAATATATTCAATTTATTCAATTTATTCAAACTGTTATGGTGCGTCCTAGTGGATTCGAACCACCGACCCCCACCATGTCAAGGTGATGCTCTAACCAGCTGAGCTAAGGACGCATAACAGTGTCGTGATGGTGCGTCCTAGTGGATTCGAACCACCGACCCCCACCATGTCAAGGTGGTGCTCTAACCAGCTGAGCTAAGGACGCATCACGAAAAGTGGTGGGTTTAATTGGATTCGAACCAACGACCCCTACCATGTCAAGGTAGTGCTCTAACCAACTGAGCTATAAACCCGCTTTTCAGCACGCAAGCGAACACGACGTCGCTGGCGTGGTCGGCATACTACCCATGCCCCCCAAGGCTGTCAACAGGCCGCACACACAAAGGAGACTGTTTGCCCAGTTCTTGCGCAGCCTGTTGATTTTGCAGGCGAGCCACTCTCGTGAGCGGCTCGCCGAGCACACATTTACTGGGCCCGGGAGAGGGCGGTACAGGCCTCTGGACTGGCGAAGCGGCCATAGATGAGGCGCAGGCGGGCGCCCAGCATCAGGGCGGCGCCGGTCAGGCCGACGATGAAGCCGACCCAGAAGCCCTGCGGCCCCATGCGTGGCACCAGCCAGTTGGTCAGCCCCAGGATCATGCCGGTGGGCAGCCCGAGACCCCAGTAGGCGATTATGGTGACGTAGAAGATAGCCTTGGTGTCCTTGTAACCGCGCAGGGCCGCGGCCGCGACCACCTGTACCGAATCGGAGATCTGGTAGATGGCGGCAAAGAACAACAGGGTGGCAGCCAGCGTGATCACCTGCATGTCGTCGGTGTAGATCCCCGCGATATGCTCGCGCAGCAGCACCGTCAGGGCGGCGGTGCCGGCGGCGACCGCCATGCCCAGCATCAGGCCGGTACGGGCGGCGACCCTGGCGTGAGCAGGCTGGCCTTCGCCTATGCTGTGGCCGACCCGGATGGTCACGCCCACCCCGATGGAGAGCGGCAGCATGAACACCAGGCTGGAGAAATTCAGGGCTATCTGGTGACTCGCCACCGTCTCGGCGCCGAAGGGGGCCAGCATCAGGGCCACCACGGTAAACAGGGTCACCTCGCAGAAGATGGCCATGGCGATGGGAAAGCCGAGCCGGAACAGGCGCCAGATCCGGCTGCCATTGGGGCGGGCGAGTTGAGCGAACAGGTCAATCTTCTTGAAGTGGGAGGATAACTTCACGTAGAGGATCATCGCCAGCAGCATGGCCCAGAGCACTATGGCGGTGGCGACGCCGCAGCCGACACCGCCGAGCTTGGGCATGCCGAAGTGACCGTGGATGAAAACGTAGTTCGCGGGAATATTGACCGCCAGCCCCACGAAACCTATCACCATGGTCGGCATGGTATGGGAGAGTCCCTCACTGAAGTTGCGCAGCACCTGGAACAGCACGAAGGCGGGCAGGCCCCACATGATGGCGTGCAGGAAGCCGGTGGTCTTGTCCGCCATGACAGGATCCACGTCCATCAGATGCAGTGCCAGCGGGCTGAAATAGAGCGCCAGCATGGCGAAGGGGATCACCATCAGCGCCAGCCAGAAGCCCTGGTGCACGGCCGGGCGAACCTCATCCCGTTTGCGAGCGCCATTGAGCTGGGAAACTATGGGGGTGAGCGCCATTATGATGCCCTGGGTCAGCAAGATGATCGGCAGCCAGAAGCTGGAGGCGACCGACACTGCCGCGAGATCCACGGCGCTGACCTGGCCCGCCATCACGGTATCGACGAAGCTCATGGCGACCTGGGCGACCTGGGCCACCAGAATGGGGCTGGCTAAACGAACGAGCTGCCTCGCCTCGGACCAATAACGTTGCACTGACACCTCCGAGTGGATCAGATAAATGAGAAAGAACGGATAACGGATGGGCTTTTGTCTCCCCACTGTGGGGAGACAACATGCGGGGGTGTCATTCTAGCCTGAAAATCAACCATCATGAAACGGTTGAGGCGCGGCTTTGTGGCGGGATCAGGCGTCTTCGTGATCGCTGATCAGCAGATTGGCGGCGGCATAGGCGGCCTGCTCGCGCAGATCGGCCGGCACCCGCTCGTCAGAGGCCACGGCGTTGAGCGCCCGTATGGCCGCGGCTATGGCCTGCGGCACATAGCCCTGATCACCTGAGCCTATCTGGTTATAGGCGATGCGAATGGCCTCACAACATTGATATACCTGCATTTCTTTTTCCTCGTTAACCCGAATGTGAACGCCGTCACTATAGCGATCGAGGGCTGGCTTGTCAGCTGGCGCGCTTGTCAGTGCCGCGGCGCGGGGTTAACCTGCCTTTTTTCGTAGCAGGAGACGAGACATGTTCACCGGCATAGTGCAGGGGACCGCCGAACTGGTGGCCATCGAAGAGCAGCCCAACTTTCGCACCCACCTGATCCGCATGCCCAGCCAGGCCTGGGGCGAGGGGCTGGCGCTTGGCGCCTCCGTGGCCCACAACGGCTGCTGCCTGACCGTCACCCGGGTGGAAGGGGATCTGGTCAGCTTCGATCTGATGCAGGAGACACTGCGTCTGACCAACCTGGGCCAGCTGCAGCCGGGGGACAAGGTCAACGTGGAGCGGGCGGCCCGTTTTGGCGACGAGATCGGCGGTCATGCCATGTCCGGCCACATCATGGGCACGGCTGAGGTGATCTCCGTCATCGACACCCCCAACAATCGCCAGGTGTGGTATCGCCTCGCCCCCGAGCTGATGAAATATGTGCTGACCAAAGGCTACATCGGCATCGACGGCATCAGCCTGACCGTGGGGGAAGTGCGTGAGAACACCTTTTGCGTCAACCTGATCCCGGAGACCCTGGCCCGCACCAACCTGGGCTGGGTCAAAGTCGGCTGGCACACCAATATCGAGATAGATCCCCAGACCCAGGCCATCGTCGATACGGTGGAGCGGGTGCTGGCGGCGCGCCAGCCGGGGTGATCTGCCTGGCTCAACTCCTCCCTGGCGATTTGCCATAGAAAAGGGCCTGCATCATGCAGGCCCTTTGTGATCTCTTGATCGCTTTCGCTCGCCGTCACAACAGCGGCTCGGCTTTTTGTAACTCGCAGTTTGTAACTCGCAGTCAAAACATCTGCTCGTCGTCTGCATCCACAAACAGCTGCAGGCAGTCGCGGGCTTCGTCCCGGTGCAGCCGCAGGTGGATGGGGTTGCAGCAGGCCATGCAATCCTCGTAGAACTCCTGATCCCCCTGGCTGGCATCCAGCTCGACCCGGGTGTGATGGCCACAGTGGGGGCAGACGATACGCTTGCTGGTGTACTCGATCATGGTGACCTCCTCGGGCCCGTGGGCCGCCTATCTTCCCTGATTCTAGTCGGCCGGGAGGGGGTTGACCGCGAGCAAGCGCACGTTTATGACAGAGATCAAGGGCGCCGCCGTGTCAGGTTTTCTGGCCCTATGCGCCCCTGGCTCCCGCGCGCGTTCACGCCACCCAGCTGGCCAGCATGTCGGCATCCAGTTCGGCCAGCGAGCCGAGCTGGTGATCGGCGATGGCCAGACGCGGATCGCCCACCAGGGCGGGATCCGGCACTATGAGCGCCTTCATGGAGGCCGCCTTGGCCGCCAGCAGGCCGGTAAAACTGTCCTCTATGGCCAGACAATGCACCGGCAGGATGCCGAGCTTCTCGGCGGCGTGGATATAGACATCCGGGTGCGGCTTGCCGAAGCGCTCCACCTCGGCGGAATGCACCGCCAGGAAGCGATCGCGGATACCGAGCTTGCCGAGCACAGCCTCCACCATGGCGAAGGGGGAGGAAGTCGCCAGACCTATTTTAAGCCCCTGTGCTTCCATCAGGGTCAGCGCGTCCAGCACGCCGGCCTTGGCCTCGCCTTCGCTCAGGATGAGGGCGTTGACCCGATCCAGAATGCGCTGCACCACCTCTTCCTGGCTGGGGCCCACCCAGGGGCGCAGCCGATACCAGTGCGCCACCAGCTGATCGATGCGCACGCCTATGGTGGAGTTGCAATCTTCCTCGCTGTGGGGGTGACCCAGCTCGGAGAAGACAGCCATCTGGGCCAGTTGCCAAAAGGGTTCCGAGTCGATCAGAACACCATCCATATCGAAGATCACGGCAGCTAACATCTTGTACTCCTGACAAATTTGAAGGGGGATTATAAGCCCGACGGGCAAATGCAAAAGGGGCATTGCCATGCCCCTTGCGCCCGATCACATCGGCAAACGTTTGTTTTGCTGTGGCAAAAAATGAGGGTTAGAAAATCACTTCTACCTTGGCGGCGACCGCCTTGGCCTTTTCCACCGCATCCGGGCAATCCAGGGCGCGGGCCAGCGCCACGCCGAGACGGCGGCGACCGGCTATCTCCGGCTTGCCAAACAGCCGCAGCTGGGCACCCGGCACCAGGGCCAGCGCCTCGCCAATCCCCTGATAACGGATGTCCTGACTGTGCCCCTCGCGCAGCACCACGGCGGAGGCGCTCGGCCCGTACTGGGTGATGGTGCCGACCGGCAGCCCCAGGATGGCGCGCACGTGCAGCGCAAACTCGGAGAGATCCTGAGAGATCAGGGTCACCATGCCGGTGTCGTGCGGGCGGGGCGAGACTTCGCTGAACCACACCTCGTCGCCCTTGATGAAGAGCTCGACCCCGAACAAGCCATAACCGCCCAGCGCCTCGACCACCTTGGCCGCCACGGCTTTGGAGCGGGCCAGTGCCAGCTCGCTCATGGCTTGCGGCTGCCAGGATTCGCGGTAGTCGCCCTCTTCCTGACGATGGCCTATGGGCTCGCAGAAGTGGATGCCATCCACGGCGCGTACCGTGAGCAGGGTGATCTCGTATTCAAAGGGGACCAAGCCCTCGACGATCACCTTGCCGCGACCGGCGCGGCCACCCTCCTGGGCATAGGTCCAGCTGTCGTCCAGTTTGGCGAGATCGCGCAGCACGCTCTGCCCCTTGCCTGACGAGCTCATCACGGGTTTCACCACGCAGGGCAGGCCGATCGCCTCGACGGCGGCGATGAACTCCTCCTTGCTCTGGGCGAAGCGATAGGGGGAGGTGGGCAAGCCCAACTCTTCGGCGGCGAGCCGGCGGATCCCCTCCCGGTTCATGGTGAGCTGGGTGGCGCGGGCGTTCGGCACCACCTTGACCCCCTCCTGCTCAAGAAAGGCCAGGGTATCGGTGGCGATGGCCTCGATTTCGGGGATGATGAGGTCCGGCTTGACCTCGGCCACCAGGGCACGCAGGGCGTTACCGTCGAGCATGTCCAGCACGTGGGCTTTGTGCGCCACCTGCATGGCGGGGGCATTGGGGTAGCGGTCGGCGGCGATCACCTCGATCCCGAGCCGTTGCAACTCGATGGCGACTTCCTTGCCGAGTTCCCCCGAGCCAAGCAGCAGGGCGCGGGTGGCGCCGGGGCGGGTGGCGGTTCCAAACATGTGATCTCTCCTGATGTCGTTGGTCACAGTTGATGGCCGCTATTGCACGAATAGCGGGCAAAAAAAGAGGCACGCATGGCGTGCCTCAGGAAACGGATTTGTGGGCGCGCTGCTCCAGATGGGTGAGCAGCGTGATGGCGCCAATGATGATGGCAGCGCCGAGCCACAATCGGCCGGGCGGTGCCCAGCCAAACACCAGCCAGCCTGCCAGCACGTTCATCGGCAGCTTGGCAAAGTCAAAAGGCTGGACGAAGGAGGCCTCGGCCACGCTGTAGGCGCGGGCGATGGACATCTGGGCCAGCGCAGACAGCACCCCTGACACGGCCACCAGCAGCCACTGGGTTTCGCTCGGCCATTGCCACTCAGGCAGGGCCAGCATGGCGTTGAACGGGGTGCTGAAGATGAGCAGGTAGACCACTATGGTGTGGGACGATTCGCTCGCCGCCTGATAGCGCACCAGCAGGGAGTAACCGGCCCAGAACAGGGCGGCCGCCACTGGCAGCAGGGAGGCCCAGCTGAAATCATCGGTCCAGGGGGCCAGGATCACCATGGCGCCGACAAAGCCCGCCAGGGTTGCCAGGATGCGCGCCCGGCTCACCTGCTCCTTGAGCAGCAGGGCCGATCCCAGGGTGGCAAACAGCGGGGAGGTCATCAAGAGGGCTATCCCCTGCCAGATGGGCACAGGCACCGCCAGCGCCCACAGCCAGAACTGGATGCCGATCACGGCCAGCAGCACCCGCAGCAGGTGCAGCCTCAGCTGATTGGTCATCAGGGACTGGCGCAAGCCGTGGCGGACAAGCCAGGGCAGCAGACAGATCAGGGCGATCAGGTATTGATGAAAGGCGACCTGGGTCGAGGGGAGGCCAAGTTTGAAGCTGACGTACTGGCTCAGGCTGTTGACGGCGGCGAAGCAGAGGCCTGCCACCATCATCCAGACTGCACCGGCAAAAGGAGAGTGCCTGCGCGAGTGTGCCATGGGATCCGGGTCACTGAAAAAAGTGCGGCGGATCATAACGGCAATCGTTTGTTCTGCCAAGCCTTGGGCGGCTGGCTGCGGTCCGTTGGCGAGAGAATGAACTAAGGTCAAAATTTTTGAACAAGTTGAGCATCTATTTTCGCTATCCGCATATAAGCTCAGCGTTTAGAGTGACCTCCATCGACAGCACCGCTGTTCAACCGACCACCTAATGGAGTTTCACCATGGCTAACATCCTCGTTCTCAAGTCCAGCATCCTGGGCCAGTATTCCCAATCCAACGCCCTGATCGACGGTTTCCTGGCCGACCATCAGTCCGATACCGTCACAGTGCGTGATCTGGCGGCCCTCAACCTGCCGGTACTGGATGGCGAGCTGGCCTCGGGTTTGCGCGGTGGTGACAACCTCAATGAACGTCAGCTGGCCGTCATGGCCCAGTCCGACGAGCTGGTCGCCGAATTGAAGGCGAGCGACCTGGTGGTGATTGCCGCCCCCATGTACAACTTCAACATCCCGACCCAGCTGAAAAACTGGATCGATCTGGTGGCCCGTGCCGGCGTGACCTTCCGTTACACCGAAACCGGTCCGGTCGGTCTGGTGGAGAACACCCGCGCCCTGGTGATCAGCCCCCGTGGCGGCATGCACGTCGGCAGCGCCACCGATCTGGTGACCCCCTACATGCGTACCGTGCTGGGCTTCATCGGCATCAAGGACGTGGACTTCATCTACGCCGAGGGCATGGGCATGGGCCCGGACGCCCAGGCCAAGGGCATAGAGCAGGCCAAAGGCCAGCTGGAAACCCTGGCTCTCTGATCAAGAGACAGGCCATGGCGGGCGCGGCATAACGCAGAGCCGTGTCGTACCAAACGAAACAACGCAGCCCAAGGGCTGCGTTGTTGTTTCTGTGCGGGCAAAGATGAGGTCAACAGGGGCAGAGGGCGCGAGTCAATCCCGAATGAAGCGGCGACAGCCGCTGCCCACCATCAGGCACACGGCGACCAGAGAGCCCAGCAACAGGGTGCTGAGCCACTGTTCGGCACTGTCGGGCAGGCGGGGGGAAAACAGGCTGATCATGAGAAGGGCACAGAGGGTGATCAGGCTGGTCTGTCGGGTCAGGAACATCATGGGTCATCCTTGGCTGCGGTGGTGAGTGAAAGGCTAACCGCGGTCTGTGACAGCAAGATGTATCCATACTTCTTGCCGAAGGTCAGTCGACTGGGGTAGCCATCACCATAGCAGCTTTTGCGGCCGGAGCCAGCGACATGGGTCGGGTTGTGATCCGGATCCCTATCTGAACTGTTTCTGATCCGGCCGGTAGTGGAAGTCGCCGCTGGCAAGCCTGGCGATCAGGGCCGCCTGGTCGAGATCCTGCGCCTTGCAGAGATCATCCAGATCATCGTAACGATCACGCAGCTGCATGTTGATCAGGCTCAGCAGCATGTTGACGTCCATGGTGGCGAAGTTGTTCAGGTTCATGAGGTGTGCTCGTTATCCAGCAGATGCAGCTGTTCGATGGCGTCGCTGACACTTTGCAGGTGCAGACGAATGGTCTGGCGCGCCTCGCTGGGCAGATAGTCGGTGAGGGTATGCTGCCAGCTGCCCGCTTCGCTCTTGAGTTGCTGGAACAGGGTGAGCCCGGCCTGGGTGAGTGACACCAGACTGACCCGCTTGTCCTGTTCGCTGCTCTCGGTAAACAGGATCCCCTTCTCCACCAGGCGGTGGATTTCGCGGGAGATCCGCACCTTGTCCATCCCGCTCGCCTCTACCAGCTCTTTCTGGCTGATGGGGTAGTTGGGGCCGAGCACCATCATCAGGCGCCACTGGGGCACCGTCAGCTGATAGCGCTGCTGGTAAAACTGTTCAAAAGTGTCGCGCACCATCTCGGCGGCGTGAACCAGCTGATAGGGGGGATAGTGCGCAAGCAGCTCTATGATCTTTGACATATGACATCCTGCTGTGACGGCTGCATCGGGTGCAGTTTCTCTTGATACTTTGACCTTGATGATACGTAACACAAGGACATTTGTCTGAACATGCACCAGAGAAATGTGCGGTTGCGCACGTCATCCGCCGCAACCGGGTCTGTTTGACGCTGATTTTTGCCTCGGGTTGCTCAGCCTTTACGCAGCCAGATCAAGGCGTTGTGCTTGAGCCAGGCTTCGCGGCTCTGCAATGTGTAGAGCGCCGCTTCATCGCGACTGCCCGCCTGCCAGCTCTGTGGCTCCTGTTTGGGCAGCTTGCGCTGACCCAGCAGACAGGCCGGCACATGGGCATTGGCCTTGATGGCCGCATCCAGCCGTGGCTGCGCCACTTCGGGGCCGTCACAGACAAACGCCATCAGCGCCCTGTTGTAGAGCAGCCAGCTGGAGGCCTCGTCGAAGCGGACCAGCAAGGCGCGCAGGGCGGCCCAATCCCCTTGCAGGGCATAGAGGCTGGAGAGGGGATAACGGCAACCCAGCTCATCGGCGATGCACAGGTCGAGCAGCGCCAGATATTCGCTGCGCGCCTGTTCGAGCTGGCCGAGGCGCAGCAGGCAATCGGCCCGGCCGGCTCTGGCGGCGAGCAGGGGGCGGGCCTCGTGGGCACTCCAGCCGTGGCCGGCCATCTGCTGCCAGAAGGCGGCATCGAACAGGGGCTCGGCATCGTCAATCACCTTGTCAAACCAGCCGAGGCGAGCCTGGGGATCGCGGCAGGCATCGGCCAGTTCGAACCACTGCTGCCACTGCTCGGCCTGCTCGCTATCGAGGGCTGCCTGAGCGCCGGGCACTGCCTGATACTCATCCAGCTGCAGCAGCTGGTTGAGCGCCGTCTTCATGTTCTGACGCTGGCGTTTGCAAAATTCCATGAAGGGCAGCTCGCTGCCGGCGGCCGCGTGCAGCATCTGGGCCATGGGCTTGTCGCGAAACAGGCTGAGCTCGGCGGCCAGACTGAAGCGGTACTGGGTGGTGGGATCGTTCAGATCCTTCGGCTTGGGCCAGCTGGCAAACCCCTGGCTGAAGCCGTAACACCACTGGCCGAGGGGGTGGCTCTGCGCGAACACCTGCTCCGGGGTCTCGGTGGAGAGACGGCACTGACTCGGCAAGGCGAGCTGGGCCTCGTCCGCCTGGGCTTCCAGTTCAGCGATCAGATGGTGCAGCGCGTCGCTGCTCTTCTCATCCAGCTCGGCGTCATGTGGCAACAGACCGGCCAGCGGGGCCTGCCAGTCAGGGGCATCCGGTCCCACCAGACGGGCGCACAGAAAACCGTGCAGCGCCGGGTAGGTCATGTCCTGCCCACTGTGGGTCTGGATCCATTGATTGAGATGACGGGTACGAGTGGATGGATTCATCGACAGTTCCTCTGGATTTGAACAGCGGCGCAGTCTACCCAAAAGTGGGGTTATTTGCAGCAAAGCCCTGGCTGACTGACGATTATATCGCCACCAACCGGGCTGGCCGCCCCGAAAATCGTGTGAGAGAAGGGCAAGGGACTAGGCCCGGTTACCGCTCTTGAGGTAACATGCGCGCCCATACGGGCAATGAAAAATTGGCCATCCGGATAATGAAAGAAGAGATCACCATGTTACAGATTGGCAAGATGAACACCCTCACCGTAATCGAGCTCGAAGAGAGGGGCGCCTGGCTTGCGGCCGACGAATATGGCGAGCTGTTGCTGCCCAAGCGTCAGCTGCCGGAAGGCGTGGCCGAGGATGACGGTGTGGAAGTCTTTCTCTATCTGGATGCCGACTGCGAGCCGGTGATCACCACCGACAAGCCGTTCGCCATGGTGGGTGACATAGTCGGCCTCAAGGTGGTCAATGCCAACAAGATCGGGGCCTTCCTCGACTGGGGCATGAAAAAGGATCTGTTCGTGCCGACCCGCGAGCAGAACAAACCCATGCAGGTGGGCCACGTCTATCTGGTGCACCTGATGCTCGACAACGAGGGGCGCATGGTGGGCACCAGCCGGCTGGAACGTTTCCTGCGCACCGACAAGCCTCCCTTCAAGGCCGGTGACGAGGTGACGGCGCTGCCGGGCGAACACACGCCGCTTGGCATCAAGGCGATTGTCAACGGTGAATACTCTGGCATGCTGTTCAAGAACGAGGTATTTGGCCGGGTGATGACGGGTCGACCGCTGACCGCCTGGGTCAAGCAGGTGCGCGACGACGGCAAGCTGGACTTGACCCTGCAAAAGCCGGGCATGGATCGGATGGACGACGCCGGTGGCCGGATCCTGATCCGGCTGATGAAGCAGGGTGGCAGTCTGGCGGTGGGCGACAAGAGCGAACCCGAGCTCATCTACAAGATGTTCAACATGAGCAAGGGTACCTTCAAGAAGGCCATCGGCGGCCTCTACAAGCAGGGCAAGATTGTCATCGAAGACAACTGCATCACGCTCGTTGCTGCCGATAGCACGCCGGACGGCGAATAAGTGCCGAGTCCCTGTGTCGGCCTGTGTCAGGCCCGGGATGGGCTCTGCCTCGGCTGTGGCCGTACCCTGACCGAGATCGGGCACTGGTCGGCCATGGAGAGCGATGCCCAGCTGGCTGTGATGGCCGAGCTGGATGGGTCAACAAGCACCCATGCGTGCCCTGGCTGTGGCGAGCCGGCGTTTTGCGCCGTCTCCGCCGGTCAGACCATAGATCAGTGCTGGTGCAGCCAGCTGCCCGTCTTGCCCATGAGCGAGGCGAGCGCCTGCTGGTGTCGTCGCTGTCTGGCCAAGGCCATAGCGGCGCAGGCTTAGCAGAGAACAAAAACAAGAAAGGCGCCAATGGCGCCTTTTTTATGCCTGTTGCTGGCGGTGCCAGCGCACATGGACATTGTGCTCGTTCAGATAACGGGGCAGCAGGAAGGTGGCATAGATCACCTCAAACTCATCCTGATGGTCCAGCAAGCCGACCCACACTTCGACCCAGCGCTCCATGTCGACCGGCACACCGAGTTCGGTTGACCAGTCTCCGTTGGGCAGGGTCGCCTCGACGGCGCCACGCTGTTCAAATTCCAGGGTGATGTCGACGATTTGTTCGGGGGCCAGCATGTCTGCGGCCTGCTCAAGAAACTGATCATAGGCCCATTCGACCAGCTGATCCGGGGTACGCTGTTCCATGAAATCACTCCAGATACATCGAGGTTCGCTACTGTAGCAAGTATTGACGGTGGCGGCCAGACCAGTGCGGATGGCCATTTGCTGCCTGTCCAACGAAGCGGGCAGGAGGTATGGTTGAAGAGGCGGTTAACCCGGGCTGGCTGAGCCCGGGCCCTGTTCACAGGAGTGAGGCCATGAAGCGGCGGGTGCGGCGACAGCAGATCAAGCGACGGCGGGAGACCTGGTGGTGGCACTATCTGCCGCTGCACCAGGGCACGGTAGGCGGTCATCTTGGCCCGCCGGCCGAGGCTTCCCCGCCGGGCTCTGATTGATCTTCTGGGCCTGCCGGCCGAGGCTTCCCCGCCGGGCTCTGATTGATCTTCTGGGCCTGCCGGCCGAGACATCTCCACCGGACTCTGATTGATCTGCTGTGGTCTGGGAGAGCGATGGCTTCGTGCCCACCGGCTTGAGCATCGCCCACCGAGCCCGAATGCCTTAGTCGGCCTGATGCACCCTGTTGAGGGTGACCTGACCCAGCTGCCCCATCTGGCGGCGGATCCAGGCCGAGCGCTGCTGCACATAAGGGGAGGGCGGCTTGACCCGATAGCGCCAGGGATTGGGCAGGGCGGCGGCGAGCAGAGAAGCCTCATAGCGGGTCAGGCGGGCGGCCGGTTTGCCAAAATAGTGCCTGGCGGCGGCTTCGGCGCCATAGATGCCGGGACCGAACTCCACGATATTGAGATAGACCTCGAGGATGCGGGACTTGTCCCAGCCCAGCTCCATCAGCAGGGTGAACCAGGCCTCGATCCCCTTGCGCAAGAAGCTGCGATCGCTCCACATGAAGAGGTTCTTGGCCGTCTGCTGGCTGAGGGTGCTGGCACCCCGCACCCGCTCGCTGCGCTGGTTGTGCTTGAGCGCCGAGCTGATGGCATTCATGTCGAAGCCGTTATGATCGGGGAAGCGCTGATCCTCGGCGGCGATCACCGCCAGCTGCAGCTCCCGCGAAATGCGCTCGAGCGGCACCCAGTCATGCTTGACCTCGGTCACCTTGGCGGGCGGAAACAGGGCCCGCTCGATGCGCCAGGTCCACATGGGGGGATCGATAAAGCGCAGCAGCGCCACCGAGACGATGGAGCTGACCAGCGCTGCCAGCAGCAGCTTGCCGAGCCAGCCCAGCAGGCGGCGTTTCAGCGCCGGTCGCACGGGGTCGGGCTCGGGTTCCCAGACATACTGGCCAGGATCATCGGGATCCGGAATTATTGGGGCAGCCATTCGATGTGGCAGAACTTCTCGTCAACACGGCGGGAGAGCAGCATGCGGGCAAACAGGTGCTCATACTCTTGCTCGGCATTGCCAAGCCCGACCCAGATCTCGGCGTACTCGGCATCGCTCACGGCAAAACCCACGTCCGCTTCCCAGTCATCGGCCGGATCGGTTTCCGCCAGCAGACCCCGATCGTTGAACGCCTGGTTGAACAGGGCTATCTCCTGCTCCGGCAGGTTGTCGGAGGCCAGCTCCATGAAGAGTTCGAGGGCTGTGTCGAGCAGTTCCTCGACGCTGTGCATTTCGTCGTTCAAAGACATTGGTCTGTTCCAGATAATAAAAAGAGAAGCCCCGCCGGCGATGCCGGACGGTGGCGCGCGGTATTCTAGCTGGCCCCCGCTCCCTTGGCGAGATCCGGCTCCGCGAGTCGGCCCCGTTTGTGACAATAAAAAACCGGATCCTGCTACAGGATCCGGTCTTCATTGAGGGAAAGGGTCACGCATGGGGCGTCAGCTCATCCCTTCTTGTCGTCGGCGAAGGTGATATTGAGCTCCAGCACCGACAGCTCATCACTCTTCTTGTCCAGCTGGACCGTGATCTTGTCAGGGTCTATCTGCACATATTTGCGGATCACGTCGAGCAGGTCCTGTTTGAGCTGGGGCAGGTAATCCGGCCCCCCTCTGGATGAACGCTCGTGTGCGACTATGATCTGCAACCGCTCTTTGGCCAGTTGTGCGGTGTTTTGTTTCTTGTTGGAACGAAAATAATCCAATAATGACATGTTTAACTCCCGAACAGTCGGCTAAAGAAGCCCTTCTTTTCTTCTTCCAGAAAACGAAAATCCTTGGTGTCGCCCAGCAGACGGGCAACGGCATCCTCATAGGCCTGACCGGCATCGGACTCCTTGTCCAGAATGACCGGCTCCCCCGAGTTGGAGGCGCGCAGCACAGCCTGGGACTCCGGGATCACCCCGAGCAGTTTGATGGCCAGGATCTCCTGCACATCCTGCACGCTCAGCATGTCGCCACGGCTGACACGGGTCGGGCAGTAGCGAGTGAGCAGCAGGTGCTCCTTGATCGGGTCTTCGCCGCGCTCGGCACGACGGGACTTGGAGGCCAGGATGCCGAGGATGCGATCCGAGTCACGCACGGAAGAGACTTCCGGGTTGGTGGTGACGATGGCCTCGTCGGCAAAGTAGAGCGCCATCAGGGCACCCGCTTCGATCCCGGCCGGCGAGTCGCAGACGATGTAATCGAACTTCATCTCCGCCAGCTGATCCAGGATCTTCTCGACCCCTTCACGGGTCAGGGCATCTTTGTCCCGGGTCTGGGAGGCCGGCAGGATGAACAGATTCTCGCTGCGCTTGTCCTTGATGAGGGCCTGATTGAGGTTGGCCTCACCGTTGATCACATTGACGAAGTCATACACCACGCGCCGCTCGCAGCCCATGATGAGATCCAGATTCCTCAGGCCAATGTCAAAATCGATGACCACAGTCTTGTGGCCACGCTGAGCCAAACCTGTGCTCAGGGCCGCGCTGGTTGTGGTCTTGCCAACGCCACCTTTACCCGATGTAACGACTATGATTCGCGCCATTCTCGCTTCCTTGTAACTCTATTTGATATGGTCTATTCGGAGTTGTTCGTTATCCAGCCGGACATGTACCGGCTGTTGTATCAGGCCGGCCGGCAGCGCATCGCTCAGTTGGAACGTGCCTGCGATGGATAGCAGCTCGGCCTGTAATTGCTGGCAATAGATCCGTGCCTGGGTGTTGCCCTTGGCACCGGCTATGGCCCTGCCGCGCAGGGTGCCATAGATATGAATGCTGTCGTCGGCGATGACTTCGGCGCCCGGGCTCACCGAGCCCAGTATCACCAGCGAGGTGCCGGCGGCATAGAGCTGCTGACCGGAGCGCACCGGGCCCACGTGTACCTTGCTCGGCACCAGAGGCGCCGGGGCGGCTTTGACCTCGACCACGGGCGCCGGGATTGGCGCTTTTTCCGGCGGAAGTTCGGCCTTGCGGCTCTTGCCGGACGCCATCACCGCCAGACCCGCCGCCTTGGCGGCCGTCTTCATCGCCTCGTTTTGTGTCCCCGTGATCCCGACCAGCACGAAATCCTCCGACTCCACCAGCTCCTTGAGCTGTTCGAAGTCAGGGATATCCGTCAGTCGTTCCACATTGATGACGAGGGGGGCACAATTAAAAAACTGGGGTGCCTGGGCGACCTTTGCCGCCAGCAACTGGCGGATCCGCTCAGGCTTGCCATCGCTGATATGCAACACAGAAATAGTGAAGGTGGTCCCTTTCAATTCGTTATCGCGCTCAACCATGAATCTTCCCCGAGACAGAGACGGTAATCCGTTATTGTTATTCAATTCCTGATGTTATAGTTTGCCACCATCAGAGGCAATAAACCCGTCGGATTATATCAATTTCCATGTTATGTGCAGTCTATAAAAGTCGCAAAAAAGCCGAGACCTATCTTTTTGTTGAAAGAAGAGAGGATTTTTCCCGTGTACCCGAGGTGCTGATGAGTACATTTGGTCGCCCCGAGCTGGTATTGATGACCAAGCTGGACCCAGCCAGGCCCTTGGGGATCGCCTCGACCAGCCGGGTGATGGAGGCACTGAAAAGCCAGGGCTTCTATCTGCAGGTGCCACCGCCGCCGGAAAATCTGCTGGAGCAGCACAAGGCACAATTAAAGGCCTCGGGCTGATGAAGGGTCGGCTGGCACTGTTATTATTGAGCGGGCTGTTAAGTGCCCCCTTGCAGGCCAGCCCCGATTTTGACACCTATGTCACTGGACTCAAACAGCAGGCTCTGGCCGCCGGGATCAAGCCCGAAACCGTGGCGGCCGCCTTTGCCGATATTAGGGTCATAGAGCCCGCCATCAAGCACGATAAAAACCAGCCGGAATTTAAACTGACGCTGGACAGCTATATTCCCCGCGCGGTTCCGCAATGGAAAGTCAATCAGGCCAAGGCCTTATATCGTCAGCATTTGCCGCTGCTCACAAAAATAGGGGCGGAATATGACGTGCAACCCCGATTTATTGTCGCCTTGTGGGGCATAGAAACCAATTTCGGTAAATTGACCGGCACATATCCGCTGATCTCTTCGCTGGCGACCCTGGCCTGGGATGGTCGGCGGGAGGACTTTTTCAAGGGTCAACTGCTGGATGCGCTGCGCATCATAGAGCAGGGGCATGTGACCCCCGCCGCCTTCAAGGGCTCCTGGGCCGGCGCCATGGGGCAGGTGCAGTTCATGCCCTCTTCCTTTCTCAAATACGCGGTCGATCAGGATGGGGACGGCAAGAAGGACTTGTGGGGCAATCTGGCGGATGTGTTTGGTTCGGCAGCCAATTATCTGCAGCAGAATGGCTGGCACGGGGATGAAACCTGGGGACGCCAGGTCAAGGTGCCCGAGGGGCTGGATCCCGCCCTGCTCGGACTGGAGCAGACCCGACCGCTGTCGGCGTGGCAGGCTCTCGGCGTACGTCAGCTCGACGGTTCACCCTTGCCCAGGGTCGAGGTGCGGGCCTCCCTGGTGCGCCCCGATGATGCCAAGGGCCGCGCCTACCTGGCTTATCCCAACTATCTGGTATTGCGCCACTGGAATCGCTCCCACTATTTCGTGGTGGCGGTGGGCACCCTGGCCGATCGCATCGTGGAATAACCGGCGCAGCGCCGGGCGACTCGGGTGACGTGTTGAACGCTGTGTTTATCTGGAGAGGTGCATGGGGCACGGGAATATGGGATGAGCAGGGGTGATGAGTCAGGCGGGACAATCGAAATAACGGGCAAAAAAAAGGCGGGAATTCCCGCCTTTTTGTATTTCTTGCAAATGCTGCTTATTCGCAGGCAACCTGCATCACCTTGATGGCCAGGCCACCACGGGAGGTTTCACGGTACTTGGAGTCCATGTCCTTGCCGGTGATGTACATGGTTTCGATGACCTTGTCCAGGGAGACGCGCGGCTTGGAGGTGCGACGCAGGGCCATGCGGGAGGCGTTGACCGCCTTCATGGCCGCGATGGCGTTGCGCTCGATGCAGGGCACCTGCACCTGGCCGGCAACCGGATCACAGGTCAGACCCAGGTTGTGCTCCATGCCGATTTCGGCGGCTTCACACACGTGCTCCGGGCTGCCGCCCATCAGTTCGGTCAGACCCGCGGCGGCCATGGAGCAGGAGACACCCACTTCACCCTGGCAACCCACTTCGGCACCCGAGATGGAGGCATTCATCTTGTAGAGCATGCCCACGGCACCGGCGGCCAGATAGAAACGGGTGTACTCGTCGCGACCCACTGGCTGGATGAACTTGTCGTAGTAGGCCAGCACGGCCGGGATGATGCCGGCGGCGCCGTTGGTCGGGGCGGTTACCACGCGGCCACCGGCGGCGTTCTCTTCACTCACCGCCAGGGCAAACATGTTCACCCAGTCGATGATGTTCATCGGATCGTTGGAGAGATTCTCGTTGGTGGTCAGCTGACGGTAGAGGGGCGCCGCACGACGGGGCACACGCAGCGGGCCGGCCAGCACACCTTCGGTGCGGCAACCACGCTCGATCCCTTCGCGCATTGTGTTCCAGATCTTGCCGAGCTTCTTGTAGATCTCTTCCGGGGTGTTGAAGCACTTCTCGTTCTCCAGCATCAGGGTGGAGATGGAGAGGCCGGTCTGGCTGCAGTGGGCGATCAGCTCAGCCGCGCTCTTGAACGGGTAGCTGACGGACATGTCGCCGCTGTCGGCCTTGCCGAAGTTCTCTTCGTCGACGATGAAACCACCACCGATGGAGTAGTAGGTCTTGCTGTAGACGGCCTGATCTTCGACCAGCGCGGTCAGTTTCATGCCGTTCTCGTGCAGCGGCAGGGCTTCGTCATGGAATACCATGGCATCGCGCGGGAAGCTGACGGTGTGGCAGTGCAGGCCGATCGGCAGGCGGCCGGTCTGCTCTACGCGGGAGATGAATTCAGGGATGGCGTCGATGTCGACGTTTTCCGGCAGGTTACCCGCCAGACCCATGATGATAGCGGTATCGGTGTGATGACCTTTGCCGGTCCAGGAGAGTGAGCCATAGACATCGACCTGGATCCGGGTGATGTCACGGATCTTGCCGCCTGCACGCAGTTCATCCACGAACTGTTTGGCAGCCTTCATCGGGCCGACAGTGTGGGAAGAGGAGGGGCCAACACCGATTTTGAAGATATCAAAAACGCTGATCATGTAACAATTACCTCAGGATAGAAGGGGGCGCCATGCCCACTCGCAGAAACGGGGTGATCCATGGGACGAGGGCGTCGTCGCCGAGGTCAATGAACCAGATAACCGCAGTGTAACGGTTCAAAGCCTAAAAAAAGTTGAAATAGATCTATTTTTGTTGAATCAGAGGCGCGAGTATAAAATTTATTTTGATGCTTATCCATTTTGTTAAGCGTTTGCCCATAAAAATACCCGGCCAGGCCGGGTATAGGGGGACAAAGTGGAGTCAATTGGCTGTTTTTAACATTCTGTAATGTTAACCGCCAGGCCGCCGCGGGCGGTTTCCTTGTACTTGGTCTTCATGTCGTTGCCGGTTTCCCACATGGTCTTGATCACCTTGTCCAGCGACACCTTGTGCTCGCCCGTGCCGCGCAGGGCCAGGCGGGCGGCATTGATGGCCTTGACCGCGCCCATGGCGTTGCGCTCTATGCAGGGCACCTGCACCAGCCCGCCCACAGGATCGCAGGTGAGGCCCAGGTTGTGCTCCATGCCTATCTCGGCGGCATTCTCGACGATGGCGGGACTGCCACCCAGGATCTCGGTCAGGGCGCCGGCGGCCATGGAGCAGGCGACACCCACTTCCCCCTGGCAGCCCACTTCGGCCCCCGACAGCGAGGCGTTCTTCTTATATAGGATGCCGATGGCGGCGGCGGTGAGGAAGTAACTCAGCAGCAGCTCATCATCCACCTTGCGCACGAAGCGATCATAGTAGTGCAGCACGGCGGGAATGATGCCGGCGGCGCCGTTGGTGGGGGCGGTCACCACCCGGCCTCCGGCGGCGTTCTCTTCGTTGACGGCCAGCGCAAACAGGTCCACCCACTCGATCACCATCAGGGGATCCTTGTTGAAGTTGGTCTCGCAACTGAGCTGACGGTGGAGGGCCGGGGCCCGGCGTTTCACCTTGAGGCCGCCGGGCAGCACACCCTCACTGCGACAGCCGCGCTCGACACAGGCCTGCATCGCCTGCCAGATCTTGCGCAGTCCCGCTTTTATCTCCTGTTCGCTGCGAAACACCTTCTCGTTGGCCAGCATCAGCCCCGAGATGGAGAGACCGCTCTCCTGGCAGTGAGCCAGCAACTGGGCGCCGCTCTCGAACGGGTAGGGGATGGGGTGGGCGGCATCGAAGCGGGCCGCCTCTTCCTTGGCGTTGGCAAAATGGCTCTCTTCTATGATGAAGCCGCCGCCGACCGAGTAGTAGGTCTGCTCGAACAGCAGGGCGCTGCTGGCGAAGGCCCGCAGCGTCATGCCGTTGGAGTGGGCGGGCAGTGTCTTGCGGCGATTGAAGATGATGGCGCCGATCCGGGCGAACTGGCATGGCTGCTCGCCAGCCAGCAGCAGCGACTGGTTGCGATCCACCTCGCCGAGGAAGGCGGGAATGGCCTCTATGTCTACCGATTCCGGTTCAAAACCGGCCAGCCCCAGAATGATGGCCTTGCCGGTGCCGTGGCCCTTGCCGGTCTGACCGAGGGAGCCGTAGCACTCCACTTCTATCCGTTCGATCCTGGGTAGCAGATCCTGCCGCTTGAGCTCTTTGACAAAGGCGCAGGAGGCCCGCATCGGCCCCACCGTATGGGAAGAAGAAGGGCCGATCCCGATGGAAAACAGGTCGAAGACACTGATCATGACACCACTCCGATTATGGGTTTTGTCTAAACATTGTAATTTTTTTGTAGTCGATGGAAAGCGGGGAAGCTGAGACGTGTGATGGCGGCATACAAATGAGTGGCTGGCAGCGGGCATAAAGGTTGGAATTGGCGCGCGGCATCAAAGGGAAGGAGCGAGACTTGGGCTCGCTCCCTGGCACTGTTCAGCCATTCATCTGCGTTCGGTCACTCAGTCGAGGAATTCGCACAGATAGGCGGTGGGGGTTTTCACCTCCAGCTTGAAGGAGGAGTTGCCCGCCACGTCGAAGGATTGGCCCTGGCTGTAGGTGTGCCATTCATCTTCATCGGCCAGCTGGATGGTGAGGGCTCCCTTGACCACCGTCATCCGCTCTGGGGCGGCGGTATTGAACTGGTAGTCGCCCGCATCCATCACTCCGACTGTGGCTTTGTCGCCTTTTTGCTCGAAAGCGATAGATTTTACATTTCCGTCAAAATACTCGTTAACTTTCAGCATGTTTTCATCCCTGTATGCACGTTTGCCCAGCAAAAGTAGCACAATGTTTTGTCAGTTG
Source organism: Aeromonas sp. A04 (assembly GCF_047780465.1). NCBI lineage: Bacteria > Pseudomonadati > Pseudomonadota > Gammaproteobacteria > Aeromonadales > Aeromonadaceae > Aeromonas > Aeromonas sp. A04. The sequence goes on along the minus strand of NZ_JBLNHP010000001.1, from coordinate 292,388 downwards.
TCATGAACAAAGCGGCAAAAATCGCCATGTCCCTTTTGAATCTTCACTTTGTTGCAAACTTATCAATAACTCCCGTTAACGATCAGGCGATTTAAAACAGCAGATAAATATGAGATAAAGCGCGCGCTCAGGGGAATGAACAGAGGTTCTTCCCCTGTTTGGTTAATTGCACTGGGAAAGTGTGAATATTTGCTAATTAAAGGAACATTCTGTGTTAACAAAAGGACTCATCAAGAACGTTGGCTTCCAGGTAGTGGTAGCCATGGTGCTGGGGGCACTGGTGGGGGCGTTCATGGGTGAACAAGCCACCGTCTTTGCGCCGCTCGGCACCCTTTTTATCCAGCTGATCAAGATGCTGGTGATCCCGCTGGTGGCCGTCGCCATACTGTCGGGTGCGGCCAACCTGGGCGCCAGCCCGGCGGCGGGCAAGATAGGGGTCACCACCCTGATCTTCTTCCTCGGTACCTCTGCGCTGGCCGTGCTGCTGGCGCTGGTCATGGGGCAAATCTTCAAACCGGGCGTCGGGGTCGAGTTTGGCTCCATGGCCTCCATGTTCTCCGGTGACTACGCCGACAAGGGCGCCTTGCCGGATGCGGTGTCGACCCTGCTCGGCATGATCCCGACCAACGTGTTCCAGGCACTGAACGAGGCCAATATTTTGCAGATCCTGGTGTTCTGCATGTTCCTCGGCATCGCGCTGGCCAAGCAGCCTCGCGAGCGCGCCAAGCCGCTGGTGGACGGGCTCAACACCCTGGTGGATGCCTTCGTCTGGATGATCAACAAGGTGATGTTGATAGCACCGCTCGGGGTGTTCGGTCTGATGGCCGAGGCCATAGGTACCTACGGCTTCGACGTGCTGACCCTGGTGCTCAAGCTGTTCCTGGTCTATCTGGCCGCCATCCTGATCTTCGCCTTCGTGGTCTATCCGCTGCTGATCGCGATCTTCTCCAACACCCCGGTGCGCAAGTACCTGTCGGCGATGAAGAAACCGCAGATCGTCGCCTTCTCTACCGCTTCTTCCATGGCGACCCTGCCGGTCAACATGGAAACCTGCGAGCAGGATTTGAAGGTGACCAACGCCACGGCCTCCTTCGTGCTGCCGCTTGGCGCCACCATCAACATGAGCGGCAACGCCATCTATTACGGTCTGGTCGCCATCTTCTTCGCCCAGGTCTACAACATAGATCTCTCCATGGGTGCCTGGGCCGCCATCATAGTGACCGCGACCCTGGGGGCCATTGGTCAGGCCGGTGTGCCGGGCCCGAGCTTCCTGGTGGTGGCCGTGCTGCTGGCTGCCGGGATCCCAATCGAGGGCTTGCCGCTGCTGTTTGCACTGGATCGCCTGTTCGACATGATCCGTACCGCCCTGAACATCACGGGAGATGCGGCCTGCGCCATTATCGTCGACCGCTACAGCCCGGATTACGATCCGGATCGCTGGAGCAAGGAAGCCTGAGAGCAGGCTCACTGCCATGAATGACAAGAGGGAGGCGCAAGCCTCCCTCTTTTTATTTTCATCGGGCCGGGATTGTCGCCCCTCCCTTGCCGACTCAGGGGGTCAGCTGGCCCAGCGCCTGCTGGCAACGCTGCTCGGCGGCATCGAGTTCCAGCGGGGCCTGCGGGCCCCTCTCTTTATGACGGCTGACAGGGACTCATCGCAGTTGGGTCAGTGCCTGCTGGCAACGCTGCTCGGCGGCGTCGAGTTCCAGCAGCACCATCTTGATGTCTTCCAGCTGCTGCTCCAGCATCTCCCGCTTGTCGGCCACCAGTCCCAGCATGGTCTGCAGCTGGGTTCGGCTGCTCTTGTCCGCATCGTAGAGATCGAACAGATCACGGATATCCGCCAAGCTGAAGCCCAGACGCTTGCCGCGCAGGGTCAGCTTGAGCCGCACTCTGTCCTGACGACTGTAGATCCGGGTCTGTCCCTGACGGGCCGGATTCAAAAGTCCCTGATCTTCATAAAAACGAATACTTCGGGTCGTAACATCAAATTCACGGGCCAGTTCGCTGATGCTGTAGGTCCGCGTGTCATCCTTGGATTTGGTCATACGGCTGTCTTGGCTGCCATCTTGGTTGTCAATGCAGGCTGGCACCTTACCCAAACGTCAACTGCCCCGCAAGTCTTGTTCCTGCTGCGGTGGCAGCATATGTTATGTCTATGTAACAAGGAGAGTGCAATTGATGGATATAGTGATTGTTGCGGCCAAACGTACCCCCATGGGGGCCTTTCAGGGGGCCCTGGCCAACCAGACTGCCCCCGAGCTGGGTGCTTGTGCCATCGCCGCCGCCATGGCGCAGGCCGGGCTCAGAGGCGATCAAGTCGATGAAGCCTATCTGGGCAATGTGCTCAGCGCCGGGGTGGGGCAGGCGCCCGCCCGTCAAGCCGTGCTGAAGGCCGGCTTGCCGGACAGCGTGCCCTGCACCACGGTCAACAAGGTGTGTGGCTCCGGCATGAAGGCGGTGATGCTGGCGGCAGACGGCTTGCGCCTCGGTGACACTAACATAGTGATCGCCGGAGGGATGGAGAGCATGAGTCGCGCGCCCTATCTGCTCGACAAGGCGCGCAGCGGTTTTCGGATGGGGCATCAGAGCGTGCTCGATCACATGTTCCTCGATGGCTTGCAGGATGCCTATGAAGGCCAGCTGATGGGCCACTATGCCCAGCTGAGCGCCGATCGCGCCGGACTGACCCGCGCCGACATGGACGCTTTTGCCATCGCCTCGCTCGAGCGGGCCCTGGCGGCGCAGCAGAGTGGCGCCTTCAAGGTCGAGCTGGCGCCCGTGATGGCCGGGGATACCCTGCTGCTCGCCGAGGATGAACAGCCTGCCAAGGCCAGGCCCGAGAAGATCCCCCATCTGAAACCGGCATTCAGCAAGACCGGCACCATCACGGCGGCCAACGCCAGCTCCATCTCGGATGGGGCGGCGGCGTTGATCCTGATGCGGGCCGAGACGGCGGCGCAACTGGGCCTGCCGGTGCTGGCCCATCTGGTGGGTTATCAGAGCCATGCCGCAGCGCCTGCCGAGTTTACCAGTGCACCGGTCGGTGCCATCCACTGCCTGCTGGACAAGGTGGGCTGGCGAGTGGAAGAGGTGGACCTGTTCGAGATCAATGAGGCGTTTGCCATGGTCAGCCTGCTGGCGATGGCGGGCTGCAAGCTGCCCCATGACAAGGTGAACGTGAACGGCGGGGCCTGCGCGCTGGGTCATCCCCTGGGGGCGAGCGGTGCCCGGATCCTGGTCACCCTCATTCATGCGTTGCGCGCGCGCGGCCTGAAACGGGGAGTGGCTAGCCTGTGTATCGGTGGGGGAGAGGCGACGGCGGTTGCCCTCGAGCTGGGTTAATCCGTGTCCGCCATGGCCTGGAGTTGCTGGTTGACCCAGGCCGTGGCGGCCAGATAGAGCTGACTGACCTTCTCTTCATTGAGCCCGAGCCGGGCCGTTCTGGCGGTGATGCGCTGCCAGTTCGCACTCTCATAATCCTCACAGAACGAGAGATAAAACCCCAGGTTGCCCTTGCGTTCCAGCAGGGCGACCCGGATCTCCTCGATCAGGGGAATGGTGCCGAGCAGCTTGTCCATCGGCTGTTCCATCAGCACATCCAGCAGCGAGAACAAGCCTGTGATGAAGGCTTGCTGTGCCTGCTGGGTAGGGGCATGGGCGTGGGCCAGCAGCTCGCAGAAACGGGCCCGGATCATGGACATCTGATAGAGCTCGGCGCTCTTGCCATGGCCCGCACTGGTGGCGGCAACCAGGGTCACGAAGCGTTTGAGCTGGGCGTGGCCAAGATAGACGGCGGCCTGGCGAAAGGAGGAGATGGGGTTGGCGTGGCTCTTCAGGTGGTTGACGTAACGCAGCAGCTTGAGCGACAGGGAGATGTCCTGACTCAGCAGTTGCTCGATGCGATTGAGGTCGGGTTCCTCCTGATTGACCACGTTGAGCAGTTGCATCACCACCACCTGGGCGGGCTCCATGGTGGCCTGTTTCACCATCTCGGGCCGGCTGAAGAAGAAGCCCTGGAACAGATCGATACCGAGCCGTTTTGCCCGCTCGAACTCCGCCTTGTCTTCCACCTTCTCCGCCAGATAGGTGAGCTTCAGATGTTTATGCTGCTGGATGAACATCTTGATCCGCAACAGTGAGGTGGCGCGCAGATCGAACTTGATGATGTGGATATAGGGCAGGAAGCGCTCCCACTCGTCCGACATGGTGAAGTCGTCCAGCGCCAGCTGATAACCCAGCTCATGCAACTGCTGCACCTTGGCCAGCAGGGCATCATCGGGATCGGCATCCTCTAGGATCTCGATCACCACCTTTTCTTGTGGCAGGCACTCGGCCAGCCCCTCCAGCAACAGGGAGTGGGGGAAGTTGATGAAGCAGGGACGGCCACCGAGCAGCTGATCTATGTTCTGTTGCAGGAACTGCTCGACCACCAGTCTGGCTGTGGCTTGTTGAGAGGAGATCACCGGAAAGACATTATTCAGACTGTCGCGAAACAGCAGCTCATAGGCGTGGGTATTCAACTCCCGATCCAGGATGGGCTGCCTTGCTACGTATGAATACATGCATCTCTCCAGTGTGGGTACTGGATTGATTTTATTGTGAAGATGCGCACTATGCCAGTGCTGCCGGGCCGGAAACGGTCAATAACTGGCATAGTGCTTGTATGGGAGGAGGATCTGCCCCGGCTTGGACTAGAAGAGGTAATTCAACTGCAGGCCAGCCAGCCAGGCATCCCCTTCCGAGGTACCCTGGAAGGTGGAAGTAGTCTGCGGGATCCCGGGTTTCAGCTGCATGGTTTCGGTCACATCCACCTTCTTGCCATCGATCAGGGTCAGGCCCAGATCCAGCGAGAGGTTGCGGTCGATCTGGTAACCCACCCCGGCGCTGTACCAGACCCGATCAGAGTCAGGGATGGAGATGGTGCGGCGATCCGCCGGCACCGGACTGCGGTCATAGGCCAGGCCGGAGCGCAGTTGCCATTGCGGCGCCAGCTGATAGGTCAGGCCCAGGGCGTAGCGCCAGCTGTCTTCCCAGTGCTCGTCCTTGATATGCATGACACCGTGGTGGTCGAGCTCGGATTCGAGCTGCACGAACTTGCTCCAGTTGGTCCAGTTGATGCTTGAATGCAGCGCCAGGCTGGGTGTCAGCTGGTGAAACAGCGCCAGTTCGGCGGTGGCGGGCAGGGGCAGTTCCAGGCTGCCGGTATCGGTAAAGGGCTGACCATTTTGATCGATGCCGATGGCATCGCCAGAAAGCTTCAGGGTCACGTCGTGGCGGTAGGAGAGGCCGATACGCGTCGCATCAGACAGCTCCAGCAGGGTGCCCAGGTTCCAGCCCATGGCCCAGCCATCTCCCTTCAGGTGCTTGGCGATCTTGTTGTTGGAGGGGAAGGTACCGCCCACTTCTCCTTCCCCCTGAATGGCGGAGAGGCCGGCACCGACGGACCAGGCACGGTTGATGCGATAGGCCAGCGAGGCCCCCAGATCCAGGGTCTTGATGTCGGAGACATTGCCGAAGTGACCGGCATTGTAATTGTCCGGCATCTCGACGCCGAGGCCGTAGTAGGAGGTTGCCGCCAGCCCCAGTCGCCACTGGTCGTTGAGCGGCACTATCAGATAGGCATTCGGTACCCAGGCATCATCGGCAATGTCGTGGGCACTCGCATCCAGCGTGACGGGTCCCATGGCGGTGGGCACCCGGGTGATCCCTTCGATGTTGACATCGGGGCGCACATAGATGAAGCCGCCGGAGAAGGCCATGCGATCGAAACGGGTCATGGCGGCGGCGTTGCGGGAGAGCACGCTGGCATTGTCGGCGATGGCGGCCTCGCCTGCGAAGGCGCGGCCCATGCCGGTGGCGGATTGTTCAGCCAGCTGGAAACCTGCCGCCTGGGCCTGGCTTGACAGCACCAGCAGGGCGATGAGAGACGGCTTCATGATGGAGTGCATTGAATGGTCCTTGAAAGTGAACTCGGCGTTCAATCTGTCTTATGGTTGGGTGCAGGATTTTATATGGTATGACCAGTAAGGCAACGGCAGGGGAGCCGTGGGGAGAAAAACAAGATTAAATGCTGAGAGATAGGGCGCTAATAGCTTGATAAAAAAGGAAAAGCGTACAACTGTTTGCTACATCTGTACGCTGAAAATGGAATTTTGCATAAAAAAAGAGCGCCCGCAGGCGCTCTTGTCGATAGGCAGATGATCAGAATTTCATGTTGAACTGAGCGGAGGCGAGGAAGGCGTTGCCGTGGGAGGTACCCTTCCAGCGCAGCGCTTCATTGCTTTCGACCAGCTTCTCGTTGACGTCAACTTTCTTGCCGTCCAGATAGGCCATGCCGAAATCGACGCTCATGTCCTTGTCGATGTGGTAGGTGGCACCGGCGCTGTACCATACGCGGTCGGAATCCGGGATGCTCAGGCTGCGATATTCCGGCTCGATCGGGGTCTTGTCGTAGGCGAAGCCGATACGCGCTTCCCATGATGGGTTGACGTACCAGGTACCGCCCAGAGAGTAACGGGTGGAGTCCTTGAACTTCTCCGGCTTGTACAGGCAGACGCCAGCACCGTCGGTGCTCTTGCACTGGTCACTGGTGGCCTTGAGCTCCTGGAAGGCGCTCCAGTCGGTCCAGTTGACGGAGTAGTGAACGGCAAATTGCTGGTTCAGACGGTGGTAACCGGCGAACTCGGCCTGGGCTGGCAGATCCAGCGGCAGTTCGCCACTGACGGTCTTGAAGCCGGAGGAGGTGCCCTGATAGTCACCCTTGAACTTCAGATCTACCTGGGAGCGATAGGTCAGGGCGAAACGGTTGTTCTCGTTCACCTCATACATGGTGCCCACGTTCCAGCCGTAACCCCAGTCATCTCCTTTCAGGTGGCTGACGATGGTGTCCTTGCCGATACCCGGCACGCCACTCAGCGGCGGTACGGCGGCCAGTACACCGGCGCGGCGGTTCAATTCAGCCTTGGCATACACCAGGTTCAGACCGGCACCGACGCTGAAGTGCTGGTTGACGCGGTAGGCGATGTTCGGGTTGATGTTGAAGGTCAGCAGTTCTGTGTTGCCGGCAACTGAGCCCCCGTTGAAGTTGTCGGAGTACTCGGTGGCCAGACCGTAGTTGGAGAACATGCCGATGCCCCAGGCCCACTGGTCGTTCAGCGGCTGGATGAAGTAGGTAGCAGGCACGAAGGCGCTCGGTGCGATACCGCTTTCGCTGGCGCTTGCCAACTTGGTGGAGCCGGCATAGATATCACCATTTACATCCACGTCCGGCTTGATATAGGTGCCGGAGACGGAGAGTGCCATCTTGTCAAAGCGGGTCATGGCTGCCGGGTTGCGGGACAACACGGAGGCGTTGTCCGCCACGGCGGCTTCCCCTGCATACGCGCGACCCAGACCGGAGGCTGAGTGTTCGTTCAACTGGAACGCGGCGGCGAAGGTTTGGGTACTGGCCAGGGTGACGGCGGCAGCGATCAGGCTCTTTTTGAAAAAGGCAGTTGTCATAGTGTTCTCTCTTGTAGGCAGATTTTCTGTCAGCATCAGGGCTTTTTTGCCACCGTATACGACAAGATCTGTTGTTATTTCAGCTTCTTCCCATTCAATTCTGGCGTGATTCTATGGATCTGGTAGGAGGTAAGAAATCAGACCAGTGACAGCAGAATACATAAAAGTGTCTATTGTGTTAATCATTTGTTTTAACTTGGCGTTTAAATAGTCTCTTTTGCCACTTATTGAGTGAAATCTGAGCGTTAAGGATGATCTGCGTCACAAAAATAATTTTGACCATTTGCGGTGATTGGGCGGCAAATGAGTGAGGATTGTGGTGGGAATGGAGAGGAACGGGCAGACAACCGGATTGTCTGCCCGTGTAGTTGACTCTATGCGGTGCGAGTCAGGATTGGGTTAACCCCTGTTAAATCGACCAGTGCAGACGGGATTCCAGCGCCTGCGCCACCGGATCCAGCGGCTCCTGCATGTCGCCGATCAACACCATGTTGGCCCCCTTGAGTTGCACTATCTCCCCTTTGAGCTGGCCATCTTCGAAAGTGGGCTGCAGGGTGAGCGGCACATGCTTGGGCACCAGGAACAGGGTCACGGGCCCCATCTTGCCCTGGAACACCATGTGCAGCGCCGGTCCCTGGTAGAAGGCACAGTGATTGACGTAGGTGACCTTAAGGCCCTGCATGCCCATCAGGGTGGCGCCGTATTTCTCCATCTTGGCGTTGATGGTGCGCAGGCTCACCTTCTCATCTACATCCTTGATGAAGGGTTCCTCACCGTAGACGTGGGCCATGGCGACCTGGGCGAGGGAGAGTTCAGCGGGCGGTGTCAGCGGCCAGCTGAGCCAGCGGGTGCTCATGCCGAGCAGGAAGGCGACCGAAGCGGCCATGGCCAGCGGACGCCATTGGCTGCGCGGGCGCACCGGCAGGGGAACCCGGCTTTCCTGTTCGGCCTCCAGCGCCTGTCTGAGCAGGATGCGCTCGGCCAGCCCGGCCGGTACCTCGACCTCCAGCGCCTGATGCAGGCGACGATCCAGTTGCTTCATCTCGTCCAGATGCTTGCGATTGGCGGGGGAGGCCTGCGCCGCGTCGACAAAAGCGGGATCATGCTCCAGCGGATGGGCGATGGCCCGACGGCGAAATTCCAGCTCATCCATTGGTGTGTCCTCTCTGTTGTGTCGCTGACTCCATGGCCTCTTTGATCTGGTTGCGGGCCCGAAACAGGCGAGTCATGACGGTGTTCTTGTTCAATCCCAGTTGCGCCGCTATCTCGTCGCCGCTGAAGCCCCCCAGCACCTGTAGCAGCAGGGGCTCCTGATACTCGGCGGGCAGGCGGGCTATGTGGCGTCTGAGCCACTCGTTCTCCATCTCCTGCTCGTTGTGCAAGGCATCCGGATCGCTTTGGGGATGCTCGTCGAGATCGATGAGATCGAACTGCTTGCGCTCGAACCTGCGCGCATTTTCCCGTCTCAATATGGTGATGAGCCAGGCCTTGGCGGCCTTGTCATCGAGCAGCGAGTCTATGCCCTTCCAGGCGCGCAGAAAGGTCTCCTGCACCAGATCCTCCGCCACCTGCGGATCCCGGCACAGCCAGTAGGCGTAGCGATAAATGTCCCCGTGCAGGGCATGCACCAGGGCTTCGTATTTGGTCTGTTTGTCTGCCATGTCTCCATAGACCGGGGAAGCCGTGGGATCCTTTCCGACCGTGGCACCTTTTTTTCTGAAAAAACCTAACGCCATCGCTGGGCTTCCTTTTTATATGAGGGTCCTCAAGGGTCAGTGACCCAGGCGGGCCAGTTGCCTGAGGCCAGAGGCTATCGCAAAAGTTTCATACGCGCATAGCGGGCCGGCGAGCCCTTGCCATGGGCGCTGACGGTCGGCGGGGGTGGCCTGGGTGGCAAAACAGGCGCGATCCAGCGCGGCGAGTTCGGCGGCAAGCGCGGGGGCATGGCGACAGGGCAAGCCGCTGAGGTGCGCATGGCGCCGTGGCCAGCGCAGACTGGCCCATGCCAGCAGGGCCGCTCTGGCGTGGTTTGCATCCTCGCGCCGCAATGCCCGCTGCAAGCGATAGAAGGTGTGCCAGCGTGGCCACCCTTGCCAGAGGGCCCGCAGCAGCAGGGCCCAGATCACCCAGTGAAGGCTCTCATGGCTTGGGTCGGTGAAGGCTTCCTGTGCCTGTGCGCCCGCCTCTATGCGCAGCGGGGTGGCGGGCAGGCGGGCATATTCGATGCGCCCGCTCCGGGTGTTGAACCAGGGCAGGGTGATGGCCGGCAGCAGGTAGTCGCCTGGCGCCGTGGCCGTCAGGGCCTGACGCCATTGGCGCTCGAAGCGCAGCGCCCCCTTGGCGAGAAAGCGCTCCTGCTGCTGTTCCCCATCCGGTCTTGCCTGCATGCCGGCGGGCAGGGCCGCGGGCCCGGTGAGCCCGGGCAGGGTGAGCCGGTTGCCATCACCGCCCTCCATCACCAGCGTCAGGGTGCGGATCACAGGCTCGCCCTCCCTGGCGCCCGAGGTCGGGCTCAATTGCTGGCTCAGAGTCAGCTGGCTGGCCACGGGTTGCTGCGGCGCCTGGTCGATTTTCACAAACAGGGTGGCCGCTCTGGCCGAGAGGGGGTCACTGGTGCCGTTATCCTGGGGCAGGCGGCCCTGAAAGCGCGGCGACACCAGCGGATGCAGCCCGGGCTCCCTGGCCTGCAGCAGCCAGTTGCGGGTCAGCCGACCCGGCAATCCCGCCCCCGCCGGAGCCTGCCACTGATCGTTTCCCAGGCGGCGGATGGTGAAAGCGTCGCTGGCCGGCTCTGTGAGATTGGGGGCCTCCATGTTGGCGGGCAGCCAGAGGCTGAGCTGATAGATGAAGGGCTGGCCCGGATAGAGCGGCCCCTGATGCAGCACCCTGGCCTGCAGCTCTATGGGGGAGATGGGCTGGCTGGGTTGGGCTGCCAGCGTGCCCGCCTGGCTGCGCTTTGGCAGGGGCAAGGCCGGGGTCTGCTCCGGCCCAAGTGACAGGGAGGGCACGACCCCGGGGCCCGTATCCAGGGTGTGCAGCGGGATCTGCCAGCGGGTCAGGCTGTGCACGGGAGTGGTGACCCGGCTCATGGTCACCTTGCCCACCGCGAACTGGCGCAGCAGGGGAGCAATGGCGAGTTCGTTGCTCTGGCGCTCCCCGTCCGCCTCTATGATCAGCAGCCAGTCACGGCTGTCGGCCCCCGGCAACAGCTCGGCCCTGGGCGGCGCGGCCAGGGCCGGGGTTGACAGCAGGCAGAGCAGCAGCCAGCAACGCAGCCAAGGCCACAGAGGATTGATCTTCACCAGGTGTCATCCCCTTTCAGCGCTGAAGGCCAGGTGCCTTTTACCTCTTCCTTGAGCTGCTGGCGACGCTGGGCCTCCTTGCGCAGCCGCTGCTCCAGCAGTACCACAGGGGGGGCTGGTGGCAGCGGCGCGTCCGGGGTGGCGGCCTGCTCGGGGGCGTCGATGGGCTTGGGATCCTGCGCTGCCGGGCTGGCCTGGGGCGGCTGGGCCCGCAGCAGGGCGAGGTTGTAGAGCGCATCCTGGTGGCCCGGCTCCAACGCCAGCGCCGCCAGATAGGCTTGCTCGGCGGCGACCAGATCCCCGAGCTGCACCAGCGCGTTGCCCCGGTTGTAGTGGGCGGTGGCACTGCTCGCACTGGCGTAGGCGGTGACGGCCCGGGCGTAGTCACCGGCTCTGTACCAGGCATTCCCCTGCCAGACGGGGTCCTGGAAGCGGCGAGCCGCCGCCAGATAGTGCCCCTGCTGGAATGCTTGCCAGGCCTGGCTCTCCTGTGCAGATAGCGCTGCGGCTGGGCTGGCCTGCGAGGGAGGCGGGGTGAAAAGACCCGCGCCTGCGACCAGCAGAAGCAGCCAGAGCGTGCCGACACGGGCCAGCAGGGCCAGCGGCAGCAGGGGCAGCAGCAACCAGGGGCCGAGATCCCGCGACTGATGGGCCGTCAGCGTCTGGCTCATGGGCAGGGGCGCAAAGCGTGGCAGCCCGGCCTGCAGCCATTGCAACTGACCGCCAAGCTCGCTGGCAAGTTGCTGCATGGTCGCCACATCGGGGGCGGGCAGCTCGCGGCCGAAGGGGGTGCCAACGCCTTGCACCTCGCTGGTGGCGGGCGGCAGCCTGCTGCTCTTGCCACCGTTGGCGAGCAATATGTCGAGGCGGGGCGCCGCCCGCTCATGGCAAAACAGGCTGCCCTGACAGGGCCAGAGCGCTCGGATCCGGTCCGCCTGCCTCGCCGAGAGACCGTCGGTGACCAGCAGCAGGCGTGCCTGCTGGCCCGGGGGGATCTGGCCGAGTGCCAGCGCCACGGCGCGCTCGGGCGCACTCCCTTGTTTGGGCATGATGGCCGGGCGCAGGTCGGGCAACAGCAGCGCCATGGCCTGGTGATCCCGGGTGGCGGGCATGGCGAGGTAGGCATCGCCGGCAAACAGTATGAGGGCGATGGGGCGTCCCTCCTGGCTCGAGCGGGCCTCGGCCAGCATATCCTGCAGCAGCACCCGCACCCGGGTGGCCCTGTCCGGCAGCAGATCGGTGGCCAGCATGGAGCGGGAGAGATCCAGCAACCAGATGTCGAGGGCCGGCGTCGGTATGGCCTGGCTCTGCTGGCGCAGGGCGGGGCCGCTGAGGGCCAGCATGACGGGCAGGCCCGCCAGCCAGAGCCAGGGCAGGGTATGTCGGCGGCCCGGCAGCAGGTATGCCTGCATGGCGGGGGCGAGCAGCTGTGGCTGGCGGCGGCGACGCCAGCCCTGCCACAGCCAGGGCAGCAGGGCCAGCAGCCAGAGCGGGCGCAACAGGATCAGCTCCATGACGGCCATGCCTGGCAGAGGGGCTTAATCATGAGCCTGCTCCCGTGGCGGTCGCAAGCGCAGACGCAAGGAACGGGGCCAGCGCAGCCGGGCGGGCCAGCTCAGCAGCAGCCAGGCCAGTGCCAGCGGCCAGGGGTAGAGCTCCACGTTTGGCCGATAGCGGGTGTGGGGCGTGGCGATGGGCTCCAGGGTATCCAGGGTCTGGTTGATGGCAGCGAGATCGCTTTGGGTGCGGGCGCGGAAATAGCGGCCATGGCCCACCTTGGCCAGCTGTTGCAGCAGGGCCTCGTCCAGCTCGGCGCTGGGATCGCTCTGCGCCGGAGCCAGTGCCGGGGCCAGTGCCTCGGCAAAGGTATCGGGATCGGCCCCCACCCCCAGGGTATAGAGGGTCATGCCGCTGGCGGCGGCCCGTTTGGCCTCGCTCAGGGGATCGGCGCTGCCCGCGGTGTTGCGACCGTCGGTGACCAGCAGCAGGGCGGTAGGACGCTTGGGGTCGGCATGCTGGCGGGCCAGCAGTATGGCTTCCCCCAGTGCCGTGGTGCGGCCCACCAGATCGAAGTCCAGCTCGCGGGCCAGGGTGAGCAGGGCCTGGGTCTCCTGGGTCAGGGGCGAGAGCAGGTAGGCGTGATCGGCGAAGACGATGAGGGCGATGCGATCGCCGGGGCGCGCCTGGATCAGCTGACTTATCTGCTGGCGCACCGCACTGAGCCTGTCCCGCTGCTCCCCCTCATCCAGCATGTCCTGGGTGCGCATGCTGTCGGAGAGATCCACCGCCAGGATCAGATCCCGGCTGCTCTGGTAACTGACGAGGGGCGGCTCCTGCCATTGGGGGCGGCACAGCGCCAGCACCAGGGCGCACCAGCACAGGGCCATGCGCCACAGTGGCTGGCCGGCGTGGGCACGCAATAGAGGAAAGCCGTCGTGTGCCAGCGCAGTGCCGCTGTGCGGGTCGGTTGAATGTGGTGGCAGGCCGAAGCGCACCAGGAGTGGCAGCGCCAGGGCCAGCGCAAACCAGGGCCAGGCGAGGATCATGACGAGCTCCTGATGCGCAGGCGCGTCAGGCTCTGTTGCCAGCGGCGTCTGAGAGCGATCACCCCAGGTGGCAGGCAGCAGCAGGCTCGCCCCCAGCTGAGGTAGGCACGGCGCAGCGCCTCGCACTGGCGGGCATCCGGTATCCCCTGACCGTAGAGCCAGTGTGGCCAGAGGGCGGCAAATTCACGAAACTGGCTGCTGCCCTGCCTGTCCAGGAACACGAGCCAGGTTTCTCCTTGCAAGGTGCGCGCCTCGGGCCAGCGGCCAAGGGCGGCCTCGCGCAGCACTGCCTGCAATCTGGGTACCAGCTCGGGCGCCTCCCAGTCGATTTGTCGCTGCCAGCGGCGATAGCGCAGCAGGCTGAGCAGGGCTGCGCCGATCAGCGCCCCCATCAGCAGCATGATCAGCAGCGCCCACCAGCCCTGAAGGCGGGGATCCGCTGCCTGGGTCAACATGGGGCCAGGATGGATATCGCGCAGCTGCGCCGCCAGCGCAGACATGGGTGGCGCGCTTGAGACGGCGGCGAGCAGGCTCAGAACTGGCGACATGCACCCTCCTGCCACTGACGCTGCAGCGGCTGGCCGTTGTCGAGCCGGTAGAGACGCTGCACCAGCGGCAGCAGTTGCTGATGGCACTGCCTGGCCAGCCGCTCGGCCGCCCGTTGGTAGCGGTGGGCAAAGCCGGGCTGAGTGGCATCGAGCCAGCCGTGCTGTCTGCCCGCCTGCACCGCCAGCCGTCCCTGCGCGGGCAGGCTTGCCTCCAGCGGATCCCGGATCTGCCAGCAGTGGATGTCGTGGCGGCGACCGAGCAGTTGCAACTGCTGGCGGAGGGCCTCATCGCAGGGCTGGTGATCCGTGATGATCGTCAATCTGGCGCCGTGGGGCAGGGTGAGCCGAGCCAGAGTCCGCGCCAGCGAATGCGGCAGGGGCGCGCGATCCAGCCCCAGGTCGTAGTGGTGGCAAAGGGTCTCCAGCAAGGGTACCAGGGAGCCGCGCTGGGGCTGGACATGGCACTCAACGCCGTGGCAGATCAGGGTGTTGGCCTGTTTCTCACCCTGCCACAAGAGGGCTGCTGCCAGCTCGCAGCCCAGGCGGGCCTTGAGTTGCAGCTGTGAGCCGAAGTACATGGCGGGGGAGAGATCGAGCAGCAGCCAGTGGGCCTGATCCTGCTCCTCGCTGTAGAGCCTGGTGTAGGGGCGACCGAGCCGGGCTGTGACCCGCCAGTCGATGTGGCGCACCTCATCCCCCGCCTGATAGGCGCGCAGCTCGCGAAAGGTGAGCCCCGGCATGCGGCCAAGCCTGCCCTGCTGGGCTGGTTGGACCCGCGCCCTCGGCCCCTGTCTCGCCCACAGCCGGATGGCCAGCAACTGGGCCAGGGTGAGGGCAATAGCGGGATGCGCGCGGGGATCCGGCTGGGGAGTCAAGGGCACGGTATTGCGTCCAGCAGCCGGGCGATCAGGGTGTCGTTGTCCAGGTTGTCTGCCAGCGCCTGATAGCTGGGAATGAGGCGGTGGCGCAGTATGGCCGGCGCCAGCTGTTGTATGTCCTCCGGCAGAACGAAGTCCCGTCCGGCGAGCCAGGCCTGGGCGCGGGCTGCGCGGGCCAGACCTATGCTGGCTCTGGGGCTGGCACCCACGGCGATGAGGGGCTCAAGCTCGGGGCACAGGCCGCTGCCCGGGCGGGTGGCGTACACCAGTTGCACCAGATAGTGTTCGAGCCGCCCCTGCATCTGGACTGCCTGTACTGCCGAGCGGGCCGCCAGCAGGTCGGCCTGGCTCAGGGTGACCGGCGGTGGCGTCAGCTGTTCGCCCCGGGCGTTGAGCTGGAGGATGGCCAGCTCCATGGCGGGGCTGGGGTAATCCACCAGCAGCTTGAGCAGGAAGCGGTCGAGTTGGGCCTCCGGCAACGGGTAGGTCCCCTCCTGTTCTATCGGATTTTGCGTGGCTGCCACCATAAACAGCGGTGGCAGGCGCCAGCTCTTCTTGCCCACCGTGATCTGGTGCTCGGCCATGGCCTCCAGCAGCGCGGATTGCACCTTGGCGGGGGCCCGGTTGATCTCGTCCGCCAGCACCAGGTGGTTGAACAATGGGCCGGGCTGGAACACGAAGCTCGCATCCTGGGGATGGAACACCTCGCTGCCGGTGAGATCGGCAGGCAGCAGGTCGGGGGTAAACTGGATGCGGGCGAAGCGCCCCTCCACGGCACCGGCCAGCGCCTTGACGGCGCGGGTTTTGGCAAGGCCGGGGGCCCCTTCGATTAACACATGTCCTTCACATAGCAGGGCGATCAGCAGCCCCTCTATCAGTGCTCCCTGTCCCAGAATTTGACTGCCAAGATAGTCCTCAAGCGCTCTGAACTCGGCCGCTGCCATGTGATGAACCCGTTGTTTTTATGGAGGTTGATCTTTTTATACTCCAGTTGGCCCCCGAGGGCGAGGGAGGGGGCAAAGATGGGGGCAATTTAGTTTCAATCAGCCGTATGAAATTTGTGAGTGGATTGTTAAGATGTGGCCCAATGAGGTCAGACCTCTGCCTTTTAACCCAAGGAGCCAGGATGAAACAGCCATTGAAACTGACGACTCGCCAGGGCGAACGGATTGCCGTCGTGGCGGGTCTGCGTACCCCTTTTGCCAAGCAGGCCACCGCCTTTCACGGCGTGCCCGCAGTGGATCTCGGCAAGCTGGTGGTGAGTGAACTGCTCGCCCGTACCGATCTCGATCCCGCACTCATCGACCAGCTGGTGTTCGGCCAGGTGGTACAGATGCCGGAAGCGCCCAACATAGCCCGTGAAATCGTGCTCGGCACCGGCATGAGCGTCACCACGGATGCCTATAGCGTGTCGCGCGCCTGCGCCACCAGTTTCCAGGCGGTGGCCAACGTCACCGAATCCATCATGGCCGGCACGGTCGACATCGCCATCGCCGGCGGGGCCGATTCCTCCTCAGTGCTGCCCATCGGCGTCAGCAAGACGCTGGCCCGCGCCCTGGTGGATCTCAACAAGGCTCGCAACCTGCAGCAGCGCTTCAATATTCTGCGGGCATTGAGGATCAAGGATCTGATGCCGGTGCCGCCCGCCGTGGCCGAGTATTCCACCGGTCTCTCCATGGGGCAGACCGCCGAGCAGATGGCCAAGAGCCACCAGATCAGCCGCGAGGCGCAAGATGCGCTGGCTCACCGCTCCCACAGCCTGGCGGCGCAAGCCTGGGCCGATGGCAAGCTGAGCGGCGAGGTGTTCACCGCCCACGTGCCCCCCTACAAGTCGCCGCTGGAGCGGGACAACAACATCCGCGAAAGCTCCGATCTGGCGAGCTACGCCAAGCTCAAACCCGTGTTTGACCGGGTGCATGGCACTGTCACCGCCGCCAACGCCACCCCGCTCACCGACGGCGCCGCCGCCGTGCTGCTGATGCGCGAAGGGCGAGCCAAAGAGCTGGGACTCGAGCCGCTTGGCTATATCCGCAGCTTCGCCTTCTCTGCCATCGATGTCTGGCAAGACATGCTGATGGGCCCCTCCTATGCCACGCCGCTGGCGCTGGACCGCGCCGGCATCACGCTCAGCGATCTCACCCTGATCGACATGCACGAGGCCTTTGCCGCCCAGACCCTGGCCAACCTCAAGATGTTTTCAAGTCTGGAGTTTGCCCGCAGCAAATTGGGTCGGGATCAGGCCATCGGCGAGGTGGACATGGACAAGTTCAACGTGCTCGGCGGCTCCCTGGCTTATGGCCATCCCTTTGCTGCGACCGGTGCGCGCATGATCACCCAGACGCTGCACGAGCTGCGTCGTCGGGGTGGGGGATTGGGGCTTAACACCGCCTGTGCGGCGGGTGGGCTCGGTGTGGCCATGGTGTTGGAGGTAGAGTGATGAGCGAGAAGACTTTTTCCCTGGCGGTGCGCCAGGATGGCATCGGTATCCTCACCATGGATGTGCCGGGCGAGAGCATGAATACCCTGAAGGCCGCCTTCGTGGACGAGATCCGCACAGTGCTGGCCGAGGTGAAGGCCAACAAGGAGCTGATCGGTCTGGTGGTGGCCTCCGGCAAGAAGGACTCCTTCATCGCAGGCGCCGATATCAGCATGCTGGCGGCCTGCACCAGTGCCCAGGATGCCCAGACGCTGTCGCGGGAAGGGCAGGTGATTTTTGCCGAGATCGAGTCGCTGGCCATCCCGGTGATCGCCGCCATTCACGGCCCCTGCCTCGGCGGCGGGCTGGAGCTGGCGCTGGCCTGTCATGGCCGGGTGGTGACAGATCACGGCAAAACCGTGCTGGGGCTGCCGGAAGTACAACTGGGTTTGCTGCCGGGCTCCGGCGGGACCCAGCGGCTGCCGCGTCTCATCGGGGTGGCCAAGGCGCTGGATCTGATGCTGACCGGCAAGCAGGTGCGGGCCAAACAGGCCAAAAAACTGGGGCTGGTGGACGATGTGGTGCCGCCCTCCATTCTGCTGGAAGCAGCCATCAAGCTGGCCAAGAAGGGCAAACCCCGCCACGAGCTGAAGCGGGATCTGCAGGGCAAGCTGCTGGAGACCAATGCGCTGGGCCGCAAGGTGCTGTTCGACCAGGCCCGCAAGGGGGTCAAAGCCAAGACCCGCGGCAACTACCCGGCGCCGGAGCGGATCCTCGAGGTGGTACGCATCGGGGTGGAAGAGGGGATGCAGGCCGGCCTCGCCGCCGAGTCCCGCCACTTTGGCGAGCTGGTGATGACGGCGGAATCCGCCGCCCTGCGCTCCATTTTCTTCGCCACCACAGAGATGAAGAAGGAGGTCACCTATCAGGGGGCTGAACCGCGCAAGGTCACCCATGCCGCCGTGCTGGGCGGGGGCCTGATGGGGGGCGGTATCGCCTTCGTCACCGCCACCAAGGCGGGGGTGCCGGTGCGGATCAAGGACGTGGCGAGTGCCGGCATCGGCAATGCCATGCGCTACAGCTACGAGATCCTGGCCAAGAAGCTCAAGCGTCGCCACATTCTGCGCAGCGAGCTGGAGAAGCAGATGAGCCTGCTGTCAGGCACGCTGGACTATTCGGGTTTCCACCGGGTGGACATGGTGGTGGAGGCGGTGTTTGAAGATCTCGCCCTCAAGCATCAGATGGTGAAGGAGGTGGAGCGCGAGTGCGGTGAGCACACAGTGTTTGCCTCCAACACCTCCTCCCTGCCCATCCACCAGATAGCGGCCGGGGCGGCGCACCCGGAGCGGATCGTGGGCCTGCACTACTTCAGCCCGGTGGACAAGATGCCGCTGGCCGAAATCATTCCCCACGCCGGCACCAGTGCCGAGACGGTGGCCACCACGCTGGCGTTTGCCCGTGCCCAGGGCAAGACCCCGATCGTGGTGAAAGACGAGGCCGGTTTCTACGTCAACCGCATCCTGGCGCCCTACATGAACGAGGCGGCGCGGCTGGTACTGGAAGGGGAGCCGGTGGAGGTGCTGGACGGCGCCCTGCTCGATTTCGGCTTCCCGGTCGGTCCCATCACCCTGCTCGACGAGGTGGGGATAGACGTGGGCGCCAAGATCTCGCCCATCCTGGAGAAAGAGCTGGGTGGTGAGCGCTTCCAGGCGCCGGCGGCGTTTGACAAGCTGCTGCAAAACGATCGCAAGGGGCGCAAGAACGGCAAGGGCTTCTACCTCTATGGCAAGGCGGCCAAAGGCAAGAAGAAGGTGGACGAGAGTGTCTACGCCGTGCTGGGCGTCAAGCCTGTGCCCAAGCAATCCCGGATGGAGATTGCCGAACGCTGCGTGCTGATGATGCTCAACGAAGCGGCCATGGCGCTGGACAGCGGCGTGGTGGCCTCGGCTCGTGACGGCGACATAGGCGCCATCTTCGGCATCGGCTTCCCGCCCTTCCTCGGCGGCCCCTTCCGCTACATGGACAGCCTCGGCATAGAGCACTTGGTGGGACGCCTCGAGCACTACCAGAAACGCTACGGTGACCGATTCGCCCCCTGCGAGCGCCTCAAGGCGATGGCGGCGGAGCAGCTGAGCTTCTACTAAGCAACGCACCTTGCCGGTGACGGCAGGGCTGATGTCAAGGAGGCGACCCCAGGGTCGCCTCCTGTGTTTTGCGCGATCCATGCCGTGGGCGGCAGGCACAGTCGGCTGACAACTGGCTGAATTGCGTCCATATTTGTCCTGGCCAAGGGCTAAATTGTTGATCCAGCGCAAAGTCGCCCCCTATTTATTACTTTGGTGGCATAGGACTCAGGCGCTGGTTGGGGTCAAATAGCATCATCAGGAACGGGGGGATAACCCCGTCACGAAAGGGACACCCATTTCACTGGATGAAGGACACATAATGAGTCTGCTTGAACAAACCATCTGGACTGTATTGGGATACGGGGCCATGCCCTTTATCTTCCTGAGCGGGTTTGTGGCGGTGGCAGTGACCTGCTGCCTGCTGCTCAATGCCTTCGGGGTCAAGTCCGCCGAGAAGTGATCCGCTTCTTTCGTTCATACCGCCAAATGCCAGTCTTCGGACTGGCATTTGTTTTTTGAGCCTGTGTAGGGAATTGATTACTCCGCGATGACGCGTGAGATTGATATGGTGAACCGTGTAACCCCTGTGAGGGTTGTTCAGATGCAAAGCAGCTCGCTGCTAGCTTCTGCGGGTGCTGGCGTGGGGCTTCCCAAGCTTTACCAGCATTGACCAGAGCAAGCACAACAATCCACGGAGATGTAGCCCCTGCTTTTACATGGGTGAGACATGGAATCTAGGGGCTATGCATTGTTCGTAGGGAAAAAGTAAGGCTCCTTGGGGTGTCTTTTCTATTGCTTGGGGATGGTGTCTTCAATAAGTTTTAGGAGTGATTCAATATTGGAGAACGCTTCTTTTTGACGCATTATTATTCTGTCTGTATGTGCATCTATAATGTCATGTAGTTTATTTTCGAATGCATTCTTTTCTAATGAAAATGGTTGTAATGATATATCGAAGGCTTCTTTGGATAGTCGGAAATGCTCCTGTAAAGCATCGAACAATGACTTTATATTGATATGTGTTTCTATAGTTTTGGAGCGAACTCTGATGTTGTCTATCCTGATAATTAATGATGGGCTTGAATTGTATAACAAGAGGCAGTTTTCAAAGTTCCATTTTTTAAAACTGTGAAAAGATATGGTTTTATCTACTCTTTCAATTTCATTTCCTATGGATGACATATAGTGCTCATGTAGGAATGCCAGCTCATCATGGATAGACCATAGAAATTTATTAACTAGATTTTCTTCATCCGCCCGCGCAGCTTGGATCTGAAGCCTATGGGCTTGCCTAGCTCCTTCTATAGTAGCCTTTCTTGTCATGTATCCACCAATGAGAGCACCAACTAAAGCAGATAAAAGGCTAAATGCAGGGTCAATGAACGAGGTGAGCTCTTCCATTTTGTGTTTCCTTTGAATATATTTTGTTCAGCGTAGAGGTATTTCTTTTTCTATTCTGTTAAGAAGTTTTACTGCCTCGCTCTTAAAAGATTTATGACCTGCTCTGATAGAGTTCCCATAGTCAGATAGCTGGTCGTAATAATTCTTTGAGTTAGCTTCATACACTTCTTGTGCCTGAAGTTGAGGGTTGTTCCTAAACTCCTCGAAGCGTCTTGTGAAATCAGAGTTCTGTCTAAAGGTATCAACCATGCCTTTAGAAAGAGTATACAGGGTTATCATCTCCATTCTTAAACTAGGGTCTTTTATTCTTCCTATAAGCTCTGAGTTGTTGTTAAATATAGTAAAGTAATCTTCTTGAATTAGATAATGAAAGAAAAGAGGGGTATTTTCTTGGCTTTCTTCGACATGGGCTCCAAGTGTTGCCATGTAACGATTGTATGCAGCTAATATTTCTGTATGAATAGACCAGATAAAGCCATTTATAAGGTTTTCCTCTGCTTTCTCGGCTGCTTTGCTTTGAAGGTAGTGGGAAAGCATGATAGCAAGCAAGCTTAGTAATCCACCGATTAAAGCGCCCACCAGAGCAGCTTGTAGTTCTGAACTCATGTTGTGCCCTCACTTAGTGACAATGCTAATGCGGATAAGCTGCATCCAAAACGTGGAGAATGCTAGAGGGGCTCGTTCTGTAAGGATGAAATTCCTTGTGTACTGATTGCATCACGCTTAGGGGAAGCAGGAGCAGCCCTCTACACAGCCTTCTACACGGTTTCATATAGAGAACTTAATGGGTATACTCGCAACCCCAGTAACTACGTGGCTTACAGCAAAATTAGGTTCCCCCTCTATGGCTCTCAAGGCAACCGTATTCAAGGCTCAACTCAGCCTGTCCGACATGGACCGCCACCAATATCAGGACGTCTCACTGACCCTGGCTCGTCACCCTTCCGAGACCGATGAGCGCATGATGATCCGGCTGGCGGCCTTCGCCTGGCACGCCGCCGAGCGGCTGGAGTTCACCAAGGGGCTCTCCGCCGACGACGAGCCCGAGCTGTGGCGCAAGAACTATTCCGATGAAATCGAGCTCTGGATCGAGCTGGGCCAGCCCGACGAGCGCCGTCTGAAGAAGGCGTGCAACCGCTCCCGTCATGTGGTGCTCTACCTCTACGGTGGCCGTGGCACCAACGTCTGGTGGAAGCAGAATCAGGGCAAGCTCAGCCAGCACGACAACCTCACAGTGATCGAGCTTTCCGACAGCCAGACCCTGCCGCTGACCGCCATGGTGGCGCGCACCATGCACCTCACCTGCACCATCTCCGACGGTCAGCTCTGGGTCAGCAACGGCACGCTGGAAGTGACGCTGGATCCCGTCTTGCTGATGGGGCCAGCCGCCCGCGAACTGTAAAGAGGCTCGCCCATGTTCAGCGCACTGCTCAATATCGTCATACCGGTGTTTGCCGTGGTGGGCCTGGGTGCCCTCTATGGCCGGCTGCGACCGGGCGGGGCGCTGGGCTATGTCAACCGGGCCAATATCGAGCTGTTCACCCCGGCGCTGGTGTTCTCGGCGCTGGTCAAATATCCGCTGGCGCTGATGGCCCATTTGCCGCTCATCGCGGCGGGGGCCCTGGTGATCCTGTTGCCGGGTCTGCTGCTCTCCCTGCTCAGGCTGAAAAGCATCAGTAGACCTGCGCTGATCCTGCCCGCCATGTTTCGCAACACGGGCAACCTCGGCATTCCGCTGATGGTGCTGGCCTTTGGCGAGCAGCAGCTGGGCGCCATCGTCATACTGTTCGTGCTCTCCAACCTGCTCCACTTCTCGGTGGGCATGTTCATCCTCTCGGCCAACACCTCCCGCTGGCTCTGGCTGCGCAGCCCTGTGCTGTGGGCCGCCTTCGCCGGCTTGCTGGTGGCCAACCTGCACATTGCGCTGCCGGAATACCTGGTGACCAGCGCCTCCCTGCTCGGCCAGATCTCGGTGCCCTTGATGCTGTTTGCCCTCGGCATCCGGCTGATGGAAGGGGAGCTTGACCACCTGGGGCTCGCCCTCAAGTGCAACCTGCTCTACCTGCTGGCGGGCGGGATCTCCCTTGGACTCGCGGTCTGGCTGCTGCCGCTGCAGGCGGAGTGGATCCCGCTGTTGATGTTGTCGGTGGCACTGCCCCCGGCGGTGTTGAATTACATGCTCTGTGAGCAATATCAGTGCCAGCCGGAAAAAGTGGCCAGCATAGTGCTTGGCGGCAATGCGCTTTCGGTCGTGGTGATCCCGCTTGCAGTCTGGCTGGCCTTGCACATCAACGGTTGAGCCGTTTTTCCGCAGTTTTCGTGGACGCCTGCTGGCGTCCGCGGCTTGCTCCCTCGCTCTCATCTTCCCCAGTCTGCGCCAGCTCCCACTCCCGGCAGCGGGGTGGATGCAAGTTCCCTTTTCGTGATCCTCGGCGAAGTCGCTGCCGTCGAATTGGCATAGTATCTGGCCAGCATGAATCCCACCCAGGGTGGGAGCCAAGGGATTAACAACATGATGTCCGTCAGTAACCAATGTTTGTTGATGCAGATCCAGCCCACCATCTTGCGCTTTGCCAAGATGCTGGCCAGCGTGCTGCAACTGGAAGTGGAAATCGTCGACGCCAACATGGTGCGGGTGGCGGGAACCGGCCCTTACGGCAAGTTTTTCGGCCGCCAGCTGGAGGGAGACTCCCGCCTGTTGCGCTACGTGATCGAACACCAGAGCGAGAAGATAGTCACCCACACCAGCGAGGATCCCGTCTGTGAGGGGTGCAGCTGCAAGGAGAGCTGCCGGGAGCGCGCCTTTCTCGGGGTGCCCATCATGGTGGAGGATACCTGCATCGGGGTCATCAGCCTGGTGGCCTTCAACGCCGAGCAGCAGGCGCGCCTCAACAACAATCTGCAGGAGGTGTGCGACTATGTGCAGCACATCTCCAGCATCTTCGTGGCCAAGCTGCTCGATTCCCGCGGCTTGTCGGACGGGGTCAACAAGGTGTTCCTGAACCTGATGAGCCACATGGATCAGGGCTGCCTGCTGCTCGACGAGAAGAGCCAGGTGCGCTATGCCAACGAGGTGGCGCTCAAGCAGCTCAACTGCCAGCAGGAGCAGTTGCTGGGGCGCGAGATTGGGGTGCGTCCGCTCACCTTCGCCCAGCAGGGGCTGACCGGGCACATGCAGCACATCATCACACTGGCGGATCGCCAGGAGCTCATCATAGGCCAGCTGCACCATGTGCAGGGCCAGCAGCTGTTCCTGATGGCGTTTCACCAGTCCCACTCTGCCCTGAGCCAGCCACTGGAGCCGGACGAGGGCATGGCGCTGCTGATCGGCGAAAGCAAGCCGATGCGGGCGCTGAAAAAACTGCTCCATCGCATCGCTCTGAGCCCTTCCAGCGTGCTGGTCTGCGGCGAGAGCGGCACCGGCAAGGAGGTGGTGGCACGCGCCATTCACCGCCTCAGCCCGCGTCATGACAAGCCCTTCATCGCCATCAACTGCGCCGCCATTCCGGAGCAGTTGCTGGAGAGCGAGCTGTTTGGCTACGTGAAGGGGGCCTTTACCGGCGCCTCCAGCGGCGGCAAGCAGGGGCTGATCCAGGCCGCCCATCAGGGCACCCTGTTTCTCGACGAGATAGGAGACATGCCGCTTACCATGCAGGCCAAGCTGCTGCGGGTGCTGGAGCTGCGGGAAGTAACGCCCATAGGTGCCAGCCGGCCCGTGCCGGTGGACATTCGCATCATAGCCGCGACCCACCAGCATCTGGAGCAGTACATTGCCGAGGGCAAGTTTCGCGAAGACCTCTTCTATCGCCTCAACGTCATCCCCATTCACCTGCCGCCGCTGCGCGAGCGGGAAGGGGACGTGGCGCTGCTGACCCACTACTTCCTCAACCTGCACACCAGCCGCATCGGCCTCATCTATCCAGGACTGAGCCCTGAGGTGATGGGCCTGCTCGAGGGGTATCGCTGGCCCGGCAACGTGCGCGAGCTCAGCAACCTCATCGAATACCTGGTCAACGTGGTGCAGGCGGGGGAGGTGATCGAAAGCATACTCCTGCCCCCCAATATCCTGCGCAACCAGCGAAGCGCGGCGGACGAGCAACCTGGCAGCGCGGCGCACATCGCGCGGATACCGCTCGCGCCCGAGCCCTACGCCCATGCAGCGGCTTCCGATCCCTCCTTTGGCCATAATGCAGCTGTCAGCCCTGCACCTGGTACGCAGGGTGCGGCCGGGGTTCCCTGGCCCCTGCCGGGAGAAGGGAGCCTGCAAGGCCACGCAGCGGCGCGGGGAGCAGGCCAGGCCGAGCGAAGCCTGGAGCTGCCCCTCGGGGAAAACGGGCTGGAGAGCATGGAGAAGCAGGTGATAGAGGAAACCTTGCAGCGTCTTGGCAACAAGAAGCTGGCCGCCCAAGCGTTGGGGATTGGGATTGCGACCCTCTATCGCAAGATAAAGAAGTACGAGATCGCCGTGCAGGCCTGATCCTCACACCGCCGCTGGTCGCAAGCGGCGACCTGCTCGCAGATAATGGCTGCGCCTGGGGCAAGGCCATTATCATTATGATAATTCCCCCGCATCGCCTATCAATTAACGGGCCGTATCTGATAGCCAGGGTGATAATTATCAGCGCGCATACTGTCACTATTTTAAATACGGCTTTGGCGTGTCGGCATTTATCGTAAAAGTGCCACCTTGTATCTCTATATAGCGTTGTCATGTGCGCTGGCTCACATCTATTTTCCTGTTTCTCGTTATTCCCCCTTAAATACCGCATTGGCATGCTTATTGATTGCTCTTGTTTGACGCTGACCGATGAACTCACCCAATGGCCCTATTTTCGGTGACCTTGTGAGTGGAAGGGGAGCAATCCATATCTCATCAACAGATTGGGGCTAACGATGAAAGCAGTGAACCAGTTAATCAAAGAGATCAATGAGCTCAAATCCAACCTGCATGAAAAGGACTTTCTGCTGACCTGGGAGCAAACCCCCCAGGAGCTGGCGCTGGTCCTCAAGCTGGCTGAGGCCCTCAAGGGGCTGCGGGCCGAGAACATAGCCACCAGGCTGTTCAATACCGGCCTTGGCATCTCGGTGTTTCGTGACAACTCCACCCGCACCCGTTTCTCCTATGCCTCCGCCCTCAACCTGCTCGGCCTCACCCAGCAGGATCTGGACGAGGGCAAATCCCAGATTGCCCACGGCGAGACGGTGCGTGAAACCGCCAACATGATCTCGTTTTGCGCCGATGCCATCGGCATTCGCGATGACATGTATCTGGGGGCGGGCAACGCCTACATGCGTGAAGTGGGCGCGGCACTGGACGAAGGGTTCGAGAAGGGGGTGCTGCCCCAGCGTCCGGCCCTGGTCAACCTGCAGTGCGACATTGATCACCCGACCCAGTCCATGGCTGATCTCGCTTGGCTGCAGGAGCACTTCGGCAGCCTGGAAAGCCTCAAGGGCAAGAAGATTGCCATGACCTGGGCCTATTCCCCGAGCTACGGCAAGCCGCTCTCCGTGCCGCAGGGCATCATAGGGCTGATGACCCGCTTCGGCATGGAAGTGACCCTGGCCCATCCCGAAGGGTATGACCTGATCCCGGACGTGATCGCGGTGGCCCATGAGAACGCCAAGGCCTCCGGCGGGAGCTTTCGTCAGGTCACCTCCATGGAAGAGGCCTTCAAGGATGCAGACATCGTCTATCCCAAGTCCTGGGCTCCCTATCAGGTGATGGAGCAGCGCACCGAGCTGCTGCGGGCCAACGATCACGCCGGCCTCAAGGAGCTGGAAAAGCAGTGCCTGGCGCAGAACGCCAAGCATCAGGATTGGCACTGCACCGAGGAGATGATGGCCCTCACCAAAAGGGGCGAGGCGCTCTATATGCACTGCCTGCCGGCCGATATTACCGGCGTCTCCTGTCAGGCGGGCGAGGTGAGCGAAGGGGTATTCGAGAAATACCGCATCGCCACTTATAAAGAGGCGAGTTGGAAGCCCTATATTATCGCCGCCATGATAGTTGCCCGTAAATTCTCGGCGCCAGGCGCCGCGCTTGAGGGCTTGATAAAAGAGGCGCAAAAACGCGTAAAATAATGGTTGGGCCGGGTCGGGATTATTTCCCCGCCCGGCCATCATGGCGCAATCATTGTCACGGGTTCTCTCCCCGGGGCTCTTTTTAATCAATGATCCCCGGCGAGATGACTCTCTGTGAGGTATTCATGTCCCAATTCTCCCTGAAGATGGATATTGCCGATAACCGTTTTTTTACCGGTGAATCCCTGCCCCTGTTTTCTCGCGCCGAGGCGCAGAAGGCTCGTGCCTTTCATAAAAAACTGGCCGGTTATGAGCCGACCCCCCTGTGCGACCTGAAAGCGCTGGCCGCCTATATCGGGGTGAAAAATATATTGGTCAAGGACGAGTCAAAGCGCTTTGGCCTCAATGCCTTCAAGATGCTGGGTGGCGTCTACGCCATCGCCAACCTGCTCTGTGAAAAATATGGGGTGGCAATCGAGGATTTCTCCTTCGATCTCATCAAACGCACCATCAAGGAGCCGATGACCTTTGCCACCACCACAGATGGTAACCACGGTCGCGGCGTCGCCTGGGCCGCCAAGCAGGTGGGCCAGCATGCGGTGGTCTACATGCCCAAGGGCTCGGCCCAGGAGCGGGTGGATCACATCCTCAATCTCGGTGCCGAGTGCATAGTCACCGACATGAACTATGACGACACCGTGCGCCTGACCATGAAGATGGCCGAAGAGCGCGGCTGGCACATAGTGCAAGACACCGCCTGGGAGGGCTACACCAAGATCCCGACCTGGATCATGCAGGGTTACTCCACCTTGGCCGACGAAGCGGTCGAACAGATGCAGGGAAGGGGCATCAAGCAGCCCACCCACGTGCTGCTGCAGGCTGGCGTAGGTGCGCTGGCGGGGGGGGTGCTCGGCTATCTGGTGGACTGCTTCGGGGCGAAAAACCTGCACAGCATAGTTGTCGAGCCAGATCAGGCCGACTGCATCTACCGCTCCGGCATAGCGGGGGAGATGGTCAACGTGGGGGGCGATATGCGCACCATCATGGCCGGTCTCGCCTGTGGCGAACCCAACCCTCTCGGCTGGCCGCTGCTCAAAAGCTGCACCACCCAGTTCATCTCCTGCCACGACAAGGTATCGGCGCTGGGCATGCGGGTGCTGGGCAACCCCCTTGGCAATGATCCCCGCATCATCTCCGGTGAGTCCGGCTCGGTCGGCACCGGCGTGCTGGCGGCAGTGCGTCACCACCCGGATCGCGCGGCGCTGATGGCTCGCCTCGGGCTGGATAGCAACTCGGTGGTGCTCATCATCAACACCGAAGGGGATACCGATGTGACCCACTACCGGGAAGTGGTGTGGGAAGGCAAACATCCAGCCTGCGAGTAACTCCCTGCAAGAGCAGAGACACGAATTGAAGAACTGATCGCGCCTCGCCAACGGGGCGCGGTAACGGGCACAGGGCGCTGCCGATGAACAGGCAGCACACTCTCGAATGTTTGGAGAAATCACAATGAGCAAGCAAATTCCGTTTGAAATGGTGTTGGAGAAGGCCCATCAGTACAAGGCCGAGATGAGTCAGTTCCTGCGCGACATGATAGCCATCCCGAGCGAAAGCTGTGATGAGAAGCGGGTGGTGCTGCGTATCAAGCAGGAGATGGAGAAGGTCGGTTTCGACAGGGTCGAGATAGATCCCATGGGCAACGTGCTGGGCTATATCGGCCAGGGCCCGCACCTGATCGCCATGGATGCCCACATAGATACCGTCGGGGTCGGCAACCGCGCCAACTGGACCTTCGATCCCTATGAGGGAATGGAGGATCACGAGATCATCGGTGGCCGCGGTGCCTCCGATCAGGAAGGGGGCATGGCTTCCATGGTCTATGCCGGCAAGCTCATCAAGGAGATGGGGCTGGAAGATCAATATACCCTGCTGGTGACAGGCACAGTGCAGGAGGAGGACTGCGACGGCCTCTGCTGGCAGTACATCATAGAGCAGAGCAAGATCCGCCCCGAGTTCGTGGTCAGTACCGAGCCAACCGACTGCCAGATCTACCGTGGCCACCGCGGCCGCATGGAGATCCGCGTCGAGGTGCAGGGGGTGAGCTGTCACGGCTCGGCGCCGGAGCGCGGTGACAACGCCATCTTCAAGATGGGCCCCATCCTCGGTGAGCTGCAGGCGCTCAGCCACAACCTCGGCCATGACGACTTCCTCGGCAAGGGGACCCTGACCGTCTCCGAGATCTTCTTCACTTCGCCAAGCCGCTGCGCCGTGGCGGACAGCTGCGCCGTCTCCATCGACCGCCGTCTGACCTGGGGTGAAACCTGGCAAGGTGCGCTGGACGAGATCCGCGCCCTGCCTGCGGTGAAAGCCGCCGGGGCCGAGGTCTCCATGTACCAGTACGATCGCCCGGCCTACACAGGGCTGGTCTACCCGACCGAGTGCTACTTCCCGACCTGGAAGGTGGAAGAGGATCACATCACGGTCCGGACCCTCTCCAAGGCTTACACCCAGCTGTTCAACAAGGCGCCGGTGGTGGACAAGTGGACCTTCTCCACCAACGGCGTCTCCATCATGGGTCGCCACGGCATTCCTGTCATCGGCTTTGGTCCGGGCAAGGAGCCGGAAGCCCACGCGCCGAACGAGAAGACCTGGAAGGAGCATCTGGTCAAGTGCGCCGCCATGTACGCCGTGATCCCCATGCTCTATCTGGCCGAGCTGGACGAATGAGGGGGCTGCCGGGCGGCGAGCGTTATCGCCGCCCCTCTGTTGCCAGAGCCCCGTCTCCATTGAGGCGGGGCCTTGCTGTTTGAAGCGATGCGATATTCGAGGTGGTGGGGATGAAGCGGCTGATCAAAAACGGTGTGCTGGTCGATGCACAAGGGGAATATCGTCAGGATCTGCTGATCGAAAAAGGGGTGATCCGTGAGCGCGCCGCCGATATCCAGCCCGATGGCGAGACCGAGGTGATCGATGCCAACGGCTGCTACGTGATGCCGGGCGGCATCGACGTCCACACCCACTTCAACATAGATGTCGGCATTGCCCGCAGTTGCGATGACTTTTTCAGCGGTACCCGTGCCGCCGCCTGTGGTGGCACCACCACAGTTGTCGATCACATGGGATTTGGCCCGGCGGGGTGCAAGCTGCATCACCAGCTGGCCCGCTATCACGACTACGCCGCCACACAGGCGGTGATCGACTACGGCTTTCACGGCGTGATCCAGCATGTGGATGACGCCATCCTCCACGAGATGGCCGCCATGGTGCAGGAGGAGGGGATCAGCAGCTTCAAGCTCTATCTCACCTACCAGTACAAGCTGGGGGACCACGACGTGCTGCGCGCCCTGGCTCGCCTCAAAGAGGTGGGGGCGCTCGCCACCGTCCATCCCGAGAACGATGCCGCCATAGCGGCGCGCCGGGCTGCCCTGCTGGCCGCGGGCCACCATGAACCCTGGTATCACCCCCAGAGCCGCCCGCTGGAGTGCGAAGCCGAGGCGGTGGCCCGGATGATCAATCTGGCGGCGCTGGCGGGCAATGCGCCGCTTTATATCGTCCACCTTTCCAACGGGCTGGGGCTCGAGTACCTGAAACTGGCGCGCCGCCAGGGGCAGCCGGTCTGGGTGGAAACCTGCCCGCAATATCTGCTGCTCGATGACAGCTGCTACTACAAGGAAAACGGGGTCGACTTCTTGTTGAGCCCGCCACTGCGCGGTCGCAGCGAGCAGGACAAGTTGTGGGTCGGCGTCGCTGCCGGCGACATAGACACTGTGGCAACAGATCACTGCAACTTCTCCCACGCCCAGCGCATGACCCTGTCAGGGGGCGATTTCAGCCTCTGCCCCAACGGGCTGCCAGGGGTCGAAAACCGGATGCTGTTGCTGTTTGCCCACGGGGTGCTCGGTGGGCGCATTTCGCCGTCGCGCTTCGTGGCGCTCACCAGCGCCAACCCGGCGCGCCTCTTTGGCCTCTGGCCGCGCAAGGGCAACCTGCAACTTGGGTCTGATGCCGATCTGGTGATCATGGATCCCAGCGGTGAGACCCTGATCCGTCACGCCGCGCTGCACGACAACGGTGACTACAGCCCCTACGAGGGGATGCGCTGCCCCGGCCAGATCAGGATGGTGCTGAGCCGCGGCGAGACAGTGGCCCGCGACGGCGAGTTTCTGGGGCGACGTGGTCACGGCCGCTTTCTGGCCAGAGCGCCCTTTGACCCGGCCTTGGCGCCGGATCTGCACTCGCCTTGCCCCGCGGTGGCAGGCTGACAAGCAGTTCGCATCCCGCAAAGTCATGAGATTTTTTGAACAACGAAAGGTGGGCCGGTATCGCGCCGGCTTGTCCCCTCATTGGAGATAACAAGATGAAACAGCGAATCGTACTGGCTCTGGGTGGCAATGCCCTTGGCAACAACCTGCCCGAGCAGATGAAGGCGGTGCAGAGCACGGCGCACACCATTGCCGACCTGATAGCCCAGGGGCATGAGGTGGTGGTGACCCACGGCAACGGCCCCCAGGTGGGGATGATCCAGCAGGCGTTCGAGGTGGCGGCCCGCCACGACCCCAAAGCCCCCCATCTGCCCATGTCGGTCTGCGTGGCCCTGAGCCAGGGTTACATCGGGTATGACCTGCAAAACGCCTTGCGCGAGGCCTTGCTGGCGCGTGGCATTCACAAACCGGTCGCCACTCTGGTGACGCAAGTTGAGGTGGATAAAAACGATCCCGCCTTTCTCGACCCAAGCAAACCCATCGGCGGCTTCTTCAGCAAGGAGGAGGCCGAGGCGCTGATGGCCAAGGGCGAGCGGCTCAAAGAGGACGCAGGTCGCGGCTATCGCCGGGTGGTGGCATCCCCCAAACCCGTCGACATCATAGAGAAAGAGACAGTCTCCGCCATGCTGGCCGCCGGCCAGGTGGTGATCACAGTTGGTGGTGGCGGCATCCCTGTGCTGCGCGAAGGCAATCATCTGCGCGGTGCCAGCGCGGTGATCGACAAGGATTGGGCCAGCGCCAAACTGGCGGAGCTGATCGATGCCGACATGCTGATCATCCTCACCGCGGTAGAGAAAGTGGCCATCAACTTCGGCAAGCCCGATGTGCAGTGGCTCGATACCCTGAGCGTGGCCGATGCCAACGGCTTTATCGCCCAGGGGCAGTTTGCCAAGGGCTCCATGCTGCCCAAGGTGGAGGCGGCGCTCTCGTTCGCCACATCCTTGCCGGGGCGCAAATCCCTGATCACCTTGCTGGAGAAGGCCGCCGAGGGGATCGCCGGCAAAACCGGCACCCTGATCAGCCTGTAGCCTCGCCTTTGATGGTTGCAAACAGGGGGCCCAAGGCCCCCTTTGTGTTGGCAGACAGACCCGTTACCCGACGATGGGCAGGGCGAAAGGAGAGGCGTAAGATGGCCCCCCTTGGCATAAGATGGGCCAGCAGCAGAGGCGACAAGGCAGAGCAATGAGCACAAAGATCAATATGGCGGCGCTGGGGGGCTTGGTCCTGCTCACCGCCATCTGGAGTTACAGCTGGATAGTGATGAAGCAGGTGATGCTCTACGCGGGGGCCTTCGAGTTCACCGCCCTGCGCTGCCTGTGCGGATCCCTAGTGCTGCTGCTGGTGCAGTGTCTGCGTGGTCGCCAATACCTCACACCCACCCCGTTTCGCTACACCCTGGCCATAGCCCTGTTTCAGACCTGCGGCATGGTGGGGCTGGCCCAGTGGGCGCTCATCAGCGGCGGGGCGGGCAAGGTGGCCATTCTGAGTTACACCATGCCGTTCTGGGTGGTGATCTTCGCGGCGCTCTTCCTGGGGGAGCGGATGCGCAAGCTGCACTATGTGGCGGTCGGGGTGGCGGCTTGCGGACTGCTGTTGGTGATCGAGCCCTGGCAACTGCATCTGGATTCCATGAAGAGCGCGCTGCTGGGGATCGCCTCCGGCATCTGCTGGGGGATCAGCGCCATCATCGCCAAGCGGATGTATGCCCGCCACCCCGGGGTGGATCTCATGTCCCTCACCACCTGGCAGATGATTTACGCCACCCTGGTGATGGCACTGGTGGCGGCCCTGGTGCCGGAGCGGCCCATCGACTGGCAGCCCTATGTGTTTGGGGCGCTCGCCTACAGCGCCATCTTCGCCACCGCGCTGGCCTGGAGCCTCTGGCTCTTCGTACTGAAAAAATTGCCGGCGGGGATTGCCGGGCTCAGCACACTGGCGGTACCGGTAACAGGCGTGCTGCTCTCCTGGTGGCTGCTCGGCGAAAACCCGGGGCCGGTGGAGGGGAGCGGCATCCTGCTTATCGTGCTGGCGCTTGTCGTCATCAGCCGCAAGGGCAAGCGTTCCGTGGTGTCGGTGGCGGGGGAGACCCGGATCAAGCAGGGTTGAGCCCATCGCAGGTAAAGGAATAGCAAAGGGCCCGCCATCATGGCGGGCCCTT
The DNA here is from genome assembly GCF_047780465.1 of Aeromonas sp. A04. NCBI lineage: Bacteria > Pseudomonadati > Pseudomonadota > Gammaproteobacteria > Aeromonadales > Aeromonadaceae > Aeromonas > Aeromonas sp. A04. The sequence goes on along the minus strand of NZ_JBLNHP010000001.1, from coordinate 259,227 downwards.
TTTTGCTTCTGTGCTGGCTTATCTGCGCTGGGCCAGATGCATCATGGCTTCCAATACCGCGCCACCGATCGATAACGCGGGCCTTGCCGATAGGGCAATGGCGTTTGCCCTTATCTGCGCTGAGCCAGGTGCATCATGGCCTCCAATACCGCGCCACCGATCGCCCGGGCCTTGTCCGATACCGTAGTGGGATCGGCCCGCTCGCCTCTGGGGTCTATGTCACCGATCTTGAAGCCGACGGTCACCTCAATGCCATCGCTCAGCAGACCCCGCACCATGCCAGAGAGCGGCGCGATAATAGGGGCGTCCCCCACGTGGGCGATCACATCGCCCTCCTGCACCAGATCACCGAGCTTGATCAGGCTCTTCATCATCCCGGCGGCGGGGGCACGCACCACCCGGCGGGCCGAGTGCCCCTCGATCACCCCGGGAATGCCGGTGTTGGGCTGGGCGGGGCCCTGATAGATGACTCTCCCCAGATGGTGGCCGCGGTTGGTCTCGATCACCGCATCGCAGTCGCGCCCCGCCTCGAAGCCCGGGCCGAGGGCGACCGTGATGGGGGCCATCTCCCTGTGGGTGCCGAGGTTCTGCTTGGCCAAAATGGCATCCACCAGATAGCGGGGCTTGAGATCACTCAGAGTCGTGCAATCGGGGTCGACCAGCAGCGGGATTATGCCAAGATCCAGCTGCTCGAACGCCTGCTCGACGCTCTCGACCCGCTTGGCACACACCCCTTCGACGCTGGTTTCGCCGTCAAACATCCCCTGGGCGAAGGCCACTGTGCGGCGGATCACGGTGGGCTTGTCGAGATCCAGCATCACCACCTTGAAGCCGGCATTGTAGAGCCGCAGCGCCACCCCGGTGGCGATGTCGCCGGAGCCGCGCATCACCACCAGCCGATCCCGCTTGAGGCGCACGTCATCCTGCATCAGGCCGCCCGATTTGCCGTTTTTTACCTGCAGCAGCTCGGCGAGGATGCTGATGGCGATCTCCTCCGGGGTCTCGGCGCCTATGTTGTAGCCGATGGGGGCGTGCAGCCGTTGCAACTGCTCCTGGCTGATGCCTTGCTGGCGCAGGGCCTGGGTGAAGGTCTGCACCTTGCGCTTGCTGGCGAGCAGCCCCAGGTAGGCGAGGGGACGGGAGATGAGCCGCTCCAGCGCCTCCTTGTCCTGGTGGTTGGTGGCTATGATGACGAAGTTGGCGGGCTCTATGGCCAGCGCCTCGATCACGGCGCTCATGCTCTCGGCCTGCTTGAGATGGGTACCGGCGGGGAAGAGCTCGGGGTTGAGGCTCCCTTCAAAACAGTCGCCGACATGGATATCAAAGCCCAAGGGGGCCGCGGCCTGGGCCAGCGCCCGGTTGACATGACCGGCGCCGATCAATACCAGACGGGGGCGCAGGCCGTAGACATCGATATAGACCGACATGGCGCCGCCGCAATCCGAGCCCACCGCATGCTCGCCGTTGCGGGCCATGCGGCCGTGGAATATGCGCGGCTTGCGCTCACCAATGGCCGCGACGGCTTCCTCTATCACCAGCCGCTCTATCATGCCGCCGCCTATGGTGCCGAGGATCTGGCCGTCGGCCATCACCAGCATCTGGGCCTGATGGCGCGGGGTAGAGCCGCGGCTCTCGATGATCTGGGCCATCGCGAACGGGGTGTTGGCCTGTTCCAGTTGGGCTGCGTGTGAAAAAAGATTCATAAGGTACCTCATTTCATCCTTAACGGGTCATGCGCGCGGTGAAGCCACCAGTTCGCCATCCAGAGGGGCCTGGCTCACCACATGACGAATGGCGATGGGCTCGCGTACCGCTCCCTGCCAGATGGCGTGGAGCTCGGGGTGACGGGCCAGCAGCGTTATCAACTGCGGCTGCCATGACGCCTCATTTTGATAATCGCCATTGATAAACCAGATCCGGCGGGCCCTGGCCGGGGTGCCCTTGAACACCCCCTGGGGGTGGGCGAGCAGCCGGTCAAACAGCGCCCAATCCAGCGGCTCACCGGCCTCTATCCCGTACAGGGACTGGAGTTCGGCCCAGCGGTGGATCTGCTGGGGGTCGGCCTTGGCCCCCACCATGGCGCCGCCCACCAGGGCGATTACCCAGTCACTCTGGTGTGGAATGCAAGGTTCGTGCAAAGCGGGCACTTTCAATAACTTGTGATGGGCGCCGTCCGCCTCCACCAGGATGAGATCGAAGCGCTGCTGCCCCTTGATGAGATCGATCTGTTGGGGCGTGGGCCCCACGGCCTTGCCGCTGGTCCGATCGAGATGGCTGAACAGGGCGACCAGGGTGGGGCCATCGGGCAGGTGCTGGCAGCGGGTGAGCTGGCGGACGGGATCGGCTTCCAGGATCAATTCCCGATAGTGTGACTGGGCTGGCAGAAACATCCGGGTGCTGGTGGTAATCAGCACTCTTTTGCCCTGTTTATAAAAATATTCCGCCAGCCAGAACAGGGTGCTGGTTTTGCCGCCGGCGCCGCAGAGGCTAATTAAGGTGGTACGGCTATCTATATTTTCGGTGAGCGGGTTTAATAGTGTCTCAATATCGGGAAAGGCACGCTGGACAGATGAGGGGATGGGCATGGCAACGACCGATTCAAATAAGGGCGCAGGCAGTGAACAGCACTGTCATTCCAGAACGAGATGCGACTGCATAATAACGGCGGCCGGCCTCTCGTCGCGAATGGGCGCGTGGAAACTGATGCTACCGTATCGCCAGAGCACGATTCTTGATGAGAGTCTCAAAAATGCCCTCGCTTTCTGTGACCGTATTATTCTGGTGGTGGGACATCGCGGTGACGAGCTGATGGCGCGCTATGCAGAGAGACCCGAGATCCTGCTGGTGGAAAACCATGATTATGCACAGGGGCTCGGCAGCTCCATCCGGCTGGCACTGGCGGCCAGCAGCAGCGACTACCTCTTCATCTCCCACGGCGATCTGCCCTGCATTCCCCCCGATGTCTACCAGACGCTCTGGCAGGCACGGGGCCCCCACACACTTTTCCCCCGTTATCTGGGCGAGTCAGGGCATCCTGTGTTGCTGCCATCATCCCTTGGCAAAGCGCTGGCCGAAGCGCCGGTACAAGGCTCGATCCGCCGCTGGTTGATGGCACATCCCCATCGCTTCGTCGAGGTGCACAGTGACGCCATCCTGCTGGATGTGGACACCCCTGAGCGTTATCAGGCGCTGCTGCGGGCAGACGACGCTGGCTGAGCCTGACTATTATCAAATGCATGTCAGTGCATAATTATGAAAATCGGAACCAGGACAAACACGGCATTGTGGCCGCTGTGGTGGCCGACATTATCACCCTGCGTGGCCTGATAAAGGCAGGCGCAATGAGATTATCAAACTGATATTCGACCCCGCCGACGTGAGACTTTCTCAGCATCTATCGCTATTTCAACGTGATTAATGTGCGTTATTGATAGCCGCTCTCATCCCCGAAACAGGTATTTCCTGTCGATATTTCATTAATTCGAAGCGCCTCACGCTTTTACGCTCACATAATTAAATTTTCCAGCACTGGCCTGATTGTTGCTTTTGTCTGTTTCAAGGGGCTGTCTCGTGAATGCGCCCCATTTATTCACCCAGTCAATGAGCAGAGCCGCTGCAAGGAGATCATCATGGGCGATATTATGCGACCCCTTCCGTTCAAGAACCTGCTGACCCGCATGTTTGCGGAATATAAAGAGAGTCAGAGCATTTTCAGTATTCCCGCCGCGCAATTTTATCGCAAGCAGGACGAGCGCAAGATCAAGGTGTTCGGTGAAACCTGCGAAACCCCAATCGGTCCGGCGGCCGGTCCCCATACCCAGCTGGCCCAGAATATCGTCACCTCCTGGCTGACCGGCGGGCGCTTTATCGAGCTCAAGACGGTGCAGATCCTGGACCGTCTCGAACTGGCAAAGCCCTGCATCGATGCCGAGGATGAGTGCTTCAACACCGAGTGGTCCACCGAGTTCACCCTGCCCAAGGCGTTCGACGAGTACCTCAAAGCCTGGTTCGCCCTCTATCTGCTGGAAGAGGTGTTCGACCCACGTCTCGACGGGGAGGCCAAGTCCTTCATCTTCAACATGAGCGTGGGGTACAACCTAGATGGCATCAAACAGCCGCCGATGCAGCAGTTCATCCACAGCCTGATGGATGCCGGCAGCAATTCAAAATTTGCCGAATACCAGCAGGTGGTACGTGACCTCGTGGCCGACGAGCAGTTTATCGCCGAGCTGGGACTGGGAGATCGCCGCGATCGCCTGCAACAGCTGGCGGACTGCATCCCGGCCAATCTGGTGCACGGCGTCACCCTCTCCACCATGCACGGTTGCCCGCCCAACGAGATTGAGGCCATCTGCCGCTACATGCTGGAAGAGAAGGGGCTCAACACCTTCGTCAAACTGAACCCGACCCTGCTGGGCTACCCGCGGGTGCGCGAGATCCTCGACACCTGCGGCTTTGATTACATAGGTCTGAGCGAAGCGTCGTTCGATCACGACCTCAAGCTGGATCAGGCCAAGGCGATGCTGACCCGATTGATGGCGCTGGGGGCCGAGAAGGGGCTCACCTTCGGGGTCAAGCTCACCAACACCCTCGGCACCATCAACCGCAAGGGGGCGCTGCCCGGCGATGAGATGTACATGTCCGGCCGGGCGCTGTTCCCGCTCTCCATCAACGTGGCCGCCGTGCTGTCCCGCGCCTTCGATGGCAAGCTGCCCATCTCCTACTCGGGTGGCGCCAGCAAGTTCAACATCGCCGAAATCTTCGAGACCGGCATCCGTCCCATTACCATGGCGACCGACCTGCTCAAGCCCGGTGGCTACCTGCGCCAGCTCGAGTGCCTCAAAGAGATAGACGCCTCCGATAGCTGGGCCATGAGTCAGGTGGATGTGGCCAAGTTGGAAGCCCTTGCCGCCAAGGCCCTCACCATGGATTACACCCAGAAGGAGTGGAAGTCCGGGGATCGTATCGAAGTGGGTGGCGGTCTGCCGCTGACCGACTGCTACGTGGCCCCCTGCGTCACCGCCTGCGCCGTGCATCAGGATATCCCCGAGTACATTCGCCTGATGGGCGAGGGGGAGTATGTGGCTGCGCTGGAACTCATCTATCAGCGCAACGCCTTGCCCGCCATCACAGGCCATATCTGTGATCACCAGTGCCAGTACAACTGCACTCGTCTGGATTACGACAGCCCGCTCAATATCCGCGAACTCAAGAAGGTCGCGCTGGAGCGCGGCTGGGAAGGGTACAAGGCGCGCTGGCACAAACCGGCAGGCAGCGGTGACAAGCACCCGGTTGCCGTGATTGGCGCAGGCCCGGCCGGTCTCTCCGCCGGTTACTTCCTGGCCCGTGCCGGTCATCCGGTCACCATCTTCGAACGCGAAGCCGATGCCGGTGGCGTGGTCAAACACATCATCCCCGAGTTCCGCATCCCGGCCGAGCTTATCGCGCACGACATCGACTTTGTCGCCGCCCACGGGGTCAAGTTCGAGTTTGGCTGCGATATGGCCCTGACTGTCGACAAGCTGCATGCCCAGGGCTTTGCCTATGTCTTCGTCGGCATAGGTGCCGACAAGAATGGCGGCATGCGCCTCGATGGGGGACACGAGCGGATTTACAAATCCTTCCATTTCCTGCGCAGCTTCAATCAGGGCAAACCCCTGCCGCTCGGCCGCCATGTGGCTGTGATCGGCGCCGGCAACACCGCCATGGATTGCGCCCGCGCGGCCCTCAAGGTGCCCGGTGTCAGCGATGTGACCGTTATCTACCGTCGCAGCGAGAAAGAGATGCCAGCTTACCGTGAGGAGGTTCTGGAAGCGGTGGAGGATGGGGTGCGTTTTTGCTTCCTCACCAATCCGGAGCGCTTTGACAAAGATGGCAAGCTTGTCGTGCGGATGATGGCGCTGGGGGAACCTGACGAGCAGGGCCGCCGCCGTCCGGTACCCACAGATCAGACCGAAGTGATGCAGATGGATGCCCTGATCACCGCCATCGGCGAGCAGCCCGATTGTGACGTGCTCGAGGCGATGGGGATTCCCCTTGGCAGCGATGGCTGGCCCGAGGTGGATAGCCAGGGCGAGACCAGCCGTCGCAACGTCTTCCTGATTGGTGACGTGCAGAGCGGCCCATCCTCCATAGTCGCGGCCATCGGTGGCGCTCGCCGCGCCGCGGATCTGGTGCTGGCCCGCGAGCATATCGCCGGAAGCCAGACCGAGGTGTCAATCCAGCCGTCGGGCAAGGATGAGATCTACCGCCGCAAAGGGAACATAGCCGTCACCCTGGTCGACAAGGGCGAGCGGGATGCCTTCGTGGCGCAGGAGGCGCACCGCTGCCTCGAGTGCAACTACCTCTGCAGCAAGTGCGTGGATGTCTGCCCCAACCGGGCCAACGTCGCCATCGCCGTACCGGGCTTCAAGGATCAGTTCCAGACCCTGCACCTGGATGCCTACTGCAACGAGTGCGGCAACTGCGCCCAGTTCTGCCCCTGGCAGGGCAAGCCCTATCAGGACAAGGTCACCATCTTCAGCCTGCCCGAGGACTTCGACAACAGCCGCAACCCCGGTTTCTATCTGGCGGATGGTGGTGAACTGAGGATCCGTCAGGGTGGCGAGACCTATCGCCTGACCATAGACGAACAGAGCCGGATCAAGGATGCCCCCGAGGCGCTCGCTGACATGTGCCGCATCATCAGCCATGTCCACGCCCATCACCACTACCTGCTGGGGGCCGTCGCGGCCTGAGCGAACAACGAATAAGCGAAGGAGCAAACCATGTTTATTCTGAAAAACGTCACCGCCGTCCAGCTGGAGCCGACCCGGGTGCTGGAAGGGGTGGATATCGCCATCGAAGGGACACTTATCAAGGCGGTGGGGCCCAATCTGCGGGCCCTCTACCCGGAGGCCAACTATCGGGAGATGGGGGGCAAGCTGGTGATGCCGGGCATCGTCTGCGCCCACAACCACTTCTACTCCGGCCTGTCGCGGGGGATCATGGCCAACATAGCCCCCAGCCCGGACTTTATCTCCACCCTGAAAAACCTCTGGTGGCGGCTCGATCGGGCGCTTGATGAGGAGTCCCTCTACTACAGCGGCCTCATCTGCTCGCTGGAAGCGATCAAGAGCGGTTGCAGCGCTGTGATCGACCACCACGCCTCGCCCAACTTCATCAAGGGTTCCCTGAATGTGCTGCGCAAAGGGTTTGTGGAGGCGGGTCTGCGCGGCATGACCTGCTTCGAGACCACGGATCGCAACGGCGGCCTCGCCGAGCTGCAGGCCGGGGTGGAGGAGAACATCCTGTTCGCGCAGGCCATTGATGCCGCCAAGGCCAAGGGGAGCGAACCCTATCTGGTGGAGGCGCACATCGGTGCCCACGCACCTTTCACTGTGCCGGACGAGGGGCTGGCCATGCTGCGCGAAGCTGTGCAGGTGACCGGTCGCGGTCTGCATATCCATGTGGCGGAAGATAGATACGACATGGCCCACGGCCACCACCACCATGGCAAGGAGCCCATCGCCCGGTTGGACGAATTTGGTCTTATCGACAGCAAGTCGCTTGTTGCCCACGGCATCTACCTGAGCCCCTCCGACATCGAGCTGCTCAACAGCCGCGATGCCTTCCTGGTGCACAACGCCCGCTCCAACATGAACAACCACGTGGGCTACAACCTGCACCTGCCACAGTTTCGCAATCTGGCGCTCGGTACCGACGGCATCGGCTCCGACATGCTCGAAGAGCTCAAGTTCGCCTACTTCAAGCACAAGGATGCCGGCGGGGCGCTTTGGCCAGACAGCTTTGCCCGCTTCCTGTGGAACGGCAACACATTGCTGGAGCGCAACTTCGGCGCCAAGTTTGGCCGCCTGGAGGCGGGCTACAAGGCCGACCTCACCATCTGCGACTACGACGCACCGACCCCGCTGGCACCGCGCAACCTCGGCGGCCATCTCGCCTTCGGCATGGGATCAAACAGCGTCAACAGCGTGATGGTGGAGGGGCGCATGGTCTATCAGGACCGCGAGTTCCCGTTCGATGTCGCGCCCCTTTATGAGCAGGCCAGCAAGGTGGCGAGCCGCCTGTGGCAACGGATGGATCAGCTGGCCTAAGGCCACTTTCCATGGTTTTGGACCGGATTGCCCGCCCAGTGGATTGCCCCGGCGGCGGGCAGCAAGAGTGAGGACGACACATGATTGAGCAATTCTTCCGACCCGAGCAACTGGGTCAGGCGTTGGAACTCAAGGCCCGCTTTGGCAGCGACGCCGTCTACATGGGGGGCGGCAGCAAGCTCAACGCCGCCCCGACCCGCACCGACAAAAAGGTCGCCATCTCGCTGGCCCGGCTGGGACTTGGCCAGATTGAGCAGCAGCACGGTCAGCTCCATATCGGCGCCACCGTCACCCTGCAGACCTTGAAAGATGACCCCCGTACTCCGGCCGCCCTGTGCGAGGCGCTGGGCTTTGTCTACTCCCGCCATCTGCGCAATCAGGCCACCGTCGGTGGCGAAATTGCCTGCCAGCAGCAGGACTCCCCAGTGTTGGCGGTGCTGCTGGTGCTTGAAGCCGTGGTGGTGCTGGAGAACAACCAGCTGCAACCCATAGACGCCTATCTGGCGGGGCAGCGCAATGCGCTCATTCTGGGGATTGTGCTGCCGGAGCCTGAACTGCGCTGCGCCACCCGCCGCATCAGCCGCAACGCCGACGGGCTGGCGGTGATGACCGCCGCCGTGGCCCTCGACAGCATTGGCGAGATGCGGGTGGCCCTGGCAGGCGTCACGCCGCAGCCGATGCGATTGCGAGACGTGGAGCGCCACGATCTCCATGACGGGGCGCTGGAAGCGGCCGTCAGCAAGATATTGATCCCGCGCGCCGATCTGACGGGCAGCGTGGCCTACAAACGCTATATCAGCGGCGTGGTAGTGGCGGATCTGCTGGTGGACTGCCAGCAGCAGGAGGTGCAAGCATGATGGAACTCAACTTCACACTGAACGGTGCCCAGCGCACCGTCATCGCCCCGGCTGGCGAGAATGCCCAGCGGGTGCTGTTCAACCAGTGCCGGATGCACTCGGTGCGCAACAGTGACGATGGTTTCGGCTTTGCCGGCTCCGACGCCATCCTGTTCAACGGCAAGGTGATCAACGCTTCTCTGCTGATCGCCGCCCAGCTGGAGGGGGCCCAGGTGCGCACCGCCGAGTCGCTGGGCAGCTGGAACCAGCTCAGTCTGGTACAGCAGGCCATGGTGGATGTCGGCGTGGTGCAGTCCGGCTACAACGATCCGGCCGCCGCGCTCATCGTCACCGACCTGCTTGATCGCCACCCCGATCCCAGCCGTGATCAAATCGACGACGCGCTCTCGGGCCTGTTTCACCGCGATGGCGGTTACCAGCAGTTCTATCAGGCCATAGATCTTGCCTGCTCGCGGATGAAGGATCCGGATTATTTGTGCCAGATAGCCCCGGAGTTTCGGGGTGATCTGCGCCATATCGGCAAGAGCTGCCCGAAAGTGGACGCGGCCAAGATGGTGCAGGCCAAGCCCTGCTACGTGGAAGACAGAGTTACCGAGGATGCGCTGATCATCAAGATGCTGCGCAGCCCCCATCCCCATGCAGTGATCACCCGACTCGACGTGAGCCGCGCGCAAGCGCTGCCGGGCGTGGTGCACGTCATCACCCACCTCAACTGCCCGGATGTGTTTTACACCCCGGGTGGCCAGAGCGCCCCCGAGCCGTCACCGCTGGATCGCCGCATGTTCAGCCGCAAGGTGCGCCACGTGGGGGACAGGGTCGCCGCCGTGGTGGCCGAGAGTGAAGAAGCCGCACTGGCTGCGCTGAAGCTCATCGAGGTGGAGTATCAGGTGCTGCCTGCGGTCATGAATATCGATGAGGCGATGGCCCCCAATGCACCCCTGGTGCACGACGAGCCCATCATCTACATGGCCGGGGCACCTGCGGATCTGGAGCAGCAGAACGCCTGCTCGGTGCGTCGCGGCGACGAGCACATGATCATCAACTTCCCCATCGGCTCACGCCCGCACGAGAACCTGGCAGCCAGCGTCCATGGCCAGATCGGTGACGTGGCCAAGGGCTTTGCCGAGGCGGACGAGATTGTCGAGCGCACCTACGAATCGACCCAGGCCCAGCAGTGCCCGACCGAGCCGCACATCTGCTTTACCTACATGGATGGGGATCGGCTGGTGATCCACGCCTCCACTCAGGTGCCCTGGCACGTGCGCCGTCAGGTGGCGCGCATCGTCGGCATGAAGCAGCACCAGGTGCATGTGATCAAGGAGCGGGTAGGGGGCGGCTTTGGCTCCAAGCAGGATATCCTGCTGGAAGAGGTGTGCGCCTGGGCGACCAGGGTCACCGGCCGTCCGGTCACCTTCCGCTACACCCGTGAAGAGGAGTTCATCAGCAACACCTCCCGCCACGTGGCCAAAGTGAAGGTGAAAGTGGGGGCCAAAAAAGATGGCACCATCACCGCCATCGACATGGATTTTCGTGCCAATACAGGCCCTTACGGCAACCACTCGTTGACGGTGCCAAGCAATGGCCCGGCGCTCTCCCTGCCGCTCTACCCGTGCGACAACGTGCGCTTTACCGTCAACACCTACTACAGCAACATCTGCCCGACCGGGGCCTATCAGGGTTATGGTGCGCCCAAGGGCAACTTCGCGCTGACCATGGCCATCGCCGAACTGGCTGAGAAACTGGGGATTGACCAGCTCGACATGGTGGAGCACAACCGGGTCCATGAGGGGGACATCCTCAAGGTGCTGGGGGCCATCGGCGAGGGCAAGATGCCCACCTCTGTGCCCCACGCCGCCAGCTGCGCCCTCGAGCCCATCCTCAAACAGGGCCGCGAGCTGATCGCCTGGGACAGCCCCAAACCCGCCGACGGGGATTGGCGCATCGGCCGTGGTGTCGCCATCATCATGCAAAAATCGGGGATCCCGGATATCGATCAGGCCAACTGCATGGTCAAGCTGGAATCGGACGGCACCTTTATCGTCCACTCAGGTGGCGCCGATATCGGCACCGGTCTGGATACGGTCGTGGCCAAGCTGACCGCCGAGGTGCTGGGTTGCCCGCTCGGGGATGTGCATGTGATCTCTGGCGACACGGATCACGCCCTGTTCGACAAGGGGGCCTATGCCTCGTCCGGTACCTGCTTCTCCGGCAACGCGGCCAAGATGGCGGCCGAGAACCTCAAGGCGAAGATCCTGTACCACGGCGCCGCCATGCTGGGGGAACCGGTGGAGGAGGTGGCGCTGGAGTTCCCCGGCATGGTGCGTGGCAAGCTGGGAGAGGTCTCCTTTGCCAAGATCGCCCACAAGTCGGAGACAGGTACCGGCTTCGGTATTCTGGTGGGCACCGCCAGCTACATCACCTCCGAGCTCGCCTTCCCGTACGGGGCCAACTTCGCCGAGGTGGCGGTCAACGTCAGGACCGGTCAGATCCGGCTCGACAAGTTCTACGCCCTGCTCGACTGCGGCACCCCCATCAACCCGGAACTGGCGCTCGGCCAGATCTATGGCGCCACCATGCGGGCCATAGGCCACACCATGACGGAGGAGATCTGCTACGACGGCAGGGGCATTCCGCTCACCCGGGATCTCAAGAGCTATGGCGCCCCCAAGATTGGCGACATTCCGCGCGATTTTCGGGCCTTTCTGGTGCCGAGTGACGACAAGGTCGGCCCCTACGGCGCCAAGTCCATCTCGGAGATCGGGGTCAACGGCGCCGCGCCCGCCATCGCCACCGCCATCCATGACGCCTGCGGTGTCTGGCTGCGCAAGTGGCACTTCACGCCGGAGCAGATCCTGCGCGAACTGGGCAAGCTGGAGCAACAAGCGTCGGCATAACAAAAGAAAAGGTGAGGGGCGGGCACAGGCTTGCCCCCAGCACCTGACGGCGGAATGAGTACTCCGCCCACATTCTGTGTGATGGGACAAACATGATGTCTAAAACAACACGCAAGCACTCGGATCTGATTTACGCGCTCGAAGACAAGCCCCCCTTCTATCAAACCCTGATGGGCGCCGTGACCCACCTGCTGGCCATTTTTGTGCCCATGGTGACCCCGGCGCTGATCGTCGGCGGGGCCCTCGGGCTCTCCACCGAAACCACCGCCTATCTGGTCTCCATGGCGATGATCGCCTCCGGCATCGGCACCTGGCTGCAGGTGAACCGCTACGGCCCCATAGGATCGGGCCTGCTCTCCATCCAGTCGGTCAATTTCTCCTTCGTTACCGTGATGATTGCGCTCGGCAGCGCCATGAAAAAGGATGGCCTGCACGAGGAGCTGATCGTCTCGACCCTGCTGGGGGTCTCCTTCGTCGGGGCCTTCCTGGTGGTGGGCTCCTCCTTCGTGCTGCCTTACCTCAAGCGGGTGATCACCCCGACCGTGAGCGGGGTCGTGGTGCTGATGATTGGCCTCAGCCTCATCAAGGTCGGCATCATAGATTTTGGTGGCGGCTTCTCCGCCATGAGCAGCGGCACCTTCGGCAAATACGAGAACATAGGGCTGGGGCTGCTGGTGCTCTGCGTCATCGTCGCTTTCAACTGCAGCAGGAGCCCGCTGCTTCGCATGAGCGGCATCGCCATCGGTCTGATGGTGGGCTATGTGGTGGCCCTGATGCTCGGCATGGTGGACTTCTCCGCGCTGGAGAACCTGCCGCTCATCACGGTTCCCATTCCGTTCAAATACGGCTTTTCCTTCGATTTTCACGCCTTCGTGCTGGCCGGCACCATCTATCTGTTGAGCGTGCTGGAGGCGGTGGGGGACATCACGGCCACCGCCATGGTTTCCCACCGGGATATCCAGGGCCCCGAGTTTCAAAAACGCCTCAGTGGCGGCGTGCTGGCGGACGGCCTGGTGTCGGTGATCGCCTCGGCGCTCGGCTCCCTGCCGCTCACCACCTTCGCCCAGAACAATGGCGTCATCCAGATGACGGGGGTGGCGTCGCGCCACGTGGGCAAGTTCATCGCCGTCATCCTGGTGCTGCTGGGTCTCTTCCCCGTGGTGGGACGCTTCTTCACCACCATTCCTTCGCCGGTGATGGGGGGCGCCATGACCATCATGTTCTCCATGATCGCCATCGCCGGCGGGCGCATCATCATCAGCCACGGCTTCGACCGGCGCGAGACCCTGATAGTCGCCACCTCGCTGGGCTTGGGTCTCGGCGTATCTTACGACCCGAACGTCTTCAAGGTGCTGCCGGCCGGGCTCTACATGCTGGTGGAGAACCCCATCTGCGCTGGCGGCATCACCGCCATCATCATGAACCTGGTACTGCCCCAGAGCCGCAGACGCAAGGCGGTCGCCAATGCCGCCGAGACGGTGGAGCTGATCCAGCTCAGCGACAAGCCGGATGTGATCTTCACCGCCCGCAACGCGGGCCAGCCGGGTTCGCGCAAAGAGCAGAGGCCGGCTGAGCCCGAGTCGGGGGGCGCGCCTCAAGCCGAGCGCATCTGATTGTCAATGCAACAAGAACGTCAACAGAACAAGAGAAACAGGGACACTGTTATGAAAAACGACAACTCCGTCAAAGCGGTGCGCGGCAGTTTCTTCGACATCAGCCGGGTGGTGGACCAGCCCGAGGAGATAGAGCCCAATGCCCGTCTGGTCGAGGATGGCCTGCTGATCATTCGCAACGGCTGCATCGACTGGTTCGGTCAGTGGGAGGGGGGCAAGGATCGCATTCCGGCCGAGGTGCGGGTGCGGGACTATCGCGGCAAGATGATAGTGCCGGGCTTCGTCGACACCCACATTCACTACCCGCAAAGCGAGATGGTGGGGGCCTATGGTGAGCAGTTGCTGGAGTGGCTCAACCGCCACACCTTTCCGGCCGAGCGGCGCTACAACGACCTCGAATACGCCCGTGAAATGTCCACCTTCTTCATCAAGCAGCTGCTGCGAAACGGCACCACAACGGCGCTGGTGTTCGGCACAGTGCACCCCGAGTCGGTGGATGCCCTGTTCGAGGCGGCGAGCCGCATCAACATGCGGATGATCGCCGGCAAGGTGATGATGGATCGCAACGCGCCCGATTATCTGCTCGATACCGCGCAGAGCAGTTATGAACAGAGCAAGGCGCTTATCGAGCGCTGGCACGGCAATGGCCGTTTGCTTTACGCCATCACGCCGCGCTTTGCCCCCACCTCGACCCCCGAGCAGCTGGCCATGGCGAGACGGCTGCGCGAAGAGTACCCGACCACCTATCTGCACACCCATCTGTGCGAGAACAAGGAGGAGATCGCCTGGGTGAAATCCCTCTTCCCGGCGCACCAGGGCTATCTCGATGTCTATCACCAGCACGGGCTGACCGGCCACAACTGCGTGTTTGCCCACTGCGTCCATCTGGAAGAGCAGGAGTGGGATTGCCTGAAAGAGACCGGCTCCACCATCGCCTTCTGCCCTACCTCCAACCTCTATCTGGGCAGCGGGCTCTTCAAGCTGCACAAGGCGTGGCGCAAGCAGGTGAAGGTGGGGATGGGCACCGATATCGGCGCCGGTACCACCTTCAACATGCTGCAGACCCTCAACGAGGCTTACAAGGTGATGCAGCTGCAGGGGGAGCGGCTCTCGGCCTATCAGGCCTTCTATCTCGCCACCCTGGGCGGTGCCCATGCGCTGGGGCTGGACGAGAAGATCGGCAGCTTTGCCATCGGCAAGGAGGCGGACTTTGTGGTGCTCGACCCGGTCGCCACCCCGTTGCAGCAGCTGCGCTACGACAACTCCACCACCTTGCGGGACAAGCTGTTTGTGCTGTTGACCCTGGGGGATGACAGATCCATCTACCGCACCTATGTGGATGGCCAGCTGGTACACGAACGGGGCTAAGGATGGAGGGGGGCTGCCTGGGCGTGGCCCCATAGAATACGGTGGCTGGCGGGCCCACAGGGAGGCCGGCACCCAAGCAAGCGAGCAAGCAAGCGCGGGGAAGGTTTCCCCGCAACAGAAGGTGAAATGGCCCGGTTTTTTTGATCAGCAAAGCAAACGTTTGTCGATCTTCCGAACACCATATCGCCTGCGATCGTGGCATGACAGAGCCACGGCACGGGCTGCCATTTCGTCACACATATTCAGGGATGCTGGAAGGAGTGGGTTATGACCCAGGCAAGCAGGACAAACAGTGTGAAAGAGGCGGTCAGTGGCCAGGGTGAGACATCGGGGCGACAGCCGTCCTCAATCGGTGCGCTGGATCGCTACTTCATGATCAGCGAACGGGGCAGCAATGTGCGCCAGGAGGTGCTGGCGGGGCTCACCACCTTCCTCGCCATGGTCTACTCGGTCATAGTCGTGCCAGGCATGCTCGGCAAGGCGGGCTTTCCCCCCGGCGCCGTGTTCGTGGCCACCTGTCTGGTGGCGGGCTTTGGTTCGCTCCTGATGGGGCTCTGGGCCAAGCTGCCCATGGCCATCGGCTGCGCCATTTCGCTCACCGCCTTTACCGCTTTCAGCCTGGTGCTGGGGCAGCACATCTCCATTCCGGTGGCGCTCGGCGCCGTCTTCCTGATGGGGGTGCTGTTTACCGCCATCTCGGTGACCGGGGTGCGCAGCTGGATCCTCGACAACCTGCCGATGGGGATAGCTCACGGTACCGGCATCGGCATAGGGCTCTTCCTGCTGCTGATCGCCGCCAACGGGGTGGGGCTGGTGATCAAGAATCCGCTGGAGGGGCTGCCGGTGGCGCTGGGGGCCTTTACCTCCATGCCGGTCATCATGTCCCTCATCGGCCTGGCGGTGATCGTCGGGCTGGAGAAGCTCAAGGTGCCGGGCGGGATCCTCTTGGTGATCATCGCCATCTCCCTCTTCGGCCTTATCTTCGATCCGGCGGTGACCTATCAGGGGCTGTTTGCCATGCCGAGTCTGGCCGATGAGCAGGGCAAGTCCCTCATCTTCAGTCTGGACATCATGGGGGCCCTCTCGCCGCTGGTGCTGCCAAGCGTGCTGGCGCTGGTGATGACGGCCGTGTTCGATGCCACCGGCACCATCAGGGCTGTGGCGGGGCAGGCCAACCTGCTGGACAAGGATGGCCACATCATCAACAGCGGCAAGGCGCTCAGCGCCGACTCCATCAGCAGCATCTTCTCCGGTCTGGTGGGGGCGGCGCCGGCCGCCGTTTATATCGAATCGGCGGCAGGCACGGCCGCGGGCGGCAAGACCGGCCTCACCGCCACCGTAGTGGGAGCCTTGTTCCTCTTGATGCTGTTCCTCTCGCCGCTCTCCTACCTGGTGCCGGCCTATGCCACGGCACCGGCCCTGATGTACGTGGGACTCCTGATGCTGAGCAACGTCGCCCGGCTCGACTTCGATGACTTCGTCGGCGCCATGTCCGGCCTGCTGTGCGCCGTCTTCATCGTGCTCACCTGCAACATAGTCACCGGCATCATGCTGGGCTTCAGCGCCCTGGTGATAGGCCGCATCTGCTCCAACGAGTGGCGCAAGCTCAACGTCGGCACCGTCATCATCGCCCTGGCGCTGGTGCTCTTCTACGCCGGTGGCTGGGCCATCTAGTCCAGGGGCCTGTGTCATTGCGAGCGTCTCATCGGGGGCCACCGGCAGGTGGCCCCCGATGCTTTTCAGCCGCGGCAGGTACCATTTTGATAATGGGGATTACCAGATTGATAACGGGGCGCATGCCAGCGGCTTGATGAGCATGAAAAATCGGCAATCCGGCTGCGCCCCGAGCCCGGCTTTAGTGCCGGATGGGATCTTCTTCACACTTATCCCCATCGCTGGCCTGCCTGCGGGAAACAGGCGCATATTTTGCTGTTTTTTATCCTGGTTCTGGATTTTCTTACCTGAAGCAAGGACTTGCATATGTCCATAGGATTACCGCTCAAGCGGGTGGATGCCGAGGCCAAGGTGACCGGCAGCGCCCGCTATACCGATGACAACATCATGCTCGGGATGCGCCACGCCAAGTACGTGCGAAGCCATATCGCCCACGGCAAGGTGCTCACCATCGACGCCAGCGAGGCGCTGGCCCTGCACGGGGTCGAAGCCGTGTTCACCCATGAGGATGTGCCCACCACCTGTTTTCGTACCGCTGGTCACGCCTGGTCCCTCGATGAGACCAAACGGGATGTGAAAGACAGGCGCCTGCTCACCGACCATGTGCGCCACTTTGGCGACGGTGTGGCCATCGTCGTGGCCCGCGATCCCCTGGTCGCCGAGAAGGCGGCAGCCCTGGTCAAGGTCACCTACGAGCCGCTGCCGGTGATGACGGATGCGGCTAGTGCGCTGGCCGAGGGCGCCTACCCCATACACCCGACCGGCAATCTGCTGCGCCAAAGCCAGATCCGCGCGGGTGAGCCCGATCAGGCCATCGCGGCGGCAGACCTGCAATTTCAGGCGCACTACCAGACCCCTGTGGTGCAGCACTGCCATCTGGAGACGGTGACCTGTTACGCCTACATGGATCAGCCGGACCACATCATAGTGGTCTCCAGTACCCAGATCCCCCAGATAGTGCGCAGCCGGGTGGCCAAATCCCTCGGCCTGCCCTGGTCCAGCGTGCGGGTGATCAAGCCCTACATGGGCGGCGGTTTTGGCAACAAGCAGGATGTGCTGGAAGAGCCGATGGCGGCGTTTCTGAGCCACCAGCTCGGCGGTGTACCGGTCAAGGTGACGCTCAGTCGTGAGGAGTGTTTCTTTGCCTCCCGCACCCGCCACGGCTTTGCCATCGACGGCAAGATAGGGCTCAACCGCGACGGCACCCTCAAGGGCTATCAGCTGGACGTGCTCTCCAACACAGGCGGTTATGCCTCCCACGGCCACTCCATCGCCAGCGCCGGTGGCAACAAGATAAGTTACCTCTATCCGCGCAGTGCCTTCGGTTACAACGCCAAGACGTTTTACAGCAACCTGCCCACCGCCGGTGCCATGCGCGGTTACGGCGCGCCCCAGGTAATTTTTGCCCTCGAGTGCATGCTGGATGACGCCTGCGCCGAGCTGGGTCTGGATCCGCTCGCCGTGCGTATCGCCAACGTGGCGCGCGAAGGCGACGTCAATCAGGTCAACCAGAAGACCATCTACAGCGCCGGCTTGCCCGAGTGCCTGCGCCGGGGCGGCGAGCAGTTCGAGTGGGAACGGCTGCGGGCCGAGTGTCTGGGGCAGGATCCGGCGAGCCGGGTGCGACGCGGAGTGGGCGTGGCTTGCTTCAGCTATGGCTCCAATACCTATCCGGTGGGGGTCGAAATTGCCGGTGCCCGCATGCTGCTCAATCAGGATGGCACAGTGAATCTGCAGATAGGTGCCACCGAGATAGGGCAGGGGTCGGACACCGTCTTTGCCCAGATGGCGGCCCAGACCTTAGGGATTCCGTTTGAACAGATCCGGGTCATCTCGACCCAGGATACCGACATCACAGCCTACGATCCTGGCTCGTTCGCCTCGCGCCAGAGCTATGTGGCTGCCCCCGCCATCCATCAGGCGGCGCTGCAACTGAGAGCCCGCATCCTGTCGCTGGCGGCCCAGCTCTGCCATCAGGATGTAGGGTCGCTGACCCTGATCGACGGTTACGTGGTGCTGACCGGTGCGCCGGACAAGGTGCTGATAAGCGTCGCCGAGGTGTCGGTCAATGCCTACTACCACCTCACCATAGGCGGCCAGATCACTGCCGAGGTTTCCCACAAGACCACCACCAACCCGCCGAGTTTCGGCTGCACCTTTGTCGATCTCAGCGTCGATATCGATCTCTGCAAGGTGACCATCAACCGCATCATCAACCTGCACGATGCGGGCAAGATCCTCAATCCGCAGCTGGCAGAGGGGCAGGTGCACGGCGGCATGGGGATGGGGATCGGCTGGTCCCTGTTCGAGGAGATGATCATAGACGCCAAGACCGGCGTGGTGCGCAACCCCAACCTGCTGGACTACAAGTTCCCCACCATGCTGGATTTGCCGGAGCTTGAATGCGACTTCGTGCAGACCTACGAGCCCCAGTCTGTCTATGGCCACAAATCCCTGGGGGAACCGCCCATCATCTCCCCCGGCCCGGCGATTCGTAACGCCATTCGCATGGCGACCGGGGTGGCCATCAACGAGCTGCCCATCACCCCCAAGACCCTGTTTCGGGAGTTTGTGCAGGCGGGTCTTATCACCGAGGGGTCAAGTGAGGAGCAACGCCATGTTTGATATTGCCCGTTATTACAAGGCCCGCAGTGTGGCCGAGGCCGTGGCCCTGCGCCAGGCCGACCCGCAAGCGCGCCTCTTGGCCGGTGGCACAGATGTGATGATCCAGCTGCATCATCTCAACGCCGCCTATCGCCATATCGTCGATATTCACGACTTGCCCGAATTGAAGGGGGTGAGCGAGTTGACTGATGGGTCAGTTCGCATCGGTTCTGGCACCACCTTTACCGAGCTTATCGAAAACGAACTGGTGCAGCGCCGCCTGCCCATGCTGGCCGAGGCGGCCGCCACCATAGCCGGTCCGCAGATCCGCAATGTCGCCACCTATGGCGGCAACATCTGCAACGGCGCCACCAGTGCCGACTCGGCGGCGCCGACGGTGGCGCTGGAGGCGGAGCTGGAAATTGCGGGGCCGGGCGGCACGCGCCGCATCCCCATCGCAGGTTTTCACACAGGACCGGGCAAGGTGGCGTTGCAACCGGCGGAGATCCTGGTGGCGTTTCACTTTGCCCCCGACCCCCATCCCCAGGTGGGCTCCCACTACTTCAAATACGCCATGCGGGGCGCCATGGACATAGCCACCATAGGCTGCGCCGCCTACTGCCAGATTGAGGATGGCCGCTTCAAGCGCCTGCGGCTGGCCTATGGGGTGGCGGCCCCGACGCCGGTGCGCACCCCGCATGCCGAAGCCGCGGCTGAGGGGCAACCGCTAACGCGGGCGACGCTGGCAGCGATTGCCGAGGCTGTGGTGGCCGATGTGGCGCCGCGCTCCTCCTGGCGGGCGGAGAAAGCCTTTCGCCTGCACCTGATCAAGACCCTGGCGCAGCGGGTGATCACCTGCGCCGTCGAACGTGCCGGAGGCAAAATTTTATGATGCAACCGCAAACCTGTCCTGCCGTGGAGATCCAGTGCGAGATCAACGGCAAGCTTTACTGCTACGCGGTGTCCCCCAATATGTCGCTGCTCCACTTCCTGCGTGGCCAGGGGCTGATCAGCGTGAAAGAGGGGTGCAGCGTCGGCGAATGCGGCGCCTGTACCGTGCGGGTGGATGGCACAGCCATCGACAGCTGCCTCTATCTGGCGGTCTGGGCCGATGGCAAGTCCATTCGCACCGTGGAGGGGGAGCGGCAGGGCAACCAGCTCTCCGACGTGCAGCAGGCCTTCATCGACGAGGGGGCTGTGCAGTGCGGTTTTTGTACCCCCGGCCTTGTGATGGCGAGCGCCGCCCTGCTCGACAAGACAGATCGCCGCCCGCTGACAAACGAGGAGATCCGCCGTGGCCTCTCCGGCAATCTCTGCCGCTGCACCGGCTACCAGAACGTGGTGCGGGCGGTGAAAAAATGCTGCAAGGGCTAGGGTGAGGCTGCCGCCCCGAACGTCATGTGCGGGGCGGCTATGTTGGGGGCATGCCTGCTTCCAATATCACCGCCGGCAAGACGGTATCTGACGGCCATGCAAACAACAGGCGGGGCCTGGAAAACCTTATTTTGGTCGTCTCATATTAATGGCGTGATATTTATCCATGGGGGGTGAGCGATATTTTCGCCCGGTAACACAGTGGTGCCATATGGTCGGGTATCCTCTGCCGTCGTCGCTATTTCCAGCTAATTGTCCCGTGAATGGCCGATCGCGATTCGCCCTGGGTATCGCTGGCGGGATCCTTTCTCAAGCTGCTGTTTTTTCTCCCTATGTCAGTGTGTGTCGCCATCTTGTGCGCCGTTGCCGGATATTGGCGGCAGCAAATGCCAATGGTGGTGCGCCGCTCATCCTGTGGCAGAGATGTCAGCTGAAAAACATTATTTTTCGTCACCTGCTCGCAACAATTTTCTGTAATTGTTAGCCAGCTCGCGGCGGCCCCGGGGCCAAACGGGCAGAGTAGGCGCGATATTTGGCCATGGGCCCGTATCGACGGTTTTGATAGCTGTAACAAGGTGCTGCGGCCCGCCTAACGCGGGGCGCCAATAACATATCTGCTAATAAGAAAAGGAACATTGGCTATGTCAGGAAGACACTCTCTGGTGGCGCTCGCGGTCGGGTTGGCGCTGTCAGGACAGGCACAGGCACAACTGCTGATCAGCGAATACCTGGAAGGATCCAGCAACAACAAGGCGGTGGAGCTGAGCAATCTGGGCGCGACGCCCGTCGATCTCTCCCAATACCGGCTGGCGCTCTACGCCAACGGCAAACCTCTTACCGATACCCCCACCAACAGCCTGGCGCTGCAAGGCACCCTGGCCCCGGGCGCCAGCCTGGTGCTGGCCAACCCCTCCGCCAACGCCGAGATCCTGGCCAAGGCCAATCAGACCAGTGGCAACCTGGTGTTCAACGGTGACGACGCCCTGGTGCTCTATCGCGGCAGCGAGATAATCGACAGCTTCGGCCAGGTGGGGGTGGATCCGGGCACGGCCTGGGTGTCCGGCAGCGTCTCGACCCTGGACATGACGCTGCGCCGCAAGGCCACAATCACCGCGGGTCGGACTGATGCGACCGGCCCCTTCGATCCGGCGCTTGAATACGTGGCCGCCGCCAGGGATGACGCCAGCGGCCTGGGTTGCAGTGGCGATGGCCCCTGCGATGGCACTCTGCCACCGGCCTTCGTCTGCCCGGTTGATCAGCTGGTGCCCGTGCCCGCCATTCAGGGGCCCGGCAGCAGCAGCCCGCTGGTGCCGGCCGGCAAGTTTGAATCCGAGCAGGCCTATGCCACCCGTGGCGTCGTCACCCAGGTGGTGAACGGTCTCTACAAGGGCTTCTTCATCCAGGATCCGCAAGGGGACGGGGATCCGGCCAGCTCGGACGGTTTGTTCGTCTACAGCACCCAGGCCAACGGCGCCATAGTGCCGGGAGCCGAGGTGTGCGTCTCGGGCAAGGTGAAGGAGTACTTCAACCAGACCCAGCTCAATGCCGATCAACTGGTGGTGACCCAGCCCATGGTAGCCTTGCTGACGGCGGTGGATCTGGTGCCGGTGGCGGGCGAGACCCTGAACCAGTTGCTGGAGCGTCATGAGGGGATGCGGGTGCGGCTGGTGTCCGAGTCCAGCCTGGTGGTGACCCGCAACTTCAGCTTCGATTACGACGGCAAGCGCAACAACCTGGTGCTGGCTTATGGCGCGCCCCTCATCAAGTCGACCCAGAAGTTTGCCGCCATGAGCGAGGAGGCGAGCCAGTGGGCCCTGCGCAACCAGCAAAATCAGCTGGTGGTGGAGACGGACGCCAAGACGCCGGATGGGGTGCTGCCCTGGTATCCCGCCTTCAATGCCGAAGATGGCTACCTGCGCATCGGCGACAAACTCAATGGCCTGGAGGGGGCGCTCGGCTACTCCTACAACCTGTTCCGGCTGGTGGCCAGCAACCGCATCGACAGCAGCGACATAGATCACAGCGGCTGGGACAGGGTAGAGACCCCAGAACTCGCCGAGGCGGGGGATCTGCGGGTCGCCAGCTTCAACGTGCTCAACTTCTTCACCACTGTGGTGGGCGGGGATGCCAACCCCACCGGCAGCAACCGTGGCGCCCTGACAGTGGCGGAGTTCGAGAAGCAGCGCACCAAGATCGTCAGCGCCATCACCCGCCTCAACGCCGATGTGGTGGGGCTGATGGAGATAGAGAACAACGGCTACGGCGACAACTCCGCCATCGCCAACCTGGTGGCGGCCCTCAACGCCGCCCAGCCGGATGAGGCGGATCACTACCGCTGGATTGCCTCGCCGGATGGCCAGCCCATAGGCACAGATGCCATTACCGTGGGCCTCATCTACCGACCCGCCAGCGTGACGCCGCAAGGGGCAGCCAGCCTCATAGTGCTGCCGGTGCAGCAGGCCGAGGCTCTGGATGCCAGTGGCAAGCCGGTTGCCATCAAGCAGGGCATGCGCGAATCGCTGTTGCAGCAGTTCAGCTCACCCAAGGGGGATGCGCCTCTGACCCTGGTGGTCAACCACCTCAAGTCCAAGGGCTCCGCCTGCTTCGAGGATTACCCCGACTATGCAAGCGCCGATCCACTGGATGGCCAGGGTCACTGCAACGCGCTGCGGGTCTCCGCCGCCAAGGTGCTGGGGGAGAGTCTCAAGGCGCTGGGCGGGGATCTGCTGCTCATCGGTGACATGAACGCCTATGGCATGGAGGATCCCATCCGGGTGCTGACCAGCTATGATCCGGCGGCCCAGCCGCGCCAGATCATGAGCGCCTCCTTCACCACGCTGGCGGGCCAGCCCTATGAGGAGAGCGGCAGCGCCCTTGGCAAGGGGTATGGTTTTGTGAACCTCAACACCCGCTTCCACGGCACCGACACCTACTCCTACAGCTATGAAGGTGAGCTCGGCAACCTGGATCACGCCCTGGCGAGCCCGAGCCTTGCGGCCAAGGTGATCGGCATAGAGGATTGGCACATCAACTCCGCCGAGAGCAACTTCTTCGAATACGGCAGCAAGTACACAGGCCAGCTGGCCAAATCGGACGGCCCCTTCAGCGCCTCGGATCACGATCCCGTGCTGGTGGCGATCCAGTATCCGTTGCCGCCTGCCGGGATGATCAGTCTGGAGAGCGCGGTCGCCAGCGTGGAGGAGGGCAGCACCCTCACGCTGAACGTTGCGCGTCGCGACGGCACTCATGGGGAGGCCAGCGTCAGCTATCGCATTTCCTACGGCAGCGCGGATGCCAATGACGTGGCGCCGCTCACCGGCACCCTGAACTGGGCGGCCGGCCAGAGCGACAGCCAGACCATCAGCATCCCGGTGAAGAGCGACACCCTGCACGAGGGGGATGAGACCTTCACTCTGGAGTTGTTCGATGCCAGCGGCGCCACTCTGGGTGAGCAGCGTCAGACTCTGGTGACCATCAAGGACAAGCTGGCGCCGTCCACCATTGCGCTGGCTCGCGCCAGCATGACGGTGAACGAGGGGCAGTGGTTTGCCGAGATCCCCGTGGTGCGCAGCGGCGATCTGAGCAAGCCGGCCCGTGCCCAGTTGGGCCTTGAGGGGATCACGGCGCGCTGGGGGCTGGATTTCCTGCCCTGGTTCAGCCAGTCGGTGAGCTGGGCCGCCGGTGAGGGGGGCAGCAAGTCGGTCAAGGTGCTGATCATCGATGACTGGTTTGTGGAGCCCACCGAGCAGTTCAAGATAAGCCTGCGCCAGTTGCAGGGGGGCCAGCCCGGCAACCTGCAGGAGACCCGGGTCGACATAGTGGACAACGACAAGCCCTGGTGGCCGTTTGGCCGCCGCTGATAGGCGTCATGAACATGCGTGATACAAGGGGCCTGCGGGCCCCTTTTTGCTGGGCATGATGGGGTTGGATTGGGCGGGCAGCCATGTCAGACGAGGTGACTGGCGCGCAACAAAAAGGCCCATCGGTGTGATGGGCCTTGGGGTGCTCATAGAACGTGGTCTGTCAGGATTGACTCTGGGCGCTGTCGATCACCAGCTTGCCGTCCTTGACCGGTATGGTGGCACCGGGGGCCTTCTCCATGCGGATGACCCCTTCCTGACCGGCGAGGCGGTAGGTGACGTCATAGCCCAGGGTGCGGGTGCTGCTCTCCTGCACCGTCTTGCAGCGCTGCTGGGTGCTGGTGTAGGTGTCGCCCGCCTGCATGTTGCCCTGCACCTGGTTACCGGCATAGCCACCGGCCACGGCGCCCGCGGCTGTGGCCACCTTCTTGCCGTTGCCGCCGCCAAACTGGTTGCCGAGCACGCCGCCCAGCGCGGCGCCAACCACGGTCCCCAGGATCTTGTTCTCATCCTGCACGGGTTTGCGGTGGGTCACTGTGACGTTGTGGCACTCCTGACGGGGCGTCTTGATGGTCTCGGTCACCGGCTTGCTGGCCAGCACCTCGGCAAACTGAGGCTGGGCTGAAAACAGGGATCCGCTGGCGGCGGCCGACAATGCCAGCGCAGAGGCCACACCGATCCCGACACCTGCCAACATGGATTTGTTCATTTTGCGTTCTCCTGAAATGCATCACCTGATGCGGCTGTTGCTTGCCGCGATCTTGGCACAACCAGGAGGATGAACAAGGCGACCAGCGCGCGGGCACGACAAGCCCTGACTTCACCAAAAAGCCCCTCGTCAAAAAGGTGTCGGGCTTTGGCGACAAAGGCCGTGGAGCTGGGGCTGGAAAATGGGCATGTCACTCTGGATCGGGTGGATGCGTCGCAATTTGCGATTCATATGGGGTCTTTTTATCCATTTTGCGTCAAACCACTGCCGCGCCACCGCCATAGAGCGGCACTCTGCCGCGTTTGTCCTCCGACGCGGGCTTTAAGGAATTGCCCGAGTGCACCGACTGGTGCGCAAGTGCTTGATAAATCGCTGGACTGACGGAGACCTGCTGCCGATAACAGATCACGGCAAGCATTATGCTTGGTCTTTTGGCAGAGAGTGAGACGGGCCCATGAGCGACAGTGGCTCACCCCGACAGGCGCGATGCAGTGCCGGTGAGCCAGGTAACGCCGTCATCATCTCGGGGCCAGTGAAAGTGACAACGGCAATACCGGGGCAATCCCGATGCGGCACGCGTTGGGACTGTGGTGGTCAAGCAAGAATCGGCAAGGGGGACTTATGTCGATGCTGCCAAGATGGATACAGCCGGCCGTACAGGCCGAGATCATTACCCAGCAGCAGGCACAGCGACTGCTGGCATCCCTTTATCAACCCCTCTCCGAAGTGGCGCAGGAGCTGCCCGCCGACATAGTCGACATCAGCCTCAAGCTCTACTGCTTTCGCCAGCAAGGCCGGGTGCGTCATTGATGCATGAGTGAGTGGGCGTTTCCCTGGAGCCGTGGACCGCACAGAGAGCGCCCGGCACTGTGGGCCGGGCGCTCTCTGGCAGTGAGGCCCGCCTCAGATCATCATCACCTGCACCACCAGCATCAGGGCGCCAAAGCCCAGCACGAAGCCCACCATGGGCAGCACGAACCTGACCCACTGGTTGAACTGGATGCCGAGCATCTGCAGGGTGACCAGCACCAGCCCGGTGGGGGCCAGGAACAGCATGGCGTATTGCCCCCAGTTGTAGGCCGACACCACTATGTAGCGCGGGATCATCACGGTATCGGCGAGCGGCGCCATGATGGGCATGGAGAGTACGGCCAGCCCGGAGGAGGAGGGCACCACCAGCCCCAGCAGGGTGAACACCAGCATCTGTGCCACCGCGAACACGGCGCCGTGCATGCCAGAGACCAGATCGGAGGCGTAAGCCAGTATGGTGTCCGAGATCATCCCCTGGTCCAGCACCAGATTGACCCCGCGCGCCAGCCCTATGATCAGCGACACCGCCACCAGTTCGGAGGCGCCCTGGGTGAAGGCCTCGACCGCCTCTTTCTCCTTCAGCCCCGAGATGAACATGATGATGATGGCGACGGCGAGGAAGGAGGCTGCCATCTGCGGGAACCACCAGCCGGCCATGGAGACGCCCCACACCATGAGCGGGAAGGCGAGGATGAACAGGGTCAGGATGATCTTGCGGCGCAGGGTGAAGGGGACTCCTTCATCGAGGGATCCCTCTTTGAGGAAACGAGCCCGGAAGCTCTCTCTGTCCTCATAGGTGTAGGAGAAGGCCGGGTTGGCCTTGATCTTCTTGCAGTACCAGTGGAGATAGCCAATGACCACCAGGGTGCCCACCAGACAGCCGACGGCGCGAAAGATCAGCCCCTCGGTGAAGGGAATGCCGGCGGCGTTGGAGGCGATCACCACCGAGAAGGGATTGATGGTGGAGAAGGTGGTGCCCATGGAGGCGGCGAGGAAGATGGCTCCCACGCAGACGATGGCGTCATAGCCGAGCGCCAGGAAGATGGGTACCAGTATGGGGTAGAAGGCGACCGCCTCTTCTTCCAGCCCGCAGGTGGTGCCCCCCAGCGCCATCACGAAGCAGACCAGCGCCACGAACATGAATTCGTTGCCCCGGGTCCTGCGCGACAGCGCCACCAGGCCGGCGCTGAAGGCCCCCGTCTTGTTGATGACGCCGATGAGCCCGCCCAGCACCAGGATGAAGACTATGATGTCAGCCCCCTCTATGGTGCCCTTGACCATGCTGACCGCCACGTCGGCGAGCCCCTTGGGGGCCTGCGCCAGTCGCTCATAGGTGCCGGGGATGGCGATGGGCTTGCGGATGGTGCCGCTGGTGAACTGTTCCACCCCGATATTGATATTGAGTTTTTCAAGCTCGCTCTGGGTGGCGGGCACCCGGCTTATTTCTCCCTGCGGGCTATTGACCATCAGGGTGTGGTTGGCCGAGTTATAGGAGAGCTTGGAATAGGCCCCCGCCGGAATGATCCAGGTCAGGGCTATGGCCAGCAACATAATAAGAAACAAAATGGTAAAAGCAGTGGGAAATTGTCTGCGTGGCTTGGTATTCGGCTCGGCACACATAAAATGCTCCTCGATAAAGCAGGTTCGGGCTCGGCGGAATATCGGGTCGACAGGGTTCCTTCGTCATGGGGCTGGAGTGCGCAGATCTACTGGTAATGGCG
The DNA here is from genome assembly GCF_047780465.1 of Aeromonas sp. A04. Lineage (NCBI taxonomy): Bacteria > Pseudomonadati > Pseudomonadota > Gammaproteobacteria > Aeromonadales > Aeromonadaceae > Aeromonas > Aeromonas sp. A04. Next base: position 231,647 of record NZ_JBLNHP010000001.1, on the reverse strand, counting down.
TACTCGTTGGCGAGAAGTCTGGCCTGATATTGGGCATGAGGTAGATTGTTTCACCATGTAACCATAACCTGCTGGTGTTGGGATGAATACGAAGCGCGGCCCGCTTTATGGGTTGGCTCACAAAATATATTTGCTGATGGAGTTGTCGTTAATTTCAATGCCGTACCCATGCGGGGTCATTATATTCAATAATTATCCAAGTTCATTTGGTGAATATAATTGGCAACAACGCCTCGGCTGCAAATAAAGATGTAAAGGATGCATGGCAACCCATGCCGGTTTGATAATGGATACATATTATTCAAGGTTGGCAATGCCCGGCATCATGACCGGCCTGACCAAGTGAAAACCCAAGCAGCGCCATCGCCTAAGACGTTTTGCTAATACCTGCCGCCATGGCCCTGCTGTTAGGCTGTCAGCCCCATAAGAGATCGGCGCAGGGCATGATGCCGGCGAGATCTCCTGCCCAATCCGATCCAGCCGCTTTGTGCCACCTGCGAGGAAGGAACCCGATGACAGAGCAGAACATCTATGAGGCCGGCCTTGATAAAAGCCCCGCCAATTTCGAGGCGCTGACCCCCATCAGCTTCCTGGCCCGGGCGGCGCGGGTCTATCCCGACTATCCGGCGCTGATCCATGGGGCCTTGCGTCAAAACTGGGCCCAGACCGAGCGACGCTGCCGCCAGCTCGCCTCGGCCCTGCGTCGGCACGGCATAGGCGAGGGGGATACAGTCTCCATCGTCGCCCCCAATACCCCGGCCATGTTCGAAGCCCACTTCGGGGTGCCCATGAGCGGCGCCGTGCTCAACACCCTCAACACCCGGCTCGATGCCGAGTCCATGGCCTTCATCTTCCAGCATGCCCAGAGCAAGGTGGTGCTGGTGGACAGGGAGTTCGGCGCCGTGGTGCGCAAGGCGCTGGCATTGATTGAACACTCGCCGTTGGTCATCGCCATCGACGATCCCCTCTATCGGGAGGGGGAGCTGATAAGCGAGCTCGACTATGAACAGTTTCTTGCCCAGGGGAACGGGGATGAGCCCGGTTGGCTGCCGAGCGATGAATGGCAGGCGATCTCCCTCAACTACACCTCGGGCACCACGGGCAACCCCAAGGGCGTGGTCTATCACCACCGCGGCGCCCACCTCAATGCGGTCAACAACGTACTCTCCTGGGAGCTGCCCAAGCACAGCGTCTATCTCTGGACCCTGCCGATGTTCCACTGCAACGGCTGGTGCTTCCCCTGGACCCTGGCGGCCACCGCCGGGGTGAGCGTCTGCCTGCGCCATGTGCAGGCGGCGGCCATCTTTGATGCCCTGCGCGAGCACAAGGCGAGCCACTTCTGCGCCGCGCCCATCGTCCTCAATATGCTCAACAACGCCAGTCCTGCGCTTAAATACGGGCTCAATCATCCCATCAAGGTGATGACGGCGGGGGCGGCGCCGCCCGCCACCGTGATCGCCAGCATGGAGGCTATGGGGATCGCCGTGACCCATGTCTATGGTCTCACCGAAACCTATGGTCCCTGCGTGCTGTGCGAACCCCAGCGAAGCTGGCAGGGGCAGGATGCCACCACGCTGTCGCGTCTCAAGGCGCGCCAGGGGGTGGCATCCCCGCTGCAGGGGGAGATGCGGGTCATCAACCCGGTCAGCGGCGAGCCGGTTCCCCAGGATGGCAAGACCCTGGGGGAGATAGTGCTGCGCGGCAATGTGGTGATGAAGGGCTATCTCAAGAACCCGGCGGCCAGCGCCGAGGCGATGGCGGAGGGCTGGTTTCGCAGCGGCGATCTGGCGGTCTGGCACCCGGACGGTTATGTGGAGATCAAGGACAGATCCAAGGACATCATCATCTCGGGCGGGGAGAACATCTCCAGTCTGGAGGTGGAGGACGTGCTCTATCGCCATCCCGATGTAGACGAGGTAGCGGTGATCGCCATGCCGGACGAGAAGTGGGGGGAGGTGCCCTGCGCCTTTGTGAAGCTCAAGGAGGGGCGCGAGCTCACCCAGGCAGAACTCATAGCGTTTTGCCGCGAGCATATGGCCCATTTCAAGGCCCCCAAGCGCATCATCTTCACCCCGCTGCCGAAAACCTCCACCGGCAAGGTACAAAAATTTATGCTGCGCCAGCAGCTGGGATAATAGCTGGCGGTCACTGTCCTATGAACGTTTAAGTTGGCGTCATATTGCCCTGGGGTGATATGGCGCCAAATTCGTATGTTCATCAAACTCTTTCGGAACTCACTCTGGTAATATCCTACTCAATATCGAGACAGGGAAACACTATGACGGTTGCAGCATTTAATTGGGGTGAGCCACTCCCATGGGATGGCCCAGGAGCCATTGAAGGGATGGAGGAAACTCTCGCGGGAGATCGACTGGACCGCGCTCGCTATGCCGAGTTTCTGACCAACTATTTGGCAGCCGAGGGCAAGCAGCGCAACTATGTGCTCAACCTCAATGCTGAATGGGGGGCGGGCAAGACTTGGTTTATCAAGCGCTGGTATATGGAGCTGAAACAGCACTATCCCACCGTCTATATCGATGCTTGGCAGCAGGACTTTTCCGATGATCCTTTGCTGACGGTTATTTCATCGATTATCGACCAGCTAAAAGAAGTTGCAGGAAAAGAAAATAAAATCCCGGACGGTATGCGCCAGCGGCTACTTGGATTATTCAAGGTCGGCGGCAAGCTTGCGTTGAAAGCGGCCATCAAGAAAGCTGGACTGGAAGAAGACGATTTTTCTCTGGAAGGAGAGGATGCGAATCAGTTGGTCGATGCCCTTTGCAGCAATCAGAAAGAGCGTTATGAATCTATCCAGTATCTTAAACAAGAAATACGGCAATGGGTGGAGGGAGCTGTTGGATTAAGTAAAGGAAAACTGGATTATCCCGCCTTTATTTTGATTGATGAGCTGGATCGCTGTCGCCCTTCCTATGCGGTAGAAATGCTGGAAACAATCAAACATATATTCGATATCCCTAGAGTGGTGTTTGTGCTGGCAACAGATACCGAGCAGTTACAGCATGCAATCAAGGTGATTTATGGGGAGGGGTTTGATGGTAAAAAATATCTTGAACGATTTTATGATAGCCAACGTACTTTGAAACAAGGCTCTCGTTATGAGATGGCTAAGTCAAGATTAGATCTTTATGGTGATGACTTTTGGTTATCAGAAGAATTCTTTTTGTATCCCAAGATGTCAAAGATGCAGCTTTCTGAAACCATCGCTGATATTTCAAAGGCTTTTGAATTGTCGCTTCGAGATATGCATAGATTAATATCACATCTAGTTGCAATATTAACCAATATTAGGAAAAACATAGATATTGTGTTCTTGGTGACTCTTTATTGTATTCATCTTAGGAAACGAGATGCTTACAATACCTTGTTGATGGAACGGAATAACTTAAAAAGAGTTCTGTCAGAGGGGGGAGATCCAAATTTTGAATGGATAAAATGGGCACAAAAACTCGATATTCATGCATTGCAGTCTGTAAGTATTAGTTTTGATCTATCTGGATTAGATGAAAGGTGTCAATCTACAATATCAAAAGTAGATGCTCTAAATTACTTTATTTGGTTGTATGCTTTAAGTTTTGATTATAATACAGATATTGATTTTCTAGATAAGCAAATAGATTCTGGAATTATGTTTGATAGAACATCATATTCAATGCAGCAGGCAGTTATTCAATTAATCAATAAGCATTCTGATTTTAATATAATGGACTATGATGATTTTTTAATGCTCGGATTTAATGATTAAACGGGCTGTCAGCCCGTTTAATCATTTACGGTTATTTATTGTGGCGCTCATAGAGCCGCTGCACCACATCCTTCAACTCCAGTCCCTCGTTTTGCAGCAAGACTGTGAGGTGGTAGAGCAGATCGGCGGATTCGTTGATGAGCTCCTCACGATCCTTGGCCATGGCGGCCAGCGCCACTTCCACACCCTCTTCACCCACCTTCTGGGCGATGCGCTTGGTGCCCTTGCCATAGAGGCTGGCGGTGTAGCTGGTGGCCGGGTCGGCGCCCTTGCGCGATGCCAGGAGCTGCTCGAGCTCTGCCAGGAAGCCGAGCGGCGGCACAGGGTGGCCGTCGAAGCAGGAGGGCGTGCCCAGATGGCAGGTGGGGCCGACGGGGTTGGCGGCGATCAGCAGGGAGTCCTGATCGCAGTCGGTGCTGATGGCGACCAGCTTGAGCACATGGCCCGAGCTTTCGCCCTTGGTCCAGAGGCGTTGCTTGCTGCGGCTGAAGAAGGTGACCTGGCCGGTGGCCTGGGTCTTTTCCAGCGCCTCGCGGGTCATGAATCCCTGCATCAGCACCTCGCCGCTCGCGGCATGCTGGACGATGGCGGGGATCATGCCATCACACTTTGCCCAGTCCAGGCGCTCGGCGAGCGGTAGCTCGTTGTTTACAGCTTGATTATTCACGGATGGCGACTCCTTCGGTTTTCAGCCAGCGTTTCAATTCGGGAATGGGGATAAGGCCCTTGTGGAACACGGAGGCGGCCAGGGCCCCGTCCACGTCGGCGATAGTAAAAGCATCGAGGAAGTGTGCCATGGTGCCGGCACCACCGGAGGCGATCAGCGGCACCTTGCAGACGGCGCGCACCAGCTTGAGCTGCTCGAGGTCGTAGCCCTGGCGCATGCCATCCTGATTCATCACGTTCAGCACGATTTCGCCGGCGCCGCGCTTTTGCGCCTCCTGCACCCAATCCAGGGTATGCCAGGCTGTGGTGCGGGTGCGGCTCTCGTCGCCGGTAAACTGCTTGACCTGATAGTGACCGGTCTGCGCATCAAAATAGGAGTCGATGCCCACCACCACGCACTGCACGCCGAAGCGCTCCGCCAGTCGGGTGATGAGGGCGGGATCGGCCAGGGCCGGCGAGTTGATGGAGACCTTGTCTGCGCCAAATTCGAGGATCTGGCGGGCATCCTCCACGCTCTTGATGCCACCGGCGACACAGAAGGGGATGTCGATGACTTCCGCCACCCGGCTGACCCAGCTCTTGTCGACCACACGGGCATCGCTCGAGGCGGTGATGTCATAGAACACCAGTTCGTCGGCCCCTTCCTCTGCGTAGCGGCGGGCGAGCTCGACGATGCCGCCCATCACTTCATGATTTCGAAATTGCACTCCCTTGACCACAACGCCATCTTTGACGTCCAGACAGGGGATAATACGCTTTGACAACATGCTCGTTGCTCCATGTAACGCACGGTTAAAAACATCGTTATTGCCGGGTGACGCGGGCGTCAGACGGCCAATGAGTGAAGATCGTCGGCATGCTTCAACAGGTGGTGCCCAACCGGGCGACAACGTGGCCGCAAGGGGACGTGTTCGACAGGGGAACCAACACTATATGCATGACTTTATTCAGTGATTCAACCCTTTATCTCTCTTTGTCGCCGCAGGATGCCGGGTCGGCGCATCCGGGCTGGCCGGTTCAAATTCTGTGGTATGTTCCTGCGTTGCCTGCAGGCTGCGCAGGGTGAGCAGGGCGCCGTCGAAATCGAACACTTTCAACTGGCGTGCCAGAGTATCCCCTTTGGGCCCGAGGCTAAGGAGCAGGGGGCCGGCGTACTGCTCGAACAGCGGAATGACGGCTGTGTCGCTTTGCAGCAGCAGGTCTTCAATCTGGCGCAGCAACTGCTGCTGCCAGTGACCGTTGAGGGGGGCCGACACTGCGGCGGGTTCAGGCTCTTCCTGACCCAGCAGTTCAAGCAGGGCACCGAGTGCGTTCGCTATCTCCGCCATTTGATCGGTCAGCTCGCTGCCATCGCGGGACAGGTCGTGTTCCAGCCGCTGGCTCTGGTCGGCCAGGGATACCCAGCCCAGAGTCGCGGCGACGCCGCGCAAGGTGTGGGCGAGGCGCGTGGCGGCCGGTTGATCGCCCGCTTGCAGATGGCTGCTGAGCAGTTGCATGTCCTGGCTGTGCTCACTGGCGAAGTGGCGCAGCAAGGCGGCGTATTTCACCTGATTGCCCTGCAGCGCCGCCAACCCCTGTTGCAGATCCAGACCGGGGAAGGATTGCAGTCGGGCGAGCGGGGCTATCAGGGTATCGCTGGCCCTGCGCTGGTATTGAGGCTGCACCGGCGTGCTGGCGGGCAACCACAGTTGCAGCGCCTCAAACAGCTTGGCGGGGGTCACTGGCTTGGCGATGAAATCGTTCATGCCCGCCGCCTCACAGGCTTTTTTGTCCTCTTCAAAGGCACTGGCGGTCAGCGCCAGAATGGGGATCTTCTCCCAGCCCGGCAAGATACGGATGGCGCGGGTGGCACTGTAGCCATCCATCAGGGGCATCTGTATGTCCATCAGGATCAGATCGAAGGCGTGCTGGCTGACGCGCTCCAGCGCCTCCTGGCCGTTGACGGCGGTCTCGATGACGAGGCCGCTGTTGTTGAGCAGTTCCAGCACCACCTCGCGGTTGATGGCGTTGTCCTCCACCAGCAGCACGCGGGCGTGGTTGGAGAAAAAGAGCGCCTGCTGCACCGTCTGCTCGAGTCGCGCGGCTTGCTGCGGCTCGCTCTGCCCCGGAGAGAGCAGGGCGGTGAACCAGAAGCAGCTGCCCTTGCCCGGCACGCTGCTCAGACCGACCTCGCCCCCCATCAGGGTGGCGAGCCGGCTGGTGATCGCCAGGCCAAGGCCGGTGCCGCCGTACTTGCGGGTGGTGGAGACGTCGGCCTGCTCGAATGCCTGGAACAGCTTATCGCTCTGTTCCGGACTGATGCCGATGCCGGTGTCTTCCACCTCGAAGCGCAGCAGATACCCCGTGGGCAGCGGGCGCTCTATCCGTACCCGCAGGGTGACCGAGCCCTGTTCGGTGAACTTGATGGCATTGGCCGCGTAGTTGAGCAGCGCCTGGCGCAGGCGGGTGATGTCGCCATGGACCCAGGCGGGTGTATCCCCTATGTCGACTATGATGGTGAGCCCCTTGGCGCGGGCTTGCTCGCTCATCAGGGCGCTGACATTGTCCAGCATGGCGGTGAGGGAGAAGTCACTCTGCTCCAGCACCATCTTGCCCGCATCGATTTTGGAGAGATCCAGTATGTCGTTGATGATGGTGAGCAGGTGCTGGGCGGCGTTGTCTATCTTCTCCAGCCGATCGTGCTGGGTGTGATCCGGAGTGTCGCGCTTGAGCAGATAGGTGAGCCCCAAAATGGCGTTCATGGGGGTACGGATCTCGTGGCTCATGTTGGCCAGGAAGGCGCTCTTGGCACGGTTCGCGCTCTCCGCCCTTTGATGGGCCTGGGCCAGTTGCAGGGTGCGCTCGTTGACCATCTCTTCCAGGTGGTAGCGGTATTGATCCAGCTCCTCGCCGAGCTGTTTCTTCTCCGTGATGTCCGCCTGCACGGTTACATAGTGGGTGATGACGCCGTTCTCCTGCCGGATGGGGGAGACGGTGGCCAGCACCTGATAGTGGGAGCCATCTTTGCGGCGGTTGATGAACTCGCCATGCCAGCGCTGACCCTGATGGATGGCGTCCCACAGGGCAACATAGGTCGCCTTGGGGGTGAGACCGGAGCGTAGCAGGGAAGGGGTCTGGCCCAGCACCTCGCTCTGCTGGTATCCGCTGGCGGCCAGGAAGGCGACGTTGACGTACTCGATGCGCGCCTGGGTATCCGTGATGAAGACGCCATCCGGGCTCTGCTCCAGGGCCAGCGACAGTTGCCGCAACTGTTGTTCGGCCTGCTTGCGCTCCGTGATGTCCAGATTGATGCCGAGCAGGCGCAGCGGGCGCTGCTGGGCATCCCGATAGACGCTGCCCTTGCTCACCAACCAGCGGGTGTCACCGCTGGGCAGCAGGATGCGAAACTCTATCTCGAGCGGTTTGCCTGCTCCTGGCAAGTCGGACAGCAGCTTGTCGATGCGGACCTTGTCGTCCGGATGCACGCAACTCTGCCAGGTGCTGAAGGTGTTGAGCTGCTCCACACTGCGGCCATAGAGGCGGGCACATTCGGGGGAGAAGAACAGCTGGCCACTCGGGATGTCCCACTCCCAGATGCCGACGTGTGCCCCTTCCTGAGCCATCAGCAGGCGCTGTTCGCTATTGCGCAGGGCTGTGCTGGTGGTCTCTGCGCGGATGCGGGCGCTGATGGCATCGTCCATCAGATTCAGTGCCGCCAGACGGGCACGGCGCTGGGTATCGAGTGCCACCTGCTGGTTTTGCAGCAGCTGCTGCTCGGTCAGTTTGCGCTCCGTGATGTCCTGTACCGTGCCGTACAGCTCGACTATGGTGCCACTGCCATCGCGCAAGGCGGCGCCCCGGGCAATGATCCAGATGGGCTCCCCCTGTTCGTGTATCACCTCGGCATCGCACTCGTAGGGATAGCCGGTCTGCAGGCAATGCTCGACTGCCTGGGCGATGGCGCGCCACCCTTCCTGGGTGAAATATTTCCTCACCTCGGGATAGACGGCGGGGGGCAGAGACTGGTCGCGGCCATAGATACGGTAGATCTCGGGTGACCAGTAGTGGCTGTTGTCGGCAATATGCCAGCGCCAGTTGCCTATCTTGGCCAGATGCTGGGATTCGCGCAGGATCACCTCGTTGCGGCGCAGGGCCTCTTCGGTCTCCTTGCGTTGCTGGTTGTCCTCGATGATCGAGATGAAGTAGTCGGGCTCCCCCTTGAGATCCCGGACCAGCGCCACTGTGAGGGTGATCCAGAGAATGTCGCCCCCCTTGCGCAGGTAGCGTTTCTCCAGGGTGTAATGAGGCCGCTCGCCCGCCAGCATCTGGGTCACATAGGTCTGGTCGATGAAGAGGTCATCCGGGTGGGTGATCTGCTGGAAGGTCATGCCCATCAACTCATCGGCCTGGTAGCCCACCATGTCGCACAGCCGCTGGTTGACCCGCAGCCATTTGCCGTCCGGGGCGACCAGGGCAATGCCCACCGCCGCCTGCTCGAAGGTGGCCTGAAAGCGGGTTTCGCTCTGCTGCAGACGGGACTGGATGTTCATCAGCTCCTGCCAGCGCTGGGTCTCCCTGGCGCGGGAGCTGTGCATGGCGGCGCTGAGCAGGCTGATGAGGACGCCGTTGGCGAGCAGTATTCCCCATTGCACCAGATCCTGGCCGGCGGCAATGGTCAGCGAATGGATCGGGGGCAGCAGGAAGTAGGTAGTGACCAGGGCGCTCACCAGGGTGCTGAGCAGACCCGGCAGCAGGCCACCGAGCAGGGAGCAGAGGATGATTGGCAGCATGAAGAGCACCAGCAGCGGCCGTTCGCCAAAGGCGATGGGCAGCTGTATCCGGATCTGCAACATGAGAATGGGCAGCAGAATGGCCAGCAGGCAGACCCCCCACCGTTGCCGGGGCTGGCGGGTATGCCACAGCTGAGACCAGCTCATCATTGGGACTCCTCTGGCGGTGTGGGGGCTTGAGGGTAGGGCGGCTGCTGCCCAAGCTGAAGTGACAGCGCATTGATCTGGTGCTTGAGGGTCAACATGGCCAGCTCCCTGTCCACCATCACCTTGTTGAAACGCTCCAGCTCGCTGTTTTGCTGGCGCAGTTCCGTGGCCTGACGGGTCAGAGCCTGCTCGACCTGCTCCCGCTCGGTCACGTCCAGCAAGAGGCCGAGAACGGCGGGCTGGCCACGATAGTCGACGCGCCGCCCATACAGCTCCACCTCTATGTTCTGATGGTCGTGGTGCAAGGCGGTGAACCGGGTGTGGATCTCGGTATCTTCCTGCTCGCAGCGCAGCAATTGCTCCGCCACCCTGTCGCTGTCTTTCGGGCTGGCCAGAGCGTGCAGCGTGCCGACTTTCAGCAGGGAGTTGGTCGAGCTGTAGCCGAACAGGCGAGCGAAGCCCGGGTTGATGTAACAGAGCTGGCCCTGCTGGAGTATGTAGATGCCGGCCAGGGACTGTTCCACCAGGGCGCGAAACAGACCTTCCCGTTCCTTGAGGCCCGCCTCGGCCCGTTTGAAATCCGTTATGTCGCGGGAGATGCCGAAGATGCCGATCACCTGGCCCTCGTTGTCTTGCAGCGGCCCTTTGGTGGCGAGGAACACCCGATCGCCGCTGGGCAGGGTGAGGTACTCCTCCTGTGTCTGTACCTTGTTGCGGGCGATGACCTGCTGGCCCAGATCCATCAACATTCGTGCCTGGTCGGGTGGGAAGATGGCCATGTCATCCTGACCCAGCATATCGGCGGCCGGCTTGCCGACGAACTGGCTGGCGGCACGGTTGAACAAGATGTATTTGCCTTCCATGTCCTTGGCGAAGATGGCGTCTTCCGAGCTGTCGGCAATGGCGGAGAGCAGTTGCAACGCCTGCAGGCGTCCCGCCTGGGATTGGCGGATCTGCTCTGCCATGAAGAGCTGGGTATGCTGGCGTAGCAATATGATGCCGGCGTTGGCGATGAAGAGCACCAGCATGCCTATGAGCCCAATCCAGATACTCTCCCTGAAAGCAGCGTGGTTGAGCTCCGTCTTGTCTATCTTGGCGATTAGATACCAGTCGGTGCCGATGACGGAGTGGATGGTGCCAAAGACCTCGACCCCCCGGTAATCCTGGCCAAAGAACGTCTGCCTGAGCCCCTCTTTGGCACCGCCGTTGAGAAACTGGGCCGCCAGCAGCGTCTTGTTGTCGATGGGGATCTGCAGGGTGAGGGCAGAGTGGGGGCGATAGCGCACGTCATTGAGAAACTGCACCTGATTGCCGTGTTTGCGAAACAGCAGGGCTTCCCCGCTGCTGGCCGGTATGGGCCACTGCTTGAGAATGTGGTTGAGCCAGTCGCTGGAGCTGATCTGCAGCACGACAAGAGGGGCGCCGCTGCCAGGCATGGACAGCGGGGCTATGAAGTCGAGCCTGGGCTGGCCCTGCTCATCGAGATAGGGCCCCACCCGCATGACGTTGCCCGCTTCCACTTGAGCCAAGGCCTCGCGCAGTGGCGTGCCAAGACCGCTGGCCCCCGGGGTCTGCCACAGGGCTGTGCCGGCCGGGCTGAATACGGTCGCCGCGCTGAATCCCCTGATGGAGATGAACTCGGCCAGCCGGGTCATCAGGGGGGTATGTCCATCCGCCGGATGTGCAACTTGTCCCTGGCGATAGAGATTGGCATAGAGCGGGCTTTCGATCAGCAGGCGGGCATCGCGCTCACGTGCATTGAGCCACTCGGTGATCTGTTTGCTCTTGAGATCGGCGATGGCCTCGATCCTGGCTATCTCCTTGTCCTGGGTGTGACCCAGGCTCTGGGCGATGGCCATGCCGGTGAGCCCCAGGATCAGGCCGTTGATCAGGATAAGGGGCAAGAGCTGACGGCGAGAGAATTGACGGTTGACCACTGGCATGTCGATGCGACGGCGCAGCATGGCATAGAGCATGAGCGCCGTGATGAGGATGAACAGCCAACCCTTGATGGTGCTGGCCAAGGCAAACTGGGCCTGAGTGCTGAACAGCCACTCCACTGCCTTGTCGGAGAGCAGGATCCACAGGCTGGCCACGGCGGCATAGGTCAGCACTATGTTGAGAATGTAGGCCCGGGTGAGCGGGGGCTGGTCAGCCATGCTGTGCCTCGTTGTCATCCTTGTAGCGCTCGGCGATGGCGACGAACTGTTCGAAATGGCTGTCGAATGCCGCCACCACGTCCGGATCAAAATGCTGGCCGCTGCCGGTGAGGATCAGGGTTCTCGCCTCGTCATAGGGCATGGCGGCCTTGTAGACCCTTACGCTGATGAGGGCGTCAAACACGTCGGCCAGCGCCATCAGCCGGGCCGAGAGGGGAATATCATCGCCGTGCAGGCCGTCAGGGTAGCCGCTGCCGTCCCACTTCTCGTGGTGCCAGTGGGCAATCTCCTTGGCCAGGGTAAGGAATGCCAAGGGTTGTTCTATGTCTTGCTCCGCTTGCTCGATGGCATCGCTGCCGAGCTTGGCATGGGTGCGCATGGTGCCCCACTCTTCCACCGTCAACTTGGCCGGTTTGAGCAGTATGTGATCGGGAATGCCCACCTTGCCGATGTCGTGCAAGGGGGCCGAGCGGCTCAGCAGGTCTATGTAGCGAGGGGTCAGGGTCTCGGCAAAGCGGGGATGCGTGGCGAGGGCGCTGGCCAGTTGCCGCACGTAGCCCTGAGTGCGCAAGATGTGGTTGCCGGTTTCGGGGTCACGGATCTCCGCCAGGTGGGCGAGGGCACGGATGGAGACCTGCTGGATCAGGTCGTTCTCCATCATGCGGCGTGCCACCTCGGCCTCCAGCGCCGTGTTCTGGCTCTGCAAGCCGTCACGGGCCTGTTTGGCCTCCAGCTGGGTACGCACCCGGGCCTGGACGATGGCCGGTTTGATGGGCTTGGTGATGTAATCGGCCGCTCCCAGCGACAATCCGTACTCTTCACTCTGGGGATCGGCGAGGGCGGTGAGCAGCACCACGGGAATACGGCTGGTCTCGGGGGTGATGCGCAACTGTTTGAGCACCTCATAGCCATCCATGCCCGGCATCATCACATCCAGCAGGATGAGATCCGGCGCCGTCTTGCCAGTGGCGATCCGCAGGCACTTCTCTCCGCTCTGGGCGGCCAGCACCCGATAGGTGGGAGAGAGCAGATCGGTCAGCACCATCAGATTCTCGGGCGAGTCATCGACGATCAGTATGGTGGCGGCGTGAGATGTGAACATAAGTCCTCCGTGACGTTGTCTCAATGAGTTCGAGTATAGAGTCAATTGTTACCAAGTAATAAGGACTTACCCCGACTTATCTCTGGATGGAGAGATACCTGCCCGACCCCTGTGGCCAGGCAGGCTCTCATGTCACGGTGGCTGATCAAACCGTCAATCTGGCGTGCCGTTGGCCCAGCAGGTGATGGCGTCACCCACGGAGAATTTGCCCTCCAGCAGGGCACGGCCGAGGATGATCCCCTTGACCCCGGAGCCCTTGAGCGCCTCTATGTCCTGGATCCCGCCAATGCCGCCCGAGGCCTGAAAGGCCACGCTCGGGTAGCGGGCACAGAGATCCCGATAGAGCTCGACGTTGGTGCCCGCCAGGGTGCCATCGCGGCTGATGTCGGTGCAGAGCACATGCTTGAGACCGACCGGCAGGAAGCGCTCGATCAGCGCCTCTATGGTCACGCCGCTGTTCTCCTGCCAGCCTGCCACGGCGATATGGCGATTGCCCTGGGCGTCGATATTGACGTCCAGCGCCAGCACGATTTGCTCGGGGCCATACTTCTCCATCCAGCTCGCCACCAGATCCGGGGACTTGACGGCGGTGGAGCCGATCACCACCCGGCTGGCACCGGCGGCCAGCAGATCCGCCACATCCTGCTCGGTGCGCACTCCGCCGCCCACCTGTACCGGCGCCTCGGTGGCCGACAGCAGCTGGGTCAGCAGGGGGAGTTGGCGGGCCTGTGTCTCTTTGGCACCGTCCAGATCCACCAGGTGCAGTTGCACCGCCCCCTGGGAGACATATTCGTCAAAGCGGGCCTGCGGGCTGTCGCTGTAGGCGGTCTTCTGGTCGTAGTCACCCTGATAGAGGCGAACCACCTGACCCTTGATAAGGTCAATTGCAGGAATGATCATCCTTGTCATAGCTCCAAAAAGTTTTGCAGTAAACGGGCTCCCGCTGCGCCTGAGCGCTCCGGGTGGAATTGGGCGCCGAAGAAGTTGTCCCGCCCGACGATGGCGGTAAAGGGCGTGCCATAGTCACAGGTGGCGAGCGTCGCGTCTGTCACCTCCAGGGCGTAGGAGTGGACGAAGTAGAAGTAGCTGCCGCTCGGGATGCCCTTGAGCAGGGGATGGCGCTCGTCGTGCTCAATCTGGTTCCAGCCCATGTGGGGCAGGCGCAGCTTGCCCACCTCCATCAGCCGGATCTTGCCCGGCACTATGCCGAGGCAGTCGATCAGATCGCCGCTGCTGCCATCTGCACTCATGCTCTCTTCGGACGCCTCCGCCAGCATCTGCATGCCGAGGCAAAAGCCCAGCAGCGGCTGTTTGGCGGCGCGGATCAGGGGCACCAGATTGCGCTCGTTGAGGTTTTTCATGGCCGCCACGGCTGTGCCGACCCCGGGCAGGATCAGCTTGTCGGCACTCTCGATATCGGCCGCCTTGCTGGAAACCAGGGGCTGCACGCCGAGGCGCTCGAACGCCATTCTGACCGAGGCCAGATTGGCGCAGCCGGTGTCGATGATGACCAGTTTCTGAGTACTCATCGTGTGCCCCTACCCATGTCGATTGGCGAGATCCGCACCATCAATGCGGTATCGATAATCACCAGCTTTTGAGAGTTCGTTGCCATTACAAAACTCCCTTGCTGGAGGGGAGCTCGCTCCCTTCCACCCGGATGGCCTGGCGCAAAGCGCGGCCAAAGCCCTTGAACAGCGCCTCCACCTGGTGGTGGGTGTTGCCGCTGCCGACCTTCATCTGCAATGTGATGGCCATGGCGTCCGACAGGGAGCGGAAGAAGTGGGGCACCATCTCGGTGGCCATCTCGCCCACGCTGTCGCGGCCAAAGCCGCTCGGGCAGTCAAACACGAAGTAGGGGCGACCGCTCAAGTCCAGGGCGGTACTCACTTCCTGCTCGGTGAGCGGGCGGGCATCGATCACCGCCTGTACCTCATCCATCGCCAGCACGAAGCCGAAACGGCCTATGCCGCGCTTGTTGCCGAGCGCCTGGCGCATGGCCTGACCCAGCGCCAGCCCCACATCTTCCACAGTGTGGTGATCGTCGATGTGCAGATCGCCGCTCACCTTCAGCTTGAGTCTGAAACCGGCGTGGGTCGCTATCTGATCCAGCATGTGATCGAAGAAGCCGATGCCGGTGGCGATCTGGTTGCCGCCGATCTTGTCGAGATCCACCGCCACCTGGATGCGGGTCTCCTTGGTGTAGCGCTCCACTTCGGCCACGCGTCCCTTGGACAGCAACTGATCACGGATGGCGAGCCAGTCGTGATCCTGCGGCTGATAGCGAATGCCACGGATGCCCATGTTGTCGGCGAGCTGCAGGTCGGTCTGTCTGTCACCAATCACGAAAGAGTTGGCGAAATCGATGCGACCGGAGGCCAGATACTCCTTCACCAGTCCCAGATTGGGCTTGCGGCAGCTGCAGCCGTCGGTCGGGAAGTGCGGGCAGATCAGCACCTGTTCCCAGTGGACCCCTTGCGATTCAAACAGGTGCATCATCAGGTCGTGGGGCGGCTGGAAGTTTTCCAGCGGCAGGCTGGCCGTACCCAGCCCATCCTGGTTGGTCACCATCACCAGCACGTAACCGGCGGCCTGCAGCTCGCGCAGTACAGGGATCACCATGGGTTCGAAGCGCAGCTTGGCGAGGCTGTCCACCTGCTTGTCGGTCACCGGCTCTTCAATCAGGGTGCCGTCGCGGTCGATAAACAAAAACGGGGTCTTCATCAATGACATCCTTATACGCTGGCGGCAGACGGGTTGTTGAGTGGCATCCGGTTGGCCGAGACGTCTCGCAATACTGCGATCACGGCGTCCATTTCGCCCTGATAGCCGATGGTGATGCGAATGCTGTTGTCCAGGCCCGGCTTGGTGGAGAAATCCCGCAATATGATGCCGGCGGCCTTCATGGCGGCAAAGACGGTGGCGCCGTCAACGAAGCGCACCAGTATGAAGTTGCCCTTGTCCTCGAAAAGCTCCCGCACGCAGGCCAGGCTGGCCAGCTCGGCCTTGATCATCGCCTTCTGCTTGTTGAGCTCGGTGACCCGCTCCTGCATCAGCTCCAGTCCCATGGGGGAGAGCGCCTGCGTCGCTATCTGGGCGATGGGATCCGGGATGGGGTAGGGAGCTATCACCTTGGCCAGCATGGCGATCACCTCGGGGCTCGCCAGCGTAAAGCCGCAGCGGATCCCGGCCAGGGCAAAGGCCTTGGAGAGGGTGCGGGTCACCACCAGATTGGGGAAACGGGCCAGCAAGTCCACCACGGACGCCTCTGGACAGAACTCGATATAGGCCTCGTCGACCACGATAATGGCGCGTTTTCTGGCTTTCTCCAGCAGGGCGATCAGGCCGTCGCGACCCATCAGATCCCCGGTGGGGTTGTTGGGGGAGCAGAGGAACACCAGCTTGACGTCGGAGAGGCGGTCGGCGATGGCGGCCCAGTCCGGCTGACGGCTGGCAGTCAAAGGCTGTTCGACGATACCCACGCCACAGGTCTCGGCACTGATGGCGTACATGCCGTAGGTGGGCGGGCAGATCAGGATCTGATCCTGCCCCGCCTCGCAGAAGGTGCGAACTAACAGCTCTATGGCCTCGTCGGCGCCCCGGCTCACCAGCACCTGACTTGGGCTAACCCCCGCATAGGCGGCGTAGCCGTTGATCACCTCGGCCGGTTGGGGCTCGGGGTAGCGGTTGAGGCGACTCCCCTCGATGGTGAAGGGGTAGGCCTGGGGCGCCTCGTTGGCATTGAGCCAGATGTGGCCCTTGCCGCCGATGCGGCGGGCGGATTGGTAAGGGGTGAGGGCCCGCACCACGCGGCGGGCCAGATTGACGATGCTCATGACAAATCCTTTTGCGGCTGGTTTGAAAGTGCGCTCAACCTGAGGGTGACGGCGTTTTTGTGGCCATCGAGCCCTTCTGCCTGGGCGATGCGCTGGACTATGGGGCCGAGCCCCTGGATGCCCTCGACGCTGAGCTCCTGCACAGTGTAGCGGCGCTGGTAATCGGCCAGCCCCAGGCTCGAGCAGGTGCGGGCGTAGCCGTAGGTGGGCAAGGTGTGGTTGGTGCCGCTGGCGTAATCGCCGACCGACTCCGGTGTCCATGCCCCAAGGAAGATGGAGCCGGCGTTCTCGAGCTTGCCAAGCAGTTCCCGTGGCGCCCGGGTCTGCACTATCAGGTGCTCCGGCGCATAGGCGTTGGAGATGGCGCAGGCCTCGTCCAGGCTGTCGCAGAGGATCACCAGGCTGGCGCCCAGCGCCTTGGCGGCGATCTCGCGGCGGCTGAGCCGGGCCAGCTGGCCCTTGATCTCGCCGGCAATGGCATCGGCCAGCAGGGGTGAGGTGGTGACCAGCACCACCTGACTGTCGGGGCCGTGCTCGGCCTGGGAAAGCAGATCTGCAGCCACGAAGGCTGGATTGGCGCTCTCGTCGGCAATCACCAGCACCTCGGAGGGGCCGGCGGGCATGTCGATGGCGGCGCCGCGCCAGTCACGGGAGACCTGGCCCTTGGCCTCGGTCACGTAGGCGTTGCCCGGGCCGAAGATCTTGTCCACCTTGGGGATGCTCTCGCTGCCATAGGCCATGGCGGCGATGGCCTGGGCGCCGCCGATGGCGAATACCTTCTCGACGCCGCAGGCGCGGGCGGCAAACAGTATCTCGTCGCTGGCCGGCGACGGGGTGCAGAGCACCACCTCACGGCAACCAGCTAGGCGTGCCGGAATTGCCAGCATCATGACGGTGGAGGGGAGCGGTGCACTGCCCCCCGGCACATAGAGACCGACCCGGCTGATGGGCTGGGTGCGCAGCTCGCACACCACGCCGGGCTGGGTCTCGACCCGCACCACCGGCTGCACCTGGGCGGCGTGGAAGGTGCGAATATTGGCAATCGCGGCTTCGATGGCACTCTTGATGTCATCATCCAGCCGCGCACAGGCGGCCTCGATTTCGGCCTCGCTGACCCGCAGTTGTTCACGGGGGGCGCGTTCGAAACGCAGGCCGAGCTCGCGCAGGGCCTCGTCGCCACGGCTGCGCACGGCTGCGATGATCTCCTTGACCACGGCGCCTATGTCCGCCTCGTCATTGAGGGCGGGCCGGGTCAGCACGTCGGTTTGCTGGGCGGGGGAGAGGGTCTTCCAGATCAGGGTCTGCATGGTGTCCCCTCCTTATTCCATCATTTTTTCGATGGGCAGCACCAGGATGGAGCTGGCACCTAGGGCCTTGAGCTGCTCCATGGTTTCCCAGAACAGGGTCTCGCTGGATACCACGTGCAGCGCCACCTGATTGGTGTCACCGGCCAGCTGCATTATGGTAGGGCGCTCGGCGCCGGGCAGCAGATCCGTGATGGCATCGAGCTTGTCTTTGGGGGCGTGTAGCATGATGTACTTGCTCTCGCGCGCCTGTTGCATGCCCTGGATGCGGGGCAGCAGCTTGTCGATCAGCTTCTGCTTGGCCTCATTCAAGGGGTTGGGGGCCTGCACCAGCACCGCCTTGGAGCGGTAGATCACCTCCACCTCTTTGAGGCCGTTGGCCTCCAGGGTCGCGCCTGTGGAGACCAGATCGCAGATGGCATCGGCCAGACCAGCGCGCGGCGCCACTTCCACCGAGCCGCCCAGCATGACGCTCTTGAAATTGAGCCCCTTCTCATCGAAGAAGCGCTTGAGCAGACCTGGGTAGGAGGTGGCGATGCGCTTGCCCGCCAGGCTCTGCGGCCCCGTGTAGGCCACATCGTCCGGCACCGCCAGCGACAGGCGGCAGCCCCCGAAATCGAGCTGCTTGAGGGTTTTCACTTCCGCGGGCAGCCCCTGGGAGGCGCGAATGAGCTGCGCCTCTTCCAGCACGTTCTCACCTATGATGCCAAGGTCGACCACCCCTTCCATCACCAGACCGGGGATGTCGTCATCACGCACCCGCAGTATGTCGATGGGCATGTTTTCCACATGGGCGATAAGGCGCTGCTCGCGCAGGTTGATCTTGAGGCCGCAGCTCTTGAACAGGGCTTGGGAATCCTGGCTTAGACGACCGGACTTTTGCATGGCGATACGCAGGCGTTGTGTTTCCATTTGCTCGATTTCCTTCTAGTCAAAAACGAAAAAACCCTCGGAAGTATGTGCTTCCGAGGGTTTATGAATCTTGCGGTCCTTTTGGAAGTCACCAGTTAAGTGTCTTCCAGCAGTCAACCTCCTGAAAGACTAGTCGGGATGATGATGGTGGTGATGAGTCTTCAGCAGGGTGAACTTCATGTAACTAATCCTTTACAAATAAGATGTCGTAGTTGACGCCCGATTTAAACTACCTTCCTTGACGGAAAAAGCAACTCGAAAATGTGATTCCATCGATTAAAGTTGAGAAAACGGTTTCTTGGTCGATAACTAGACAAGATGCCCCAGAGGAGGCGAGATCATGCCCAGCCAGGACCTGTTGTTTCCCATTTTGCCGCGGGCGCCAGCGACCCCGAGTCCTGACGACATCAAGCGGGAAGTGACCCAGATCAGCCAGAAGCACCAGTTGCGCAAGACCAGCACCGACAACGGTGAGTCCCAGCAGCGCCAGCAGGCCTACCCCTCTGCCAAACGTGATCAGCCAAAGCCCGAAGAGGACGATCACAAGCCGGATCCCGAGCACCAGATCGATCTCTTCGTCTGAACGCATTATCAGTCCCGCTTTCACCGCATTTTTGGCATAATGCCCGCTTTTGCTGCGGGACGCCCTTTTGACCATCCAGACCCTGTTCAAGCCAGATGGCCCTCTGGCCAGCCACATTGACGGCTTTGTTGCCCGCGCCCCGCAACTGGCCATGGCCGAGGCCGTCTCCAGCGCCATCAAGAGCGGTGGCCGTCTGCTGGTGGAGGCGGGCACGGGCACCGGCAAGACCTATGCCTATCTGGTGCCGGCGCTGGAGTCCGGCAAGCGGGTGGTGATCAGCACAGGCTCCAAGAACCTGCAGGAGCAGCTCTTCTATCGCGATCTGCCTACCATCACGGGGGCGCTCTCCTACACCCCGCCGGTGGCCCTGCTCAAGGGGCGCAGCAACTACCTGTGCATAGAGCGCATGAATCGCCTGCTCAGCGAATCCCATCTGCAAAAGCCGGAAATCCTCAACGATCTGGTCAAGGTCAAGTCCTGGTCCACCGCCACCGACAACGGCGATGTGGGTGACATTCCGGGTCTGCAGGAGAACGCCGAGATCCTGGCCCACGTCACCAGTACCAACGACAACTGCCTAGGCCGCGACTGCCCCTATTACGACGACTGCCATCTGGTGGTGGCCCGCCGCCGTGCCATGGATGCCCAGGTGGTGGTGATCAATCATCACCTCTTCTTCGCCGATATGGCGGTGAAAGACACGGGATTTGGCGAGCTGGTGCCCGAAGCCCAGGTCTATGTGTTCGACGAGGCGCACCAGTTGGCGGAGATCGCCACCAACTACTTCGGCAAATCGGTGGGCAGCCGCACCATCCAGGATCTGGCGCAGGATATCCAGCTGGCCTATCGCGCCGAGGCCCACGACATGGGGCAGCTTGGCAAGGCAGCGGACCGGCTCTCCATCGCCAGCCAGGATCTGCGCCTCGCCTTTGGGGTGGACGGTGGCCGTGGCAATACCCGCGACATGTTGCGCCAGCCGCTCTGGGCCCAGGCGCTGGCCCGCCTCAACGATGCCCTCGGGCTCTGTTACGAGGTGCTCAAACTCGCGCTGGGGCGCGGTGAGCAGCTGGATCACTCCTTCGAGCGGATCTGCGAGCTGCGCGCCCGCCTTGGGGAGGTGTTGACTATCAACCAGACCGGTTTCTCCTACTGGTATGACTGCTCACGGCTGCACTTCTCCCTCAACATCACCCCGCTGTCGGTGGCCGAGCGCTTTGGCGCCGAGGTGCTGCGTCCCGAGGTGGCCTGGATCTTCACCTCCGCCACCCTGACGGTGGACATGCGCTTTGATCACTTTGTGGCTGAACTCGGGCTCGCGGGCAGCGCCGAGCTCATCCTCGACAGCCCGTTTGATTACGCCGAACAGGCGCGGCTGTGCGTGCCCCGTTTTCTGCCCGAGCCCAACGCCTTCGGGCGGGGCGAGCAGTTGGCCCAGCTGATGATCCCCCTCATCAACAAGACGCCGGGGGGTTGCTTCTTCCTCTGCACCAGCCATCAGGTGATGCGCCAGGTGGCCGAGGTGCTGCGCCGCGAGATAGGCCGCACCGTGCTGCTGCAGGGGGAGGACAACAAGCAGCGGCTGCTCAAGGAGTTCGTGGAGAATGGCCGTGCCGTGCTGGTGGCTACCAGCAGCTTCTGGGAGGGGATAGACGTGCGGGGAGCCGCGTTGTCGTGTGTTATCATCGACAAGCTGCCGTTTGCCAGCCCCGACGACCCGCTGCTCAAGGCGCGAGTCGATGATTGCAAGCTCAAGGGGGGCGATCCCTTCGCCGAGCTCCAGTTGCCCAAGGCGGTGATCGCGCTCAAACAGGGGGTGGGACGGCTCATTCGTGATCGCAGTGATCACGGTGTACTCGTCATCTGTGATCCACGCATGGTCAACAAACCCTACGGCGCCACCTTTATCAAGAGTCTGCCCGCCATTCCCCGTACCCGGGAGCTAGGGACGCTGGGGAGTTTCTTCGATCGCGGTGAATAAGACTGCCGGTTATGTGCCCTGCACTCGGGAACTGGAAACGCTGGGAAGCTTCATCGATCGCGGCGAATAAGACGGCCGGTTATATGCCCTGCACCCGGGAACTAGCAACGTAGGGAAGCTTCTTCGATCGTGGCGAATAGGTGCCCCGCTGATGGGTATCCAGTGGCCTGTTGACGGCAGTTAAGGCTATTTTTTCAAGAGATGCAGCGGCCACGCAGCCCGTATCGAGGTTTTTCATCGAGCCGCTTGCAGATAGATGACAGAATTGAACAACGGGCGAGCACAGCTTGCTTGCCTGTTATGTAATTGACTGATTTTATAGAGATTGGAAAGCATGAACGAGTTGAAGATCCTGGCCGTTGATACCGCCACCGAAGCCTGCTCCGCCGCCCTGCTGGTGGGTGACAAGCTGTTCTCCCGCTGGGAAGAGGCGCCGCGGGATCACACCCGCAAAATCTTGCCCATGGTTCAGGCTGTGTTGGACGATGCCGGGATAGCCTTGAGCGAGCTCGATGCCATCGCGTTCGGGCGTGGCCCGGGTTCTTTCACCGGCGTGCGGATCGGGATCAGCGTGGCCCAGGGGCTGGCCTTCGGGGTTGGCGTGCCGCTCATCGGCATCTCCACTCTGGCCGCCATGGCGCAGGGGGCTTATCGGCTGGAAGGCGCCGAGCGGGTGTTGACCGCCATCGATGCGCGCATGGGGGAGGTCTACTTCGGTCAGTACGCGCTGAAGGATGGCCGCATGCAGCTGGTGGGTGAGGAGGTCGTGAGCGATCCGGCTGCGCTGTTGGCGTCTGGCCCGCTGGCGGGTCGCTGGGCCCGTGTCGGCACCGGCTTTGAGACCTATGGCGAGATCCTGGGTGGTCTGGCCGAGGAGGTTGTCATGAGCCAGGTACGCTTCCCGGCGGCCGTCGACATGCTGCCGCTGGCGCGTGCCGCCTTGCTGGCGGGGGAGGCTGTACCTGTGGAGCAGGCCACCCCGGTATACTTGCGAGACAAGGTAACCTGGAAAAAATTGCCGGGTCGCGAATAAGGGCAGGAAGCGGCATGCCTGTCGCTCCTGCCGTAAACCAGGATCCCCATGCCGGACAGGGTCTGGTAACAGGTTCGGTATTCGGCAAACAGGAGAGTGACATGATGAAACGTGCGATTGTGATAGGGGTAGCTGGCTTGTTGCTCGGCGCGTGCAGCTCCGTGCC
This sequence comes from Aeromonas sp. A04, assembly GCF_047780465.1. Classification (NCBI taxonomy): domain Bacteria; kingdom Pseudomonadati; phylum Pseudomonadota; class Gammaproteobacteria; order Aeromonadales; family Aeromonadaceae; genus Aeromonas; species Aeromonas sp. A04. The sequence continues at coordinate 209,229 of NZ_JBLNHP010000001.1, read as the reverse complement.
CAAGGAACTGGCCTATGAGCCGGAAAGCCAGCTGGTGGCGTATCAGCCAGCCCTGGCTGGTCAGGAAGGCAAGCCGGCGCGTTGGAGCGGGGTCATCTCGGCGGTGCATAATTTGACGGAAAAGAGTGTCATCGAAATGGTTTATCTGCCGCTCAAACCCAACGGCGTGCCGGAGCAGACCGAGCAGAGCCCGGGTCGGTTCTTCGCTGTCATGAAGGGCTTCGTCGATCCGACCCTGTATGCCAAGGGGCGCAGCCTGACGGTGCTCGGCACTGTCGACAAGCCGGTGGATGGCCAGATTGGCCAGCACAAGTATCGCTTCTCCGTGCTCGATGTCAGCTCCAGCAAGCTGTGGCCGCCGGTGAAGGAGGTGGAGATCCGTTACATGGACCCTTACTTCTACGACCCCTTCTATGATCCCTTCTGGCCGAGACGGCCGCTGCGTCGCTAAGGTTGCTCATGACACTCATCATGCAGGAGAAAATGGTCACCCTGACCGATGGTCGCCGGGTGGCCTTGCTTGACAACGAGCAGCAGGGCAAGCCGCTGCTGATCGCCTTGCACGGCTGGCTCGACAACGGCGCCAGCTTTCTGCCTCTGTCCCCCTATCTGGCGGATTTTCATCTGATCTGCGTCGATCTGCCGGGCCATGGCCACTCGGATCACAAAACCACCCCCTATGTCTTTGTCGACTGGCTGGACGATCTCTACCAGATCGTTCAGGCCGCAGGCTGGTCGCATTTCAGCCTGCTCGGTCACTCCCTCGGGGCGCTGATCGCCTCCGCCTATGCCGGTGTCTTTCCCGAGCAGGTGGAGCGGCTCATCATGCTGGAGGGGCTGGGCCCCTTGAGCCAGCCCGATGAGGAGGTGCCGGCCCAGCTGCGGCGGGCGATGTTAAATCGCAGCCGCACCCGTGAGCGGGTCTCCAATGGTTTTGCCTCCATCGAGGAAGCGGTAATGGCCCGTTGCAAGGTGGCGGACATTGCCCCGCACGCGGCGCGGCTTATCTGTGAGCGACAACTGGTGGAGCGGGCAGGGCGCTGGCATTGGCGCAGCGACCCCAGATTGCGGGATCTGTCGCCACTGCGCATGAGCGAAGGCCAGGCCCAGGCGTTGATCCGGGCCATCCGCTGCCCTGTGCTGTTTATCCGGGGCGAGCAGGGCTTTGCCAGCCTGCTGGCGCAGTGGCAGTTGCGTCATGGCGCATTCGAGCGAATAGAAATGGTCGTTTTAGCGGGAAACCATCATTTTCATATGGAAAATTCGGTCGATACCGCCGTTTGTATCGAAAAATTTTGTCAAATTCGGTAGAATCACCGGCTTTCAATAATTCCAGGTTTGTCTTCCCCCTCACACTTTTCCGTTGTTAATTTGCTGTTAATTGATGTTGCCCTATGTAAATATGTGCGGCATTAGAGCATGAGCTTAAAACAACCGATTTAAATGGATGTGAACAGGGACGGAGGCAACACAGTGAGCGCACAGGTGCTAGTTATGCAGGAGAAGTTCGTGGAAAAAGTCTGGCTGAAGCGTTATCCGGAAGGGGTCCCCGCCGAGATCAACCCAGACCAATACAGCTCCCTGGTCGACATGTTTGAGGCATCGGTGACCGAGTTTGCCGATCAGCCTGCCTTCGTCAACATGGGGCAGACCATCACCTACCGCCGACTGGAAGAGCAGTCCCGCGCCTTTGCCGCCTACCTGCAAAACGAGCTCAAGCTCAGTCAGGGTGATCGGGTGGCGGTGATGATGCCGAACCTGTTGCAATACCCCATCGCCGTGTTCGGCATACTGCGCGCCGGCATGATAGTGGTGAACGTCAACCCGCTCTATACCCCGCGCGAGCTGGAGCATCAGCTCAAGGACTCTGGCGCCAAGGCCATCGTCATCGTCTCCAACTTTGCCCATACCCTAGAAAAAGTGGTCTACGACACCCCGATCAAGCATGTCATCCTGACCCGCATGGGCGACAACCTGGGGCTGGCCAAGGGCACGCTGGTCAACTTCGTGGTGAAATACGTCAAGAAGCTGGTGCCCAAATACAATCTGCCCCACGCCAGCACCATGCGTCAGGCCCTCTCCAAGGGGCGCTACCTGCAGTACATCAAGCCCGAGATCACCAACGACGATCTCGCCTTCCTGCAGTACACAGGCGGCACCACAGGCCTCTCCAAGGGGGCCATGCTGACCCATCGCAACATGATCGCCAACGTCGAGCAGTGCCTCGGCGTCTACGGCCCCATGCTGGAGCGGGGCAAGGAGTTCGTGGTCACGGCACTGCCGCTCTACCACGTCTTCGCCCTGACCGTGAACTGCCTGCTGTTCATGCGCATGGGGGGATACAACCTGCTCATCAGCAACCCGCGCGACATCCCGGGCTTCGTCAAAGAGATCAGAAAATACCCCTTCACCTGCATCACAGGGGTCAACACCCTGTTCAATGCCCTGGTCAACAACGGCGAATTCCAGTCGATGGATTTCAGCAAGCTGAAGCTGACCATAGGGGGGGGCATGGCGGTGCAACGGGCGGTGGCCGAACAGTGGAAGGGACTGACCGATACCCCGCTGCTGGAAGGTTATGGCCTGACCGAGTGTTCGCCACTGGTGAGCGTCTGCCCCTACGATCTGCTCGACTACAACGGCTCCATCGGTCTGCCGGTTTGCTCCACCGACATCCGGCTGGTGGATGATGCCGGTCAGGTGATCACCGAGTTTGGCAAGCCCGGCGAGATGCAGGTGCGCGGTCCCCAGGTGATGGTGGGTTACTGGCAGCGTCCAGAGGCTACTGCCGAGGTGATGCAGGATGGTTGGCTCTGTACCGGCGACATCGCCGTGTGCGACGAGCAGGGCTTCTTCAAGATCGTCGATCGCAAGAAGGACATGATCCTGGTCTCGGGTTTCAACGTCTATCCGAACGAGATCGAGGATGTGGTGGCGCTTCACCCCAAGGTGCTGGAAGTGGCGGCGGTCGGCGTGCCGCACAAGGTTTCCGGCGAGCTGGTGAAGATCTTCGTGGTCAAGAAAGATGCAAAACTGCAGGAGGACGAGATTATTGCCCACTGCCGCACACATCTGACTGCCTATAAGGTGCCGAAACTGGTAGAATTTCGCGACGAACTTCCCAAGACCAATGTGGGCAAGATCCTGCGCCGCGTGCTGCGCGACGAGGAAATTGCCAAGCAGCAATAGCGGGCGATGCACCGCTGTCATGCAAAACCGTGGGTCATGCCACGGTTTTTTCTTTTGGCCCTGATCAACGCGCAGGCAAAGATGCACTATCAACTCATTTCACAGCAAGCCGAACTGGAACAGTATCTCGCTTCCCTGGCCGACGTTCCCCTGGCCATAGATACTGAATTCGTCCGCACCCGCACCTATTACCCCCAACTGGGCCTGTTCCAGATCTATGATGGCGAGCATCTGGCCCTGCTGGATCCTCTGGCCCTGGATCTCACCCCTCTCTGGCAACGGCTTGGTCGGGCAGAGCAGATCGCCATATTGCACGCCTCCGGCGAAGATCTGGAGCTGATCCAGCACGAGGCCGGCCATCTGCCCAATCAGATGCACGACACCCAGCTGGCGACTGCCTTCCTGGGGCACGGCGTCTCGGTGGGCTTCGGCGCCCTGGTCAAGGAGTTCCTCGGGGTGGAGTTGGAGAAGGATCAGGCCCGTACCGACTGGCTGGCCCGTCCGCTCACCGAGCGTCAGCTCGAATACGCTGCGGCCGATGTGTTCTACCTGATGCCGCTCTACGAGAAGGTGATGGCCCGGCTGCACGAGAGCGGCAAGTTTGCCTGGTTCGAGCAGGAGTGTCAGAACCACTCGGCCCGCAAAACCCAGGGCAGCGATCCCCGTCAGGCCTATCTCGAGATCATCAATGCCTGGCAACTGGGGCGCCGTGAACTGGCCATACTGCGCGAGCTGGCCGCCTGGCGTCAGCAAGAAGCGGTACGGCGGGATCTGGCCCTCAACTTCGTGGTCAAGGAGCTGCACCTGTTCAAGGTGGCGGAGCGCAAACCCACGTCGCTGCGCGATCTCAACGAGCTGGGGCTGGCTCCTATCGAAATCAAGATCCACGGCAAGCGGATGCTGGACATAGTCGCGACGGCCCAGCAGAGCGACCCTGCGAGCTGGCCAGAGCCCATTCGCCGGCTGGTGGATTATCCCCAGTACAAGGCCGAGCTCAAGCGCATCAAGGGGATGGTGGAAGAGAAGGCCAAGGCCAGCAACATTCCGCCGGAACTGGTGGCGAGCAAGAAGATCATTCACCAGTACTTCACCTGGAGCTGGCGCATGAGCGATGAAGAGCGCGCTCGCGCCGACAAGCCCATGCTGCTGCAAGGGTGGCGTCATGAGCTGGTAGGTCACCTGCTGGCACAATAAGCGACACAGTCAACAATGGGCCCGATGGGCCCATTTTTTTATCTGTCTCACTATGCCTCACTGCAGCGGGTAGCGGTAGCGTGCTAGGATCTGCCCATATTCCGGGCTCTGCAGCAGCGCCCGGATGGCCTCGTCGAGCCGTTGCAACTGCTGGGGCGTGGTGGTGCGGCGGCTCAACATCAGATGGACCGGGGTCTGCTGGATAGTGAGCAGTGTGGCCAGCTCATCGAGTGGCATGCCAACGAGGCTCAGTTCCTGCAGCCCCATGGGATCCATGACCACACCCTGGATGCGGCCTGCCAGCAGCAATTTCACCAGCTGGTCCAGCCGCAGCCTGACGAGCAGGCGATCTTTCAGCTGGGGAGATTGCATGAAGGCACGAAAATCCACGCCATAGTCAAAGTCGCGCAGCATGCCTATGGTGAATTCGGTGCGAGGCAGCAGATCGGAGAGCTGGGCTATCCCCTGCCAGCGTGACGCATCCTGGCGCCGGATGAGCAGCACAGTCTCTTCATTGCGATAGGGAATGGAAAAGCGGGCGAACTGTTCGCGCTGGGCGGTTTGACTGGCTGACATGGCCAACTGTATGGAGCCGAACTCCAGCTCGCGCAGCACGCGGGCCCAGGGCATCTCGCTGTAACTGGCGTCAAAACCGGCCCGGCTGAAGATGGCCTCCAGCAAGTCGATGTCCAGCCCCTGCAACTGCTGCTGTTCATCGCGAAAGCTGAACGGATGCCAGCTTGACCAGCCCACAACCAGTGACTCCTGTGCCCAGACGGTGCAGCACAGACACCATAACAACAAGACTCTGTACACGGATCTGTCCCTGTTCAGCGTGGTTGTTGTTGATTATTGGATAGAAACGGCAGGCTGACCAGCCCGGAAGCGAGGATGCACGAATGTGCATCCCTCAGAGTTCGTGGGCGTGGAATCCCTTGCGATAGCGGGCTTCGCAGCGCGGACAGCGTTGCAGGGTCGGATCCTGTTCTAGTTGTTCGATGGCAAGCGGCTCTTCGCAATCGGAACAGAGGCCATAGAGACCCAGATCCATTTGACAGAGGGCGGCATCGATCCGCTTGAGGCTGGCCACGCTCTGCTCCACCTTGGGCAAGTCGAGGCGACTGGTCAGATCCACCAGCTGATCCCGTTCGCAGTGATCCACTTTTTCCGCCCACTCGTCACGCCGACAGGCTTTGAGCTGACCGATCAACTCATCTCTTACTTGCGCCCAGTCAGTCAGCAGGCGATCACGCCACACGGCCAACCGAGCTTGCGTCATTTCACACACACTAGCCCCCAACAGACGAATTACAAATCCAGGGCAGTATAGGGAGACGACAGGATTATCAAGATGATATGCGTCAAGTAAAGGACGGTTAGATCACAGTTTTCGAGGCTTGCAGCAAGGCCTCCCGGATGGGATCCGTCTCTTTGTGCAGCCGGATGTCGCGAAACAGCAGATCGGCTTGCGGGTATTCCCGCTTGAGGTAGCTGAACCACTGCTTGATGCGGCTGGGGTAGTAGTCCGCCTTCTCGCTGGCCAGATCCTGTTCCGTGTAGTTCACCATCAGCTGCAGCACCTGGGCCCAGCTCATGTGGGCGCAACCCGTCTTCATCACGTTGGCTAGGTTGGGCAGGGAGATGGCGCCGCGCCCGACCATGAGGGCATCACAGCCGGAGACGCTGGCACAGGTCAGCGCATCCTGATGATCCCAGATCTCGCCGTTGGCGGTGACCGGGATGGGCAGGGCGCGGCGGATGGCGTCCACATACTCCCAGTGGGCCGGAGCCTTGTAGCCTTCGCGCTTGGTGCGGGCATGCACCGCCAGCTCGTTGGCACCCGCCTGATAGACGGCCTGGGCGTTCTCCAGGTAGAGATCCTTGTCATCGTATCCGAGGCGGATCTTGGCGCTGACCGGCAGGTGGGCAGGCACAGCCTCCCGTACCGCCTTGACGATGCGGTAGATGGTGTCGGGCTCTTTGAGCAAGACGGCGCCCCCCTTGCTCTTGTTCACCGTGGGGGCGGGGCAGCCGAAGTTGAGATCGACTCCGGGGGAGCCGAGTTCGATGGCGCGCACCGCGTTCTCGGCCAGCCATTCGGGGTGTTGCCCCAGCAGTTGCACCCGTACCGGGGTGCCGGCGCGGGTCTTGCCGCCCTGCTTGAGTTCGGGGCAGAGGCGATAAAACACCTTGGCAGGCAGCAGCTGATCGACCACGCGGATAAATTCGCTGACGCAGAGGTCGTAGTCGTTGACGGAGGTGAGTACCTCCCGCATCAGGTGATCCAGCACCCCCTGCATGGGGGCCAAAATAACGCGCATAGCTGCTTCCGAAGACAAGGGGAGAAAAAAGAGCGCAGATTGTAGTGGTAATGGCCGGTCTTGTCAGCCGTCAGCCCACTCGTTGAGCGTAATCAGCCGCCGTTCGCGGGGCTGGGCTGTCAGCTTTCGGGCCAACTCTGTTAGGCTAAGCAGAGCTGGATGGAAGAGGAGCGGCCATGAAACGTTGGTGTCTGATGGGATTGGGCTGGTTGGCATTCGTCACCGGCATCATAGGAATCGTGTTGCCCCTGTTGCCGACCACCCCCTTCATGTTGTTGGCGGCGGCGCTGTTTGCCCGCTCGTCCCCCCGTTTTCACCGCTGGCTGCTGGCTCACCCCTGGTTTGGCCCCCCCATCGCCGATTGGCAGCAGTATCGTGGCATTCGCCGCCACGCCCGGCGCCGGGCCATCATCTTCATCCTGCTCTCCTTCTCGGTGTCGCTGGCGGTGGTGCCCCTGCTGTGGGTCAGGCTGTTGCTCATTGCCATAATGGTGATCCTGCTCACCTGGTTAATGCGTCTGCCGGTACTGGAGCCAGTTGCAATGGCGAAGTGAAGTCCCTAAGCTATTGCGGCAATAATGCTATGGAGTCGGCCTGTCATTTTGCGTGACGGGCCTTTTTATTTCCCGCTGGCGGGAATCGAGAAATACGGCCACGCCTGGGCTCAAAAAATAAGCGGTCAAACAATGAATCCGGATACCCTGAAATTTATCGAAGCGAGCATCAAGACCATCCCCGACTATCCGAAGCCGGGCATTCTGTTTCGTGACATCACCAGCCTGATAGAGAACGCGGAGGCCTTCAAGGCCACCATCGATCTGCTGGCTGAGCATTATCGTGATCAAGGGATCACCAAGATCGTCGGCACCGAGGCCCGCGGCTTCATCTTTGGTGCGCCGGTCGCCTTCGCCATGGGCCTGGGGTTTGTGCCGGTGCGCAAGCCGGGCAAGTTGCCCCGCGACGTGATCGAGGAGTCCTATGCCCTCGAATACGGTACCGACACCCTGCAACTGCACACAGATGCCATAGTGCCGGGTGACAAGGTGCTGGTCGTCGATGATCTGCTGGCCACCGGCGGCACCGTCGATGCGACTGTCAAGCTCATCCGCCGTGCCGGTGGTGATGTGGCCGACGCGGCCTTCATCATCTCCCTGCCATCTCTGGGCGGCGATGCCCGCCTGACGGCGGCCGGCATCAAGGTCGTCTCACTGGTCGAACTGGCCGGCGAGTAATCCCCCAGGATGCAACGCAGGCCTCGTCAGCCTGCTGCGTGTCCCGAAACCGGTGCCCATCCGGGCATCGGTTTGAAATTCAAGCGATCCCTCCCGACCTCGCCGATAGCCGATACAGCCCGCCTGGCATTTGTGTTAGCATTCTGCCTCAATGCCTTGTCATCCCTGCATCGAGACTTATGAGCTATCAGGTTCTGGCGCGTAAATGGCGCCCCCATACGTTTGAACAAGTGGTAGGCCAGCACCATGTGCTGACCGCCTTGACCAACGCCCTGGATCAGGGACGGCTGCATCACGCCTATCTGCTGAGCGGTACCCGTGGGGTTGGCAAGACCACCATAGCCCGCATTCTGGCCAAGAGTCTCAATTGCGAGCAGGGGATCAGCAGCCATCCGTGCGGTGTGTGCGACACCTGCCGCGAGATCGATCAGGGCAATTTTGTCGATCTGCTGGAGATCGATGCGGCATCCCGCACCAAGGTGGAAGACACCCGCGAGCTGCTCGACAACGTGCAGTACCGGCCGGCCCGTGGCCGCTTCAAGGTCTACCTCATCGATGAGGTGCACATGTTGTCGCGCCACAGCTTCAACGCCCTGCTCAAAACCCTGGAAGAGCCGCCCCCCTATGTGAAGTTCCTGCTGGCCACCACGGATCCGCAGAAGCTGCCCATTACCATCCTTTCCCGCTGCCTGCAGTTCCATCTGAAGAGTCTGGATCAGACCCAGATCGCCAAGCAGCTAGAGTGGGTGCTGGATCAGGAGGGGCAACCGTTCGAGCCGCGCGCCCTGCTGGCCTTGGCCAAATCGGCCGACGGCAGCATGCGCGATGCCCTGAGCCTGACCGATCAGGCGCTGGCTCACGGTAATGGCAGCGTACGCCTCGAGAGCGTGCTGGCCATGCTGGGGACGCTGGATCATCGCCACCTTCACCAGTTGCTGGAGGCTATCCTGCGCCAGGATGCCCCGGCGACCATGGCCAAGATCACCGAGATTGCCACCCTGGGTCCCGATTTTGATCAGCTGCACGCCGAGCTGGAAGGGCTGCTCCATCGCATCGCCATGGCCCAGCTGCTGCCCGCCACAGTACAGGAGCAGGGGGCTGATGCCGATGCCCTGTTGCAGCTGGCCCAGGCCATGAGCCCGGAAGAGGTGCAGCTCTGCTACCAGATAGTGCTGGGGGGGCGCAAGGATCTGCCCTGGGCGCCCGATGGTCGCACCGCGCTCGAGATGACTTGCCTGCGCATGCTGGCGTTCTCGCCGCGCCGTGAGGCCGTGCACCCGGCCAACCTTGCTGCGCTGCCGCCCGGACTTGCCGTGGCAGGAAGGACCGCACCGGCCCCGCTGGGAAAGCCACAGGGGGTTGAGCCAGCCCCCGCTTCGGCCACAGCGACTGTGGCCCAACCGGCTGTATCTGGTGATGCTCCGCCCCCCACGCCGGGGGAGCACGCCCTTGTGCAGGCCGAGCCTGTCATCCCCTCTGCTGCGGATGAGCAAGAGAACGCCAGCGACGCGCTGAGTGCGCCGCTGTTTGCCGAGCAGGACGAGTTGCTGCGTGAGGCGCAGCAGATGGGCTATGAGGGATCCGCTGGCGCGAGTGAGCCAATGGCCTCCGTCTGCGAGAATAACTCAGCGATGCAGGACGTCTCATTGGCTGCACCGCCATCCTCCGAGCCTCATATGGAGGCGGCTCCCGTTGCCGAGCCGGAAGCTGCGCCCTCAGCCGCGTCCAGCATGCAGAGCCTGCTGGGCAAGCGCAATTTGCTGCGCAGCCGCCTGCGTGAGCCAGGAGCCCCCGCCGTTGCGTCTGCACCTCCTCGCGTTGCGCCCACCCGGCCGGTGGCGGCCCCCGAGGCCGACCCGATCGCGCAGCCGGTTGCGGCGCCCGCATCCCCCGCTTGGCAAGCCGCCGCCGTGGCGCCGGTCCAGCGTTCAGCGGTAGCGGGTTATGAGGATCTGCCGCCGCTCGATGCCTATGACGACAGTGGCAGCGACTATGAAGAGTATCTGAGCCAGGGCTTTAGCGATGCCGCTGCCAGTGCGCCCATGCCGAACCGGGTGCCGACGGCCAGCGCTGGACCTGCTTATGGTCAGGCTGCCCCGGCTCAGGCTCCCGCCAGAGCGAGTCCCAACCCGGACGATCTGCCGCCCTGGGATCTGGACGGTACGCCGGCCGCGAGGGCGCAGGTAGCGCCTGCCGTGCCCAGCCCCAGCGCCGCCCCCGCGACGCCCCGGGTTGCTGCTGCCAGCGAACCACAGCCGGCGGCGGCCTCCGTGATGGAGACCATCGACTGGGATGAACTGGAGAGCGACAGTCAACCCGAGGAGGGGGAAGAGGTCGCCAGACTGATCCCGTCCTCCTTGCTGGTCAACTGCGGCGATCCCTGGGCCGAGTTGATTGCCCGCACCGGGGTCGGTGGCCGGTTGCGTCAGCTGGCGATCAACTCCGTCATGAGCCAGCAGGGAGACACTGTGCTGCTGACCCTCAAGCCCGAGCAACGCCACCTCATCAGCGATCGGGCCCGCGCCGATCTGGCCGAGATCATAGGCCCCGAGCTGGGTCAGGCCGTGCAGGTGGAGGTGACCCTGGGCCTGGTGCCCGAGCAGGAGACGCCGCTGGAGATAGAGCATCGCCTCTATCTGGGCGTGCGCGAGCAGGTAAGCCGGGATCTGGAGCAGGATCCCAACGTGCAGTTTTTAGTTCAGCGATTCGGCGCCGTGCTCCACCACGAGAGCATAGAGCCGCTCAGCAATTGAATTCGATGCTTAATACCCATGCCGGGCTTTGTGCCCGGTTGAAAAGCGGTTTGCTTGTCCCCATCTAGGACAGACAAGCCCACAGCCCGGCGCTGGATGCCGGATTTCAAGACGAGAGACGACATATGTTTGGTAAAGGTGGAATGGGGAACCTGATGAAGCAGGCCCAACAGATGCAAGAGCGCATGCAGAAGATGCAAGAGCAGCTTGCCCAGATGGAAGTGGTCGGCGAAGCCGGTGCTGGCATGGTCAAGGTCACCATGGCCGGCAGCCACAGCGTGCGTCGCATCGAGATCGACCCGAGCCTGATGGAAGATGACAAAGAGATGATCGAAGATCTGGTCGCTGCCGCCGTCAACGATGCCGTTCGTCGTGTGGAAGAGCAGAACAAGACCAAGATGGGCGAACTGACTGGTGGCATGCAACTGCCCCCGGGCATGAAGCTGCCCTTCTAAGGATGTCAATCCAATGCTTCGACAGGGGCGCGGGCTAAGAGCCAGATCGGTCTGATGTTCCCGCGATGTGGCGCAGGGTGGGTGTTTCATTCGTTCCCCATCTGGCATGGCAAGCCCCATCAAGCATGACCAGAACGCAGTTGATGCAGGCACTCTGTATCAGCTGCGTTTTTTTATGCGTGCGTGCCAATCCAGCCCCTGTTGCGGCAGGAGCCATGGCTGCTGCGCAAAAAATGAAGGCGCCCTCGGGCGCCTTCCTGACTTGTGCACGCGCTTGCGCTTTATCACCAGCGTTGCCACCTCGCTTAACTCAGCCAGCCTGCCGCCATGGCCAGCTTGCCGCAGAGTGCGGCTAGCACTATGCCGAGCAGGGTGCGCAGGAACCAGATCACCACCAGCTGGCTCACGCTCACCGGGATCCTGGTGGCCAGGATGCAGGGAATGGAGGCGGAGAAGAAGAGGACAGAGCTGACCGAGACCACTGCGGTGACATAGCGCACCAGCAGATCCGCGTCCTTGAGCAGGATGGCGGGCAGGAACATCTCCGCCAAGCCGGCCGAGAGCGATCTGGCGGTCTCCAGTGGCTCGCCCAGATCAAGCAACCAGGTCAGGGGCCAGAGCAGCCAGCCCAGCAGATCGAACAAGGGGGTGTGCTGTGCCAGCAGCAGGCCGAGCAGGCCGACCGACAATATGGTGGGCACCACGGCGGCCGCCATGCTGAGGCCATCTTTGAGGTTGTCCTGCAACTGGCGCAGCACTGGGTCCGCCTGACGGGATTGAGCCAGCCCGGATGCCAGCGCGGCTTGCCAGCGGCGCATGCCGGCGGGCAGTGGCTCATCGGTCTCCCCGTGATGGGCCATGTTGGAGATGGGGGGCACGCGCGCCAGAATGGCGGTGATGACAAAGGTGATCACCAGGGTGGACCAGAAATAGAAGTTCCAGTGTTCCATCAGATTGAGGGTCTTGGCCACAATGATCATGAAGGCGGCCGACACGGTGGAAAACCCGGTGGCTATGATGACGGCTTCCCGCACCGTGTATTTGCCCGCGAGGAAGACCCGGTTGGTGATGAGCAGCCCAACCGAATAGCTGCCGACGAACGAGGCCACCGCATCGATGGCGGAGTGTCCCGGTGTGCGCCATAGCGGGCGCATCACGGGCTGCATCAGTACCCCGATCAGTTCCAGCAGGCCGAAGCCGAGCAGGAAGGTGAGGGCCATGGCACCTATGGGTACTATGAGGCCGACCGACATGGCCAGCTTGTCGAACAGAAAGGGCAGGCGATCCGGGGTCATCAGCCAGGCCGGTCCCAGCTCGGCGACATGCATCAATGCCAGCCCAAGACCGAGCAGCTTGAACAGGCTCAGGAGCCGGTCGATGGGACGCGCGCGCCAGCGGCCATCCAGCAGCGGAGTCACGGCCCCATAAGCGATCAGCAGCAGGATCAATCCCACCGCCAATGGCCGCTGTGCCATCAGCAAGCCAGCCAGATGATCCACTAGTATGGTGCTGCGTCCCGCCAGCTCGAACGGGATGAAAAAGATGGCGATGCCAAGCAGGCTGGTCAGCAACAGCTTGATGCCGGCACCTGATTTTGTGGGGGCTATGAGTACATTGTCCTGTTCCATACTGTCATTTCTCCTTGGGGTGTGACACCTGCCCGACATCTGACCGAGCTAATTGTATATACAATATCGTCACCGGCTCATAAATTAAACACAAAATTAACCAATGTGAAACATTGGCACTTTGAGTCCGGCATGAGAGGGCGAGCGGATGACCACGTCGATGGCGAGCTGGGTGCAGGGGAGGCAAAGGGTGGCGAGTGGGGTAGCCAGCCTGGCTGGGTAGATGGGCAGTAAAAGGGAGGCTCGCGGTTAGACAAGATGTGGCGCTGTCGTGTGGGCATCGCCAGACCAAGAATAACTAGGCCAGGGGAGGCAGGGGGCAGGAGCTTTATTGGAACCGGGCCGGTCGTCGGGGCCAAAGGGGAAAAAATGCGAGGTTTGTCGTGGGATACTGATCTCGCCGTGACGGGAACCCTGATGATGATAAAAAGATCTATAGCGACAAAAATCATATAAAACATTAACTTGGATTTCAGATTTTCGCTTTCGCTCATCCTTATGTACTTTCATCATTACTATTTATGGATCAGTTATAAAACCTTTGTTCATTTGACTACTTTTCGGGTTTCTCATTGCAGAGTAAGATGCCACTTCAATAAAAATAAGAATTAGGAGTTCGGGTGTGAAGGCATTAGCAAAAGAAAGGGTATCGCCCTATATAAGCCAGTTATATGAGTGCGGTATTAATGACTCTGACATTAAGTTGGTGGTGGATCAGTTCCGCTCCGATGTGTCGGGGAGTTCCTCGCTGTTTCTGTTACGGGATGATGACAAGAGCGACGGGATAAAACTCTTCTCCAGTGGGCTGACGGAGGCCCAGCAGCAGTTCTATGTGCAGCACCATCGCCAGGATGTGTGGTTCAATCACTATCTGGACAAGGGCTGCCAGGGCATAGTCAATGCCACCACATTGTCCAATTCGACCGGGCTGCTGGCCAGTTTCGGTGCCCAGTTTGCGGCCGGAGGCGTCTGCCGGGTGAAGGGGCGGGGCCTTAGCAGCCTGTGCACCTATCGCGGTGCCAGCCAGGATGACTTCAGCGCTCAGGATATCTCCTCGCTGACGGAGGTTTATTCTGGTCTTGCGGCCTGGAGCCACCATTATTGGAACCTGCTGGCCCTGGAAACCCAGAACTATCAGCTGCAGCAACTGGTTAAAAACCATAATAAGCCCAGCGCGATCGTCGATGACAAAGGTCATATCCATTATTCCAATGTGGCCTTCAATCGTATCTCCGATGAGAATGTGGAACTGCGGGCCATCAATGGTATTTTCTCGCTGCAAAATAAGGATCAACAACGCCAGTTCAAGGAGATCCTGAATGGCTTTGCCTACTTGTTGCCTGGGGCGAGCGCTTATATGTCGATTCCCCGCCAGGCCAATTTAAGGCCGCTGCTGATCCAGTGCACCCTGATGAGCGGTCTCAGCCGGTTCGAGCGCTATGTGGAAGTGGTGCTGCGGGATCCCGAGCACTCCTTCAATCCCGACATAGAAGCGCTGGCCAGCCTCTATCCGCTCACCATAGGCGAGAAGGAGCTGCTGGTGCTGATGAGCAAGGGTTACAGCAGCAACGACATCGCCGAGTTGCGCGGTGTCAAGGTGGAAACCGTCCGCTCGACCCTCAAGGGGGTGTTCAAGAAGACCGACTGCCACAGTCAGAACGAGCTGCTGCTGTTGCTGCAATCCATCTCCTGATCCGGTGCGAGCTATGCTTGGAGTGAGCCGGACATAGTGCCCGGCTTGCGCCTCCCGCCCGGGAGGCTGGTTGGGGGAACGCACAATGGAATCACTCAAGGCAAAGGATTACATGCAGACCCGGCCCATCACGTTCAGCGCTGACATGATGGTGCAGTCTGCGGTCGAAAAGTTTCTCAACAGCCACCAACTTGGTGGCCCCGTGGTGGATGCGCAAGGCCATCTGATTGGCTGGGTTTCCGAACAGGACTGCATCGCCGTCATGCTCAAGGAGGCCTATCACTGCGAGCAGGTCGCCCAGGTCAAGGATGTGATGCGCAAGGAGGTGCTGGCGGTCGGACCCGATACCAGCATTCTGGAGCTGGCCGAGATGATGATGGGGCAAAAGCCCAAGATCTATCCTGTGGTGGAGGAGGGGCACCTGCTCGGGGTGATCAGCCGTCACGATGTGATGCTGGCGATCCACGCCCAGCTGGGTACCTGTTTCGTACACAAGGCCCGGGCCTGATCGGATTGGGCACCATGCGTCATCGGGAGCAGGCCGGGTGCCTGCTCTTTTTATTCAGACGCGCCATTCAGATGCTTCTGCCCAGGCGCCCGTTATTCCGGTTTTCATCGCGACCCCAATCGCTTTAAGGCTTGCACCTCTCTTCCTCGCTCTTTAGGATCTCCCGACGCTTGTCGATATGGCCCCTCTGGGCACTCATTTAAGGAATTCGTACCTTGTCTCTCTCTATCGAGGCGCTGCGCCGCCGTCTTTCTGCCTGCATGAATCTCGATGCCCGTCGCCTTTCCAGCCGTCTGCACGGGGTCAAGAAGCTGCCCGAGGCCAAACAGACCGCCGTGCTGGAAACCATTGCCGCCGACCTGGATGTCGCCGAGGCGCGCTACCAGTCCCGTCTGGCGGGCGTGCCCAAGGTGACCTACCCGGCCAACCTGCCGGTCAGCCAGAAGCAGGCGGAGATCGCCAAGGCGATCAGCGAACATCAGGTGGTGATCATCGCCGGCGAAACCGGCTCGGGCAAGACCACCCAGATCCCCAAGATTTGTCTCTCGCTCGGGCGCGGGGTCAAGGGCTATATAGGCCACACCCAGCCACGGCGCCTCGCGGCCCGTACCGTGGCGGCCCGCATCGCCGAGGAGATGCAATCCGAACTGGGTCACTACGTGGGCTACAAGGTGCGCTTTACCGATCAGGTGAGCGAGCAGACCCACATCAAGCTGATGACAGACGGTATCCTGCTGGCAGAAATCCAGCACGACCGCATGCTCACCCAGTACGACACCATCATCATCGATGAGGCCCACGAGCGCAGCCTCAACATCGACTTCATCCTGGGCTACCTCAAGCAGCTGTTGCCAAGGCGCCCGGATCTCAAGGTGATCATCACCTCGGCCACCATAGATCCCCAGCGTTTCTCCCGTCATTTCAACAAGGCGCCGGTGATCGAGGTCTCCGGTCGCACCTATCCCGTCGATGTGCGCTATCGCCCCCTCGTCAGTGACAAGAGTGAAGGGCTGGAGGAGCGCGACGAGCTGCAGGGGATCTTCGATGCGGTGGAAGAGCTGGCCCGCGAAGGGCTGGGGGATATCCTCATCTTCATGAACGGCGAGCGGGAAATTCGCGATACCACTGAGGCCCTGCGCAAGCTCAACCTGCGCGATACCGAGGTGCTGCCGCTCTATGCCCGTCTCTCCAACGCCGAGCAGAACAAGGTGTTCCAGCAACACGCCGGCCGGCGCATAGTGCTGGCCACCAACGTGGCGGAAACCTCCCTCACTGTGCCGGGCATCCGCTATGTGATAGACCCGGGTACCGCCCGCATCAGCCGCTACTCCTGGCGTACCAAGGTGCAGCGCCTGCCCATCGAGCCCGTCTCCCAGGCCAGTGCCAACCAGCGCAAGGGGCGTTGCGGCCGGGTGGCGGACGGTATCTGTATCCGCCTCTACTCGGAAGAGGATTTCAACGGCCGTCCCGCCTTTACCGATCCGGAGATCCTGCGCACCAACCTGGCCTCCGTCATCTTGCAGATGCTGGCACTGGGGCTTGGCAACATGGAGGCCTTCCCCTTCGTCGAGCCGCCGGAATCGCGCCACATCAAGGATGGCCTGAGCCTGCTCAAGGAGCTGGAGGCGGTGCGCGAACTGCCTGCCCGTCACGCCACTGCCCAGCAAACCGGCCAGGAGCAGGATCTCGAACCCAAGTTGCAGCTGACCGACACAGGTCGCCAGCTGGCGCGCATTCCCCTTGATCCACGTCTGGCTAAGATGGTGATCACGGCGGCGCAAACCGGCTGCCTGAGCGAAGTCATGGTGATCACCGCCGGCCTCAGCATCCAGGATCCCCGCGAGCGGCCCATGGAGAAGAAGCAGGCCGCCGACGAGCAGCACAGACGCTTCGAGGACAAGGATTCGGACTTCCTCGCCTTCGTCAATCTGTGGAACTACCTGAAAGAGCAGCAGGATGCCCTTGGCAGCAACCCGTTCCGCCGCATGTGCCAGAAGGAGTTTCTCTCCTACCTGCGGGTGCGCGAGTGGCAGGATATCCACTTCCAGCTGCGCCAGACGGTGAAGGAGCTGGGCTTCAAGGCCAACCATGAACCGGCGGATTTCAAGACGGTGCACTGCGCCCTGCTGACCGGCCTCCTGAGCCATATTGGCAACAAGGATCTGGAGAAACCCGAGTTTCTCGGCGCCCGCAACGGCCGCTTCCACCTGTTCCCGGCTTCGGGCCTGTTCAAGAAGCCGCCCAAGTGGGTGATGGCCGCCGAACTGGTGGAGACCTCGCGCCTCTACGCCCGGGTCAACGCCAAGATTGAGCCGGAATGGGTGGAGCCGCTGGCGGCGCACCTCATCAAGCTGCACCACAGCGACCCGCACTGGTCGAAGAAAAGTGGCGCCGTCATGGCCAAGGAGAAGGTGACCCTCTATGGCCTGACCCTGGTCAACGAGCGCACCATCAACTTCAGCCGCCTCGATCCGGCCCTGTGTCGCGAGCTGTTTATTCGCCGCGCCCTGGTGGAGGGGGATTTCGAGACCCGTCACCGCTTCTTTGGCGAGAACCGCAAACTGCTCGCCGAGGTGGAGGCGCTGGAGCACAAGTCCCGTCGCCGCGACATCCTGGTGGACGACGAGGACCTGTTCCGCTTCTACGATGCCCGCTTGCCGGAAGACGTCATCTCCGCCCGTCACTTCGACAAGTGGTGGAAGGAGGCGCAAAAGCAGGATCCCGAGCAGCTCAACTTCGAAAAAGAGATGCTGATGAAGGGGGATGCGGCCCACATCAGCGATCTCGACTACCCCAACTTCTGGCAGCAGGGGCGACTCAAGCTCAAGTTGAGCTACCAGTTCGAACCGGGGGAGGCGGCGGACGGCGTCACCCTGCACATTCCGTTGCCGCTGCTCAATCAGGTGGAGGTGAAAGGGTTCGAGTGGCTGATCCCCGGGCTGCGCCATGAGCTGCTGGTGGCCCTCATCAAGTCGATGCCAAAGCCGATGCGCAAGAATTTCGTGCCGGCTCCCAACTACGCCGATGCGCTGCTCGCCAGCCTCAACCCAGAGCAGGGGCCGCTGCTGGACGAGATGGAGCGCCAGCTGCGTCGCATGACAGGCGTCTCCGTGCCCCGCGAATCCTGGGATTGGGCATCTGTGCCCGATCACCTGAAACTCACCTTCCGGGTGGTGGACGACAAGCAGAAGAAAGTGGCGGAAGGGAAAGACCTGGAAGCGCTGAAGGAATCCCTGCGCGGCAAGGTGCAGGAGACCCTCTCCCAGGTGGCGGACGATGACATAGAGCAGTCCGGCCTTACCCTGTGGAGTTTTGGCGAGCTGCCCCAGGAGTACAGCCAGAAGCGCGGCGGCTTCGAGGTGAAGGCCTATCCGGCGCTGGTGGATGAGAAGGACTCTGTCTCCATCCAGCTGGTGGAGAGCCCTGTGGCCCAGCAGCAGCTGATGTGGGCGGGTCAGCGCCGGCTGGTGCTGCTCAACGTGCCATCCCCCATCAAGTACCTGCAGGAGAAGCTGCCCAACAAGGCCAAGCTGGGTCTTTACTTCAACCCCTTTGGCAAGGTGGCTGAGCTGATCGATGACTGCATCGCCTGCGGCTGCGACAAGCTCATCGAGCGCCACGGCGGCCTGGCCTGGGAAGAGGCGGGATTCGAGGCGCTCAAGGAGTTCGTGCGCGCCGAGCTCAACGATGCCGTGGTGGAGGTGGCCAGCCAGGTGGAAGCCGTGCTGACCCTGTCTCACGAGATCAAGAAGCGGCTCAAGGGCAAGATGCAGCTTGATACCGCCTTTGCCATGTCCGATATCCAGCTGCAGCTGGGCAACCTCATTCACAAGGGCTTCGTCACCGAGACCGGCTGGCAGCGGCTGCCGGACTTGCTGCGCTACCTGCGCGCCATCGAGCGCAGGATGGAGAAGCTGGCCATCGATCCCAACCGGGATCGGGTCTATATGCTCAAGGTGCAGAGCGTGGAGGCCGATTACAAGGCGCTGCTCGCCAAGATCCCAAAATCCCAGCTGATCCCGGCCGAGGTGGCCAATATCCGCTGGATGATAGAGGAGCTGCGGGTCTCCTTCTTCGCCCAGAATCTGGGGACCCCCTATCCGGTGTCAGATAAACGGGTGCTTAACGCCATCGCCCAGTGCTAAGCTGCTATCTGTCTGTTTTAACTGCGTGATATAGCTTTATGAGGCGGCGCTGCCAGTCAGGCGGCCCCCTTCAAACCACAAGTCAGGGAGGCAAGGATGCTGGGGATCTGGTTGAGTGTGGCGCAGGTGGTGATCAGCGGTTACCAGCCTATTGCAGAGCAAACCTGGGTGCAGCTGAACCCGGAATATTACCCGCTGCACCGCTCACCGCCGGCCATGTTTGTGGCCTGGCGGGGCAATCAGTTTCCCCCTCTCGAGCTCAAGCAGAAAAAGGGGTGCTGGCAGGTGCTGTTTCCGGCCCGGCTGGTGCCGCCCTTCGATCTGTTCGAAGGGGAGGCGCAGCTCTCCAAGGCGTATCTGGCCAGGCTCAGGCGCATCGATGAGGCTGCCTATGGCCTGGCACCTGTCGCGCCCGTCACGTCGCCGTATTACAGCGAGCAGGAGGTGGCCGGTCTGGGAGTACCCTTCATGGCCGAATTCACGCCGCCAGTGATGCCGGGTCAGCCGCGCGCCGCCAGCCTGGGCACAGAACGGCTGGCGGTGAGCCTGGCTCTGAACGCGGCCCGGCGAGCGCCGGATACCCTGCTGGTCCGTGTTGCTAATGGTGAGACACCACCGGCGGTGAACGCATCCCCCGGCGGTGAGACGCTCACGCTCTCGGCGCCGGCGGCCGGCAATGGCAAGCGGGTCTGTCATCAGGTGGCATCCGGGGAGACACTGTGGCGTATCGCCGCCACCCTGGCCCAGAATGGCACCGTCACTGGGGCGGCGGGAGACACTTACAGCTATCTGCTGGCCATAGTCGATGACAATCGCCCGCTGATGGGCAACAGCATCCGGGTCAAGGCGGGGGATACCCTTTACTGTCCGGCGCCCCAGACCCTGGCCCGTTTCGATGCCCTGAGTGCGGCAGAGCGGCAGCAGCGGTTTGCCCGGCTGGAGCAGGGGCGTTAAGGTTTCTTGTCACTGTACTGGGCCCGTGCTAGTATGCGCCCTCGTTTTGCGAGGTGCTGACCGGTCGCAGTCAGCACCATAAATTCATCTATATGAGATAACCACTATGTCTTTCGTATTCCAAGCTGAAGTCCGTTCTGACCTGGGGAAAGGTGCGAGCCGCCGCCTGCGTCACGCTGACCAAGTTCCTGCCATCATCTACGGTGCAGGCAAAGAAGCCCAGTCCATCACTGTTGACCACAAAAAATTCATCATTGCCCAAGAGAAGCCGGAATTCTACGAATCCGTGCTGACCCTGGTCATCAACGGTGAAGAAGTCAGCGTTAAAGTGAAGGCTATCCAGCGTCACCCGGTTAAGCCGAAGCTGGTTCACCTGGACTTCGTTCGCGTTTAATCGGCAACGAACGTTCCTGTAAAGAGGCCACCCAATCGGGTGGCCTCTTTGTTTTTACGACGTTTTTTCCCGATAAAAATAAAATACTCAAATAGTACTGTTAGTCTTTACTTGTAGGCATGATTGACAGCAGGACACCCGTTGTGGTGCTCTGGCATATATAAAGTATTCGAACAAGTCCACATACGGGGTGATGTTGACCGTGATGAAGGGAATCATACGGGGATATTTCCTGCTGTTCTCACCCATTCTTGTGCTGGTTTTGGTGGGTGGGTATCTGCTGGGTGACGCACTGATCGAGCGTGAGCTCTACCGTGTACGTAGCGATGAGAGCACTTTTCTGACGCTCGCCAGCGGTCGTCTCGATGACGAGCTGGCGGTGCCGCTGCGCCATGTGCGTAGCATGTCTGAAGAGCCTATCCTGCTCGAGGCGGCGGGTCGCGACGAGCGTGACAACATTGCCGCCCAGTTCACCGTTCTGATGAACCGCAATCCCGACTATGCCCAGGTGCGTTGGTTGGCGCCGGATGGCATGGAGCTGGTGCGCTTCAATCGTCAGGGCCAGCATCTGCAGCGTGTGGCTGACGACCAGCTGCAAAACAAAAAGGATCGTTACTATTTCCGCGATGCCATGGCGCTGCCCTGGGAGCGGATCTACGTCTCGCCGCTCGATCTCAACGTCGAGCAGGGGGTGATCGATCGCCCCTTCAATCCCATGATCCGTATCGCCAAGCGCCTGCGCCTGGGGGATCGCGATCTGGGCTTGCTGCTTATCAACGTACAGGCCGGCCGTATGCTCAAGGTATTCGCCAACAGCAGTGGCAAGGCCGCCGATCACACCATGCTGCTCAATCAGGATGGCTATTGGCTGCGCAGCCCGGATCCGGCACAAGAGTGGGGCTTCATGCTCGAGCGTCCGGACCTCACCTTGAAGCAGTTTTCTCCCCAGGCCTGGCAGGCATTCTTGGGTGCTTCGAGCGGCCAGGTTGAGCTAGCCGACGGCCTGTGGAGCTGGACCACTCTGTACCCGGCCCTGAATCACGATCAGCTGGTCTGGAAGACTGCCTCCATGGTGCCACGCAGCGAGCTGCTGGCCATTCGCACTCACATCTGGGGGATCATCTCGGTCACCTGCGCCATCTTGCTGTTGCTGTTCGGTGCCGGAGTAGCCTCGCTGGTGCTCAGCCGGCATCGGGAGCAGCTGGCGCAGCAGGAGGCGGCCAGGCTGGCGCGGGTCAAAGGGGATTTCATCGCCAACATGAGCCACGAGATCCGTACTCCCATGAACGCCATCATGGGGTTGGCCTACCTGCTCGAACAAGGGGGGCTCGACGATGGCCAGCGCGCCCTGGTGCGCAAGATCCATCAGGCCGGGCAGGCTCTGCTCGGGATCATCAACGACATCCTCGATTTCTCCAAGATTGAATCGGGCCGGCTCGAGCTTGAGCAAGTGCCATTCAGCCTGGAAGAGGTGCTCGATCATGTGGCGGCCATCATGTCCACCTGCGTTGGCAACAAGCACCTCGAGCTGGTAGTGAGCAGTGCCCCCGAGCAGGCCGCTCATCTGGTCGGAGACGCCCTGCGCCTCGAGCAGGTATTGCTCAACTTGACGGGCAACGCCATCAAGTTCACCGAGCGCGGGGAGGTGGAGGTCAAGGTCGAGCTGGAAGCCGAGCAAGATGGCATGGCCACCTTGCTGTTTCGGGTGCGCGACACCGGGATCGGCATTCCGCCCGAGCAGCAGGCAAACATATTCAATGCCTTCTCCCAGGCCGACTCCTCCACCAGCCGCCGTTTTGGGGGAACCGGGCTTGGCCTGACCATCAGTCGCCGTCTGGTGAGCCTGATGGGGGGCGACATCGGCGTCACCAGCGAACTGGGCAAGGGGAGCGAGTTCTGGTTCCGCGTCCGGCTGGAGCAGGTAGAGCAGCCCGAGGCCTTCCACGAGCGGCTGCAGCACGTCTCGCTGCTTATCGCCGACGACAACCAGGTGACCCGCGATACCCTGTCGATGACGGTGGGCTCCCTCGGCTGGCAGTCACGGGTGGTGGAGTCAGGCGAGCAGGCCTTGCACCATCTGCTGCGTCAGGGGGAGCGTTTCGACGTGATCCTGCTCGACTGGATCATGCCGGGCATGGACGGGCTCGAGACCTGCGTGGCCATTCGCCGTGCCTTCGAGCTGCAGGAGCGCTCGCCCATCATCATCATGGCGACTGCCTATTCCCAGGAAGAGTTGATGCGCAGCCCCGGCTCGGAGCAGGTCGATCTGGTGCTGCACAAGCCGGTCACAGGTTCCAGCCTCTACAACGCGGTGGCACGCCTCATCCACGAGAAGCGCGAGCATGTGGATCTGCTGAAGAGCGGTCAGCGCCGTCTGCGCCTGCCTGGCGTTCATATACTGCTGGTCGATGACAGCGACATCAACCTGGAGGTGGCAACCCGCTTGCTGCAGCGGGAGGGGGCCGAGGTGATCACCGCCATCGACGGGGAGCGGGCCCTGGCCTGTCTTGCCGACCCGGCGCAGCGTATCGATCTGGTACTCATGGACGTACAGATGCCGGTGATGGATGGTTACGAGGCGACCCGTCGCCTGCGCCAGCTGCAGGGACGCAAGGAAATGCCCGTGCTGGCACTCACCGCCGGGGTGTTCAAGGATCAACGCGAGGCGGCGCTGGCCTGCGGCATGAACGATTTCATCGCCAAGCCGCTTGATGTGGAGCAGCTCATCGCGACCCTGCTGCGTTACCTGCCCGACAGTGTGGTGCCGCTAACGATCAGCGACGTGCCGTCTGCCCTGGAGCCGGTGGCCGGCATTGATATCGATACCGGACTTCGCAACTGGGGTGAGGCCTCCGTCTATCTCAAATACCTGCGCCGATTCCGCGATGACTACATGACGGTCGGTACCGTGCTGCCGGACTACATAGCCCAGCACGAGACAGATGCGGCCGCGAGCCTGACACACAAGCTCAAGGGGGTGGCGGGCAGCCTGTCGCTCACCGATGTGGCGCGCATCAGTGCAGAACTGAATGAGGCCATCGAGCAGGGGGGGGACACCAGCCAGCTCATGGCCCCCTTCCTTGAGGCGCTGGAACGGGCGCAGCAGGCCATCGACATCTATGCCGGGCGCGAGCCGGGGGCTGTCAACTCCCCGCTGGCTCAGGGCGAGGCGCAGGAGGTGTGTCTGCACGCTCTGCGTGAGGCCCTGATGAGCGAGGATCTGGAACTGATCGAACCGGCGTTGGGCCAGGCCAAGAGTTACTTGCCTTCTGAGCTGGTGAGCGAGATCAGTGCCGCCCTGGAGCTGTTCGACATCCAGCTCGCGACCTGCAAGCTGGAGGGGTATCTGGAAAATCGGGAGGCACCTAGATCATGAATCGACCGCGAGTGTTGATCATCGACGACGAGCCGAGCAACCTCGGGCTGCTGCGGCAAATCCTCAAGGAGGAGTACAGCCTCTTTTTCGCCAAGGGAGGCGAGGAGGGGCTGGCCGCCGTGGAGCGCCATGAGCCTGCCCTGATCCTGCTTGACGTGCGCATGCCTGATATGGACGGCTACGAGGTGTGTCGCCGGCTCAAGGCCGATCCGGCCCACGCCGGGATCCCGGTGCTGTTCATCACGGCGAGCGATAACGCAGACAGCGAGAGCCAGGGGTTCGAGGCGGGCGGGGTGGATTACATTTACAAGCCGGTTTGCCCAAGCACGGTGCGCGCACGGGTGCGCAACCACCTCTCTCTGGTACGCCTCGATCAGCTCGAGCGCAGCTACCGCACCGCCATCGTGATGCTGAGCGAGGCGGGTCACTACAACGACACCGATACCGGGGTACATATCTGGCGCATGGCCGCCTATGCCCGAGCCCTGGCCGACGCGGCGGGCTGGAGTTCGGAGCAGTCGGAGCTGCTGGAGCTGGCGGCCCCCATGCACGACATGGGCAAGATCGGGATCCCCGACTACATCCTCAAGAAGCCCGGCCCCCTCACCGAAGAGGAGTGGACCATCATGCGCACTCATCCGCGCATCGGTTACGAAATCTTGAAACGCTCCGACGGGCTCATCTTCCGTATGGCGGCGGAGATTGCCCTGCATCACCACGAGAAGTGGGACGGCTCGGGTTACCCCGCAGGAGAAACCGGCGAAGGGATCCCCGAGGCGTCGCGGATCGTGGCCATCGCCGATGTGTTTGATGCCCTGAGCGTGCGTCGCCCTTACAAGGATCCCTGGCCTCTGGAGCAGGTGCTGGCCACTATGCGTGACGGTGCTGGCCAGCACTTTGATCCCCGGCTGTTCGCATGTTTTCTCGAGATCATGCCGGAGATCTTGCGCCTCAAGGCCCAGTGGGACACCCGCGAGGAGCGGGGGGTTACCAGATAGGTTGCGTCAGGTAGGGATTGCTTGCCTTCTCACGGCCGAAGGTGGAACTGGGGCCGTGGCCCGGGATGAAGACGATCTCGTCACCCAGCGGCAGCAGGGTCTCGGTGATCGACCTAATCAAGGTGGCGTGATCGCCGCGCGGAAAGTCGGTCCGGCCAATGCTGCCGGCAAAGAGTACATCGCCGACCCAGGCAAGCCGCTCGCTCTGGCTGAGCAGGATGACGTGGCCAGGAGTGTGGCCCGGGCAGAAGTACACATCCAGCTCGCAGTTGCCCACCCTCACCTTGTCACCCTGCGCCAGCCACTGGTCGGGGGCGAAGGCGGGGGTATGGGCAAAGCCGAACATCTGGCTCTGCTGGGGCAGCATGTCGAGCCAGAAGGCGTCCTCCTTGTGGGGCCCCGTGATGGTCACGCCGGTCTTTTCACGCAGCTCGGCCGCTGCCCCCACGTGATCCAGATGACCGTGGGTCAGCAGGATATGGGTCAGGGTAAGCCCGCGCTTGGCGATGGCGGCCAGCAGCTTGTCCGCTTCGCCACCCGGGTCGATCAGCGCCGCCTGATGGGTCTCGTCACACCAGATAAGGGAGCAGTTCTGGGCGAACTGGGTGACCGTGATCACCTCGAATTTCAACATGTGGGGTCCTCTTGTTGGAAAGGCGACGGGGTCAGCCCTGTTGCGCTCTGGCGTGCTGCTCGGTGAAGTAGTCGAGACAGGCCTGTTTGTCACCCCGGAACACGATGCGCTCACGCTTGTTGCCAAGCTGGTAAAGATACATGGGGTCGTAGTAGCGGGTCAGCAGCAGGGTGATCCAGGCCAGATGCAGCTCGGTCGCGCCACTGCTGGCCTGCTCGGTGAGGGCCGTTTGCATCAGCGCATCCAGCTCGCGGTGAGCCTGATCCCCGAGGCGGCGTTTGAGGCGGGCCAGCGCATCTGTGAGGTAGGCGGCAAACAGCGGCCAGCCCGCTTCAGCGCCGAACATGGCCTGATAACGCAGCCAGAGATCGTGCACATAGTCCTGGCGGATCTGTTCGGCCCGCTCGCTCTGCGGCACATCCACCACCACCAGCGGGGCCTCGCACATGGCATCGAACAGGGTGTTCGGCAGGCAGCAGCGACCGATGAGCCGGCTCTCGTCCTCTACCACGAAGGCCTGTTCGCCCTTGTGGCGGCGCTTGAGCAGCTCGATGGCCATGTTGTTTTCAAAGTTGATGTTGCCGGGCTGGCCGCCGGGCAGCTGGCCAAAGGAGGATCCCCTGTGGCGGGCATGGCCTTCCAGGTCGAGCGCCTGGGTCACATGGCCCAGCATATGGGTCTTGCCGGAGCCTGTCATGCCGGTCAGCACAGTCCAGTGGCACTCGGCAGAGGCCTTGTCCTGGGTGTCGATGAGGAAGCGGCGCAGCTCCTTGTAGCCACCGGCGACGCGGGGACGAGTGACCCCGGCCTCATGCAGCCACAGTTGTACGGTTTGCGAGCGCAGACCGCCGCGAAAGCAGTAGAGCAGGGCGTCGGGCTGCTGGCGCAACTGCGCCAGCCAGCCTTCGAGGCGTTCGGCCCGCACGGCGCCCCCCACCAGCTTGTGGCCCAGTTCGATGGCGGCCGCCTGACCCTGCTTCTTGAAGCAGGTACCGACCTGGGCGCGCTCATCGTCTGTCATCAAGGGCAGATTGGTCGAGCAGGGGAAGGCCCCCTCCTTGAACTCGATGGGCGCACGCAAGTCGATGAGCGGGACATCGTCCAGAAAAATCCGGGCCAGATCCGTGGCCAGTGGCAGTTGGCTCATAGCATGGCCTCCGCAAGCAGCCGCTGACTCATTGGACAACCTCGATAAACTGATCGCCGGTACGCGCCTTCAGCTTGCCGACGGGGGAGAGGGTCAGCCCCGCTTGCGTCGCGATGGCAAGGAGCTCGGCTTCGCTTTCTTTACCGACGGCTACCAGCAGGCCGCCGCTGGTCTGCGGGTCGCACATGATGTTGCGGGTACGATCGTCCATGGCATCGAGCTTGTGGCCATAGGAGTCGAAATTGCGCAGGGTACCGCCCGGTACGCAGCCCTCGCTCAGGTAGTAATCCACCTCGTCGAGCAGCGGCAGCGCCTTGAAATCGAGGGTGGCGCACACCCCTGATCCTTCGCACATCTCCAGCAGGTGACCCGCCAGACCAAAGCCGGTCACATCCGTCATGGCGTGCACGCCGGGCAGTTCGGCAAAGCGCTGGCCAATCTTGTTGAGGGTGCACATGGCGTTGGGGGCCAGTTGCTCGTGCTCTGGCTTGAGCTTGCCCTTCTTCTGGGCCGTGGTGAGTATGCCGATGCCAAGGGGCTTGGTCAGATAGAGGATGTCGCCCACCTGGGCGGTGTCATTCTGCTTGATGGCATCGAGCGGCACTATGCCGGTCACGGCGAGGCCGAAGATGGGCTCGGGCGCGTCTATGCTGTGGCCGCCAGCGAGTGAGATGCCCGCTTCGTGGCACACCTGACGGCCGCCGTCGATCACCTGCTGCGCAATCTCGGGAGCGAGCGTATTGATGGGCCAGCCGAGGATGGCGATGGCGACGATGGGCTTGCCGCCCATGGCGTAGATGTCGCTGATGGCATTGGTGGCGGCGATGCGGCCAAAGGTGAAGGGATCATCGACGATGGGCATGAAGAAGTCGGTGGTGGAGACGATACCCTGACCGTTGCCGATATCGACCACGGCCGCGTCATCCTTGCTGCTGTTGCCGACCACCAGGGTCGGGTCGTCAAAGCCCGGGATCTGGCTCTTGAGAATGGTGTCGAGCACCTTGGGAGAAATTTTGCAGCCGCAGCCAGCGCCGTGGCTGTATTGGGTCAGACGAATGGAAGACATACTTACCCCTTATGCAGAGGCTCTGTGGAGCCGTCTTGGTCAATGGGCGGTCATCCGTCGCCTTGTAGACAGGCAGACAAGATACCGCAAAAAATGGGTGGCCTCGGTGCCAACAGGGGCAACGATTTCAGGCGGCCATGAGAAGGCCGCCAAGCCGGACGGGGGAGGAGGGGCGACATGGTGCGCCAGAGCAGCCCCGCCAAGGGCCACAGGACGGGCCATTATGCCACAAATGCCCTCTCTGGTTCGAACTGGAATTCACACAAAGCGCAGGGGATTGGCGGGAAAAATGAGAGAGGGGGACAGCCTTAGCCATACGCTGGCGGTGAGGCATATCCCCCTGTGTTACCCCCGATAAGGCCGAGCCTGTCTCACTTCGGGGCCATGTTTGGGCGGCGGACCTTACCCGGCTTGCTCCATCACCGGCTGGCGAGCCTTGCCCCAGCGACGCAGGCGCCGTTGCAGCGGTCGCTCCAGCAGGCTGTAGCTAAGGGCCGAGAGGCCGATCAGTACCGCCAGCATCAGCAGGGTCGCCGCTACCCCCAGCAGCGGGTGGGTCTGGGCATACCACCAGTCGGTGAGTCCCGGCGCCAGATAGTGGATCATTTCGCACCCGGTGAGCAGCACCAGCGCGTGCAGCAGGTAGATGGAGTAGGAGAGATCCCCCAGCCAGTTGGTGAAGCGGTTGTCCAGCAGGCGCAGCAGCGGGCTCCGGCGATCCCCCTGGCAGGCCGCAATCCAGATCAGCAGTACGTAGGAACTGATCAGCAGCAGGGTCAGCTGCGGCGTCATGGTGAACTGCATCAGCGCGAAGGGCAGCACAAAGGCGACCAAGAGAGGCAGATCCCGTTGCATCATGGGCAAGTGTCGCGCGGCCTTGAC
Source organism: Aeromonas sp. A04 (assembly GCF_047780465.1). NCBI lineage: Bacteria > Pseudomonadati > Pseudomonadota > Gammaproteobacteria > Aeromonadales > Aeromonadaceae > Aeromonas > Aeromonas sp. A04. Next base: position 180,660 of record NZ_JBLNHP010000001.1, on the reverse strand, counting down.
CCTGGGCAGCAGCCAGAGGCCGAGCACGAATTCACTCACCCCGCGTCCCACCGCCAGCGCGCCGCTGGTGACATCCAGGGTGCCCCGGCTGTGCACGATAAAGGCCAGCACCGTCAGCGCCAGCAGGGGCGCGAGATGGCTCCAGCGACTGCGGGTCACGGCGAGCGGAATAAGCAGCGGGAACAGCAGGTAGCTTATCCACTCCACGCTCAGGGACCAGGCGGCGAAGTTCCAGGTCAATCCGTGATCGGTCACCACCTGCAGCAGCAGGAAGGCGCTTGGCAGGGCCTCGGCCGGGGTGAAGGGGGAGCCGAAGGGAGGCATTCCCTCCCACTCCCACATCTTGAACAGGGGGCCGGCATAGAAGCCCACCCCATGGCGGGCCTTGTAGAGTTCCCAGCCCACCAGCAGCACCAGGGTCACAAAGTAGAGAGGGTAGACGCGGGTCAGCCGCAGCCAGAGGAAGCGGCCATAGCCCAGGGTGCGGGGCGTGTGGCTGAAGGCCTCACCGTAGACGTGGGCCAGCACCAGGCCGCTCAAAATAAAGAAGAGATCGACCCAGAGGTAGCCGTTCTCGATGAGTTGGGTGTGGCCGGCGATCGACTCCATCCACTGGGGAAAGAGCAGCAATCGGGCATGGAACAGCACCACCATCAGGGCAGCTATGCCCCGCAGCGGCGTCAACAGCGGCAATGATTGATTCATATCGGGATCCCTTGCGATGTTCAGCTTGGCCTGACATCGATTTTGTTGTTGTGCTGGGGCATCGAGCCTGATGCCCCAGCAGCCTGGACTCATGCTGGTCACAGGCGGGATCACCCTATCTAAAAGAGAGTCATACGGGTGTGATTTTCGTCATAAATATGCGTTTTTTACGCAAAAACAGCCAGCTGTATGGGGGCAAGATCAGGGGCTGGCGTGGGGATCTAGACTAGGGATGTCGTCCATCTGATCGCAAGGAGCACGCCCGATGAAACTCTATGCCCATCCCTTCTCATCCTACAGCCAGAAGGTGCTGATCGCCCTCTACGAGAATGCCACTCCGTTTGACTATCAGGATCTCGAAGATCCGGCGGCCAACGCCGAGCTTGCCGCGCTCTGGCCGCTCAAGCGCTTCCCCGTGCTGCTGGATGACGGGCGCTGCATCCTCGAGAGCAGCACCATAGTCGCGCATCTGCAGGCGCACCATCCGGGCCCCATCAGCCTGATCCCGGCTGGTGATGCGGGTCTGGAGGTTCACATGCTGGATCGCGTCTTCGACAACTACGTCATGACGCCGATGCAAAAAGTGGTGCTGGATGCGCTGCGCCCGCAGGCCGAGCGCGACGGCTATGGCGTGATGGAGGCCCGTGAGCTGCTCGACCAGATCTACTCCTGGCTCGATCAGCGACTCGAAGGGCGTCACTGGATCACCGGCGATGGCTTCAGCCTGGCCGATTGCGCCGCCGCCCCCTCGCTCTTCTATGCCGACTGGGCCCATGAGATACCGCACTCCCACGTCAGACTGCGGGCCTACCGTGCCCGCCTGCTGAGTCGGCCCTCTGTGGTGCGCGTGGTGGATGAGGCGCGGCCATTTCGGCATTATTTCCCGCTGGGGGCGCCGGCCCGTGACTGAGCCGGGTGCTTGAGCCCAACGACAGGCCTGCTGCCGACCCAGAGATGATGTGCAGCCGAAATGGGGGAATGGCCGGGAGCAGGAGAGGGGGAAAACTGATTTATGCAGCAGAGTGATTTTCGATGCGATTTATACCGATATTTCCCCGAGGATTTTCCAATCTTGATGATTTTATTTTCATATTTTCGCATAAATAAAAGATCGGTCAGGTTCCCGTAGGTGGACTGAGTGCCATTCCCTGGGTGGATGCTGTGAGCACAGGGCTTGGTTAAAGGGCTGGAAACGCACGCTAGAGGGATGGCAGCGGCAAGCCGAGGAGAGGGAGTGAGCGGCGTTATCTCTTTGGAGTGCAATGCAAAAAAGGCCCGCTAGCGATAGCGGGCCTTTTGATGGCTGGCTTGCCGCACCAAGCCCGGGTCTGGAACCGGGGTCAAGGGGCGGCCAACTCTGGTCGGCGGCTCTTAGCGGGCGCGCACCACCAGACCCTTGAGGTAGAAACCTTCCGGATAGGCGGTGCCGATCGGGTGATCGGAAGCCTGGGACAAGAGCTCCAGGATCTGGGCATCGCGACCGGCGTCGAGCGCCGCATCGGCCACTATCTTCTGGAACAGGCTCTGCTCCATCAGGCCGGAGCAGGAGTAGGTCAGCAGCACGCCACCCGGCGCCAGCAACTGGAACGCCAGCATGTTGATGTCCTTGTAGCCACGGCAGGCGCCCAGCAGCTGGGCCTTGCTCTCGGCAAACTTGGGCGGATCCAGCACTATGACGTCGAATTTCTCGCCCTTCTCGCGGTATTCGCGCAGCAGCTTGAACACGTCGTGACGGATGAACTGGGTGTTGGAGATATCCAGCCCGTTCAGCTCGGCGTTCTGGCGGGCGATGTCCAGCGCAGTCTGGGAGAGATCCACGTTGACCACTTCCTTGGCGCCGCCCTTGAGGGCATAGATGCCAAAGCCACCTGTGTAGCTGAAGCAGTTGAGCACCCGCTTAGCCGAGGTGTACTTGGAGACAGCCTGGCGGTTGTCGCGCTGATCCAGATAGAAGCCGGTCTTGTGGCCGTTGCGGATGTCCACCAGGATCTTGACGCCGTTCTCTTCGATCACCACAGGCTCGGTCGGAGTCTCGCCATGGATGACGCCGGTACGCTCTTTCAGCCCTTCCTTCTTGCGTACCGCCACGTCGGAGCGCTCATAGATGCTGCATTCGGGGTAGAGGGTACGCAGCGCCTGAGTGATGAGCTCGCGCTGGAACTCGGCACCGGCGGAGAGGATCTGGCACACCAGGAAATCGGCATAACGGTCTATGGTCAGACCCGGCAGGCCGTCGGATTCGGCGGCGCACAGGCGATAGCCGGTGAGGCCCTGACGCTTGATCAGCGGATCCCGGGACTCCTGGGCATATTTGAGGCGGCGCAGGAAGAAGTCGAGATCGACTGTCTCCTCTTTATCGAAGGTCCAGACCCGGGCACGGATCTGGGAGCTGCCTGACCAGGCACCACGGGCGAGCCATTTGCCATCGTTGGCGTAAATCTCGACGGTATCGCCGTCAACGGGGTTGCCTTCAACCCGCTCAATCCCTTTGGAGAAGATCCAGGGGTGACGGCGCAGCAGGGATTTTTCGCGGCCTTTGACGAGATAGATGAAAACGCTCATGGGTGTTTGCCGATGGTAAAAAGAAAAGGGGCCACATTCTATGTGCAATGGGGCGGCTAAGCCAGTCTTTGCTGGTATATGACGGACGTACTCACGTTGCTCTTGGATAACGGCCGGGCATCGGTTCTGCAAGGTTTGAAGAATCTCAATGTTGGCGTTTCACACGACTTATTTTGTTGGCTTTGGTTGGTTGTGCTTGTTTTGTGTTCAATACATGTTTTTAAGTGCACAAAATATAACCAATTTAGTGTTTTTATCTTTTCTTTGTGTGATTTTCTTTAAAGAGTCATTTGGTAATGTCGATAGAGGGGAAGACCATTTTGAATCTTTCCACTTATCGAGCTGTCCATGTCCCTCTCCATTGCCACCAATGTTTCCGCCCTTAGCGCTTCTCGCCATCTTGGTCAATCATCGAGCACACTGGACTCTGTGTACCGACGGATCTCATCCGGATTGCGCATCAACAGCGCTGCCGATGATGCGGCCGGCTTGCAGATCAGCAATCGCCTCACCAGTGAAGTGAACGGGACCAATACGGCTATTCGCAATGCCAATGATGGGATCTCGGTGATCAACGTGGCCGATGGTGCGCTCGATGAGTCGGTGAACCTGATGCAGCGGATGCGCACCCTGGCACTGCAGTCAGGAAGTGGTGCCAACACGGCAGAGGATCGCGTGGCCTTGAATGCTGAATTCAAGCAACTGCAGTTGGAGATGGATCGGATTGCCACAGGCACCCGGTTTGCCGGACAGGATCTGCTGGCCGGGAGCTATAAAGGCATCTTCTCGGTCGGTGCTTATGCAGGACAGAATACCGTCATTACCGATATCAATGCCCAGACCAAAAACCTGGGCGAAATGGAGTGGCAGGCGCGCAGTCTGGCAGGTAGCAAGCCGGGGGCGTATGACATTGCTGATCTCAAGCTTTCATCTCAGCCTGTCACTCTCAACGGCGTGACCTTTGACAAGGATTATTCCACCCTGGAAGCATTCGTGGCAGATATCAATGGCACTACCTTTCCCAATAATCAGGGGCCGGTAAAAGCGCAACAACTGCCATTTTCAGTCGCCTCCGCCGTCGATTTATCCGCCCTGCCATCCTATATCGATGTGGCGGGTCACTCTGTGGATCTGACTACCGGCATTGATATGACGGGTTGGCATCCGGTCAATCCGACAGCCAAAAATAGTGCAGTCATGGCAACGGTGGTTCAACGAATCAATGTGGCTGCTCATGCGGCGGGACTGGACTTTTATGTGAGTGGTTCAAGCGGTTGGAACCCGACCAGTAATGAACTGACTATTCATAGCTCTCAGGGCAGTAGCCTTGCGCTTGCAAATGGCACAACGCCACCTCCGCAGCCAGCACCACCGGCGCCTCCAATTATCAGCAATCCTTCTCTGAGCACTCTGCTACCCGATGTCACCCCCACGACCTATATTGGCCAGATGGAACTGCACTCATCAGGTGACAAGTATTCCAATATTGATATGCAAGGATCTAGCTTGAATGCACTGGGTTTTTATCAAGCAGACAAGAAGAAATATACCGTTGATAATATTGATGTTTTGAATGATGAGAACGCCAGCAGAGCCATCAAGACGCTGGATGCGGGCATGAAACAGCTGGGTGTTCAGCGTTCGCGACTCGGCGCCCAGGCCAATGCGCTGGATTCACGGGTGCGCAATCTGGCCAATGCCAATGAGAACCTCGGTGCCGCCCGCTCAAGGATCCGGGATGCAGATATGGCAAGTGAGTCGGCTCGTCTGGTACGTACCCAGATTTTGCAGCAGGCCAGTTCGACCATATTGAGCCAAGCCAACAGTCGGCCCAATATGGCACTCAGCCTGCTGCAGTCATGACCATCAAGTCGACATGGATGGACTCTGCCGCTCTGCAATCAGTTCAGTCGAGAGTCATGTGTCCATAGCAGGGCATTGTGAAGTATTGACTTGATGCTGAAACAACAGAGGCCATCCATGGGATGGCCTCTGTTGTTATTCCACAGTATGTCAGATCTTGAGCCCCTTCAAGGCCTGGGCCAGCTCGGTGGCGGTGGCCTTGAGGCCGGCGGTGCCGGCCACAGAGGCGCTGGCGGATTCTTCTACCTGGCCCGCTTCGTGGCGCACTTGATCCAGGTTGCGGGTGATCTCTTCGGCGACCGAGCTCTGCTCCTCGCTGGAGGTGGCTATCTGGGTGCTCATCTCCAGCACGGCATCGCTATGGTTGCTGAGCTTGTCGATGTCGAGCCCCACTTCGCTGATCAGCGCCTGGCTGCTGGCGGCGCGGCCAACTGTCTTCTCCATGATGTCGTTGAGGGCACCTGTGCCGGCCTGCAGCTCTTCGATCATCTGCTGGATCTCCACCGTGGCTTGCTGGGTGCGGCTGGCGAGGGTGCGCACCTCATCGGCCACCACCGCAAAGCCGCGACCCTGCTCGCCGGCGCGGGCCGCCTCGATGGCGGCATTGAGTGCCAGCAGGTTGGTCTGCTGGGAGATGGCGTTGATGACGTTGACCACCTCGTTGATGCGATTGGCGTTGTGGGTCAGCTGCTCGACGGCGCCTGAGGCGTTGCCTATCTCGTCGGCCAGGGTGCGGATGGCGGCTATGGTGCGCGATACCCGGGCGGCGCCATTGGCCGCCTCTTCGCTCGACTGGCGCGTCTGCTGCAGGGTGTCGTTGGCGTTGCGGGCCACTTCGCGAATAGCGGCCGACATCTGCTCCATAGCGGCGGCCAGGGAGTCCATATGCTGGCGCTGGGAGCGGGCCATGGTTTCCCCTTCGCTGGCGTGATCGCGAAATTCGTCGGCGGCTATGGTGAGCGCCTCGGCGGATTCTTCCACTAGCTGTACTATCTTGTGCTGGCGGTCGGTGAATCTGTCTATGCTGCCCGCCAGGATGGAGAACTCGTCCCGCACCGGGAAGAAATTGAGGCGGAAGGTGAGATCCCCGCCCGCCACGGTCTGCAACGCCTTGTTGGTGGAGTAGAGGGCGCCGGAGACAAAGGTCATCAGGTAGTGGGTGATGAGGGCCAGCAAGGCCGCCAGCACGGCGATGATGGTGAGGGTGGTGCCCTGGCCGTCCCACATGGAGTAACGCCCCGCATCCAGGCTGCCGGTCACGAAGCCGGCCTGGCCTGCGCTGGCGCTGAAACGGTAGTGGTCGCCCTGCTGGCTCAGGCCGGCACTGCCGGTCGGGCTGAGGATGAGATCGGCGGGCAGGGTGAGGCTGGCGTGCTGGCTCACCAGCTGGGCGCTGGTCTCGACCCTTTGCTTGAGTTGATCCAGCCGAACCTGCATCTGCTGATCATGAGCGTCGGCCAGCAGGTACCCGGTGAGCAAGGCGATGAACAACAGAGGGCACCAGAAGGTGATGAGAAATTTTTCGCTGATCGTGAGGTGAATGAGATAACGGTCAACCCACCGAAACTTTACTTCTTTCATAATGGTATTGCGTCCTGCAAGGGGAAGAGAGTGTCGCGCTCATTATCGCCTTGGGGGAAAATTTCTTAAGGGGAAGGTGTGAGAAATGGGAGAGCAATCGTTTGTCGTGCGCGTCTGGGGTCAGGTGCAAGGGGTGGGATTTCGCTACTTCACCCGGGAGCGGGCGCTGCAACTGGGACTGCGTGGCCACGCCTACAACCTGGAGGACGGGTCGGTGGAGATCCTGATCTGCGGGCCCGAGCACGGGGTGCAGATGATGCTGGGCTGGCTGGAACACGGGCCGCGCACCGCCGAGGTGACCCGGATGGAGTATGAAGAGGCGCTGCCGCCCAAAGGGAGTGGCTTTCATACCAATTGAGCGGGGTGAAACCGCCCATCCACGCATAAAAACGGGAGCCATCGGGGCTCCCGTTTGTGCATGTTGGCGTCAGCCGGCCTGGGCGGCGTCGGCGATGGCCTGGGTCTTGGCCAGCACGGCTTGCAGGGCGGGGCGTTTGGCCAGACGATCCCGATAGGCGGCCAGCTTGGGGGGAATGGTCTGCTCGAAGCGGGTGGCCCACATCAGGGTATGGGCCAGCAGCAGGTCCGCTATGGTGATCTGCTCCCCCAACAGGTAGCCCTGCTCGGGCACCCAGGACTCGGCGATGGCCGCCGCCTTGTCGAACTCCCACTTGGCGGTGGGGAAGATGGCTGGCAGGCGCTGGGGCTCCGGCAGGGCAAACTTGTGCTTGCCTATGGTCCACAGGGGTTGCTCCAGCTCGCAGGTGATGAAGCTGATCCACCTGGCGTGCAGCGCCGAGGCTTGCGTCCCTCTGGCTGGCAGCCAATCCGGGCCATAGACTTCGGCCAGGTACTGCATGATGGCGGCGGATTCGGTCAGCACGAAGTCCCCATCTTTGAGCACCGGCATCTTGCCGCTCGGGTTCAGCGCCAGAAACCAGTCGCTGTGATTCTCGCCCTTGGCGAAGTCGAGAAACTGAAACTGCCACGCCACGCCCAACTCTTCCAGTAACCAGGATATGCGCAGGGCTCGACTGACTGGGGTTCCGTATAAGGTGATCATGCTTGCTCCTTGCCTGATGGAGGGTGGGTCCATGTGCGACCCTAGGTGAACAGGCAGTCTAGGCAAATTGCGCGGTGGCAACAAGCCCATATGGGAGTGCTGACGATGGGGTGCAGCTGCCATGCCGTGGGAAAAGGGGATAAAAAAAGAGAGGCCGGATGGCCTCTCTTTTCATGGGGGTTGCAGCCAGCGCGCTTATTTGACGCGCATGCCTGGCTGGGCGCCTTCCTGCGGCTCCAGGATCCAGAGATCCTTGCCGCCCGGGCCTGCGGCCAGCACCATGCCTTCAGACATGCCAAAGCGCATCTTGCGCGGCGCCAGGTTGGCCACCATCACGGTCAGCTTGCCTTCCAGATCTTCCGGGTTGTAGGCGGACTTGATGCCGGCGAATACCTGACGGGTTTCACCGCCCAGATCCAGTTGCAGCTTGAGCAGCTTGTCCGCTTCCGGCACGGCTTCGGCCTTCTTGATCAGCGCCACCCGCAGATCCAGCTTGGCGAAATCCTCATAGGAGATGGTTTCACTGATGGGGTCGTCTGCCAGCGGGCCTGTCACTTTCGGTGCCTGCTCCTTGGCCAGATCTTCCTTGGAGGCCTCGATCATGGCTTCAATCTTCGCAGGTTCGATGCGGGAGAAGAGGGCCTTGAACGGGGCCAGCTGATGGTGGGTCAATGGCAGGGCGACGCCATCCCAGGTGAGGGTCTCGCCCAGGAAGGCCTCGGCGCGCTCGGCCAGCAGCGGCATGACCGGCTTGAGGTAGGCCATCAGTACCCGGAACAGGTTGATGCCCACGGAGCAGACCGCTTGCAGCTCGGCGTCTGCGCCTTCCTGCTTGGCCAGCACCCAGGGCGCCTTCTCATCTACATAGCGGTTGGCCTTGTCGGCCAGCGCCATGATCTCGCGGATGGCGCGGCTGAATTCGCGCGCTTCATAGGCCTCGCTGATGGAGGCGCTGGCATTGGCGAATTCGGCATAGAGCTCGGGCTCGGCGCAGGTCGCGGCCAGCTTGCCGTCGAACCGCTTGGCGATAAAGCCGGCGTTGCGGGAGGCGAGGTTGACCAGCTTGTTGACCACGTCGGCGTTGACGCGGGCCACGAAGTCATCCAGGTTCAGGTCCAGATCGTCGATGCGGCTGTTGAGCTTGGCGGCGTAGTAGTAGCGCAGGCACTCAGGATCCAGGTGATTCAGGTAGGTGGAGGCCTTGATGAAGGTGCCCTTGGACTTGGACATCTTGGCGCCGTTGACGGTCACATAGCCGTGCACGTTGACCTTGGTCGGCTTGCGGAAACCCGCGCCTTCCAGCATGGATGGCCAGAACAGGCAGTGGAAGTAGGCGATGTCCTTGCCGATGAAGTGATAGAGCTCGGCGGTGGAGTCTTTCTTCCAGTAGCTGTCGAAATCGATGTCGCCGCGCTTGTTGCACAGGTTCTTGAACGACGCCATGTAGCCGATGGGAGCATCGAGCCAGACGTAGAAGTACTTGCCCGGTGCGCCCGGGATCTCGAAACCAAAATAGGGGGCGTCGCGGGTGATGTCCCACTGCTGCAGGCCGCTCTCGAACCACTCCTGCATCTTGTTGGCCATCTCTTCTTGAATGGCGCCGGAACCGCGCACCCAGCCGGCCAGCCAGGTTTCAAACTGCGGCAGGTCGAAGAAGAAGTGCTCTGAATCCTTCATCACAGGCGTGGCGCCCGAGACGGCGGATTTCGGATCGATAAGCTCGGTCGGGCTGTAGGTGGCGCCGCAGCTGTCGCAGTTGTCACCGTATTGCTCCGGAGACTTGCACTTGGGGCAGGTGCCCTTGACGAAGCGGTCCGGCAGGAACATGGATTTTTCCGGATCGAACAGCTGAGTGATGGTGCGACCCTTGATGAAGTCACCGGCTTTCAGACGACCGTAGATCAGCTCCGCCAGCTCGCGGTTCTCATCGCTGTGGGTGGAGTGATAGTTGTCAAAGCTGATGTTGAAGCCGGCGAAGTCGGTCTGGTGCTCTTTGGAGACGGCGGCGATCATCTCTTCCGGGGTGATCCCCAGCTGTTGTGCCTTGAGCATGATGGGGGTGCCGTGGGCATCATCGGCACAGATGAAGTGCACCTGATGGCCACGCATTCGCTGATAACGAACCCAGATATCGGCCTGGATGTGTTCCAGCATGTGGCCAAGATGGATGGAGCCATTGGCATAGGGGAGGGCGCAGGTTACCAGCATTGTACGAGGATCAGTTGCCATATAGTCGTTCTTGATGTGCTTGTTGGGATGATACAGTGCCGTGCATGTTACCCGAATTGGGGGTAGCCTGCCTAGGGTTGTGGCGCTGTCCGCCCTGGTGCTCGCGCTGGTTGGCAAGCAGGCAAGCCACTGATTTGTGTGCGGTAACCGTTCACCTCAAGATAATGACAAGATAATGAGGAGTTAATGGTGATTGATTCAGTAAAACAGATCCTGGCCGAATTTAAGCCGACAGGGTGGGGCAAGGATCTGGTTGCGGCCGGGTTTGTGCGCAGCGCAGTGCAGCAAGGGCAAAGCCTGACCATCAGGCTGGTGTTGCCCTTTGCCGGACGTTCCCTGTTTGAGCAGATCAAGCAGGACTTCGATGCCCGGTTGCGCAGTGCCACCGGCGCTACCCGCATCGACTGGGTATGTGACATCGAAGTGGCCAGCCTGCCGCGGGCGCAAGGGCTGGCGGCGGTGCAGGGCATTCGCAACATCCTGGTGGTCGCCTCAGGCAAGGGCGGGGTGGGCAAGTCCACCACGGCCGTCAACCTGGCGCTGGCGCTGCAAAAGGAGGGGGCGCGAGTCGCCATTCTGGATGCGGACATCTATGGCCCCTCCATTCCGACCATGATGGGCACGGTCAAGGAGCGCCCCGTCAGCCATGACGGCAAGCTGATGGAGCCTGTGATGGCCTGCGGTCTCAAGAGCAACAGCATCGGTTATCTGGTGGACGAGCAGGATGCCACCATCTGGCGCGGCCCCATGGCGAGCAAGGCGCTGGCCCAGATCCTGCACGAGACCCGTTGGGGCGAAGTGGATTATCTGGTGGTGGACATGCCACCAGGCACGGGTGACATCCAGCTCACCCTGGCCCAGCAGGTGCCGACCTCGGCGGCGGTGATCGTGACCACGCCGCAGGACGTGGCGCTGACGGATGCCCGCAAGGGGGTCGCCATGTTCAACAAGGTCAATGTGCCCGTGCTCGGCATCATAGAAAACATGAGTTATCACGTCTGCAGCGCCTGCGGTCATCACGAGCCCCTGTTCGGTACCGGCGGCGGCCAGAAGATGGCGGAGCAGTATCATGTGGCACTGCTTGGTCAGCTGCCGCTGCACATAGATATCCGCCAGCATATGGATGATGGCTGCCCGACCGTGTTCGGCGCACCGGAAGGAAGCCTGGCTCAGGCCTATATGAAACTGGCTCGCCGAGTGGGTGCCGAGCTCTATTTCAGCGGTAAACCGATTGCGACCCCCCTTTATACGATGGCGGTGGATGAATAATCGGCTGTCGTGTGGTTGAGGTGGATTTGAGGGTGGGCATGGCTCACCCTTTTTTATATAATGGATCGGTTTAAACAATCCCCACTGCTCTTCTCTTTAGGTATTTTCAATGTCTGATACTCAACATTCGTGTGTGATCATCGGTATTGCTGGCGCATCCGCGTCCGGCAAGAGCCTCATAGCCCAAACCATTTATGAAGAGCTGGTGGCCGAACTGGGCGCGGGTCAGATTGGTGTGATCACCGAAGATTGCTACTACCGTGATCAGACCCACCTGACCATGGAAGAGCGGGTCAAGACCAACTATGACCACCCCAATGCCCTGGATCACGATCTGCTGGTACAGCACCTGAGCCAGCTGGTGAAAGGCGACGCGGTCAACATTCCCCAGTACTCCTACACAGAGCACACCCGCATGAGCGAGGTGACCCCCTTCGCCCCGCGCCGGGTGATCATTCTGGAAGGGATCCTGCTGCTGACCGACAGCCGCTTGCGGGATCTGATGGATGCCTCCATCTTCATGGATACCCCGCTGGATATCTGTCTGCTGCGCCGTCTGGTGCGTGACGTGCAAGAGCGCGGTCGTACCATGGATTCCGTGCTCAAGCAGTATCAGAAGACGGTACGTCCCATGTTCCTGCAGTTTATCGAGCCTTCCAAGCAGTACGCGGACGTGATAGTGCCACGCGGTGGCAAGAACCGCATCGCCATCGACATGCTCAAGGCGCGTATCCGCCACATGTTGATTGGTTAAGATGAAACAAGCCGGGTGATGCCCGGCTTTTTTAAATGAACATTTTGTCAGGAGAGTCGCCCAATGCGCCTTTGTGATACCGATATTGAACGTCATCTGGATGAAGGCAAGATCGTCATTGAGCCAAGACCCGGTGTTGAGCGGATCAGCGGCGTCAGCGTCGATGTGCTGCTGGGCAACGAGTTTAGAGTGTTTCGCGATCACACCGCCCCCTATATCGACTTGAGCGGCCCGAGCAGCGAGATGGCCGACGCCATCGATCGGGTGATGAGCGACGAGATCCACATCGCAGATGGGGAAGCCTTCTATCTGCACCCGGGCCAACTGGCACTGGCGGTGACTTATGAATCCGTTACTCTGCCGGCCGACATCGTTGGCTGGCTGGATGGTCGCTCCTCTCTGGCCCGTCTCGGCTTGATGGTGCACGTGACCGCGCACCGCATCGATCCGGGCTGGTCCGGCCGCATCGTGCTGGAGTTCTACAACGGCGGCAAGTTGCCGCTGGCGCTGCGTCCCAAGATGAAGATAGGCGCACTGAACTTCGAGATGCTCTCCGGGGCCGCGGCACGTCCCTACAACAAGCGGGAAAATGCCAAGTACAAGAGCCAGCAGGGCGCCGTTGCCAGCCGTATGAATCAGGATTGAGATCGGCGGTGCGTGATCCGGTCGACAGCGGATCCGGTTGCAATCTGTTAAACAAGAGGGCGCCATTGGCGCCCTTCGCCGTCGGATTTGGGCGGCAAGGCAAGATGGGACGGGTGTGATGGGGCAGGGGAGTGGCTTGCTTTTGCTTGTCCTTTGTACAGATGTCGCGATTCTGTCGGTCGAAAGCTGACGGTGACGCCGAGCAAGATCCGGTGCCGCCGGGCGATATCGTGATGAATTGTTCCCGTTTGGAGACTGTTTTTGTCAGCTTGGATCTGTTTAATTAATCATGGACAAGCCGCATGAATGCTGGCTCTAAGCTATTTTTTGAGAGAATGCTCTTTTTTTTTCTTACTGAAATATTTCAACAACGGGTATGGCGCAACCAGCCTTCTGGCATAATCCGCCGCAACTCATAAACAGGTTCGTTTTTATGTTTGAAATGTTTAGTGGTTTGGGTTTGTTATGGTCAATCGGTTTGGTATTGGCCGTTTTTTTTGTGTTGGCCTATGAATTCATCAATGGCTTTCACGATACCGCCAACGCGGTAGCAACGGTTATCTATACCAAGGCGATGCCGGCTCACCTGGCGGTCGTCGCATCCGGGATCTTCAACTTTTTTGGCGTCATGTTCGGCGGTCTGGGCGTAGCCTATGCCATTGTCCACTTGCTGCCGATTGATTTGCTGTTGGGCATGGATTCCACCCAGGGGTTGATCATGGTGTTCTCCCTGCTGTTTTCCGCCATTGTCTGGAATCTGGGGACCTGGTTCCTGGGCATTCCGGCCTCCAGTTCTCACACGCTGATCGGTTCCATCCTGGGGGTGGGCGGTGCCTATGCCTGGCTCAACCATCAGCCGCTGACTCAGGGTATCAACGTCGCCAAAGCGATCGATATCATGCTTTCCCTGATCATCTCCCCGACCGTCGGCTTTGTCGTGGCAGCCCTGTTGCTGTTTGCCATGAAGCGAGTCTGGCTGGGCAGCAAGATCCACAAGACCCCGGAAGAGCGCCTGCTGGTGGACGGCAAGAAGCATCCGCCGTTCTGGGCTCGCCTCACTCTGGTCGCTTCCGCCATGGGCGTGAGCTTCGTGCACGGCTCCAACGATGGCCAGAAGGGCATCGGTCTGGTGATGCTGGTGCTGATCTGCATGGCACCCGCCTATTTTGCTCTGGACATGAACAGCCGCTCCTACGATCTGGATCGCACCCAGGATGCCAACCAGCGCATCATGGAGATCTATCAGCGCAACCATGAGCAGGTTGCTCATGTGGTGGACTTCAAGGTGCCTGCTCAGGCCCAGGAAGAGCTGATGACCCATTGTGCGGCGAATGGCGCACTGCAAGCCATGGCAACCCTGGACAATCGTCTCGGCCAGGTACGGACCTATGAAGAGCTGGATCTGACCGACCGTCGTGAAGTGCGCCGTCTGCTGCTGTGCATCGACGATACCGCGCGCAAGGTCTCCAAGCTGCCGTTGCCGGCCAAGGAGCTGACCGATCTGGCCAAATGGCGCAAGGATCTGACTGCGACCGCCGAATATGCCCCGACCTGGGTTATCGTCTCCATCGCACTGGCGCTGGGTTGCGGTACCATGGTGGGCTGGCGTCGCATCGTCTACACGGTCGGCGAGAAGATTGGTTCCACCGGCATGACGTACAGCCAGGGCATCGCCGCCCAGATCACGGCAGCTGCCTCCATCGGTGTTGCCAGTTTGACCGGTATGCCCGTCTCCACCACTCATATCCTCTCCTCTGCGGTAGCGGGGACCATGGTGGCGAACAAGTCAGGCCTGCAGAGCCAGACCATCAAGACCATACTGATGGCCTGGGTGCTTACCCTGCCGCTCACCATGCTGCTCTCTGGTGGCCTGTTCCTCATCAGCCACCACCTGTTTGGCGGCTGATGACAGCGCAACCTCAGATATTGACGAAGGGCCTACGGGCCCTTTTTTCATGTCTACAGATCCCGCACAGCACCGTTCTTTGGTTGGGAGAGTGCAAATCATCTGCCCGGGCAGACGGGCAGAAAGAGAGTCGATGACCTGCTTCTGATGTTTTCACTCTTCATATGCCATCAAACTTGTAATGTTAAACACATAGCAACACAGATTGAGCGAAGTGAATAATCCAGCCTGCTCAACAACTGTCTACAGCAATAGGGACGTCAAACCCGGATGCTCCTATGCTGCGCTGTGTGCCATCCGTTGCAAGACACAAGGTCTTGCTCCGTATTTGATAGGGATTGAAGCGGGGAGCCAAGAGGGCGAAAAGGCGCAACCTCTCATTCTGTTGTCTGTGCTTGGCGCTGCGCGCGGGAGCGTTGTCACCTGGGGCAAGCCGAGCTGATGGGCGACCAGGATAGGCCAGGGTGCTATTCATTGACGAGGCATGGACAACAAGTCTGACGGGCACACAGGGTGACTCATAAGCGGCAGGGGGGATAAAGAATGAGATCTTGGCTTGGGTCGCCAGTGGCTTGGATGTGACAGCGAAAGGGGTAACCAGGCGTTGCAGCTTATTGGGGCGTACAACGGGCGAGTCTCTTCTTGCATTGGCTGACGTGCGAGGAGAAGGAGTGGCTCTGGTGTGACCGAGTGCTCGGTGCGACAAGAGAAAAGCGATGGGGGAAGGCTGGGAGTCAGTGACTCGGTTCACACCCAAGCCTAAACAGAAGATAAAAAAAGAGCCACACAGTGTGTGGCTCTTTTCCATCAGGCTAGCTGGCTGGCAATCAAGGACGACCAGCCGGGCTGGTTGCCACGTTGACAGCAGCCGTGCTGCCACCATGACGGCCAGAGCTTGTCACGTCATTGCGCACCAGCGGTGCCTGCTCGACAGGTGCCTGCGCAGGCAGGGCTGGGGCCGCCGCCGGCGTTGCCATCGGGGCAGAAGCCTTGCGGGCACCGGCTAGCAGACCGGCGCCTTTCTTGGCCTGGTTGACCACAGGCGCAGCAACGGCAGCGGGTGCTACCGGCTCTGCCTGGGCAACAACCACGGCTGCGACTGGCTCGGCAGCTACGGCAGCTACGGCAGCTACAGGTTCAGCAACCTGGGGCGCTGGTTCAACTGCAGGTGCGGCTTCCACGACAACGGGTGCAACAACCTCGGCAGCCGCCTCGATGACAGGGGCCACAGTCGCAACGACGTCGTCAGCAGGTGCGACAACGACGCTCGCTTCGGCAACCACAGCTGTGGCCACCACGTCTGCGACAACCGGCTCGGCAGCCACAACAGGGGCAGCTTCAACCTGGGCTTCGGTCACGACGGGGGCGGCGGTCGCCACGGCTTCGGCTTGCTCACGGTCTTCTTCGGCAACGGCTTCCACCACCACATGCTCGGTCAGTGCAGCAGAGGCTTGTACGGCGGCGGCAATGGCTTCGGCGCTCGGGATTGTGATGACGGGCACAGCCGGCTCTTCCACTTTCACCTGAGCCGCATCAGCCTGGGCTGCCGTGGTCAGGATAGGGGTGTCTGCTTGCTGCTCTTCATCATCGCGCTGACTGCGGGCATCTTCGTTGATGCGCTTGCGACGCTGACCTTCGATACGCTGGCTGCGCGGCGTACGACGGGAGCGACGCTGGCCGTCGGCCTGTTCGTCACTCTGTTCCACTGTGTCAGCGGCATCGGCCACGGCAGCAACCGGCTCATCAGTCGGCTGGGCAGCAGGGTTGCTGGCCGGGACATCGGCACGGATCTGCTTGCGCAGTTGACGACGTTCGCGGCGCTCGGCGACTTTCTGCTCTTTTTCCTGCTGGGGCTCGGCACTGACGACGGCAGTTTCAACGGTTTCTACCGCTTCAACGACCAGCTCGGCACGGGGCTCACGCGGTGCACGGGGCTCACGAGCCGGACGCGGGGCGCGCGGTTCGCGTTCCTGACGAGGTTCGCGGGGCTCACGTTCCATGCGCTGTTCAGTGCGCACTTCACCGCGGGCTTCACGTTCCTGACGGGGCTCACGCTCTTGACGCGGTTCGCGTTCTTTACGCGGACGACGATTGCGGTTCTCACCACCCTCGCGATTGGCCGCGCCTTCGCGCTTCTCGCCGGCTTCCGCCGTGTTGCGGTTGCTGCGGTTGTCGTCGCGACGGGGACGCTGGCCACGGCCACGGTTTTCATCACGCTGGTGACGATGACCTTCATCCTTGCGCGCTTCCCGCGGCGCAGCCGGTTTCTCGGCAGGAGCCTTCACGTCGGCAGGGGCGGTGTCGGAACCGAACAAGCCGGAGATGGCCTTGAACAGCTTGCCAAACAGACCCGCTTCGGCGGCAACCTGTGGCTGTGCCGCGACGGGCGCAGGAGCAGCAGGGGCGGCCGGTTGAGGAGCCTGGACGAAGCCTTGCAGCAGCGGTTGCTCGCGTTCGATCACCTGAGCCTGCTTCGGCTGGTAGACCGGCTTGGCAATCTCGGTTTTCAGCTCGTAGCTGGCCGCTTCCGGGATCTCGTTCTGACGAATGCGGGTCACTTCGTAGTGCGGGGTTTCCAGATGCTGGTTCGGAATGATGTACAGACGTACTTCATTACGCTGTTCCAGACTGGCGATGGAGGCGCGCTTCTCGTTGAGCAGATAGGCGGCAACATCGACCGGCACCTGAGCATGAACCTGCTCTGTGTTGTCCTTCATGGCCTCTTCTTCGATGAGACGCAGGATGGACAAGGCCAGTGATTCGTTGTCACGGATGACCCCTTGACCCTGGCAACGGGGGCAGATGTGGCTGCTGGACTCGTTGAGGGAGGGACGCAGACGCTGGCGAGACATCTCCAGCAGACCGAAACGGGAGATCCGGCCCAGCTGGATGCGGGCGCGATCCTGATGCACGGCTTCACGCAGACGGTTTTCCACTTCGCGCTGATGGCGAACCGGCGTCATGTCGATGAAGTCGATGACGATCAGACCCCCCAGGTCGCGCAGACGCAATTGACGGGCAATCTCGTCGGCCGCTTCCAGGTTGGTTTGCAGCGCCGTCTCTTCGATATCGCCGCCCTTGGTGGCGCGGGAGGAGTTGATATCGATGGAGGTCAGTGCTTCGGTCGGGTCTATGACTATGCTGCCGCCGGAGGGCAGGCGCACTTCGCGCTGGAAGGCCGACTCGATTTGGCTCTCAATCTGGAAGTGGTTGAACAGGGCAACTTCACCCTTGTACAGCTTCACGCGGTTGAGGAAATCGGGACGAACCAGCTCGATGTGAGCACGGGCACGTTCAAAGATGACAGGGTCGTCGATCAGGATCTCGCCGACATCGCGACGCAGGTAGTCACGAATGGCGCGCACGATCACGTTGCTTTCCTGGTGGATAAGCACGGGAGCGGTACGGTCCTGTGACGCCTTGTGGATGGAATCCCAGTGGTTGAGCAGAACGTTGAGATCCCATTCCAGCTCTTCCGGGGATTTGCCCACACCGGCGGTACGCACGATGAGGCCCATGCCGTCCGGCACTGTCAGGCCGCTCAGGGCTTCTTTCAGTTCTGTCCGTTCATCACCCTCGATGCGGCGGGAGATACCACCGGCACGGGGGTTGTTCGGCATCAGCACCAGGTAGCTGCCGGCCAGGCTGATAAAGGTAGTGAGGGCTGCACCCTTGGTGCCACGCTCTTCCTTATCGATCTGGACGATCACTTCCTGGCCTTCGCGGACCACTTCTTTGATGTTGGGACGACCCTGATAGGAGTAACCGGAGGGGAAGTAATTGCGGGCGATCTCCTTCAATGGCAGGAAACCGTGACGCTCGGCGCCATAGTCGACAAAAGCAGCTTCGAGACTGGGTTCTACGCGGGTGATTTTACCCTTGTAGATGTTCGCTTTTTTCTGCTCGTGTCCCGGACTTTCAATATCCAAATCGTAGAGCTGTTGTCCGTCAACCAGCGCTACGCGCAACTCCTCTTCCTGAGTCGCGTTGATTAGCATTCTTTTCATTGAGTTCTCGTTATTTTGTCATTTTGATTTCCTCCACAGGATCCTGCCGGCGCCGGCCTCGGGTCTTCAGCATACTTGGGCAACCTCCCGGTTGGGGTATGCATGAGGCGCAAACTAAGGGCGCTCTGGTTCGGCCTTCTCGAGAAGGCATGAATTAAGGATGCCGGTGTGGAGACAAATAATCGGTTCTGTTTGTGTTCTCCATGCGCTGTACCTCGCACCCGGGAACCGTCATGTTCTTATATACACGGTGTTTCGGGATTGGGTGGCATAAATTTTGGCCACTTAGTACAAGGCTTGAACACAATGACAAAACCTTGTTTATTATCCCATTTAAACCACTTTTATAGCAAGGCGCCATTTTTCAACAAAGCATGCAGCCAAGGGCCGCCGGCGGTGTTAAAATCCGCGCCATGACACAGATACAACAACAAGTGCAGCTGCTCACCATCGAAGCTGAGCATGAAGGGCAGCGCATCGACAATTTTCTCAAGACTCAGCTAAAGGGCGTCCCCAAGAGCCTGATTTATCGTATCCTTCGAAAAGGGGAAGTGCGCGTCAACAAAAAGCGCATCAAACCGGAATACAAGCTTTGCCCAGGCGACGAGGTGCGGGTGCCTCCCGTGCGGGTTGCCGAGAAAAACGAACTGCCCTCGGCCAACCTCGGCAGCATTCAGCGTCTGGAGAGCCAGATCCTGTTTGAAGACGACGCCATGATAGTGCTCAACAAACCGTCCGGCATGGCCGTGCACGGTGGCAGCGGCTTGAGTTTCGGCGTCATCGAGGGGCTGCGCGCCCTGCGCCCGGATGCCCGCTTCCTGGAGCTGGTACACAGGCTGGATCGCGATACCTCAGGCGTACTGCTGGTTGCCAAGAAGCGTAGCGCCCTGCGCAGCCTGCACGAGCAACTGCGAGTCAAGACCATGCGCAAACAGTATCTGGCGCTGGTACGCGGCCAATGGCAGGCACACGTCAAGGTGGTCAATGCGCCGCTGCGCAAGAACGATCTGCAATCCGGTGAACGTGTGGTGCGGGTCAGCAGTGACGGCAAGCCATCCGAAACCCGTTTCCGCATCGCCCGTCAATTTGCCGAGGCCACCCTGGTCGAGTGCAGCCCGATCACCGGCCGTACCCACCAGATCCGGGTGCATACCCAACATGCCGGTCATCCCATCGCCTGTGATGACAAGTATGGGGAAGCGGCCTTTGACGAGAAAATGCGCAGCCAAGGGCTGAAACGGCTGTTTTTGCATGCCTGGAAGCTGAGCTTTACCCATCCGGTCGACGGCCGCGAGATGCAGGTGGAAGCACCGCTCGCGCCTGAACTCGACAACTTCCTGAACAAGCTGGCTCGCTGATGAAGGCGGTCCGACTCGCCATTTTCGACTGGGACGGTACCCTGATGGACTCGGTGGGCCGGATTGTCGCCTGCGTCGCGGGGGCGGCTCGCGATTGTGGCGAGCCAGTGCCCATGGCGATAGAGACGCATCAGATCATAGGGCTCAGCCTGGAGGTCGGCATTCCACAGCTGTTTGCGCTGGCGCCGGGTGGTGAGCAGGCCAACGCCCTGATCGCCCGCTATCGTCACCATTATGTGCATGACGCCACGCCCAGCCCGCTGTTTGTCGGGGCGAGCGAGCTGCTGCACCACTGGCACGGGCAGGGGATAGCGCTGGCGGTGGCCACCGGCAAGTCGCGCCGTGGCCTGGATCGGGTGCTGGATGATACCGGACTGCGGCCGCTGTTTGCCGCCACCCGTGGTGCGGACGAGGCCAACTCCAAACCCGATCCCTTGATGCTGACGCAAATTCTGGATGAGCTGGGCTTGGCTGCGCACCAGGCGGTGATGATTGGCGACTCCATCCACGACATGGCGATGGCAGAGGCGCTGGCCATGCCGCGGATCGGGGTGAGCTGGGGCGTGCATGACAAGCGCCGGTTGCAGGCACATGATCCGCTTGCCGTTGTCGATACCATGGATGAGCTCAAGCGGTTGTTGGGTTAGCCTGCGATATAGCGGATGAATAGATGAAAAACGGGAGCCTTGGCTCCCGTTTTTCATTGCTGGCATGTCGCTCCCGTCAGGGTAGAGCGAGGCCATGGCGCGCCAGCAGCTCGATCAGGCCGATCAGCGGCAGACCGATCAGGGCGTTGGGATCGCGCCCCTCCAGCCCCTTGAACAGCACTATCCCCATGCCTTCACATTTGAAACTGCCCGCGCAATCGAGGGGCAGCTCAGCCTCGACATAGCGGCGAAGGGCGGCCTCGTCCAGGGTGCGAAAGTGCACGGTGAAAGGCTCCACCAGCTGCTCGGCCCGGCCGCTGGCGGCATCCAGCACGCACAGGCCGGTATGGAAGGTGACGCTGCGACCTTGCGCGGCCATCAGTTGTGCCACCGCTTTTTCCACAGTACCCGGTTTGCCCAGGATCTGGTCGTCGCAGACACACACCTGATCGGACCCTATGATCAGTCCCTGATCAAACCGGTCGGCAATGGCGCTTGCCTTGGCAAGGGCCAACCGCGCCACCAGCGCCTCGGCCGGTTCGCCGGGCAGGGGAGACTCATCCACCTCGGGGGCCGCGCATTCAAAAGGAAGCGCGAGCTTTTCCAGCAGGGCTTTTCGATAACGGGAAGTGGAGGCGAGGATCAGCTGTGTTGGCATTGTGATGTCCTGGTTCGATGCGGTCAGGCGCCGATGGTATCGCCGCGCCGTGAGCCGGGCAAATACCTGATGGGATTTTCGTATTTGGCATGATCTGCTGGTATCCCGGATTCATTCCGTGTGGCCGCAGTGCGAAGGGCGTGCGATTGCCCCCGGTTTCCAGATTGGAAAGTGTCGCTATCGACTCATTCATCGGCCTCTTCCCTATAGTGGCAGGCTTATCCGACTGTCATGCCCTGGGTGGGCGACAGTCCCCTGCTGCTGGAGTTGTCATGCGTCCCTACCTTGTTTGCTGTTTCTTGATGATCACCCTCTACCCGGTGGGCATAGATCTCTATCTGGTCGCGCTCCCCCAGATAGGAGTCGCGCTGGAGGCCAGTGCGGCGCAGTTGCATACCGCGTTTTCAGCCTATCTGTTTGGCATGGCCGCTACCGTGCTGGCGGGCGGGCTGCTGGCCGACCGATATGGCCGCAAGCCGGTGATCCTGGGGGGCGCCCTCATCTTTGTGCTGGCCTCGCTGGCTGCCGGCAGTGCCGACTCGATCACGGCATTTCTGCTGGGTCGCATCGGTCAGGGGATAGGGGCCGGCACCCTCTACATCATGACCTTTACGGTGCTGCGGGATGTGCTGGTGCCGGCCAGGCTGGCGGCTGTCCTGTCGATGATCAACGGTGTCATCTGCGTGATCCCCGTGCTGGCGCCGCTGCTCGGTTATCTGATCCTGGCCCGCTTCGACTGGCCTGCCATCTTCCAGGCCATGGCCCTGCTCGGCGCCGTGGTGGCGCTGGTGACCCTGCTCTGGCTGCGGGAAACCCGCCCAGGGGAGGGGAGACAGACAGTTTCCCATACTGCCGAACGCCTTGGATTTTTGCGCACGAGACAGTATCTGTGGATGTGCGGCCTGACCAGTACCGGCATGACCTGCATCCTGACCTATGTCAGTACCTCACCCATGATATTGATGACGGGGATGGGGCTGGATACCGCAGGTTACGCCGAGATCATGATGGCGATGGCTGCGATCAGCATGATCACCTCTTTTCTCAATCCCGTGCTGATCCGCCGGTGGGGCAAGGAGAGGGTGCTGGCCTGGGCCCACGGCGCCCTGGGGGTGGCACTCTTGTTGCTGCTGGCCTCCCGGCAGGAGGCGTTGTTGATGGCGCTGGCCCATGATGGTTCCTCGCCGTTGTGGGCGCTCTGGCTGATCCGTCTTGGCTTTGCCTTCGTTTGCATCGGTTTTTCCGCCAGCTTCGGCATCGCGATGGGCGAGGCTCTCGCCAGTTGCCGGCACCAGATCGCCCTGGCCAGTGCGACCCTGTGCATCATTCAGATAGCCAGCTCGGCGCTCTATATCTGGCTGATGGGCTGGCTTGGTCTGGCGCCCCTCCTGTTGCTGGCTTATTCGCTCCTCCTCGCCGTGCTACTCTATCTCGCCTTTCGCATCATGGGGCCTGTGGCCGACCAGGTGCCCTGCGATCCCCAGTCCGTGGAGAAAATCTGATCATGCGCCCTCTGGTCGAACTCGATCTCAATCTGTTGGTGGTATTCAGGTTGTTGTTGCAAGAGCGCAGCGCGACCAAGGCGGCCAAGCGGCTCAATGTCACGGCGCCGACGGTCAGCAAGGCGCTGGCTCGCCTGCGCGACTGGTTTGACGATCCGCTCTTTATCCGTACGCAGCGGGGACTGGAGCCCACCAATTTGTCGCTGAGTCTGGAAGAGGAGCTCAAGGAGTGGTTTCAGCTGTCGGGCAACATAGCCTCCCTCTGCGGCAACGCGATTCCGGAAGGGGCAGCCTTCAGACTGGTGCTGGAGTCCCCCTTTTACATCAGCTTTCTCAACAGCCTGCCCATGGTCATCTACGAGAAGTACCGCAAGTCGACCATCAAGGTGATGAATTGGGATCACCACTCCCTCAGCGACATCATCAATGGCGATGCCGATCTCGGTTTCTGTGCTCGCGAGACGCACCCCAGCTCCTTGGCCCGGGTCAACCGCCTTCCTTATTACATCGATCACGAGGTGTTGTTCGAAGACAGACCCGTGGTGTTTCTGCGCAAGGATCACCCCCTGCTGGCCCGCAAGTGGAGCCTGGACAATTTTCTTGCCTACCCCCATGTGAGCGTGGTGTGGGAGGCCAGCGATGCCTGGGCGCTCGACAGCCTGCTCGATGATGAGGGACTCAGCCGACGGGTGCCGATCCGGGTCTCCAGCTTCGAGCAGGCGCTGCACATTGCCGCCCAATCCGCCCACGAGCTGATAGCGGTCGTGCCGTCCTATTGCGCCAGCTATGCCAGCTTGCATCACGACAACCTGATCTCCTTGCCACTGCCGCTGGAAGAAACGCTGTATCGCCAGCTCGACATCGCCTTTATCCTGCTCTGGCACAAGCGCAACAACTACAACACCAAGGTGCTCTGGCTGCGAGACGAGATAAAGCGGCTCTATCACGAACACATGGGGGAGCCCGGCTAGCCACCATCTGCCCGGTACATGTCGGCCCGCCAGCAGACAGACCGCCCTGCCAGCCAAAAAGCGGCTATAAGCATAAGCAGGATCAGGCGAGGGCATCAGATGACGAGACATGGAATATGGCTGCTGTGGCTGCTCTGTTTGCCGGCATGGGGACAAGGGTGGCAACTGCAGACGGGGGAGGCCGGCATCTTGTTATGGACCCGCGCCCACCCACCGGGGACATTTCTGGCCCTGCGCCTGGAAATGAACGTAGCGGCGCCCCCATCCGCCTTGCTGGCCGTGCTGCGCGATACCGCCCGTCATCAGGAGTGGCTGCCCCAGAGCCTGGAGGTGCGCGTGCTGGCAAAGCCGGCGCCCGATGAAGATCTGGTGTATACCCGCTTGTCGGCTCCCTGGCCGGTGCAGGAGCGAGAGCTGATCACTCATTCTCGCCTGCGGCGCAATGCCGATTGCAGCCTGCAACTGACGGTATGGGCGGCGCCCGATGCACTGCCACCCCATCCGGGGCGAGTGCGGATCCGGGCCAGTGAAGGGCGCTGGGAGGCATTGCCACAACTGAACGGCACCACCCTGGTGCGTCTTGAAACCTACACCAACCCGGGCGACAGCCTGCCGAGCTGGCTCGTCAATCCGATTGCCGCCCAAGCGGCGCTGGACAGCTTTCGAGCCATTCGCCGGCTGATGGAAGCAGTGCCACCCCAACCTTGCGCTTGTGCGCGGCAACACTCTGCTGACAAGTGGCATTCATGCCAGGTTCTTCCTTGAGGTTTGCCCTTGATGGGTATTCTCCCGGCTTAAGCCGGGGCGTTTTTAAATATCATCCTTATCAATAATCTTGCATGTGTCTTTCACTGCCAGACCATCAGGGTAAATAGTGTGTCGCTCATATCTAGGTCATGAAAAACGGTATATAGCGCCAACCTCATGATATTTATCATACTTCTTTCATTCCCCATCTTTATCTGCATTGTGTCAGACAAGTCTTTGTCAGTTGTTTTGACCGGGGCGGGAATATCACGCATGAATAAATCATTCTCGTTAATTTCCAGTTCAGGTTTTAACACCTTTTTTACCTTATCGTCATTTCTGGCACCAATATCTCCATCCGTTACAAACGAATGAAGAGCCAATGGCAAGGAGGCTAATATAGCCACCCTCAAGAAACAGGATCTTTCTTGCCGTGCTAGTCACCATCTGACCATATAAGGATATATCATGAAAAAATTACCTATATTTGCGGCCCTGCTGTGCTTGTCACTGGGCACTATGGGCGGCGTGGCGGCTGATGAGGCGCAGCCTGCGGCCGCTCCGGCGGCGATGGATGCGCTCAGTGCCGCGGCTGCGCAGACGCCAAGAGACTTTGTGAGTCTGACGCTGATGAATCAGAGTTCCCGTGCCAGTGCCTATATTGAAATCATAGGAGAGGGCATTTATGACACCAGAGATGTTCCTGCGGGAAGCTCCACCTTTATATCTTATCCTCGGGGGACCTATATCAGTACCCTGCGCGCCACCGATGGGGCAATAGGTTATGCCCATTGTGCCCCGGTTCTGCTGGATGCGAGTAAAACGTCATTCATGAACCTTGAAACCCACTCTTGTTATACACAGTGATGGGTATCGATGACATGTCATGCGCCAGCACTGCTGGCGTATTTAATCTAGGGTGGAGGTTCCCGATAATGTCCTGGCGTCAGCCATGACATGTAATCAGAACAGTTGATATAAAATATTCCCCATCGCAGTCATATGAGGGAGTTACTTCTATTCCATCTTCACCAAATATTGACTCTGCCCTTGCTGACCGTGATAACGCCCTTATTTTCAGAAGGCTCAATATCGTTAATCGGTGGCTGGATATAAGAGCCTGCTGGTAACTACAGGGGACGTGAATGAAAAACGGTCATGACTTGGCATGAAAAGCATCTGTGAACCGACATCCTCTCGCAGTCACATCGGTGCCTCGGTCGATCGCAGGGGGTTGGAGTGAGATAGCTGAGTTGGCTTTCACGCTGAACGCTGCCGCCAGACAAACATGGCCAGTGGTCAGCAGACATTGCCTGCGGATTGCCGCGGCGAATGAAAGGGAGTGGGAGCATGTGGCGGTCATATGACGACAAGACTTCGGATTACGCACTCTTGAGGGGGCAGCAGAGACAAGGTCAGCGAGACCGCGGCACACTCGATATGTGCCGAATGCAGGCAGGATCCTGTGTAGGATCCTCAGGTTTATGGCATAATCAGCCACCGATGAGAACAAGTCCCGGCATCTCAGGGACTTGTATGGTTAAAATCATCGGCGGTAAGGACTTTTTCCTTTGACTATCAGTTGTTGGACCTATAATATTCGCGCCCTATGCAAAAGGTGAAGTTGCCCGTTAAGGTTGATCCAGTCCGTAATGCCTTGAAGCTGCTCGACTATGTCGGGATAGTGGAAAAGTCGCAGATGCCCAGGCTGGAGGCATCAACCGCAGGCTTGCAGAGTGATGTCGATGTATCACTGCACTTTGGCAAAGATGTCCAGAAGTTGACCGTTATGAAAGGCACTGCCCATGCCAAGGTTGACCTGGTTTGCCAGCGTTGTGGAGATACATTCGAACACCTTTGTGAAGCTGATTTTATCTACACTCCGCTGTTTGAAAAAACAAACGAGGAAGAACTGCCGGAAGCTTATGAGCCCATTGAGTTGGACGAAAACGGCGAGATAGATCTTCATCAAATCCTGGAGGATGAACTCATCCTCTCGTTGCCTCAGGTGGCGATGCATCCGATGGATGCTTGCCCGCGTGGTAACATGGAGATGACTTGGGGTGATATCGAACCTGCTGATGAGCGGCCGAATCCCTTTGCAGTTCTTGAAGAGCTTAAACGTAAGTGAATCTAGGAGTTAGCCTACAATGGCCGTACAACAGAACCGTAAAACCCGTGCCAAGCGTGGCATGCGTCGTTCACACGATGCGCTGACCAGTGCAGCTCTGACTGTTGATCAGACCAGTGGTGAAATTCATCGTCGTCACCACGTGACTGCCGATGGTTTCTACCGCGGTAAAAAGGTAATCGCTTAAGGATTGCCTTTGTCTACGCAAACTGTCGCGCTAGACATAATGGGGGGAGATATTGGCCCCTCGGAAACAGTGCCTGCCGCCGTGCAGGCACTGTCTCTTTTGCCCCAGTTAAAACTGATCCTGGTCGGTGATCAGCACCAGACTACCTCCTTGTTGCAGCAACATGGCTTGCTGACTCATCCTCGCGTTCGTTTCGTGCATGCATCCCAGGTGGTTGGCATGGGCGACAAGCCGATCGTGGCGCTGCGTACCCTGAAAGACTCCTCCATGCGGGTTGTGCTCAATCTGGTGAAAGCCGGTGAGGCCGATGCCTGCGTCAGTGCCGGCAATACCGGTGCCCTGATGGCCATGGCCAAGTGCGTGCTCAAATCCCTGCCCGGCGTCGACAGACCCGCGCTCATCAAGGCGCTGCCGACCTTGGGCGGCAAGCGTACCGTGATGCTGGATCTGGGGGCGAACGTGAGCTGCGATGCCGATACCCTGCTGCAATTTGCGGTGATGGGCTCAGTGGTGGCCGAGAAGGTGGAAGGCATCGCCTTTCCCCGGGTCGCCTTGCTCAACGTGGGGGAGGAGGAGATCAAGGGCAACGATCTGGTGCGTCACAGCGCAGAGCTGCTGCGTCAGTGCAGCGCGCTCAATTTCGTCGGCTTCGTCGAGGGGGATCGCATCTTCAGCGGCGAGTGCGACGTGATTGTCTGCGACGGTTTTGTCGGCAACGTTGCCCTCAAGACGGCGGAAGGTGTGGTACGGATGATGGCCCAGCTGGCCGGATATCCCCGCAAGAAACGCAGTTTTCTTGGCCGTATCGCCGGATTTATGTTCAAACGACGTTTTTCTTACCTGAACCCCGACCAGTATAACGGCGCAAGTCTGTTAGGATTGCGCGGCATTGTGGTAAAAAGCCATGGGCGGGCCGAACGGCGCGCTCTGTGTAATGCGATCCTGCTGGCCGCACAAGAGGCCAAGCATCAACTTCCATTGCAAATAGCAGATCGCCTTGAATCTGTCTTTTCCGACAGGGATCTATAAGAACTCTATGCATAGCAAAATTCTGGGTACTGGCAGTTATCTGCCGAGTTCAGTGCGTACCAACGCCGATCTCGAGCAAATGGTTGAAACCAGTGATGAGTGGATCGTGGAACGTACCGGGATCCGTGAACGCCGTATTGCCGGTGCCGACGAAACCGTCGCCACCTTGTCTCACCAGGCCGCCCTGCGCGCCCTGGATGCTGCGGGTCTGACCGCGGCCGATCTCGACATGATAGTGCTGGCCACCACCAGCGCCGAGAACGCCTTCCCGGCCG
Organism: Aeromonas sp. A04; assembly: GCF_047780465.1. Taxonomy (NCBI): domain Bacteria; kingdom Pseudomonadati; phylum Pseudomonadota; class Gammaproteobacteria; order Aeromonadales; family Aeromonadaceae; genus Aeromonas; species Aeromonas sp. A04. Next base: position 152,571 of record NZ_JBLNHP010000001.1, on the reverse strand, counting down.
CCGCTTGCGAGTTGCAGGGGCTGCTCGGCGTGCCCGGCATCCCCGCCTTTGATGTGGCGGCCGCCTGCGCCGGTTTCACCTACGCACTCTCCATCGCCGATCAGTTCGTCAAGTCCGGCGCCGCCCGCCATGTGCTGGTCGTTGGTGCCGATGTGCTCTCCCGCATGTGCGATCCGCAAGATCGCGGCACCATCATCATTTTCGGGGATGGTGCCGGCGCCGTGGTGATTGGTGCCAGCGAGACGCCAGGGATACTGTCGACCCACCTCCATGCCGATGGCCGTTATGGCGATCTGCTCAAGCTGCCGCAACCCCGTCGTGGCATGCCGGGAGCCGAGCTCGAAGCCTACATGTATATGAAGGGCAACGATGTGTTCAAGGTGGCGGTAACCCGTCTGAGCGAGCTGGTGACCGAAACCCTGGCCGCTGCCGGTGTCGAGCCGAGCGAGCTCGACTGGCTGGTGCCGCACCAGGCCAACTTCCGCATCATCAGCGCGACCGCCAAGAAGCTCGGCATGAGCCTCGACAAGGTGGTGCTGACCCTCGACAAGCACGGCAACACCTCTGCCGCCTCCGTGCCCATCGCCTTCGATGAAGGGGTGCGCGACGGCCGGATCAAACCGGGTCAGCTGGTGCTGCTGGAGGCCTTCGGCGGTGGTTTTGCCTGGGGCTCGGCGCTGGTTCGCCTCTGATCTTCAGCGGGATGGGGTCCTGCACCATCCCGCGACCGATTTCGTTTTCGTCTTACCTTAAAGGAATCAATGATGACCCAATTTGCCATTGCCTTCCCGGGACAAGGCTCCCAAACCGTCGGCATGCTGGCCGAGCTGGCCGAGCAGCACGCCGTGATCAAGGAAACCTTCGCCGAGGCGAGCCAGGTGCTGGGTTATGACCTGTTTGCCCTGGTCATGGATGGTCCGGTTGAAGATCTGAACAAGACCTGGCGTACCCAGCCGGCGCTGCTGACAGCCTCCGTCGCTCTGTGGCGTTTGTGGCAACAGCAGGGTGGGGCAACCCCCGCCGTCATGGCCGGTCACAGCCTGGGGGAATATTCCGCCCTGGTGTGCAGCGGTGCCCTGGCCTTTGGCGACGCGGTCAAACTGGTTGAACTGCGTGGTCTGGCCATGCAGGAGGCGGTACCGGAAGGCACAGGCGCCATGGCCGCCATCATAGGTCTGGACAACGAGGCCATCGCCGCCAATTGCGAAAAAGCGGCGCAAGGTCAGGTCGTGTCCCCGGTCAACTTCAACTCCCCGGGCCAGGTGGTGATCGCCGGTCACAAGGAAGCGGTGGAGCGCGCCAACGTCTTGATGAAAGAGTCTGGTGCCAAGCGTGCGCTGCCGTTGCCGGTCTCCGTACCCTCCCACTGCGCCCTGATGAAACCGGCGGCAGAAAAACTGGCGGCTGCGCTGGACGGGATCGAGATCAAGGTTCCAACCATCGCAGTCATCAATAATGTCGACGTGTCCTGTGAACAGGATCCGGCCGCCATCAAGCAGGCCCTGGTGCGTCAGCTGTTCAGTCCGGTCCGTTGGTCCGAGACGGTGGAGCGGATGGCCAATGAGGGTGTCACCCTCGAGATCGAGATGGGGCCGGGCAAGGTATTGACCGGGCTGGCCAAGCGCATCGACAAGCGCGTGGAAGGCATTCACGCCAACGATGCCGCCTCATTCGAGCTGGCGCTGGCCCAGTCCAAGTAAACAGGAGCAGATCATGAGTTTTACCGATAAGGTTGTATTGGTGACAGGTGCCAGTCGTGGCATCGGCCGGGCAATTGCCGAAACATTTGCGGCCCGTGGCGCAAAAGTCGTCGGCACTGCGACCAGCGAGAGCGGCGCAGAGGCGATCAGCGCCTATCTGGGCGAGCAGGGTTGCGGCATGGCACTGAACGTGACCAGTCCGGAATCCATCGAAACTATCTTTGCGGCCATCAAGGCACGCTTTGGCGAGATCGACATCCTGATCAACAATGCCGGCATTACCCGCGACAACCTGTTGATGCGCATGAAAGATGATGAGTGGAATGAAATCATCGACACCAATCTCACCTCACTGTACCGTCTGAGCAAGCCGGTATTGCGTGCCATGATGAAGAAGCGTCATGGCCGGATCATCAGCATAGGCTCAGTGGTCGGTACCATGGGCAATGCGGGCCAGGTCAACTATGCCGCCGCCAAGGCGGGTCTGGTTGGCTTTACCAAATCGTTGGCACGGGAAGTGGCATCCCGTGGTATCACAGTGAATGCGGTTGCGCCCGGTTTCATCGAGACCGACATGACCCGTGCCCTGAATGACGATCAACGTGCCGGCATCATGAATCAGGTGCCTGCTGCCCGTTTGGGCGATCCAAAAGAAATTGCCGCAGCTGTGGTATTCTTGGCGTCTGATGACGCCGCCTATATCACTGGCGAAACCCTGCATGTTAATGGCGGGATGTACATGGTGTAATCAATTTGTCGTGAGATCTGTTCAAATTTGCGATAGTACGCCGAAGTTTGGCGAATTTCGTGGTTTGACCAGCGGCAAGCTACTTGCAAACTCACGTCAATTGAATAAACTACCCCAACCAGACGCAATAGCGTATTTTTAAAGGAAAATTCAGGTCATGAGCAACATCGAAGAACGCGTAAAGAAAATCATCATCGAACAACTGGGTGTTAAAGAGGAAGACGTTAAAAACGCTGCCTCCTTCGTCGACGACCTGGGCGCTGACTCTTTGGATACCGTTGAACTGGTAATGGCGCTGGAAGAAGAATTCGATACCGAAATTCCTGATGAAGAAGCCGAGAAGATCACCACTGTTCAAGCGGCTATCGATTACATCACCGCTAATCAGGAATAAGTTCCTGTTCTGAAAGAAGCGGCCCAAGGGCCGCTTCTTTTATGTTTACCCCTTTCAAAATAGCTCTCGGAGACTAGCTCAGTGTCAAAACGCAGAGTCGTGGTGACCGGCCTGGGGATGCTTTCCCCGGTGGGCAACACTGCCGAATCCAGCTGGCAAGCCCTGCTCAACGGGCAGAGCGGCATTTCTCCCATCGAACACTTTGATGCCAGCGAGTTTGCGACCCGTTTCGCAGGCCAGGTCAAAGAGTTTGATCCCGAACAGTACGGCATCAACCGCAAAGAAGCCCGCAAGATGGATCTCTTCATCCAGTACGGCGTGGCGGCGGGGATCCAGGCACTGGATGACTCGGGTCTGGTGATCAACGAAGAGAACGCAGAACGGGTTGGCGTGGCCATAGGTTCCGGCATCGGCGGTCTGGGTCTGATCGAACAGAACCACAGCAGCCTGATCAACGGTGGCCCGCGCAAGCTGAGCCCCTTCTTCGTACCGTCCACCATCATCAATATGGTGTCCGGTCATCTCTCCATCATGAAGGGTCTGCAAGGCCCCAACATAGCCGTGACCACAGCCTGTACTACGGGTACCCATGCCATCGGCATGGCCGGCCGCATGATCGCCTACGGTGATGCGGACGTGATGGTGGCCGGTGGTACCGAGAAAGCCTCCACCCCGATGGGGATGGGCGGTTTTGCGGCGGCCAAGGCGCTCTCTACCCGCAACGACGAGCCGCAAAAGGCAAGCCGTCCGTGGGACAAGGATCGCGATGGTTTCGTGCTGGGTGATGGCGCCGGTGTGCTGGTACTGGAAGAGTACGAACACGCCAGGGCCCGCGGCGCCAAGATCTATGCCGAGCTGGTTGGCTTTGGCATGAGTGGCGATGCCTATCACATGACGGCACCGCCCGCTGACGGCAACGGTGGCGCCCGCGCCATGAAGAACGCCATCAAGGATGCCGGCATTGCCCCCGAGCAGATTGGTTACATCAATGCTCACGGCACCTCCACCCCGCTGGGGGATGTGGCCGAGCTGCGCGGCATGAAGCAGGTGTTTGGCGAACATGCCAGCGCCCTGATGATCAGCTCCACCAAGTCCATGACCGGCCATCTGCTGGGTGCGGCTGGTGCGATAGAAGCCATCATCACAGTGCTGGCACTGCGTGATCAGATGGCACCGCCCACCATCAATCTGGACAACCCGGACGAAGAGTGTGATCTGGATCTGGTGCCTCATGTGGCCAAGGCCGGTCACTTTGAGTATGCCCTCTCCAATTCCTTCGGTTTTGGTGGCACCAATGGCTCACTGATCTTCAAACGCGTATAATTCGCCCCAGGGCGGACAGTATGGGCCCGATACGTCAGTATCGGGCCTTTTTTATCGGAGGGATCCTTTTGCTTATCAATGGAATGCAGACAGATGCTGTGTCCGCCAGGGATCGTGGGCTGGCCTATGGGGATGGTCATTTCACCACCATGCTGATCAAGCATGGTCAGGTTGTCTGGTGGCCGGCCCATCTGACGCGCCTGCAGCAGGCCAGTGCCAGACTCGGGTTTGCCGAGATGGACTGGTCAACCCTGACCCGCGAGGTGGCGCAGCTTGCCGCCGGCCAGACGCAGGCTGTCGCCAAGGTGATGCTGACCCGTGGCACAGGTGGCCGAGGCTATGACGGCAGCGGCTGCCAGACGCCGACCCGGATCGTCTCCCTTGCCGATTATCCGAGCCACTATCTGGGCTGGCAGCAAAACGGCATTCCACTGCTGGTTTGTCAACAACGGCTCGGTGATGCCCCCATGCTGGCCGGACTCAAGACCCTGAACCGGCTGGAGCAGGTGTTGCTGAAAAGCGAACTTGCGGCGCGTTCGGGAGTCGAAGGTATAGTCTTGAACAGTCGCGGATTTCTGGTAGAAGGTGTCAGTGCCAATCTGTTTTGGCGCCGTGGCAAGACGGTGTTTACACCGGATCTTTCTCACTGCGGTATTGATGGCATCATGCGGCGACACGTGATGGGGATGCTAAAACAGATGAGTATTGAACTGCGTGTCGTGGAGGCTCCGTTGGAGTCACTGTGGCAGGCCGAAGAGGTATGGCTGACCAATACCCTGATGGGCATAGTGCCGGTGAGCGGCATCGGGGATACCCAGTATCCCAGCCCGGTATTGATCCGCCGTTTACAGGAGCGTTTGGTCATTGAAGTTTAATCGGCTTTACACCCTGCTCGCGGGCGCGGCACTGACAGTTGCCGTGGCCGGGGGCTATGTACATTACAAATGGCAGCAGGTGGAGACGCTCACCAACAAGGGGCCGACGCGCCTCTTTACCGTCGAGAAGGGAGCCCACGCGGCGCGTTTGATCGCCGAGCTGGGGGAGGGGGAATCCAGCCCCTGGGCGGTGCGACTCTGGCTGCGAGGCCATCCCGAGCTGGTTGCCATCAAGTCTGGCACCTATGAAATCAAGGAAGGGGCGCCACTCAAGGAGACCCTCTCCCTGTTTGCCTCCGGCAAGGAGTTTCACTTCAGCCTCACCTTCGTCGAGGGTTCCCGTTTCGAGGATTGGCTGAAGCAGCTCTCCGGCGCGCCCTATCTGGAGCGGCTGACTGTGGAGCAATCTGAAGCCGACCTGGCCCAGGAGCTCGGCATCGACAATGGCAAGCTGGAGGGCTGGTTCCTGCCGGAAACTTACGCCTATACCACCCATGCCAGTGACATCTCGATCCTGCGTCGGGCCTATCAGGACATGAGGGCTTTCCTGCAGCAGAGCTGGGACAATCGCCAGGCCAATCTGCCCTACAAGACCCCTTATGAGGCGCTGATCATGGCCTCCATCATCGAGAAAGAGACGGGTCAGCCAGACGAGCGGGCGCAGATCGCCTCCGTGTTCGTTAACCGCCTGCGCCTTGGCATGAAGTTGCAGACAGATCCCACCGTCATCTACGGGGTCAAGGATCGTTACGATGGCAATATCCGCCGCAGCGATCTGACAGACGTGAATCCGTACAACACCTATGTGATCGACGGCCTGCCGCCCACGCCCATCGCCATGCCGGGCAAGGCCTCCATCGAAGCGGCGCTCAACCCCAAGTCGACCGACTATCTCTATTTTGTCGCCAAGGGGGGCGGTGCCCACTATTTCTCCAAGACCCTCGATGAACACAATCGGGCGGTTCGCGAATACATATTGAAGAAGCCCTAATGTCTAAATTTATTGTGATTGAAGGACTGGAAGGGGCAGGGAAGAGCTCCGCGGTGCGTTATGTCACCGATTATCTGCAACACCACGGCATAGACCAGATCGAATGCACCCGTGAGCCGGGGGGAACCCCGCTGGCCGAGCGGATGCGTGCCATCGTCAAAGAGGTGCACGACGAGCGCCTCACCATAGAAGCCGAGTTGCTGCTGATGTATGCCTCCCGAGTGCAGCTGGTCGAAACCCGGATCAAACCGGCACTGGCTGAGGGTCGCTGGGTGGTGGGGGATCGTCACGATCTCTCCTCCCAGGCCTATCAGGGCGGCGGGCGTGGCATAGATGCGGGGCTCATCGGTGCCATCAAGCAGGCGGTGCTCGGTGACTTCAAGCCGGATCTCACCCTCTATCTCGATATCGATCCTGCCCTTGGTTTGCAGCGTGCCCGTCATCGCGGCGAGCTGGACAGGATCGAGCTCGAGCAGCTCAGCTTCTTCGAGCGCACTCGCAGCCGTTATCTCGAACTGGCCGCCAGGGATGATTCCATCCGGGTGATCGATGCCGGACAAACCCCGGATCAAGTCAAGGCCGCCATCGAGACTGCATTGGCCCACTACCTGAAAGATGAGCCCTCATGTATCCCTGGTTGATCCCGGATTGGCATGCCCTGAGCCAGACGGCCCAGGCCGGTCGGCTTGGCCATGCCTGGCTGCTGCTCGGGGACCCCGGTCTTGGCAAGGAGCAGCTTGCAGAACGATTGGCGCGCTTGCACCTCTGCCAGCAACCGGATCGCGGAGAGCCCTGTGGCCTTTGCCACTCCTGCCAACTGTTTGACAAGGGTCATCACCCGGATCTCGGTACCCTGCCTGCTGACAGCAAGACCATAGGGGTCGAGGCCATTCGCGAGATCTGTGCTCGCTTGCAGAACTCGGCCCAGCTCGGCCGTGGCAAGGTGGTGATCATCCCGGATGCGGAGCGCATGACGGAGTCCGCTGCCAACGCCTTGCTGAAAACCCTGGAGGAGCCGGCCGGCGACAGCCTCTTGCTGCTGATCGCCTCCCAGGTTTCCCGTCTGTTGCCCACCATTTTGAGTCGCTGCCACAAGCATGTCTGCCAGTTGCCGACGGAAGGTGAGACGGTGCGCTGGCTGGCCGAGCAGGGTCATCAGGCCACATTGGCCCAGGTGCGGATCTGTCAGGGGGCCCCGCTGCGGGTGCTGCGCTACATCGACGAGCAGCAGGATGGCAAACGCCGGGAGTTGCTGGAGAGTTTCGTCTCCCTGTCACAGACCCCGACCCGGGCCACCCATGTCTGCAGCCAGCTGGCGGATGAAACCCAGGTCAGACTGCACTGGTTGCAGCTGTTCTTGTGCGATGCACTCAAGACTCAGGCCGGCTGTGGTCATCATCAGCTGGCGATGCCGGATCTGGCGGCCCTCAGCCAGCAGTTGGCCGAAGGCAACTCCAGCGAAAAATTGCTGGAGGCGGAGCAGCAGCTCGTGGCGCTCAAGGCTGCCTGCCAACCTGGCCAGCTCTCCAATCCCACCATTCATCTGATGAACTGGCTCAGCCGCTGGTTATAACACTGACAAGACGCAAAGGTTCTTTATGTTACTCGTTGATTCCCATTGCCACCTCGATCGCCTCAGCTATGGCAGCAAGCAGACCGACATGGCCGACGTGCTGGCCAAGGCCGCGCAGCAGGACGTGGGATACTTTCTGTGTGTGAGCGTCACCCAGGCACAATTCCCGACCATGTTGGCGGCGATCGCCCCTTATCCCCAGGTGTTTGCTTCCTGTGGCGTGCATCCGCTCAATCAGGAACCCGGTGTCGATGCGGAGCTGTTGCTGACGCAGGCCAGCGATGAAAGAGTGGTGGCCATAGGAGAAACCGGGCTCGACTACTTCTACTCGCCGGAAAACAAGGAGGTGCAACAAGCCTCCTTCCGCGAACACATCCGGGTCGCTCGTGCCTTGAACAAGCCGCTGATCATTCACACTCGTGATGCCCAGCAAGATACCCTGCAGATCATGCGTGAAGAGGGCGCCGACCAGGTGGGTGGTGTGTTGCACTGTTTCACCGAATCCCTGGAGATGGCCCAGGCCGCGATGGAGATGGGCTTTTATATTTCCATTTCCGGCATAGCGACCTTCAAGAATGCATCCGCGCTGCAAGCCGTGGTCAAGGCGTTGCCGCTGGCGCGCCTGCTGGTTGAAACAGACTCTCCCTATCTTGCCCCCGTTCCTCATCGGGGGAGGGAGAACGAACCCGCCTTCGTACGCGATGTTGCCCAATTCGTTGCCGACCTTCGCCAGATCCCGCTGGCCGAGTTGGCGGAAGCGACCAGCCGCAACTTCTTCGAACTGTTCAAGTTGGCAAAAAAATAGAAGAAGAGGCCCCGGGTAACGGGGCCTCTTTATTTCAAATCATCCGCATACTTCCCCTCGTCAGCATTGCCTACACCACCTGTTATCTCTCACTGGTATTGAATGTCAGCATAATGACATCGCTGATAAACCGGCCTACTAAAGATGCTGTTGCTGCAGGTGAGCATCGAGGTTCAAAAGGTTTAATTAAGGTCTCTATAAGTATCGATAATATTCATTATCGATACTTGATGTATATGAAGGATCCTGTAAGATCCTCTCAAACTTTATATTGAATCATAGACTTACGTGGCTTATCCGACCCTTTCCCCCTCAGCTCATCAGTCATTGCAGACTGTGTTCGATCCTCAGCTCAATAGTCGGGCGAGACGCTTCTTGCGCAGTGCCAAGGCGGATTCCACCCTCAATGCCTATCAGGCTGATACCCGTATCTTCGTATTCTGGTGCCAGCTCCACGGGCTTGACCCGCTGCAAACTACTCATCACGACATCATGAATTTTCTGGCGGATCAGGCCGATGGCATATTGGCGGACTGGGTTTGGCTGGATAAAGAGGAAGGGAAAGGGGAACTACGCAATGGTGAACCACGCAAACCTGCGACCCTGGTCAGGCGACTGGCCGGGATCCGCTACGCCTTCAAGCAGAAGGGCGTTCATCCCATGCCGACCGAGCATGCCGAAATCAAGGAGATGATGCGTGGCATAGTGCGCCTTGGCGATAACCGCAAGCGCAAGACCGGGGCGCTGACCCTGCAACCCTTGGCCAGGGTACTCGATGAAATCGATACTTCCAGTCTGGCCGGTTTGCGGGATCATACTCTGCTGCTGTTGATGTTCAGCGGGGCTCTGCGCCGCTCGGAGGCGGCCAGAATCGAGGTCAGCGACCTCGATTTTGTGGGGCAGGGGATCCGGCTTCGACTCAAGCCGAGCAAGCATCAGCTCCATGAAACCGAGATAGCCCTCATACCCGGCAAGCAATATTGTCCCGTCTCGGCGCTGCACACCTGGCTTAAAAAAAGCCGGATCGGCGAGGGGGCGCTGTTTCGTCGCATGAACCGCTGGGGTCAGCTTATGTCGGAACCCCTCGGTCCCCAGGGGATAAACCTGATGATCAAACGGCGTACCGGCCAGGCCATCGACGATCTCTATGTCAGTGGCCACAGCCTGCGACGGGGATTCATCACCTCGGCCGTCACCGCCGGCAAACCCATGAACAAGATCATCGAGGTGACTCGCCACAAGGACATGCGTACCCTACAGGAGTATTTCGACGACGCCCACAAGTTCTCCGATCACGCCCTGGATGGCTTGTTGTGACATTCCGCGTCACTGCATTTTTTATGTTAAATTGCATCTTGTTGATCTGATGATATATTTATCGCGCTTTGCCAAGGTGCCCGATGGAAGGGGAAAGTCCTCTTGTTCAGGCAACAATGCGCCACAGGTAAGAGATAACAAACGTTAAAGCAAAACATTGCAAGGTTATATGAGCCAGGAAATAAACGTGAATGAGCCCCAAGCGGCTGCTCCACACAACAATGCCGAACGACAACGCCAGCATGTGAAACGCAAACAGGAAACCCATAGCAGGTTGCAGTGCTGGATAAGCAATCGCCACGCCGAGCGGTTACAGGAATTGGGGATGCACCTTGAAGACAGTCAGGCCTCACTCATCGAGCAGGCGATCGATCTGCTCTATCAACATGAGCTGTCATCCCAACCCCAGGTTGAGCAAGAGATGGCTGAGGCACTCGAGTGAGAGACGGGAAACTGAACGTGCTGACATAAAAAAAGCCAGGTACGAATTCCTTGTACCTGGCATAGGGGAATTGGCTCCTTGCAGAGCCGTGCGCTAACTGGTGTTCGGATAGCCTTAAGCTTAGACAAGGCTCAAGGCTTTTCAAGATCCGAGCAAAAGTTCAACCCGAGTGTGGGTTTTCAAGACTCGATCAGACGTGAGTTCACGCACTCAGGCGCCGAACAGATTGTTGTCGCGCACCAGCTCACGGGGCAGGGCATTCTTGACCCGGCTGCCGACCCACTTCCCCATGCCCAGGGTATGACCCTGATAACGAACGATCACCTCGCCCGAACCGGCTTCCTGCGCTGGCCAGACATCCCGCCCCATCATGAACTCCCGTGCATTGGCGCTGTCGAGTTCGATAATCCCGAGCGTGGCCTTGTCGCCATAGGCCAGCGCCCACTCATGGGTGAGGCGATAACCCTTCTTGAAGGTCTCCGCCAGCTTGATGCCGATGCGATCGAACCGCAGCTTGCCTTGCACCTGCCCAAACAGGTGAGGGAACAGCCAGATCTCGTCATTGCGACCAAACAGCTGGCCCAGGGGGGCCACGCCAAAATTGGCTTCAATCTCGCGCAACATGGGCTCGGCCTCTTTGGCCGGCAGGGGCGAGAAGGGGAACTTGCCGAGTTTGCCCGGCTTGAACATGGTGTTGGGCACAGAGTGATGCTTGCGCAATCTGGCGACGAAAAAGCCCTCACTGTCGAAGATCTGGGGCCAAACGTGCAGATATCCTTCGGGTGTACAGGCCTGCTCCGCATGGGGGAACAGGTCGGCCAGCGAGTCAACGCTCAGGGCATCGCCGAACTTGTCCAGCAAAGACTGACAGACCGCCTGGTTCTCCTGTTCGCTCAAGGTGCAAGTGGAGTAGACCAGCACACCACCGGGCTTCAGGGCATGAAAGGCGCTCTCCAACAGCCCTTGCTGCACAGCCGCAATCTCGTCGATGCTCTCGATGCTCCAGTTGCGCAGGGCGTCTTCATCCTTGCGTACCGTCCCCTCGCCGGAGCAGGGGGCGTCGAGCAGTATGGCGTCGAAGGTCTCCGGCAACCACTGGCCAAACACCTTGGCATCGAAGTGGGTCATGCCCACATTGGTCACGCCGCAGCGCTGAATGTTGGCGCTGAGCACCTTGAGCCGGCTGCTGGAATATTCATTGGCAACCAGCATGCCCTGGTTGTTCATCAAGGCCGCGATCTGGGTAGTCTTGGAGCCGGGGGCGGCGGCGGCGTCCAGCAGCATGCCATCCCGCTTGACCTGAGCGCTGGCAAATAGCGCCGTCACCGGCAGCATGGAACTCGCTTCCTGGATATAGAAGAGGCCACTCAGGTGTTCCGCGGTATTGCCAAGGGGCACGCTCTCGTCGCTGCGACTCAGCCAGAAGCCGGTCTCGCACCAGGGTACGGGCTCAAGCTGCCAGCCCAGCGGTTGCATCTGTTCGACAAATGCGGGCACCGAAATCTTCAGGGTATTGACCCGTATGCTGCGGCGCAGTGGGCGCCGGCAGCTGGCCACGAACGCATCCATGGTGAGATGCGCCGGCATGATGGCCGCAATATGGTGCAAGAAGTGATCGGGAAGGTAGGTATTGTCGTGCACTGTGCCGTCTCGCTGACCCAAAAAGAGGGGCGACATCTTATCACAGGGCCAGGAATATTCTTAACGGCCAATGAGAAAGGGGGAAATGAACAAGCCCGACACAGGGCCGGGCTTGAAACAAGTGAGAAGATCAGGGCTGGATGCGAGGACTCCACTCCTGCCACTCCTTCTCCGCCTTGCCATACAGCGGGTAGCTGTGGCCGGCCTTGACGGTCGACCCCATCTCCCGCTCCGGGGTATTGAAGGCGATGCCGCCCGCCAGCAGGCTCTGCACTGTTTCCACCTCTATGGTGCCGCCGGTCAGGCCTATGTCGGCCTTGACGCCGGAGACATTCCAGAAGCGGGTGTTGGCCCGCACCAGATGGACATATTCCTTGTCGACATTCACCTCGATCAGCACCTCGCTGCCATCGCGCGCCAGCGCGACCCCGGTGACGCTGCCCACCACCATCTTGCGAAACAGCAAGGGGCTGCCGACACTCAGGCCATTGACCGAGGGGCTCTTGAGGGTCAAGGCCAGACCAACCGGACCACTCTGACTCAAAGGGAAGCGATCCTTGCCGGCTCCCTGACCTGGCTGAGCCTCCACGAAGGCCCCCTTGATCAGGGTGTCGAGGTGGGCGACGCCGCCCAGCCCCAGCTTGGCCTGCACCAGAGTGAAGCGGGCGCCGGATTGCAGGAATCGCTCGGCATACTGCCCCTCCAGCTCGGCCTTGAAGATAACCTGACCCAGCGACGGCTCCAGCTCGATCTGCTCAATCTTGCCGATGTCGACCCCGCGATAGCGGATCGGGCTGCCGAGGCCCAGACCCGGGTTGCTGTCGGCTACCAGGGAGAGGCTGCGCACTTTCGCCTTGGCCTGCTCCTTGCTGTCAAACAGCTGGTGACTGCTGCGGCCGGTGCCGAGTCGATCGAACTCGATGGCGCCGCGCAGCAGGGTGGCCAGATTGCCCACCTTCACCTGCACACCATCGACCCGCACCCGGGTATCTAGCGCCGGTTTTTTCCAGAACTGCGGCTGTTGTGAGAGCAGGGGGGCATAGACGCCGTCGATTTCGAGCTCGATCTCGACCCCTTCCTTGGCGGCGCGCAGCTGCTTGACCTTGCCAGCTTCCAGCCCCAGATAGAGCACGGGGGAGCCGATGCCGATGCCATCGGCCTGTTCGGCTTTCAACAACCAGCGCTGGGGCTTGGCGTCCCGGGTGCCGAGCAGAGCCAGCTCCTGACTCGGGTAGAGACGGTTGATCCGCTCGCCGCTCGCCGCCTGCACCAGCTTGATGCCGCCGCCGATCCAGGCGCTGGCCGGACTGGTCTCCACCTTGATGCCGCTGAGATCGGCATCGATCTGCAGCGGCGCCGCCCGATAGAAGCGGGCCCGTGCCAGCAGATGCTGATACTGGCTGTTGACCACCAGGGCGACGCTGGCATTGCCCCTGGCATCCAGGGTCAGCTGGCTGATCTGGCCGACCTGCAGCCCCTTGTACCAGAGCGGCGCCCCTTCATTGAGCCCCGCCAGATCGTCGGCCTGCAGAGTGACCCGGGTGCCACTGACCTGATCCTTGCTGCTCAGTGTCATGGCCTTGACCCTGTCGCCTTCCACGTAGTCGAGGCGAATGGCCGGGCCGGCCAGCAGGCGATCCGCATGCTTGAGACCGGCCGCACCGAGGGAGACAGTCTCCCAGACGAGGCGGCTGTTGCCGGTGATCCTAAATGCCTGTTCAGGGTTGATCAGCGCCGTCACCAGCCGACCCTTGTCGGTCAGACGAATGGGGTCAACCCGGCCGATTTCGATCCCTTCATAGAGGATGGGCATCCCCTCCTTGATGGGCAGATCACCGGCCACTATGTCGATCCGCTCGCCACGGGCCGCTTCGGCCAGCCCCTTGTAGAGGACAAAGGTCTGGCCTTTCTCCGGCTCGGGGGAGGCTTTGGGGGAATCAAACGCTATGCCGCCACTCAGTATGGAGGTGAGGCTGCCGGCTTCCACATTGACCCCGGCCAGGCTGAAGGAGCCCTTGATGCCGCTGATGTTCCAGAAGCGGGTGTCGGCCTTGATGAGGTGTTCAAAACGCGGCTCGATCACCAGATCCAGGATCACGTTCTGGTTGTCCTGGCCAAGGCGGGTGTTGATGACGCTGCCCACCTCGATGCCGCGGAAATAGAGCTTGGCGCCGATGCCGACCGATCCCAGCGAATCGGCGGTCAGGTGCAGCATGCGCCCCTGTGCCTGATAGCCGGGGGGAGGGCCGTCCAGCGCATCGAACTCCTCCTCCAGCGGGTTGTTGTCCCGACCGGGTTGCAGGTTGATGTAGTTGCCGGAGACCAGGGTATCCAGGCCTGAGATCTCGGTGAGCGAGGCCTTGGGGCTCACCAGCCAGAAGTCGGAGCCCTTGCGGATCAGCGGCCGGGCCCGGCTGTCAATCTTGGCCAGTACGGCTATCTTGCGACCGTCCGCGGCCAGCTCCAGCTCCTGCACCACACCGATGGCCACGCCCTGATAGCGCAGCTGAGTTTTGCCCGGCAAGATACCGTTGCCCTGGGCAAAGTTGATGCGAATAAGTTGGCCACTGCTCGCAAACTGCTGGTAGATGAAGCCACCCGCCAGCAAGAGGGCGATAACGGGCAACAACCAGACTGGCGACAACCAGCGACGCTTCTCAATGACGGGTTCAGCCCCGATCATACCGACTCCTTAATTGGCTGAGATAAACAGCAGTTCAGATACATAGTCCCCCGCGCTTTGCCTTGTGACAGCGCAGGCGGTTATTCACCATTCGGGCATCCACAGACAGGCGGGATGCGTGTTCAACAGGCCATCAACGGGCCGCCTTGTCCCATAGCAAGCGGGTATCCAGCATGCGGGCCGACATCATGGTCAGTACCACCACACCGGCAAACGCCGTGGCGCCGGGCCCAGCCCGCACATTGAGCAGCACGCCGCGATCCACCAGGGCCACCATCAGCGAGATGACGAACAAATCCAGCATGGACCAGCGGCCGATGAAGTCGATGATGCGATACATGATGAGCTGGCGCTTGCGGCGCACCGGCTTGCTCCGCTGCAACTGCCAGCAGATCCAGCCCAGCCCCAAAATCTTGCCCACCGGCACTATGATGCTGGCGGTCAGCACTATGGTGGCGATCCCCGACATCTTGCTGCGATAGAGCATCATGATACCGCTGAAGATGGTGTCGGACTGCAATAATCCCTTGTTGTAGAAGTGGGTGATGGGCAGCAGATTGGCAGGCAGCAACATGAAGGTGGCCAGCGCCAGCAAACCCCAGGACCAGGCCAGGGAGTGGGGGATGCGCACCTGCAACCGGCTGTGGCAACGGGGGCAGACGCTGCCCGCCCGATAGCGCACCAGCAGGCCGCAGGTGTGGCAGCGGCACAGCCCCAGCTCACGGGCGCTGGTCTGGGACATGATCCGGTTCCTCCAGAGGTACGCGCTCCCAGTAGGGGGCGGGGTCAAACAGGATCAGCAGCGTCATGTTGAGCAGCATCAGGATCCCCAGGCTCAGCAAGCCGCCACCGAGGCGCACATCGGCGATGTCGATCAGCTTGAACAGGGCGACCAGCAGGCTGACGATGTAGACCTCCAGCATGGCCCAGTGACGAAACACCTCCACCGCCTTCAAGGTCGGCGCCAGTATGTGCCAGCGCTTGGCAAGGCCGGAGGCCAGCGCAAAGATCCCCAGCAGCAAACCCACGGGTGCCAGCACGGCGCACCAGAACACCAGTCCCGCCACCCAGAATTCGTGCTCGACCATCAGCACCAAAATGCCCTTGAGCAGGTTCGCATCCGAGTTCACCCCGGCCAGACGCAGGTAGATGAGCGGTTCGAAGAAGGCGGAGGGCAGCAGCAGGAACCCCGTGATGGTCAGCGCCATCAACTGGGAGGGGCGAAAGGCGTAGCGTCCATACAGATGCTGGTGACAGCGGGGACAGTGAGCGTGGCGGCGCAGAGGCAATAACTTGCGTTCGATCAGCAAGTCGCAAGCCGGGCAGACGATCACGGGATTGGGATCCGACATTACGATTCAACCTGTTGAAGGAATTGGTGAAATTTACCCTAAAACCCGCGTCCTGTCTTGCCTGGCGCCGTTCTGCCACGAAAGTATGATTGACGTTAACGTAAACGTGATATTAGATAGTCGAACCAGACAAATGAAAGGAGTCATGATGTCCAGCCTTACCCCCTCGGCAGGTCTGCGGTTTCGCACCGCCCTTGCCAACGAACGGCCACTGCAGATCGTCGGCACCATCAATGCCTACATGGCCCTGATGGCCGAGCGTAGCGGCTTTCAGGCTATTTACCTCTCCGGTGCCGGGGTGGCCAATGCCTCCCATGGCCTGCCGGATCTCGGCATGACCTCCCTCAACGACGTGCTGATCGACGCAGAAAGGATCACAGCGGCGACCAAGGTGCCGCTGCTGGTCGACATCGACACCGGCTGGGGCGGCGCCTTCAATATCGCCCGTACCATTCGCGCCTTCGAACGCGCCGGTGTCGCCGCCGTGCACATGGAAGATCAGGTGGCCCAGAAGCGCTGTGGCCACAGGCCCAACAAGGCGGTGGTCTCGCAGGAGGAGATGTGCGATCGCATCAAGGCGGCGGTGGATGCCCGTGAGAACGGGGAGTTCGTCATCATGGCCCGCACCGATGCGCTGGCGGTGGAGGGGATAGGCCCGGCGCTGGAGCGCGCCGCCGCCTACGTGGCCGCCGGGGCCGACATGATCTTCGCCGAGGCGGTGACCGAGCTCGGTCAGTATGACAGCTTCAAGCAGGCCGCCGGGGTGCCCATCCTCGCCAACATGACAGAGTTCGGCAAGACAGATCTGTTCGACAAGGAGGCGCTCGCCGCCCACGGCGTCGACATGGTGCTCTACCCGTTAAGCGCCAGCCGGGCGGCCAATCAGGCCGCGCTCAACGTCTACCAGCACATTCGCCAGGATGGCCACCAGAGGGCCGTCGTGGACACCATGCAGACCCGGGAAGCCTTGTATGACTTCCTAGGCTATCACCATTACGAGCAGACACTGGATCGTCTGTTCACATCCAGGGATTAGGAGGCAAGGTTATGGGACAACAGAAGCCATTGGGCGGCGCCGGCCTGCGGGGTCAGAGCGCGGGGGAGACCAGCATCTGTACCGTGGGCAAGAGCGGTACCGGGCTCACCTATCGCGGCTATGACATTCAGGAGCTGGCAGACGGCGCCCAGTTCGAGGAGGTCGCCTATCTGCTGCTCAAGGGCGAGTTGCCCAGTGAACAGCAACTGCGGGACTACAAGCGCGAGCTGCGTCGCCTGCGCAGCTTGCCCAAGGCCCTGCTGGAGGTGCTTGAGCTCATCCCCGCCAATGCCCATCCCATGGATGTGCTGCGCACCGGCTGCTCCATGCTCGGTGATCTGGAGCCGGAAGAGGGCTTCGAGCACGAACATGAAGTGGCCGATCGCCTGCTGGCCGCCTTCCCTGGCATATTGATTTATTGGTACAAGTTCAGTCATGAAGGGGTGCGCATCGCGCTCGATACCAACGAGGAGTGCATCGGTGGCCACTTCCTGGCCCTCTTGCACCAGAAGGTCCCGAGCGAGCTGGAACGCCGGGTCATGCACGTCTCCCTCATTCTCTATGCCGAGCACGAGTTCAACGCTTCCACCTTCGCGGCCCGGGTCTGTGCCTCGACCCTGTCCGATCTCTTCTCCTGCGTGACCGCCGCCATCGGCACCCTGCGCGGCCCGCTGCACGGCGGCGCCAACGAGGCCGCCATGGCGATGATCGAACCCTGGCAGGATGAGGTTCAGGCCAGGAGCGAGCTGCTGGCAAAACTCGCAGCCAAGGAGAAGATCATGGGCTTTGGCCACGCCGTCTATCGCACCTCGGATCCGCGTAACGTCATCATCAAGGCGTGGTCGGCCAAGCTGGCCGAGGCGGTGGGAGACACTCGTCTCTACCGCGTCTCCTGCGAGGCTGAGAAGGTAATGTGGGAGGAGAAAGCGCTCTTCCCCAACGCCGACTTCTTCCATGCCAGCGCCTATCACTACATGGGGATCCCGACCAAGCTGTTTACCCCCATCTTCGTCTGCTCGCGGGTCACCGGCTGGTGCGCCCACGTGATGGAGCAGCGCGAGCACAACAGGATCATTCGCCCGAGCGCCGATTATGTCGGCCCGGCCCCCCGTCATTTCGTCTCTTTGCAACAACGATAAGATGCAGCGCCCTGCCATCGTCGACATCCACCACGGCCCGGCGCCTGCGCAAGCAGGCCTGTGTGGTCATGTGTCGGCGATGGCGGCCCAGTCGCGCGTCACCTCCTTCTATTCACAACAACGATAAGGAAATCACGATGTCCGCCAACGTCGACGTCAACCACAGACCCGAACCCGATCAGGTGCTGGTCGATATTGCCGATTATGTCTGCAGCCACCCCATCACCAGCCAGGCCGCCCTCGATACCGCCCGCTACTGCCTGATGGATACCCTGGGCTGTGGCCTCTTGGCCCTGCGCTTTCCCGAGTGCACCAAGCATCTGGGCCCCGTAGTCGCGGGCACCACTGTGCCCCATGGCGCCCGGGTGCCCGGCACCCAGCTCTGTCTCGATCCGGTCAAGGCGGCCTGGGACATAGGCGCCATCATCCGCTGGCTCGATTACAACGACACCTGGCTTGCCGCCGAATGGGGCCATCCTTCCGACAACCTGGGGGGCATTCTGGCCACAGCCGACTGGCTGTCGCGCACTCGCGTGGCCGAGGGCAAGGCGCCGCTCACCATGGCCGATGTGCTGACGGCCATGGTCAAGGCTCACGAAATTCAGGGAGTGCTGGCGCTCGAGAACTCCTTCAACCGGGTCGGTCTCGATCACGTGGTGCTGGTGAAGGTCGCCAGCACCGCAGTGGTGACCCATATGCTGGGCGGAAGTCGGGATCAGGTGATCGATGCGGTCTCCCAGGCCTGGGTCGATGGCCAGAGCCTGCGCACCTATCGCCATGCGCCGAACGCCGGGTCGCGCAAGAGCTGGGCCGCCGGGGATGCCACTTCCCGCGCAGTGCGTCTGGCAATGATTACCATGAGCGGCGAGATGGGCTATCCCGGCGTATTGAGCGCACCCAAGTGGGGCTTCTACGACGTGCTGTTCAAGGGCAACCAGTTCGCCCTGCATCAGGGCTACGGCAGCTATGTGATGGAGAACGTACTGTTCAAGATCTCTTACCCCGCCGAGTTCCACGCCCAGACCGCCGTCGAGTGCGCCATGAAGCTGCATGGGGAGGTGAAAGGACGGCTCGACGAGATCGACCGCATCGAGCTCACTACCCACGAATCGGCCATTCGCATCATCAGCAAGGTCGGTACCCTCAACAACCCGGCGGACCGGGATCACTGCCTGCAGTACATGGTGGCCGTGCCGCTCATCTTCGGGCGCCTCATTGCCGAGGATTACGAGGATGGCATAGCGGCCGATCCCCGCATCGATGCGCTGCGCGCCAAGATGGTGGTACAGGAAGAGAAGCGCTACAGCCGCGAATACCTGGAGGCGGACAAGCGGTCGATTGCCAATGCCATCCAGGTCTTCTTCAAGGATGGCAGCCACAGCGCCAAGGTAGAGGTGGAATACCCGGTCGGTCACCGCCGTCGTCGGGAGGAGGGGATACCGCTGCTGGTGGAAAAATTCCAGCACAACCTGGCCACTCGTTTCCCGGCCAAGCGGGTCCACGAGATCCTCGCCCTCTGCCAGGATGGCAAGCGACTGGCCGCCACGCCGGTCCACGCCTTTATGGACTTGCTGGTGATTTGACCGCTTTCCTATCGGCGCACAGCGAGAAACGAGAAGCGGGCCATTCGGCCCGCTTTTTCATGTCTGCCTGCATGACTCCCGAGGTCAATCCAGCACTGTGCTGTCACCCGCCAGCAGCGCCTGCATGATGGCCGTCTCGCGGCTGGCGATGGTTTCCAGAAACTCGTTGGCCCGCCCCATCTGATGGCAGACCCGATAGCCGCGCTCGACAAACGAGAAGAGCTCGCCGAGCCCTGCCAGATGGGCCGGTCCCGAGATCAGCTTGAGAGTGGTGCCAAGGAAAGGCTTGCGGGCCAGCCTGTCCAAGGTGAGCCCCAGCTCGGTGACCAGGGTTATCTGATGAGCCCGCCGCTCGGGTTCGCCCACCTCCCGATAGGCGAGGGCATACGCCTCTGCCGTCAGTCGATGGATGGCACCCCTGCGGCGCAGCGCCACCACCATCAGGTAGTCGAGCTCCTCGGAGAGAGCATCGAGTTCAATAGCCTGCGCCAGCACCTTGAGGCCGGACTCCGGCAGCAATCGCTCGGCGGTGGGCATGACCCGCATCACGTCCGCATCGCGGCGTGCGCAATCGCCCGGGCCGTAGAGATCCGTCAGGAAGAACTGTGCGGCCGGCCCGTAGCGTTTGCTCTGCAGCAGATCGCCGTGGGTGCGGCCCAACCGATCCGCCTGCCACTGGCGCAAGCTGTCCCTGTCTTGTTGATCTTCCGGGTGGGTACGCATCTGTTCGCGCAGGGAGGCAACCCGGTTGAGCTGGCGATAGAGCCGCCCCAGGGTACTCTCGTCGTCAGCTTCTGGGTCATCGGCTATGTGTGTTTCTTGGGTCATATGCTGCTCTCTGGTGACCTGCACCGAATGGCCTGACGGCCAGATAAAACGAGGACATGAACCCTGACAGGGAAGCGGAACTGCCACTCGGGTACGCCTTTGCCTGTTAGTGTAACGCGAGCGGGAACGAGGAGAAATGCATGGAGCATTTACTCAACCGGCTTTGTTAAGTGAGTCCCAATTATGTTGCAAATGGCTTTCACTTGTTTGATTCATATGTTTAATATCAATAAATATTGTCACAGCTCAGAGAGTTAGCATGTTTCTATACGATCCCCTTGTCGGCAGCAGCCTGTCGACCATCAAGGTCAACCGTCAGCATCCCTTGGGATTGGCGGGGGCACGGCTCGCCGCCGAAGCCATCGCGCAGGACATGAGCGAAGAGTACGAACTCGACTGTGAGTGGGAAGATGAGGAAGAGACCCGGCTGATGTTTCGTGGCGCCGGGGTCAATGGCTTTCTCTGCCTGACCGACAACAGCCTGCAGCTGGAGGTGCGTCTCGGCCTGATGCTGCTGCCGGTACGCAGCGTACTGGAGCAGGAGATCCTCGAATATGTCGATCATCGTCTGCCTTGTCCCAGTCAGGGATAACCCGAGCGGGAATTCAACATTCACCCAATACAGTCGCCGAAATATCAGGGAATTCGTATTCCTGTATATTAACTGAACGAAACGCATCCTCCGGATAACAATAATTCGGAAGGATGCGAGCGGGCGGATTATGTGTTCTGCGATGAAATGTTCACGGCGCTACGTGTTGTTCTGCTCCGGCAGAAAGAATTAATCGAAGCGTATTGGCACCAACATATACGACACCTGTTTGTTCGCCATCGAGTATTTGGTTTTCATGAGAAGGGCGCGGACAAATAAGCGAAACGGTAGGGAAAATACCATGTCACCCTGTGAACTTATCTCCTGTGTCGATACCGCCTGGCTGCGGATGGACAGGCCCAACAATCTGATGCAGATCGTCGGTGTACTGATGTTTGACGGTCAGCTGGATGAAACCCGACTGCGAGAGAGCCTGCTGCACACAGTACGGGTACAGCCGCGCTTTGGGCAGAAAGCCTGTCTGGAGGGGGGCGAATATTACTGGCGCACCGATCCTGACTTTGATCTCGACCTGCACCTCAAGCGGGTGATCCTGCCGGGCAAGGCCGGCAAGGAGGAGCTGGAGCGGCTGGTGGCCGATTTTGCCTCCACCCCGCTCAACCACCAGCGTCCCCTGTGGGAGATGCACCTGGTGGATACCTCCCTCGGCGGGCAGGCGTTGGTGATGCGTTTTCATCACGCAATGGGGGATGGTTTTTCACTGGTGCGGGCCATGCTGACCATGATGGATGAGAGCCCGATCTCGGCCCCCAGACCGCAACCCGAGCCGGTGGCCAACGACGACAGCGACGAGGATCACGATCATCAGGGCAGCCGCCTGCTGCGAGCCGGGCTCAAGCTGACCGGCACCCTCTGGTCCAAGTATGTCGAGGTGCTGACCCATCCCACCAAGGCGATGGATTACCTCAAAACCAGCCGGGACGTGACCGCCGAGCTCTACACCATAGCCACCCTCTCCGACGATGCCAAGACCCGGCTGAAGGGGGAGACAGGCAGCACCAAGCGGGTAGCCTGGTCTGAGCAGATCCCGCTACCGGACGTGAAGGCGGTGGGGCGGGTGCTCGGCTGTTCGGTCAACGATCTGCTGATCGCCGCCACCGCAGGGGCGTTTCGCCACTATCTGCTGGCGCAGGGGGACCAGGTCGATGGCGTCGAGATCCGTGCGCTGGTGCCGGTCAACATGCGCGCACCCGACGACAAGGGGGCCCTTGGCAACCGCTTCGGGCTGGTGGCCCTGGACCTGCCCATCGACATAGCACACCCGTTGCAGCGGCTCCATGCGGTGCGGGATCGGATGCAGGCGCTCAAATCCTCCCTGCAACCGGCCGTGGTGCTGAATTTGCTGGAGGTGATGGGCATGGCCCCCAGGGCGGTACAGCAACAGGCCATCGACATACTGTCGGCCAAGGCCAGCGCCGTCATCACCAATGTGCCCGGCCCCCAGCAGACCCTCTATCTGGCCGGCGCCCGCCTGCGCCAGCCGCTGTTCTGGGTGCCTCAGGCCGGTGACATCGGGGTCGGCGTCTCCATCCTCTCCTATGACAACAAGGTGCAGCTCGGCCTCATCACCGACAAGAAGCGGGTGCCGGACCCTGATCTCATTGCCCTGCGCTTCGCCGTGGAGTTCGAACAGCTGCTGTTGCTGGTGCTGATGGAGCCGGACTTGCTCTACGATCCCGAGATGCTGGATCAGCTGCTGCACGGCTGAACCGCTCAGGCACGCCACCTGACATGAAACAAAGAGGCCAACCCGGGGGTTGGCCTCTCTCATTGCGCAGCGCCGCCGGACTATTCGTCCTCCAGCTCCTCACGGGCGGCTTCCACGTCGAGCCGCTCCATGGCATCCACGGGTTCGCACTCGGCCGCCTCGCCGTAGAGCGCCTCGGCGGCCGCCATCTTGCTCTTGCCATGCATCATCACCATGGCATTGGCGTACTCCATGCGAGCGATGGCGGAGTGGGGGATGATGGCCAGCGCCGCCTTGAAATGGCGATCGGATTCCTCTTTTTTGGCGCCATAGGTGATGCCACCTATCATGGCCCCCAGCTTGTCGATGATCTCGGCGTGCCAGGCACCGAAGGCGATGTGGGCTTCCGCATGGTCGGGGGCAAGTGCCAGCGCCTTTTCCAGACAGGTCTTGATCTTGTCACCTATGCCGATGGATAACGCCTTGGAGACAGAAATCACCTGGCTGTAACGGCCCAGCGCCAGGGCGTGAAAATACCAGGCGTTGACGTTGTCGGGCTGACGCTTTTGCAGCTTCTCGGCGTTGCTGGCGGCCAGCTCGAACGCTTCCCGCTTGGCATACTTGTCATCCAGCAGGTAGCTGGCGTGGATCACCAGCGCCTTGTTCGCCACGTTGAGGCCATCCTCGCCGGCGCCCAGACCCAGGGCGACGGCCCGGGCGAAATCACCGGCGTGATAGGCCCGCCAGGCTTCCTGTACCTGCTCATCTTCCGGCCAGGGTTCGGCATCCCCCTGGTGCAGGCGATCCCAGTTCTGCTCAAGGCGCTCTCCGGCATAGTCATAGGCCGCCTCCGGCCAGGGGAAGGGGGTGAAGTCGGACAAGTTGGGTTGTGAAGTGGTCATATGATTCTCCCTGTTAAAAACACAATCAAAAACACAGTTCTGTTAACCCGCCGTCGTGGCAGGCTGGTAATGGGTGGCGATGGCATCCAGATGGGCGCGGGCATTGGGCCGCAGACGAGGGGCCACCAGCTGCATCACCTGAAACACCCCCAGGGCTATGTCGGCATCCGCACGCGGGTGCAACGCCCGCTGGTAGGAGATCCAGAAAGTGCCCACCAGCGCTATGTTGGCCGCCAGAGCGCCGATCTGGGCGTCGCTGCCCAGCAGCAAACCACTGCCGGACAGGCTGTGGCAGATGGCGGCGGCGGTCTGCTCCTTGCGCCTCAGCAGAGCCGAGAAGCGCAGCTCCACCTTGTGGTTGCCGCTCATCAGGGTGCTGATGTCGTAGTAAAAGAAGCGATACTTCCAGATGAGCTCGAACATCAGGTGCAAGAAGAACCAGATGTCTTCCGTCTCGTCCAGTGGGGGGGTGACAGTGTCGAGCAGATGGGCCATCTCCTGTTCGAACTCGCCGAACAGGGCGTTGACTATCTCCTCCTTGTTATGGAAGTGGTAATAGAGATTGCCCGGACTCATCTCCAGCTCGGCCGCGATGGCGGAGGTGGTGACGGTCGGCTCTCCCAGCAGGTTGAACTGGGCGAGGGCGGTGGCCAGGATGCGATCCCGCGTCCGCCGCTTGGGTTTGCGGTCCATGCTACTCCTTCGGTTGGCGACGACCCTTGCCGCCATAACGGTGGGTCAGCCAGTGCTGCAACTGGGTCAGTGAGGCATCCAGCGCCGCTACCGAGCCGGTGCCCGGGGTCAGCAGGGAGCGCTGTTCATCGGCCAGTGCACTCAGATCAAGCTCCAGACCATGCCTGGCGAGAATGGGACCAAGCTCGGCCCGTCGCTGCCACAGATCCCGGCGGGTATGCTGGAAGGCGTGCTCGCACAGACGGCGGCGATCCCGGTAACTGAACACATTGGTGAAGAACATCTTGCCATCGGCCGGAGAGGGCTCGAACAGCAGGGCGTCTGCCTGTGGATACTGGTGCTTGTAGCGATCCATGCCCACGTGCATGCGCGAGTGGATGATGGCGCGAAAGGTCTGGGCCAGTACCACCGGCAGGCCGCTATCCACCAGACTGGCGGGGTGCTCGCTCGCCAGCCCTGCATCAAACGGCACCAGCGGATTGATGCAGAACACCAGATCGGCCCCCTCCTGCAGCGCCACCGAGGCGTGCAGCGTCTTGATCAGGGCCCCGTCCACGTAGTAGCGACCATTGATCAGCGACGGGGGAAACAGACCGGGCAGGGCGGCAGAGGCTTGCACCGCCGCCGAGATGGGCACCTGATCCAGCCCCGGGCTGCCAAAGGCGACCGCGCGGCCGGTATCGAGCTCGGTGGCGATGACGAACAGGCGGTTCTTGAGTTCACGAAAATCGTTGCTGCGGCCCCGGCGAGAGAAGAACTGGGTCAGGATCCTGTCCACCCCGCGACTGTCGAACAAGCCGGTCGGGATCGCCTTGGACAAGCCTTGCAAGGAGCCGAGCAGGCTCTTGTGCCAGGGGGCGGAGAGGTAATCGGCCAGGCACTCCCAGGCCAGTGGCGGCAAGGAGGAGAGCCGCTTCGCGTATTCACCGAAGGCGGGACGCAACAGGGTGGAGGGATCGAAAAATTCGCCGCTGTCGTCGCTGAGCAGGATCCGCACCAGCTTGTCGGGGGAGATGCCATTGGCCAGTGCAGAGGCGATCACGGCCCCCGAGCTGACCCCAACGTAGATGTCGGCCTGCTCGAAACGCAGCCCCTTGATGCTGTCAGCCAGGGCGGCGCAGGCTCCGATCTCGTAAATCCCTCCCAGAGGTCCACCTCCGGCGAGGGCAATCGCAATCGTGCTCATGACATGGCCTCCCTTCTCAAGCAAAACCGGCCCAGCAAGAGGGCATGGGCCGGTGGGTTATGACGCAAGGCCAATCAGGCGTTGCTTGTCAGATCAGGAGAGTGCGGTCTCGCCTTTCTCCTTGACCTCTTTCACTACGCTCTCGACCTCGGTCGCCAGTGCCTTGACCTCTTCCTTCACCTTGGCGATGGGGGCAGCGGCGGCTTTCTTCACCGGTGCCTTCTTGACAACCGGTTTCTTGGCGGCAGTCGCGGCGGCGGGTTTGTGCTCCGCGACCGGCGCGTCCTCTTCATCCTGCGCATCGATGAGTTGTTGCACCACCTCGGTCAGCTCGGCCATGCGCTTGGAGAGCTTGTCGATGTCCTTGCGGGTCGGGATGCCGAGGCTGGCGACGGCACGGGCCACGCGATCCTCGAACACTTGCTCCAGACGACCCCAGGTACCCGTGGTCTTGTCGGTCATGGCAGCGATCTTCTCGTCTGCGCTCTGACGGGTACGGGTCTGCAATGCCTCGCCTTCCTGTACCAGGGCTTCGAAGATCTTGCCCCCTTCCTCTTGCGCCTTGGCGTAGGCGCCCAAGCCCGCCAGCCAGATCTGCTGGGTGGATTCCTTGATGGTCGAGGTGAGCTGGTTGTCGGTCACCGAGCTTGCCAGCGCTTTCAATTTCTTGGCCATGATTGTTTCCTTACTGGTGAGTGGGATATAGGTAATGACAACAACCTTGGTACATTCGTTGTGGCATTACTGAGCTTTCATCCTCAGTCTATGGAGAAAAAATAGAGGGTTCTACCTAATAACGGAACAGGCAGTCGTGGTAATTTTGGTCTGGGTCACGAAGATGACGTTCAAATGAATATTTCCATTTGAAGCGTGATATATCTAACAGCAACTAACAGCCCAATCAGTAAGGGAAATAAATACCATGGACTATTTCATCACGGGGGGCAGCGGTTTTATCGGCCGCCGGCTGATAAAAAAACTGCTGCAGCGCCCAAATAGCCGGGTGCATTTCTTGATGCGCGCAGCCCATCTTGAGCGGGTACCCGATCTGCTGGCCTACTGGGGGGTCGACGCGCAGCGCGCCATTCCGGTTGTCGGGGACATGACCCATCCGCAACTCGGCGTGAGTGTGGCCGAGCAGGAGCCACTCATAGGCCGGATCGATCACTTCCTCCATCTCGCCGCCATCTATGATCTCAACGCCAAGGCGGGCATTCAGCAGCAGGTCAACGCCGAGGGTACCCGTCAGGCACTGCAACTGGCCGAGCGACTCGGCGCCCGCGGCTTCCATCACTGCAGCTCCATAGCAGTGGCCGGCCTGTTCGACGGCCTGTTCAGGGAAGACATGTTCGATGAGGCCGAACACCTCGACATGCCCTATTTCCAGACCAAGCACGAGGCCGAGGGCATAGTGCGCCAGGAGAGCACCATGCCCTGGCGCATCTACCGACCCGGGATAGTGGTGGGGGATGCCAATACCGGCGAGATGGACAAGGTGGACGGCCCCTATTACTTCTTCAAGACCATCCAGAAGCTGCGCCGCATGCTGCCGCCCTGGATGCCCGCCATCGGGGTCGAAGGGGGGCGCATCAACCTGGTGCCGGTCAACTTCGTGGTGGATGCCATCGATCATATCGCTCACCTGGAGGGGGAGGACAACAAGGCGTTCCACCTGACCGACTCCCATCCGATGCGGGTTGGCGACATGCTGAGCACCTTCTCCCGCGCAGCCCATGCACCCGAGCCCGCCATTCGCATCAATGCGGCCCTGTTCAGCTTCATCCCCCGCCATCTGATGACCATGCTGATGGCGCTGACGCCGGTGCGGCGCATTCGCGATGCGGCGATCGCCGATCTCGGACTGCCCAAGGACATCTTCCGGCTCATCAACTATCCCACCCGCTTCGACAACCGCGAAGCCCAGCGGGTGTTGAAAGGGACCGGCATCGAAGTGCCCCCGCTGCACAGCTATGCCTGGCGGCTGTGGGATTACTGGGAGCGTCACCTCGACCCCGAGCTGTTCATCGATCGCACCCTGCGCGGCCGGGTCGAGGGCAAGGTGGTGCTGATCACAGGCGCCACCTCCGGCATCGGCAAGGCCACCGCAAGAAAGCTGGCCGAGGCGGGTGCAACAGTGCTGACCATTGCCCGGGACGAACACAAGATTGCCGAAACCCAGGCCGAGTTTGCCGAGCAGGGCTTGACCCTGCAGGTCTATCAGGGGGATCTGGCGGATCTGGCGCAGGGGGAGGCGATCACCCGGCAGATAGTGGCCGAGCATGGCGGGGTGGACATCCTCATCAACAATGCCGGCCGCTCCATCCGCCGCGCCATAGAGGACTCTTTCGAGCGCTTCCACGATCTGGAGCGCACCATGCAGCTCAACTACTTCGGCACCCTCAAGGTGATCATGGGGGTGCTGCCCACCATGATCGAGAAGAAGAAGGGCCACATCATCAACATCTCCTCCATCGGGGTGCTGACCAATGCGCCGCGCTTCTCCGCCTATGTCGCCTCCAAGTCGGCGCTCGACGCCTGGGTGCGCACCGCGGCGTCCGAGTTTGCCGACAAGGGGGTCAACTTCTCCATCATCAACATGCCGCTGGTGAAAACCCCCATGGTGGCGCCGACCAAGGTGTATGAGCAGGTGCCCATGATGACGCCGGAAGAGGCCGCCGATCTGGTGTGCGACACCATCATCAACAAGCATGTGCGACTGGCCACCCGGCTCGGGGTGTTCGGTCAGGTGATCCATGCCTTGGCGCCGCGGGTGGCCCAGGTGATCATGAACACCAGCTTCCGCACCTTCTCGGATCCCAAAGAGGGCGGCGAGTCCAAGGCCTCTGCGGATCAGATGGCGGTATCTACCCTGATCAAGGGCATTCACTTCTGATTTGAGGAAGCATTCGACAAACCTGGGCCTGAGCAATCAGGCCCTTTTCGTTTGTGGCAGGGAGCGGGCAAGCAGGGTCAGCAGCAGGGCCGTGGTACGGCGCGAGTAGATGAGGGAGAGGTGACCAAGGGCCGCGAGCTCTATGTCCTCCATGCCCTCCATCCGCTGACGGGACTGGGGCAACACGAAGTTGTCATGGCTGGTGCGCACCGAAATTCCGGGTACGCACAGCGGCACGGCGGCGAAGCGTTGCAGCCAGCCGGAGCCCGGCTCCATCTCCCGCGCGTTGTCTCCCAGGCCAAGGGCAGCCAGCTGACTGCCCTGATGAGGGGTCGCCAGGGTGATGAGTTGTGTCACCTTGCCACCACCGGCCAGGGCCAGATAGTCACGGCACACCAGCCCGCCCATGCTGTGGCCGATCAGCACCAGCTGAGCGGCGCCGGTGGCGGCCAGCACCTCGTCGATGCGCCTGGCCAGCAGGGGGACCATGTCATCGAGATGACCAAAGGGAGGAGTCAGGGTCACGGTGGCAACCACGTGGCCGGCGGCTTCCAGGCGGGTGCGCTGCAGCCGCCAGATCCCGCGACTGCAGCCATAACCATGTACCAGCAGCAGGGGCAGGGGAGAAGGGGTGAGCCTGTCCGGCGCCATCAGCAGCCGCTCAAACGGCAGCAGCCAGGTGAAGGTGAGCAGGTAGGCGAACATCTCCCGGATCACCATGTGCAGCCAGGCACGAAGACCGATGGCGGGGACAGGGTAGAAGCGGGAGAACCCCCAGGTCAGCAATACCACCAGGCAGCGCAGCCCCAGCAGCGCCAGCACCACAAACAGCAGGGAGAGCAGGGGAGAGAGACCAATGACCAGATGAGCGATGCCCCCGAGGAGCGTCACTTCAACCAGCAGCAGTATGAGCAGTTGTCTTGTGATCGTCATGAGCCCATCATCCGACTTGCGTAAAGCGGATGTCAAATGACCCTTTCATCAATGTGATAACGGCCGCGTAATCGGCCAGACCACCATGATAAACGCCCGTTGGACAGGGTTATTTGCAATACTGTATATCCGTACATATACTTGTGGTCACTATCATGAGGAGGACGCCACTATGGCCGTTGAGATCAAATATGTTGTCGTGCGTGGGGGAGTGGAGAAGATGACCTTTGCCAGCAAGAAAGAGGCGGATGCCTATGACAAGCTGCTGGATACCGCCGATGAGTTGATGACCCTGCTGGCGGGGGCACCTGTCGCCCTCGAACCCGAACAGCAGGAGAGCCTGGCCTTCTACCTGGCCGAACAGCGTGATGTACTGCAAAACGTGCTGCGCGGTGGCAAGGGGCAGGGGAGCCCCAAAGAGGAGCCCCAAAAGACGGCAGAGAAGAGCGATGCCGACAAGCCCAAGGGGAAATCCCTCAAGAGCGTGGCCTGAGGGACGGGGGAGAGGCGCCGGGTTGACATTATCCTCATGGCTCCTCCACAAGCCATTCACATATTGAGCATTAAAAATCATTTTTACGGCTATTTGTCCCGAGAATTTTCCAACCAGCGTGCATATCCATTGAATAATGACGGCATGTTGTGCACACAGGTTGCAACGGACGATTCAATCTCACACACGCCCGGATTGTCAGTCACACAGTGATGCCGATAACCCCATTTATCGGCATCAGCTTTTGAGCGGGGCTGCCGGCCTCCATTCCATGAACCAAGCAAGCACCACCATGACCTCTATGTTACTTCCGCCCGCCATGCCGCTGTTTGATGGCCTGGCTCACCTGGAGGCGGGCAATCCCCAGGTCAACCAGTATCTGGCCAACCTCAGCCTGAACGACGTGCCCGATGCGGGTCTCGTCTACGAACTGGCGGTCGACTGGCTGCTGGAACAGCGCCACAACGAGAACAACTACAAGACCTATCGCAGCGAGTTGACGACGTTTCTGCACTGGTGTTTCAGCGAGCTGGCCATCAGCCCGAAAGATCTGACCCGGCGCATCATGATGCGTTATCTCGACTACTGCCAGGCGCCGCCAGAGCCGCTGATTGCCTACCGCAACGTGGCACAGTTCATCCTCGACAAGGAGTGGGGAGAGCGGCTGCCCAATCCCTTGTGGCGACCCTTTCTCGGCAAACGGGAACTGGGCCGCGAGCTGCCATACCGTCTGAGCGAGCAGGCAATGAAGACCAAGCTCGCCATCCTGTCGGCCTTCTTCCAGTTTTTGATCCAGGAAGAGTACATGGACAGAAATCCGGCTCTGCTGCTGCAGCGAGTCAAGCGACCGGTCCAGCAGGAACCTGATGATCAGGGCCAGGCCTTCAGCGAGTTGCAATGGTCCTACGTGATGCAGGCCGCCGACCGGCTGGCAACCGAATCACAAGATCAGCACGAGCGCAGCCGCTTCCTGATAAGCCTGATGTACGCCTGTTATCTGCGCATCTCCGAGGTGGCAGCCAGACCCGGTTTCACACCCGTCATGGGCCAGTTTCGCCGCGATGGAAAAACCGGCGTCTGGGGGTATTACATTCCACGCAGCAAGGGTGGCAAGCGGCGCACGGTGGCGGTATCCCATGCCTTGCTGGAGGCCCTCGAACGCTATCGTATCTTTCTGGGATTGTCGCCATTACCGGCACCCAATGAGCAGACGCCGCTCTTTGTACGCCACAAGGCCGCCGCACACGGCCGGGAACAAGGCGAACTCAATGCCAATCTCGGGATCCGCCAACTGCGTGAACTGGTCATGACGGTCATCCAGACCGCAGCGAACCTGGCTGAACAAGACGGTTTTGCCCAGGACGCCGCCGAGATGCGCAACCTGACCCCGCATTCCATTCGCCACACCGGCATTACCCACGACATCAATCTCAACGGGCGGCCGCTATCCCATGTACAGGCCGATGCAGGCCATGACAGCATAGACACCACCTCAAAGTATCTGCACACCGGCAACAGCGAACGCCATGAAAGTGCCAACCACAAACCGCTGGATCGGTTACACGAATGAACGGGCAATGAGTGAGAGATAACAATCAAGATGACATGCTCAATGGCCAACCCAATGGCGAGAATCTCCGGCCTGATAAACCCGAACCTGGCACCTCGCTCAGCCCAACAAACCACAACCGCGCATAATGTATATTATGTTAAATTCGATATCTTGTTTCCTGTTCCCACTAATTGAACTGTGTATAATGGAAACAATTGATCCTATCTCCGACCGGATGTCTTAAGTGGCTGAATTAACATCAGAACAACTAAAACCCGCTTTTGCGATTGAACAGTTCCCTGCCCTCAGCGAGATCGAACCCATACCCTTCGCCGCCTTGCAACCCAGAGCCATTTCCGGCATCAAGCGTCTCGCCAGTTTTGATGGCGACTGCCCGGTCATGCTGCTCAACGGCTTCCCCGGTGCAGATTATGAAGGTGTGTGTCAGACACTGATCGCCGCCTCCAATGGCAAGGACGGTGACCTGTTCGATCTCTGTTACACAGAAAACCTGAACAACCCGTTCAAACCTATCTGGTTGCGTCTGCAGCCCGGTAGCGGCATCGAATTTTGTGAAATGGTTGGCGAGCTGCTCAAGCTGATGAGTCACCACCTGGATGCCGAGCGCCTGGTCACCCGCATCATGCGCAAGCAGAACAACGATCCCAAGATCGATGACTTCCTCTCCGATCTGGCGGCCCATGTGGCCCAGGGACTCGAGTTCCAGCATCCCGTGCTCATCAACCTGCTGATCCATCATGAAGAGCAGGAAGCGCCCGTGATTTATGGCCGGGATCTGAATTGGGATACCCTGTTCGGCTCCATCAACTATCAGACCGAGCAAGGCTCTGTGTATGCCAACCAGCATCTGCTGGAGCCGGGCCTGTTGCGCCAGGCCAACGGTGGCTACCTTATTCTGCAACTCGACGAGCTGCTGGATCAGCCCCACCTCTGGTTCAAGCTCAAGAACGCCATCCAGAAAGGCGAGCTGGACTGGAACGCCTATCAGGAAGGCAAGACCCTGACCCCCTTCTTCACCCCCGAAGCGACCCCTATCCGGCTGAAGCTGATCCTGGTTGGCGATCGCCTCGAAGTGGCCGAGTTCCAGATGCTGGACAGAGACATGTCCGAGCGCATCTTCCTGCGCGCGGATCTGGTGTCAGAGGTCAATATTGAGGAAGACTTGCCAGAGTTCCTGCAATACCTCGCCTGGATCCGTGAACGCTGGGCTCTGCTGGACTTCACCCCTGCCGCCATTGCGGCCATCTGCCGTCACGCCAGCCGCCTGTGTGATCATCAGGAGTGGCTCTCTCTGTCCGAGATCCAGCTTGGTGCCATCATGCGCATGGCCGACAGCCTGGCCCGCGAGATGGAAGCCGAAACCGTGACCGATGAGCATATCCGGCTCGCCCTGGAAGAGCAGGACTACCGCCTCAACTACCTGGTGGAACAGTCCGATCAGGGCGTCATCGATGGTCAGATCCTGCTGCAGACCGATGGTGAAGAGATTGGCCAGATCAACGGCCTCTCCGTCATCCAGGTCTCGGGCCACCCCTATGATTTCGGTGAACCGGTGCGCCTCAC
Source organism: Aeromonas sp. A04 (assembly GCF_047780465.1). Classification (NCBI taxonomy): domain Bacteria; kingdom Pseudomonadati; phylum Pseudomonadota; class Gammaproteobacteria; order Aeromonadales; family Aeromonadaceae; genus Aeromonas; species Aeromonas sp. A04. The sequence continues at coordinate 119,605 of NZ_JBLNHP010000001.1, read as the reverse complement.
CGCGACCGTGCATCTGGGCGATGGCGATGTGGCGGATATCGAGCGCAAGGCCGAGCTGGCTGGTCATATCCACGCCAAGGCGATGATGATCATCCACGGTTATCTCTCCAACAAATTTGGTGCCGAGAACCCCTCGCCGCTTTCTGCCAATCTGGTGTTCGAGCAGTCCTACCACGAGATCGATGGTGACAGCGCCTCCCTCACCGGCCTGTGTGCCCTGCTCTCCGCCCTCGCCCGCCAGCCCATCTATCAGCACTTTGCCGTCACCGGCGCCGTCGATCAGTTCGGCAATGTGCAGGCGGTGGGGGGTGTGAACGAGAAAATTGAAGGCTTCTTCCGGGTGTGCAAGATCCACGGCCTCAATGGCAAGCAAGGCATACTGCTGCCTGGCACCAATGCCCAGCAGCTCAACCTCTCCGACGAGGTGATTGCAGCCGTCGAGGCGGGTCAGTTCCACATTCATCCGGTGGATCATGTGGAAGAGGCTATCGAGTTGCTGACCGGCTGCGTGGCGGGTGAACCGGATATGCCGGATACCCTGTTCGGCCGAATTCAACAGCGCCTGGATGAACTGAATGGCACAGCGTTCAAAGGTGGCTTGCTCCGTCGCCTGCTGGGCCGGTTGTTCAGCTTGTAATAAAAGAAGAGATCGGAGTTGTTTAGCGCACAAGTGTACGCTAAATTGGCCCGGCTTTGACCCATATGAAGGATAAACAGCGTGACCCTAGACAATACCGCCATTGATGCCCGCCTTTCCCTGTGTGAACAAGGCAAAGACTCGTTTACCCGTGAAGAGCTGCTTGCCTGCAGCCGTGGCGAATTATTTGGTGAGGGTAACAGTCAGCTGCCCGCCCCCAACATGTTGATGATGGATCGCATCGTCAAGATCAACGATAACGGTGGCGAGCATGGCAAGGGCGAGATCCTGGCAGAGCTCGACATTACGCCGGACCTCTGGTTCTTCGATTGCCACTTCCCGGGTGATCCCGTGATGCCTGGCTGCCTGGGGCTGGATGCCATGTGGCAACTGGTCGGCTTCTTCCTCGGCTGGAAGGGTGGCCCGGGCAAAGGCCGTGCACTGGGTGTAGGCGAAGTGAAATTCACCGGCCAGATCCTGCCGACCGCCAAGAAAGTGACCTACAAGATCACCTTCAAGCGCGTGATCAACCGCAAGCTGGTGATGGGGATCGCCGATGGCGTGGTGGAAGTGGATGGCCGTCCCATCTATAGCGCCACCGACCTGAAAGTGGGTCTGTTCAAAGATACCACCGCATTCTGATCGACTGATCCCGTGGTAAGACAGAGATAACGTAAAGGGGCCGCGATGGCCCCTTTCCTTTTGTAATGAGTGATGAAGTACCTATTACTTCATGAAGAGGCCTGAGCCCCGCCCTTCCATGGCGTCACGCCAACCACCAAGCCAATGCCCTCGGGCATCCAGGCATTGATACGGACACGCTTCTTTCTGTTTGCCGACCACGCCAGCCTGATAACCACGAGCACGAGCTCTTTCCAGACGGTCCCGTTTCTGTCTCTTCATCATCTACGACCCTCTTCGTGGAACAAAAAAAGCGACCAATTTTTCATCGGTCGCTTTCATCTTTACCCCACAGGGTGGGCAGGGTCAAACAAAAAATTCCATGCTATCCGGTCATTGTGACACAAGACACTGAACCGCATTAATTTTTAGTGACATGCCTTTTTATCGTTGGTAGCGGCGCAGCCAGGTAAATGGCAGGGCCAGCAGAGTCAACCAGAACAGGCTGCCACCACCGCTGCCACCATCCTGACCGGTCTGGTTGCTGACCGGCGCATTGGCGACCACGTAGTTGGCAGGCTCATTGTTTTTGTAATCCTTCACAACCGGCGCCAGCTTCACGCTGACCACAGTGGCATTGCTGCGGTTGTTGAGCTCGCTCTCGCTGTTGTAGCGGAAAGCCGTCGCCGCCACGGTACCATCCGTGCTGATGCCACTGGCATAAGCGATATGGTAGTAGTAGCCGTTCTGGGCACACTGCTTGGCACCCGCATCATCCAGCCCGCAGATCAGGTCGTTCAGATACCAGTTGTTGCTGGTCGCCGCGTTGAGCAGGAAACCTTCCTGCATGCGATTGGTGCCGTTGACCACAGGCTGAGTCTGATGACGGGAATCGCGCCAGCCAACCACCATGTTGTGGTTGTTGATGGCGGCAGCCTCGGAACCAGAACCGCTCAGCGGCTTGTCCTGCAGGGAAACAACGGCATTGGTGGTCGGGGTGTTGAGATTGAATACGAACATCTCGACCGGGCGGTTTTGGCCCTTGTTGATGCGATAGAGCTGGTTGCCAATCACATAACCGTTGTCATTGACCCCCACGGCCCAGCTGTGTTGCAGCTTGGCGTCATCCTTGCCCGGCTCGCCTTCGGCCAGCGGTATGATTTGGGTGGTGCCCACCTTGCTGTTATCCAGGTCCAGCGTCCAGTATGCCGCCAGGTTGCGACCATCCAGGTAGTTGGTCCCTATCTCGCCGGTGGAGGAGTAACCCACCCCGTAGAGGCTGCCGTTGAATTTGCCAACGCCGAGCGCGGAGGCGGTCTGCACCACCTCGTTGCGGGCGCGGGCATATTCATTGGCCTGAACCAGCTTGTTGAAGGTGCCTGTGCTGTTGAGCAGCCAGAAGCTGGCCTGGGTGTTGAGGCCAGGGCAGTAGCGATAGTCACCATACTGGCCATCGTTGCCGGCGAAGCACCAGTTGTAGGTCTCGGAATTGACGGCGATGTTCTTGCCGGTGGCGGCGGTGCCGGTCACCAGGTACTGACCGTTGTCCAGCTTCTTGATGCTGGTTGGCACGCTCAGGCTGTGGGTGCTGGCGCCATCCTTGAGGTTGACGCTGTTGCCTTCCTCGACGACGGCAAATGCGGTGCGCAGCTTGCCATCCATCTTGTAACCGACGCGGGTGCCCGATACGTCGCCCAAAGCGGTGACCAGACCATCGGTTTCGTTGCTGACCACAGACCCTACGTTGCTACGCTGATCTGTTTTGGCCAGAAAGTCGACCCGCCACTGATAAGCAAAGTTGCTCTTGTCGTTCCAGAAGGAGTTGCAGACCGAGTTGGAGAGCATGCAGCCCTGCTCAAAACGGAAACGATCGACCAGGAAGTCGGCAAACTGCACGGTCGAGAAGTGTTCGGCCATGTTGTTTTTGGTGTTGATCCCGATGAGCCCGTTGCCATCGGCACTGATCCCGCTGGCATATCCCTTGTCAGACCCGTCGACAATGGTGAAAAAGGGGCTTTGTGCCGCCTGGGCATGCAGGCTGGCGCTGACCAGAATGGCCAGCATGGATAATTGCTTTTTCATCTACTTCCTTAGTCCTGATGTTTCAACGCTTCCAACTCCTCCCAACGGGAGAAGGCTTGTTCCAATGCAGCCTCTGCTGCATTCAGGGCATCCAGTTTGAGCTGGGTTTGATCGCTCGGCAGGGCGAAGAAACCGGGATGGTTTACCTCGGCCTGCAGGGCATCAAGCTCAGTCTCCAGCTGTTCCAGTCGGGCTGGCAGATTATCCAGCTCCAGCTGCAACTTGTAAGAGAGTTTTTTGGTTTTTGTGACCGCCTGGCTCGCCACAGCGACAGGCTCTGCCGTTTTGGCCTGCGCCACTTTCGCCGCCTGTTGCGTGCTTTGCAAGGCACGGGTTGCCATCATGTCGGCATACCCCCCCACGTAATCACTGATGCGGCCATCCCCTTCAAACAACCAGCAACCGGTCACCGTATTGTCGATAAACCGACGATCGTGGCTCACCAGCAACAGGGTGCCAGGATAGTCTGCCAGCAGCTCTTCCAGCAGTTCCAGCGTTTCGACATCCAGGTCGTTGGTTGGTTCATCGAGGATCAGTAAATTACTGGGCTTCAAGAACAATTTGGCCAACAGTAAACGGTTTTTTTCGCCTCCTGACAAGGCTTTCACCGGGGTTCGTGCCCGCTTGGGTTCAAACAGGAAGTCCTGCAGGTAACCCAGAATGTGGCGGGAGCGACCGCGCACCATCACTTCCTGCTTGCCCTCCCCCACGTTGTCCATCACAGTCTGCTCGGGATCGAGCTGATCACGATACTGGTCAAAATAGGCCACTTCCAGCTTGGTGCCGCCTTTGACCAGACCACGGCTGGGTTCGAGTTGACCGAGCAACAGCTTGATAAGGGTGGATTTGCCGCAACCGTTGGGCCCCACCAAGGCAATCTTGTCGCCGCGCAGCACCTGCAGATCCAGCCCCTGGAACAGGGTCCGATCACCAAAGTCCAGCCCCAGCCCTTCGGTCTCGAATACCAGCTTGCCGGAACGATTCACATCGTCCATCTGCAGCTTGGCCTTGCCCTGCAGCTCGCGACGCTGGGAACGCTCCATCCGCATCGCCTCGAGGGCACGAACGCGCCCTTCGTTGCGGGTGCGGCGGGCCTTGATCCCTTGGCGAACCCACACCTCCTCCTGCGCCAGCTTGCGATCGAACTCGGCGTTTTTCAGCTCCTCGACCCGCAGCCACTCCTCTTTGCCCAGCAGGTATTGATCGTAGTTGCCAGGCCAGGAGGTGATCTCGCCGCGATCCAGATCGATGATCCGGGTCGCCAGCTTGTGGATGAACTCCCGGTCGTGAGAGATGAAGACGATGGCGCCACGGAAATCTTTCAGGAACTCTTCCAGCCAGTTGATGGCTTCGATATCCAGGTGGTTGGTCGGCTCATCCAGCAACAACAGATCGGGATCGCATGCCAGTGCCCGGGCCAGGGCGACTTTGCGCAGCCAGCCACCGGAGAGGCTATCCAGGGTCGCGTCGGGATCGAGGTTCAGCAGGGTCAGCACCTGGCTGATACGGGTCTCGAACTGCCAGCCATTCTGATAATCGAGCTGTTCTTGCAGCTCGCTCATGATGCGAATGTTGGCATCGCTCGGATCGTGGGCCAGCTCCATGGAGATATGGTGATACTGCTTGAGCAGCTCGCCGACGCCGGCCAGCCCCTCGGCCGTGTAGTCAAACACGGTCAGATCGCTGGAGGCGGGCGGATCCTGCTCGAGGCGAGTCACCTTCAGATCCTGCTGTTGCACCATGCGACCGTCATCGAGCGGCAGTTCGCCGGCGATGACCTTCATCAGGGTGGACTTGCCCGCCCCGTTGCGCCCGACCAGACAGAGACGCTCACCGCGCTCTATGCTGAGCTCGGCATTGTCGAGCAGCGGGAAATCACTGAACGACAAGCAAGCGCCGTGCAATGTTAAAAGAGCCATTTTTGTTCCTTATTTCATATGAAAAAACGGGCGACAGACTGGGTCTGCTCCCGTTTCATCGTCAAATCAGCATTCATCCTGACGTGCAACCCAGGCCTTCAACTCAACCAGCGTGAAGGGCCAGCCCAGTTCGCGGTCCGCCTCATCCCGCAGCACCGGAATGCGTACCCGGTAGGCGGCAAGCCACCCGGCATCGTCCATGATGTCGCATTGGCGAGTCTGGCCAGCCAGCCCGGCCTCCTCCACCAGCCCCCATGCCTGTTCGCACAGATGGCAGCCGTCGGTGTGAAACAGGGTCAGCATCACGCCTGCGCTGGCGCCTCGGCGTGGGTGATGATCCAGCAGTTGTGGATATGCTGGTTACGCTCGAAGTCCTTCGGTCGGGTCTGCTGGGTGATGTTGCGAGCCTTGAGACCCGCGGCCTCGAGCCCGGCCAGATCCATCTTGAAGTGGCGCTTGTTGTTGGAGAACACCAGGGTGCCGTCGGCCGCCAGCAGTCGCTTCAGGTGCTGCATCAGCAACAGGTGATCGCGCTGCACGTCGAAACTCTCGTCCATCCGCTTGGAGTTGGAGAAGGTGGGCGGATCGATGAAGATGAGGTCGTACTGATCGTCCGCTTCCGACAGCCACTTCAGGCAGTCGGCCTGCACAAACTTGTGCTGACGACCCACCAGCGAGTTGAGTCGCATGTTGTCCTGCGCCCAGTTCAGGTAGGTATGGGACATGTCGACCGTGGTGGTCTCGCTGGCGCCGCCAAGACCCGCGTGCACGGTGGCACTGCCGGTATAGGCGAACAGGTTCAGGAAGCGCTTGCCCCTGGCCATCTGACCCAGCATGCGGCGAGTCTGACGGTGGTCGAGGAACAGGCCGGTATCCAGGTAGTCGTAGAGGTTGACCCACAGACGGGCACCGTACTCCTGCACCTCCATCCGGTGCTGCTCTTCGGAAAGCTTCTGATACTGCTGTTTGCCCTCCTGGCGCTCGCGCACCTTCAGGATCACCTTCTCACCGTCCATGCCGGTCACCTTGATGGCGGCCTGAACCATGTCGAGCAGACGCTGACGGGTCTTCTGGGCGGGGATGTCCTTGGGCGCCGCGTACTCCTGCACCACCAGATAATCCTGATAGCGGTCGATGGCGGCGTTGTATTCCGGCAAGTCGGCATCGTAGAGGCGATAGCAGTCGATGCCCTCTTTGTTGGCCCACTTCTCCAGCGTCTTCAGATTCTTGCGCAGACGGTTTGCAAAGTCCTGTGCCACCTCTTTTTGGGAGGCCACCGAGTCGAGCGCTATCTGGTAGTTGCGCAGCTGGCACTCGAGGGCGCCGTTGAACAGGCGATATTGCTTGTCGGCGCGCAGGCGCAGACAGCTGAGCAGTTCAGGCGAGGCAGAGAGAATGGAGACTCTCCAGCCCTGGAAGCTGCGACGCAGGGCATCACCGAGAGCCTGATGCACCTCAAGCAGCGCCGGGAATTCGCCAAGACGCTCGCCATAGGGCGGGTTGGAGATAAGCATGCCGACTTGGCGGGCCTCCCCTTGACCTTCTTCCCCTTCAACAGGGGCCGGCATCGGCAACGGGTTTTCCAACGCGGTGACATCGGCCTGCTTGAAGGTGATGAGGTGGGCCACACCGGCCGCCTTGGCGTTGTCGCGGGCCTTCAGCAGCACACGGGGGTCGGCATCGCAGCCAAACAGCTTAACCTCGCAGCGCTGCATGCCACGCTTGGCGCGCACCTGGGCTTCCATCATCAGGCTCTGCCACAGCTCGCCATCGTGCTGCAGCCAGCGATCGAAGCCGAAGCGTTCGCGGCGCAGGGCCGGCGCCATGTCGGCGGCGATGAAGGCCGCTTCAATCAGCAAGGTACCGGAGCCACACATGGGGTCCATCATGGGCTCACAGGCCCAGCCGCTACGGGCAATCATGGCGCAGGCCAGATTCTCCTTGAGCGGCGCCTCGCCTGTGCCCTGACGATAGAAACGCTGGTGCAGCGCCGGGCCTGACAAGTCCAGCGTGATATTGGCCTTGCCTTTGCCCAGGTGCGCCATGATGCGAATATCCGGCGATTTCTTGTCCACATCCGGGCGCACGTGACCGCGCTTGGTGAAGCGATCGACGATGGCATCCTTGATCTTCAACGCGCCGTACTGGGTATTGCGAATGGCGGGGTTGGTACCGGTAAAGTCCACCGCTATGGTGGAGGTACCGGAGAAATGCTCTTCCCAGGGGATGGTGTGGGCACCGAGATAGAGATCCAGATCGTCGTTCATCTGGAATTCGGACAGCACCAGCACGATGCGGGAGGCAAAACGGCTCCACAGGCAGGCCTTGTAGCCAATGGCCAATTCGCCTTTGAAATGGACACCAGCGACCGTCTCACGGACCTGCTCTGCGCCCAGGGTGGTCAGCTCGTCGGCCAACAGGTTTTCCAGCCCCTTGGGGCAGGTTGCAAAAAATTCTTTCATCACGCTCACGGGGATGCCATAAAAATAGTGCCGCATTATACCTTAAGAGCCGATCCTGAGCAGCAAAAGCTTGGTGATGACGCCAGAAACAGGGCGTTTCTCTATATGTTGGCCGGCTCACCTCCCCGCCCATTCTGCCATTCCCCTTGATACCAGGATGGGCGAGCCAGGCATTCGATGATGCCTGGCGCCAACTCACCTGATGGGGTGACAGGGTATCACCGTAAAATAGCGACAATCTGAACCGGGTTATATCTCCCTCGTCAGCAGGCTGAACATATTCCACATCCGTGGCGCAGCGGATATCAACACATCATGATTGCCATATCTGACAGGCGTCAAACAAGGCTCATTGAGTTATTATCCTTCCGACAGAGCATGTCCTTTCGTTACCCCGTGTTTTTGCCCTCCCGTTATCGTCCGAAAACAGGAGGGCTATTTTTTTACTTGCCGTGCCCCGCTATTCCATCAACTGTCAGACTGTCATATCTATCAGGTTTCAGGCGCAACCATACGTCTTAAAATAGCCGGGTGGCTGGAACAACAGCTTATTCCTCCTGTAGTGTGTGTTTGCCGCCCTCTCATCCTCTTGATGCGAGGGCATTTTTTTGAGCGTTAAAAGAGGATGAGAATGGAGCAATAGACATGAGTGAAATGAAGAGACAGAAAATATCGGACGAGCCAGAGCAGGCTAAATATTGTACCAAAAAACTTGAGAATATCACCCCACCTGACGGTATTGTGTCTGGGTCGACACCCTGGCGCTCATGCGATTGTTCATTACCTTGATCACCCCGAAACGGGGCAGGATCTTGCTGGCGGTCAAAATAAGATCATCCGTCAGATTCAGACAGACGCTGGCCTGTTCACCCGCCTCGATCACCATGAACGCCCCCTTGCCATGAGGGGTATTCATGCACACCAGAGCGCCGGTCTCAGGAATAATGAAGGGATGAACTTCACCAAAGAACCAGCTTTGCGGCATCAGGGGTTTATAAAAGCGACTGACGGCGATGGCATTGAGTACCAACTGAACCTGATGGGGAGTGCTCCAGTCGAGTTCGGCAGCCTTGTCCATCAATTGATAATAAAGGGCGGCATCGTCCACGCAAAAAGGCTGGGTGGTGAAGGAACAGGGGACAAGCTGTCGCCCTTTATATTCGGTCGCGAATATCATGCGATCGGATAAATCCAGCATCAGACGATCATCATGAGCATCATAATGCCACTGCCAATTGTCATTGGGTTGGATACACATGGGGGTGCCCTTACTGGAAGTCGTTACTCGACTTTATTCCATGTCGAGAATTTCAGCAACTTTAAATAAAGGGCACCCATTTATTTCTTAAATATGGGTCACAATCTCTTTGACCAGGCTCGGGCCTTTATAAATAAAGCCGCTGTAAATCTGGACCAGACTGGCACCCGCTGCCAGCTTCTCCCGCGCCGCCATGGCGCTGTCTATGCCCCCTACCCCTATGATGGGCAGGGCGCCGTCCAGTGCCTTGGCCAGCTGGCGGATCACCTCTGTGCTCTTGTGCTGCAAGGGACGCCCACTGAGGCCACCCGCTTCACCTGCGTGGGGCATGTCATAGATCATGTCACGCGCCAGGGTGGTATTGGTGGCAATCACGCCATCGATCCCGTTTTTGATCAAGGACGCAGCTACCTGATTAATTTCATCCAGACTCAAGTCCGGTGCAATTTTAACGGCGAGCGGCACGTACTTCTTATATTGGGCAGCCAGCTCCTGCTGACGAACCTTGAGCGCGGCTAGCAACTCATCGAGTGCGTCACCGTATTGCAGCTGCCGCAGACCCGGGGTATTGGGGGAAGAAATATTGACGGCAATATAACCGGCATGATCATAAACCTTGTCCATGCAGATCAGATAATCATCCTTGCCCTGCTCTATGGGGGTGTCCTTGTTCTTGCCGATATTGATGCCGATGACGCCCTGGTATTTGGCTTTCTTGACCTGGGCAACCAGATGGTCAACACCCTTGTTGTTGAATCCCATCCGGTTGATGATCCCCTCTGCCGGAATAACCCGGAACAGACGAGGCTTGTCATTGCCGCTCTGGGGCTTGGGGGTCACTGTACCTACTTCAATAAAGCCAAACCCCATGGCACCAAATGCATCGATGCACTCCCCGTCCTTATCCAGACCCGCTGCCAGTCCAACCGGATTGGCAAAATAAAGCCCCATGACAGTGACGGGGCGTTTGGGCAGTGAGTGGCGGAAGAAACAATCAAGTGGCGTACCGAGAAGGCGGGGCAAATATTTGATGGAGAGATCGTGTGCCTGTTCAGGATTGAGCTTGAACAAGAAATGCCTGGCGAGGGGGTACAACATTTTTGCTCCTTAAAAAAGCCCCGGCAACTGGCCGGGGCTTTAGGGGTTATGCCGAGGTTCGGCAATTCAACTGGAGCAGGTTCAACTCTCGCAAGGCCACCGAGAACTTGGCGAACTCGTGGGTGCTCGTGGTCTTGAAGTCGGCCAACATATGGGTCCAACGGGACAAGAGTTGCTCATGCTCCGAAATCCAGTCGGCCAGTATGGTAGCGCATTCTCCCTGCTCTTTGCACCCTTCCAGTACCACAGATGTGAGGCTGCGCTGCTGCCAGTCCAGATCTTCACGGAAGGAGGCCCGTGCCATCGCCTGCCAGTGGTTGCCCACCGGTTGATGGTTGATCTGATCGAGGAACCAGTGCAGATCCAGCTTGGCGCCGAGGCGATAGTAGACATTGGCGGCGCGCACTATGTCGGTCTTGTGCTCCGCGGCAATCTGCGCCAGATCCAGACTGGAGAAGAGGCTGCTCATGTGGGCCACCTGGCGGGCGATGGCATCCGGCACCTGCTTGGCCACCAGCGCGGCTACTGCCTGCTGGTGCTCGGCCACCTCGCTCTCGTCCATCACCTCGTAGAGGTGGGTCCCCAGGGTCTCGAACGCCGGGCGGAAGAAGGCGATGTTCTCAGCGATGCTCCAGCTGCGATTGCGGGCACGCAGGAACCAGCGGGTGGCACGGCGTACTATGCGGCGGCTGTAGAACATCAGCTCGAGTTGGGTCTCTGCACCCACCAGGTTGTCGCATCCTTCGATGTCACGCCACAGGGCCCCTAAGCCAAACACCTCGCGGGCCATGGCGAAGCAGCAGGCCACTTCGGCCACGGAGGCACCTGTCTCGTCCTTCATCCGGCTGGCGAAGTTGAGCCCCATGTCGTTGACCAGCATGTTGGCCACCCGGGTCGCGATGATCTCGCCACGCAGCGGATGCTGGGCAAGCTGGGCACCGAACTGCTGCTGCAGCTTGGCCGGGAAGCTGGTGACCAGCATGTTGGCCAGGAAGGGCTCCTCGGTGATCTCCGGGCAGTTGAGCTGCTCCTTGAGCACCATCTTGCCGTAAGCCACCAGCACCGCCAGCTCGGGACGGGTCAAGCCCTGCCCTGCCGCCATCCGCTCGGACAGCTCCTCATCGGAGGGCAGGAACTCCAGCCCCCGATCCAGCTTGCCTTCGCGCTCCAGCCCCTGAATGAAGCGTTGCTGCTCCTTGAGCTGCTCGGTACCACGGAAACTGGTGACCGAGATGGACTGGGACTGACGGTAGGCGTTGGTGATGACGATCTGCGCCACGTCGTCCGTCATCTCGTACAGCATCTGGTTGCGCTGCTTGAGGGTCAGATCGCCGGCAGCCACCAGCTGGTTCAACAGGATCTTGATGTTGACCTCGTTGTCGGAGCAATCCACCCCGCCCACGTTGTCGGTGAAGTCGGTGTTGATGCGACCACCTTGACTGGCGTACTCCACCCGGCCGAGCTGGGTAAAGCCCAGGTTGCCACCCTCACCGACGATATGGGCACGCAGATCACGACCATTGACCCGCAGCACGTCGTTGCTGCGATCCCCCACTTCGGCATCGCTCTCGCGGGAGCTCTTCACATAGGTGCCGATACCGCCGTTCCACAGCAGGTCCACATTCAGGCAGAGCAGCGCCTTGATCAGTTCGTTCGGCGCCATGCTGGCCTTGTCGGTACCGAGCAGGGTCTGGATCTGCGGGCTCAGCTTGATGGACTTGGCCGAGCGCAGGAAGATGCCGCCCCCTGCCGAGATGAGGTCGCGGTTGTAGTCATCCCAGCTGGAACCCGGCAACTCGAACAGCCGCTTGCGCTCGACGAAACTCTTGGCCGCATGGGGCGTCGGGTCGATGAAGATGTGCATGTGGTTGAAGGCGCCCACCAGCTGGGTGTGCTCGGAGAGCAGCATGCCGTTGCCGAACACGTCGCCCGCCATGTCACCTATGCCCACGCAGGTGAAATCTGTGGTCTGGCAGTTGATGCCGATCTCGCGGAAGTGGCGCTTGACCGACTCCCAGGCGCCGCGCGCCGTGATGCCCATCTTCTTGTGGTCATAACCGACCGAGCCACCGGAGGCGAACGCATCGCCGAGCCAATGGCCATATTCCTGGCTTATCTCGTTGGCGATGTCGGAGAAGGTCGCGGTGCCCTTGTCGGCCGCCACCACCAGGTAGTAGTCATCCTCGTCATGGCGTACCACGGATTTGGGCGGGATCACCTCTCCCTGGATGATGTTGTCTGTCACATCGAGCAGACCGCGGATGAACAGGCGATAGCAGGCCTTGCCCTCCTCCTGGATGACGGCGCGGGCCGCCCCCACCGGCATCTGTTTGCAATAGAAGCCGCCCTTGGCCCCCACCGGCACTATCACTGTGTTCTTCACCTGCTGCGCCTTGACCAGACCCAGCACCTCGGTGCGGAAATCTTCCTTGCGATCGGACCAGCGCAGACCGCCACGGGCCACCTTGCCCCAGCGCAGATGCACCCCTTCCACCCGCGGCGAGTAGACGAAGATCTCGAATTTCGGCAGCGGCAGCGGCATGTCGGTGATGCTGGAGGGCGCCAGCTTGAAGGAGACGTAAGGCTTGACCTGACCCTCCTTGTCCAGCTGGTAGTAGTTGGTGCGCAGGGTGGCGTCGATCATCTCCACGTAGCGACGGATGATGCGATCGTCATCCAGGTTCGCTACCTGATCCAGCTTGGCGGCCAGTTGCTCGTGCAGCTTGGCCTGTACCTTGGCATCCTGTTTGCCCGCCGGGTCGAGGCGCTGCTCGAACAGGGTGAACAGCAGCTGGGCGATGTCGGGATAACGGGTAAGTGTCTCTTCGATGTAAGACTGACTGAAGGAGACGCCGGTCTGGCGCATGTACTTGGCGTAGGCACGCAGCACCGAGACCTGACGGCCGGTGAGGCTGGCACCCAGTACCAGACGGTTGAAGCCGTCATCCTCCAACTCCCGGTTCCAGACGGCCGCAAACGCCTGCTGGAAGCGCTGCTGGCTCTGTTCCAGATCAAACGGCTGATCGCCACGCAGCAGCATGGAGAAGTCGAGGATCCAGAACACATCCCCCGAGGGGGTACGGACCTGATACGGGGTCTCGCCTATCACCCGCAGCCCCATGTTTTCCAGCATGGGCAACACATCTGAGAGGTGAATGGGTTCGGTACGGTGGAACAGCTTGAGGCGGACCCGGCGATCGTTCTCCTCCTCCTGGGCACGGTAGAACAGCATGCCAAGGGGATGGGTTTCGCTCAGATTGTCCAGCTCCATGATGTCGGCCACGGCGGAGCCCGGCAGCACATCTTCCTTGTAGGCACGGGGGAAGGCGGTGCTGAAACGACGGCGCAGGGCATTGCCACGGGCTTCGCCATAGTGCGTCAGCAGCACTGAGTCGAGCCGGTCGTCCCAGCTGCGGGCCGCTTCAATCAGGTTGTTCTGTACTTCGTTCACGTCCACATCCACGTTGTTATTGTTGACCCGCACTATGTAGTGGGTCCGCGCCAGCACGCCTTCGGAGAAGTAGACGTTGAACTCCACCTCTTCGCTGCTGCCGAAATATTTCTGCAGTATCTGCTGGGTCTTGACCCGCAGCGCCGTGTTGTAGCGCTCCTTGGTGACATAAACCATGCAGGAGAAGAAACGGCCGTAAACGTCGCGGCGCACGAACAGGCGCAGCATGTCCCGCTCCTGCATCTCCAGCACGCCGAGACCCGTGGCCAGCAACTCCTCTTCGCGAGCCTGGATCAGCTCGTCGCGGGGATAGGTTTCCAGCACGTTGAGCAGGGCCTTATAGGCGTGGGAGCCCTTCTCATGACCGGACGAGGCCATGATGCGCTCGAGGCGATGGCTGATGAGCGGGATCTGGGTCGCACTGGTGTTGTAGATGGAAGAAGCGTAGAGACCGATGAAGCGATCCTCCCCCACTACCTTGCCGTGCTCGTCGAAACGCTTGATGCCGATGTAATCCACATAGGCCGGGCGGTGGACCCGGGACTTGCTGTTGGACTTGGTGAGGATCAGCAGGTCGGAGCTCAGGGCCGCATGACGGGCACTGGCCGGCATGTTGCCAAGGCGCTGCCCCTCATCCTTGATGGAGTTCTTCATCAACCCCAGGCTGGAGTCCGGCAGTGGCAGGATCTCGTGATCCCCCTCCACCGCCTTGACGTCGTAGCGGCGATAGCCCATCAGGGTGAAGTTGTGGGCGGCCACCCACTTGAGGAAGGCGACACAGGAGGCGACCTCCTCCTTGCTGACCGGGTTCTTGCGCTTGGGCAGCTCGTCGATGATCTCGTTCAGACGGCCCAGCATGGGCTGCCAGTCACCCACCGCCAGCGCCACTTCACCGGCGACCGAGTGGAGCTCGGCGGCCAGCGCCTCCATCTGATCGTCACCGGTCAGGTGATCGATCTCGATGAGGAAGGCGGTTTCGACCGAGGTCTGCCCGGCCGTGTTGTCGAGATCCAGAATGGCGCTGATCTTGCCTTCGTTGCCGCGAATGAGGTGCAGCGGCTGATGCAGCATCATGTGAGCCGTGATGTTGAGACGCTTGAGCGTCATGCGGATGGAGTCCACCAGGAAGGGAGAATCCTGCAGTATGATCTCGACTATGGTATGGGGAGACTGCCAGCCGTGCCGGGTCAGCTCGGGATTGTAGACCCGGATGTAGGGTTCCGTGCTGGTACGCTGGTTGAGCGCATTCCACAGGCTGAGTGCGGCGCCGTAGAGATCGCTGTCATTGCGATCATGCAGATCTGTGCTGGCCATGTTGCCGTAGAACTTGGCAACGAAGCACTCGACCAGGGAGGCACTCTTCTTGGGCAACTTCTGATGGATCAGGCTGAGAACGTTTTCGAGCAGAACTGAGGTAGGGGCGTCTTTCAATGCCATTGCTATATTCCTTATCGGACGACATTAACCACCGACGGAAAGACATCCACCCTGGATGCCCACCGGTACAGAGTTGCTGCGAAGTGTAATGTCTTGGATCAAGGAAGGCGAGCAAAGGTGCTAACGAGATGTTAAAAACAAGGGGCAGATCACGGCTTGAGCTGTGAAAAATTTTGCCAATTTGGCAAAAAACAGAAAATCCCACTGGATGATTGCGGATTTACCGGATAGATAGTGACTGAAAGCAGATAATTACTCGGGATCCTGTTCAGATTTTGTTAATTTATGCGTTCCAGGCTGATAAAGCGATAATCGTCCTGGGTTTTCAGCCGGAAATAGCCGTATACACCATTGATAGCGACAAATGGCCGGATTTTTTCCAAGGCCAGCTCTATGGTCAGGCCCTGCTCGGTACGCACCACCAGCCGTCTGGCATGGCCCTGATACATCAGCATGATCTCGTCGCTGTTGAGCGACAGCCGGAAAGTAAACTGCTTCACTGTGACTCCTGATAAAAGGCAGCTTGTGGTAAAGGTAACGCCGGTGCCTTGACCTCGTGCTCGATAAAACAGGGCAGGAGAGCCGGCTCCCCTGCCCTGCACCACTCTTAATTACTGCTGCAACGCCTTGCTTATCTTCTCGAACAGATCCCGCGCCAGCCCGTCCAGGTTGAACAGCCGGAGCAGCTCTGCGCGGATCAGCGCCTTGCGCGCCTCATCCAGTCGCTTGAACTGGATCAGCGGTGTGATGAGGCGAGAAGCCACCTGAGGATTGACCTCGTTGAGCTCGATCAGCAGATCGGTCAGGAAGCGGTAACCACTGCCATCGACGGCGTGGAACTGCACCTGGTTGTTCATGGCAAAACTAGCTACCAGAGCGCGCAGCCGGTTCGGGTTGCGAATGCTGAAGGTGGGGTGGGCCATCGCCTGGCGCACCTCAACCAGTACATCGCTCGCCGGCTTGGCACCGACCAGCCGTAGCCAGTTGTCCAGCACCAGTCCATCCCTGGCCCACTTGCCTTCGAAGTCCGCCAGCAGGGCGGCACGGCATGGCAGCAGATAGCCGTTGGCTACCTGCAGCGCCGCCAGGGTGTCGGTCATATTGTCGGCTCCCTGATACTGTTCCCGCACCAGGGCATCGGCATGCTCGGCATTCAGTGCCGCCAGATAACCCAGCACCACCCCTTTGAGGGCCCGCTTGGCCATGTCGGCATGAACCACCTGATAACCTTGCAAGCGCAGGCTCTCGTAAGTGGCCGTCAGCCGGGCACCGAACGCCTGCGCCAGCGAGGCATGAATGATATCCCGCACCTGATGGATGGCATCGATATCGGCCACCTCGAACAGCTCGGCCAGGGTAGCCTCCCCCGGCAGCGCCAGGATCTCCGCCTTGAGGGCAGGATCGAGTGCTGCATCGTCCAGAATGGCGACAAAGGCCGCCAGCAGGGTCTGGGAGAGCTCAACCCCCTGACCATGCTGCACCCGTGCCACCCCGTCGATGACCGCCTTGTTGATCAGCATCTGCGCCGCATCCCACCGGGCAAACTCGTTGCGCGCAAAGCGCATCAGGAAGGCCAGCGCCTCCTCGCTGTAGTCATAGTGCAGCTTGACCGGCGCGGAGAAGTCCCGCAGCAGGGAAGGAACCGGCTTGACCGGCACCCGATCGAACACGAAGGTCTGCTGCGCTTCCAGCACGTCGAGCACGTTGCCGATCGGCTTGCCCTGATATTGAAGCGCGACGGCGGCGCCGTTCTCGTCATACAACTCGATGTCGAGGGGAATATGCAGCGGCAGCTTCTGGGGCTGATCCTGGGTCGGCGGCGTGTGCTGGCTCACGTGCAGGCGATAGACGCCGCTTTCGGCATCGTACTCGTCGGTCACAGTGAGCTCGGGGGTGCCGGACTGGCTGTACCAGCGGCGGAAACGACCGAGATCCACCCCGGAGGCATCTTCCATCGCCTGCACGAAGTCGTCACAGGTGACGGCCTGACCGTCAAAGCGCTCGAAATAGAGGCGCATGCCGGCCTGGAAGGCGGTCTCACCCAACAGGGTATGCAGCATGCGGATCACTTCCGAGCCCTTCTCGTAGACGGTCAGGGTGTAGAAGTTGTTCATCTCTATCACCACATCCGGGCGGATGGGGTGTGCCATGGGGCCGGCGTCTTCGGCAAACTGCGGGCCACGCACGGTGCGCACGTTGTTGATGCGATTGACGCCGCGCGAACCCAGATCGGAGGAGAACTCCTGATCCCGGAACACGGTCAGCCCCTCTTTGAGGCTAAGCTGGAACCAGTCGCGGCAGGTGACGCGGTTGCCGGTCCAGTTGTGGAAGTATTCGTGGCCGATCACCCGCTCGATGCCGTGGTAGTCGCCATCGGTGGCGGTAGCCGGGTTGGCCAGCACAAACTTGGAGTTGAAGATATTGAGCCCCTTGTTCTCCATGGCGCCCATGTTGAAGAAGTCCACCGCCACGATCATATAGATGTCGAGGTCATACTCGAGGCCGAAGCGCTGCTCGTCCCAGCGCATGGAGTTGACGAGGCTCTCCATGGCAAAGCCGGCGCGGTCCAGATTGCCCTTGTCGACGAAGATCTCGAGAGCCACCTTGCGGCCGCTCTTGGTGACGTAATGGCTGCGTTCCACGTCGAAGTTCCCGGCCACCAGTGCAAACAGGTAGCTGGGTTTGGGGAAGGGATCCTGCCACTGCACGAAGTGACGGCCGCCATCCAGCTCGCCGCTGTCGACCTTGTTGCCGTTGGAGAGCAGGAAAGGGAACTGGGATTTATCGGCTGTGATGCGGGTGCTGTAGCGGGCCAGGATGTCGGGCCTGTCCAGGTAATAGGTGATGCGGCGAAAACCCTCGGCTTCACACTGGGTGCAATAGGCATCGCCGGACTTGTAGAGCCCCTCCAGCGCCGTGTTGGCGGCAGGATCCAGCAGGGTGACAACGGTCAGCACGCACTCGGCCGGCAGGTTGAACAGGGTCAGGCTGCTCTCCCCCTGCTCGTACTGGGCAAAGGGCACGCCATCCACGCTGACGCTGTGCAGGGAGAGGCCTTCTCCATCCAGCACCAAGGGTTCATTGTGTTCGCCATTGCGCCGCAGACGGGAGATGGCGGTGACCTGGGTCAGCGGCTCCTGCAATTGAAAATCGAGATCGATGCTGTCGATCCAGTAGAGCGGAGCCTGATAATCCTGGCGATATTTGGCCGTCATGGCCTGGGAGTGATCGGTCATTATTGTTTGCTTCCACGCTTGTAATTGACGTGTCAGAGGCTGTCACAACCGGTTGGCAGGGTCAAATAGTTTGCATTCAGCCAAAAGAAAGGGCGACCTGAGTCGCCCTTGTATGCATGTTTGTTCACCAACCAGGGTCAGCCTTGTTTGCTGAGTCTGGCCAGATCCGCCGTGATGTTGGCAGCCTCGACCAGATACTCATCGGGGGCTTCAAAATCGGCCGGCAACTCGTCCAGGCTCTTCACCGCCGGCTTGCCAAGGCGAGCCAGACGCTCGTTGGTACGCGCCAGCGCCTTCTCGTCCTGTTTGGCCTGATCAGCCAGACGCTCCGCCTCGTTGAGGGAGACCGACTTCTTGTCCTTCTCCTCCTTGTAGTCGGCGATGTCCTGCATCACATAGGCAAACTCCGGATCCTTGTTGATCCGTGCCTCGTGGGCCGATTGCAGCTTGGGCAACAGGCTGGCGAAATTGCCGAGCTTGTCGTACTTGGCCGAGGCTATCTTGTCCCAGGGCAGCGCGTTGAACTCACGGCTCTCACCCGTCTCTTCCGGGGCGACCGCAGTGGGGAAGCCGATGTCGGGTGCAACCCCCTTGTTCTGGGTGCTGCCACCGTTGATCCGGTAGAACTTGGCGATGGTGTACTGCACGTGACCCAGCGGCTGCTCGTAGAAGTCATAGACCTTGGCGAGGCTGCGATGCTGTTGCACAGTGCCCTTGCCGAACGAGTTCTCACCCAGGATCAGGGCGCGACCATAGTCCTGCATGGCGGCGGCAAAGATCTCGGAGGCCGAGGCGCTGTAGCGGTCGATCATCACCGACATGGGGCCGCCGTAGTAGACGTTGCCATCGTCATCGCCATTGACCGTGATACGGCCCATGTGATCACGAATTTGCACCACGGGACCGCTGGCGAAGAAGAGGCCGCTCAGGGCAGAGGCTTCGGTCAGCGCACCGCCGCCGTTGCCGCGCAGATCGACGATCAGGCCTTCGATCTTCTGCTTGTTGAGGCTGGAGAGCTCCTTGATCACGTCGTCGTGCAGATTGACGTAGAAACTCGGGATCTCGAGCACCCCTATCTTCTTGCCTTCGGCGTTGATCACCTTGGACTTGGCGGCTCTGTCTTCCAGACGCACCTTGTCGCGGGTCAGCTCGATCTGCTCGGTCTTGGCGGTGGCGCCCTTGCCGCGCTGGATCTCCAGCTTCACCTTGCTGCCTTTTGGCCCCTTGATGAGTTCGACCACGTCATCGAGACGCCAGCCGATCACATCGACAATCTTGCCGTCGTCCTGCCCTACCCCGGTGATCTTGTCATCGGGCTTGAGGTGATTGGACTTGGCGGCCGGGCCACCCGGCACCAGGGAACGAATAACGGTGAAGTCATCTTCCGCCTGCAGCACGGCACCTATGCCTTCCAGCGAGAGGTTCATCTCGGTGTTGAAGCGATCGGCGCTGCGCGGGGAGAGATAACTGGTGTGCGGTTCGATGGCGCGGGCGAAGGAGTTCATGAAGAGCTGGAACACGTCCTCGCTCTCGGTCTGGGACATCCGCTTGATGGCGTTGTTGTAACGCTTGCCAAGCAGCTCCTTGATCTCGGGCCACTCCTTGCCGCTGAGCTTGAGGCTCAGGGCATCGAACTTGACCCGCTGACGCCACAACTCGTTGAGTTCTGCTTCGTCTTTGGGCCAAGCCGCCCCTTCCCGATCAAAGATGTAATTGTCGGGCTGGGTAAAATCGAAAGGAGTATCGAGCAGTTTGAGGGCGTATTCGAACCGCTCATAACGCCGCTGCTGACTCAGATTGAACATCTCGTAGGCAGGTGCCAGCCGTCCTCTTTCGAGGTCGGTGTCAAAGCCGTTACGGTACTTTTCAAAGCGGCTGATATCAGAGGCCAAAAACAGGTTTCTGCTGTAGTCCAGATTCTCCAGATACTTGTCGTAAATCACGGAGGAAAAGGCATCGTCCAGCTTGAACTGCTTGTAATGCGAGCGGGTAAACAGATTGGCAATTCGCTTGCTAGCCGTAGCATGTTGGCTCTCTTGAGCCAACACAGGCAAATCACTTTCCTTGAGCACCGGCTCGATGGCCTGTGCAAGCCCGGCAAGCGCCAGGCTACAGGCAACGAGGGAAAAACGAATTACGCCATGCTTCAACATTTGTCTCCTTAGAGAACCAGATGCTCAAATTTGACCCGCAGCATCATGCCGGTCTGCAGTTGGACCTGAACGTCATCCTTGGTCACTTCCTTGATGGTCGCCGGTACAGGAGACTTGCCCAGCACGACCCGAACGCCTTGATCCACTTTCAGATTGGCAGCATCGACCTTCACCAAGGGCGCATCAGCAACGGGTGCCTTGGGTGCGGCTTTGGGCTTGTCAGATTTGGCGGCAGCGTCAGCCTTGCGCGGGGCAGGACGACGGGGCTGCTTGGCCTTCTCTTCTTTAGTATTGGTACGACGGCTGGCAAAGACGCGCTCTTTGCTCTCTTTCAGGGCTTGCTTGGCGTGCTCGATGTGCTCTTCGGTGAGCAGCTCGCCCGGGTTACCGTCCAGATCGACACGGGCCTGACCGGCTTTGAGGCCATGCAGGTAACGCCAGCTGGAGGTGTATTGACGCAGTGCAGAGCGCAGCATGGTCTTGGAGACTCTGGCGTCGTCAGCAAGACGCTCGGCCAAATCCTGGAAGATGCCAATCTTGAGCGGCTTGGCCTCTCCTTCAGCGATGAAGCAGGCCGGGAATTTCTCGACCAGGTAGGCAACGATCTCTTTACTGTTCTTCAGCTTCTCAGTGTTTTCCATGTATAACCTTGGCTTTCATATAAACGCGCGGGCACGCCCGAGCACAACAAAGGCCCCATTATAGAGAGCTTGGGGCCTTTTGCGAACCATCAAGCAATGACTTAGAGCATGCTTTCCAAAATTTGCACCGTTTCTTCCAGCCCAATCCGGTCTTCTGCGTCAAAACGGTTAAAGATTGGACTATCGATATCCAGTACGCCAATGATCTCGCCACCACGGCGCACCGGGATCACGATTTCCGAATTGCTGGCGCCATCGCAGGCGATGTGACCTTCGAATTGGTGGACATCGTCAATGAGCTGGGTCTTGCCCTGTGCCACTGCCGTGCCACAGACCCCGCGGCCGACCGGAATGCGCACGCAGGCCGGCTTGCCCTGAAACGGACCGAGCACCAGGGTATCCCCCTGCAACAGGTAGAAACCCACCCAGTTGATGTCGGCAAGCTCCAGCGCCAACAAGGCGGAGAGGTTGGCCAGGTTGGCGATGAGATCCGGTTCCCCTTCCAGCAGGGCCTGTGCCTGCTGGTTGAGACCGCGATAAAATGCTTGTTTTTCAATCATGATTAAATGAACTTCACTCCCTGATAATCTGTGCAAGGTAACGCCCTGCCTGAAAATTTCAAATCTATTTTCACCTTACCCCCCATCCTTTTGTTCATAAAGGCAGGGATTCAACGGCTGACGGAGAGCGCCAATTGCTGGCGCTGGCCATTGCTCCACTCGATATTGAGCAGCCAGACCATCACAGCCGAGGTGCAGGAACCCACCAGAGTCGAGCCCTGCCAGCCGCGCTCTGCCGGCTCGAAACTGACCGGTATGGTGCCCATGAACATGTCCCGCCCCTCCAGCCAGGCTTTCACCGGTTTGAACGCGGGATCCCCCCCCTGAAGCAGTATCACTAAGTCATGTTCGGCCCGCACCGGCAAGGAGGCGACGCTGACGGTCATCGACTTGTCCCCCAGCAGCAGGCTGCAGGAGGTGCGGGACAGATCACAAATCTGATCTTTTTCTGCGCCCGCCACCGCCGCCTGGCCCCCGTCAAACCAGGTTCGATAGGCAACCAATCCGAGCAAAATGGCCAGGACGATCGCCAAGTGGACAATTTTGCGTGAAGTGAGTCTCTCTTTCATGAAAAAACAACCTTGTAAGATGCCTTGAAAATGACATTTTCGTGATCTCGCGCAAGGTAAATAATTGAGCAGGCGAGACCCAACGGAGCCAAATATATCACTGTTTATACTGTTATTTTACCTGTCAGTTCAGTATCATTCCCATTGAATTTTCATTTAGCTACTTTTTGCTTTTCCTTTTATTAACAGTTGTTAACAAGGGGTAAGGCAGTAGCCAATGATGTCGGTCCATGTCACTGGACAAAAAATCAAACAACAGCAGCATCGGAAGCGGAATACAACGATGAGCCATACAACTAACCATCCTGAGTACAACTACACCGTTGTTCGCCAGTTCACAGTCATGACGATTGTCTGGGGAATTGTCGGCATGTCGGTTGGCGTACTGATCGCAGCCCAGTTGATCTGGCCTGCCCTCAACTTTGATACTCCCTGGCTGACTTACAGTCGCCTTCGCCCTCTGCACACCAATGCGGTCATCTTCGCGTTTGGCTGTAGCGCCCTGATGGCGACCTCCTTCTATGTGGTGCAACGCACCTGTCAAACCCGACTGTTCGGTGGCAAGCTTGCCTCCTTCGTGTTCTGGGGCTGGCAGGCGATCATCCTGTCTGCCGCCATTTCGCTGCCGCTGGGATACACCACCTCCAAGGAGTACGCAGAGCTGGAATGGCCGATCGATATCGCCATCACCATCGTCTGGGTCGCCTACGCCGTCGTCTTCTTCGGCACCCTGGTCAAACGCACCACCTCCCACATCTATGTGGCGAACTGGTTCTTCGGTGCCTTCATCATCACGGTGGCCGTGCTGCACATCGTCAACAACATGGAAGTGCCGCTCTCCGGCATGAAGTCCTACTCCATGTATTCCGGTGCCATGGATGCCATGGTGCAGTGGTGGTATGGCCACAACGCGGTAGGCTTCCTGCTGACCGCCGGCTTCCTCGGCATGATGTATTACTTCGTGCCCAAGCAGGCGGGTCGTCCGGTTTACTCCTACCGCCTCTCCATCGTGCACTTCTGGGCGCTGATCTCCCTCTATATCTGGGCCGGTCCGCACCACCTGCACTATACCGCGCTGCCTGACTGGGCCCAGTCGCTGGGCATGGTGATGTCCCTGATCCTGTTCGTCCCCTCCTGGGGTGGCATGATCAACGGCATCATGACCCTCTCCGGCGCCTGGCACAAACTGCGTTATGACCCCATCTTGCGCTTCCTGATCGTGTCCCTGTCGTTCTACGGCATGTCCACCTTCGAAGGCCCCATGATGGCGATCAAGACGGTCAACGCCCTCTCCCACTACACCGACTGGACCATAGGTCATGTCCACTCAGGCGCACTGGGCTGGGTTGCCATGGTATCCATCGGCGCCGTGTATCACCTGATCCCGAACCTGTTCGACCAGGGCCGCATGTACAGCATCCGCCTGATCAACGTGCACTTCTGGCTGGCTACCGTGGGCACTGTGCTCTACATAGTCGCCATGTGGATTTCCGGCGTGATGCAGGGTCTGATGTGGCGTGCGGTCAACGATGACGGCACCCTGACCTACAGCTTCGTGGAAGCGCTGCAGGCCTCTTATCCCTTCTACTTCGTGCGCTTCCTGGGTGGCTGCTTCTTCGTCACCGGCATGTTGCTGATGGCCTACAACGCCTATCGCACCATCACTGCGCCCAAGGGTTCCCTGGAACCTGTCGCACAGCCAGCATGATTGAAGAGGTCAAAGCATGAGCAACAATAACCGTCACGAGATCTTTGAAAAGAGCGTACCCATGCTGGTGGTCGGCATCATATTTGCCATCAGCCTGGGGGGCCTGGTCGAAATCACCCCGCTGTTCTTCCAAAAGCAAACTACTGAGCCGGTCGAGGGCCTCAAGCCCTATACCGCCCTGCAGATGGAAGGCCGCGACATCTTCATCCGCGAAGGCTGCACCGTTTGTCACAGCCAGATGATCCGTCCGTTCCGCGCCGAAACCGAGCGCTATGGCCACTACTCGGTCGCCGGTGAGAGCGTGTGGGAGCACCCCTTCCTGTGGGGCTCCAAGCGTACCGGTCCGGATCTGGCCCGTGTGGGCGGTCGCTATTCAGACGACTGGCACCGCGCTCACCTGATCAATCCGCGCGATGTGGTGCCAGAGTCCAACATGCCGGCCTTCCCCTGGCTCGACACCAATGTCCTGACCGGTGAACTGACCGGCAAGAAACTGGCGCTGTTCCGGGATCACTTCGGCGTGCCTTACAGCGACGCTGACATCCAGGGTGCAGGTGAAGCCGTCAAGGGCAAAACCGAACTGGATGCGCTGGTAGCCTATCTGCAATCACTGGGTCATGCCCTGAAATAAAGGAGTCAGGATATGGATTACGGCACATTTCGCGGCCTTTATACCCTGCTGTTGATGGCCATCATGATCGGCATCATCGTCTGGGCATACAGCAAGCGCCGCAAGGCCTCTTTCGACGAGGCTGCCAACCTGGTTTTTGCCGACGACGAGCAACCCGGTGCTGATAACAAGAACGCAGGAGCGAAACAATAATGAGCACTTTGTTTAGCATTTTTGTGACCGTCATCAGCCTGGGAACCATACTCGGCTGCTTCTTGCTGCTGGTGTGGTGCCTGCGCGACAAGATGGGCGTGGAAGAGGGCAAGTCCATGGGGCACGCCTTCGACGGTATCGAAGAGATCAACAACCCGCTGCCGAAGTGGTGGACCTACATGTTCCTCTTCTTCATCGTCACCGGTCTGGTCTACCTGCTGGCCTTCCCGGGCCTGGGCAACTGGAAGGGTCTGCTGGGCTGGCAGAGCTCCAACCAGGACGTCCGCTCGCTGGCCGAGTCCAAGGCGGCGGTGGCCTCCGCCAAGGCCGAAGGCCGGGCGGTGGAGTACGACCGCGAACTGGTCAAGGCTGACGAGATCTACGGCGCCAAGTTCCGCGAGCTGGCCTATCAGGCCGATGGCAAGACCTATCGCGCCATCGAAGAGATCGCCGCCGATCCGGAAGCACGCAAGGTGGGTCAGCGTCTGTTCCTGCAGAACTGTTCCCAATGTCACGGTTCCGATGCCCGCGGCGGTCGCGGTTTCCCGAACCTGACCGACAGCGAATGGCAATGGGGCGGTCAGCCTGATCAGATCAAGACCACCATCATGGGCGGTCGTCAGGGCGTGATGGCGGCCTGGGGCGAGATCCTGGGTCAGGATGGGGTGAAAGAAGTCGCCTCCTACGTGCTGAGCCTGTCCGGTCGCAAGGTCGATCTGGTCGAGGCCAAGAAGGGCGAAGCGCGCTTCACCATCTGCGCCGCCTGTCATGGCCCGGATGCCAAGGGCGGTATCGCCTTCGGAGCACCTGACCTGACCAACAACACCTGGCTGTATGGCGGTTCCCGTCAGGTGGTCGAGCAGACCATCACCCACGGTCGTCACGGCGTCATGCCGGCCTGGAAGGATATTCTGGGTGAAGACAAGGTTCATCTGCTCGCCTCCTACGTTTATAGTTTGTCCCACAACAACAAGTAAAATAAGCAGTAACATGTGATAAGCACGTGATTACTCAGCAAAAAGCCTCGACTCTTCGAGGCTTTTTGTTATCTTGTGTTGGCTGAAAAGCCTCCATTCTGTTAATCATACGTTTCGGTAGCACTCATTATGTCCCAACCCTGGTATCGCCAATTTTGGCCCTGGTTCATCATCGCCCTCCCGGCCGCCGCCGTGATCGCCAGCATCGGCACGGCCATCATCGCCAGCAAGGATGGCGTCAATCTGGTCGCCGAGGACTATTACAAACAAGGCAAAGAGATCAATCAGGACTTGAGCAAGTTCGATCGATCCGAAGCCCTCAACATTCGCATAGCGCTGGAAGTGAATGGCCAGGAGCTGACCCTCAAGCCTCTGTCGGGAGATATCCCCCCCGGTCAGGCCCTCTACCTCTCCCTGTTCCACCCGACCCTGGCCGGCATGGACAGCGAACACATGGTGACGGCCGACGCCAGCGGCGTCTATCGTCTGCTGCTCGACAAACCATTGAACGGGAAATGGCATATCCGGGTCGATGCCTTCAATCACGAATGGCGTCTGCAAGAGACAGTCCAGCTCCCGACCAAGGCGCCCGTCGAACTCGATCCCAAAGGACGTTAAGCCATGACAGGCGGTTTTCACCCTGGCGAGCCGGTTCCCGCCAGCACGCCCCATGCCCCGCTCGTTTACTTTACCTCCCGGGGCAAGACGCCATGAAGGCTTGTTTCCATTGTGGTGAGCAGGTTCCCGCCGGCAGTCGTTATGCGCTCGAGATCAAGGGCATAGTGCAACCCATGTGCTGCCCCGGCTGTCAGGCCGTGGCAGAAACCATCATGGAGTGCGGCCTCTCCAGTTATTACGAGCACCGCACAGCGCCCGGCATCAAGGGGGAACTGGTCCCGGAAGAGCTGGCCGCCCTCACCCACTACGATCTGGCCGAGGTGCAGCAGGATTTTGTCACCGACAGCGGCACGGGCAGCCACAGGCAGCGCGAGATCCTGCTCAGCGTGGAAGGGCTGACCTGCGCCGCCTGCGCCTGGCTCATCGAGCGTCATCTGACCGGCCTTGCCGGCCTGCACTACATCAACGTCAATACCACCACTCACCGCGCCCGCATCAAGTGGGATCCGGACCGGCTTGCCTTGAGCGACATCCTCAAGGGGTTCGCCAAGATAGGCTATCGTGCCTACCCGTTCCAGACCCACAACCAGGAAGCTATCTACGCCAAAGAAGTGCGCAGCTACATGTTCCGGCTGGCACTGGCGGGCCTGGGGTCAATGCAGGTGATGATGTGCGCCGTGGCGCTCTACATGGATCTCTTCATCAGCGTCGAGGATGAGTTCATGGTCTACTTCAAGTGGATCAGCCTCTTGCTCTCGACCCCCATCATGATCTACTCGGCCCAGCCGTTTTACGTGGGCGCCTGGCGCAGCCTGAAACAGGGCCACCTCTCCATGGACGTGTCGGTATCGCTGGCACTGATCGGCGCCTTCGTCGCCTCCATGTGGGCCACCGTCTTCAATACCGGTGAGGTCTATTACGACTCCATCACCATGTTCGTCTTCTTCCTGCTGCTGGGGCGTTTTCTGGAGTTGCGGGCCAGACGCAAGGCCTCCGAGTCCAGCTCCAACCTGGCGCGGCTGGTGCCCATCATGGCCACGCGCATCGATGACGATGGCGAGCACGAAGTGGCAGCCAAGATGCTGCAGGTGGGAGACAGAATACGGGTATTGGCCGGTGCCACCCTGCCGGCCGATGGCCTCATCGTCGAGGGGCAGGCCAGCCTCAACGAATCCATGCTGACCGGCGAGCAGTTGCCGCTGCTCAAGCAGCTGGGTGACAGCGTCTATGCCGGTACCATCAACACGGACGCACCGCTCCAGATCCGGGTCAGCCACCGCATCGAGGAGTCGCGCATCGCCCAGATCATGCGGCTGCAGGATCATGCGCTTGACGACAAGCCGGCCATCGCCCAGATGGCGGACGTGCTCTCCCGCCACTTCATCCTGGTGCTGCTGATCATTGCCGCGGCTGTGTGGACCTTCTGGCACTTCCATCAGCCGGAGCAGGCCTTCTGGGTCACCCTGGCCGTGCTGGTTGCCACCTGTCCCTGCGCCCTGTCGCTGGCCACGCCGACCGCGCTCACCTCGGCCACCGCCCGCCTGACCCGATCCGGCATTCTGCTGCGCCGTGGCCATGTGCTGGACGTGCTGACCAAGGCCAACCGGATCGTGATGGACAAGACAGGCACCCTGACCACGGGCAACATCAGCCTGATCAGCACCACGGCGCTGGCCGAGCTGAGCGAGGCCCAGTGCCTCGCCATCGCCCGCGCGCTGGAAGCCTACTCGGAGCATCCCATCGCCCGCGCCTTTCGCAGCAAGGCAACAGACGATGCCCTGTTGCTGGCGGCAAGCGAGGTGACACCCGTCATAGGTCACGGCATTCAGGGCACGATCGCAGGCCGGCATTACCGCATCGGCAGCGCCCGCTGGCTGGCACTGCCCACCGGGCAGACGGCCAGCCAGGGCCTTGCCGTCTATCTGGCCGATGAGTCCAGGCTGCTGGCCCGCTTCATCCTGGCAGATACCTTGCGCCCGGATGCCGGGGCGCTGATCCAGGCCTTCAAGGCCGCCGGTCTCAAGACCACCATACTCACGGGTGACAGCTCGGCCCAGGCCGACGAGGTGGCTCGCGAGCTAGGAGTGGACGAACTGGTGAAAGGGGTCACGCCGGATGGCAAGCTGTCCTATCTCAAGGAACATGAGGCCCGCGGCGATATCAGCATCATGGTAGGGGATGGCATCAACGATGCCCCCGTGCTGGCCGGTGCCCACGCCTCCTTCGCCATGGCGGGCGGCACGGATCTGGCCAAGAACAGTGCCGATGCCATATTGCTGGCCGACGATCTCTCCCGTCTGCTGGAGGCGCGC
The DNA here is from genome assembly GCF_047780465.1 of Aeromonas sp. A04. NCBI lineage: Bacteria > Pseudomonadati > Pseudomonadota > Gammaproteobacteria > Aeromonadales > Aeromonadaceae > Aeromonas > Aeromonas sp. A04. The sequence goes on along the minus strand of NZ_JBLNHP010000001.1, from coordinate 91,043 downwards.
ACCCTGGCCATTCGTACCCGCAAGATCATCCAGGAGAACTTCGCCTGGTCCATCGGCTACAACCTGCTGGTGCTGCCGCTGGCGGCCAGCGGCTGGTTGCCACCCTATGTGGCGGCAGCGGGCATGTCTCTGAGTTCCCTCATAGTCGTCACCAACTCCATGCGGCTGAACCGCTGAGCCATGGCCGCATATACGCGCACGATAAAGGGAGCCCGCGTTTGCCGCGCTCCCCGCCCCACAGAATCGCCGGGCCCCTGGTCACCAACGGGTGTACCATGACCACTCTCATTGCAAGGCTTGCACCATGAACATCATCTTCGTCCTGATCCCCATCGCCATCCTGTTTGTCATCATCGCCGGCGCCGTCTTCTTCTGGGCCATTCGCTCCGAGCAGTTTGAAGATCTCGACCGCCAGGGCTCCAATATCCTGTTCGATGAGGACAAACCCGCCCAGAAACCCAGCGAGCATACCTCCGATGACCGCCAGCCTTGATCTGGTCGGGGCCCTGCTGGTGGGGCTCGCCGGCTCAGGCCACTGCATCGGCATGTGTGGCGGCGTCTCGGCCGCCCTCTCCATGGCCATTCCCCCCGAGAGGCAGCACTTCTGGGGCCGGCTCGGTTATCTGCTCAACTACAACCTGGGCCGGATCCTCAGCTACGTGGTAGCCGGTGCTCTGGTCGGGGGCCTGCTGGCCACCACCAGCGAGCTGGGCGCCGGCAAGCACGCCATCGCCGGCTTGCGGTTGATGGCGGCGCTCTTGATGATAGCGCTCGGTCTCTATCTCGCCGGCTGGTGGCAGGGCATATTGCTGCTCGAGCGCATCGGCGCCCGACTCTGGCCCCGCATCAAGCCGCTGGCGGGCAAGTTTCTCCCCTTCACCTCGGCCTGGCAGGCCCTTCCCTTTGGCATGGTGTGGGGCTGGCTGCCCTGCGGTCTGGTTTACTCCATGCTGACCTGGAGTGCGGCGGCCGGTTCCGCCGGAGGCGGTGCGCTCATCATGCTCAGTTTCGGCATAGGGACCCTGCCGACACTGTTTGCACTGGGAGGGCTGGCAGACCGCCTGCGTTACTGGCTGACCCTGCGCAGTTTGCGCCAGGGCGGGGCTGTCTTGCTCATCGCGTATGGGCTTCATACTCTCTGGATCGGGATAGCGTCCTTTTGAAACCCTATCCAAAACGGATGAGTTGATGGTAAACTTGTTTGATATAAATCAATTATTCGTATGAGCCTATGATCCCGGAAAAGAAACCTGGCAGACGTATTCAGAGCGGTGGCTGTGCAATTCATTGCCAGGATTGCAGCATCAGCCAGCTCTGCATTCCCTTCACCCTGAATGACAGCGAACTCGATCAGCTCGACAGCATCATCGAGCGAAAGAAGCCGATCCAGAAGGGTGAGGAGCTGTTCAAAGCCGGCGATGAGCTGAAATCGCTCTACGCGATCCGTTCCGGGACCATCAAGTCATACACCATCACGGAACAAGGGGATGAGCAGATCACCGCCTTCCACCTCGCCGGTGATCTGGTTGGTTTCGATGCCATTCACAAGCAGGCTCACCCCTCCTTCGCCCAGGCGCTGGAAACGGCCATGGTGTGCGAGATCCCGTTTGACGTGCTCGACGATCTCTCCGGCAAGATGCCCAAGCTGCGCCAGCAGATCATGCGACTGATGAGCAACGAAATCATGGGCGATCAGGAGATGATACTGCTGCTCTCCAAGAAGAATGCCGAAGAGCGCCTCGCCGCCTTCCTGCACAATCTGTCGGTGCGTTTCTCCGAACGCGGCTTCTCCGCCAAGGAGTTCCGCCTCTCCATGACCCGCGGTGACATCGGCAACTACCTCGGCCTCACCGTCGAGACCATCAGCCGCCTGCTTGGCCGCTTCCAGAAGTCCGAGCTCATCAGCGTCAAGGGCAAATACATCACAGTGCTGGATCACGTGGCCCTCGGCGTCATGGCTGGCGCGACCCGTCCTCCCTGCGGTTAATCCTCCTCTGTTGCCGGATCGGTTTACGCTGAAATTTGATCCGGCACACGTCTCCCCACCTCCTCCTGAGCTAAGCTGTAATGGCTAAAGGTCTGCCATCATTGGTATTTTTGCCAAGGAGGAGGAGAACATGGTCAAGTACCGAAAGATCCTGGTCGTTATCAACCCGGAAGAAGAGCGGCAAATTGCCCTCGAACGTGCGGTCAAGGTGGCTGAGCTGGATGAAGGCGCTCAACTGACCCTGTTGCTCACCATTTACGACTTCTCGTACGAGATGACCGCCATGCTGTCGGTGGACGAACGGGAAGAGATGCGCCACGGCGTGATCGCCCAGCGCCGTGAATGGCTCGACGATATTCTGAAACCCTACCGTGCCAAGGGACTGGACTGCGAGATCAAGGTGGTCTGGCACAATCGGCCCTTCGAATGCGTCATTCAGGAAGTGCTGGAAAACCGCCACGATCTGGTGGTCAAGGCAACTCACCATCACTCGTTTCTGCAAACCTTCATCTTCACCCCGACCGACTGGCACCTGCTGCGCAAGTGTCCCTGCCCCGTCCTGCTGGTCAAGGAGGGTCATTGGCAACGGGGCGGCAACATCATAGCCGCCATCAATTGTTCCAGCGACGACCAGGATCAGAAGCTGCTGAACGAGCGGATCACGGAAGAAGGGATTGCCATCGCCGAGCTGCTCGGTTCCAACCTCTACCTGGTCAACACCTATCCCGGCACCCCGGTCAACGTGGCCATCGAGCTGCCGGAGTTTGATCCCAACGCCTACAACGATGCCATTCGCAAACACCATGAGGGCCTGCTGCTGAGCCATGCCGACAAATTTGGCATCAGTCATCTGTGGACCCGGGTGGCGGAAGGCCTGCCGGAAGAGGTGCTGCCCGATCTGGCCGAAGACCTGCAAGCCACCCTGATGATCATGGGCTGCGTCGGTCGCACCGGCCTCTCCGCCGCCCTGCTCGGCAATACCGCCGAACACGTGGTGGACAGACTCGCCTGCGACATGCTGATCCTCAAACCCGCCGATTACAGCTGCCCGGTAGACAGCCGGCGCAGTCAATCATAAGACGGCTTTCATCCTGGCATCTTGCCCTCCCCCGGGACATGGCTATAATAACGCGCTTATTTGTGTCCCGGGTTTTACGAGCATGCTAGAAGAGCTGAACGCCAAAGATAAATACAGTTTCAACAAACTGCAGAAGCGCCTGCGGCGCAACGTAGGTCAGGCCATCGCCGACTTCAACATGATTGAAGAGGGCGACAAGATCATGGTGTGCCTGTCCGGTGGCAAGGACAGCTTCGCCATGCTCGACATCCTGATGAGCCTGAAGGCAAGCGCCCCCATCCATTTCGATCTGGTGGCCGTCAACCTGGATCAGAAGCAACCCGGTTTCCCCGAGCACGTGCTGCCGGAATACCTGGCCACCCTGGGAGTCGACTTCAAGATCGTCGAGGAAGACACCTACTCCATCGTCAAGGACAAGGTACCGGAAGGCAAGACCACCTGCGCCCTCTGCTCCCGTCTGCGCCGTGGCATTCTCTATCGCACCGCCCAGGAGCTGGGCTGCACCAAGATTGCCCTCGGTCATCACAGGGACGACATACTCGAGACCCTGTTCCTCAACATGTTCTACGGTGGCAAGCTCAAATCCATGCCGCCCAAGCTGGTGAGCGACGATGGCAAGAACGTGGTGATCCGCCCGCTGGCCTACTGCAAGGAGAAAGACCTGGTGCGCTATGCCGAGGTCAAGGCCTTCCCCATCATCCCGTGCAACCTGTGCGGTTCGCAGGAGAACCTGCAGCGTCAGGCCATCAAGCAGATGATGCAGGATTGGGATCGCCGCTTCCCGGGTCGTATCGAGACCATGTTCACCGCCATTCAGGACGTGATCCCGAGCCACCTGCTCGATCACAAGTTGTTTGACTTCAAGAGCATCAACCGCGACTCCGGCATCATAGATGGCGGTGACAAGGCATTTGATCCGCCTGAACTGCCCAAGGCGCCGCTGCTGGACATCGACGAGATGGACATGCTGGATGTGATTGAAGTGCGCTAAGCACGATAGACACAAGTCCACAGCAACAAAAAAGGAGCGCCAGGCGCTCCTTTTTTTATCTCACTGGCAAGCGGCTGGCTCACTCCTTGTGCAGCCAGGGGGTCAGTCGCAGTATCTCCCCCTGCAGTTGCAACTTGCCCACGGCGAAATCCGCCAGCTGGGCGTTGCTCAGCAGCAGTTGCCCTCCCTGCCAGGAGAGAGGTTGCTGGCGGGCACCATCGACCAGATAGGCGGTGCCCGTCGGTTGTACCAGGGTCACCCGCACGCCCGCCATCTCGGGCAGGAAATACTTGCCGACCATGCCGGCCAGCTTGCTCAGCAGGGCCTGCATATCCTGCTGACGCCCGGCCACATCGGCCACCTTGAGATCCCACTGGCTGCCTGACACCGGCTGCACATCGGCCATCACCTGCACCGACAGATCGCAGGCCGTGTGCGCTTCGGTCAAGCCCACCACCACGGTCGCCTTGTCCAGATTGAGATCATCGTCGTAGGGCAGCCGCAGTTCGCTGTCTACCGTCACCTCGGCGGCCACGTCCCGATCCAGGGTTGAGACCCGGGCTGAGGTGAGCAGGCAGCGCTGGCCATTTTGCGGATCGGTCAGGTAAAACCCCAGCCTGGCGTGACCAAACTCCCCCTTGGCGAAGGTCTTCATCTGGCTGTAGAAGGTACTGTACTGCAGATCCAGTGAAGGCTGCGCCAAGCCCAGGGTAGGCAACAGCAGCAAGCCTGCCGCCACGCCATGTCGAGTCCTCTTCATATGCCGTCCTTTTGCATCGCGCACTCGTCATGCGCTGAAATATGCCTGCGCCATCGTCTGGCCTCAGACTCGCTATGCGGTGAAATGTGCCTGTGCCATCACCTGGCATCACGCTAGCTATGCGCTGAAATGCGCCTGCGCCAGGCGTCTGGCTGCAAGCTTGTTATGCGTTGAAATGATTTGGGCCTTCGCTCACTTCCGTCACTTCGACCGCGACCCCGCACAGATCCCGATAGAGGATCCCCTTGCAGTTGAAGTAGAGGGGGGCCACCCAGACAAGGCCCAATCCCATGGGGATCAGCGCCAGGAAAAACAGCGCAAGCATGACGCCGTGCAGCAGCACTATGCTGGGCCAGCCACGGGCAAACAGCTTGAGCGACACCAGAATGGCTTGCACCGGCGACAGACCGCGCTCCAGCACCAGCGGCACCGAGAACACCAGTCCCATGCCAATCAATGCAGACGGGATGAAGGCCAGCACTACCGGCAGACCCACCAGTTCAAACAGGGGGCCGAACAGGCTGGTGAGCATGCTGCCCAGCAGACTCAGGCTGCCCAGACGCAGGAAGTGGCGAAAGAAATCGAATACCTGGCTCGGGCGGGCACGCACACCGACCGACTGCTGCAATCCCAGCATGTCGAGGGACGAGGTCATGGGTGACATCATGATGGTGATAAGCAGGCTCAGCACCAGGGCTATGTCCATTCCCCCCTCCTGATTGAGGTAGGGGGCCAGCAGGGTATTGCTCAGCAATATCCAGATGGCCGTGACACCGACGATGGCCAGCAACAGGCCGAAACCGGTGCGCCGCGTCTGTTGCCAACTCTCCTGCAATACCCCCTTGAGGTCGAGACGATATCCCTGACTCAGGGATTGTTCGAGGGAACCACCGATCCGCATTTTATTACTCAATTGACTATCCAACATCAGAAAAACCACTATTCAGGGAGCACATTATAGCGATTTGACCCGGCATGCGTAGCCGTTTTTCCTGTTATCTTCCGTTCAGAAACTCATTGATTTCACAGGGAGCCGTGGCGTTTTTCCGGACAAAGCCGGGTTCCCCGGCCCACTCGCCCACCTGACTCGCAATACCCGCTTGGTTCCCCTGACGCATGGGGTTAGGATGCCCAAGGTGCCGCCAGCTAGCTCATTGGGCGGCGGGTTTCATGCACCCTCGTTGGATAAAGGATATCGACCATGTCAGAACTGACCCTCTACCTCACCCCCGGCACCTGTGCCATGGCGGTTCGTATCGCCCTAGTGGAGGCTGGCGCGCCGCACCAAATAAGGCGCGTGGACTTCGCCAGCGGTGAGCAGCGCTCCCCCGCCTACCTCGCCATCAATCCCAAAGGCCGGGTGCCGGCTCTCGTCACCGAGCGCGGCGTGCTGACCGAAACCCCGGCCTTGCTGCTCTATGTGGCGCAGCGCTTCCCGGATGCCGAGCTCGCCCCCCTCAATGATCCTTTCCTGCTGGCCCGCATGCAGGAGGTGAACAGCTTCCTCGCCTCCACGGTGCATGTCTCCCATGCCCATAGCCGGCGTGCGGCCCGCTGGGCCGACGATGAGCAGGCCATCGCCGCCATGCAGGCCAAAGTGGCGCACAACATGCGCGATGGCTTCTCCCAAATAGAAAACCACTATCTCGCCGGTCCCTGGGTGCTGGGAGAGTGTTTCAGCCTGGCCGACATCTACCTATTCGTGGTGGCCAGCTGGCTCAAGAGTGACGGGATCGCCATCGACGAGTTCCCCAAGGTGGCCACCCACACAGCGCGGGTGCTGGCCCGTCCCGCCGTGCAACAGGCGCTGATCGTCTGATCCCCTGCGGGCCAGCGCTCTGCTGGCCCCATTTGTACTTCATGTTTGCCCCGCATTGAGATCGTTTTCACATTTCTGCCATCTCACTGTGGATCGCGCGGGCCTTAGGGCCTATCTTTCTCGCATGACGCAACCGGTTGCGTAACCGGTTGCCTAGATGAACATCAGATATGCGGACGCGAGTCTGCCGAGGTGCTGTATGAAACGAGGCAAGCTGCTCAATGCTCCCCTGAGTGCCCTGGTGGCACGGATGGGTCACACCGACGAGATCACCGTCTGCGATGCCGGGCTGCCCATTGCGGCGGGGCCGGAGCGCATCGATCTGGCGCTGATGCCGGGCACCCCCAGCCTTGCAACCGTGCTGACCGCCCTGCTCACCGATCTGGTGGTGGAGAAGGTGATCATGGCGAGCGAGATAAAACTGATCAGCCCCGCCGCCCATCAGGCGCTGGTCGATCAGCTGGAGGCGCACGCCGCTGCCCAAGGCAAGCCCATCACTATCGAATACTGCCTGCACGAGGCGTTCAAGACCCGCTCCCGCCAGAGCAAGGCGATCGTGCGCAGCGGCGAGGTCACCCCCTACGCCAACATTATTCTCTGCGCCGGTGTGGCGTTTTAAGCCTCTTCAAGGAAGCTGCAAATGAGCACAACCTCCTCCTTCTCGCCCATTCTGGAGCTCACCGGGATCGTCAAGACCTTCCCCGGTGTACGCGCCCTCGATGAGGCTGGCCTCAAGGTCTACCCGGGCCAGGTGATGGCCCTGCTCGGCGAAAATGGCGCCGGCAAGTCCACCCTGATGAAGGTGCTGACCGGCATCTATCAGGCCGATGCGGGCAGCGTCAGTTATCGCGGCCAGTCGGTCTATTTCAAGGGCCCCCGCGACTCCCAGGATCAGGGGATCAGCATCATCCACCAGGAGCTGAACCTGCTGCCTGAGTTGTCGATTGCCGCCAATATCTTCCTCGGCCGCGAACCGCGTACCCGTTTTGGCAGTATCGACCACAAACAGCTGCGCGAGCGCGCCAGCGGCCTCTTGGCCCGCCTCGGCGTCAAGCACGGGCCGGATACAAGGCTTGGGGATCTCTCCATTGGCGAACAGCAGATGGTGGAGATCGCCAAGGCACTGTCGTTCGATGCCAGCGTCATCATCATGGATGAACCCACGGATGCGCTGACCGACACCGAGACCGAGCAGCTGTTTGTGGTGATCCGTGAGCTGCGCCAGCAGGGCTGCGGCATCGTCTACATCTCCCACCGTCTCAAGGAGATCTTCCAGATCTGCGACCGGGTTACCGTACTGCGCGATGGCAAGTGGATCGGCGAGAAGGCGGTGAGCGAGCTCGATGAAGACAGGATCATCGAGATGATGGTGGGTCGGCGGCTGGAAGAGCAGTATCCCCGTCTGCAACGAGAGCTCGGCCCCGTCAGCCTGCAAGTGAAAGATCTGGCCGGCCCCGGCGTGCGCGGGGTGAGCTTCTCCCTGCGTCAGGGGGAAATTCTGGGCTTCAGCGGCCTGATGGGTTCCGGCCGTACCGAGCTGATGAAGCTTATCTACGGCGCCAGCCCCATCAGCGCAGGTGCGGTCGAAGTCGATGGCAAGGTCATGGTGCCGCGCAGCCCCGCCGATGGGCTGGCCGCCGGCATCGCCTACATCTCAGAGGATCGCAAGGGCGATGGCCTGGTGCTGGAGCTGTCGGTGCGCGAAAACATGAGTCTGTGCGCCCTCGGCGAGTTCATCCGCCACGGCAAGATTGACGGCAAGGCCGAACGTCAGGCGGTGAGCGACTATGTGCGGCTGTTCAACATCAAGACCCCGAGTCAGGATCAACTGATAAAACTGCTCTCCGGCGGCAACCAGCAGAAGGTCGCCATCGCCAAGGGACTGCTGACCCGGCCCAGGGTGTTGATCCTGGATGAGCCGACCCGCGGCGTCGACGTGGGGGCCAAGAAGGAGATCTACCAGCTCATCAACCAGTTCAAGAAGGAGGGGATGAGCATCATCCTGGTCTCCTCCGAGATGCCGGAAGTGCTCGGCATGAGCGATCGCATCATGGTGATGCACGAAGGGCGCATCAGCGCAGAATTCATGTCCGCGGACGCCAATCAGGAGAAACTGATGGCGGCGGCAGTCGGTAAACAGTGGCAATCAGAGCAAGAGGCCTCCCAATGACAACCCAAACCCTTTCCCGCCGCGGCATCATGAGCAAGGCCTGGTGGATCGAGAACAAATCCCTGGTCGCCCTCCTGGTGCTGATCGGCGTGGTCTCGGCCTTAAGCCCCAACTTCTTCACCGCCGACAACCTGCTCAACATACTGCGCCAGACCTCGGTCAACGCCATCATGGCGGTCGGCATGACGCTGGTCATCCTCACCGCCGGCATCGATCTGTCGGTCGGCTCCGTGCTGGCCCTGTGCGGCGCCCTGGCGGCGACCATGGTGGCCATGGAGCTGCCCATCTGGCTGGTGGTGCCCCTCACCCTGGGGGCCGGTGCCCTGCTCGGCGGCATCAGCGGTCTCATCATCGCCAAGGGCAAGGTACAGGCCTTCATCGCCACCCTGGTGACCATGACGGCCCTGCGCGGCGTGACCATGGTCTATACCGAGGGGCGTCCCATCTCCACCGGTTTCAGTGACGGCGCCGATCACTTCGCCTGGCTGGGTACCGGCTACCTGCTCGGCCTGCCTGTGCCCATCTGGCTGATGGCCATCGTCTTCCTGCTGGCCTGGTTCATGCTCAACCACACTCGCCTCGGCCGTTACATCTACGCCCTCGGCGGCAACGAGTCGGCCACCCGTCTCTCCGGCATCAATGTGGCCAGGGTGAAGCTGGCGGTGTATGGTCTGTGCGGCATGCTGTCGGCACTGGCCGGGCTCATCGTCACCTCCCGCCTCTCCTCGGCCCAGCCGACCGCCGGCATGGGGTACGAGCTGGATGCCATAGCCGCCGTGGTGCTGGGGGGTACCAGTCTGATGGGGGGCAAGGGCCGCATCATGGGCACCCTGATCGGGGCGCTCATCATCGGCTTCCTCAACAACGCCCTCAACCTGCTCGACGTCTCGTCCTATTACCAGATGATCGCCAAGGCCAGCGTGATCTTGCTCGCCGTGATGATCGATAACAAAAGCAAGTAAGCACACACAAGGAATGAAATGATGAAAAAGCTCAATACCCTGCTCGCTGCCGCCATCATGTCCGTGCTGGGCACCGCCCAGGCCGCCGATCACACTCTGGCCATGGTGGTCTCCACCCTCAACAACCCCTTCTTCGTCACCATGAAAGAGGGGGCCGAAGCCAAGGCCAAGGAGCTTGGCTACGAGCTGGTGGTGCTGGACTCCCAGAATGACCCGGCCAAGGAGCTCTCCAACATGGAAGATCTCACCGTGCGCAAGGTCAATGCCATCCTGATCAACCCGACCGACTCCGAGGCCGTGGGCAACGCCATCCGCCTGGCCAACAAGGCCAACATCCCAGTGCTGACCCTGGACCGCGGCGCGGCCCAGGGTGACGTCAAGGCCCACATCGCCTCCGACAACGTGGCCGGCGGCAAGCTGGCCGGTGACTTCATCACCCAGAAACTGGGGGCCGGTGCCAAGGTCATTCAGCTGGAAGGGATCGCCGGTACCTCGGCCGCCCGCGACCGTGGCGAAGGTTTCGCCCTGGCCGTGGCCGCCAACAAGCTGGAAGTGCTGGCCTCCCAGCCCGCCGACTTTGACCGCACCAAGGGTCTGAACGTCATGGAGAACCTGCTGGCCGCCCACCCGACCGTGCAGGCCGTGTTCGCCCAGAACGACGAGATGGCGCTGGGTGCCATCCGCGCCGTGCAAGCCGCCGGCAAAGAGGTGATGATCGTCGGTTTCGACGGCACTGACGATGGCAAGGCCGCCGTGGCCAAGGGTAAACTGGCCGCCACCGTGGCCCAGCAGCCGGCGCTGATCGGTGCCATCGGCGTGGAAACCGCCGACAAGGTGCTCAAGGGCCAGCCGGTGGAAAAATCCATTCCGGTCCCGCTGCAAGTGGTCAGCAAGTAAGCCGATGGGGGGAGGCGTGCCTCCCCCTTTGCCTCCCCTGTTTTCGATTAACCGTGCAGCTTGGCTTGGGCCCACTCAAGCCAAGATGTTCCAAATCAAGGGTGATAAGAATGAATCGTCTCGTTGTTCTGGGCAGTGTCAATGCAGACCATGTACTGCGCGTTCCCCACTTTCCTCGCCCCGGTGAAACCCTGACCGGTCACAGCTATCAAGTCGTCCCCGGTGGCAAAGGTGCCAATCAGGCGGTCGCCGCCGCGCGCCTCGGCGCTCCCGTCGCCTTTATCGCCCGCATCGGCAATGACGCCATCGGCCAGCAGATGCGTCAGGGCTTTGCCCAGGACGGCATAGACGTCAGCGCGGTGGAGCTCGACGACACTCTGCCTACCGGCATCGCCATCATCTATGTGAGCGACGAGGGGGAGAACAGCATAGGCATCTCCGCCGAAGCCAATGGCGCCCTCTCCCCTGCCATGGTCAAGCGCCATGAAACCCTGATTGCCGACGCCCACACCCTGCTGTTGCAGCTGGAAGTGCCGCTGGGGAGCGTGTTTGAAGCCGCCAGACTGGCTCGTGCCCACGGTACCCGGGTGGTGCTCAATCCGGCGCCCGCCCAACCGCTCTCTAGCGAGCTGCTGGCGCTGGTGGATCTCATCACCCCCAACCAGACCGAAGCCGAGCTGCTGACCGGCGTCAAGGTGACCGACGAGGCCAGCGCGGCTCAGGCGGCGGCCCGCTTCCACCAGATGGGGATCAGCGATGTGATGATCACCCTGGGCTCCCAAGGGGTCTATTGCAGCAACGCCCGGCAGCAACAACTGATCCCGGGTTTTCGGGTCGAGGCGGTGGACACCACGGCCGCAGGCGACACCTTCAACGGCGCCCTGCTGGCCGCCGAGCTGGCCGGCGCCGATTTCAAGGCCGCGGTGCGCTTTGCCCACGGTGCGGCTGCGCTCTCTGTCACCAAGTTCGGCGCTCAGAGCTCGATCCCGAGCAAGCAGGAGGTCGAGGCCTTCCTGCTCGCCCAGACTGCGCAGGGGCACTGATGGCCAATATCAAGGAGGTGGCGGCGCGGGCCCAGGTCTCTACCACCACAGTTTCCCACGTCATCAACGAGACCCGCTTCGTGGCCGAGGAGACCCGGGAGCGGGTCTTCGCCGCCATGCGCGATCTCAACTATGCCCCCAGCCTAGTGGCCCGCAGCCTCAAGGTGAAGGAGACCAACAGCATCGGCATGCTGGTCACCACCTCCAGCAACCCCTTCTTCGCCGAGGTGGTGCGCGGGGTGGAGCGCTACTGCTTCGAGCAGGGCTACAACCTGATGCTCGGCAACACGGAGGGGCAGGCCGAAACCGCTCTCTCCTACCTCAAGATGATGCTGCGCAAGCGGGTCGACGGCCTGCTGATCATGTGCAGCGAGGGGCAGCAGGAGGTGTTCAACCAGCTCGACTGGCTCAAGAGCCTGCCGGTGGTGGTGATGGACTGGGGCATGGAGAGCAAGGACGTGGATCTCATCGCCGACAACTCCCATCGCGGCGGCTACCTGGCCACCCGCCACCTGCTGGAGCTGGGTCACACCGACATAGGCTGCATCACGGGCCCCCACAGCCGCGCCCCCGCCAATCAGCGCCAGTCCGGCTTCGAGCAGGCGATGCAAGAAGCGGGGCTGACCATCAATCCGGCCTGGATCCAGGAGGGCGACTTTGACTGCGCCAGTGGTTTCAGTGCCATGCAGCGGCTGCTGGCCCAACCCAAACGTCCGAGCGCCCTCTTCATCTTCAACGACATGATGGCCATGGGGGCCATCAGCGCCGCCCATCAGGCGGGCTTGAACATACCGCAGGATCTCTCCATCGTCGGCTATGACAATGTGGCGCTGGCGCAATACCTGTCACCGCCGCTCACCACCATCAATCAGCCCAAGGAGGAGCTGGGTCGCCTCGCCGTCACCCGGCTGCTGGCGCGGATCAACGGGGTGGCGGTGGATAATCACCTGATCACGGTCGATCCTGACTTGGTGATCAGACAATCCTGCGCCCCCTTCCCCGCCCCCTGATTTTCTAAACGCCTCATGCAAAAAGGCGACCCCTGGGTCGCCCTTTTTATCGCAGCCAGTCAGGCCTGCTGCCGCTCAGCCTGCGCAACCTGGGCCAGGCGTATCACGCCCAGTCGCTGCGCCAGCGGCGCCAGCAGACCGGCGTGAGCCGACGCCACCGGCAGCCAATAACGCAGTGGCCAGCCCGCCGCCAGCAAGTCCGGCGTACTGCTGCCAATCTCGCGGAGCGCCAGGGTACAGGCGCACTGGTTCAGCTTGGCCAGCAGGGCGGCATCCTGCTGCAGGCTTGGCAGCAGCAGTATGGGTTCGACATGGGCCAGCGCGGGCAGATAGGCCAGCACATGGGCCAGCTGAGCCTGATGCGTGAGCGCGATCAGCAGCGGCTGCGGATCACCGCCGGCAGGCTGATCATGCTCTTGCAGCAGCCGTGCGATCACGGGCCCCAGTATGCCGCCCTCCTGCAACCAGCCCATCTCGCAGGGCGTCAGCGTCTCCTGCCAGCGCAGTGACAAACCTGTCACCGCGGCGCCGCTCTCGCTGCCGAACCGCTGGGTATCGATCACCAGAGGGGAAGGCGCCACGTTTGCCAGCCAGTCCCGCAACTGGTGCAGCTGGCGCTGGGTCAGTTGCAACTGCAGCTGCATCCCGGGCTCGAACCAGGCGAGATCCCCATCGGCATCGCGCTTGGCCTGATTGAGAGCCAAAATGGCCTGATCCAGCAGCCGCTTGGGATCTGGTTCCTCCTGCACCTGGGCAACCCCCAGCCGGCACGCCAGCTCGAAACTGCTCTCCCGGGTCACGAACTCGAAATGGAGCAGGCTCATCAACGCCTGGATCTGCGCCGCCATGCTCTGCCGCCCGGCGGTCAGGATCACCGCAAACTCATCCCCACCCAACCGGTAGGCATGACCGCCATGGGCGTGCTGCAGTTTGTCGGCTACCGTTTGCAGCAATCTGTCTCCCACCTGATAGCCGAGCAGATCGTTGACCTGTTTGAAGCGTTTCAGATCGAGCACCACCAGCGCCAGGGCATGGGAAGAGTCCAGCGAGCGTGCCAACTGTTCCTGCAAGGCGCGGCGATTGCCGAGCCGGGTCAGGGGATCGAGCAGGGAGAGGCGCCGGTTCTGCAAGTTGGCACGAATGAGGGCAAACACCAGCACACCACCGGTCACCAGCAGGATCAGTTGCCAGATCTGCAGCCAGAACAGGCTGCTGCGGATCTGGTTGACCGAAGCCTCCCGCTCCTGGCCGGAGAGGATCTGATCGCCAATCTGCTCAATTTGGCGAGTCTGTTCGGCAATCTGGCTCTGCAGTTGTTCGAGCTCGGCCCCTTCTCGCAGTTGCCCGGCCTGTATCTGGGGTTCGAGCCGCTTTATCTGTTCGAACAGCCCGGCCAACGCCTTGCCCAGCCCGTGACGCTCGCGCGCCTCGGCGGTTTCACTGCTGATGAGGAAGATATCCAGCCGGTTCCACAACAGATCGTAATTGAGGCTCAGGGTCTCCATCTCCAGTTGCCCGGTCCGATAGAGACGCAACTCATAGAGGAAACGCTGGGACTCCAGCATCACCTGGCTGATGTTCCAGTGGATGTTGCGATAGAAGGTATCGACCAGTTGCTCCTGGCGGTGTTGCAGATAGAGCCCGCAACCCGAGGAGAACAGAAACAGCAAGGTGATCGAGACCAGCAGCAGGTTATGGCGCTGACGACCCATCAGTCGATGATCTCGATGCGGGTCACCTGCCAGACCATGCAGTTATGAATGGGGGGAATGTCCAGCTTGGGGTGGCTGGAAAACGGGATCAGCAGCCAGAGCGGCCCCTTGTTGCGCCGGGTCAGCGGCTTGTTATCCTCGTGGCGCACCAGAGTCAGGGGCACACCGTCAAACAGGGCAAGATCCACCACCTGCTGATAGCCGTTGAGGGCCGAGACGGCAATCTTGCTGGCACTCAGAATTCCCTGCGCCGCGAGTACGGCCGCCAGGGTCGGACCACGATAATGGTGCGAGCCCTGAGTCCAGGGCGTGGTGGTGGTGAACTCGGTTTGTGGCAGAGCGGCCAGCGCCGCGTCATTGAGCATGAGCTGCTTGCCGTTGGGCAGCACCAGCGTCATCAGGGGGGGAGATGCCAATGTGCTGGCGCTGGCCAGCATCAGGAGGAAAAAAGCGATCCATTGCTTCACTGTGGTCATGATGATTTGCGCCAACTGCGTCCCATATTTGGGTTGCCAGTGTGGCGATTTCACCAGGTCATTGCAACTGTGACATGGCACGGTTGCTCAGGATCCGCGCATCTCCATCCAGTTGTGACCGTCTATCTGTTTCGGTTGATGCACACCGCAGCGTTGCAGCAACTCGTCAACGAAGGCGGGCACCAGCAGGGAGGCAGGCCCGTACCGTTTTTCATCAAACTGGCTGCCCACCTCGCTCGGTTCCAGATTGAGCTCTATGGTATGGGCACCGTTCAACCCGGCCTCATGCACGAAACCGGCGGCGGGATAGACGGCACCCGAGGTACCGATGGAGATGAAGAGGTCGCACTGGGCCAGTGCGCCGTAGATGCGATCCAGCCCCAGCGGCATCTCGCCAAACCAGACCACGTGCGGGCGCAATGGCTGGGGAAACTGGCAGCAGGAGCAGAGCTCATCCTGATGCAGATCGCCGCGCCACTCGATCACCTGGCCCGACTCGGGACAGCGGGCCTTGAGCAGTTCCCCGTGCATGTGGATGAGGTTCTTGCTGCCCGCACACTCGTGCAGGTTGTCGATATTCTGGGTCACCAGGGTGACTGTGCCCGGCAGCAGGCGTTCGAGGCGAGCCAGCGCATAGTGGGCCGGGTTGGGGTGGATCTGCGGCTGTTGCAGCTGATGGCGGCGCGAGTTGTAGAAGCCTTGCACCAGGGCGGGATCCCGCGCGTACCCTTCCGGGGTCGCCACATCCTCCACCCTGTGCTCTTCCCACAGACCGTCGCAGGCCCGGAAGGTCTTGATGCCGGATTCGGCAGAGATCCCGGCGCCGGTAAGGATGACGATGTGTTTAGCTGACTGCACCATGATGGATTCCCTCTGACCACATACAAGGCTGACCTTAGCACAGGGTGAAAAACAGGCCTATTCGCCCTTGGTCTTATTAGGATACCCCCGTCACAGGGTATCGAGCACGCTCAGATCGAGCCGGACAAACACCAGCTCCCGCCCCGTCACCAGGGTGAGCGGCAGCCCCAGCCCGCGCAGGAGTGCCAGCATGGGGCGATTCTGGGCCAGCACCTCGGCCGTCCACTCCCGAATGCCTTCGGCGCGCGCCAGCAGCGCCAGTGCCAGCAGGATACGCCGCCCCGCCCCCCTGTGCTGGAAGTGATCCGCTACCAGGCAGGAGAACTCGGCCCGATCCGGGTGCAGCCGCCGCCGGATGGACTGGGCCTGGGCCAGCGGCCGCCCCAGACCATCGGTGAGCAGCAAGCCTATCTGGGATGCTCTGGGGTAATCGAGAAAGAAGGCGAGCTGATCGGCGGTGGGGGACTGCTTGGCCCGCATGAAGCGCAAGTAAATGCTCTGCTCGCTCAACGCCTCATAAGCCGCCTTGATAGATTCGGGATCGGCCCCCGCCAGCTCTTGCAGCCGGCAGGGGACGCCCCCCACTTCCATCATCAGCGGCAAGGATGCCCGCGAGGTGGGGTGCAGCCAGCCGGCCAGGCTGCGGCGCAAGCGCGCCTCGTCGGGAGGCCAGCAGAGATAGCGAGGCACGGGTTACCAGCGCCCCGTCATGCCGCGATCGCGCCACAACTCGTTATCGAGCAGGTTGAAGGGATCATCCAGATAGA
Source organism: Aeromonas sp. A04 (assembly GCF_047780465.1). Classification (NCBI taxonomy): domain Bacteria; kingdom Pseudomonadati; phylum Pseudomonadota; class Gammaproteobacteria; order Aeromonadales; family Aeromonadaceae; genus Aeromonas; species Aeromonas sp. A04. The sequence goes on along the minus strand of NZ_JBLNHP010000001.1, from coordinate 74,510 downwards.
GGGCGATGCCAAGCTCCCTGGCCCGGTTGATGAAGCGCCCCAGCAGGGAGTCCGGCGTCATGGCCTCCAGCCCGGGCAGCAGGCTCTGCCCCAGCAGCAGGTGCTGCAAGGGCATCCGCTCCAGCAGATCGAACGGCATGTGCTGATCGCTGTCGAGCAGCAAGGCGAGCCTGGCGCCGGCCAGACTGGCCTGCAACACCAGGGCAAACCGCTCCGCCTGACTGAGCAGGTGGTCGCGGCGGTGAATGACCAGGGTCAGCTCGCCGGCGTCTCGTCCCTGCCTGCCCAACCACTCCCGCACCAGCTCCCAGCGTGGTGGCAAACCGGTCACCGCCAGCCAGACGGGCAGCTTGGAGGGGGGATCCGAGATAAGCCCCAGCAGTCCCTTCTCCTCCCCCTGCCAGGTACGAATGGTACGGCGCTGGCCACTGAGCCGCTGTTGCCGCTGGGGCCCCAGATAAAGCACCTTGAGCAAGCGCAGCAGATCGTCGGTCAACAGGGGCTTGGCCAGGGCCGCCACCACGTTGAAACCGGCGTCATGCAGCAGGCGCCGGGCACCGTCGATCAGGGTCTGATCGTGCGCTGACAGCAATATGATGGGCAGGCCGCTTTGCTGGTACTGGGGCTGGCTCATCAACAGGCTGATGGCATCCTGCTCCACCAGACTGAGATCGCTGATGAGCAGTGTGACCTTCCCCTCCGCCAGCGCCTGGATACAGGCATTGCCATCCTGCACCCATTGACAGGAGAGCCCCAATCCCTGGATCTCCTGCTGAATGTGGGCCCCCTGAAACGGATGGTCCTCCAGCAACAAGATCCGCATCCCGGCCAGCCAGTGTTGCCACTGCTGGTAACGGCCATGCACGCCAGCCAGCCAGTCATCCGAGAGCCGATAGATGCCCTCCCCCTGCGTCATCAGTTGCGGCAGATAGTCGGCGCCAGCGTGCGAGGCCGGATCAAACAGGGCAATGGCACCGGCGGCAAACAACCCCTCCCAGTGCCAGCAGGCATCGGGTTTGGTGCGACGCAGGGTCGCAAATTCGGGCAGGCTGACCGCCTGGGCCGCCCGATAGGCGACCCCATCCAGCGCATAGATGGTCACTGGGTAGAAGAAACGCTCTTGCGTCTCTTCCGGATCCAGCAACGCCAATAACTCTTCATCTGTGATGATCATGTCAGACTCTCTCACCCAATCGCCGGCACACTTCATCCAGAGCGTACCGCAGCGGGGATATCAGGGGTTGCCGTGGATCCCGTTGCCACTGCTCGATCACCTGGATAAGCGGGGTGGCCCCCACCATTTTGGCGGCCCCCTTCACCTTGTGTAAAGCCGCATCGAGCGCCATCTCATCCCCTTGTGTGATGCAGTGCTCAATGTCGGCCAGATCCTGGCGAGTGGCCTCCAGATAGAGGGTGACAAGCTCAGGACTCAGCAGCGGCAATGCCTGTTCCAGCCATGCCGGCGCCAGGTCCTCCTCTGGTGCCTTGGGCCACGGGGTGACTGCATCAGCTGAGGTCGGCAGGCTGCGCAGCAAGTTGGCCAGATCCTTAAGCAGCAGGGGCTTGTCCAGATGTCCCCGGCAACCGCAGCTGGCCAGTCGCTGCGCCGCCTGCTCGCTGAGATCGGCGGTGATCACGTAGGTCGGCAGATGTTGCCAGCGCGCCGAATCACGCAACTGCTGACACAGCTGGGCTCCATCCATCACCGGCATCTGCAGATCGGTCAACACCAGATCCACCGTCTCGTGCTGCAAGATGTCGAGCGCCAGCTGGCCATTGGCCGCACTCAGTACCTGAGCCCCCAGCTGGGTCAGCTGCATGCTGATCAACACCCGATTCACCTCGTGATCTTCGACCAGCAGCACCCGCATCCCCTGTCCCGGCAGGCTCATCGCCTCCTCGGCAGAGGACACCAGCCTGGGCTGCAACAGGCTGACCACAGCGCCTGGCACCCAGGGCTCGCCCTGCCAGTCCCAGTAACGCAGGCCCTGTTCATCTTCGGCGGCGCGCAGCAGGGGACCGGCGGGATCCTCCCTCAGGCCGAGCTCGCCAAGCCAGGGCATGAGATAGGCACGCTCCGTATCGTTCAACTGGATGTTGACGCTGGTCACTCTCGGTTGCCAGCGCGGCGCCTCGTGCAACAGCACCAATGGCAAGATGCAGGTGAAGCGGCTGCCCCCTAGGGGACGCGGCTCGACCCGGATCTCGCCGCCCATCTGCTCCATCAGCTGACGGCTGATGGCCAACCCCAGTCCTGTGCCTTGAGCCCTGGGCTGGCCCTCCTCTCCTCCCTGCTCGAAGGGCAGGAACAGGCGAGGCAGCAGATCGCTACTGATGCCGGGCCCTTCATCATCCACACCGCACAGCAGGCGGTTGCCTTCACGACGGGCCCACAACACCACCTCACCGGCGGGGCTGAACTTGATGGCGTTGGCGAGCAGGTTATGCAGCACCTGCTGCACCCTGTGGGGATCCAGCTCCACCTGTGCGGGCAGGCGATGATCGATATCCAGCCGCAGTTGCAACCGCTTGGAGCGGGCCTTGGACCAGTGCACCGCCGCCACATGCTCGCACAAATCCACCAGATCGGTCGGCTGGGGAGAGAGCGCCAGCTGCCGGTTCTCGTTGCGACTGAAATCGAGCACATCGTTGAGCAGGCCGAGCAGCTCGTCCCCCGCCTGCCTGACATGGGAGAGCGCAGAGCGCTGCTCCGCCGACAGTGGGGTGTGATCGAGCCACTCCAGCAGCCCCAGGATGGCATTCATGGGGGTACGGATCTCGTGGCTCACCGCCGCGAGAAAGCGCCCCTTGGCCAGCACGGCCTGCTCGGCCCGCTCATGGGAAGCCTGCAAGGCATGCTCCTGCTCGACTCGGGCGGTCACATCCTGCACCACACCGTAAACGCGCCACCCCCCTTCCGGCTGGCTGCGACCCCGACCATAGAACTGCAGCCACCGCGTCCCCTTGTCCGGGTGGGCATAGCGCAGCGCGTAAGAGAAGGGCTGCCCCGCCTGCAACATGGCCAGCATGGGCATCCGCATCTCGCATCTGTCCTGATGCAGCAGCCGGCTGAGTGCGCTGTCGGGATCGCGGCGGATCTGCTGGCTGGCCAGCCCCAGCAGCTCGTAACTGCCGCGGCTGATGAACTCGACCTGCGCTGTACCGCCCTGCTGCAGGATGAACTGAATGACGACCCCGGGCACCGTATTGGTGAGGGCACGCAGGCGACGCTCGGCCTGGCGCAGCAAGCGGGTGCGCTCGCGCAGGGCGCTGATATCGGACAGCGCGATCAGATCCCCGGCCTGTGTCTGCTTGCCCAGTTGCAGCGGGATCTGGGCGTAGGAGAACACCTGATCTCCGAGGGACAAGGTTCCTTCCGCCCCCTGCACCTGGGACGATGGCAGGCTGAGCTCGGCCAGATAACGGGCCTCCAGCCGTTTGGCCTGCTTGTTGCGCTTGATGATCTCCCCCTGATTGTCCCGCAGGAAGACAGGCACCGGCAGCGCCTGGAACAGAGACTCCCTGAACTGGCTCTCCAGCGCCAGTGTCTGCTCCATCTCCTGACGCTGACTCACCTCCCGCGCCAGCTGCTGGCGGGAGCGCCAGATCAGCCAGATGACGCCGGCGCTGATCAGCAGCGCCAGCAATACGGATCCCAGCCAGATACCGTAACTGACGCCGGCCTGCTGGGTCAGCACCAGCTGTCGCCAGCGCTGGTTGAGTTCATCGTTCTGCCTGCCGGTGAGGGTCATCAGACTCTGTTCCATCACCCCCGCCAGTCTGGGGCTGCGGGAGCCTATGGCAAAACCGAGCCCGAAGCGAATCGGCAATTCCTTGATGTCCAGGCCATCGAGCCGATTGTTGCGCAGCGGATACTGCAGCTGATACAACTCGGCCAGCATGGCATCGGCCTTGCCTGCCTGCACCTGTGCAATGCCCGACTCAAGCGTCTCGCTCTTGCGCCACGCATGCTGGCCGAAACGTGCCAGCATGTCGGGGTCATAGAGGCTGGCGGGCACCACCACCTCCCCCTTGAGCGCCTCCAGCCGATCGAATGAATGGGACTTGCGGCTGACCAGAGCGTAACGACTCACGACCATGATGCGGGTGAAGTCGAACTCGCGGGTCAGGGCCGGGGTCTCCAGCAGACCCGCCATCATGTCCGCCTCGCCACTGCGCAGCTTGGCCAGTGCCTCCTCCCTGTCCCGGGCGGGCACCACATGAAAGTTCAGTCCGGTCTGCAGGCTCACCCGGCGCAGCACATCGGCGCTCCAGCCCTTGAGCTGCCCCTTGCCGTCGATGCCGCTATAGGGCATAAGCGCAGGATCCACCACCAGCTTGATGGTGCGGGAGGTACCGACCAGCCAGGCCTGCTCCTCATCGGTGAAGTGCAGCGGGTTGATGTCCTGCTCTCCCTGTTCCAGATAGCGATCCAGATCCTTGTAGAGGCTGCCGGGGGGCATGTAGCGGATCGCAGTGTCGATCAGTTCCCTGAGCTCGGGCTTGTCCCGCATCATAATGCGGTAGCTGATCACCAGTTCATCGCTGCGCAGCCGGCGCAGCCGCAACCCCTCATCCGGGTATTCGCGCATCAGGTAACGCAGTTGCAGGTAATCACCGAGATAGGCAGTCCCCTTGCCAGCCACCAAAGCCGCATACCAGTTGTCGGCATCGGTCAGGGCCAGCTGGGTCGCATGGGGGTAGAGCGACTTGAGCGCCTCGCTCGCCTGCCAGACGGGCGACACCAGAAAGGTGGCGCGTTCCAGCTCGCCGCGATAGAGGATGGCGGATTCGGCCTCCAGCAGGGCGCGGCTCAGGGCCATGCCCGGCAATGCCTGCAGTGAGGGGCCGACATAGGGGATGAGATCGCAGCGCCCCGCCAGCAGCCCCTGCTGCACTGCGGACCAGTTTGGCAATTTTTCGTGCAGCAGTGGCACCGGCAGTTGCTCGGCCAGCCGCTCCAGCTGATCGATCAGCAAGCCCCCCGACTCTTCGAGATAGGGCGGCCGGATCAGGGCCGGATAGCAGATGGTCAGCGGTTTGAGCGCGTCGGCATAGGCCTGGGTGGCAGGCGACAGAGGCAGGGTCATGGCCTGCACCGGCATGGCCAGCAACAGTGTGAGCAAAAGGCGGGTTTTTATCATGCAAAAGTAAAAGCCAGGCGGTTGCCTGGCTTTTTGTCACTCGTTGGGTTCAACATTTTCTACCCTGGCCTTGAGTTTCTGGCCAGGCCGGAAGGTCACCACCCGACGGGCGCTGATAGGAATATCTTCGCCCGTCTTGGGATTACGTCCAGGACGCTGATTCTTCTCACGAAGGTCAAAGTTACCGAAGCCTGAAATCTTGACTTGTTCACCACGCTCAAGCGCCTGTCTGATTTCCTCAAAGAAGGCTTCCACCATATCTTTGGCTTCACGCTTGCTCATCCCCAGCTGGGTGAACAGGTGCTCTGCAATGTCGGCTTTGGTAAGCGCCATAGATCAATCCCTCAAGGATGCATTCAACTCTTCACCAAGGGCCCGCACGACATTGTCTACGGTCTCGGCAATCTCTTTCTCCTCCAGAGTGCGCTGGGTGTCTTGCAATACAAGACTGATGGCCAGGCTCTTCTTGTCCTCTGCCATACCAGCACCCTGGTATACGTCAAACAAGTTTATTCCAACTACCTGATTTCCGCCAACTTTTTTAATTACTGCGAGGACATCGCCGGCCAGAACCGCAACATCGACCACCACGGCAATGTCGCGACGGTTGGCAGGGAAGCGAGAAACCTCGGCTGCAACCGGCACCTTGGCAGGGGTCAGCTTGTCCAGCTCCAGTTCAAACATGACGGCGCGGCTCTTGAGGCCCAGCTTCTTCTCGAGGCTCGGGTGGATCACGCCGATGTGGCCGATGACCACGCCGTTGCGCAAAATGGCTGCGCTCTGGCCTGGGTGCAGGGCACTGTGCTCGGTACGCTCGAAGCTGAAGCTGGCCCCTTCGGCGGTCAGATCCAATACCGCTTCCAGATCCCCTTTCAAATCAAAGAAGTCGCTACCGCGGTTCTTGATGTCCCAGTGCTCATCGCTCTGGTTGCCGGTGATGATGCCAGCCAGCATGGGCTCCTGACGGATGCCGTTTTCGGCACTCTCGTCCTTGATGAAACGCAGGCCCTGCTCGAACAGACGCACCCGCGCCTGCTGACGGTTCTGGTTGTAGACCACCGCCTGCACCAGACCAGGGAACAGCGACACCCGCATGGCGGACATCTCGACCGAAATCGGGTTCGGCAGCACGATGGCATCGCTCTGCGGATAGAGCAGTTGCTGCGCCTTGGGATCCACGAAGCTGTAGGTGATCGCTTCCTGGAAGCCGCGGTCAACCAGCAGGTCGCGTACCCGCTTGAGGGTCACCTGCCCTTCTGCCTGCTCAACCATGGCCAGAGAGGCGGCCGGTTTCAGGTTCGGGATCTTGTTGTAGCCGTAGATGCGGGCCACTTCCTCAATGAGGTCTTCCTCGATGGCAATATCGAAACGCCAGGAGGGCGCCAGCGCGGTCCAGCCGTCAGCATCCACAGTGACCTGCATGCCGAGGCGGGTCAGGATCTCGACCACCTGGGCATCGCCTACGCTGATGCCGATCACCTTGTCGAGCTTGGTGCGACGCAGTTTGATGGGGGCAGCCTTGGGCAGATGGGCATCGGATTTGACCTCGATGACAGGACCCGCTTCGCCGCCGCAGATATCCAGCAGCAGACGGGTGGCTCTGTCCATCACCTTGGCTTGCAGCTCGGGATCCACCCCGCGCTCAAAGCGGTGGGAGGAGTCGGTGTGCAGACCATAGGCACGGGCACGACCCGTGATGGAGAGCGGCGCAAAGAAGGCGCACTCCAGCAGGATATCGGTGGTGGACTCGGACACGCCGGTGCGATCGCCACCGAAGATACCGGCCATGCAGGCAGGACCCTTGGCATCGGCGATGACGAGCGTGGTCTCTTTGAGCTTCACTTCGTTGCCGTCGAGCAGGGTCATGGGCTCATCGGCCTTGGCACGGCGCACCACCAGTTCCCCTTCCAGCTTGGCCAGGTCGAAGGCGTGCATCGGCTGACCGTATTCCAGCAGCAGGAAGTTGGTGATGTCGACGATGGCGTCGATGGAGCGGATGCCGCCACGGCGCAGCTTCTCCTGCATCCAGAGCGGGCTCATGGCTTGCAGGTTCAGCCCCTTGATGACGCGGCCCAGATAACGCGGGCAGTCGGCGCTTGCCTCGACCCGGATCGGGAAGGTCGCGTCTATGGTGGCAGCGGCAGGCGTCCAGCTCGGCTCGACCACGTCGACGCTGTTGAGCACGCCGATCTCGCGGGCAAGCCCTGCGATCCCGAGGCAATCGGCCCGGTTCGGGGTCAGATCCACGTCGATCGCCACGTCATTGAGATTGAGGTAGTCGCGAATGTCAGTGCCGATGGGGGCATCGGCCGGCAGCTCTATGATGCCGTCCGCTTCCACCTCGATACCCAGCTCGCTGAAGGAGCAGAGCATGCCGTGAGACGGTTGGCCACGCAGCTTGGCTTTCTTGATGGTGAAATCACCCGGCAGGGTCGCGCCCACTTTGGCCACGCACACTTTCAGGCCCTGGCGGCAGTTCGGCGCGCCACAGACGATGTCCAGCAGTTCGGCCTCGCCCACGTTGACCTTGGTCACTCGCAGCTTGTCGGCGTCCGGATGCTGGGCGCACTCGACCACTTCACCGACCACTACGTTGTTGAACTGGCCAGCCACCGCTTCCACGGCGTCCACTTCCAGGCCGGCCATGGTGATCTGCTCGGCTAGTGCGTTGTCACTCAACTCGGTGCGGACCCACTCCATCACCCAGGATTTACTGAATTTCATGTTCTCTCGCCCTTACTTGAACTGCTTGAGGAAGCGCAGATCGTTTTCGAAGAAGGCACGCAGGTCATTGACCCCGTAACGCAGCATGGTCAGGCGCTCAACGCCCATGCCGAAGGCAAAGCCGGAGTATTTTTCCGGATCGATGCCAACCGAACGCAGCACGTTCGGGTGCACCATGCCGCAGCCCAGCACTTCCAGCCACTTGCCGTTCTTGCCCATGACGTCCACTTCGGCGCTCGGCTCGGTGAACGGGAAGTAGGAAGGACGGAAACGTATGGTGAGATCTTCCTCGAAGTAGTTGCGCAGGAAGTCGTGCAGTATCCCTTTCAGCTCGGTAAAACTGGCATGCTCGTCAACCAGCAGGCCTTCAACCTGATGGAACATAGGCGTGTGGGTCATGTCGTAGTCGTTACGATAGACGCGGCCCGGCGCTATGATGCGAATTGGCGGCTGTTGCTGCTGCATGGTGCGGATCTGCACACCCGAGGTGTGAGTACGCAGCATCAGATCGGGATTGAAGTAGAAGGTATCGTGATCGGTACGCGCCGGGTGATGAGCCGGAATATTCAGCGCATCGAAGTTGTGGAAGCCATCTTCAATCTCGGGACCGCGTTCCACTTTGAAACCCATCTCGCCAAACAGCCGCTCGATGCGCTCGACGGTGCGAGTCACGGGGTGCAGACCACCGTTCTCGATACGACGGCCCGGCAGGCTGATGTCGATGGTCTCGGCAGCCAGCTTCTGGTTCAGCTCCTGCTCCACCAGTGCATCACGGCGTGCGTTCAGGGCATCCTGAACCTGCTGCTTGGCCTGGTTGATCACGGCGCCCGCAGCGGGACGCTCTTCGGCGGACAAGGCGCCCAATGTCTTCATCTGCTCGGTAAAAAAGCCTTTTTTACCCAGATATTTGACCCGGATCTCGTCGAGGGTCGCAACGTCATTGACGCCCTCAATCTCGGCCTTGGCCTGGCCGACTACTTCTTCAAGCTGTTGCATGTCTTCCTCGTCACCACTCCCGAAACAGGAGCCTGTTAGGCTAAATAAGGTCAAGAGGGGAATAATACAAAAAAAGCCCCTTGGCTGACCATAGTTATGGCGGGCTTTTCTCCCTAGAAATCATTTTGTTATCAGGCAAGCAGCCTGCCCTGCCCTCTACGTTCATCAAATATGGGTAAAGAATGCTGGTTTGTTGGCATATGAAGGCGGCATGTTGCAGGGATGAAGAGCAATGGGTGAGCGCAATAACAGGATGTAAAAATGACGGGCAGCAAAAGACGGACAACAAAAAAGGAGGCCTGAGCCTCCTTTTATCTTTCATAACAGAACCGGATTAAACCAGCGCTGCTTTAGCCTTTTCAACCAGGGCGGTGAAAGCCAACTTGTCGTGAACGGCGATATCGGACAGGATCTTGCGATCGATCTCGATAGAAGCCTTCTTCAGACCGTTGATCAGACGGCTGTAGGACAGACCGTTCTGACGGGCTGCAGCGTTGATACGCGCAATCCACAGCTGACGGAACTGACGCTTTTTCTGGCGACGGTCACGGTAGGCATACTGACCAGCTTTAGTTACCGCTTGTACCGCTACGCGGTAAACTCGGGAACGGGCGCCGTAGTAACCTTTGGCGGCTTTCATTACTTTCTTGTGACGAGCGCGAGCAGTCACACCACGTTTAACTCTTGGCATTTTTCACATCCCCCTTATGCGTACGGCAGACAAGCGACAACACGTTTGTGGTCGGCAGCAGAAACCATGAACTTCGGCCCCAGCTTGCGCTTACGCTTGCTGCTCTTCTTGGTCAGGATGTGACGCAGGTGGTTGTGCTTGCACTTGAAGCGACCCGAGCCAGTTTTCTTGAAGCGCTTTGCAGCACCCCGGTTGGTTTTCATCTTCGGCATTTCATACTCCGCATTGTGAGTGACAACAAAATCGCAAGGCGAACCGACTCATGGGGCGAACCCATGAGTCAATTTCTTGTGGGCCTTAAGATTTCTTCTTAGGTGCGAGGACCATCACTGCTTGACGGCCTTCGACTTTCGGGAACGACTCTACTACGGCCAACTCTTCCAAATCGTTCTTGACACGCTCCAGAACCTTGATACCAAGATCCTGGTGGGCCATTTCACGACCACGGAAGCGCAGGGTGACCTTAGCCTTGTCCCCGTCTTCCAGAAAGCGAACCAGGTTGCGTAGTTTTACCTGATAGTCGCCTTCGTCAGTGCCAGGACGGAATTTGATTTCCTTGACCTGGACGACTTTCTGCTTTTTCTTCTGTTCTTTGGTTGTTTTGCTCTTTTCGTAGAGGAATTTGCCGTAATCCATGATCCGGCAAACGGGCGGTTCAGCGTTAGGGCTGATCTCGACCAGATCCACTCCAGCTTCAACGGCTAAGTTCAATGCATCTTGGATAGCAACGACGCCCAAAGGCTCTCCGTCAATACCAGTCAGACGAACTTCTTTCAGACGAATCTCGGTATTGATCCGGTGAGCGCGGGCTTGCGGTTGCTTGCCCAGTTTTTTTCCGCCTTTTATAGCTTATTCCTCCACTTTCTTTTGTCCGCGGGTCTGAACTTCCTGGGTCAACAGAGCAACTAGCTCTTCAACAGGATAAGTGCCCAGGTCAGCCCCTTTACGAGTCCGTACTGCAATCTTACCGGCTTCAACTTCTTTATCGCCGCAGACCAGCATGAAAGGTACTCGCTTCAAAGTATGCTCGCGGATTTTAAAGCCAATCTTCTCATTTCTCAAGTCCGCTTTTGCGCGAAGACCCGCATCATTCAATGCTTTGGCTACTTTTACCGCATAATCGGCCTGATTATCTGTGATATTCATGACCACAGCCTGAGTCGGAGCCAACCAAGTCGGGAACAATCCGGCGTACTCTTCGGTCAGAATACCGATGAAACGCTCGAGTGAACCCAGAATGGCCCGGTGGATCATCACCGGTACGTGGCGTTCGTTGTCTTCACCCACATAAGTGGCACCCAGACGTCCAGGCAGGGCGAAGTCGAGCTGCACGGTACCACACTGCCAAGCACGATCAAGGCAATCATGCAGGGTAAATTCGATCTTGGGACCGTAGAAGGCGCCCTCACCCGGCTGCAGATCGTACTTCAGGCCGTTCAGCACCAGGGCTTCGGCCAGAGCCGCCTCGGCGCGATCCCAGGCCTCGTCGGAGCCGATGCGCTGCTCGGGACGAGTCGAGAGCTTGACCACGATATTTTCGAAGCCAAAGGTGCCGTAGACGTCATAGACCATACGGATACAGGCGGACACCTCTTCCATGATCTGCTCTTCGGTACAGAAGATGTGAGCGTCATCCTGGGTAAAACCACGCACCCGCATCAGACCGTGCAGGGAACCGGACGGCTCGTTGCGGTGGCAGGAGCCGAACTCGGCCATGCGCAGCGGCAGATCGCGGTAGGACTTCAGACCCTGATTGAAGATCTGCACGTGACCCGGGCAGTTCATCGGCTTGATGGCGTACTCGCGGTTTTCGGACTGGGTGGTGAACATGGCCTGGGCATACTTCTCCCAGTGGCCAGAACGCTCCCACAGCACGCGATCCATCATGAAGGGACCCTTCACTTCCTGATAGTCGTACTCTTTGAGCTTGCCACGGATGAAGGTTTCCAGCTCACGGAAGATGGTCCAGCCATCGTTGTGCCAGAACACCATGCCAGGGGCTTCTTCCTGCATGTGATACAGGTCGAGCTGCTTGCCTATCTTGCGGTGGTCGCGCTTGGACGCCTCTTCCAGACGCTGCAGGTAGCCTTTGAGCTGCTTCTTGTCAGCCCAGGCAGTGCCGTAGATGCGCTGCAGCATCTTGTTGTTGGAATCGCCACGCCAGTAGGCGCCGGACATCTTCTGCAACTTGAAGTGGTGGCAGTGACGCATGTTGGGCACGTGCGGGCCGCGACACATGTCGACGTACTCTTCGTGATGATACAGACCAGGCTGGTCATCACGGGCAATATTCTGATCCAGGATCTCGACCTTGTAAGTCTCGCCACGGGCTTCGAACACGTCGCGTGCTTCCTGCCAGGAGACTCTCTTCTTGATGACGTCGTAATCCTTGGCGGCCAGCGCCAGCATGCGCTCTTCCAGGGCAGCCAGATCCTCGTCAGTCAGGGTACGATCCAGATCGATGTCGTAGTAGAAACCGTTGTCGATGACGGGACCTATGGCCATCTTGGTCTGGGGCCAGAGTTGCTTGATGGCATGACCCAGCAGGTGAGCGCAGGAGTGGCGCAGTATGTCCAGACCTTCTTCGTCTTTGGCGGTGATGATGGCCAGGGAGGCATCGGCTTCGATCAGCTCGCAGGCATCCACCAGTTCACCGTTTACCCGACCGGCAATGCACGCCTTGGCGAGACCCGGACCTATGTCCGCGGCCACGTCCATGACGGAAACGGAGTGGGCAAATTGACGTTGGCTGCCGTCAGGCAGAGTAATGATTGGCATTGTGTGTTTCCTTGTACAGTGGTGCCCCCTACCAAAGGGCACATGCGGGATGGAAAAAATCATTCAAAAAAGGGTGATGTTCTGGCTCTCCACAGCACTTTGCGAAGACACCCAGTGCCGCAAACAGCTTGCGTGACGGCACAAGGCAAACCAAAAACCGGACCATGCTACCAGAAGTAGGCGGGGCTGTATCGGGTTTGATGAGATTTTCTACAACCAAATGAGGTGCTTGCCGCTTAGTCACCCAACAGGGGTTGCCAGTTGAAATCGAAGGTACTGCTCCCCTCCTCGGCCAGTGCGAGCTCCTCCAACACCTTCAATGCAAGCTTGTTGCCCTTTTGCGAGGCCTGATAGAGCCACTGCTTGGCCTGAGCCAGATCGACCCGGCCACTCACCCCCATCAGGTGCAGCACGCCGACTTTCAGCATGGCGGGCACGTCACCGTTGCGGGCCGCCAGCTCCATCCAGTGAAATGCCTCCCGCAGATCCCGTTTCACCCCGGCGCCGCGCAGATAGACCTCCGCCAGCCGGTACTGGCCGAAGGCATCGCCCGCCTGCGCCGACTGGCGATAGAGAGTGATGGCCCGGCTGATATCCTGCTCGCTCCCCTGCCCCACTTCATGGCTCCAGCCCATCAGCGCCTGGGCCCGTGGCTGGCCCTGTTCGGCCAGTGGCGACCAGATCCGTGTCGCCTCATCGAAGTGACCGGTACGCCAGGCGCGATTGGCCGATGCCAGCTCCTGCTCGGTCGAGAGCGGGATCAGCCGCCAGATGACCAGACCAAGCACTCCGATAAACAGCCAGCGGCAGGTGATGGGTTTCATGATGATTTCCGTGATCCAGTTCGCATTTTGTCTATGTAAACGAAATGTAGCGCCGTGATCAAGCAGGAGATCCCGTTGACATGCTTTTTATGGCGGTATGAGTTGGCAGAGCTTGCATTTGGCAATGAGGGTCAGCATGATAACTGTATATATAAACAGTATCAGTGCGAGACGATGGCAGGACGAGGCAGCACCCACAATATCGAGCATCGTTTCAGCGGCCCGCTGGTCGAGGCTGTCGACGATGGCTGGGCCCAAACCGAGTGGGAGGCAGCATTTGCCGCCACTGCTCCCCGCACCGAGGTGAAGGAGATAACGGCACGCAGCATCATCAGCTACAACCGCTCACCGGATGTGCCCTTTGGTCGCTCCATCAACCCCTATCAGGGCTGCGAACATGGCTGCATCTACTGCTATGCCAGACCCAGTCACGCCTACCTGGAGCTATCTCCCGGCCTCGACTTCGAGACCAGGCTGTTTGCCAAGCTCAATGCCGCCGAGCTGTTGCGCCGGGAGTTTGCCAAGCCAACCTATCAGCCAGAGACCATAGTGCTCGGCGCCAATACCGACCCCTATCAGCCCATCGAGCATCACTATCGCCTCACCCGCGCCTTGCTGGAGGTGATGCTGGCCCACCGTCACCCGGTGGGCATCATCACCAAGAGCGCCATGATATTGCGCGACCTCGATCTGCTCGCCGAGCTGGCCCGGGAGGGTCTCTGCCAGGTGATGGTGTCGGTGACGACCTTGAATGAAACCCTGCGGCGACAGCTGGAGCCCAGAGCCAGCACAGGTTCGGGTCGGCTCAAGGTGGTCGAGAAGCTGGCACAGGCTGGTGTGCCGGTCGGCGTGCTGGCGGCCCCCATGATCCCGCGCCTCAACGAACCTGAGCTCGAGCAGATCATCAAGGCGGCGGCCGAGGCCGGTGCCCACTGCGCCGACTACATACTGCTGCGATTGCCCCACGAGCTGACCACCCTGTTCAGCGACTGGCTGGAGGAACACTACCCCGGCCAGAAGGAGGCCATCCTGAACCAGCTGCGGGCCAGTCGGGATGGCGGGCTCAACAGCCCCGCCTTTGGCACCCGCATGCAAGGTGAAGGCCAGTTTGCCGACTTGCTCGCCCAGCGCTTTCGGCTCATCAGCAAGCGCCTGGGCTTGGGCAAGCGCCATCTTCAGCTGCGGCGGGACGGCTTCATTCGCCCGGGCGAACAACTGCGGCTGTTCTGAGCGCCCCGACAGCGTCAACCGCGCTCACAACGCCTCCCCTTCGCCGGTACACCACAAACCATGCTGACGAGCAGGGCCTCACCCCCTTGGCCGAGGCGAGTGCGTGGCCTTGCCCTGGGCGATCAATTCGGCGGGCAGTCGTGCCGGCTCATGGGCCACTTCGTCCTCATGCTCCCCTGCCAGCGACGCTGGTTGATGTTCGCCCCATACCCGGCTCCACCAGATCTCCCACATTACCCAGCTAGTCATAAGGTGCTCCTGTTTGATGGCTGCGCGTCGCAGTCTGTTGAGTGCGACAGGGGCAAGCTTGGCCGCATCCCATGACAGGGGGATGACGCAGGCATGATGAATTGAGGACAAGGAAACAAGGAGGAGTGCAGTCATGCTCGCGGTGCGCGTGATCAGCGACGCGTGCGGCAACAGGATCAGGCTGACCCATCAGACTGGGGGCGCGCGGCCAGAGACAAACGGCAGCAACAAAAAGAGCGACCCTGGGGTCGCTCTTTTTCATGGAGGCAGACGCGCGATTATTCGTCGCTCGCTGCACCCTCTTCAGTGGACCCTGCATCGGCAGAGCCGGCATCTGGCGCGGTATCTGTGCCTTCGGACACCTCACCGTCAACGGCCACGATGTCGTTCTCTTCCTCGTCACTCTCGGCGATACGCTGCAGGCCGACCACTGTCTCGTCTTCACCGGTCCGGATCAGACGCACACCGCCGGTGTTACGGCCTATGACGCTCACCTCGGCGACGCGAGTACGGACCAGGGTGCCGCCATTGGTGATCAGCATGATCTGGTCGGTATCTTCGACCTGGATCGCATCGATCACCTTGCCGTTACGCTCGTCCACCTTGATGGAGCGAACGCCCTGGGTACCACGGCTCTTGGTCGGGTACTCGGTCAGCGCGGTACGCTTGCCGTAACCGTTCTCGGTCGCGGTCAGGATGGCACCCTCGCCACGGGGGACGATCAGGGAAACCACCTTGTCACCGTTGAGCAGGCGGATACCACGAACCCCACCGGCGGTACGGCCCATGGGACGTACGCCCTTGAAGGTACCCTTGCTTTCGGTGCCTTCGCCGTTGTCGCTGCCATCGTCGTCGTTGCCGGCGTCAATGACACTCTCGTCATCCCCGTCGACATCATCGCTGGCATCGGCATCGGCTGCATCGGCGCGGCCGCTGCCTTCATTGAAGCGAACCACCTTGCCCGCATCGGAGAACAGCATGATCTCGTTGCTGCCATCTGTGATATCCACCCCGATCAGCTCATCACCCTCTTTGAGGTTGATGGCACGAATGCCGGAGGAGAGCGGACGGCTGAACGCAGACAGGCTGGTTTTCTTCACGGTACCGTCGGCGGTGGCGAAGAAGACATACTTGTCGTCGGCATACTCTTTGACCGGCAGGATGGCGGTGATGCGCTCACCCTCTTCCAGCGGCAGCAAGTTGATGATCGGACGACCACGGGCGCCACGGGACGCCTCCGGCAGCTGATACACCTTGAGCCAGTAAACCTTGCCACGGGTGGAGAAGCACAGAATGGTGTCGTGGGTGTTGGCCACCAGCAGACGTTCCACAAAGTCCTCTTCCTTGATCCGGGTGGCCGACTTGCCACGACCACCGCGGCGCTGGGCCTCGTAGTCGGTCAGCGGCTGGTACTTCACATAACCCTGGTGAGACAGGGTCACGACCACGTCTTCCGGGGTGATCAGATCTTCGATGTTGATCTCGGCGCTGGAGGCGCTGATCTCGGTGCGACGCGCGTCGCCATACTGCTCGCGCACGGCCAGCAGCTCATCGCGGATCACTTCCATCAGCCGTTCCGGGCTTGCCAGGATGAACAGCAGCTCGGCGATCAGATCCAGCAGAGATTGGTACTCTTCCAGGATCTTCTCGTGCTCGAGGCCGGTCAGCTTGTGCAGACGCAGATCCAGGATGGCCTGGGCCTGCTGTTCGGTCAGGAAGTATTGACCTTCACGGATGCCGAACTCCGGCTCCAGCCACTCGGGGCGGGCCGCGTCGTCGCCTGCCTTTTCCAGCATGCCGGCCACGTTGCCGAGTTCCCAACCGCGGGCAACCAGCTTGGCCTTGGCGTCAGCCGGGGTATCGGAGTGACGGATCAGCTCTATGATGGGGTCTATGTTGGCCAGCGCCACCGCCAGACCTTCCAGGATGTGGGCCCGATCCCGCGCCTTGCGCAGTTCGAACACGGTCCGGCGGGTCACTACCTCACGGCGGTGCAGCAGGAACGCATCCAGAATGTCTTTAAGGTTCATCACCTTGGGCTGGTTGTTATCGAGCGCCACCATGTTGATGCCGAACGTGGTCTGCAGCTGGGTGTGCTTGTAGAGATTGTTCAGCACAATCTCGCCAGACTCGCCACGTTTGATCTCGATAACGATGCGCATGCCGTCCTTGTCGGACTCATCGCGCAGGGCACTGATGCCCTCGACTTTCTTCTCTTTGACCAGCTCGGCGATCTTCTCGATCAGCCGCGCCTTGTTCACCTGATAAGGCAGCTCGTGAACCAGAATGGTCTCGCGACCCGTCTTGTCGTCCACTTCCACTTCGGCCTTGGCGCGCACATAGACGGAGCCGCGACCGGTGCGGTAAGCCTGCACTATGCCGGCGCGACCGTTGATGATGGCGCCAGTGGGGAAATCAGGCCCTGTGATATAGGTCATCAACTCATCGATGGTGAGATCGCTATTTTCGATCAGCGCCAGACAGCCGTTGACTATCTCGGTGAGGTTGTGAGGAGGAATGTTGGTCGCCATGCCCACCGCGATACCGGATGAGCCGTTGACCAGCAGGTTGGGCACCTTGGTGGGCATGACAGCCGGGATCATCTCGGTACCGTCGTAGTTCGGTACCCAGTCCACTGTCTCTTTGTCCAGATCGGCCAGCAGCTCGTGGGAGATGCGGGCCATCCGCACTTCGGTGTAACGCATGGCGGCGGCGCTGTCGCCGTCGACCGAACCGAAGTTGCCCTGACCGTCGACCAGCATGTAGCGCATGGAGAAATCCTGCGCCAAGCGGACGATGGTGTCATACACGGCACTGTCGCCGTGAGGGTGGTATTTACCAATTACGTCACCGACCACACGGGCCGATTTTTTATAGGGCTTGTTCCAGTCGTTCCCCAACTCGTTCATAGCAAACAGAACGCGGCGGTGAACCGGTTTCAAGCCATCACGCACATCCGGCAGAGCTCGTCCTACGATCACGCTCATGGCGTAATCAAGATAGGAACTCTTGAGCTCTTCTTCGATGTTGATCGGCGTGATCTCTCTGGCCAGATCGCTCATAGAAAGCCTTAATCCCTAATTAGTTGTTCTTTGGCTTAAACAGCGCGCCATGGTAACACACTGAGCCAAATACCTTAAGCCACAAATCCGGGTAACAAGTCGGGCTGGTGTGACAAAGTGTGTCCGTTATAATGCCCGCCAGGACAATAGATTGCGCCCAAGTCTTGCTACCTGCGCGCCCTGCCACAGGATCATCAAAACATGAATAGTGATGCCAATGTCGATCTGACAGAAATCGCCAAATTTGAAGCCATCGCCTCCCGCTGGTGGGACATGGAGGGCGAATTCAAGCCACTGCATCAAATCAATCCGGTGCGCCTTGACTGGATCACCGACAAGAGCGGCGGCCTGTTTGGCAAGCACATCCTCGACATCGGCTGCGGGGGCGGCATTCTCTCCGAGAGCATGGCCCGGCGCGGTGCCCGCGTCACCGGCATCGACATGGGCAAGGAGCCCCTCGGCGTCGCCCGCCTGCACGCCCTCGAGCAGGGGGTGGAGCTCCAGTACCAGCAGATGACGGCGGAGGAGCACGCCGGCCAGGCCCCTGGCCAGTATGACGTGGTCACCTGCATGGAGATGCTGGAGCATGTGCCGGATCCGGCTTCTGTGCTGCGCGCCATCGCCACCCTGGTGCGCCCGGGCGGACGAGCGTTCGTCTCCACCATCAACCGCAACCCGAAAGCCTACCTGATGATGATCCTGGGGGCCGAATACCTGATGAAGATGGTCCCCAAGGGTACCCATGATCACAAGAAGTTCATCACCCCAGCCGAACTGTGTCGCATGGGTGAAGCGGCGGGCCTGCTGGTGCGGGACATGAGCGGCGTGCACTATTCGCCGCTGACCGGCCAGTTCAAGCTCGGCAAGAACGTCGACGTCAACTACATGGTGGAGTTCATCCGCCCGGAGCAAGGCTGATGAGCGACTCTCACCCGGCGCCGCTGCGCTGCGTGCTGTTCGATCTCGACGGCACATTGCTCGACACGGCTCCCGATCTGGGCGCCGCCGTCAACCATGTGCTGGTGAGCGAAGGCTTTGCCCCGCTCTCCGAGGCCATCATTCGCCAGACCACCTCCCACGGCGCGCTCGGGCTGCTCAGGGCCGGGCTTGGCGATGAGCTGCTCGAGGAGCTGGGCGCCACGCGCCTGCGCACCGCCCTGCTCGACTACTACGCCGCCCACCTGTGCGTCGGCACCCGCCCCTATGAGGGCATGGTGGATCTCATCGAGTGGCTGGACGAACGGGCCCTGCCCTGGGGCATAGTCACCAACAAGCCCGGCTTTCTGACCGAGCCGTTGCTGGCGGCCCTGCCCGAGCTTGCCAGTTGCGGCGTCACCGTCAGTGCCGATACCCTGCCGGTGCGCAAGCCAGACCCTGCCCCCATGTACTTTGCCTGCGAGCAACTGGGCGTCGACGCCGCCCATTGCCTCTACGTGGGGGATCACGTGCGTGACATAGAGGCCGGCCGCAATGCGGGCATGCGCACTGCCGTCGCGGGTTGGGGTTATCTGAGCGATGACGAGGATCCCGCCGACTGGGGCGCGGATCTGCACTTCGATACCGTGCAGGCTCTGCACCACTGGCTGCGTTACGAGGTAGCCTGACCCCATGATCCACCGGGTCACAGGCATTGATGGATCATAAAGGCAGCTTTGTTGCCAAACGGTGCCCATATGAACACCAACATATGGATGTTCGTGGGTACGCCAGGATGCGATGGGAGATCAGGAGTGATCTCCCGTTTTTGCCGTTTGACAACCGCTAACACACTGGGACAGGACACCTTTTGACCCTTGCTGCACAAGGGATAACCAGACTGAATTTGCTAGTAAAAACACCCCGTTTTCGCAAGCAAAAAAAGTTATTTAAATTTTCCATGTTCGATCATCAGACTTGCATTTACCGGATCGGACGCATGAAAACCCACTCACTGTGAGCATCCACTAACCTGGGTCGCGACACCCACAATTTATCCACAGCTAATGCCTTATCCACAGATTGCAAAGCCGGGTAGACCTCACTATCTTGTAGCTCGAACTTAAAATAACACTATATCTTGTGATTCATCGCACAATACGTCCCCACCTCCCGCAGCCGATCACGGCCAGGAGGTCAAGGCCGTGCGATGGTTTTTCGGGAATCAACTAAAGGTCATCAGCCAATGAACTTGTTTGTGACGAAGCGTAACGGCCACAAAGAACCCATCGATCTGGATAAAATTCACCGCGTGCTGGATTGGGCCGCCGAGGGACTCGACAACGTGTCTGTCTCCCAGGTGGAACTCAAGTCCCACATCCAGTTCTATGACGGCATCCGTACCGCCGATATCCACGAAACCGTCATCAAGGCCGCTGCTGACCTGATCTCCGAGCAAAGCCCGGATTACCAGTACATGGCCGCCCGTTTGGCCATCTTCCACCTGCGCAAGAAAGCCTACGGCCAGTTCGAGCCGCCCCACCTTTACCAGCACGTCGCCCGTCTGGTAGACATGGGCAAGTACGACAAGCACCTGCTGACCGACTACACCCAGGCCGAATTCGAGGAACTCAACGAGCACCTGGATCACTGGCGTGACATGGACTTCTCCTACGCCGCCGTCAAGCAGCTGGAAGGCAAGTACCTGGTGCAGAACCGCGTCACCGGCGAGATCTACGAGAGCCCGCAGTTCCTCTATATCCTGGTGGCGGCCTGCCTCTTCTCCAAGTATCCGAAAGATACCCGTCTGGACTACATCAAGCGTTTCTACGATGCGGTCTCGACCTTCAAGATCTCCCTGCCGACGCCTATCATGAGCGGCGTGCGCACCCCGACTCGCCAGTTCAGCTCCTGCGTGCTGATCGAGTGCGATGACAGCCTAGATTCCATCAATGCCACCGCCAGCGCCATCGTGCGCTACGTCTCCCAGCGCGCCGGCATCGGCATCAACGCCGGGCGCATCCGTGGTCTGGGCAGCCCCATTCGTGGCGGTGAAGCCTTCCACACCGGCTGCATCCCCTTCTACAAGTACTTCCAGACCGCGGTCAAGTGCTGCTCCCAGGGCGGCGTGCGCGGCGGTGCGGCCACCCTGTTCTACCCGCTGTGGCACACAGAAGTGGAAAGCCTGCTGGTCCTGAAAAACAACCGCGGCGTGGAAGAGAACCGGGTCCGTCACATGGACTACGGCGTTCAGATCAACAAGCTGATGTACCAGCGCCTGATCAAGGGCGGCGACATCACCCTGTTCTCCCCGTCCGATGCCCCCGGCCTGTACGACGCCTTCTTCGCGGATCAGGACAAGTTCGAGCAGCTCTACGTCAAGTACGAGCAGGATCCATCCATCCGCAAGAAGACCCTCAAGGCGGTCGATCT
Source organism: Aeromonas sp. A04 (assembly GCF_047780465.1). Taxonomy (NCBI): domain Bacteria; kingdom Pseudomonadati; phylum Pseudomonadota; class Gammaproteobacteria; order Aeromonadales; family Aeromonadaceae; genus Aeromonas; species Aeromonas sp. A04. The sequence continues at coordinate 53,464 of NZ_JBLNHP010000001.1, read as the reverse complement.
CTTCTCCCTGATGATGCAGGAGCGCGCCGGCACCGGTCGCATCTACATCCAGAACGTGGATCACTGCAACACCCACAGCCCGTTCGATCCGAGCGTGGCGCCGGTACGCCAGTCCAACCTCTGCCTCGAAATCGCGCTGCCGACCAAGCCGCTCAACAACGTGGATGACGAAGAGGGCGAGATTGCCCTGTGCACCCTGTCTGCCTTCAACCTGGGTGCCATCGAGAAGCTGGAAGATCTGGAAGAGATGGCGGATCTCGCCGTGCGCGCCCTGGATGCCCTGCTCGACTATCAGGACTACCCGCTCAAGGCCGCCCAGAAAGGCAGCATGAACCGTCGCACTTTGGGGATCGGCGTCATCAACTACGCCTACTACCTGGCCAAGAACGGCGCCCGTTATTCCGACGGTTCCGGTCTGGCGCTGACCCACCGCACCTTCGAGGCGATCCAGTTCTACCTGCTGAAAGCCTCCGTGCAGCTGGCCCGCGAGTTCGGCCCCTGCCCGGCCTTCAACGAGACCACCTATGCCCAGGGCATTCTGCCCATCGATACCTATAAAAAGGATCTCGACAACCTGTGCAACGAGCCGCTGCACCTGGACTGGGAAACCTTGCGTGAAGAGATAAAGACTGTGGGTCTGCGCAACTCCACCCTGACCGCCCTGATGCCGAGCGAGACCTCCAGCCAGATCTCCAACGCCACCAACGGCATAGAGCCGCCGCGCGGCCTGGTATCGGTCAAGGCCTCCAAGGACGGCATTCTCAAACAGGTGGTGCCCGAGTATCATCGCCTGAAAGATCAATACGAACTGCTCTGGAAGCAACCGAGCGTCGATGGCTATCTGCAGCTGGTCGGTATCATGCAGAAGTTTGTGGATCAGGCGATCTCCGCCAACACCAACTACGACCCCGCCCGTTTCGAAGGCAACAAGGTACCGATGAAGCAGTTGCTCAAGGATCTGCTGACCGCTTACAAATACGGCCTCAAGACCCTCTACTATCACAACACCCGTGATGGTGCGGATGACGCACAAGCCGATATGCTGGATGACGGTTGTGCCGGTGGCGCCTGCAAGATCTGATTAACCGGGCGGGAGCGACAAGCTCCCGCTCTCCTGTTTTATCCATTCAATACATTCTGGTAACCATGGCCTATTCAACTTTCTGCCAAACCCAAAACGACCAGCTCAAAGAGCCGATGTTTTTTGGCCAATCGGTCAATGTGGCCCGTTATGATCAACAAAAACACGAAGTCTTTGAACGGCTGATCGAGAAACAGCTCTCCTTCTTCTGGCGCCCGGAAGAGGTGGATGTCTCCCACGACCGCATCGACTATCAGGCGCTGCCGCCCCACGAGCAGCACATCTTCATCTCCAACCTGAAGTACCAGACCCTGCTGGATTCCATCCAGGGTCGCAGCCCGAACGTGGCGCTGCTGCCGCTGGTCTCCATCCCGGAGCTGGAGACCTGGATCGAGACCTGGGCCTTCTCGGAGACCATCCACTCTCGCTCCTACACCCACATCATTCGCAATATCGTCAACACCCCGGCCCAGGTGTTCGACGATATCGTGACCAACGAACAGATCTTGAAGCGCGCCGGCTCCATCAGCTGCTTCTACGACGATCTGATTGAAGCGACCGCGCTCTACAACCTGCACGGTGAAGGGACTCACAGCGTCGCCGGACAGATGCGCACCATCACACTGCGCGAGCTGAAGAAGAAGCTCTACCTGTGCCTGATGAGCGTCAATGCGCTGGAGGCGATCCGCTTCTACGTCAGCTTCGCCTGCTCCTTCGCCTTCGCCGAGCGCGAGCTGATGGAAGGCAACGCCAAGATCATCAAGATGATCGCCCGCGACGAAGCGCTGCACCTGACCGGCACCCAGCATATGCTGAACCTGATGCGCACCGGCCAGGACGACCCCGAGATGGCCGAGATTGCCGCCGAGTGCGAGCAGGCCTGCTTCGAGATCTTCAAGGAAGCCGCCATTCAGGAGAAGGAGTGGGCCGAGTACCTGTTCCAGGACGGCTCCATGATAGGCCTGAACAAGGACATCCTCTGCCAGTACGTGGAATACATCACCAACCTGCGCATGAACGCGGTCGGTCTGCAGCCAGCCTTTGCCGGCGCCAAGCAAAACCCGATCCCCTGGATCAACACCTGGCTATCGTCCGACAACGTGCAGGTCGCCCCCCAGGAAGTGGAAGTCAGCTCCTACCTGGTCGGCCAGATCGACAGTGAAGTGCACGCAGATGACTTGGGTGATTTCGAGCTGTGATGAGGCGATGTGCCCGTGCGGCGGTATTGCACCGTGAGTGATGGGACCAAGACGCTGGCCCCTGCCCCGCAGCCTGCAACACGGCAGGAGGCCCCACAGGCGCCGCTCGTGCATACCCGCGACGGCGCCCTGCTCGCCCATCCCGGCGAGAGCCTGCTGGAGACCCTGGAGCGCCACGGCCATCATCTGGAGTTCCAGTGCCGCAGCGGCTATTGCGGCGCCTGCCGCACGCCCTTGCTGGCAGGCTCGGTGCACTACCCCAATGTGCCGCTGGCATTCGTCTCCCCAGGGGAGTGCCTGCCCTGCTGCTGCAAACCGGTCGGTGCCATCCGGCTGGACATCAAGAAAGGCTGACGCAGCAAGCACCACACACTTCGCCAAACAAAAAGCCGCCGGATTGCTCCGGCGGCTTTTTTATCGCTCGTCTTTTTATCGCTCGTCTCTGGCTTGGGGCCCTGACCCGTCAGAGCCCCTTGATTGACTTCAAAGCCAGGGCGCTGCGGTCGGTCCCTGGTGCAGGCCCAGCTTCCAGACCCGACCAAAGTGCTTGTAGTGACCGGCGGCCACGCCAGCCTTCTCACCCATGCCATGGTAGAGATCCAGGTGCCCCTTCTTCACGGCGCCCCCCACATCCAGCGCGATCAAGAGCCGCAGCTGGTGTTTGCCGGTCCAGTTGCCCGCCTTGTCGAGCAGGGGCACTTCCGCCAGGATGGGGGTGCCCATCGGCAGCAGTGTCTTGTCTGCCGCCACGGCCGCCAGCGGCAGCAACGGAATGCCGGCGGCGCCGATCACGTCATTGGTGGGGCGACGCTCGAAGAAGACATAGGAGGGATTCTGCTCCACCAGCTCCTTGACGCTCTCCTCCGGTTTGCTATTGGCCCAATCCTTGATGGCCTTCATGGACATCTGCTCCTTGGGCACTTCGCCGCGATCGATCAGCACACGGCCGATACTCACGTAGCCGTGACCGTTCTTGCCGCTGTAACCCAGGTATTGCAGCCGATCGTCATCCCCGTAGTGGACAAAGCCCGAGCCCTGTACGTCCATCAGGAAGTTGTCGATGAGTGATTTGCTGTAACCCAGCTCCAGCCCCCGGTTGGCCAGCGCCCCCTGGTGGATCTCGGCCCGGCTCGGGCAGCGGCCACCGCACTTGGGCATGGCATAGATGGGGTACTTGTACTTGGCATCCGGGCGATGACGCACCTCCAGTACCGGCGAGTAGTAACCGGTAAACAGCACGTTGCCCATGCGATCGGCACCGCCCAGCTGGGCCAGGCTGATGCCGTACCGGGTGATCTGGGCCGGGTTGCCGCCATTGGCGACCCAGCGGGAGAGCTGGCGATAGAGCTCGCCATAGCGGCGGGTCATCTTGCCGGAGCGCTCCAGCACCAGCCGGCTCTGGGGACCAAACTTGCTGTAGTCGGCGCGCTGGCGGCTGTTGACGCGTTCTACCCGCACCAGATCATCCGGCAGGGGGCCGTCCAGATACTGCTTGCCCAGATTCTCCGGCACCTCGCAGTTGAGAAAACATCTGGCCTCGGGTTTCTTCTTGGGCACCTGTGCTTGATCAGAGTTGCCCGCACAACCGGCCAGCCCAAGCACTGCGGCGGTCAGCCAGTACGCGTGTTTATTCATATGTCCTCATATAACACCAAGCCTCATGCTTGGCGGGGAAGATGCCAAATTTGCAGGGGGAAAGCAAACGCCATCAGCCCCCTGGCAGTGGATTTCTCCAAAGGGGATCTTCTGGGTTATAACAAGGTAACAAGGTGTGAGAGGCCATGGATGGAACAGCTCGAGATCTTCCCGCTGCAGAGCCCCTGCATAGGGGTATGCGAAGTGAACAACAAGGGCTACTGCAAGGGCTGCCTGCGCAATCGGGAGGAGCGCTTCAACTGGCTCACCATGACCCCCGCCGAGCAGCAGGAGGTGATGCGCCTGTGCCGCAACCGCAAGGCCCGGGTCGACGCCGCCCGCCGCAAGGCGCAAGAAGCCATCCAGGCCAGTGAGCAAGCGCAGGCCGGCTGGGATTTTTGAATCCCCCTATCACCCCCCTCTTTTATCCCTTTCTCATCAGCCATAAAAAAAGCGGCCCGCAGGCCGCCTTGTCACTCATGGTTGTGAGCTTGTCACGCCGTTGCCAGCTTGGCCTGCGCTTCGCCGCGCTTGAGCATGGCGTAGCCAACCCCGGTCACCAGGGAGCCTGCCGCTATGGCCAGTATGTACATGAACACATGGCTGATGGCATTCGGGATGAAGAGCACGAACAGACCACCGTGAGGGGCAACCAGCTCGCAGCCGAACAGCATGGAGAGAGCCCCCGTCAGGGCGCCCCCCGCCATGCAGGCCGGGATGACGCGCATCGGATCCTTGGCGGCAAACGGAATCGCCCCCTCGGAGATGAAGCACAGACCCAGCACGAAGGAGGCCTTGCCAGCTTCCTGCTCAGCCTTGATGAACTTGGCGCGGGCCAGGAAGGTGGCGATCCCCATTCCCAGTGCCGGCACCATGCCGGCGGCCATCACGGCAGCCATGGGAGCGTAGGTTTTGGAGGCCAGCAGGCCTACCCCGAAGGCGTAAGCGGCCTTGTTGACCGGGCCACCCATGTCGAAGCACATCATGGCACCGATAATGACCCCCAGCAGCACGGCGTTGGCAGAGCCCATGTTGTTGAGGAAGGTGGTCATGGCACTCATGATGCCCGCCACCGGACCGCCCACCACGTAGATCATCACCAGACCGGTAAACAGGCTGGCAACCAGCGGAATGATGAGGATGGGCTTGAGCGCTTCCAGGGTCACCGGCAGGCGCACCTTGTCACTCAGGTACTTGGCAGAGTAACCGGCCAGGAAACCGGCGACGATACCGCCGAGGAAGCCGGCGCCAAGAGAACTTGCCAGCATACCGCCTATCATGCCGGGCGCCAGACCCGGACGGTCGGCGATGGAGTAGGCAATGTAACCGGCCAGTACCGGGATCATCAGGGCGAAGGCCGAGCCACCGCCAATCTTCATTAGAGCGGCAGCTAGGGTCCCTTCAACCTTGAACGCCTCGATCCCGAAGATGAAGGAGATGGCGATGATGAGGCCACCGGCCACCACCATGGGCAGCATGAAGGAGACACCGGTCAGCAGGTGCTTGTAAGGGCCTGCCTTCTCCTCTTTCTTCGGCTGGCTGGCGCCGCTGTGACGATAGGTTTTCGCCTCGTTCCATGCCTTGTCGAGCTCGGCACGGGTCTTCTTGAGCGCAGCGCCCGTGCTGGTGCGATAGACGGGCTTGCCATCGAAGCGGGCCATGTCCACTTCGATGTCGGTGGCGAGGAACACCAGATCGGCGGCGGCAATCTCATCCGCGGTCAGGGCATTCTGGGCACCGACCGAGCCTTGGGTCTCGACGCGGATCTGGTGGCCCAGCTGCTTGGCCATGGTCTCGAGCGCTTCCGCCGACATGAAGGTGTGTGCCACCCCGGTCGGACAGGCGGTGACGGCAACGATGCGCTTGGCACCCGCCGGTTTGGCGGCGACGACCGGCGCCGCCTGATGACGATAGACGCTGGCACCGCTGGTGGCGGCGTCAAGCACGGCGGCCGGATCCTGCAGCGCCAGATCCATGCTCCCCTGATAGACCCGCTTGCCGTCATAGGCGGCGAGATCCACCGGGGAGCTTGCTACCACCAGCACCAGGTCTGCGGCGGCAATCTGCTCCTTGCTCGGCACCTGACGAGGTTGCACGCTGGAGCCGACATCGAGGGTGAGCTCCCAGCCCGCCAGTTTGGCCTGCTGTTCTATCCGTTTTGCAGCGAGAAAGCTGGTGGCAATGCCCGCCGGGCAAGCCGTAACCAGAATTGCTTTCATTGGGCATCTCCTGAGTTTTCCATTGAGGGGGTATTGAGTCGGGTCGGGGCAAGGTCATCCAGACGTTGCACACGCACCTGCTCGAGTAAGGGTGTCAGCACATCGATATCACTAAAACCGACCGCGATCTGACTGACCGCCAGCGCCGAGACGGCGGTGGCCAGACGCAGGGTCTGCTCCGGCGCCCAGCCGAGGCTAAGGCCGTGGGCCAGTCCCGCCACCAGGGAGTCGCCGGCACCGACTGTGCTGACGACCTGCATCCGCGGCGGTATGGCCTGCCAGACGGCATCCGGACCAAACCAGACCAGGCCGTCGGCGCCGTTGGAGATCACCACATGGGCTATCCCCTGGGCCTGCAACGCGCGGGCACACTCGGCCTGCTCGCTCAGGGTCTTGATGGGACGACCGGCCCACTGCTCAAGCTCTTCCAGATTGGGTTTGATCAGGGTCGGCACGGCCTTGATGCCTTCGCTCAGGGCCAAGCCGCTGCAATCGAAGATTACCTGCTTGCCCTTGGCCTTGAGCAGGCGAATGAGGCGGGCACAGTAATCGGGGGCAACCCCCTTGGGCAGACTGCCGGCCAGCACAAACCAGTCGGCCTGCGGCGCCAGCTCGTCGATAGCCGCCTCAAGGGCCGCCACTTCACCCTCATGGATGGTGAGCCCAGGCAGGTTGAGATCCGTGACCCGGCCCGATTGCTCGGAGATCTTGACGTTGATGCGGGTGCTGCCCGCCACGCGCACGAAGTGATCGGCCAGGGCCCGCTCGACAAACAGGGTGACGAAGCTCTGCTGGTTGTCCGCGCCGAGCCAACCGGTCAGTCCCACGTCACGGCCCAAGTCTTTGAGCACCATGGCGACGTTGATCCCCTTGCCCGCGGCGCGCAAATTGGCGTCGCTCACCAGATTCACCTCGCCCAGGGTCATGGCCTCGAGGCGGGCGGTGAGATCCAGCGCTGGGTTGAGGGTGATGGTCACTATGTCCATCAGTGCGCCCCCTCGCCCAGCCCGGCAGCGATGGCCGCGCCTATGCCCTTGAGGGCCGCTTCGGCATCCGCCCCTTCGGCGCGAAACGCCAGGCGATGGCCGCACTTGACGCCCAGGCCAATCACCTTCATCAGGCTCTTGGCGGAGACGGCTTCACCGCTGCCATCCAGATTCGCCACCCGGATGTCGGACTCGAACTCCTTGGCCACCTTGACCAGCATGGCGCCCGGACGGGCATGCAGGCCATGGGGGTTGATGATGGTGAAGGTCTCGGAAAGACCGCTCGCCGGCCCTGCCTGCAGCATGGCCAGCCCTTCGCTGCCAGTCAGGGTGGCAAGCTGGCCTGCGGCGGCCAGTTTGGCCAGATTCTCCAGCTGCGGCAGATGACTCGCATCGGCGGCGCACAGCAGCAGCAGGGCGCTGACCGGTTGATCCCCTGCACTCAGCGCGCTGCTCGGGGTCGCCACGACCCAGCCGGTCTGGGCCGCGGGTGTACGGGCCAGCCAGACGCCATCGCCCAGATAGGCGGGCTCGCTTGCCAGCAGGGAAGTGACCATGGCGGCCTCCCCCCAACCGGCGGATTTGGCGCGGGCGGCGGCGCCCAGCAGCAGCTGGTCGCGATCATCGGCCGGGAAGTCGGCCAGGGTCAGGAACTGCACCTCTTTCGGAGCCGTTGCCCCGGTCAGGATATTGATGATGGTGTCGGCATCGGTGGCATTTTTAAGGGCCTCGGCCGCCTGCTCGTCGCCCAGCACGTGGGTGAGCTGGCGCAAGATGCCCAGATGCTCATCGGATTTGGCGGCGATGCCGATGGCCACATAGGCAATCTGCCCCTGGTCCCACTCGATGCCCTGAGGGAATTGGGCCACCATGACGCCGGTGCTTTTCACCAGATGACGGGTGTCCGTGGTGCCGTGGGGAATGGCGATGCCGCTGCCGAGGTAGGTGGCGTGCTGCGCTTCCCGCGCCAGCATGCCGTCCACATAACCTGCTTCCACCAGACCGGCTTCGGTCAGTTTGTCTGCCAGCAGGGCGATGGCATCCGCCTTGGTCGCCACCGATTGCCCCAGCAAGATCTGCTGCTGCGCCAACTTCAACATAGAGATTCTCCATCAGGTTCCGGGCTGGCCGTACGGCTCGCCGGATCAACACCATTAAAAAATGTGGATCATTCGCCTGCTGACAATAGACCGGATTGCATCCCTTCGGGAGCCGCCGGGGTTTTCATCCCCGGTCATCGATTGTCTGCTGACAAGCTGAATCGTTTCACTTACACTCAGACTGAATCGTTTCAGCCAATTGATCAAGTACCCACAAAGAGTGCTTTTCAATGATATGATCCCGCGCACACTTTTCGGTGCCCTCACCTGGCAGTGACCGTGGGCCTTGCAACTCAAACAGAGCCAATATGATGAAACTGGATGAAATCGCCGCCCTCGCCGGTGTCTCACGCACCACGGCCAGCTATGTGATCAATGGCAAGGCCGATCAGTACCGCATCAGTCAGGCAACCCGTGACAAGGTGATGGCCGTGGTCACGGCCCACAACTACCAGCCGGACAGCCGCGCCGCCTCCCTGCGCGGCGGCCAGACCAGGACCCTCGGCTTCATCCTGCCCGACCTTGAGAACGCCAGTTACGCCAAGCTCGCCAAGCGCCTCGAACAAGGCGCCCGGGCCCAGGGCTATCAGCTGCTGATCGTCTGCTCGGAAGATGAACCGGCCACCGAGAAGGAGCTGGCCGAGATGCTGGCCAGCCGTCATGTAGATGCCCTGCTGGTGGCCAGCTGCCTGCCACCGGACGATCCCTTCTATCCGCGCCAGCAGGCTCGCGGCATCCATGTGCTGGCCATCGACCGGGCCATGGCCGCCGACAAGTTCGTGACCGTCGCCAGTGAAAACCAGAAGGCGAGCTTTGATCTCACCGCCTCCCTGCTCACCCCGGCGCTCAAGCACATCGCATTGATCACGGCGCTGCCGGCGCTCACGATCAGCCAGGAGCGAAAAGCGGGCTTCGAGCAGGCCGTCGCCAGCCACAGCGCCACGCGTCATCTGTGCGAGGGTGCCCACTTCTCCCGTGCCGAGGGCTATCGCCTGATCAAGGAGTTGCACCAGCGACTCGGCCAGCTGCCCGAGGCACTGGTCGCCACCTCCTACATATTGATGGAAGGGGTGCTGGACTACCTGCTGGAGCAGGAGACCGACATGAGCCGGCTCGCCATGGCCACCTTCGGGGACGATCGCCTGCTCGACTTCCTCCCCTTTGGTATCAACTCCCTGCCCCAGCAGCACGATGCCCTGGCCAGCCAGGCACTGGAGCTCGCCCTCAAGGCGATCAACGGCGAATACCTGTGCGGGCTGCACTACGTGAGCCGGACCCTCAAGCGTCGCCGCTGACATCTCCCTTCACGCGCCGGCACTCTCCACGCCGGCGCGTTTTTCCACCAGTTAACACCCCTTTCTGTCATCTTTTATTTCCACCTATTGCCACCTTTCAGTACAAAATCCGCCTTTACAGGCTTGTTTCCACTATTTTGATCCGTTAACGTGGCAACCATCTTTTACAATCCATGGGTTTTTCGTAACGATGCGTCCACTCCGATATCGCTAGCCTCCGGTCCCGACCCCGGAGGCGCCTTGCCAGCACAGCCACTGGCACTCTTTTTTGAATACGCAGTTTCTCGATCTGGATGGACACCATGAACACCAAGACCCTGGGTTGTACCCTGTTGATTGCCGGCACCACCATAGGCGCCGGCATGCTGGCCCTGCCGCTGGCTTCTTCTTCCCTCGGCGGACCCGCCACCCTGCTGCTGATGGTCGGACTCTGGGCCCTGATGGCCTTCACCGCCATGTTGCAGGTAGAGGCCAGCCTCAACACCGGCAAGTGGTACCTGCACCAGCTGGCGGATCACCTGCTCGGCCCCTGGGGCAAGCGCATCGCCTCCTTCTGCATCCTGATGCTGTTCTATTCGCTGGCCTCCGCCTACATCAGCGGCGGCAGCAGCCTGCTGGCCCAGGCTCTGGCCGATGCGGGCATGACCCTCAGCCAGGAGCAGGCCGCCTGGGCCTTTACCCTGCTGTTTGGCGGCATGGTCTGCGTCGGCACCAAGCAGGTGGATTACCTCAACCGGCTGATGTTCACCGTGAAACTGGTGATCATGGTGGGGGTGCTGGCGCTGCTGCTGCCGCGCGCCGAGGGGCAACACCTGCTCTCCATGCCGCTCGGCCAGGGTTTGCTGCTGGCAGGCTTGCCGGTGATCTTCACCTCATTTGGCTTCCACGGCTCCATCCCGAGCGTCATGCTCTACCTGGGCGATTGCCCCAAGCGGCTGCGCCGGGTGTTCGTGTGGGGCTCGGCCCTGCCGCTCATCCTCTACGTGCTGTGGCAGGTGGCCATCCTGGGGCTGCTCGGTCAACAGACGCTGATCCAGACCGGCGGCGCGCTCGACAGCCTCTTGGCCAGCGTCGGCAATCTGGTCAGCTGGCCCGCCTTCAATCAGGCGATGCACCTGTTCGCCGATCTGGCGCTCGCCACCTCCTTCCTCGGGGTGACGCTGGGGCTGTTTGACTTCATGGCCAAGGTGACCCGCCGCAAGGACAACTGGCAGGGCCGCAGCCAGACCGGCCTCATCACCTTCGTGCCGCCCCTGCTGTTCGCCCTCTACTTCCCGCAGGGCTTCATCATGGCGCTGGGTTACGCGGCCATCGCGCTGGCGGTGCTGGCGGTGCTGCTGCCGGTGACCCTGGTGTGGCAAAGCCGCAAACGGGCCGAGGCGCACCACTACCGCGCCCCGGGCGGCGTGCTGGCGCTGGGTCTGGCCGGTGCCATGGGGGTGCTGATCGTGGGCGTGCAGGTCAGTGTCAGCCTGGGATACTTGCCCGCGCTGTAAGCGTCCCGCGCCTCTCATACCAATGAAAAGCCCTGCCAATCTGGCAGGGCTTCTTCATTGGGCACGATAGCAGAGCATCTCCGAGCCATTGGCCTGGGGCTGCTCTGCTACTGCGACTTAACGAACCGAGACTGTAATGCTGGCCAGATCGATCAGGTTGACCGCTCCGCCCTGCCCACCGGCATCATTGTAGGTAGCGTTCGCCTTCAGATAGCTCATGTTATAGAAGTCGCTCACCAGGATGTCGTACTGCCCCGCCGGCACAGCAGCAATGACAGGGGTCGAGTCCCGTAGCGGTTTGAGGTCACCATCCTGCATCACATGGGGCATCAGCACCATGCCGCTCGCGACTACCTTGCCATTGCTGAGCACGGACACCCGCTTCACCCCGTTGGTCACCCCCAGGTTGATGGCGTGCTGAGCATTGCTGTATTGCAGGCGAATGGCACGTTTGCCATCCAGGGTGACGCCCCGCACCAGCAGGGTATCTTCCGGGCGGCCCCAATCCTTCAGATAGGGCACGGGAATGGCCGTATCAGCTGCCGTGAGGGTGCCGGTATGCGAGACCGCGTCGGCATCGACCGCGATGCGCTGGAGCTCGGGCTGGTAGCACACCGGCTTGGCGTGATGGGAGCGGTTGCCAGACTCGGGGTAGATGGCCTCCGCGCTGTAGCAATAGGCCATGCCCGGTTGCGGTGCCAGATCGTCGACCCAATCCCTCGCCGCATCGAGCCCGGCGGCCACCAGCTTGCCATCCCGATAGATGTTGTAGCTGAGCGTCCCTTTATTGACGCTGTCGTGCAACCCGACAACCAGCTTGCCCCCTTGCTCGGTGACCCCCAGCAGGGTGGGCTCGGTCGGTGCGAACACCTCGCGGTTTTCCACATCCAGCGGCGCCACGTCCTCGATCAGGCGGATCCCTTGTTCATCGGCCACCCCGGCGCCCAGCTGAACCTCGATCAGATTGCTGACCGCCAGCATATCCTCGGTGATCAGCTCACCCACGGGGGCACCATTGAGCGCTATGCCCCGCACCGGGTAGTAGCTGCCCTCCTCCCCGGCTTCGGGGAGCAGCAACTTGATCTCGATCTGCTTGCCGCGGTAGTTCAGCCCCTTGAGCGCCGCTTCCGGCTTGGCCCCCATCAGCTTGTGCAGGTGGGCGGTGACAAAGGGTGAAACTCGGATCCCCTGCTCTTCCACCTTGTAGCCAAAGAGGGTGCTGGTCACCATGCCGAGATAGCCGCCAACGGACCAGAGCTGGCGCTGTGAGTTGATAACCGGGCCCGTCAGGTCAGGATGAGTCAGATCCATCAGCGAGGGCTGACCGGAGAGCCACTCCAGGTTCTCCATGTTGGAGAGGTTGAGCGCGGCCCCGCGCATCAGGGAGTCGACATGGCGATCGGCCACGGCCACGTTTTGCACCCTGGCGGCGGCTTTCAGCCCATAGGCGGAGACAAAGGGCCAGATGGCGCGGTTATGGTAGACCGGCATGTCGGGTTGCTGCGGGAAATAAACAGGGGCGCCATAAGGCCCCATGGGGTAACGACTGACGATCTCCCTGGCCTGGCTCTCATCGGCAATGCCCGCCAGGATGGCAAGGGATTCCCCGAGCAGGTCGAACTTGTAGGCCGGGCTCGGATCCGTGCTGGTGTTGATCAGGCTGGCATACATCTTCTCATCCGTCAGCCAGAAGCCGTGATTGATGGCCTGCTTGAGCGCGCTGGCCCACCGGCTGTAGCGGGTCGCCAGCTCATCCTGGCCCAGCTCGGTGGCCAGACGCGCCGCCAGCCTCAACCCCTGATAATGGAGCACGTTGGTGGAGAGGGATTTGCTCATGCCGATGTGGGCGATGTCTGCGGTGATCCACTTGGCATAGGTCTGATCACGCCAATCTAGGAAGGATTGCTCCCCGCCATAGAGGCCATCGCCCTCGTCGAAGGCCGCCAGACGATCGCTCTCAATGGTATTGCGCAACCCCTCGAACGCCTCGGGCAGGAAGGCACTGCGCTCCCCGGCAGGCAAGGCCGCCAGCACCTGCTCGGCCGCCAGCGCCCAGCCCATGCGGTCTGTGCTGATGGGCCAGCTGCCCCCCGTCCCCGTATCCTGGATGATCTGGCGTCCCTGCGGGATCAGGCCGTCGAGGCCCTGCTTCAGCTCGGCTCTGAAATCGGAGAGCTTGAACTGCAAGGAGTTTCGCGCCCGTTGCGGATCCAGAATACCCAGCCCCAGATCGGTGGCGTAGGAGAGATCCCGCGTCCAGACATAATGCCACTTGGCACCGGTTTCGAAGCAGTCACAGGGGATCGCCTGACCGCCGCCGTAACTGCCATCCTTGACTTGGGCCACGCTGTTTTGCCGCATCTCGTGTGTCGCCAGCGCAAACAGGGCATCAAACACCATGTTTCCCGAGCGCAACAGGGGCAGATCGGCCTGCTCCTGATACGTGGTGAAGCTATCCCCCGGATCCCGCAGCTCCTGAGTCGTCGACTGGGCATAGCCGCGATAGTCGGCACCGGCCTGCTTGACCGAGAAGGTGGCGATTTCCTTGACCCCGGCTTTGTGGGTCTGGTACTCCAGCTTCTCGATAAGCTCGTGCCCTTCATGGGGGTTGATCATGCCAAGATCCTCGTCCGTTGCCACGCTGGCCCGCAACCAGGGGGCCTGCTCATCCTGACTCGCATCGAGGACAAACTTGTAATACCCCGCCTGCGACACCGACAGGGACGCCAGCTGGCAGCTGCTGTCACAGCGCTGCATCCTGACGCTTTCATTTAATGAAATGGCGCCGCTGGAACCAAAGCCGATCCCATCCTGCGCGGATGCCATCTTTATCTTGTGCTCCCCCGGGGCCAGCTTGGCGACCACCACATAGCGCTTGTCACCCTGGTAGACCATCTGCAAGAGAGGTTCGAGATTGCCATCTACACCCTTCAGATAGAGGCTCTCGCCGTAATTGGGGTCATCGCGCACCATGGCAAATTCGATGACGGGCGCCGCCAGATCGGCGTTGGTCACCTTGACCTGAATATCGAGCAACCCTTTTTCGGTCACAACCAGACGGTTGTTCTGGCCATTATTCTGGTAATACATGGGGTAGCGCTGATCCGGGAAAATACTGGTCTCTTTGCGGCTGTCGGCAGAAAAATCAGGATATTTTGTCCACTCCGGGCCCCCTACCTTGAAGGGCGACATGCCTGAATTCATCTTCAGGTTATCCAACCGATAGACCCCGTCCTTGAAAACCAGCTTGAATTTGTCTGCGCGATCCCAGCCGCTGAATTCCCCGACCAGATAGAGATCGAAATCCCAAGGGGCCTTCACCTCTGGTTTGACCGTATTGTCATTATCGAAAGATGAGCCATTATCGTTACAACCGGACAAGATGACGCCGCCGCATAATAATGCCACGGATAAAGCCAATGGATGGATTTTCATATATTCCCTTCGTTACTTTATTTTTTGTTATTTGAATGACAACAATAAAAATTGTTTTCACAGCTTACACCCGCATGTCTGGAAGGAAACATAGATGAGCTGACTGGCGAGATAGATGTGCTCTATAACGGCATGAAATTGCGTGATCGCACGCACTAAAATGGCGCTATTGCTGGCCAAAACGAATGGAAAACAACGTGAAGAGACACACATAAAAACCATTTCTGGCGATACGGTGGCGATTGACAGTCTCGCATGCTTGCACTAGCGTTGCGCTCCGCCTGACCCTGAACGGACGCCGTTTTCCGTGGACAAACATCTAAGACAATTCATCGAGGTCGCGACCCACAAGAGTGTGAGTCTGGCAGCCAGACATATGGGGCTGAGCCAACCGACGCTGACCCACAACATGAAGAAACTCGAAGAGAGCCTGGACACGACCCTGCTGATCAGGCACGCCGGCGGCGTGACGCTGACCGCCGCCGGGGAGCTGCTGCTGACACAAGCCCGCGTGATGCAGCGGATCTATGATGATACCCTCAGGCGGCTCGCGATTCTTCGCGAGCGAGCGGCCCTGCCACTGAGAGTGGGTACCGGCCATGCCTGGTGGCAGCATGTGCTGCAACCTGTCACTCTGCACTATCGAGCAGCCAATCCATCCTGTGCCATCAATATCGAGGTCGGCAATCACCTACGGCTATTGGATCTGCTCCTTGGCAATCATATCGACCTGTTTCTGGGACATGAGATCCATGGTCTGGATAAACATTACAGCCTGATATTCATCCCGTTATTTACCTCCAGCGATGCCATATTTGTCAGGGCCGGGCATCCCCTCCTGGGGAAAGTATGCAGCAAGCAGGATCTGGTAAATTACCCCAGCCTGTTGATCACCACGGATGAGCCGCAATATCTTCATCTGGTCGAGGACCTGGCAAGAAAGAAACAAGATCAGGCAGCTATGCAGCTCAATGACAAAATAATTTATACCTGCAATTCGCTGATGGCTGGCATTGACATGGCAAAGACCAGCAATGCCGTCATGCCCTATCCAGGCAGCATGGCGAGTTATTTCGCCCAATTCGGCATAGTCCCGCTCGACATGGATGAGGAATATAACAAAGGGGTTATCGGCATCTATATTTCTCGTGAGAAAATGGATGAGCCCCATATTCACACCCTGTGCCAACAGATCCAGACGCAAGTCAGCAAGCATGACTACTTGATTGCCAGCTGCTGAAGCCAGGATGGGCTCCCTCTACTCTGGGCGGCAACCCCAGCCACCGGGGATGGCGGTGAACGACAGACGCAAAAAAGCCCTGCCAATCTGGCAGGGCTTTTTATATCAACCTGTGACGCTGGGAGGTGTTACCTCACTCGCTTACTGGTTGTGGGTAGCGCGACGGGGGCGGCGAGCCTGGGCCGGTTTGCCGGCGCCATCGGCCGGACGCTGTCCGCCCTGCGGCTTGGGCTTGCCACCGTTACCGGTGCGGGCACCGCCGGCGTTGCCGCCATTGGCGGAGCGACCGGCGCCCTGACGCTGGCCCTGACCCTGAGGACGCGGCGCAACACGGCGCTGCTCGCTCGGATCACGGGGCTCTTTGCGCAGCGGCGCGCCTATACCACGGGCGATGTTGTCCAGGGTTTCGCGGGAGGCTTCGAAGCCGGCCACCTGCTCGCACGGGATGTTCTGCTTGGTCAGACGCTCGATGGCTTTGATAAGTTTGCCTTCATCAGCCGCGACCAGGGAGATGGCGTGACCGGCGGCACCGGCACGACCGGTACGACCGATACGGTGTACATAGTCTTCCGCCACGTTGGGCAGCTCGAAGTTGACCACTTGCGGCAACTTGTCGATGTCCAGACCACGGGCGGCGATGTCGGTCGCAACCAGCACCTTGACGCTACCTTCCTTGAAACCGGCCAGAGCACGGGTTCGGGCACCCTGGCTCTTGTTGCCGTGGATGGCGGCGGCGCTGACGCCGTTCTTGTCGAGGGTCTCGGCAACACGGTTGGCCATGTGCTTGGTACGGGTGAACACCAGTACCTGCTGCCAGTCGTTGCTGGTGACCAGATGGCTCAGCAGACCGATCTTGTTGGCCTTGTCGCACGGGTGAACCAGCTGCTCGATGCGCTCGGCCGTGCTGTTGCGCGGCGCCACTTCGATCACGGCCGGGTTGTTGAGCAGGCCGGTGGCCAGCTCGCGGATCTCGTCGGCGAAGGTCGCGGAGAAGAGCAGGTTCTGACGCTGCTTGGGCATCAGGGCCAGGATCTTGCGGATGTCGCGGATGAAGCCCATGTCGAGCATGCGATCCGCTTCGTCCAGCACCAGGATCTCGACTTCGTCGAACTTGACGGCGTTCTGGTTGTAGAGGTCCATCAGGCGGCCCGGGCAGGCAACCAGCACGTCCAGACCACGGCGAGTCGCCATCATCTGCGGGTTGATGCTGACACCGCCGAAGACCACGTGGCTGCGCATCGGCAGATGTTTGCCGTAGTTGCGCACGCTCTCGCCCACCTGGGCGGCCAGCTCACGAGTCGGGGTCAGTACCAGGGCGCGGATCCGGTTGGGAGAAACTTTACGCTTGCTCTCCATCAGACGCTGCAGCATCGGCAGGGTAAAGCCTGCGGTCTTGCCGGTCCCTGTTTGGGCCGCCGCCATCAGGTCGCGACCAGCCAGAACGGCGGGGATCGCTTGCAGCTGAATGGGAGACGGGGTGTCGTAGCCTTGCTCGGCAACGGCACGCAACAAGGGTTCGGCCAGACCGAGGGAAGAAAAACTCATAATTACCTGCTAGGGATAGTGGCGCCGGGGATTTGTGGTGGGGCTCCTCTGCTGAGCCGATGCCATCTCACAAGTTCTGGGCCTATTGAGAAAACAACGATTTCCCCGGGGAGCAGAGCAAAGGGGAAAGAATAGAGGCGCAGTCTAACGGAGTTGCCGTGGATAAACGAGAGAAATGTGATGTTCATCCCAGCGCGAACCGAAAAAGTGGGTCACCTTCCCGCTCGCAGATCCTGCCTCAGAACTCATTCGAATCAGGCTATGCTTGATGCCAGCAACAGACGACCATCATTTCAGTCCCCGAACAAGGAGGTTCAGGCTCATGGCTGCACATATCACAAGCAAGTGTCGTCGCTGGCGTCAGGCAGGCCTGCTGCTGCTGGCACTGGGCCTGAGCCTGCCGCTCGGGGCCAAGACCAGGCTGTCGGTGGCCTGGGGCCACTGGCCGCCCTTTAGCTACATCAACCCTCAAGGATCGCTGGATGGGCTGGATGTGACCCTGACCCGCCAGATCCTGAGCCAGGCCGGGCTGGAGGCGCGCTTTCGCAACCTGCCCTGGGCCCGGGCCCTGCACCTGATCAAGCAGCAACAGCTGGATCTGGCCATGGGAGCGCTCGATACCCCGGATCGGCGCGAGTTCGCCCGCTTCTCGGCCCCCTACCGGCGCAGTACCTTCGTGCTGCTGAGCCACAACCCCATTCCGGGCCATGCCGATCCCTGGCAAGGCATCCAGAGCCTCCCCGCCCTGTGCCAGCAGACGCAACTGCATCTGGGCAAGCTGCGTGGCACCCGCCCCACCCAGCGGATGGAGCACTGCCCGGCCCTCAAGGGCGCCAACGACTACAACACCGACGACAGGTTGATCGAGCTGCTGCTGGCTCGTCGCCTGGATGGGGTCATCATGGAGTGGCAATACGCGCGTTATCGGCTGCAACAGCTGGGGGCGGATGGCTTCATCCGCTGCCAGTTGTTGCTGCACCATCAGCCGGTCAGCCTGATGTTTGCCAAAGAGGCGGTGAGCGAGGCAGAGCTCGCCCGGGTCAATGACGCCATCGCCGCCCTTCCCTCGCCCGGCAGCGGCTTTGCCCCGCCTCCATGCCGGTTTGACAATCCAGAGAGTGAGGAAGCCGCGCCCAGACCAGACACGGCCCAGGCCCGTCAGCCCTAGGCGGCGAGATCCATAAAAAAGGCGACCCTGGGGTCGCCTTTTTGCGCTGCCTGTGACTGCGTCATTGCGTATTTTTCTGCGCCACCGTTCGATCAGTTGGCGGGGTAGGCAGGCCGATCAGCGCAGTTGGGGCGTATGGGTCAGCACACCCTGATTCTGGGCTCGATGGCGCAGCAGGTGATCCATCAACACCAGCGCCAGCATGGCTTCGGCGATGGGCACGGCGCGGATGCCGACACAAGGATCGTGACGACCCTTGGTGATCATCTCGATAGCCTCGCCCTCGGTATTGATGGTCTTGCCCGGCACTGTGATGCTGGAGGTGGGTTTGAGCGCCATGCTCACCACAATATCCTGACCGGACGAAATCCCGCCCAGAATACCGCCCGCATGGTTGCTGGCAAAGCCGGCCGGGGTCATCTCGTCGCGATGTTCGGAGCCTTTTTGCTCCACCACGGCAAAGCCGTCGCCTATCTCCACCCCTTTCACGGCATTGATGCCCATCATGGCGTGGGCTATGTCGGCATCGAGCCGGTCGAACACCGGCTCGCCCAGGCCCACCGGCACCTTGCTGGCAATGACCTGTACCTTGGCACCGACACTGTTGCCCTCTTTTTTCAGGTCACGCATGTACTGATCGAGCGCCTCCAGCTTGCCCGCATCGGGGAAGAAGAAGGGGTTCTGCTCAATCTGCGCCGCATCGAACGCCTCGGCCTTGATGGGGCCGAGCTGGGAAAGGAAGCCGGTGATCTCGATGCCGTGCATCTGCTTGAGATACTTCTTGGCGATGGCCCCCGCCGCCACCCGCATGGCGGTCTCACGGGCGGAGGAGCGACCGCCGCCCCGATAATCCCGCTGACCATATTTCTGGTGGTAGGTGTAATCGGCATGGCCCGGGCGGAACACATCCTTGATGTCGGAGTAGTCCTTGGAGCGCTGATCGGTATTTTCGATGAGCAGCCCGATGGAGGTGCCCGTGGTCTTGCCCTCGAACACTCCGGAGAGGATCTTCACCTCATCCGGTTCACGGCGTGGCGTGGTGTAACGGGAGGTGCCGGGCTTGCGCCGATCCAGATCTCCCTGCAGATCCGCTTCGCTTATCTCGAGCCCGGGCGGGCAGCCGTCGACCACGGCGCCCAGCGCCAGGCCGTGGCTCTCGCCAAAAGTGGTGACCCGAAAGAGTTGGCCAAAACTGTTCCCTGCCATGGGTGCTCCTTGCTGCTTAGCTCTTGTAAATCGCGAAATGGTCCCGGTATTGCTCCAGCTCGGCCCTGGTCATCACGAACACGCCGTGACCACCGTTCTCGAACTCGACCCAGGTAAAGGGCACTTCCGGGAACTGGGCTTCCAGGTGGATCATGCTGTTGCCCACCTCGACCACCAGCACGCCATCATCCTTGAGGAAGTCGGCGGCATTGGCCAACAGGCGCTTGGTGAGCTTGAGGCCATCCGAGCCGGAGGCCAGCGCGAGTTCCGGCTCGTGACGAAACTCCTCCGGCAGATCCGACATATCTTCGGAATCTACATAGGGCGGGTTGGAGACGATGAGATCGTACTTGTCACCGGCGGGCAGATCGCGCATCAGATCGGAGCGGATCGGAATGACCTGCTGCTCCAGACCGTGATCGGTGATGTTGCGCTCGGCCACGTTCAGCGCATCCACGCTGATGTCGATGGCGTCCACTTCCGCATCCGGGAATTCGTGAGCCATGATGATGGCGATGCAACCGGAACCGGTACAGAGATCCATGATCCGGGTCGGCTCATGCTTGAGGAAGGGGGCGAAGCGGTTGGCCACCATCTCGGCGATGGGGGAGCGCGGGATCAGCACCCGCTCGTCCACGTAGAACTCCCAACCGGCATACCAGGCCTTGTTGGTCAGGTAGGCGGCCGGCACGCGCTCCTGCACGCGGCGAATGATGAGCTCGGCGATGCGATGACGCTCGCTGGTGGTCAGACGGGAGTGGCGCATGCCCGGATCCGCGTCCGGCGGCAGATGTAGCGCGGGCAGTACCAGCTGCACGGCCTCATCCCAGGCGTTGTCGGTACCATGTCCGTAGAAGATCCCGGCGTCGTTGAAACGACTCATGGCCCAGCGCAACATGTCCTGGATGGTGTGCATCTCGGCAACCACCTCATCGATAAATATCTTGTCCAAATCCACCTCCAAGTCGAGTAATATCCGGCCCGAGAAACCTATATAGCGAGCAAGACGAGTACCTGATGAAAAAAACGCCCTCACCGACGATCGAGGAAAGCCTGCTGTTTCGCGATGCTGTCAAAGGTACCCGGAAAATTAAGCAAGATACCATAAGGGCCGACCTGCGCCCGGTCAAGCAGAAACGCGAACTGCGTGAAAGCCGCGAAAAGCTTGGGGTTGGCCACTTTTTCAGCGACGAGTACCAGCCCCATCTGGACGAGGATGGCCCGACCCGTTACGTGCGTGACGATGTGTCAAAATTCGAGCTGAAGAAGCTCAAACGCGGCATCTATCCGCCGGAGATTTATCTGGATCTGCACGGCATGAACCAGAATCAGGCAAAACAGGAGCTGGCCGCCCTGCTCACCCTCTGCCAGAAAGAGAACATCCACGTCGCCTCCGTGATGCACGGCATCGGCAAACACATCCTCAAGCAGCGGATCCCGAGCTGGCTGGCCCAGCATCCCAATGTGCGCGCCTTTCATCAGGCCCCTCGTGAATGGGGCGGCGACAGCGCCATCCTGGTGCTGCTGGATATAGAAGAGTAAACGGCCACAGACAAAGGGTGACAACACCCCTGCCGATGACACCACCTTGATGCCCCTTGCCACCAGCGTCTGCCGCCTGCATCACACACCTGGGCTCATGTCCCAATAAAAAACCACCGCGCCCGCCGGTGGTTTTTTATTGGCCTGGCCGGATCTGCGTCAGCCCGCCGCCTCCACGTAGCGTTTGAAGTTGTTCAAAATGCCCTGCCAGCCCGCTTGCTGCTGTTCACGGCTATGCGCGGACTCGGCGTCAAAGTCCAGGCTCACCAGGGTGGCACCTTGCTCCTCGACGAAGCGCACATCCACAGCCCGTCCGTCATCCATCACATAGGCAAGCCGGGTCGGAGCCTCGACCAGGGTGAAGGTGCCCTCGAAATCGAAGGCGGCACTGCCATCCCTGGCCGCCATGTGATGACAGAAACGACCACCCACCACCAGATCGACCCGGCTGCGCGTGGTGTGCCACTCATCGGAGGCGGCATTCCATTTGACGACACAGTCCGGGTCATTCCAGGCCCACCAGACGGCGTCTATCTCCTGCTCGATACGCGCATCAATGCTGATCTTCATCCCTCTCTCCTTGCCTCGATTGACATCCCTTGCCAGCGCTGGCCTCGACACCGAGACCGCCTCTCCAAACACAGCTGGCGACGTGTGCGATATCCAAGTCAACTGAGTAAAGCCCAGCCACGCCCCCTGAGCCAGTCACCCCCGCCGCGGCTTGACTCACGCCATGGCGGATCCTGACGCATGGCATGATTGGTGGAAAAACGCCCACACTGTACTGAATATCAACGTGTTATTCGCAGTGGAGGTTGCATGTTCACACAGGGCTCCCATGCCGACATCAAGTCGTCTCCCGATGCCATCGGTGCCGCTTCGATGAGCTGGTGAAGCGCTCAATCTTGCAGGCTCGGGCGGCTGAAACGTATCAGTGGCCCGCTCGATGCGTGCACCACGACCAGACTGCCACCGTTCGGCAATTGCCAGTCGAAAAAATCGGAGAATCCCGCGGTCGTGAGGGCGCGGATCACTTTTGCCACCACCCCGTGCGCCACCAGCAAGACCCGCTCGCCCTGCGCCTCCTCGGCAAGCCTGGTCAACCCCAGTGACACCCGCGCAATCACGGCATCCAGCGACTCCCCTTCTGGCGGCGCTGCTGTCCAGCGCCGGGTAATATTGCGCGCCCACAGCGCGGGATAACGCTCCCTCGCCTCTGCCTGGGTCAGCCCTTCAAATACCCCCACATGACGTTCACGAAAGGCGGGCACTATCCGGGCAGGCAGCGCCAGCGTGCGCGAGACAAGTTCGGCACTCTGCCTTGCCCGCAGCAGAGGCGAGGTCAGCAACCGCTGAAACGGCGCCTCCGTCGCCGCGATCAGCTGCGCCAATCTGGTGACTTGCGCAACTCCCGTGTCGTTCAGCCCGACATCCAGCGCCCCCAGATAACGCCCCTCGGCATTGGCCTGGGTCTCACCATGGCGGATCACCACCAGTTCCATCATTTGTCCTTGTCTGTCAACGTCATCGCATCAGCACCTTTCTCATCAGGGCTTGGGCGCAAACTGCTCGAACACCTGCTGGCCGGTCAGGGTGGGCGTCTCGTTCTTCAACTCGTAGAAGTCTGGCTTCTCATCGATGAAGATCTGGCTCGCCAGCTGAAAATCGTCCCGCTGGAAGAGGCCGGCCGGCACTATGTATTCATCCGTCGGCAGCAGGTGATAGAAGAGGTGGGTGCCGCAGGTGGGGCAAAAGCCGCGCTCCGCCCATTCCGAGGAGCGATAGGCCACAGGCGCCATCCCGCTGAAACGCACGTCCTTGCCGCAGTGCACCGCAAACAGGGGACCGCCGGACCAGCGCCGGCAGGTGGTGCAGTGGCAGAGGTTGACCTCCTGATGATCCCCGCTCGACACCAGGATCCCGCCGCACAAACAATGTCCTTGCATAACGCCTCCCTGACAAAATGGATCCAAGCCGTTCTTCGGCCATATTTCGCATCAGATGAGTACCACGCCTGTCGCGCCCTCGCCATTAACTGCCTCACAAAACACGGCACTGATCCAGCCTGTGCACTGCATCTGGGGTGGTGCTGCCTCTCCCCAAAGAGGGACGCGTTCACCACAGCCTGCTCGTTACCCATCATCTCGCAAGCATTTTTTGAAACGCATCTCTCCCTCCTTCTGAATGCCATCCTCCATCCAGCCAAGGTGGCGATAAAAACCGTTGGCCCTGACCCGGAGATCCGCATCGGTCAGCAGCCACACCTCGGTGCACCCTTCGGCACTGAGCCAGCATTCGGCAGCCTGCATCAAGCGGCGCCCCAGCCCCCTGCCCTCATGACTCTGGCGCACAAACAGGGCAAATATGGTGGCGTCACCGGCCTCTGCCATCGCAAACGCCACCACCTGGTCCCCATCACAGGCCACCCAGCCTCGCCCGCTTCCGGTGAGCATGCCGGGCAAGGTGGCGGGGGTGATCCCCACTGCGGCCAGCTCCAGGAGGGACATCTGGTTCTCTCGCACACTGGTACGCACCTCGAACATCGCCGGGACATCCGCCGGGGTAGCAATACGTATCGTCATAACACCTGCTTGTCTGTGCCGAGCCGGACCCCGTTTGGCCTGCCCAGCATGAATGAATGTTTGCGTCAGCGTCTGGCCGTTTCCTGCAGGGCGATCCGGTTGCCCTCGGGATCCTGAAATTCAGCCACCCTGATGATGTCGCCAACCCGGGTAACGGGATACAGACTGTTGGCACCGGCCAACAAGGCGCTGGCCATCACCTGCTCGATATCGGTCACCACCAGATAAATCCGCGTGCCATCCAGACTCGGAACATATGTCTCTCCCCTGGCCAGGGCACCGGAACACCCCTCGCTCCCTTCCGAGAGCGGGAACAACGCCATCTCGTTGCCATCTATCTCCGCTCGCTCGAACGTGATGCCAAATACGCGGGAGTAAAACCCGATGGCTCGCGTCATATCCGTTACCGGAATTTCAAAATGCATGGCGATATTCATTGTGTGGCCCCTCCTTGTTTATCCCGATTCTGCCCGCGCATCATCAAGGCCCATGTCCGATATAGCCACCTGTTTCTCAATCCACAGAGTGAGAGGCTGGCACACGACAAGATCACGCCATTATGCCGCGCCATATAGTGCAATGGATATTGTTCCAGGCACATTCTGCCAAACGAAACAGCCATGAAAATAGGCTTGATGACGGTGGAGATAAATTTCCCTGCCCCAGGTTATCGAGTGTTGGTGCGCGATAACAAGAGGCCTGCATGATGGCTGCCAGTCATCGCATCACGCTGAATGAGCAGCCATTCGTCAATATTTATGGCATCCAACCCACATCGCCAGACCAGCAAACGGCCTTTCGCCCACATATATCGCCAACAGGGAGCACCATAAGATGCCGGATATGAACAGAGGATAAATAAACCGTCTTCTTCAGGGCGAAGTCATCTCTTGATAAGCGGGAGGTGCAAGCATGGCAATTCATCTTCTGCCTAGCTGAATAAATGGCCTCTATAAGATGCAAGGGGGAGGCAATAAGCCTCCCCCTTGCCGTTCAGCCAGATATATGAAGGATCCGTGGTACAAATCTCGTTAGCCCAGGTGATGGAGCCAAGCCCTCCTTACCTAGCTGGCACCAGCGCCCAGGGATCGCCCTTGCCGGGTTCATTGCCCTGAGTCCACCACTTTGCCTGATAAATGGCACTCTTGTAGCTGACCTTGGCCCCCGCCGTATAGACGGCGGTCGCGCTCCAGGCCGGCGCGTCCCCGATCGGCGGATCGACCGGATCCACGGGGGCCGGATCCAGCTTGGCCACCACCCGCACCTTGGGCCAGTTGGCATGGGAGCCGTAGAAGTTGGTCACACACTTCTCGTAATCCCCCGGCACCAGGGCCGAATAGGCGGTCTGAAACCCCACCAGCTCACATTCGAAGGAGTAACCGCCGGGTCTGTCCGGGTAGTACTTCCAGTTGCCATCCCAGTTGGTATAAAGCACATCGGTGGCGCCATTCAGATTCAGGCTGCCATAAGGGGTCTGCTGCCAGCAGGTGTTCTTCTCGTCGGCCTTGACGGGGATCTGGTAATGCTCGGCCAGCCCCTCCCAATAACGGATCCGGTTGACCGGTTGGCCCTTGTCCTTGTTCTGTTCACCACACTCTATGCCACCATTGATGACGTTGATGGTGGTGCCAAAGCCGTAGCCGATGCCCGCCGCTATCTCGCGCTGGGAAGGCACCCAGGTGCGGTCTATCACGTGCAGCATGGCAGGCTTGGGGGCCTGGGGGGTGAGGAAGAACCAGATGGCGGAGGCCAGGTTCAGCCAGGAGTCGGCGACCCGCCCCGGATCGCTCAGCAGCACCGAGGCATCACCCGCAAACATGGCCTCGGAGAAGGCGCCGTAGTTGAAGTGATAAGAGAGCTGCTTTGCGCCGCGCCCGAAATAGCCCTGCCCCGTGCTGCAGGGCCACTTCTTGTTCTGCCAGTCATTCTGGCCGCAACCCGTGGTGTACCCCGCCTGCCCCTCTGACCACCCCATCTCGCGCACATGCACCAGCGCCTGTTGCCACTCCTCCAGCGCCAGCGGATTGTCGGATATATTGTTCTTGCTGATATGCCCGCCCGTCTCCTGGGCAAAATGGGCGAAGGCCGTCACTATGGATTTTTTGCAGATGGCATCCGAATCCCGGCCATCGGTATATTCACCACAAAAAGCCGGGAATTTACCTATGGCCCGCAAGAAGCGTTCATAGGTATATTCAGGCGCCGCCATCTGGGTCAAATATTCCCAGTCCGATTCCGTGAATACCCGCTCGACCCGTTTGACGTTATCCGGGTTGCTGGCCGCTCTTGGTATGATGGCATCGACAATATTATTGGGCCGTGTCGCCAATGCTTTTGACCAGACCCCGTACATGGGATTGGCTGTCTTTGCTTTTTCAACTGCCGCCAGATCCGGTGCGGCAATCACATATCCACCGGCATTTTGTGGATCGGGCTGAATATTCATGGTGGCATAGCTTGGAAATGCGCAGGCAGCAGCAACCAGCCAGGCACATTGCGTGGGTTTGAACATGTGGCACAGTCCTTGTCTCGGAAAAGTTCATCCCGAGAATAGGCCTTTTCATAACTAAATTCTCATCAAAAATTAAGAAATAAAACGGATCTGTGAGCCATTTCACTCTCTGGGCGAAACACCATAAAATGCATAAAAAACAGATGTTCCGACTGATGCAAAGGGCACTGTGATATGCCTTGTAAAGGCCGATGAAAAATAATAGCAACCCGCATCTTGCCGTGGCCCATCCCATGATGGGCCACATCACACATCGATGGGGTCAATCACCCGGCAGTATGGGACGCTGCCCGGCTGGCAGCCGGGCATTCCAGAGGGATGTCACTCATGCCTGCGCAGAGCGCACGGCACGGATCAAGATATTGCGGGGGGTCATGGGTTTGTCGCAAAACTCGCCCACCTCCACCCGGTAGCCCTGCTCTTGCAGGAAGAGCGCCCGATCGAGCGCCAACCAGATCTCGAGCGGCCGGCGAAACAGATGACGCACCAGCTCCATGCGGGCGACATCGCCATAACGGGCCTCCCCCATGGTCAGAAAATCGGCAAGATCCATCCCCGCCGGCAGAGCTATTCCCTTGCGCTCGGCCGCCCATTCACAAAATGCCTCGAAGCTGCCGGTAAGCAGGCTTTTTTGCATATTGGGCACCGGCAGATATTCGTTCACCCCGCGCACCTGGCGCTGCAGGCAGTCAAACCCGAGCCGCCACACCACCTCCAGCTCGCGCAGGCGCGAGATGCGGGCCCCGGCGGTCACCGTCTCCTGCAGCGGCAGCCTCAGATCCGCCTTGGCCAGCTGCAGATCGCTGGCCCGGGCGGCGGTGGACAAGGGAGCATAGTGAGTGCCGCGGATCAGGTGATAGCAGCAAGGGGATATGGTCACCCCCTGGGCGCCGCGCTCTGCCACCAGCGCCAGCAGATGGGTGTGCAGCTCGCCGCAGGCGTGCAGCGCCATGGCATGGTGTTCGGTAGCGAGCAGCTGGCCGGCATCGGCCGCAAAGGCGTCCGCCTGCACAAACTGCATGCGGGCCCCGTCACGGGCCGCCAGCCGACGCCCCTCCTCACAGAGCGGACCTTGCAGCTCCAGACTCAGGATCTCTGCCCGGCGATGCAGGGAAACCAGCCGCCCCAGGTGTCCCTTGCCCGCGCACCACTCCAGATAGGGGCCTTGATGAGGTGGCAGGCAGCCGGTAAAGGCCTCTATCTGCGCCTGCTTGCGACCCGGCATGTGCATCGCCATCTCCTTGGCGCACTGGATGGGCTCGGGGCTAAATAGCGCGAGCTCACTCAGGGCATGCAGCATCTCCCCCGCCGGGATCCAGGGGGCGAGCAGGTCGCACAGCGCCCCCATGTCACCATCGAGCCGATTGATCTGTTCAAGGGGCATGGCGTTGAGCTGTGCGGCCAGCGCGGGGGCCTCGTCGGCGAAGGCCAGGTTCAGGTGATGATAGGGTTGGTATTGCCACCAGCGCCGGGTCTCGGTCAGCAATCTATCCAGTTGTTGAAAACGTTGAGCCAGCACGCTTGCCCCTGCCTTGCAGTCAAAAAAGAGGCTTATTCTAGCGATCCCTCCCCAAAAAGCACTCGCCAATGCGGGGCATTTGCCACGAAGCTGGGCTTGGGCCTGACCGGCGGCTTGACCCCGACAAGCCGCCGTGAGCGCAAGTGTCAAGCTGGCAAACGACCCGGAGCCCGGGCGTTGGCCTGACAAAGATAGGGGTTTTATGCTATATTCCGCCCCCTCTTTACCCTGGTTCGCTCAAGGCGGGCCATTTTACCAACATGAATGGAACCAAAACATGACCATCAATGCCATCCTGCAAGCGCGCGCGGGCGCCAAGTGTGAACTGTGCGGCGCCGAACAGGCACTGACTGCCTTCGCTGTGCCCCACTCACCGGCCAGCGATGATGATCACAGCCTTGCCCTGTGTGACACCTGCCGTGGCCAGCTGGAGCAGCCGGACACCACAGTGGTCAATCACTGGCGTTGCCTGGGCGACAGCATGTGGAGCCAGGTTCCCGCCGTGCAGGTCATGGCGTGGCGTCAGCTGAAAGCCCTGTCCGGCCAGGGCGAAGTGTGGGCTCAGGACATGCTGGACATGATGTACATGGAAGACGAGACCAAGGCCTGGGCCGAAGCCGGCCAGGCTGGCGACGACGACGACAGCGTACCTACTATGGATTCCAACGGCGCCGTGCTGGTCGAAGGCGACTCGGTCACCTTGATCAAGGACCTGGACGTCAAGGGCGGCGGCTTCACCGCCAAGCGAGGCACCCTGGTCAAGGGCATCCGCCTGACCAACAACCCGCTGCACATCGAAGGCAAGGTCAACGGCGTGCAGATAGTGCTGGTCGCCGCCTACCTGAAAAAAGCCTGATAGAGTCCGGTTTGCAAGTGATACCAAGAGCGTCCCAAGGGGCGCTTTTTGGTGGCCGCGATATGCCGCACAAGCTCGCCCAACCTTGTTTGATGCCTACTGCAACCGAGCTCACTCGTAGCTAGCCCCCCTGTTTTTCCTCGGCACCCCGGTTGAAATGTGCTGTTTTCTTCGACAGAGGCTTGGCTCAGACGGCAACCTTGTGGCACTCTGGGACGTCGATGGACAGACTCACGGACACTCGAGGTGTCCCCACTGCAAAAGGAGCAACACAGATGGCCAAAGCCAGCAAGAAAGATATCAAGAAGAAGATCGCCGCACGCCTTGAGAAAATTGCCAAGCACGAAGGCAAGATCAAGAAGCTGAAAAAAGCCCTGAAATAAGGGCCGGCATGATAAAAAAACCGCCATCAGGCGGTTTTTTTATCACTCCATTAGTCGCAAGCCACCCCCAATGGCCATGACTGCCAACGTCTGGCCAGCACCAGCACCTCTTGCTCCAGCCACAACCCGTGTGCGATCAGATGCGTGAGTGCCTCTGCCAGCAGATCCCCTGGCCTGCCTGCCGTGGGAGCGGCGCCCCAGGGGATCTTGCCTCTGCTGGCCTGTTGCCCCTCAAGCTGACGGGTCAGAGGACGGGCATAGTGATGGATATACGCCATCAGCGTCTCGGGCAACCAGAGTGCCAGGGGCCGATGAATGGCCCCGGCCAGCTCGGTGGCAATGTCCAATCCCCGCTGATCCAGATCGCCAAAATGAGCCCAGGGCACAGCCGCCGGCAACAGCGGGATCACTTGCCGTGCCAGCCTGGTATTGCGGCCGGGTACATAGAGCAGCAGGTCCCCCGCTTGCAATGGGTAATCTACGAAGGCGCCCTTGTTCTCCACCGTGACTATCTGCCGCCCTTGCCACTCGATGCCCTGCAACCTGGCCAGGCTGCGCTCCGGCAAGGCCAGCTCTCCCAAGAGTGCCATCGGCGCCCTCATCTCGTGGCGCTGGCCATCCTGATCGATGAGTGACAACGGGCTCAGGGTACGCAGTCGGATCACCTCATCCTGCGTCAATGCTATGTCCATGGCAGCTTGATCCGGGTCTGTGTCACTGCGTGGATGCTTGCTGTCCCCATGCCAGAGGGCATGAAAACTGGCCTGATTGAGGCGCGAAGGCAAACTCACCCCAAGAGCCTGCACACTGCCGCGCATATCCGGCATCTGAGGTGTTGTGTGTGCCAGCTGCTTGGCAAGATAGTCGTGCCCAGCGGGGGTCAAGGTATGGCGAGCGCTGCGCCCCACCGGCTTGACGCCGCTCACCGCCTGCAACAGGGCAAGCAGCTCGCGGCCATGCTTGCTATCGAGTGAATACCCCTTCTCATCGGTGCCCTCCAGCAAACGGGCACAGAGATCCTGTACCCTGCGCTCATCAAACAGTGACATCTTCGCCTCCCTATTACGGTGCCATATGACCAAGTAGAGAGGATTTTGCTGCCCGTTACCGTGACCCGCCTCGCGCCAGAGGAAACGCACTCCCGCGGCACCCCGTGCAGCAAGGGGCCCTGCCCCGCAGGATCTGCCAGCGGCTTCACTGGTAAACCCGAGGCAAACACGGCAAGCTGGATGAGTCTGTGCCAGCCAGCACGCACCCAGTGGGTGCAAGCCTGCTTGCTGACACCATCTCCCTGAGGGCGACCCCATGACCCAGTCGACAGAGCAGCAGCCGCATCTTTCCGATATCCGCGAGCTGGCCCGCTTGCTCACCCAGGCCCTGCCTGCTGCCGTGCAGATCACCGAGGCCGTCCATCAGGCGGTATTGAGTGGCATGGGGATCAGGGGCAAGGCCCAGGGTCAGACCCGGGGGATCACGGGTCTGGTCTACCAGGGAGTGCACGGCGCCGCCCGTACCCTGAGCGGTGGCATCCATGCCCTGCTCACCCGCTTGCCACCGACGCCTCCCTTGCACCAGATCCCCGAGACGCCCAGGCGCGCCGCCCTGCTCGCCACCCTCAATGGTGTGATGGGGGACAAGCTGGTCGAGAGCCACAATGCCCTCGCCACGCCCATGACACTGCGCCATGGCGGCCAGCCGCTGGACTGGCACGCCATGCCGTCGAGTCTGCCCGCCGGGGGGCGGGTGCTGCTGATGGTGCATGGTCTGTGCATGAACGATCTGCAGTGGCAGACCCAAACCAGGGGGAAGGACAAAGAAAAAACGCTCAACCATGGGGAGATGCTGGCCGGCGAGCTGGGCTATGTGCCCGTCTATGTACGCTACAACTCAGGCCTGCCCGTTGCGCAAAACGGGCGGGAGCTGGCCCGTCAGCTGGAACGACTGGCAACCCACTGGCCCGGTGGCATCGACGAGATCAGCGTGCTGGCCTACAGCATGGGCGGCTTGGTGATCCGCAGCGCCTGTCATCATGCCGGCCAGAGTGAGATGGGCTGGCCCGGCGTCCTGAAAAACATGGTGTTTCTCGGCACGCCCCATCATGGCGCCCCCCTTGAACACGCCGGTCACTGGCTGGAACAGCTGCTGCCTGCCACCGCCTATACCCAGCCCTTAGTCAGGCTGGCACAGCTGCGCAGCGCCGGCATCAAGGATCTGCGCCACGGCAAGGTGATGGACTCGCCGTCCCCGCAGGGCGAACCGCACGCCTTGCCCGATCCTCGCCCCCCCTTGCCCCTGCCCGCCGAAGTGGCCTGCTTCACCATAGCGGCCACCACGGCGGCCAAGCGCGGTCTGCTGGCTGATTGGCTGATTGGCGATGGACTTGTGCCCCTGCGCAGCGCCCTCGGCCAGCATGACGAGGCGCGCCACCAGCTGGCATTCCCCCCTTCCCACTGCTGGATTGCCTACCGTACCAGCCATATGGCCCTGCTCGGCAGCCCGCAGGTAAGTCGTCAACTGCTGCACTGGCTTACCGCTCACAAGGAGCAGAACCCGTCTGGGGAGCATGGCCAGAGCGCATAGTGGGCGCAATATGCCGAGAAACGCGCTTGAGTTCGCTCCTGCACAAAGGAAAAAACCGCCAGTTGGCGGTTTTTTCCTTGCGTGTCGCTCACATCAGGCGGGCCCGGCCGAACACCCTGATTGAGCTGCCGGGTGCGGCCGGGATCTCGGCGTGCAGGTGTGACGCCATCCCCATGTCCTCCCCCTGAAAGAGATCTATGATGCCGCCGTGGGGCCAATGGATATCGCGCAGGTAACCGGCAAAGGCAGCGGTGGCCGCGCCTGTGGCGGGATCCTCATAGACGCCGCCATAGGCGAAGGGGTTGCGGGTATGAAACAGCTGATCCCGGGCGGCATGAGCCAACAGTATGGTGACCAGCCCTTCCCTTTGCATCAGGGTTCGCCCCTTCGCCAGTTCGTAGTGCATGGCCGAGAGCGCAGCCCGACTGTTCAGGGCCAGCACCAGATGATCGGCGCCGCCATGGATAAGTGCCGGCGGAATGCGGGGATCCAGATCTGCTGACGTGTAACCAAACAGCGTCAGCGCGGCACTCACCAACTCGGCCGGGGCCGGCTTGCTGCGGGTCGGCGGCGATTGCAGCGCCGCCTGCCACTGCCCCTCCTCATCCTGCCAGCCCGATACCTTGATCTCGGTCTGATTGAGGTGCAATGCATACTCCCCTTCTCCAAAGCGCCGCGCCAGCGCCACACCCAGGGCGATTGTGGCATGGCCGCAGAAGGGCACCTCAGCCTCGGGGGAGAAGTAACGCACCCGCCACTCCCCAGACTCGGCGGTTTGCCGGGCGGTCGCAGCCCCCCGGGGTGAGCTTGGTGGCCCGAGTGGCGACAAGGGCGCGGCGAAGGCCGTTTCCGAAAATCCCACCTGAGCAGCGATGCGTTGCATCTCCTCTGCCGCGGGCAAGCCAGACCCCAGCCAGACACCGGCAGGATTCCCGCCTTGCTGCCCGTCAGAAAACGCGGCAATCCGCACCAACTCAGGCTCCAACGGGGAGGCTAGCTCCTTCATGACCACTCCTTGCTTGCGTGCTGAAAACCACTCTGGCGCCTGTTATGGGGCCCCAAGCGAGGGACACTGGCAAATGCAGGCCATGCCCCCATATAAGATAAGCAGACCCAGCTTACCCGTTAAATTAAATGCCGCACAGGTGCCGCTTGGGCGCCGCGGATACGGACGATGGCAACTAGCCTTGTGATGCGTGTCTGTATACGGTCCTGCTGTGGAGAACCCTATGTATTCGTACACCCTCACCTTCAAGGAGGAGGTCGACAAGTTGACCGCCCCCGAACAGGAGATCAGCCTGCAGAGCCCCGCCCAGGCAGGCGACTTTATTATCCTCTCCGACGGCAGCCGCCATCAGGTGATGTTTGTCACCCACCGCGCCCACTACAGCAGCCTCTACCTCGATAAAGGGGTTCGAGTGCCGCAGGGCTAGCGAATACAGTCAGCCGTTGCAGACAACAAAAGCGCGGCACCTGGCCGCTCTTTGAACGTTTCGGGCAGATTAAGGGATATCAGAGCACTTTGATCACCGGCTGGTGCATGATGGCAACCTCGTTTTGATAGACGACTAGCTCACCGGTTGGTGCGCCCTGCTCACCCAGCACTGTCACGACACACTCGTAGCGGTAGGGGCCGCTGGTGAATTGATAGGTATGGTTGCCCCCCGTCCCCTCCACCCTGATGATGCCATTTTTCAGCACCAAGTCCGGCTTGTCGCTGAGCGCCTTGCCCTTCGCCCAGGAGGCATAGCGATAATGGCCATCCCCCAGCTCGTCGATGCGAATGGTAAATTTCTCGGTCTGCCACATCAGTTCGGGGCTTTTGTACTCCCGCAGGCCGGGATAAAGATCGCTTTTCTGTTTGGTGACAAGCTCGGCCTTCAGTTTTGCTGCCTGCGCCGTCTGATGATTGATAGCTATCACCTTGCCATCGAAATCCAGCCACATCTCGCCACTGCCGAGCATGATGCCGCGCCAGCCCATGGTCTGCCAATCCTGCCCGACCCGAGAGGTGGCGATACTCTTGAGAATGGCGTCATCAAACACCTCGTCGAAACGGGCCACCATCTCGGACGAGTTCTTGATGACCGGGATGGGGTACTCCTGCTTGAAGGGGTACTTCATCTGACGGGCAAGGGCCTGCGGATCCCGCGCCCTGGCGGCATCGATCACCTTCTGTACCAGAGGGTGATACTCGGCGCCGAGCTGCGACTCCTCGGCCTGGGTTGGCGCCGTGGCCAGCAGCGACATCAGCACAAGCATCGCCCATCTGCGCGCACTCTTTGACGACCGAGCGACGTTCAAGGGAACCCACCACTGCATCTTGCTCATGCCACCTCCTCAATCAGCTTGGCCATCATATATTCATCGACATATGCCCCATCGACTCTCATCGTATTGCGTTTGACACCTTCCACCTCGAATCCGCAGGCGTGGTATAGCGCACAAGCCCGGGCATTGTGGCACATGACGCCCAACTCCATACGGGTAAAGCCGTGCGCCCTGGCCCAGGCCTCCAGCGCAGACATCATTTTTTTGCCAAAGCCCTGTCCAGCTGCTGAGTGTTGAATACCGATAACGCAATACAGTACATGTTTGTTGCGATTTGCCGGTTGACCGATGCCGACAATAAAACCTGTAATCTCGCCATGTACCGACAGTACCAACATGACTTTGTTGTTTGCATCGACAAACGAGGCCAGTATTTGAGCTTGCTCGACCTCTGTTGTGGTGCGCTCACCCGGCTCATAGAGCATAAAAGTTGTTTCATTGTCGAGTCTGTTCATCAGGGCCAGTACGCTATCTGCATCCGATACCCGGACTTGTCTCACTTCCATATATTTTCCCCCTCCATGGGACTTTTTTTCCCCCCGTTCAAATACGGCTACTGATTACGTCGGATCCGGCAACCAATATTCATAGAAGTCTGTCTCGGCATGCTTGGGGTTTGGCCCCAGATATTGCCACCCGCAGCGCCGATAGAAACGTAGCGCCCGCTGATTGAGACGGCTGACCGACAACACAACCCGCCGGCAACCGGCCTGCCGCAGTGTGCGACCAATATACCGGAGCAGTAATTCGGCCATGCCTTGACCACATGCCTGTGGCGTCAAATAGATCAGGTATATGTAGCCGGTATCCGGTTCGGCTGAGAAAGTGCAAAACTCCAGCTGCCCCACTATCTCACCAGCCTGCCATACATGCAGATAATGCCACTCCTTGCTGGCCAGCCTGACCGCCATCCGCTCATGATACCCGGTCAGAAAGCGCTCAAACCCCTCATGGCGATGGAAGCTGCAAACATAGGCGTCCCGGCGGGCCGCCACACAAAACCCATAGTCACGCGCCAGGTTTATTTTTTTGAACTCGAGATTCATCGCCATCCTTGTCACCTTGCCGCAGCCAACCGACAGGTGTTCAAGCCGGGTCTATGTGTCAAAACAGGTTCTTCAGCGCACTGAAATCCGCATATAAAACGCCTTATGTCATGGCAACATTCGCTGCAGATCTTAATCCCCCCCACCTCGATATAAACGGATGGCTCAGCGCATTGGCATTGGCATTGGCATTGGCATTGGCAAACAGGTTGCCGGCCATTTTCATCTGGTGTCAGCAAGCTGCAAACCAGCACTCAACCGACAGACAATAGGTGGTGAACATCCGCCCGGAGAACCGCGTCTTCTCTACCCGGCTCGCCTTGCTGGCCAACGCCACATAGGCGGGACGACTGTCCAACAGATGAAAGCGGACCTCGGAATGCCCCATCTCCCGCGCCCAGCACATCATCTCCCTGAATATGGCTATGCCGGCTCCCCAGTGGGCCTGATCGATGACAATGGCCAGCTCGACGCCATCCTCATCCGGCTGTATTCCGCACCACCCTGCCAGCTGCCCATGGATCAACACGGCTCGAACACGACACCCCGGCTGCTGGTTGATCCGCATTTTGTCATCCATCCAGCACCCTACCTCGGGCAGATCAAAGCGGGGATGATCAATCAGGTGTTTTCTGATCGTCGCGTCGTTGAGCAGCGGCAGAAAATCCGGAGCCAGCACATCGTCAAAATGCTTGAATTGCACTGTCATATATCAGTCCCAGCCTTGATTGCGTGAATGAAACAAGACCCAACGGCAGAGGTTTTCAACATCACATAGGCCATGACGACCTCGTCACCGGCCGGGACAAGGAGACAAACACCTCATCCCCCTCCACCACCTTGTAACCGAGCCGAAGGTAAAACCGCACCGCCCTCTGGTTGTCTGTGAAGCTGGACAAGGTCACCCGACTTTTACCCTCACGCTCCGCCTCGCGATACAGCCGGTCCATGACGGCCGAGCCCAACTGCCGACCCTGATACTGCGGGAAGATGATCAGCAGATGAATGTGCAGCGCATCGTCGTATGGCTTGCAGCAGAGCAGACCGACTCGCTCGCCCCCTGCAGGATCCACGAAAACCACTGCGGTTGGTATTCACTGCTCAACCGCTCGCGCTGAAAGTCGTCATCCCAGCCAAAGACCGCCTCAACATAGGGAAAAATCCCCTGTTTGACGGCAGCAAAGCGCTGTTCGAACTCACTGTCCGGCACATCCGCCAACGCGATCTCCATCTCGTCCCCCCGTTAAAGCCATATCGGCCCTCCTGGATAGCCAGTCGTGTCGTTAAGCAGACATGGCCTGCCACGGTTTTTATCTAGAGCACTAGGCTTAGCGCAAATTTGATTTTCATTTGGATATCTTACCGACCAGCGGGGAGATGAAAAGGCTATTGGGCAGAAATAGGAGAAACCTGTGCAATGCAACATCCCTAACGGGTGTCGTGAAGATGCAAGCTGGCGGATCATCGACACCAAGGAATAGCGGGAAAGCGTCTGGGCTGGACACTTGGCATATGGGGGAAAATTGGGCCAGCAGCAGGCCCAATTCGCTTATGGATGGCTCACCTCCGCCATAAAAATCAGCCGCAGCGGCTCTGCCAACAATGTATCGGTCTGATTGGCGAAGGCCTGAAAATAGTCGGTCGCACAATGGGCATCCAGCGCAGCCTGACTGACAAAGGCTTCGCGCATATAGAAGGTGCCCGGTTCGTCGCGCAATTCAAACAGTACGTAATCCAGATTGCCCGGCTCTCGCCGCGTCGGCGCAATGAGTTTGAGCAACTCACGGCGCAGCGGATCTCTCATGCCGGCGCGGGCTTTCAGTACGGCGATGGACACCCGTTTCTCTTCACTCATCTTTATCTGCTCCATTTTCAGGGATAGGCAAAGGGGCTCCGGTCTGGGAGCCACCTTTGAGCGAAGGAGCAGTGTAAAAGGGAGTACCCGGCGGGATATAGCCGGGCAGATTGGACACTCTGTTCGTGCCATTGAACGAGTCGGCGACTAGAGCACCTCTATCTTCACCTTGATAAGGCCGGATCTTGTGCTGCCAATGCTGCTAAAAGCCGATTTGGAGAGATCTATAATACGCCCGTTTTTAAAGGCGCCGCGGTCATTGACCCTGACCACCACGCTCTTGCCGTTGGCGAGGTTGGTGACCCGCACCATAGCGCCGAAGGGCAACTCCATGTGGGCGGCGCTATTGAGGTTGTTGCGATAGCGCTCGCCGCTGGCGGTCTTTTTGCCGTGATAGCGGTCGGCATAATAGGAGGCGAGCCCGGTGTCGGTATAACCGCGCCAACTGCCGCCGTGGCTGTCGTCATATCGGCTGCTGCAAGCTGCCAGCAGCAGACAAAGCGATAACAGCAGCCCTTTTTGTACGTCTTGCATCTTTCCCTTCATGTCAGCCATGGGCTTTGTCCTTGCTCCCCTTGCCGGGATAAGCGGTTCTGTCGTGCCGTAAAATGACCACCTAGGGATGACCAATCGCGCGTTCCATGCCGCATCACGTCTTTCAAGCAACGAGACCGGAGCACCCATTTTCCCATATTTTCCATATAAAACGGGAGGCCTCAGCCTCCCGTTTGTGTGTTCACCCGTCAACCTGTGTCAGGCGATCAGTTTGTCATCGGCGAAGCCAAAGCCCCGCAGACCCACCACGTGCACGTGTTCATGCTTGCCCTGCACCTTGCGGATCAGCTTGTAGGTGGTGCCCTTCTCAGGGCTGATGTTCTCGGGCGCCGCGATCAAGAGCTGCATATCTTGCCGTTCGCACAGCTCGAACAGGGTGGCGATGGATTTGCCATCCAGGCGCGCCGCTTCGTCGAGGAACAACAGGCGGCAGGGGGCTATGTCCTTGCCGCGCAGACGGCGGGACTCCTCCTCCCAGCTGATCAGCACCATCAGCAAGATGGCCTGACCGGTACCGATCGCCTCGCCGGTGGAGAGCGCACCGCTCTCGGCCCGCAGCCAGCCATCGGCGCCACGCTGCACCTCGATCTCCAGCTCCAGGTAGTTGCGATAGTCGAGCAGCACGTCGCCCATCACCTGATAGCTGCGATCCCCCTGCTCGGTTTGTGGGTTGAGACGCTGGAACAGCTTGGCCATGGCCTCGGAGAAGCTGAGCTCCTTGTCGGCGAACAGATCGTTGTGCATGGCACTCTGGTCCGCCAGCGCGGTCAGCAGACGAGTGTGAGCCTCGCGGATATTGACGTTGAGGCGCACCCCGCGCACCAGACCGAAGGCGATGTTCTGCAAGCCCTGGTTGAGCACCCGGATGCGGTTCTGCTCGCGGCGAATGATGTTGGTGATCTTGGCCGCCACCTCATGAGAGGAGAGCGACAGGTGATTTTCACGCTGCTTGAGCTCGTCGGCCAGGCGCGCCAGCTCGATCTCCATCTCCTCGATCGCCTCCACCGGATCATCGGAGCGGATGATGTCGTTGCGGATGCGATCTTTGAGGTAACGGTAGACCTGCACGTAGAAGGCGACCTTCTGCTCGGTGCTGCGGTTGCCTTCAGACAGACGCAGCGCATCACGCAGGGCCTCGTCGTGAGCCACGGCAACCCGCAGGGCGCCGAGCGCCTTGTCCGACATGGATCTCAGCTCGTCGCTGTCGAGGTACGCCAGCTCGCGCTTGTTGAGGCGCTTCTCGACATCTGTGTCCCGTGCGAGGCGCACCACCCGCGACCAGCTCGCCTTGTGGCCCACCAGGGATTTACGGGCGCTGTAGTAATCCTTGCCTTCCAGCTTGAGGCGCCCTCCCAAGGATTCAATCTCGCGCTTGGTCACCTGCAACTGGGCCTCGGCGCTGGTGCGACGGGAACGGGTGCGGATGAGCAGCTCTTCGATCTCTTTCTTGTGGGCGCGGGATTTCTCTTCCATGTCGTCCGACAGTGTCAGTCCCATGGCCGCCAGCTCCTGCTCGAACTCGGTCAGAGTCTGGCGCTTGGCCGAGGCGCTGGAATCGAGCGCGGTGCGCAGTTGCAACGCCTCTGTGTGGCGCTGGGCAATCTGCTTGTGCTGCTCCCCTGCGGTGCGGGCGGCCAGCTCGGCTGTTTTAAGCTTCTCTTTGAGCCGCTCGCTCATCTCGGACGCTTTGCCAAGCAGGTCTTGTGCGTCCTGATAGGCGAAGTGCGGCAGACGGGCCACCAGCTGATCGAGGGCATAGCAGCGGCGCTTCTGCTCGGCCAGCAACTCGCTCGTCTCGTCGAACGCCGCCTGCAGGGCGGCGAGATCCTGGGGATCCTGGCGCAGCACCTGCACCAGGGTCTCGAGTTTCTCGAGCGCCTTGCCGTGCTGGGCGATAAAGGCTTCGGCTGTTTTAAGTGCCTCGACGTCGGCGTGGGCCGCCTCGAGACGGGCGGCCAAGTCAGCCTCCGCAAACAGATGGGCAAAGGGCAGCATCCCCTGCACCAGCTGGATATATCGGGTCAGCTGGGCAGCAATGGCCTTGGATTCCCCAAGCTGCTTGTCGCACTCGGCTATGGCCCCCTGCAAGGTGCGCAGTTCGGCCTGCTTAGCCTGCACCTCGGCTTCGGGGTCGGGGCGGAAGGCGATATCCAGATGTTGGCCGATAAAGTCGCGAAAATGTCCGTAGAGACGGTGGAACTTCTGCTGCTCGAAGGCGGCCTTGGCGTAGCCCTCGATCAGATTTTCCCGCTCGAGATCGAGCTGCTCGATCCGTTTTTCCCGGGCGGCGCGACCAAACAGCGGCAGCTCGGGGTAGCGGGAGAAGCGCACCTGACGCTTGCTGGTGCGCACCAGCACGGCGTCCCCCAGCTCGTCCGCTTCCACCAGATCCTCGTCAAAGGAGTCGGGGTTGCCCTGAATGAGGTAGATATCTTCCGGGCAATCTTCCAGTTTTTTCAGCCGCTCTATGGCGCCCTCAAGGTCGAGCACCACAAGGGCACTGCGAGCCGGACCGTACAGCGCGGAGTAGTAAGGGGCATCGTCGATGGAGATGTCGTCATAGACATCGGAGAGCAGCACGCCCCCCACCTGCTCGGCGATGCGGGCCAGACGCGGATCCGCCTCGCCAGCACCCAGCTGCAGGTTGCGAATTTGCAGCTCCAGCGCCTGCTTCTGCGCCGCGATGCGATTGCTCTCCTGCTCGAACTCGCGCTCCTTGTCGAGCACGGTCTGCATGCCGGCCGAAAGCGCCTCGGCGGTAGCGAGCGGCAGTCCGCTCTGCTCGCGCAGCTGCTCGAGCTTTTCAAAGGATTTGAGCCAGCGCGGGGCCAGCTTGGTGAGTTCGCCGATATCACGGCCCAGCTGGGCACCCTGATGCTCCAGGCTGGCGCGACGCTGGTTCAGATCGCTCTGCTGATCGGCCAGCTCTTCCTGACGGGTACGCTGGGCTTCGAGGAAGAGCTCGAGCTCGTCCTGGCTCGCGATCTGCTGGCCACAGGCTTGATGCAGCTCGTCACGCAACTTGAACAAGGCCTTCTGGCTCTCGCTCTCTTTTTCGAGGCGAGTCAGGGCTGCGCGCAGCCCCTGCCCCTGCGCAATGCGGGCTTTGTCTTCGATATGGCGCTTGAGCAGCGCCTGCGCCGTGGGCCAGGCGGCCTCACGGGCAGTTTCGGGAGCGATAGTCAACAGCAGCGTCAGCGCGGCCTGATGTTCGGCTACCGCCGCCTTGGCCAGTGCCAGCTGCTGCTCGGCCCCCAGCATCCGGCTGGTGAGGCTCTGTTCGGCGGCGCGGAACTGATGCAGGGTCTCGCTCGCCTGTTCGGCGCTCAATCCCGGCAGTTCGCACTGCGCACGGGCATTTTCCAGCGCCTGCACCGCCTGACGGTACTGGATGGCGCGGGTCTGCTGAATGTCCAGCGCCTGCTGATAGTCGGCCAGCTGGGTCTTGAGGCTGTCTACCTCTGCCTGGGCCAGCTCCTTGCGCTCTTCCGCTTCCAGCAGCTGACCGTGGATCTCCTCCACGATCGCCTGCTGTTGCTCCAGCTTGTCGACCAGCTCCGCCAGATCGGCGCGATACATCTCTATCTTCTTTTGCAGAGCAACGGCGGCCATCACCTTGGCCAGGTGCTCTGCAGCGGACTCCAGCTCGTCAGTCAGCAATTTTTCGCGGTTGGTGAGCTGCTCCACCTCGTCGGCCAGATAGATGGCGCGCTGGCGCTCTTCGGCCAGAATGCGGCGCTTGTCCGCCAGCTCCTGACGGGTTTTGAGGGCCAGCTCGGAGAGACGGTTCTTCTCGGCGGCGTTGCGCACATAGTCGGCCGCCACATAGTGGGTGGTCTCGGTGATCAGGTTCTTGAACAGATCCCGCTGACCTTGCGTCTCCTTGATCGCTTCCAGGGTGCGACGGTTCTCGTAGATGGCCGCCTCCATGTCCTGGAATGCCTTGCGCACGCCCGAGTTCTCCGGCAGCAGGTATTCACGCAGGGAGCGGCTGATCGAAGAAGAGATGCCGCCGTAGAGGGAGGCTTCGATCAGGCGATAGAACTTGCCGCGATCTTTTTGATCACGCAGCTTTTTCGGGGTGATGCCGAACTCGAACATGAAGTTGTGATAGTCGGTCACCGTATTGAACTTGGCGACCTTCAGCGCCCCCAGCTCGGCGGCGGCCCCTTTCAGATCGGCAAAGGCACGAATGCGGCCCTTGCCGCCCTCGAGTTTCTCCAGCAGCAGATCCGTGGGCGACAGGTTTTCTGGCACATCCACCAGCGCAAACGGGGTGATGTTGACCTTGTTGTCACGGTTCTGGATCTGCTCCAGGTGCACGCCGACCCAGATCCGCTGCTCGCGGCTGTTCATCACCTCCAGCACTGAGTAACAGGAACCCCGTTGCAGCTTGCCGTAGAGCCCCTTGTCGCGCGACGCACTGGAGGAACCCGCTTCCGTGGTGTTGCGAAAATGCAGCAGGGACTGATCCGGGATCAGGGCCGCGATAAAGGCCGCCATTGTGGTGGACTTGCCCGCCCCGTTGCCGCCGGACAATGTGGTGACCAGCTGGTCGAGATCGAAGGTCCGGGCGAAGAAGCCGTTCCAGTTGACCATGGTCAGGGATTTGAATTTGCCTCTCACGCCGCACTCTCCATCAAATCGGCCGACTCCATCTGTGCCAGAACATTAACGTTGCAGATCATCTTCCACCTCCAGCTCCAGCTGCTCTTCATCCAAATCTCCCTCGATGTCGTCAAACAGCGAATCGCTGCTCGGCATCTCGTCGTCGTGGAAGATGGCCTCGCCCTCCTGGATCATCCGCAGCTGCACGGCACGCGGATCTTCATCGGAGCGCACGTCGGCGGCAAAGCGGAACACGGATTCGTTGACCCGGAATTTGTCGCTGTTGCCAAGGGCCGTGATCATGCCCAGACGCCGCAGGCGGCGCATGGAGGTGCGGATCTTCTCCAGCAGCTTCTTCTTGTCCAGATCGGTGCCGCCGGAGCGGCTGTTGACCATGCGCAGCAGCTGCTTCTCGTCGGCCAGGCTCAACACCTCCTCCTGCAGCTCACCCATGGCGAACACCCCTTCCGAGGCAAGCCTGTCCGGGCTCAAGTAGAGGTAACAGAGCACCTTGCCCACCAGCATGTCGAGCTCGGAGAGCACGGTCGTGCCGATGTCGGCGCTGGGGCGCGGACGCAGGTAGAAGAAGCCTTCCGGCGCCTTGATGAGTTCCACCTGATAGCGGCCGTAGAAGATCTCCAGCTCGTTGTGATACTCCACCAGCGCCGAATGCTGTTCGAAATCGTCGGCACTGATGTGACGGCCCGAGCGCAAGGCGGTGTCGATGCGCGGAAACAAGGGGTTGGCAATGGCCTCTGCGAGCCGCAGCGGCAAGGGAAACTCAGTATTGATCAATGACATAGGCCTGAACCTTGGATCCAGCTTGGTTAATGGGTTTCCATGCGGGTTGGTGGTGCAGCTCGCGCTCACCGCTGGCATGGCCCAGGCGCACGGCCTGGTCGATCAGGAGACGCGCCACATCGAAATGGGCGTGAGCCGGGTAATCCAGCAGGTATTCCCGCAGCACATCGGCCACATCCAGCTGATGGCCCTGCTCTGGGTAGCGGGCCAGGTAGCGCTCGATGCGCTCAGCCAGCTCCTGGTTGATGTCCACCATCTCCATGTACTCCATCTCGAGGGGCACCTCGCCGGTGACCTCTTCATCGTGGATGGCGATGGTTTCATCCCGCAGCTCCAGCAGACGGGGCTCCTCGGCCACCCTCAGCAAGAAATTGTGCTGCTCGAAATTGCGGATGGAGTCGCGCAGCCGCTGGCTGAAGGCGCGGTTCTTGTCCATGTCGATGGCGTTGCGGATAAATTTGTGGACGTGCCGATCGTAACGAGACCAGAGCTCGATGCACTGCTGGCCCCAGCTGGTGATCACATCGAGCCGCCCCTGCAGGGCGTGGGTCAGCTCCTCGACATGGAACAGATCGTCGCGCCCCTGGGCCACTTCCTGAATGTTGAGCAGCCCCGCCTGCAGGCGGTGGCCGGCGGCGTCCAGGGTGTCTTGCAGCTCGCGCAGGGTCTGGCCTGTCTCGTGCAGCAGTTTTTCGCAGCTGTGGATGGCATCGACCCAGTTCTGGGTCAGCAGGGCCGCTATCTCGCTCTTGACCTGATTCTGCTGCTCGTCCATGGCGCGCTGGGTCAGATCGATGCGCCCCAGCGTCTCTTCCAGCGAGAAGGTGAGCCGTGGCAGCACCTCTGCATCCCACTGCTCGCGAGTGTTGGTCTCAAGCGCCGCCTTGCGGGCGGTGTCGAGCTCGGCCGCCAGGTGTTCAAGCAGGATGGAGAGCTTGATGGAGTCGACCTGGCGCTGATCCATGAAGAAGTCGACGATCCCCATCCCCAGCCGCGACAGGCGATAGAGGCTCTCCCCCGCCACCATATCGGTGGTGAAGCGCGACAGCAGCTGCTGTCGAATGAGATCGTTGATGGCGTTGTTGGCGCGACCTGTGAGGGTCTCGTCCATCTGGCCAAAGGCGTTGCTGACATAGCCGAAGGCATCGTGCAGCGCCGCTTCCGACAGGTCCGACTCATCTTCGGACAGGGTCTTGATTGCAATTAGAAAGGCCAGCCGGTCGGTCGGCAGGCTCAGCGCCAACCCCTCCTGCCTGACCCATCCCACCATCTCGGGCAGGGTACGGGATGTACTCATCATGACGTTGTCATCTCGTTGTTGTAATTGAGCGCGAAAGCTCGCGCACGGCTACATCCGGTAGCATCAGAAAAATCACGTTATCCCGAGCATCAGCGGGCGGATTGCGCCGCCATCAGCTGGCCGGCTTTTGTGCCATCACATGGATGCATTGACCCAGGGACGGCAAAGAGCACCGAAGGGATCATCCCCCAGTCGACCCACTCTCCGACCCATCAGCTGACTGGCTTTTGCGCCATCACATGGATATAGCGACCCAGGGAGATAAAGGGTTCCTGGCGGCAATATTGCTGCTCCATGGCCAGCAGATCATCGAACTTCTCGACCTGATCCTGCTTGTGGCGCATGTAGTCGTGGATGACGCGCACCCCTGTCTTGCCGATGATCTTGAGCCCCCCTCGCCCAATCCAGTCGTATACCTGCTCCGGCAACTGCGGATTGGTGGGGGTCAAGGCGGTCTGGCGCTTCTTGCGCAGGCCGAGGCGCACATAGTCAAAATTGCCTACCACCAGGCTCTGAAACAGCAGGCCATGACGGTTGTAAAAAAGCAGCGACAGTATGCCCCCTGCCTTGACGAAAGGGAACAGACCGAGCAAGGTCTGGCGCGGCTCGGCGAGCCATTCCAGCACGGCGTGGCAGAGCACCAAATCAAAGGTGCCGGTCACCTGGCTCTTGAGATCCTGAATGGGGCACTGGATGAGACGAATTCTGTCTTCCAGCCCCTTTTCGGCGATCTGGACCCGTGCAAGTTCAAGCATTTCGGCGGAAAGATCGCACAGTTCCACCTGATGACCCATGGCCGCCAGCTTCTGGGCAAAGTAGCCAAATCCGCCCCCCGCATCCAGGATGCGCAGGGGTCGGTTGCCAAGGCGCGCCAGGCAGGCTTC
This sequence comes from Aeromonas sp. A04, assembly GCF_047780465.1. Lineage (NCBI taxonomy): Bacteria > Pseudomonadati > Pseudomonadota > Gammaproteobacteria > Aeromonadales > Aeromonadaceae > Aeromonas > Aeromonas sp. A04. The sequence goes on along the minus strand of NZ_JBLNHP010000001.1, from coordinate 8,505 downwards.
TATGTCGCTCCACACCACTGTGGTGCGAATGCGCCCCTTGGTGGAGTCATAAATGTTGCGGGCGAACTTGTCGGCGCGCCCGTCAAAACTCTGATCTTGCTTCAAGACACACTCAACTTTTGGCCGCAGGGTTGGGCCTGACGAAAAAAGAGGGGTATTCTGTCACATCCCGAATTTGCTGAAAACTCAAGGACGACATCCCAGTGTTTGAGCTCAACCTGTTTGCCGCCAACTTGTTTGTTATCAAGAAATGGCTAGGCCAATTGCTGATGCCGCTGCCCTTCTCTCTCTCCCTGTTGCTGCTGGCGCTCTTGCTGCTCTGGTTCACCCGTTTTCAAAAAACCGGCAAGCTGCTGGCGACCCTCTCCTTGCTGGTCGTCACCCTGATGGGTATGCGACCGATAAGCTACGAGCTGGCCCGCCCGCTGGAGCAGACCTTTCCGCCCTTTGAGATAAGCCAGCACCCGGATATAGCGGCCATAGTAGTGCTGGGCAACGGCCATGTGAGCGATCCGGCCGTGCCCGAGCGAGCCTGGCAGAACAACATTTCGCTCGCTAGAACGCTGGAGGGGGTGCGCCTCGCCCAGGCTTACCCACAAGCAGAGCTCATCTTCTCCGGTTATGTGTCAGGGGATCCCCTCTCCAACGCCGAGGTCAATGCCCACATGGCGGCAAGCCTCGGCATACCTCGCTCGCGGATGACGTTGTTTGAAAACAACAAAGACACCCATGACGAGGCCGTCAGCATCAGCCGTTATCTCAAGGGCAAGCGAGTGGCGCTGGTCAGTTCGGCCACCCACCTGCCGCGGGCCATGGCGCTCTATCAGGGACAGGGACTCAATGCGGTGCCGGCCCCCACCGACTACACAGCCAAGCAGAGCCAGGTGGCGCAACCCCTCTACAGCTACCTGCCGAAGGGGCGGTATCTGATGTATTCCGAGGCTGCCATTCACGAATGGATTGGGGTATGGTGGGCCCGTTTGCGAGGGCAGGTTAACGATTGAGCAATCGAGCCTTGCATTCCTGATTTGGATCAGGAAAGCGAAAAAAAATTACGTCATTTGCCGCCGGGTCAGCTATCTTGGGCTCGGTTCAATTCATATAATGTCGCGCAATCAAATGCCTAGGAGAGTTACAAGATGAGACAGCACCTGGTAATGGGTAACTGGAAACTGAACGGCACCAAAGCTTCTGTCGAAGCTCTGATCAAAGGACTGACCCCGGCTGCTGCCGCTCATCCTTCTGTGCAAGTCGCCGTCTGCCCGCCGGTTATCTTTTTGGGTCTGGTTGAGCAGCTGACCGCTGGCAGCAAGATCGCCTACGGCGCCCAGAATGCCGACCTTCACGAATCCGGCGCCTTCACCGGTGAAAACGCCCCCTCCATGCTCAAAGCCTTCGGTTGCACCTACTCCCTGGTCGGTCACAGCGAGCGTCGTACCCTGCACGCAGAGAGCGACGACGTGGTTGCCGCCAAGTACGAAGTCATCCAGAAAGCTGGCCTGGTGCCGGTACTGTGCATCGGTGAGACGCTGGAACAGTTCGAAGCCGGCGTGACCAAGAACGTGGTTGAAACCCAGCTGAAAGCCGTCATCGACCGTTGTGGCATCGCCTCCTTCAGCAACGCCGTGGTTGCCTATGAGCCGGTATGGGCCATCGGCACCGGCAAGACTGCTACCCCGGAAATCGCCCAGTCCGTCCACGCTCACATCCGTCAGTACCTGGCCGGGTTTGACGGCGCCGTGGCTGCCAAGGTACAGATCCTGTACGGCGGATCTGTCACTGGCGCGACCGCAGCCGATCTGTTCGGTCAGCCGGACATCGACGGTGGCCTGGTGGGTGGCGCGTCCCTGAAAGTGGACGACTTCTCCCAGATCATCGCTGGCGCAGCCAAGTAAGCTGTTGCCCAGGAGGGGGCGCTTGCCCCCTCCTGCATATCGCTTTTCCTATGGCGGCCCCCGCATCCCATACGAAAGCCGATATAGTCAATGTGGCTTATCTCATTTTCAAAACTTCGTATTAGACAACTCAGATCCAGAGGCACTCATGACCAAACAAATCAAACGTATTGGTGTTTTGACCAGTGGTGGTGACGCACCGGGTATGAACGCAGCCATCCGCGCCGTGGTGCGCGCCGGTCTGCATCATGGCCTGGAAGTTTACGGCATCTATGATGGCTACCTCGGTCTGCATCAGGACAGGATCGTCAAGCTGGAGCGTCACAGCGTCTCCGACGTGGTCAACCGCGGCGGCACCTTCCTGGGTTCCGCCCGTTTCCCCGCCTTCAAAGACCCGAAAGTGCGCGCCGAAGCGATCGAAAATCTGAAAAAACACGGTATCGATGCCCTGGTGGTGATCGGTGGTGACGGCTCCTACATGGGTGCCAAGAAGCTGACCGAGGAGGGTTTCCCCTGCATCGGCCTGCCGGGCACCATAGACAACGACATCGCAGGTACCGACTTTACCATCGGCTTTGATACCGCCCTGAACGTGGTGGTTGACGCCATCGACCGTCTGCGCGACACCTGCAGCTCCCACCACCGTATCTCCGTGGTCGAGATCATGGGCCGCCACTGCGGCGATCTGGCCATGTCTGCCGCCGTTGCCGGTGGTGCCGAGTACGTTATCGTGCCGGAAGTGACCTTCGACAAGGACAAGCTGCTGCAACAGATCAAGGAAGGCGAAGCCAAGGGCAAGAAGCACGCCATCATCACCATCTGTGAGCACGTCACCGACGTGAATGCCCTAGCCAAGGACATCGAAGCCATGACAGGCCGCGAGACCCGCGCCACCATTCTGGGCCACATCCAGCGTGGCGGCTCGCCCACCGCGCGCGATCGCATCATGTCCAGCCGCATGGGTGCCTTCGCCGTTGAACAACTGCTGGCCGGTCAGGGTGGCCGCTGCGTCGGGATCCAGGGCAACGAGATGGTGCACCACGACATCATCGACTGCATCGAGAACCTCAAGCGCCCGTTCGATCAGGAGCTGTACGATCTCTCCACCACCCTGTTCTAAGCGCCTGTCGCTTGCTCAGCCTGTTGTGACAAAAAACCCTCCGCTGGAGGGTTTTTTCATGCACGTCGTGTGCCCCGCAACGGGCGGAACCGGCAGCCGTGCAGGCGCCCTCTCTCTTGCCACGCCATCTGCTGCGCTGTTTTCCAAATCTTGCCCCATGCCCGCCATACCGGCGAGCGGATCGCCTCCCTGGCCCCTGGATAGTCAGCGACAGCCCTCTCGCCATAGACGAATGGGCGCGGCTTCCTTGCCAAGGTTTGGCGGCTCACGACATCCAGGGTATGCCGGCTGGCGGGATTGCCTTTTCTGCATCGGACGCAGGATCAGCCCCCATATCTCCTCCCATCACCACAGGCCGCCGGTGGCGTCGGCCAAACTCATCGCTAGCACAGAGCCCTGTATCGTCATCCGGGGGTGCTGAGAGCCTCTCGGCCCACTCAATGCCGTCGCACCGGGGCACGCAGACGCATGGCATAAGAAAAAGGTGAGCCCAGCGCAGGAGCCGTCATTCGTGCCCCCGCAATGGCAAGCCCCCCATCATGTTCGCCATTTTTTGCGTACTAACTGAGAAGCGGGTACCGCGCCTGCTCTCTGAAAGAGGCGCCCTGTCAGGCTTCAAGGTTCAAGATGCGACAAAAAATGGATGCACTCTTCAAATTCAGCCAAGGGACAAGCCAACTGGCTTTCGACGACATTTTCAGACGCCACAGAGGGGCTTGAAAGCGGATAAAATTTCAAAAAAACCAGAAAAGCCCCATACAAAACCCACTGAGAAATTGACACGAACAAAACATAACATAATGAATTTTATAAATTTATACCACATACACAGAGTGCGCATCGGCATCACAAAGAAGGCCAGATGATAAAACAGACGCTAAAATGCAAAAACAAGGCTTTAGATGCTTAAAGCCAATAAATTGCCACATAAATACATTTTACTATTGTTTTACCGCACAATTGTGGTATCTTGGTCCCATCAACAGTCAGCCAAGGGAGACAAAATATGAAAGAGTTTGTTGTTACTGCCGTTTTTACCGTGTTTTTCACTCTGGTTGCCGTCTCTCTGCCGTCGCTGTCACAGCTTTGAGCCGGTTAGTCATCCAGAATTGTGTATTGCTGAATGACAGCCATAGCCCAGGCGCTGACTAATTCACCACTCTCTGTCTTTTTTGGCTATTTCACCCAGCGTGATACCGAAAGCCTTATTTAGAACTGGTTGATGCACACTATATAAGCTGCATGTCACTGCCACCGTCCACAAGGGGAGCCTCATCGCTCCCCTTGTTGCATTTGTGCTCCGGGATTTACTCTTGCTCCCCTGCCCGTCACAATATCCGCTGGACTCGCCATGCAGGAATTACCATGACCCAAGATGCTCTACGCCAGTGGCGTCGTGATCTTCATCGTCTGCCCGAAGCGGCCTGGTGTGAATTTCGCACCAGCTCCCTCATCGCTCACCACCTCTCAAAACTCGGATTTGAAGTCATGCTGGGGGACAAGCTGCTGGCCAGCAACCTCATCATGGGACGGGAGGTAGACGTACAAGCCCAGAAGGAGCGCGCCCTGCGTCAGGGTGCACATCCCGACTGGCTGGCCCGCATCGAAGAGATAACGGGTGTGATGGGCGTGTGGGACAGCGGTCGTCCCGGCCCGACCCTGGCCTTTCGCTTCGATATCGATGCGGTGGAAGTCGATGAGAGCCAGGATGAGCTGCATCCCCCCAGTCAGGAGGGGTGGCAGTCTCGCAATGCCGGCTGGATGCACGCCTGTGCCCACGACGGACATACCGCCATCGGGCTGGTACTGGCCGAGCGGATCGCAGCCCTCGCCGATCGGTTGAACGGCCGTATCAAGTTGTTCTTCCAGCCCGCCGAAGAGGGCTGCCGTGGCGGCAAGGCACTGGCGGCGGGCGGTCAGCTCGACGATGTGGATGCCCTGCTGGCGCTGCACATCGGCATTCATGCCAACAGTGGCGAGCTGGTGGTCAATCCCACCGAGTTTCTCTGTTCCACCAAGTTCGATGTGGAGTTTCTGGGGCGCGCCGCCCACGCGGGGCTTGAGCCCAACGCGGGCAGCAATGCGCTGGCGGCAGCCTGCACGGCGACCACCGCCATGCTCGGCATTGCCCGTCATCGCGATGGCATGACCCGCATCAACGTGGGCCAGCTCAGCGGTGGCAGCGGTCGCAACGTGATCCCGGGCCATGCCCGCCTGCAGGGGGAAACCCGTGGCGCCACCCCGGCGCTTAACGACTACATGTTCGGCCAGGTGCAGCAGATAGTGGAAGGGGCCGCCATGATGCAAGGCGCCACCTACCTCATTCGCAAGCAGGGGGAAGCCATCGGTATCGAGAACAGCCCGGCCCTGCTCGAGGAGATAGTGCCGCTTGCAAAGGCGCTCAAGCTTGAGACCATCCACACTCGCCGCTTCGGCGCCAGCGAGGATGCCGGCTTTCTCATCGAGCGGGTGCAGCGAAACGGCGGTCAGGCCGCCTATCTGATCCTGGGGGCCAATCTGGCGGCGCCTCATCACCATCCTGAATTCGACTTCGACGAAACCGTGCTGGAGCACGGGGTCGCCCTGCTCGAATCCTGGCTGCTCAGTCGCCTGGGTACCTGATAGATGACAAGATGACAAAAGGCAGCCCAAGGGCTGCCTTTTTTGTTGCTGGCGAGCGGCTCGCCGCTTGGCTTACTGCCCCAGCACTATGGTGGAGAGGTGGGCAAAGTGGTGGATCTCGTGGGTCGCCTCGCACTCGGTGTCGTGGCGGTCCGGGTTGTACCAGCAGGTAGCCAGCCCCTGCGCCGCGGCACCGGCGATGTCGGTCTTGGGGTTGTCCCCCACCATCAACACCCGCGCCGGGCTCGGCTGCCCCATCAAGGCCAGGGTATGCTGGAAAATGGCGGCGGCCGGCTTGGTCACCCGTACCTCGTCCGAGATGACCAGCGGCTCGAACCAGTCGCTCCAGCCCAGCTTGCTGAGGCGACCCCGTTGCGGCAGGCTGAAGCCATTGGTGATGATCCCCATCCGCACCCGGCCTTTGAGAGCCTGCAGTGTCTCCAGCACCCCCTCCAGCGGCACGCTCAGGGCGATGATCTGCTGCAAGAAGGTGTCGTTCATCGCCATGGGTGCTACGTCCACCTGCTCGGCAAACAGGGAAAAACGGGTCTGCTGCAGGTGGGTCGCATCTATCTCGCCCGAGTTGTACTGCTGCCACAGACTGTGGTTCAGAGCATGATATTCCGCCATCTTGGGGGGCGTCGGCGTCACGCCGTAGAGCTGCAGAGTCTGCTCCAAGGCCTGGGCGACCGGGAAATCGAGCAGAGTTTCGTCCAGATCGAACAACACCCAGTCATAACTTGGTACTTTCACGGGATCCCTTACTGTTCTTGTTCATCGAGTTCATGGCGGCGGCCCAGCGGGCTGGCGAGCAAGTCCAGCGTCAGCCTGACCCCGAATCCGGTCACTTCACTGCTGACCACGCCATTACCCCCCTTGCTGCGAAAACCGCTCAAATCGAGGTGCAGCCAGGGGGTCTGGGCAGGCACGAAGCGGTTGAGAAAACGGGCAGCATCTATGTGATCCGGCGATGCGCCCGGCGCACACTGTAACAGATCGGCCCACTCGCTATCGAGGTTGTCGTCATAGTCCTCATCCAGCGGGAAGGGCCAGACTCGCTCACCGCTGCGCTGGCCCAGGGTTATCAGCTCGCCGAACCACTGGGGCCGGTTGGTAAAGGCGCCGCTGTAACGGCTGCCCAGTGCCCGCTTGCAGGCCCCCGTCAGGGTGGCGTAATCGATCAGCAGATCCGGATTATCCTGCACCGCCATGCAGAGGGTATCCGCCAGCACCATGCGCCCCTCGGCATCGGTATCCACCACCTCTATGGTGGTGCCGTTGAGCGCCGTCACCACCTCCCCCGGCCGATAAGCGAGCGGGCCTATGTGGTTCTCGGCGATGGCGAGCCAGCAGTGCACCTCGTAGGGCAGGCGGGCCCGGCTGATCGCATAGAGGGCGCCCAGTGCCACTGCGCTGCCACCCATGTCCAGGTGCATGCCATACATGCTGCCGGCGACCTTGAGGTTGTAACCGCCCGAGTCGTGACAGATCCCCTTGCCCACCAGGGCGACCCGGCGCACCGGATTCGGCGGGCAGTAACTGAGCTTGACCATGGCGGCCTGGTTGTCTTCCGAGCCTCTCGCCACCGCGATGAAGGCGCCGGCTCCCCGTTCGGCCAGTTGGGCCTGATCGTACTCGTGCCACTGCCAGCCTTCGACCTGGGCCAGCTGACGAGCCCACTCCCGATAGCTGCGGGCGGTGAGATCGGAGGCCGGCGATACCGCCAGATGCCGCGCCATGCCATTGCCTTCGGCCTCGGCGTAGATCCGCGCCAGATCCAGCACGCAGCGAGGCGACACAGCAATCTGCTGATAGCGCCACTCATCCTCGGCGCTATGCTTGTGGCTCGGCAGCGGCACATTGGCCGCCAACAGGCAGGCAAGCGTCAGCTCGGCCAGCTGCGCCCTGTCCCCCTCGTCAAACCCTTCCAGATGCAGCCCCATCCGCTCGATCTTGAGTCCGGCCAGCGGGGCTATCCAGGATCTGGCCTGCTTGTAGAGGGCGTGATCCCGGGTGGGACGGGCTCCGATGAAGATCACCAGTTGCAGGCTGTTGTGTTGCACCAGGCTGTAGGGCGCCTTCTGCCCCAGCGCTATCTGGGTTGCCACGGCGGCAAACTCAGGTCTGGCCAGAACAGAGTCGCGCAGATCTTCGGCGACAAGCAGCAGGTTGGCCGAGAGCCCGTTGCCCATGGCCTGGCTCAGGGTGGCATCATGAATGTCGATCTGGGGGGGGAGATAAGTGAACTGTTGCATCATTGGGCAGAGGCCTCGTCCATGAAGAGATATCACTGATGATACCCAACAAAGCGCGGTGGCGGCCAGATTTGCACTTGAAAATCAATATCAAGCGTGATTATGCGTACATATGATGAGCAACCGGAAACGGTGCGAAACATAACGAGGGGAAAACAAGAGGAAAAACGAAATGGAGAAACAGAAGAAAGTTGGTTGCGGGGGCCGGATTTGAACCGACGACCTTCGGGTTATGAGCCCGACGAGCTACCGAGCTGCTCCACCCCGCGTCCGAATTGTACTGCCTTCATCACCACACACTACCGAGCAGAAGTAGCGTGCTGTCTTTACGTTCATCGCTTGGCATCACCCTCGCCATGAGCACAAATAGTTGGTTGCGGGGGCCAGATTTGAACTGACGACCTTCGGGTTATGAGCCCGACGAGCTACCGAGCTGCTCCACCCCGCGTCCGAATTGTACTGCCTTCATCACCACACACTACCGAGCAAAAGTAGCGTGCTGTCTTTACGTTCACCGCTTGGCATCAGCCTAGCCATGAGCACAAATAGTTGGTTGCGGGGGCCAGATTTGAACTGACGACCTTCGGGTTATGAGCCCGACGAGCTACCGAGC